>NZ_JBIQFF010000001.1:0-824683 GCF_045369295.1 Priestia sp. 179-F W1.4 NHS | reverse complement strand
CCGTGCATTGGCGGCATTCCTCCATGCATCGGCATTTGACCCATTCCTCCGTGCATTGGCGGCATTCCACCTTGCATTGGCATTTGACCCATTCCCCCGTGCATTGGCGGCATTCCTCCATGCATCGGCATTTGACCCATTCCTCCGTGCATTGGCGGCATTCCACCTTGCATCGGCATTTGGCACATTCCTTCATGCATTGGCGGCATTCCACCTTGCATCGGCATTTGACCCATCCCTCCGTGCATTGGCGGCATTCCTCCATGCATTGGCATTTGATCCATCCCTCCATGCATTGGCGGTAGTTCTCCGTACATTGGCATTTGATTCATGTCTTTTTGCATAGTTGGCATTTGACTCATTCCGCCATGCATCGACGGCATTCCGTCTTTCATCGGCGGCATTTCTCCGTGCATCGGCATTGCCTGCATTTCCTTTGCAGAAGGCATCGGCGGCATTTTAGCAGGCTTAGGTGCTGCTTGCATATATGGATTGGATATCGGTTGTCCGGTTTGTTTCATTCCATACGAATTTCTCATTTTTAAGGGCTCCTTCCCATTCTCTTACTCTGTTTACGTTATTCTTTTTACCATCAATCTGAAATTCGTCCATAAGAAAATAGGCTTTCTACACATTCAAAATTGTAGAACGTATAAGAAAAAAGCTATAATCGAGGCAAATTGCAGATAGAAAGGTGGCACATGATGAATAAAACCATTATCGTATGGATTCGAAAAGATTTTCGGCTGGTTGATAACCCAGCTCTATTTCACGCAACTAAAGAAGGAATGGTTGTACCTGTTTATATCCATGACGACCATGAAGAAAACTCAATGGGAAGTGCAAGTAAATGGTGGCTTCACCATGCGCTAAATGACTTTAAAACTTCGATCGAACAAATACAAGGAACGCTAATTGTACAAAAAGGAAACCCTAAAGATGTGTTGCAAAAATTACTCCATGAAACGAATGCGCAAGATATTTATTGGAACAGACGCTATGAACCACATGCGCTAAAAAGAGATAAAGAGCTTCAAGGTTTTTTTTCAGAGCAACAAATAAATATTCGCACATTTGAAGGATTTCTCCTTCATGAACCTTGGAAAATCACAAAAGAAAATGGAGATCCTTATAAAGTATTTACAGCTTACTATAAAGCTTCTCAAAAACATGCCGTATCTTCTGCTGTAAAAAAAGTTACTTCCATACAGGCCTTCTCTAAACCAATTGAATCTCTTTCCGTCTCAGATCTCGATTTACTTCCAAGCATCCCCTGGGACGAAACGATTAAGTCGACGTGGGAAGCTACGGAAAAAGGCGCTGTTAATGCCTTTAAAACGTTTTTAAAGAAGAAGTTGCTTCACTATGAAAAAGGACGAGATTTTCCCGCTGAAGCATTAAATTCATTTCTATCTCCTTATTTTTCTACAGGACAGCTCTCAGTTCGAGTCCTTTATCATTATTTGAGAACTAAAGCAGAAAAAGTAAGCTCTGATGCCTTTGACCATCAAGCTGAAATGTTTATTCGTCAACTTGTATGGAGAGATTTTGCTTATCAGCTGCTTTATCATTTCCCACACACTACAAGTGAACCGCTGAATGAAAAATTCAAGCAATTTCAGTGGGCGGACGGCAAAGAAGAGCTTCAAGCTTGGAAAAATGGAAAAACCGGCTATCCCCTTGTCGATGCCGGAATGCGGGAGCTGTGGGAAACAGGGTTTATGCACAATCGAGTTCGAATGGTAGCTGCTTCCTTTTTAGTAAAGCATCTTTTAATTCATTGGAAACACGGAGCCAATTGGTTTTTTGATACCTTAGTAGATGCAGATTTAGCTAACAACACAATGGGCTGGCAGTGGGTTGCAGGCTCGGGAGCAGACGCCGCGCCATATTTTCGTATCTTTAATCCAACTGCTCAATCAGAAAAATTTGATAAAGAAGGAGAATATATTAAAAAGTGGCTTCCAGAGCTTAGAGATCTGCCTTCCTCCTACATTCATAAACCTTGGGAGGCTCCAGCAGACGTATTAGAAAAAGCAAACGTTACGCTTGATAAAACATATCCGACTCCAATTGTTGATCATAAAGCAGCTAGAGAGCGTGCGCTAGAGCATTATCAAGACATCAAATAAGAGGTGAATAATACCTCTTATTTGATGTCTTGATTTTTTAAATGTGTAAAAATTCCCATTTCGCATCTATTTGCAACTAAAAACATGTATTTGAAATCCATTTATAGGGTTTTCAAGCCCAGTTTCCCTCTCTATAGCACATTTGATTTTTCATATTTTTTCCTATAATTTGAATATATAATAATGATTATATGTGCTTGAGAACTCTCTCACTGCATAGATCTGATTGGAGTGATTCGATGCCCGTTTGTCCTTCTTGTAACTATAAGGAAGATTATAATTTTTGCAGAATGTGCGGCACTCAAGTTCGTCACACCTTCACCAACCAAGAAGATCAGCTTTTTTATCCATTAAAAGGTCGAATCATTGCCGATGACAATGAACCAAAGCATCAAGCTATTTTATCTCATACCCATGATTTAGTATGTGCTATTACTGAAGATGGCATTTATGAATACGCTTCTCCTTCTTACGCTAAAACATTAGGGGTTTATCCTGATGAACTTATTGGACAACATGTGCTTATCAATGCGTATCCTGAAGACAAGCACCTAATCTCGACTATTTTAGCTAACATGAGCAAAACAAAAGATGCCTCCACATTTGAATACCGGAAGTTTCACGTGAATGGCACCATCGTTTTATTAGAATGTAAAGGCGCTCCAATTATCACAGCTACTGGAGAAATCGAAGGGTTTGTATTTATCTCACGAGACGTAACCGAGAAAAGACAAGCAGAGAAAAAGATCCAGAATTCAGAAAAACTCTCTGTCATTGGTCACCTTGCTGCAAGTATCGCACACGAGGTTAGAAATCCTTTGACAACCATTAAAGGGTTTATACAACTGTTCAGTGAGACACAGCAGCCGAAAGAAACAATGGTTTATCGAGATCTCATTCAGCACGAACTCTCACAAATTGAACATATTATCGCAGAATTTATGAGCTTAGCTAAACGAGAGTACGCTTATACAGAAAGCCTTATTATGACAGACTTGCTAGATGAGGTATTAAAGCAATTTGAACCAGTTGCCGAAGTCAAAAACATCCACATCATTCGCCATTATCCAAAAGAATATCCCCTGCTCATTAGTGGGCAAAAAACACAGCTAACCCAAGTATTTATTCATATTATACAAAATGCCATTGATTCTATGGAAAGCGGCGGCAAGCTGGCTGTATCGATTGAAAAATCAGCTAGAGAAACGCTATGCATTGTGATAAAAGATAGCGGATGTGGAATTGACTCAAAGCGTATCCCTCATATAGGAGAGCCTTTTTATACAACAAAAGAACGAGGAATAGGCCTGGGACTAACCATTTGCAACAAAATTATTAACGAGCATAATGGTTTGTTCCACGTATCAAGTGAAGAAAATGACGGCACAAGCATTACCATTACCCTGCCTATGAAAACGCCTGAACTTTATGTGGTAGAAGTGTAAAAGAAGCCATCTAATTTACTCAGATGGCTTCTTTCTTTAAAACAGCTGGGTGTACAGCTGATACTTATAAAGCATATAGAAACTTCCTATCACTGCCAGGTAAAAGATGAGAGTCTCTGCTCCACCACCTGTTTCATATGTTAAAGGAGGCTTAAACTTCTTCTTGCTAAGAGGAGAGAAAAAAGGTACCCCTCGTTTAGAAAAGAAATCTCCAAGAATATGAAAAGCGTATCCATAGGCTATCCCTAATGTAAAATCGTTGTTATACATCGTATGTAAATAAAAAATAAGTCCACTTGCAAGAATAGAATGCGTGATACCTCGGTGTCCAAAAATAGATTTAATGACTTTTGCGAGACCAAGAGATCTTCTACCAATATATGAATTTGGTTCATCTATATCAGGAAGCAGCGCTCCAATCGCAATGCCTACAACATAAGGAAATGTAAACGAAGCGTCTCCTGTTATAGCCACACCGGCACCGGCAGCAATCGATGTTGCAATATGTGTGTGATATCTCAAATATGCCACCTTCTTTCTTTTTCAACTTAAGGCAAGCACCGTAACCAAAATCATACATATGTTCGCCCAACGTTAACTATAAGTGAAGGTGGTAAAAATGTCAAAATAATCTATAGTTATGTAAACTGCATACCGACTAACCCGATAAGCATCACAAGAAAACTAATAAGAGTACCCTTTCCATTTTTCTTTGCTCTTCCATCTTTTTTGACAATGGAATAAATCCACGTACTCGAATACACAGCGAATCCAAGAAAACCAAATAACGTAATATATGTAAACATGCCGAAACTCCTTTGCTTGTCATTACTATTAACTATACGAGATTTTTTCAAAAAAACAAAGTAGTATGACGGCTTGTTTAATATCTCTTTCTTTTTCTTATACTAAGAAGAGGAGGGATGGCTATGCACCAAAAGCAGTTGGAAGATATATTTGACTTTTATGGACTGAGCGAGGTTTATCGAGGCAAATTTGAAGATGTTGAACACCACTGGTTATTTAAAGACGCCGAACCAACTATACTAGAAGATTTTTTTAATTCTCACGATTGCGAAGACCTTGCATGCTGTACTCTTGAGGAGTTTTGTTTTTCATTCATGAATTTTCAATCAATCCATGCACAAATTCCCCACGTGTACTATTACTAAAAAAGTGATTTCGCAGGAAAGCGAAATCACTTTTTATTAAAAGCCTAAAGAAATATATTTTACTTCTAAATATTCTTCAATTCCGTAATGTCCGCCTTCACGTCCAAGTCCACTTTCTTTAAAGCCGCCAAACGGCGCTTGTGGTGTAGAAGGTAGTCCATCATTTAGTCCTACAATACCATATTCTAAAGCTTCAGCAATACGAATAGCTTCTGAAATATTTTCAGTGAACACATAAGCTGCTAATCCGTAAGGCGAGTTATTTGCACGGCGAATAACTTCTTCTTCTGTTTGATACGTCGCAATTGGAGCAATCGGTCCGAATGTTTCTTCGTACATACAAAGCATATCATCCGTTGCACCATCTACAACCGTAGGCTCAACAAAAAGTCCGCTTCCCTCTTCGCGTACAGCCCCTCCAGTTAAGACGTTTCCACCTTTTGCTACAACATCATCTAAGTGGCGCTTTACTTTTTCTAACGCTTTTTCATCGATTAAAGGTCCGATATCCGTACCTTCTTCTAAGCCGTTTCCGACTTTTAGCTGACTAACAGCCGCTGCAAACTGCTCTGCGAACGGTTTAGCAATAGACTCGTGCACGTAGATGCGGTTTGTACATACGCATGTTTGACCAGCGTTACGGAATTTAGAAGCAATTGCATTTGTTACTGCTTTATCTAAATCAGCATTTGCCGTTACGATAAACGGAGCGTGTCCTCCTAATTCTAAAGACACTTTTTTAACCGTATCAGCTGCTCCGCGCATTAATAGTTTACCTACTTCTGTAGAGCCCGTAAACGATAGTTTGCGTACGCGTCCATCCTGCAGCCACGCTTCTCCAATTGCTTTTGCATCTCCTGTAACTACATTCATTACCCCTTTTGGAATACCTGCTTCCTGCGCCAGCTCTGCTAGACGAAGAGCCGTTAGTGGCGTTTGTTCTGCCGGTTTAATAACCGCTGTACATCCAGCTGCTAAAGCTGGCGCTACTTTACGCGTAATCATAGCTGCTGGGAAGTTCCAAGGTGTAATAGCTGCCATAACTCCCACAGGCTGCTTATGAGCAAATAATCGTTTATTAGGAGAAGAAGCTGGAATTGTTTCTCCGTAAATGCGTTTTCCTTCTTCTGCGTACCATGAAACGAATCCGTTGGCATAGCCAATTTCACCTTTTGCTTCTTTAAGAGGCTTACCTTGCTCGACTGTCATGATTTCAGCCAGTTCATCGGTGTGTTCTTCGATCAGCTGATGCCATTTAAATAATAATTTACCGCGCTCTTCTGCTGTTTTTTTAGACCATGTTTGAAACGCTTCATAAGCAGCATCTGCTGCTAGCTTTGCTTCTTTTTCTCCGCCTTTTGCAACGGTAGCTACTACTTCATTTGTTGCTGGATTTACCACTTCGTATGTATCATTTGCCGAAACAAATTCTCCGTTAATATATAAGTTTGCTTGCTTCATATTTCTTCACTCCCTGCTTAAATTTATCTACTCACTGTTCGGTACTGTCCGACACATATTTTCGAATTTTACGGCTCGCTTGTGATTGACTAATACCAAGCTGTTCGGCTACTTTGTAAGATGACCTATGCTGTTCAAACGCCTTGATGACCATTTCTTTTTCCACATGTTCAATCATTTCAGGAAGCGTATGCACAGGTGGATCGATAGCAAACTCTTTTGCAAATGGCAAGTCTTTAAGCGTAATCATTTCTTCTCCTGTAACAACCAGACGCTCAATGATATTTTCCACTTCGCGAACGTTTCCTTTCCATTCCTGCCCTAAAAATGCATCTAATGCCTTTGGTGATAAGCGTACATTACGTTCGTATACCGTATTAAAATGATGAAGAAACTGATAGACAAGAGGCAGAATATCTTCTTTTCGCTCTCGTAAAGGTGGGATTGTAATTGGCACCACGTTAAGTCGATAGTACAAATCACGTCTAAACTTTCCTTCTTCGACCATTTGCTCCAGGTTTTGATTCGTAGCAGCAATAATTCGTACGTCTATTGATACTGCTCTTGTTGAGCCCACGGGACGAATTGTACGGTCTTGCAGTACATGGAGCAACTTACTTTGTGCTGAAAGAGAAAGTTCACCAATCTCATCTAGAAAAAGCGTGCCTTCGTTCGAAAGCTCAATGATCCCTTTTTTCCCTTCGCGAAATGCTCCAGTGAACGTACCGCCTTCATAGCCAAATAGCTCTGACTCAATAAGCTGTTCAGGAAGCGCTGCACAATTAAGCTCATGATACGGCTGCTGTTTTCTTGTACTAAGCTGATGAAGCAGTTTTGCTACTCTGCTTTTTCCTACCCCTGTTTCTCCAAGTAAGAGAACGGTTGTATTTACAGAAGCAACTCGTTGAATGGTTGAAAAAACTTTTTTCATCGCTTCGCTTTTTGTTACGATTCCTTCTAAATCTACGGATTCGTTTAACTCTTTTTTATAGTTTTCAAGCTGTTCTTCCATCTCTTCTACTTTTCGTTTTAATTCCATTAAGTCTGTGAGATCTCGAGAATAGCTAATAACACTTTTCAATTGCCTATCATTGGTAAATACTGGTCTGGTCCGCACATGAAGATATCGGCCTGAGTTTGTTTTTTGAACCAATTCAATTGCTTGATTAGATTCAATCACCTTTAACGTGGCCGAAGGATAAAAGATGCCCATTTCCTGAAGTTCTTTTACGTGCTTTCCAATAAAATCTTCCACTTTCAAAGCATAATTTTTTTCACACTCTGAATTTACAACTAATACATACCCATTTGCATCAGTTACAAAGATTTCATCAAATGATGACTCAAATATATCGTAAAGTTCGTCGTTAATTTGCTGAATCTGCTTTTTATGAATGGTCATTTGAATCACCTTTTCGTCAAAAAATAATTATTATTTTATTTTATCAGAAAATGAAAAATCTATAAATAGAGTGTCCAAACATATCCATTCTTTGTGATTCATGAAGAATGAGTGAAGAGTTCTCTCTTCACTCATGCCTCAATTTCTCTTATACTTCAACCGTTTGCTGCACGCTTGCTTCTAGTGCTGCTTCAAAAATAGCTAAGCCTTCTTCTAGCTGCTCATCTGTAATAACAATCGGCATTAAGATACGAAGAACGTTTCCGAATACTCCTGCGCTAAGCAGTAATAATCCACGTTTGTTTGCTTCTTTTACGATGCGCTGTGTAAGCTCTTTATCCGCTTCTTTTGTTTCGCGGTCTTTCACAAGCTCGATAGCAGACATAGCTCCTAATCCGCGGATATCACCGATACAGTCATATTTTTCTGCTAATTTTTCAAATCGTGATGTTACCACTTTTCCAAGGTACTCACCGCGTTCATTTAGCTTTTCTTCTTCAATGATATCAAGTACAGCTAAAGCCGCTTCACATCCAAGAGGGCTTCCGCAGTACGTTCCGCCAAGCTCACCAGGATTAGATTCATCCATGATTTCAGCGCGGCCGATGACACCACTAATCGGTACACCAGCTCCTAGTGATTTAGATACTGTAATTAAATCTGGTGCAACGTCAAAGTGTTCAATACCGAAGTAGCGGCCCGTACGTGCAAAACCAGCTTGAATTTCATCTGATACAAATAAAATTCCGTGCTCTTTACATAATTGATACACTTCTTGCACAAAACGTTTACCTGGAACAATGAAACCACCTTCGCCTTGAATTGGCTCCATTACAACAGCTGCAATCGTTTCTGGTGCTACTTCTGTATTTAAGAAGTTTTTGAATTCAGTGATCATAAACTCTTCGTATGCTTCAACTGATAATCCTTGTGGGCGGCGATACTCATAAGGATATGGAGCTTTGTATACTTCAGGAGCAAACGGTCCAAATTCGTATTTATATGGCTTTACTTTACTTGTCATTGTCATTGTCATTAATGTACGGCCGTGGAAACCGCGGTTAAATGAAATAATTCCTTGACGCTTTGTATATTTACGAGCAATTTTCACTGCATTTTCTACAGCTTCTGCTCCGCTATTTAAAAGTAATACTTTCTTGTCAAATTCACCAGGTGCAATTGCTGCTAATCTTTCTGCAAGCTCTACATATGACTCATACATCATGACATTAAATCCTGTGTGAATAAAACGGTCTACTTGCTTGTGAAGCGCTTCTTTTACTTTTGGATGACTATGTCCTACATTGATTGTGCCAATTGCCCCTACGAAATCAATAAACGTATTGCCATCGACATCTTTAACGATCGCCCCTTCAGCCGTATCAGCAAATGTCGGAATGCCATAACTTACACCTTTCGGAATGGCACGGTGTCTTCTATCTAATAATTGCTTTGCATTTTCTCCCGGTAAATTTGTTGCTACTTTGCTAAAAGTTTGACTCATTTTTTATCTTCCTCTCATATTAAATAATTCTTCAATTAGTTTATATGCAAAAAACGTGCCAACTTTTAAAAGGCTGAAAAATAAGCATTTTTAGATAATTCTAACGATAATTCACTTATCGATGAGTCAATATAAACTTATATATAAGTCAAAAATGACTCTCTTTTCACATAAAGTGCAGGAATTTTATATTGCCATAAAAGGAACAAGGCTTTTATAATAAATGTATAAATATAGTAATGTTATGATTAATCTCTTTATAAAGGAGTGAAAAATATGCTAGAGGGCTGGTTTTTATGGGTTATTTTATTTTGGGTTGTCTTTTTAATGAGCATGTTTGCTATCGGCGGATTTTTTATGTTCAGAAAATTTTTAAAGCGCTTACCAAAAGAAGACGGCATGTCTGAACTTGATTGGCAAGATCACTATCTTTCCAAAACCATTCACCTTTGGTCAGCGGATCAAAAGCAGCTATTAAACGTTCTTGTTGAACCAGTACCTGAACTATTTCGCGATGTGGCTAAACAAAAAATTGCAGGGAAAATTGGGGAACTAGCACTTGAGGAACAAGCCGCCTCTATAACAGAAGACTTAATCGTACGTGGATACATCTTAGCTACGCCTAAACGTGATCATAAATTTTTATTAAAAACATTAAAAAAGCAAAAAATAGATGCCGTCCCCTATCAGCATTTATTTTAAATCAAAAAGGTGGCTGCGTAGCCACCTTTTTTAATTTAATATCGTTGTATTTCCAAGACGATCATCGTGCAGCTTTCGTTCGAGCTTTTTGTACGATGTGTACATCGCAATGCGCCAAGGTACAATCATACCAAATGCTAAAATCCAGAACATACCGCCAAGCTGGCCAACATCAATTGAAGAACTTAAATATATTTTCATTGCAATTCGAATAATAAGCAAACCAATAATAATGAATGCAAAAGCTTTTGAACGCTTCAAGTAAATATGATCGTCACGAATTTCAAATTTAGACGTTTTAATTAACAGGATTGAGAAGATCATGCCTGCTATTAACGCCTCAAGCAGTTCTGCACCCGTTACTCGAAACATTGGAAAGATAAACATTAACGCTCCCGTACTCATAAAAAAAGGCGGAAGTATAATTTTTTTTGCATTCGTTGGTTTATCAGCAGCTTTCATTCGAACAACTAATATGAAAGAAGCCATAAAAATTGCGACAAGTGTTGAAGCAATAACCAATGAAATCCTTCCTTTACTATAGTTTAGTGTGTACTTATATTATAATCCAAAAAACATCAGAAGTAAAAGTGCAACAAAAAAACAGAAGAGGATCTCTTCTGTTTTTATTTAGTAGAGGTAATATCTGCTTTTGCTTTTTGCTTTTGTTTTTGCTTTTTCATTGCTTTTAGTAAGAACCCGCCTTTAAATTTACGAGGCTCGTATGAAATAATGAAAGCACGAGGCTCATATTCTTCAATGAATGCTAATAGCTCTTCTTCTCTACTTCTTTTTGTTAAAATGTCTAATCTATAGCGTGCACTGTCTCTTCCTTCACCTTGGTACACAGTAACACCAAAACCTTCTTGTCGAAGGCGGTTAATTAACTCTTCATTTTTGGTCATAAGGTTAACTAAGAATGTTGTATATCCGATAGCAAGCCTAGATTCGATATAACTTCCAAGTATAATTCCCACTCCAAATCCAACCGCGTATACAACCATAGCAAGCGTGCTTTGATCTCCTGAAAATACTAGGGATAAGCCAAATACATAAATTAACGCTTCAACAAATCCAAAAACCGAGGCATACATACTCATACCTTTGACTAAAAAAATTGTGCGCAGCGTCAAGATCGGTACATAGATCAGTTGCAAAAGCAAGATTAACAAAATATCTTTCAATTTATACACCTCTTTTTAACAATTAAAAATATGACGATTTCATTGTATCACTCCGTATTTATAGAAGATATAGTAAAAATAAATTTTTTCTATATATTTTTTCGAGTCATATTCTTGCTTATTTCCTAAGAGCTAAAATGAACGTTTGGTCTTTAAAAAACAAAAAAGAACCTGCCAACTTCCAGATTCTTTTTTGTATCATTTTCCCTTTTTAAAAGCCCGTAAACCCTCCAAATACGCTCGTTGTATAAATAATAATTTTTGTCATCCAGTCAAAATATAAAATAAACCCCATGCCAATCATTGCGTATCCGCCAACTTTCATCATGGAATTCATATGTTTTTTTAACCAGTTCATTTTTCCAATAAAGAATGTCATGATAAAGAACGGAATAGAAAACCCAAGTGAATACGTTATCATGTACAAAAGACCGGAGCCTGGGTTTGTCGCTGCAAGCGCCATAACCGATACTAAAATAGGTCCCGTGCAAGGAGTCCAGCCGGCAGCAAAAGCCATACCAATAAAAGAAGAACCTAAGAGTCCAGCCGGCTTATTGGCGAATTGAACTTTATGTTCCTGCATAAGAATTCGAGGCTTAAAAATCCCTAGTACAACTAGACCAAAGAAAATAATAAGAATAGCGCCAATCTGCCGAATTAAATCCTTATAGTTAAAAAACCACTGACCAATAAAGGATGTCGCAAAACCAATCATAATAAAGATAACAGAAAATCCCAGCAGGAAAAAAGCTGTGTGAATAAAAGCTTTGCGCTGATGTGACTTAGCGCCTTCCTTTAGCTCGCTGACTGATACTCCCGTTATGTACGATAAAAAAGCTGGATACAAAGGCAAACAGCAGGGTGAAATAAACGATAAAAAGCCTGCGCCAAATGCCAAAAATAAATTTAAATCTCCCACATTTCCCACTTCCCTTTTTTGTTCTTTTTGTTCTTTTTCGTTACCATTTTGTAACCAAATTGTCTTATCTCACTTCTTTCAAATAGTACCATTATCTTGTATAATTAGGTAAACGACTTGTTAGAAGGGATACATAGCATTGGCCAAAAAAGATATTCTATTAGCGATTGAAAAGAAACGAGAAGAACTCATCCGCATAGTCCGAGTAAGTGGATTAAACTCTCCACCTGCTATTAAACATAGTCAAGAATTAGATCATTTATTAAACGTTTACAATGAATTCCCTGCTCAAACAACAGAAACAACCTCTTCATGAAGGTTGTTTCTTTTTTTCACCTTCACTCTATCAATTCTTTATAAATCTCTTTTACTCCTGTTTCTTTATTGAAATTTTCCTCTTTTTCACTGTGCTGAAGCTGATACATATTATAGTACAAACCGCCTTTATCTAGCAGTTCAGCATGCGTTCCTTTTTCGACGATTTTCCCTTTATGCAATACTAAAATACAATCGGCGTGTTGAATAGTTGATAAACGATGTGCAATCGCAATCGTTGTGCGGCCTTTTCCCATATCTCTTAACACTTCTTGAATCGCTTCTTCCGTTTCTGTATCGATATGGGCTGTTGCTTCATCAAGAATAAGGATTTTAGGGTTTCGAATCACCGTTCTTGCAAATGCTAAGAGCTGACGCTGACCGCTTGATAAAGTTGAACCTCTTTCCACTAGCACTTCATTATACTTATTAGGAAGAGCTTCGATAAATGCGTGAGCTTGCACAAATTTCGCCGCTGCTTTTACTTGTTCATCAGAAAAATGGTCTTCATGCAGCGTAATATTTCGCTTTACGGTATCGGCAAATAAAAAGGCATCTTGCAGCACCAGCCCTACCTGATCTCGAAGCTGTTTATTTGAAAAGGACGACAGTGGTTTATTATCGATCAAAATGTCTCCTTTTTGCTGCTCATAAAAACGCATTAATAAATTAATGATGGAGCTTTTGCCGCTTCCAGTATGGCCTACTAAAGCCACTGTTTCTCCTTCGTTTACCGTAAATGATATATCAGAAAGCACATCTCGAACACCGTCATAGGAAAACGTGACGTTTTTGAATTCTACCGTTCCTTTTTGTACCCCCTGCTTTTGTTCTCCTGTCATCACTGGATTTTTTTCTTCCTCATCCATCAAATCAAATACCCGGGAGGCTGATACCATCGCTTGCTGATACATAGAAAGACGCTGCATCATTTCATTAACGGGCTCAAAAAAACGATCCAAATAGTTGATAAACGCGTAAAGAACACCAATTTTAACAGGACTGTCAGCTACGGAAATGCCAAAATAACTGAGCACAAGAATAACGGCTAAAATATAAAGAATTTCGACAGCAGGCCTCAGTAGCAAACCATCTAACTTAATATTGCGCATGCCCGCTTTGTAGTGCTCATCATTAATTTCTTCAAATTCCGAGCGAAGCCGCTTTTCTTGACGAAATAATTGAATAATGGACATGCCTTGCAAAGACTCATGAAGCTTGGCATTTAACTGACTTAGCTTTTCTCGGAGCTGTCCGTAGTAAATAGCGCTGTAATGCTGATAAAGCTTCATAAGTCCCCAAATAAACGGGAGAAGAACTAAACAGTAAAAAGCCAGCTTCACATCTAGCATAAACATCGCTATAAAAATACCAATCAAAAATACCCCATTTTGAATAAAAACCGCGATGACTTCTACAAACATTTCTTTCATAGCTTCCGTGTCATTTGTAATTCGAGAAACAAGGCTTCCCGTTGGCGTGTTGTCAAAAAAGCGAAGCGCCAGACGATGAACATGAGAAAAAACGTCAATTCGAATCTGCTGAATAATTTGAAGCGCAATTTTCTGAAACTGCAGAAGCTGAAAGTATTGAACGACAATTTTTAAAAGCTGTAAAAGCAAATAACTGCTTGCAAGCCACACCAGAGGCTGAAGAGGCAAATACTTAGGAGTTAAATAATCGTCAATGAAAATTTTAATCAAAATGGGCCCTAATAAATCAGCAGCCGTAGCAATTAATAATAGAGTGAACGCTAAAAAAAATGATTTTTTATGCGGAATTGTATAGTGAAACAGACGTTTATGTACCGAAGAATGCTCAATTTTCATTTTTCGTCTCTCCTTCTTCTACCGCACGTTCAAGCTGCTGTCTATCGTACATATCCCGATACCAGCCGCTCACGCTAAGCAGTTCCTCATGAGTTCCTCGCTGAATAATTTTCCCTTTATCAAGGACAAGAATCAGGTCTGCATGAGTAACCGAGCTCAGCCGATGCGCTGTAATAATCGTTGTTCGATTTTGACGTTTTTGCTTTAGCGCTTGTAAAATACCCGCTTCCGTTTTTCCATCTACCGCTGATAGCGAGTCATCTAAAATTAAAAGCTCAGGATCTAATAGAAGAGCTCTTGCAATCGAGATACGCTGTTTTTGTCCACCAGATAACGAAACGCCTTTTTCACCTACTATTGTTTGATAGCCATCTGTAAAATCGAGGATGTCTTTATGTACATTTGCAACTTTAGCCGCTTCTTGGATTTCTTGATTGCTTGCGTCTTCTTTTCCGAACGCGATATTAGCAGCGACTGTTGTTGAAAACAAAAAGTGATCTTGAGGAACATATCCAATGCTTTTGTACAGTGAATCAAAAGCATAATCTTTAATGTCTTTTCCTCCCCATAAAACAGCTCCGTCGCTTACATCAAATTCACGAAGCAACAGCTTTAAAAGCGTGGTTTTCCCAGCACCCGTCTTTCCGACAATCCCTAACGTTTGACCGCGAGAAAGTGTAAAGTAAATTTCGTTTAACGTGTATTCGTCTTCTTTACCATACGAAAACCTATGAATAACAGCTTCAATATTTCCTGTTGGCAGTTCAACACTAGGATGCGCTGCTTCTTCAATCGAATTTTCTTCTTTTAATAAAGAAAATACCCTGTCATATGAGGCTCTTCCTCGTTCCACAATGTTAAATAGCCAGCCAAACGCGAGCATCGGCCAAATAAGAAGGCCCAAATAAGTTGTAAAGGTAACAAGCTGTCCCAGTGTTAACTCTTCACTAATCACCATCTTGCTGCCAAAAATAAGAGCAAGTAAAAAAGAAAGTGCTACAATAATCGAAATGGTCGGATCAAACAATGCATCTACTCGTGCTACTTTCATGTTCTTTTGAACAACATCTGCAGACTTCATACGAAATTCTTCGACATCAGCTGCTTCTTCCCCAAACGTCTTAATGACTTTAATTCCGCTAATGCTTTCTTGAACCTTATCATTTAAAGTAGAAAATGCTGCTTGTGCGTGATGAAACCGCGCATGAAGCAATGTACCATAGTAACTTGTTAAAACGGCCATAAGCGGCATAGGAATAAGGCAAATAAGCGTTAATTTCCAGCTGATTGTTAGGGCCATTGTGCATAGAACAAGCCCTCCTGTGACAATGGAATCCACGAGCGTCAAAACGCCCGAACCTGCAGTTTGTTGAATAGCTTGAATATCATTCGTTGCATGGGCCATCAAATCCCCAATTCGCCGCCGCTGATAAAAGGCCTGATTCATCCTTGTAAAATGAGTGTAGAGGGTATTTCTCAGCTGCTTGGCTAGTTTAACAGATGAACCAAATATCATAATACGCCATATGTATCTTGTGCAATAGGCCACAACAGCAGCTCCTAGCAAAATGCCAACCATCTGCATTAAGCGCTTTCCATTCAGCGTCCCTTCTTTAATGCCATCTACCGTTAAACCAATAATTTTAGGCGGGAGAAGTTCTAATGCTGCCACAATAATGAGCAGCGCTATCCCCGTTATGTAAGACTTTTTTTCCTGTTTGAAAAACCACCATAACTCTCGAAAAATTTTCATCGTATCCCCCTAGCCCCACAACCATTTTCTTATCTCTATCATAAAACAAAAGACACCCTTCTGAATAGAGAGTGTCTGTCCAATTAACCATTATTTAATTTGGCCGTTCATTGCTTTCATCATTTGGTTAATTTTTTTCTGCGATGGTTTCATGCCCATTTGCATCATCATCATTTTTAACATTTGTTCATTAATTGGTGGATTTTTCTTCAGATAGCTCATCATATACTTACGAGCAATGAAAAATCCTAGCGCTATCCCAACAATTAATGCTAGAACACCAACTAGAATATACATTCCCATGGTATTACTTCCTCCTTCGTGTTGTCTAACTTACAGTGTACTAGACCATACGCTATTATACAATATTTCCGTTCCAATTTCCTTAAATAATTACACAAATTTTCTTGTTTTCACAGGCCTCAGCCAGCCGTATTCATCCGTTCCATAATTCACTGCTAAAAAACAAGGATCTAGCTTGCGTAATACTTCAAAAAAAGCTGTCTCAGCATCAACATTGCCATCTCCTTCAATTGTTATACAGCGATTCGTTAATTTTATAGATGCTCGACTTTTTTTATGAGGATATTCCAGCACAAACGTCTCTTGATGAGTAAAAAAATGAGGATAATGAGAAAACGCCTGAAGTAATTCTCGTTGAATAAATGAATTGGGCAGTTGGCGAGTAATGTAATGAACTTGTTTTTGTAAATGCGTTTCCTGCAAGTGACGTTTCATTTTATATTCAATCAGCAGCTGATAAATGAGCTTTTCTCTTCGAAAATAGGATGATGCAACTTCTTCCTCCATTAAATATACTTCATACGTTCTCACGATTCATCCTCCCTTTCGGCTCGTTCTTTTTTGTACCATTATACCGAATGGTGTACGCAATGCTTGTCTATCGATGAAAAAATTTCTTTGTTTTTTTGTCGAAAAAAAAGAGCAGACCATAGGAGTCTGCTCTTTCTTGTAAAAAAGAATTATGCATTAAGCAAGCTTTTCACTTTTGCTACTACATTTTCAACTGTAAAACCAAATTCTTTCATGATTGTTTCACCAGGAGCAGATGCACCGAAGTGATTAATACCAAGAACTTGTCCCTCGTCTCCAACATAGCGTTCCCAGCCAAGTGTAGAAGCCATTTCAATACCTAAACGTTTTTTCACTGATTTAGGGATAACACTTTCTTTGTACTCAGCAGATTGCTCTTCGAAACGATCCCATGCAGGCATACTTACTACAGATACATCAATGCCTTCTGCAGCTAATGCTTTTTGTGCTTCTACTGCTAGGCTTACTTCAGAGCCTGTTGCAAGTATTAATGCATCCGCTTGGTCTTTACCAGCTTTAGATACAACGTACGCGCCTTTAGACACGCCTTCGTATGCATTTTCTTTTGTACCTTCAAGCGTTGGCAAGTTTTGACGAGTCAATACAAGCGCCGTTGGGCGGTCAGTTGATTCTAATGCTAAGCGCCATGCAGCAGCTGTTTCATTTGCATCTGCAGGACGAACCACTGAAAGACCTGGCATTGCACGAAGTGATGGCAATTGTTCAATTGGCTCATGTGTTGGGCCATCTTCTCCAACTGCGATACTGTCATGTGTGAAGACATATGTTACAGGAAGCTTCATTAAAGCTGCTAAGCGAATTGCTGGGCGAAGATAATCAGAGAATACAAAGAATGTTCCTCCGAATACTTTTACACCGCCGTGTAGAGCCATACCGTTTAATGCAGCTCCCATTGCAAATTCACGTACACCGAACCAAATATTACGTCCGCTGTAATCAGCTGCAGTGAAGTCTTCTGAACCTTTAATCATTGTTTTATTTGACCCAGCTAAGTCAGCTGAACCGCCGAAGAATTGAGGTACAGCTTGTGCTACTGCGTTTAATACTTCTCCAGAAGAAGCACGGCTAGCTAAGCTTGAACCCGTTTCGTATGCTGGAAGCGTTTCTTCCCAGCCTTCAGGTAACTTTCCTTCTACTGCTAGTTCAAATTGACGACCTAGTTCAGGATATTTTTCTTTATACTGTGCAAATACATCGTTCCATTCGTTTTCTTTCTTTTGGCCATCTTCAGCAATTGTAGCTTTGAAGTGAGCATACACTTCTTCTGGCACATAGAAATCTTCTTCAAATGTCCATGCATAAGCTTCCTTTGTTAATTTTGTTTCATCGGAACCTAATGGAGAACCGTGCACGCCAGAAGTACCCGCGTGGTTTGGAGAACCAAATCCGATTGTTGTTTTTACTTCAATTAGCGTTGGGCGTGTTAAATCGCCTTTTGCTTCTTCAATTGCGTTTGCAATCGCTGTCAAGTCATTGCCGTCTTCAACGCGAATTACTTGCCATCCGTAAGCCTTGAAACGATCTTCTACGTTCTCAGAGAACGAGCGATCTAAATCTCCGTCTAAAGAAATATCATTTGAATCGTATAAAACAACTAAGCGTCCTAATTTTAAGTGTGCCGCTAATGAAGCTGCTTCAGCAGATACACCTTCCATTAAGTCTCCGTCACCACAAATACCATACGTAAAGTGGTCTACAATTTCTAAACCTTCTTTGTTGTATGTTTCAGCTAAATGACGTTCTGCCATTGCTTTACCAACAGCCATTGCAATACCTTGTCCTAGTGGACCAGTTGTTGCATCAACACCTGCTGTATGACCGAACTCTGGATGACCTGGTGTTTTGCTTCCCCATTGACGGAAGTTTTTAAGGTCTTCAATTGATAAGTCATATCCAGCTAAATGAAGCAAGCTGTATAATAGTGCCGATCCGTGTCCTGCTGATAATACAAAGCGGTCACGGTTGAACCAGTTTGGATTCTTTGGATTGATGTTCATAAATTTTGTCCACAATGTATATGCCATTGGAGCAGCTCCCATTGGCATACCTGGGTGACCTGAATTTGCTTTCTCAATCGCATCGATTGATAAAGTACGAATTGTTGCAATCGAAAGATCTTCAATACGTTGTGTCATACTCTTCATCCCTTTCAAAACTATGTACATATGTTATCATACTAATGATTTGCTTATTTGTACAATACTTGAACCAAAAAAATTTCCACTTTTACAGTTTTTGTGTGCCTTATTAAAAATATACAAAAAACTAGAGGGAACTCTCCCTCTAGTTTTACTAGAACGTCTTAGTGAAGACGCTTCTTTTTGCTCTCTTTTAACTTCTTAGGCGTAACATCTTTACCTTCCTCGTCCACAACTTTAATCGTATGAAGGTGGTTTGTCATAGATTGTCGGAAAACTTTTAAATATTCCTGACGTAGCTCTTGCTGTTCTTTCGCTTCAGATTCTGTCAGACCTTCAGCCTTTGCCTTTTTTGAAAGAGCATTAATACGAGCAAGTTTATCTTTTGATAGCATATAAAACCTATCTCCTTATAATCAATAATTAAAATTACCGAACCGTTCCGGCAACATGTAGTCATCTTACTAAATCTCTTTCGTTTTATCAAGAGATTGAGCACTCTCTTGATACTCTTGATAGCGACGATGTACCGTTGCTTTTGAAATATTATAACCAAAACCTTTTAGCGTAACTGAAATTTCAGCAAAGGTTAAGCCGTTATGACGAAGGCGGACAATTTCTTCAATCGGCGCTTCTTTTTTTTCTCTTCCTGAGTTAACTCCTTGATTTTTTAAATTTTGCTGCGGACGATAACCGTTTTCTACGGCTCTTTTCATTCCTCTTTTAATTTTAGCATTATGTAATTTCCGCTGATGCTCTTCCACTAAGCTAATAATATCTAACACCATCGAATCAGATTCTGAAAGCTGAAGCTGACCTTGATGACTAATCGTATAAATCGTAGCATTTTCTTTATGAAAAGCATGAAGAAGCGCAATTCGGGCATTTCCTCTGCCTAATCGCGTTTCGTCTTGAATGAGCAGCACAGATATTTTTTCTTCTTTCATTGTATGAAGAACATCCAATATACCCTCTCTGTCTACGTCATATCCGCTTGCTTTTTCCATTACGACTTTTTTTACGTTTAGATGGTGAAGATCAGCAAGCTTTTTTAATTCTTCTTGCTGGCGCTGTAAAGATGTTTCTTGGGTTTTTTTATCCGTACTTACACGGCAATAAATAATGGCGTCCACTTTTATCACGACCTTTTCGGCTTCTAACAATATTCAGGAACGGCCGTTACACACTACTGTTCAATTGCCACTTGATTATGTAACTCTTTTTTTAAAACAGGAATATATAATTTATCTCCAGGAGATAAAGACTGGGCAGTGTCTGAGTTTAGATCATTGACGTCTTCAACCCATTTGACAAATTCATTGGTGGTCAAATGATGGTGATTATGATACTTGTTGGACAAGTCCCAAAGTGTATCTCCTTTTGTAATAGTAACCGTTGAATATTTGTCTAAATCTACTTTATCCGCTCCTAAAACCAGCGTCAATACATATGTAAGTGCAGCAATAACTGCAAAAAAAATAGCGTAATGTTTCATAGAATGTAAGAATTGGTGCATATTATGATCCCCCTATCAGAATATATGTTCTTATTTTATTGAGAACATTTGTTTCTGTCAATGGAATTCTTCGAACTTATGTTTGTATATTGACACATCACGTGGTATAATTCACCTAAAGAATAGCTAAAATCGAGGTGAAAAATATGAAGCTATCAAAACGTCAACAAGACATACTAGATTTTATTAAGCACGAAGTAAAATTAAAAGGTTATCCGCCTTCTGTTCGTGAGATTGGGGAAGCGGTGGGATTAGCCTCTAGCTCCACTGTACACGGGCATTTAGCTCGTTTAGAAAGCAAAGGGTTAATTCGCAGAGATCCAACAAAACCAAGAGCAATCGAAGTTCTTCAACTAGACGAAGTAAACATCCCTAAAAGCAATGTCATTAATGTTCCTGTTATCGGTAAAGTAACAGCGGGTCTTCCTATAACAGCCGTTGAAAATGTGGAAGAATATTTCCCTCTTCCAGATAAATTCGTTTCTCCAGATGATCATGTGTTTATGCTTGAAATTATGGGAGAAAGTATGATTGAAGCAGGTATTCTAGATGGCGATATGGTAATCGTACGTCAGCAGCAAACTGCTAATAACGGAGATATTGTGGTCGCTATGACCGAGGACAACGAAGCAACGGTAAAACGTTTCTTCAAAGAAGAAAATTTCGTTCGTTTACAGCCTGAAAATTCAACGATGGCGCCTATTATTCTTCGCCACGTAACGATTTTAGGAAAAGTCACTGGTGTATATCGCACGATTCACTAATCACACACTGTATGTAAAACCAACTAATCATGATGTTAGTTGGTTTTTTTTACGTTTGTTTTCTAAAAAAATTGGCATATTATAAATAATACGTCGAATCATTACAGGCAGGTAGAGCGGTTTTTATAAAGCCTGTTTTACCTTTTACTTTCTGTCTGCATTTTTTCAACTCTCAAAAAAAATACAACCGACTATAAGAAGGATGTAGTTTATGACCAATACACCAAGGAAAACAGAACCATTTCAAACTATTATGCCTACCAAAGCAATGAACATGTTTCTTTTTCCTTTTTCCTTTGATCGAAAAAATAAAGAGCAGCTTGTTCATGCACTAGAAGCAAATATGTTTGAGTTTTTTTCCATTCAAAACAAACATGTAGAAAAAGAATACTACGGAGAACAGTATTACGTATCTCATGATAGCTTGGATCAATATTTTCTTCCTTACATTGAATGTATTCTATTTCCTGATTCGTGCGAAAAAGAAGGCTTGCTTCGATTTTCAAAAAAAATAGACCATACCGTTACGCTACAAACTTCCTCCACCACCGTGTCTAGCAACGTGCTGTCTGTGGATGTTTTTTTATGTCCTTTTGAAATTGGCGTCATGACCATTCGCACTGAGATGAGTCATAATCATTACACCTATGATGACATTTTAGAATTCATGAATCATTTTCGTGTATTAGAACCGAAGCTTGCTGAAGAGCATGGATCCACCATTACCTATGAACATCATCGCTATAGCAAAGTACAGGATTACATTTTTTCACAGCTCGCGCCATTTTTGAACGAACACATCAAAAAAGAAGCGACGCGTGAACAGCACGTCGGGAGTCTTCCTTATTTTATCGATGAACGGATGTTTGTATTAAGTTATGTAACGGTAAATCAAGAGCAAGAAATTAACTCCACAACTTTATTTCGTACTGGGCAGCTAAATAGCTATACGCCTGACGGGAAACCGTTTATCTCTGCACACAACCATGAGTATATTAAAACGTATAATACCAAACACGTGTATTCCAGATGGGCTCCTGAAACCTATTACGTTATAACAGACCATGTGTTTTCGTGTATTTCTAAATCGACAGACTCTAAAACGGATCAGCTTTTGATGAATCATCTATTTGGCCAACATTACTATAATTTATTTTTGCATTTTTTCTATAAAATCGTGTTGCTAAAACTATCCTATGAGTATTCTCAGCTCACGTTTCATAAAAATTCAGAGGGCATCGAGCGACTAATTCGCTCTATTACTGTATTTTCAGGTAAATATTTATTTTTAGAAATTAGCTCTCGCACGGAAGGTCAAGAGTTTTCTGAGCTCTTTAAAAAAATCTTCCACATCAATTCTCTTTATCAAGAAGTCAAAGAAACCCTTGGTACTTTGTATCAAAATCAAGAGAAAATCGCGGCCAAGCGTCACAATTACTTATTATTAATTTTAACGATTTATACCGTTCTTTCCGGTATTTACGGAATGAATTTAGTTATTAGCGAGCTAAAGGGAAACATCAATTGGGATAGTATGAAGCAGTTTTCTATCTTTGAATATATCGCTTTAATAGTAGCTTTATCAGGAATTCTGATCAGCATTAGTCTCGGAGTGAGTTCCCTATGGAATTTATTAAAAGATCGATTTAAAACATAAAAGCTGTTCGCATCAGAAAATACATTATAAAAAAGAAGAGATTGAGACATAACTAAATCAAGCAAGTCTAAAGGGAAACAAATAGAATAAATAAGCTAGCAGGGATTGCTTGTGACACCTCTGTTGATTTCCGTGCAAAACTTCGCTTTCCGCGGGATTCTTCGTCTTGCCCTCCAATCAACTGCTGGAAAGAACTAAACAAATGAAACCTACGTGCACCATAAAAAACGAACCCCCAATCAAACATGATGATTAATGGTTCGTTTTTCGCTTCGACTAAAATCCTTTTTTCCCAACCTCTTTTATCTATTACTAAATCACTGCCTACTCCACTGAACCTTTTATTACACGTTGTGCCGCTGTTGTAATTTCAGAACAATCTAACATTATACTCTATAAGAAAAATATATACAAAATAATAAAATATGGTATCATAGGGTAGGAATTTTGTACCTTATCTTTGAAATAATTTGCAGGAGGTAATATGCTTAACTCATTTTTATCCAAAAGCCTGATTCTTTTATGTGTCATGATTCTTACATGGTCTCTATGGGGCAGTTATAGTGCGATGACAAATTCATTGGACTTAAAAGGCTTGGCTTTAAGTAATTCATTTATTATTGAAGGAATATGTATCACTTTCCTTGTCATTTTTCTAATAGCTATTGCAAGTAGATACATGAACAAAACTGTTTTTTTTATTTTACTGATTGTTTTGACCTTAGGTGTTCGATTAGCATGGATGCTTTCTGTTCAAACACCTGTAAAATCTGACTTTCTTGTCATGTTAGATGCCGCACGTAATATCGCAAAAGGAAATTATGAATTTAACCAAAGCATTTATTTCACTACATGGGTATATCAGCTAGGCTTTTCATTCTATGAATCTATTGTTATTCGCTGTTTTGGAGATAGCATTTTCACATTAAAATTGTTAAATATTTTTTATTCTACTGGAACCGTTATTTTTATTTATCTAATTGGCGCTAAAGTATTTAACGAACTTGCTGGGAGAATGGCAGCTTTCCTATATGCGTTCTACATTCCGAACATTCTCTACAGCTCAGTGTTAACCAATCAGCATTTAGCTACTTTTTTATTTTATGCAGCTTTTTACCTTATTATAAAAAGATTTGCTCATAACAAGTTTAGCTGGCTTTATATTGGTCTTCTATTGTCGTTAGGAAATTTAATGCGCCCTCTGGGACCCATTATTATCGTTGCTGTTTTCATTTATTTCATCTTGCAAATTCTTCAACCTTACATTAAAGCGAAGGATGCTGCTGAGTTAAAAACTCGTCGAAAGAAAATAGGAAAAAACCTCGTAGGCGTACTGGCTACTTTTTTTATTGCAAATGCGCTGATCAACTACTCTTTTGTAGCGAGCGGTATTTCTAAATATCCTTTAAGTAACAGAGATCCTTTATGGAAATTCGTTATTGGCTTTAATTATGAAACAAGCGGTTCTTATTCTTCAGAGGATGCTAGTCGTTTTATGGGTATGCCAATTGGAGAAAAACGAGCTGAAGCAGAAAAAGAAGTAATTAAAGAGCGTGTAGCAGATAAAGAGCAACTTTTAGATCTCTTTCACATTAAATTCCTGAATATGTGGGGAGGAACGGATGCATCTACATTTTGGAGTATTTCATTAACTCCTCAAGAAGATGTACCTTTTAATAAAGAGAAATTAATTAGTGCTGCTCAAATTTATGAAAGAATCATTTACGTTTCAACTACTATTATTTCCATTATTGGACTTATATGTTTATTCCTGAAAAAGCAGGATAAATATCCGTATACACTGTTTTTATTACTAATCATAGGATACGTTCTTATTCACTTGCTTATTGAAATTCAAACTCGCTATCGATTCTTTATTTTTCCAAGCTTTATGCTGCTCGAAGGGTTTGGTATTTCAGTGATTCTATCTTATTTACTAGTACGGTTTACTAAAAATAAGCCACAGGCAAAATGTGAAGAGATAAATTAAATGGAAGGGATTATGCAACCGTGATAAAATTCCTGAAATTCGGATTCGTAGGTATAATGAATACCCTGCTCACTATTATCAGTTACTTAGCACTCATTCATTTTGATATGAATTATATATTGGCTAACGTACTATCCTATTTCATTGGCGTCATAAACAGCTACTATTGGAACAAATCGTGGGTGTTTCAAGCAACTGTACATAAATGGATGTTAGCTCAATTTTTCATCGTAAACCTTATTACTTTAGCAATTAATACATCTTGCTTATTCCTTCTTGTACACTATACACCTGCTAATCCGATAATTGGACAACTGTTGTCTACTTGTATAGGAATGTTTTTTAATTTTTTTCTTAATAAAATATGGACGTTTAAGCACACAAACAATCACTCGATAGGAGGTAAAGCATGAAAGAACTAATTTCAATCGTGGTACCTATGTATTTTGAAGAAGAAGTAGCTAATGAATGCTATAATCGCTTGCTTTCCGTCATGCATGAAAATCACATTAACTATGAATTCATTTTCGTCAATGACGGCAGTACAGACCGAACAATTGAAATCTTAAAGGACGTAGCAGCTATGGATTCTAACGTAAAAATTATTGATTTTGCCCGTAATTTCGGGCACCAAACTGCCGTCACAGCAGGTATTGACTATGCTCAAGGTGATGCTATCGTAATTATTGATGCTGACTTACAGGATCCGCCTGAAATGATTCCTGAATTAATTGCTAAATGGCAGCAAGGCTATGAAATTGTATACGCAAAGCGCAAGAAGCGAAGCGGAGAGACCTTTTTTAAATTGACAACGGCTAAGTATTTTTATCGCTTTTTAAATTATATGTCTGATATTGAAATCCCAAAAGACACGGGAGATTTTCGTATTATCGACCGAAAAGTTGCGGAC
Organism: Priestia sp. 179-F W1.4 NHS; assembly: GCF_045369295.1. Classification (NCBI taxonomy): domain Bacteria; kingdom Bacillati; phylum Bacillota; class Bacilli; order Caryophanales; family Bacillaceae; genus Priestia; species Priestia sp. 179-F W1.4 NHS. Next base: position 799,035 of record NZ_JBIQFF010000001.1, on the reverse strand, counting down.
GTATTCAAAAAAATGACTGAACGCAATCGTTTCGTAAGAGGAATGATGTCTTGGATCGGCTTCAGGCAAACATATGTAGAATATGAGCGCGATGAGCGTTTTGCTGGTGAAACAAAATATCCTTTAAAAAAGATGATCAAGTTTGCTTCAGATGGAATTATTGGGTTTTCAACGAAACCTTTACGTTTAGTAATGGTTATTGGCTTGTTATCAGTTTTTGTATCACTTCTCGTTTTAAGTTATTCGATTGTTGTTTGGCTGATAGGTGAAAATATTCAGCCTGGCTGGACTTCGATTATGGTAGCTATCACTTTCTTTAGCGGTATTCAGCTACTTGGTTTAGGTCTAGTGGGACAATACATCGCAAGAATTTACGATGAAAGTAAAAATAGACCTATTTACGTTGTACGTGAAACTATTAACTTTTCTGCGGCTTCAACAGATTCTCAAAACGTGCGTGAAAAAGTATATAGCTAAAAAAACAAGGAAGAAAACAACTGTTTTCTTCCTTGTTTTTTATTCTTTTTGAAGCTGTAAATCGCTTGGCACCCAGTCAGGAATTCCATCATCTTCATCAAATTCAATAATGACATCCGTTATTCCTTTTTCCTGTAAAATACGATTTTCGAGACGATCTTTAATATCATCCGCTTCTGCTACTGTTAAAGAAGGATCAATTTCTACTTTTAATTCAACGTGAAGCTCTTCTCCTTCTTTCATCACCATTAACGTTTGAATATCACGCACTTGTACATCTTGCATAACAATGGCGCCAATTTTCATTTCCATTTCTTTATCTGCTTCACCAAGCGCTCCAGCAGCGTTATCTAAAAATACTCGTCCTACTACAAAAAACATCATAAGACCAATTAGCATAGAAGCAATTCCTTCAGCTTGATGAAAAGGCGTAAACCGCGAAATAAAAACGGCAATTAAAGCCAATACGCCTCCTCCAGTGGCTACCAGATCTTCCATAAAAACAAGCTTAGTTGCTGGCTTTGCTTTCTTTAGATGAACAAAGCTTTGCGTAAAAACATTGACCTCTGCAGTATTCATTCCGACATCGTGCAAAATTTCTTTCATTGCCTTAAAGAGGACAAACATCTCAAGTAATACCGAGATGCCAAGTACTGCAATATTTAAAATAAAGCCTGAAGACTTCGTCGGATGAAGAATATGATGATACCCTTCTTTAATCGTTTCAAATGCCATAATTCCTACTACAAGAACCGCCCCTAATAAAACGAGATTAACCAATCGTCCAAATCCGTTTGGAAATCGTTTGGTCGGAGCTTTTTTGCTTAATGCTGAACCTATAAAAACAAAGAACTGATTTGCTGCGTCTCCTAAGCTGTGCATCGTTTCAGCAAACATCGCTACATTTCCCGTTAAAGCAAAAGCAATCCCTTTAATAATGGATATAATGGTATTAACTATAGCGGCCATCATGGCCGATTTATTTCCTTTTCGCAATAACTTAATTAATTCACTCATGCAATCCCTCCGTTTGTGCCTTTGATGAGATTCAATTATGGTTAGTGTATGTGAATTTAAAAATTAAAAACCTCCAACATATAAGTTGGAGGTTTTTAGTCATGTTTCATTATTTTTTAAAACGATAAGGTACCGTTGTAACGATTACGTTTTTACGGTAAAGCAAATGTGCTTTTAACAGCAGACTGGACTGATTATGAAGGATGTTTTGCCAGCTTTTTTTCGTGATGAACTGCGGAATAACAACCGTAATAGCCATATTATTTTCCCGGGCTTTTTCTTCAGCCATATCGATGAATCGAAACAGCGGACGCACAAGACTGCGGTATTGAGAGTGAAACGTAACAATACGAATATCAGGCTGCCACTTTTCCCACTTCTCTTCCATTCTCTTTTCGCTTTCTCGGTCAAAAGCAACGTGCACCGCAATAACGGTATCACCAATCGTTCTTGCATAGTTCAATGAATTTTCCACTACCTTTGTCATTCCTGCTACAGGAACAATGACCACACTTCCTTCAAGCTTTCCAATCTTTTCTCCTTGCTTAATACGAAGCTGCTCTCCTACCGCTTCATAATGCGTATGAATGCGATGAAAAATATAAACGATAACCGGTAAGAAAACAAGCACGGACCATACTTGTGAAAACTTCGTTGTAAACAAAATGATTAGCACCGTTAAGGTAATGAGGGCACCAATTAAGTTAATGGTTAGCTTTCCTTGCCAGCCGGCCGGCTTTTCTCTAAGCCATTTGACAATCATGCCTGTTTGAGAAAGCGTAAATGGAATAAACACTCCAACTGCATAAAGAGGAATTAATTGTTCCGTCGCTCCTTTAAAAGCGACAAGTAAGACAATAGAAGCAATTCCCAGAGTCACAATTCCATTTGAATAGCCTAGTCGATCGCCGCGAATTTGAAACATTCTTGGCATGTATTTATCAGACGATAAGTTTACGGCAAGCAAAGGGAAAGCTGAAAAACCTGTATTCGCCGCTAGTACTAAAATCAGAGCTGTGGTACCTTGAATAAAATAATAAAATCCATTTCGTCCAAATACACTCGATGCAATTTGTGATACAACCGTTTCATCTGCTTTTGGAGAAATGCCAAGCCAATAAGCTAAAAACGTGATGCCAGAAAATAAAACGGCTAAAATACCGCCCATCAGCATTAATGTATGAACAGCATTTTTTGCACCTGGATCTTTAAAGTTAGGCACTGCATTCGAAATAGCTTCGACACCAGTCAATGCCGAACAGCCTGATGAAAAAGCTTTTAATAATAAAAACAAACTAATACCTGGCACTACGGTACCGAGAGATGTATGAAGCTCAGGTGAAACTTGACCTGTCACTATTTTGAAGAAGCCCACCGCTATTAGCAAAATAAGAGCAATCACAAATAAATAAACCGGATAAGCTAAGACAGAAGCGGATTCTGTTACACCTCGTAAATTTAAAACCGTAATAAAAATCACCAGCAAACACGCAATTACTACGTTATAGTGATGCAGCGTTGGAAAAGCCGAAGTTAAAGCATCGGTTCCTGCTGAAACACTCACGGCAACTGTTAAAATATAATCTACTAACAGTGATCCCCCAGCGATAAGTCCAGGATTTTCTCCTAAATTGGTTTTCGAAACAATATAAGCTCCTCCGCCTTGCGGATACGCATAAATAATTTGACGATATGAAAGAATTAAAGCCGTCAGCAGCACCAATACCCCAATCGCAATTGGAATCGAATACCAATAGGCAAGCACACCCACTGTTGCAAGGACAATCAAAATCTGTTCTGTTCCATAAGCCACTGAAGATAAGGCATCTGATGATAAAATAGCCAGCGCTTTAAGCTTACTAAGCTTTTGATCGCCTAACTCTTTTGTTTTGAGCGGCTTTCCAATCAATAATCTCTTGAGAACTGAATAGTTCACGTAATTTCCCTCCGATGATTGCTTAGCTAGTATTCACTGTTCGTTGCTAAGCTCCGTTACAAGTTCATGAATAAGTGATATTATCCCTAAAAAATACCTTTTTATGTTAAAAAAGCGCACAAAAAAACACTAAGGGTTCTCAGCGTTTTTACACAGCTTAAACCTCCTCTCCAAAACGCTTATGGGGTTAGCTGTCGGATTCGGGCTATGAGAGTAGCCCTACCTTTTAAAAAAAGGATTCACCCCAAGTGACAATGCACAAATTTGGGTCCCCCACTTCTGACGAATTAAGCGATAACAGGTCAATATAATTTTCGGTTAAAGAGTATGATCGATAACATGTTTCTTTCATAACTATCCTTTGTTCTTAGATAATATACTCCCGTACAAATGGTTTGTAAAGCATTATTTTACGTAAACGGTAAAATAGTGCTTAAGGCGCTTTTAAGGGGAAAACAAAAGGCCTTCTGCCTGCTTACAGAAGACCTGCTTTCTTTAACTTTTTGCTTTTAAAACGGCTGCTAGCTTGTTTTTCGTTTGAGGACCATAAATGCCATCTACATCATAAGGAAAATACACAAGCTGAAAACGTCTGACTGCATCTTTCGTTTGTACTCCATATATTCCGTCTACTGACCCTACTTTAAAATTAACCGCGTTTAATGCTCTTTGAATCTGTTTCACTGCTTCTCCAGAATCGCCTTGTTTTAAAATTCCATTGGGAAGTGGATATTGTTCAGAAGGTGGTGTTGGAGTAGGTGTTGGTGAAGTTCCTGAAGGAATAACAATTGTTTTTCCAACCTGTAGTGTTAAAGGATCAGAAAGCCCTGTATTTGCTTCTTGAAGCGCTTGTACTGTTATGCCGTACTTCTGTGCAATACTGTACAGCGTATCTCCTTGCTTAATTGTATACGTTTTTTCACCTGGTTCAGAAGGTGATGGATTTGGTGTTGGTGTTGGATTTGGGTTTGGAACTGCACGACGAGGTAAATTTAAATATACGGCAATTCCTTTTGCATACGATTCACCCATGCTTTTTAAAAAAGCTTCATTTTGAAGAAGTGCTGCATCGGCGCTCCTATCAATAAAAGCTATTTCAGTTAGTACTGCAGGCATATTTGTTAAGCGAAGCACCGCATAATTGGCCGATTTTCGTCCACGATTCGGATGATTATACGACAGCAGCGTTGGCTGTACTTGCCCGTGCACAATCGATTGAAACGTTTTACTAGCATTGCTAGCGCTTCTATAAACATAATCTTCGTATCCTGTTCCTCCACCGGCATTTACGTGAATAGACATAAATGCATCTGCTCCCCACGAATTAGCTTGAGAAGCGCGCTGAGATAACGATAAAAAAGTATCTGTGGTACGGGTGGTTTTAATCGTAAAGTCACTGTAAGTGCTATTTAAATAGCTTATTAAATATTGTTGAATTTTTAACACTAAGTTTTTTTCATACAGTCCATTCGCTCCAACTGCTCCTGCATCTGCCCCACCATGCCCTGCATCAAGATAGATTTTTTTCATATTACTTGTCCCTCCTTATTGCTAACATATGCATGAGGGAAAAAAGTGCTACGTATACTAGCCTACTTAGTGAAAAATTACTAAAAAAGGAGATTGAGACATAACGAAATCACTTCAACCTAAAAACGAACAAATGGGATAAATGCGCTAGTATGGATGGCTCGTTACATCGCTGGTGAATTCCGTGCAAGGCTTCGCTTTCCGCGGGAGGCTGGTGAGCCTCCTCGTCGCGTGCGCTACTGCGGAGTCTCACCTATTCCGCTTTTCCCGCATGAGTCCCTCCAATCAACTGCTAGAAGCAACTAAATAGATGAAATCTACGTTCATCCTACCAATAAAAAAATCCACACAATTCATCGTGCGGTTCCCTCCCCCTAACATACTTTTGGTCCAAATTCTATTCTGGTTGATTAAAGTATAGATCAGGAGGGTCTATTATTTATAACGTTAGGACCTATTTAAAAAGCAGAACGCCTACAACAATGAGAATAATCCAAATTGGAATGCTTATCAATATCCCTATCACTAAACCTTTAAAGAAATTTCCTTCTTTCATTTTTATTACATTCCTCTCCAACAGTATTTTCTAACGATACTATGATTGGCTGAAAACTCTCTGAAGTTATACTGAAATACAGTGCAGAGTGAACACATAAACAATCTCACTATCTGTTATACACTACTTTTACATATAGATTCAATGAGACAAAAAGCTTATCCTTTTTGATTCATGTAAACAAATTCTTTCTTGTATGTAACAAAACAATAAAAAAGCTCCCTGTAAATTATACGACAGGCAGCTTTTTTATAAACAAGCTATATTATTCAATTTACGTATGCAGAATATTATTTATTCATTGTGAAAAACAAAAAAGTCGGAGAGAACGTACAAACGATCTCTCCGACTTTTAAAAATTAATATTGGCTCATGTATTGGTCACGTTCCCAAGGGTGAACTTGTGTACGGAACATATCCCACTCGATTTCTTTCGCTTCAACGAAGTGCTCTGCTAAGTGTTCACCTAATGCAGAAACCATCACTTCGTTTGATTGGAAGCTATCTAAAGCTTGAGCTAATGTTGCAGGTAAATCTACGATACCTTCTTCAACACGCTCTTCTTTTGTCATTACATAGATATTACGATCAATAGGTTTTGGAGCTTCAAGATTGTTCTTGATTCCATCTAAACCAGCTTTTAATAGAACAGCCATTGCTAAATATGGGTTAGCAGCTGGGTCTACGCTACGTACTTCAACACGAGTTCCTACGCCGCGAGAAGCTGGGATACGGATTAATGGGCTACGGTTGCGAGCAGACCATGCAACATAACAAGGAGCCTCATATCCAGGTACTAGACGCTTATAAGAGTTTACAGTAGGATTTGTTACTGCTGTAAAGCTGTGTGCGTGCTTGATGATACCTGCGATAAATTGACGAGCAGTATCACTTAGCTCTAGATTACCGTTCTCATCATAAAATGCGTTTTGGCCATCTTTGAATAATGAAACGTTACAGTGCATACCTGAACCGTTCACACCAAATAATGGTTTTGGCATAAATGTAGCATGTAAGCCATGTTTACGTGCAATTGTTTTTACAACAAGTTTGAACGTTTGGATATCATCACAAGCTTTTAATGCAGCAGCATATTTGAAGTCGATCTCATGTTGTCCAGGAGCTACCTCATGGTGAGATGCTTCAATTTCAAAGCCCATTTCTTCAAGCTCTAATACGATGTCACGACGGCAGTTTTCACCAAGGTCAGTTGGCGCTAAGTCGAAGTAGCCACCTTTATCATTTAATTCTAATGTAGGTTCGCCTTTTTCGTCTAATTTGAATAAGAAGAACTCTGGCTCAGGTCCAAGGTTAAAATCAGTAAATCCTAACTCTTCCATCTCTTTTAACACACGTTTTAAGTTATTACGTGGATCGCCATCAAACGGAGTTCTATCTGCATTGTAGATGTCACAAATAAAACGTGCTACTTTACCTTTTTCAGATGTCCAAGGGAAAATAACAAATGTATCAATATCCGGGAATAGGTACATATCTGATTCTTCAATACGTACAAACCCTTCAATAGAAGAACCGTCAAACATCATTTTGTTGTCTAACGCTTTTTCTAATTGACTTACTGGAATTTCAACGTTTTTAATTGTTCCTAAAATGTCAGTGAACTGAAGACGAATATATTTTACATTCTCTTCTTGAACTTTGCGGAAAATATCTTCTTTTGTGTACTTTGCCATCGTGTGATCCTCCCCTAAATCTCTATATAATATTTATAATCTATACCCCTCATATACGAACGGCATAAATATTGATAACTTTATTAATGAAAGAACCTGGACATATCTCCTTGATTTAAAGTTGCTCGATTAAAACGGCCTGCTTGCATAAGTTCTGCACGAAGCATTTTTCGCAACTCATCGTCCGTTAATTCTGGCTTTGCTGTTTCTGCCACAACTTTTTCTTCTTGCTTATGCCCTTTTTGCTCCTTTTGAAGATGAAACAGCTGTTTTACACCTGCTAAGTTTACACCTTGTTCGATTAGATCGCGGATTTCAAGCAGCTTATCAACATCGTTAAATGAGAATAGTCGTCGATTTCCCTCTGTTCTTACCGGTGCAACTAATTCATGTTCTTCATAGTAGCGAATTTGGCGAGCAGACAACTCAGTTAACTGCATCACAATTCCAATCGGGAAAAGTGGCGTATTTCTTCGAATGTTGTCACTCATTTCAGTTCCTCCTTTGGATTAACTATTTACATTGTATGCTATGTTAGTTCACCTGTCAACCGAATGTTAGTAATTCTAACATAAATTTTTCTGAACATTTTTTCTATACAAATAAATAGCACTTCGTTTATTTTTATAGCTTATTTTTTTCCTTCTTAACGGGGAGAAATAATCTTTCTATCTTATAAAAGTTCTTTTGTCAGTAATTGATCTACCGCCATGCATATTGCTACTTTTACATGAGCATACGTTAATCCACCCTGCACGTAAGCGACATAAGGCGGCCTGATAGGACCATCTGCCGTAAGCTCGAGGCTCGCTCCTTGTATAAACGTTCCTGCTGCCATAATCACATCATCTTCATACCCTGGCATATAAGCAGGATACGCCGTTACGTGTGAATTAATTGGCGAAGCGAATTGAATTGCCTGACAAAAAGCCACCATTTTAGCGCGGTCATCAAACTGAACGGATTGAATTAAATCTGTTCGTTCACTGTCCCACTTCGGTTCACTTTGCATACCAAGCTCTTCAAACATAGCGGATGAGAAAACCGCTCCTTTTAAGGCTTGACCTACTACGTGCGGCGCCAAGAAGAACCCTTGATACATTTCTTGCAAGCTATACAGCGTCGCTCCAGCTTCTGCACCGATTCCAGGAGTTGTCATTCGGTATGAACAAGCTTCCACTAGGTCTTTTCGTCCTGCAATATAGCCACCGATTTTAGCGAGACCTCCACCAGGGTTCTTAATAAGCGACCCCGCCATCAAATCTGCTCCTACATGCGTTGGCTCGATTGTTTCTACAAATTCACCGTAGCAGTTGTCAACAAATACAACAACGTCAGGCTTAATGCTCTTTACAAACGAAATCATTTCTTTTATTTGAGCGACTGTAAAAGAAGGACGAATGCCGTACCCTTTTGAACGCTGAATGCCTATCATCTTTGTATGCTCATGAATAGACGCTTTCACTTCTTCAAAATCCACTTGACCTTCCTCAGTTAAATCTACTGATTTATAGCTAATGTTATATTCTTTTAAAGAACCTACACCGCTTCCTCGTATGCCAACGATTTCTTCAAGCGTGTCATAAGGCTTTCCGGTTATATATAATAGTTCATCTCCAGGACGCAGTACACCAAACAGCGAAATGCCGATTGCATGCGTGCCTGAAATAATTTGCGGACGCACTAGACATGCTTCTGTTCCAAAAACGTCCGCATATACTTTCTCCAACGTATCGCGGCCTAGATCGTCGTAGCCATACCCCGTTGTCGGATTAAAATGTGAATCACTCACTCGGTTTTGCTGAAAGCTTTGCAGCACTCGAAATTGATTTGCTTCAATACGCTCGTCAATTTTCTCATGTACGGGCTTAATCTGCTTTTCTACTTTTGCAGCAAGTTCCCGAATGCGTGCCCCATTTTTTAACTGATCAAACATCATTTCTTTGTTCCTCAACTTTCTTCAAGCGTTTGTAGCTTTTTGTAAAGGGGATGCTCTTTTGCAATATACCCTTTGCACTGATACTTCTCAGTTTCTTCATTGAACTTTAACGACTCAAGAATAGAGACCGTTTTTAGTTCAGCGAGCATTTTTCCTTCATAAGCCGGCAGCAGCACATGAAAAAACGCCATTTCTTTTTTCATTTCTTCTTGAATTCTTTCCCCAAGCTTCACTAAATCCGTAGCTTTAAAAGCGCTCATTGATAACGATGTTGAAGCGGATGGGACAAATAGTTCATGCTGCATATCTTCTTTATTGTAAACTGTCAGCATCGGAATGTCCGTTACGTTCAGCTCTTCTAGTAAGCGATGCACTGTTTTTTCGTGGTTGTTGTAATCTGGATTAGATGAATCTACCACGTGCAGAACAAGGTCAGCTTCGGTTACTTCTTCAAGTGTTGAACGGAACGCGGCTACTAACGTTGTTGGAAGATCTTGAATAAATCCAACCGTATCCGTTAACAGCGCCGTTAATCCTGACGGAAGCGTATACTGTCTTGTCGTTGGATCAAGAGTTGCAAACAGCTGATTTTCTTCAAAAATACCAGCTTCTGTTAAGCGGTTAAAGATCGTCGATTTACCAGCGTTCGTATAGCCCACAATTGCAATTTGATAGACATGATTACGCTTACGTCTTTCTCGATAACGTTCGCGGTGACTTACCACTGTCTTTAACTGACGCTTAATTTCATCAATTTTACGGCGAATATGTCTGCGGTCACTTTCAAGTTTCGTTTCACCAGGACCTCTCGTTCCAATTCCGCCTCCAAGACGCGACAAAGCGGTACCTTGTCCTACTAACCTAGGCAGCAGATAATTTAATTGAGCAAGTTCCACCTGCATTTTTCCTTCTCGCGTTTGAGCACGCTGTGCGAAGATATCCAAAATCAGCTGCGTGCGGTCAATAACACGCGCAGATAACCCTGCTGACAAATTGCGGATTTGACTCGGTGACAATTCATCATTAAATACAATTAAATCAGGCTCTAACTCTTCTTCAAGAGCCACAAGTTCTTCTACTTTCCCTTTTCCAATATAAGTAGCTGGATGAATGCGATCGCGCTTTTGCGTTAACCTTACCAGCACTTCGCCTTTTGCAGTCTCAGTTAAAGATGCTAGCTCATCCATTGAATATTCAAAACGTTCGTCATCGTCATGAAGCTGACATCCGACTAAAATTACGCGTTCAAGTTCAGTATTCATTTCTGCTGTCAAAGATTTTTCCTTCCCTTACTATTAAATTGACAAATCATTCATATCATATCAAAAAAATCTCCATTTCTCCATCTTTGCAAAAGAGACAGAATACATTGTCTTTTACTAGTTTAACACCCTTTTTAAAATCTATAAAACGATGATTAAAAAAACATTGAAATATCACGAAATTCTGTATACAATTTGAATTGGTTTACTTATCGAAATTTGAATCAGGCTGCCTGATTTTAAAATAATAGTCGCTACTTGGTGAAAACAGAATAAAGGGGATAGCATCATGACTTGGGACGTACTTAGCATTATTGGAACGATTGCTTTTGCAATCAGCGGAGCTTTCATTGCGATGGAAGAGGAATATGATATTTTAGGCGTTTACATACTCGGAATCGTAACGGCTTTTGGCGGAGGAGCCATTCGAAACCTGCTTATCGGTGTACCGGTGTCTGCCCTTTGGGAACAAGAACTCTTTTTTCAAATTGCTTTATTATCTATCACTGCCACTTTTTTATTTCCAAACAATATCTTAAAACATTGGAAGCGATGGGGAAATTTCTCGGACGCCATTGGCCTTGCAGCATTCGCGATTCAAGGAGCGCTTTATGCCACTCATATGAACCATCCGCTTAGCGCGGTTATTGTAGCTGCGGTCTTAACAGGAAGCGGCGGGGGGATTATCCGAGATTTATTAGCACGCCGAAAGCCTACTGTTCTTAAAGATGAAATTTATGCCGTATGGGCGATTATCGCAGGATTTAGCGTAGGCCTCCATATTACAAACACGCCTGTAGAACTTTATACGTTATTTATCTTGCTTGTAGGCCTTCGGATGTGTTCATACATTTACAAATGGCGCCTGCCGATTAAAACCATTCGACAACCAAATATGTAGAAAAAAGCCTTTCATGACGAAAGGCTTTTTTTCACAGCTGAATATCGCTTGACGTTAAAGTTAAAAGCTCGTTGCGTTCAAAGCTTTCTTCTTCTAAAAGCCTCATGGATTGAGTACGTATGGAACGTTCAATAATGTTTCGCACATATCGACCGTTACTAAAATCCCTAGGCGTCTGATTGTACTTCACGTCCATAAAATGATCTTTTAGCTTTTTATAGGCCTCTGTACTAAACTGATACTGCCTGTCATTCATCATGTGACCCGCAATGTCCATCAGTTCATTAACGTCATAATCCGGAAAATCAAAAATAAACGGAAACCTAGAGCGCAGTCCTGGATTAAGACTTAAGAAATTTTCCATTTCTCTTGGATAACCAGCTAAAATCAATACAAACTTATCATTTGAATCTTCCATATGTTTGACCAATGTATCAATCGCTTCTTTTCCAAAATCTTTTTCTCCCCCTCTTGCAAGAGAATAAGCCTCATCGATAAATAAAATACCTCCAAGCGCTTTTTTTACAAGATCTCTCGTTTTCTGAGCGGTATGACCAATGTATTCTCCAACTAAATCTGCACGCTCTGCTTCAATTAAATGTCCTTTAGACAAGATGTTCATATTCAAAAATAATTTACCCAGCAGGCGGGCTACCGTCGTTTTCCCTGTTCCTGGATTTCCTTTAAACATCATATGCAGCGCCTGCTTTCCCGCTTTTAAGCCCTGTTCCTCTCTTTTTTTGTTAATATATAGCCACGCATATATTTCTTTTATCATTTTTTTCAATTCTTCCATTCCAACCAGTCCGCTCATTTCTCGTTCAATTTCCCGAAGCGGCTCATGATTTATCACAGCTTTTTTGGCAGGACGCGGAATTGATGTCGTATACGATTTTTCCTTTTTTGTTTCATTATTTAAAATGATATTAATCTGCCCATTATTTTTAAGAGTTATCGGCTGTTCCACCATGTTCACCTCTCGTTTCATCCCACTTCTCTGTATCGCATAGCTGCATGCGATGAACGATACGAAGACAATGATCTCTTATTACCGAAGAAATAATCGTCTATTATAAGGTTTATGTTCAATGAGTAAAAACAATGTTAAGAAACTTTTCTAAGCCTTTATTTACATAAAAAAAGCATCCGAATATGCGGATGCTTCTCTTTAATCTCTATTCAAGTTCTACTGTAATATTTTTATTTGGTACAAATGTCGAAATCGCATGTTTATAAATCAGCTGCTGTTTTCCTTCAGATTCAATTAGCACAGTAAAATTATCAAATCCTTTAATTAGTCCTCTTAATTGAAAACCATTTAAAAGAAATACCGTCACATAGATATTTTCTTTACGTAATTGATTTAAAAATTGATCTTGAATATTAACTGATTGTTTCATTATTCGGCCTCCTCGTTTCTCTATCTGTTTACTTAATTCGCTTCTTTCTTCAGCTTTCCTGCAATATATGTAAAAATTTCAGCAAACTTTTCGGGGAATTTGTCAACTTCCATCTCTATCCATTTTACAGGCATTTTATTTCGAAACCATGTTAACTGACGCTTTGCATATCTGCGTGAATTTTGTTTCAACTGTTCAACGGCTTCTTCGAGCGTACAGCGTCCCTCAAAATAAGCATAAAGCTCTTTGTAGCCGATAGCTTGAATTGATTGTACATCATGCAGACCACTTTCGTACAATGATTTGACTTCCTCAAGCAGTCCAGCCTGCATCATCATATCGACTCGGTGATTAATTCTCTCATATAATACGTCTCGATCCATTGTAAGTCCAATAATGGTTACATCGTATAATAACTCTTGCGACTGTTCTTTTGTATAGTCACTGAATTTTTTGCCGGTTACTTCATAAACTTCAAGCGCTCGAATTACACGGCGATGGTTATTTTTATGAATAGCAGCCGCACTGTCTGGGTCAATTTCTTTGAGCTTCTCATACAGGGGATCAATGCCATGAGCTTTAATAAATACTTCCATTCGTTCACGAACTTTTTCATCACTAGGCGTTTCTGTGAACTGATAATCATAAATAACGGATTGAATATAAAGACCCGTCCCTCCAACAATCATCGGCATTTTTCCTCTAGCATGAATATCATCGATTTGTTTTCTTACAATCTCTTGAAATTCTGCCACAGAAAACGATTCATCCGGCTCCTTAATATCGATCAGGTAATGGGGAACACCCTGCATCTCTTCTTCTGACACCTTTGCTGTTCCGATATCCATCCCTTTATAAATTTGCATTGAATCACCTGAAATAATTTCACCGTCTAACTGTTTGGCAAGTTCAATGCTTAATTTTGTTTTACCAACCGCAGTTGGTCCAATAATGACAATAAGTTTTGGTTTCTCTCCCGTCATAACAACACTACTTTCATCTATAGGCATTCACATCATTCCATTTTATCCAAATGGCCATGATTTATTCAACAAAACGGCTAGCTACAGCTAGCCGCATTGCTTACATCACTCGCTTAAACATTTTTTCCATTTCATACGTCGAATGATGAATAATAATTGGTCGTCCGTGCGGACACGTAAATGGATCCGTTGTTTTTCTTAACGTTTCAAGTAAAGCAAAAATCTCATCGTTTCGCAAATGATGATTCGCTTTAATCGATCCTTTACAGCTCATCATAATAGCCGCTTCTTCTCGTAACTTCTCGATATTGACTCGTTTCATCGTAAAGATTTGCTGAATCATCTCTTCAATGGTTTCCTGTTCCTCTCCTTTTGGAAACCACTGCGGATGTGAACGAACGATATAGGAGTTTTGTCCAAACGGTTCTAAAAAGACTCCTACTTCAGCAAGCATGTCTTTGTATTCTTCTAAAATCAAGGCTTCATTTCCCGAGAACTCTAGCGTAAGCGGCATAAGCAGTTCTTGAACTTCTGAATCTACTTCTCCAAGCTTTCGCTTAAAATATTCGTACTTAATTCTCTCCTGCGCCGCGTGCTGATCAATAATAAATAATCCTTTTTCATTTTGCGCCAAAATATACGTTCCGTGCATTTGTCCAATTGGGTACATCGCAGGAACACGCGGTTCTGGCTGCTCTTTGGCTGAACGGTTTGTTTCTGGAATAGGTGCGTTTTCTTCCACCGATTCTTCATAGTGTTCTATTTCTCGAAACGTTGGTTCAAGTTCTTCATCTTGACGTATGACCTCTGTTTTAACAGGCGGCATGATCTCGTCTACACGAACGGTAGTCTCCTTAAAGCTAGGCTCGCGAACCGTATCAGACGGCTGATAGCCAGACGGTTTAGACTGATGATCAAATGTAAAGGTCTGCTGCTCAGTTGGCTGCACAGCTGATTTTGACTTGGTTGGTACTACAGCATCCGGAATTAACTGCTGCTTTTTAAAAGCAGCTTTTACTCCTTGTTCAATAAGCTCAAACAGCTCCGCTTCTTTACTTAAACGCACTTCTAGTTTCGCTGGATGAACATTCACGTCCACTAACAAAGGGTCCATTGTAATGGTTAAAAACACGATTGGAAAACGGCCGATAGGTAAAAGGGTATGATAGCCCTGCTGTACCGCTTTTAACAACCCGTAGTTTTTAACAAAACGACCGTTAATAATGGTGGACATATAGTTGCGAGAAGCTCGTGTAATTTCAGGAAGAGCCACGTAACCATTCACTTCATAATCAAGAGACTGAACGTTAATCGGAATCATTTTTTTGGCCACTGCCATTCCATAAATAGCTGCAAGCACTTGGCGCACATCTCCGCTTCCGTTCGTATACAGAAGCTGTCTTCCTTGATGCATCAGCCGAATTGAAACTTCAGGATGAGACATCGCAAGGCGATTGACGACATCCGTTACGTTACCAAGCTCCGTGTTTACCGTCTTCATATATTTTAAACGTGCAGGTGTGTTAAAAAATAGGTTTTCAATAACAAGTTCGGTACCTTTTCGGCTTGACGTTAATTCGTGATGAACGATTTCTCCGCCTCTAAGTTTAAGGTGAGTGCCGGCTTCTTCTCCCGTACTCGTTTTGAGTTCAAGCATTGAAACCGAAGCAATACTTGGCAAAGCTTCACCGCGAAATCCTAACGTTCGAATTCGAAATAAATCTTGTTCTGTTTTGATTTTACTTGTCGCATGTCTTTTAAAAGCGGTCAAGCAGTCTTCAGAAGCAATGCCGTCTCCATTATCCAATATACGAATTTTTGAAAGCCCAGCTTCTTCTAGTTCAATTTCAATAACTGTACTGTTTGCATCAATAGCATTTTCGACTAGTTCTTTCACCACCGAAGCAGGTCGTTCAACAACCTCTCCGGCAGCAATTTTATTTGAAAGTTCGTCTGAAAGCTGCACAATTTTACCCACAGACTCACTCCTCTCAATCTATTTCTTTTTTAATGATTTTTGCAGTTCATACATCGCATTCATTGCGTCTAAAGGCGTCATTTCTAAAATATCCAGCTCTTTTAAACGATCGATAATTGCTTTTTCTCGTTTTGAAAGCGCAGGCTTTTCTTTTTTCTCTTCTATTTCAAAGAACGAAAGCTGATTGGCTTCATCTGCTTTTTTACGATCTGCACGTTCTTCTTGAACCAAAGAAGCACCTTCTTGTGGAACTTGTTGTGTTATCTCTTCTCTTTTTGGAGCCTGATGTAAAGGTTCACGCTCAGAAAATTGTTCTAAATCGTGTAAGATGACGCGAGCTCGCTCTAGAAGCGGACCTGGAAGTTCTGCTAGTTCCGCTACGTGAATACCATAGCTTTTATCTGCGGCACCATCTTTGATTTTGTGTAAAAAGACGACTTTCCCATTTTTTTCAACCGCGCTTACATGAACATTTTTAAGCGCAGAAAGCGACTCATCGAGTACGGTTAATTCATGATAATGAGTAGAAAATAGTGTCTTACAGCCAATATGTTTATGAACGTATTCAATAATTGCTTGAGCAAGAGCCATTCCGTCATACGTAGACGTGCCCCGTCCAATTTCATCTAACAGGATCAGACTCGACTGAGTGGCATTTGTCACTGCATTCTTCGTTTCTAGCATCTCGACCATAAACGTACTTTGGCCTGAAATTAAGTCATCAGCCGCTCCGATACGTGTAAACACTTGATCAAAAATTGGCAGAACCGCTTCGTCAGCTGGCACAAAACAGCCAATTTGAGCTAATATCGCCGTTAAAGCGACCTGACGCATGTACGTACTTTTACCAGACATATTTGGTCCTGTAATCAGTAAAATTGAACTATCATCCGTCATTTGACAGTCGTTTGGCACATATTCCTGCGAATTCATTACTTTTTCTACTACTGGATGGCGTCCGTTTTGAATCGAAATGTCTTCACTTGAAAAAATAGGCTTCGTGTAATGACGTTCTTCACTGATTTTTGCAAAGCACTGCAGTACGTCAAGCTCACTTACTTTTTTAGCAAGTTCTTGCAGCCTTGGAATATATGCTTTTACTTCTTCACGAATTTGTAAAAACAATTCATATTCCAGCTCTACAATTTTCTCTTCCGCTTCTAAAATCAGCGCTTCTTTTTCTTTCAGCTCAGGCGTAATAAAACGTTCTGCATTGGTTAACGTCTGTTTTCGTTCATACATTCCTTCAGGCAAAAGATGCAGATTTGCCCGCGTTACTTCTATATAATAGCCGAACACACGATTATAACCAATTTTCAGTGAGCGAATCCCTGTTTTCTCACGCTCTTGCTGTTCAAGTGATGCAATCCACGTTTTTCCGTTTCGGCTTGCATCTCGGTATTGATCAAGCTGTTCATGATAGCCGTCATTAATAATGTCTCCTTCTTTAATTGACAACGGAGGGTGCTCTTTTAATCCTCTTTCAAGAAGATTAGCTAATCGCTCACAAGGATCAATGTCTTCAACAAGCTTTGTGGCATAAGGATGATTCAAACGATTCACAACCTCTTGAATATGAGGCACATTTTGCAATGATTTTTTTAATTGAATTAAATCACGAGCATTTACATTCCCAAAAGCTACTCGACCAGCTAAGCGTTCTAAATCATATACGTCTTTTAGCAACTCACGCAGTTCTTCTCGTTCAAAAAACTGTTTCATTAAGACATCTACCATATTCAAACGATTATCAATATCCGCTTGTTTTAAAAGCGGACGGTCAATCCAATTTTTTAATAAACGGCCGCCCATTGCCGTAACGGTCTGGTCTAATAGCCATAGAAGCGAGCCTTTCTTTCCTTTTGAACGAATCGTTTCGGTTAACTCTAGGTTTCGCTTAGAGAACAAATCAATTTTCATATATTCATTGATTTGATAAAACTGCACGGGCTGTAAGTGCTCAAGCGAACGCTTCTGCGTGCGAGTTAAATACTGAAGAATACGCGCAAACGTTGTAATAAGCTTTTGCTGCTGAAGCGACTCTACTAAATAATCTAGTCCTTCTACTTGATCTGTACTATTCTCATAAGAAATGGTAATCGTCATGCGCTCTTTTAGTGTTTGTAATAAGTCAGCAGGAAACTCAGAGCTTACAACGACTTCTTTTGCTTCTTTTGCATAAATTTCTGAGACGATATCGTGAAACGAACTAACAAGCGTTACGCTGTTTTCTCCTGTAGACAAATCAGAAAGAGCAAGACCAAACGTTTGATCCTCGAACGCAGTAACAGAACAAATATAGTTATTTTCCTTTTCATGCAGTCCGCGTTCGTTCATCAGTGTTCCGGGTGAAATCACCTGCACCACTTCTCGCTTTACAACACCTTTTGCATGCTTAGGGTCTTCTACCTGCTCACAAATAGCTACTTTAAATCCCTTTTCAATTAAACGCTCGATATACGTAGGAGCAGAGTGATACGGAACCCCGCACATCGGAATTCGCTCTTGTCCTCCTCCGTCTCGACTTGTTAATGTTATTTCAAGTTCTTGAGAAGCTGTTGTAGCATCTTCAAAGAACATTTCATAAAAATCACCTAATCTAAAAAATAAAAAGGCATCTTGATACTCTGCCTTAATTCTCAAATATTGCTGTATCATTGGCGTATACGCTGCCATACTATTCCTCCATACCACATCTAGTTGTGCGTTTTTGCTACACGTATTATAACATAAGTCTTTCTTAAACTTAATTTATTCAAATAGAACAATCTTCAATTTCTTTTCATCAAACAAATAAAAAAGCTTCGGACGAAGGAAGAAGCTTGTCCGAAGCTTTTCATTACTTACTGCTGTTCAAATGACTATGCTTACGTCCGTATAAGAAGTAAACCACTAGCCCTAGTACAAGCCAAATTACGAAACTAATCCATGTTAACTTTGGAAGCTGAAGTGCTAAGTATAAACAGAACACAAAAGCTAAAATTGGAACCACCGGCACGAACGGTACGCGGAAACCAGTCGATTCTGAAGTTTGTTTTGATTTACGTAAATATAAAATTCCAATTGATACAGTCATGAAAGCAAAAAGAGTACCGATATTTGTTAACTCTGCTAATCTTCCTAATGGTACTAAACCAGAGAAGATAGATACTAGTAAACATGTAATCCACGTATTTACTACTGGCGTTTGTTTTTTCTCACTGATTTTTGAAAAAGGCTTCGGCAATAGACCATCTCGACTGATCGCATAAAATAAACGAGTTTGTCCATACATCATAACGAGTAATACCGTTGTAATACCAACAATTGCACCTAATGAAATAAATCCTGCTACCCAGTCTTGATTAATGTAGCTTAAAGCAAATGCTACAGGGTTTTTAACATTTAATTCAGTATAAGGGACGATTCCTGTTAAGATAAGCGATACGACGATATAAAGGACTGTACAAATCGCAAGAGATGCGATGATTCCAATTGGCATATCTCGCTGAGGCTTACGTACTTCCTCGGCCGCTGTTGCTACAGCATCAAATCCAATGTAGGCGAAGAATACAGTTGCTGCTCCTGTCGCTACTCCCGAGAAACCAAACGGCATAAACGGCGTCCAGTTTTCTGGCTTAACATAGCTAACCCCTACCCCGATAAACAGAAGTACAACAGCCAGTTTAATAATAACCATGATAGCATTAAAACGTGAAGATTTTTTTACTCCTTGTGTTAAAAGCAAGGTAATTAAGAAAACAATCATAATTGCTGGAATATCAATGTACGTGCCGTTTGCAGGATTGTATGCACTTGTTAAAGCTTTTGGAAAATGTATGCCAAACCCTGCTAACAATCCTTGAAAATACCCCGACCATCCGCTCGCTACAGCAGAAGAAGCAAGACCGTATTCCAAGATAAGATCCCACCCTAAAATCCAAGCGATTAATTCACCAAATGTTGCATAACTGTAAGTGTATGCACTTCCTGAAACGGGAACTGTTGAGGCAAACTCCGCATAACAAAGAGCTGCAAACACACACGCAAGTCCTGACATAATGAAAGATATAACTAAAGCTGGACCGGCATGTTCAGCGGCAGCTACGCCCGTTAATACAAAAATTCCGGTTCCGATAATGGCTCCAATTCCTAACATCGTTAAATCGAAAGCGCCTAAATCCTTTTTTAATTTAACACCTTTAGAGTTGGTTTCACTAATTAACGTTTGAATTGATTTTTTACGAAATAAGCTCATAGTAACCCCCCAAAAAATACTTATCTGATATAACTAAATTTTCTGAAAATTAATGCATTATTTTCTTTAGATTTACTATACACTGCGCATTCGACAAAAAGCAATATATTTTTTTATTTTTATAAGAATTTTCTTAAAATAGTAAAAATAAAAAAACTAGGAAGAACTTCTTCCTAGTTACTCATCGTCTCCTAATATAAAATCAGGATCTAAATCTTCAAATTCATCGTCATCTACGTCTAAATCAAACTCGTCTTCATCATCGCAGCCTTTCGGATTTACTGCAACACAAACCTTGGTTTCGCCAATCACTTCCGCCAACAATTCTCTCTCTACTTGAACAATCGTTTTATTGCCATTTGGTGAAATTGTGCACTCTAGGCAATTTGGCTGCTGCAGCACGCGAACAATTACTTCGTAATCGTCTCCAATCGAATCTTCGTCTTTATAGCGCAGCTTAATATTATCTTTGTATGATACGGTTTCCGTCCAAACTTCGGTTTTTGTATTATTATTGTACGAATACCAGATGTTAATATCATATCTGCCGTCAACTTCTACATTGCTGCCGCTTTTCTTTGCTTTGTACTCATGGTTAATCACCCAGCATCCTAAGATGCTTGTTGGTCGATTTTTCGGTGCAAGCGTATGAGACGATTGTGTAAACTTGCGACCTTTACCTACGACTGCTTTTGTAATAATTTCTCTATAGTGTTGTGACATGTGAGCATACCCTCCTCAAACTATCTTCATTTCATCCTATGCAGGCTCATTCACTTGTTTGCACATTATTTTTAAGAAACTAGGTTTAAGGCATAAAAAACCTATGTTCCATTGTATGCAAGGATATAGAAAAACGTGACAATTATTAGAGAGAAAATCTGCCCAATTTTCATGCCACATAATGCACACGTGATGCACAAAAAAATGCCTCAGCAATTTGCTAAGGCATTTTTTCTTTATGAGCAGCTAGATCCAGGGCTGTTTCGCACCTGTGAACCTGTTTCACCGCGCAGTAAATCACCATCTGTTGACACAATAATTTCATCTGTTACTGTGTTTGAAATAGTGTTAGCGACAAGTTGAAGCAAATCATTCACGTTTATTTGAGACTCTTGAAACTGCTGAATAATCGGCAGTTCATCCAGCTCTTCCTGTAAACGATCGATTTTTGCCTCCACTTGTTTTAACGCTTCTGTCTTACCATAATGTTGGAAATTAACAGCTTGTTTTTGCAAACTTTTAATGCTTGCAATGGTTTCACGCACTTTTTGATTTTCGTTAAGCTGAGCTTCGGCACGCTTGAAGAAATCTACTTCTTCCGTTTCAGCAATCATTTTTGCCAGCTCCTGAGCACGTTTAATTACGTCACTCTTGTTATACTGCGCCATATTACTTCACCTCTGCTGTTTCTTCTACCATTTCCCCGTTTAATGTCCATGTTTTGGCTTTTGTAACTTTTACTTTTACAAGTTGCCCAATCACTGACTTAGGTGCTTTGAAGTTTACAAGCTTACTTTTTTCCGTGTAGCCTGCTAATACTTCCGGATTATTTTTACTTTCACCTTCTACTAATACTTCGACAACTTTACCTTCATATTCCTTCAATTTCTTTGCAGAAATTTCATTTACAAGAGCATTTAAACGCTGAAGACGCTCTTTTTTCACTTCCATTGGTACGTTGTCTTGCATCTTAGCAGCCGGCGTACCTTCACGAGGTGAATAAATAAACGTATAAGCACTATCAAATTCAACCTCACGATATAGCGACATTGTTTCTTCAAACTGCTCATCCGTTTCATTTGGGAAACCAACAATAATATCAGTTGTTAATGATGCCGTTGGAATGGCTTCTTTAATTTTACGAACAAGCTCTAAATAATGTTCACGAGAATATTTTCGTGCCATAATTTTTAAGATATCACTGCTTCCTGATTGAACAGGCAAGTGAATGTGATCGACAAGATTTCCACCTTTAGCAAGAACTTCAATTAAACGGTCATCAAAGTCACGAGGATGACTTGTTGTAAAACGGATACGAGCAACGTCAATTTTACGGATTTCGTCCATTAAGTCACCTAAGCCGTACGTCATGTCTTCAAAATCTTTTCCGTATGCATTAACGTTTTGGCCTAGAAGCGTAATTTCTTTGTAGCCTTGAGCAGCTAAATGACGTACTTCTTGGATAATATCTTCTGGACGGCGGCTTCGTTCTTTTCCTCGCGTATACGGAACGATACAGTACGTACAGAACTTGTCACAGCCGTACATGATGTTAACCCATGCTTTGACGCTGCCTTTACGTGCTCTTGGAAGGTTTTCAATAACGTCCCCTTCTTTAGACCATACTTCAATCACCATTTCTTTTGCTAAGTATGCTTCGTTCAAAATGTGAGGCAAACGGTGAATGTTATGTGTACCAAAAATCATATCCACGTGCTGATGTTTTTGTAAAATTTTATTTACAACTGACTCTTCTTGAGACATACATCCGCAGACGCCGATTAATAGCTCAGGACGCTCGCGCTTTAAGGCCTTCAAGTGTCCTAATTCACCAAACACTTTATTTTCCGCATTTTCACGGATCGCACACGTATTCAATAAAATAACATGAGCATCTTCAACAGAGTCAGTCGGCTCGTAGCCAAGGCCTAGAAAAATACCAGCCATTACTTCTGTATCGTGCTCATTCATTTGACAGCCGTACGTACGGATATAAAACTTACGTCCCTGTCCCATTCCATGAAACTGTTCATCGATTGCAAAATCGTTGTGATAGGAAACTTCTTCTTTTCCTCGTTTTTTCGCATCTTTTAAAGAAGGTGGCATGTATACTGTTTGAAAATATTTGCTGTAATCCTTTTCGGATTTTTTGTCCGCTGGATTAACTTGGTTGCTTTCTAAACGTTGTTTTTCGTTCATAAAAAAATCTCCTTTCGCCATGACAATTGTCACGTTGCACCTGTAAATCGCAAAAAAATGTGACAGCCTTATGCTTATGCATAAAACTCATCACATTAACATAGTATATAACTTTCAAGTAGCGAACACAATCATATACCTATTTTCTATACCTATGACTATGAAAAAATCCGAACGAGCTGGATTCTCCATTAAGAATCTCAATTTACCGTTCGGATTTCCCCTCTACTAAACTGCTTTTATTGCAGCCTCTTTTACATAAATTCAGCCACTAGCTCATCAAATTTTTCCTCAGTCATACCTAAGTCTGCTTTTGACAGCGGCTCTTCACTATAGCCGTGAACAAGCTGCTGATACGACGGCTGATGCGCATTTTGATAAATAAGCCCTGTTACTAAGCCATTATACTCCATTAACGTCTGCATAGCTTGCATACGATTGTTTGCATCATAACCTTCAATTGTGCTAAGACTAGTTAGGTTTTCTTTAAACCAATCATACGTGTTCACTTTGTTATACGTTACGCACGGGCTAAATACGTTAATTAAAGAAAAACCTTTATGCTGAATGCCTTGTTCAATTAAGCTTGTTAACTCTTTTAAATTCGTTGAAAAGCTTTGCGCTACAAACGTTGCCCCGGAAGTTAACGCCAGCTCCATGACAGATAAAGACGACTCAATTGATCCTTCAGGCGTACTTTTTGTCTTGAATCCTACTTCACTGCGAGGAGATGTTTGTCCTTTTGTTAAACCATAGATTTGGTTATCCATTACGATATACGTTACATCGATGTTTCGGCGAATCGCATGTACCGTGTGTCCCATACCGATAGCAAACCCATCTCCATCACCGCCAGATGCGATAACGGTTAAATCACGATTAGCCATTTTTACACCTTGAGCGATTGGAAGCGCACGTCCGTGAATACCGTGAAAACCATATGAATTAATATAACCAGAGATACGTCCAGAGCATCCAATACCTGAAATAACAGCAAGCTCATGAGGTTCTAAACCTACGTTAGCAGATGCGCGTTGAATGGCTGCTTGTACGGAGAAATCTCCACATCCCGGACACCAGTTAGGTTTTACACTGTTACGAAAATCTTTAAACGTTGCCATTTAACACAAACATCTCCTTACTTTTTGCGTATACTTCTTGCGGAAGAAATGGATTTCCATCGTACTTCAATACGCTTTGAATTTTATCATGACTTGCGATATTCATTTTTAAAATATTAGCAAGCTGTCCAGTAGCATTGTTTTCAACGACAACTACTTTTTTAGCTCCTTGCACGTAAGGAAGCAGTTCGTCAGCTGGGAAAGGATGAATTAAACGAATGTGGGCGTGATTTACTTTTATACCGTCCTGTTCCAAACGTCCCATTGCCTCTTCAATAACTCCACGCGTCGAATTAAATCCAACAAATAAAATATCAGACTCTTTTTCATGAGAGTGAACATGAATTGGCGTATTAAAACGAATTCCTTTTGTTTTACGAAGACGCTTATTCATTTGATCATTGCGGTTCGCCGGAGATTCAGATGGCTTTCCTGTCTCATCATGTTCTACTCCCGTTACGTGATGAATGCCATGCTTCATTCCTGGAATGACGCGTGGTGATACGCCGTCTTCTGTTACGCGGTAGCGCTTGTAGTATTGTTTTTCTTCCAACTCTTCTAGCTCTCCTTGCTGAAGCTTGCCGCGGCGGATTTCAACGCGGTTATAGTCAAGCGGTTCTACCGACTGTTTCCCAAGTGAAAGCTGTAAATCCGTTAGCATAATAACTGGACACTGATATTCTTCTGCTAAGTTAAACGCTTCAATCGTATCGTAGAATGCTTCTTCAACCGTACTTGGCGCCATGACGATCTTCGGAATTTCACCGTGCGTACCGTAAATCATAGCCATTAAGTCAGACTGTTCTTGCTTAGTTGGAAGCCCTGTACTTGGACCGCCGCGCTGCGTATCAATAATCACAACAGGCTGCTCAGTGATGCCCGCTAATCCAATCGACTCCATCATTAATGATAGACCAGGTCCAGCTGATGCTGTCAGCGCACGTACGCCTGCATAGTTAGCTCCGATAGCCATCGTACATGCTGCGATTTCATCTTCTGTTTGAATAACAGTTCCACCGAATTGAGGAAGCTTTTTAATTAAGTATTCCATGATTTCTGAAGCAGGGGTAATTGGATATGCTGGCATAAAACGAGCCCCACCGGCTAAAGCACCTAGTGCAATCGCATCGTTTCCAATCATAAACATACGTTTTTTACCATCCGCTGGATCTAGTTTCATTGTTTCTAATTGTTCGCCTAGCTGTTCACGAATGTAATCTGCACCTTTTTTAATAGCTTCCATGTTTTTTTGTACAACTTTTTGGCCCTTTTTACCGAAGATTTCAAGCACTACTTCTTCAAATATTTCTGTGTCAATATGAAGCACAGCACTTGAAGCGCCTACAGCAACCATGTTCTTCATTAGCGACGTTCCTAGTTCCGTTGCAATTTCTGTAAACGGAACAGCGTATAGCGTAGCAGTTGTACATGTTTCGGGCAGACTTGGGTTGAATTTCGCATCTGCAATTACAACGCCTCCTACGCGCAGCTCGTGGACGTTTACATCGATTGTTTCCTGATCGAACGCAACTAAAATATCCAAATCATCTGACACAGATCGAACCTGAGTTGTACTCACTCGGATCTTATTATTTGTATGTCCACCTTTGATACGAGAAGAAAAATGACGATAGCCGTATAAGTAATAACCTAATCGATTTAAAGCGGTTGAAAAGATTTCTCCCGTACTTTCGATTCCCTCACCCTGCTGTCCGCCAACTTTCCATGAAAGTTGCTGTACCATAAATCAACGCCACTCCTTTAATTGCTCTTAATATAGAAATCTATTTTATTGATAAAAACTGAAAAAAGTAAATTAGCAAACGATTTCATTTGCTTCTGCATTTCACGAACAAAAATCATCCGCAAAACTCCCACAGCACCTTGTCGCTGTGCAGGATACGTTTCTGCTTGAACAGCTCCATAATCCGTTTTCAATTTTATTCCGATTGCCAGAAAAATGCAACCCTTTCCATTGAATTCTCAATCGTTTTAATTATATTTATATTTAATGAATAAGATGAAGTTTTTTAATGATCTTTTCTGCCTTCACATGAGGTATTATTATATAAATAACTTCTATAAAAAGAGCTTTCCCAAAAAGAAAAAGCTCTTTTTTTATTAGTTGCATACACGATCGGCAAAGTTTTGAAACAGAAAACGTTTTACCTGCTCCTCAGTGTAATACTTAAGGAGTTCTTCAATTAAATTCGTATACTGTTCATATCTTCCGAGACGATAAACCGTTTTGTCAATGCCGTCAAAGTCTGAGCCAAAACCAACGGAGTATTCCCCTCCTCTTTCACATATGTAATCAAGATGACGGATCACATCCGCTATGTGCGCTTTGGCAGAACTCGTTAAAAATTCAGGGACAAACGTAATGCCAATCACGCCGTTGCGCTTTATTAAAGCATGAATTTGATCGTCTCTTAAATTCCGGGGATGAGAACACAATACGTGTGAATTGGAATGAGTAGCCACTACATATTGTGCTAGCTCAATCACATCCCAAAAACCTCTTACCGATAAATGAGAGACATCCGTCCATACTTTATGTTCATTATTCAATTCAACAACTTTTCTTCCAAAAGACGATAACCCCGCGCCTCGAGGTTCTAAAATACCATCACATACAGCATTGCTATAATTCCATGTCAAGCCTACTGAACGTACACCCAGTGAAAAAAGTGTCTTTAAGCGAACTAAACTTGTATCAATGGCATCGCACCCTTCAAGCGTCAGCATGGCTCCAAGTTCACCTTTTTTCAAGCTATCTATATCGCGCTTTGAACGAACCCATTTTACACCGGGAAGCGATAAAATATGACTCTGAAACAGCTGAATCATTTCTAACGCAACATCAAAGCGCTGAGCTGCCGGAACCGCTTCTGGAATATAAATAGCGAATAGCTGAACTTTCCCTTTTGCTTTTTTTATGCCTTCTAACGTGACATGCAGCGCTGAATCATATGTAAAAGATAAACGTTTATTTAACCAGAGCTTCATTAATACATCACAATGAGCATCAAATATCACAACCAACACCCCTTTAGCTCTATACAAAAAGGACCTGTTTGGCTTCTATGCTTTACAGGTCCGTGGTTTTTATAATTATCGCGGCTCTACAATTAATTTAATGGCTGTTCGCTCTTCTCCATCAATTTGAATATCTGTAAAAGCTGGGATGCAGATTAAATCAACCCCACTTGGTGCAACGAACCCTCTTGCGATTGCTACAGCTTTTACTGCTTGATTAAGTGCCCCGGCCCCAATGGCTTGAATTTCTGCTGCGCCGCGTTCGCGCAGCACGCCTGCTAAGGCACCAGCAACTGAATTTGGATTAGACTTTGCTGAAACTTTTAATATTTCCATATCTAGCTCCTCCTTATTCTTTACAATGTATGATGAGAGATCATTAGACCAATGACTTAATTGATTTCAATGTTACTATATTCACGATATGTCAAACGTATTCCTGCTTGTTTTTCCTAAATATTCAAAAACTTATATTTCTACACCTTTCTTTTTTCTTTTTACGTTTTTGACAAAATAAAAAAGCCAATGTATCGCCTTTCGACACATTGACTTTTTCCCTTTATTCAAAAAACGGATGATCTTCGTTAATCAAAATTCGCTCTGTTTTTGTTGCTTTCCCCGTCTTTTGATCAATATCAATAACGATTCCACTAAGCTGCGTTCTTCCTTCTTTTGGCACTTCAAATCGAACAGGAAGAGACGTTAAAAAACGCTTAATAACAGCTTCGCGCTCCATCCCTAAAATGCCGTCATAAGGTCCAGTCATTCCTACGTCAGAGATGTAGGCTGTTCCTTTTGGCAATATACGATTGTCAGCTGTTTGAACGTGCGTATGAGTGCCGACAACAGCGCTGACACGACCGTCCACATACCAGCTAATCGCTTGCTTTTCACTTGTTGTTTCAGCATGAAAATCAATAAAAATAAGCGGAGTGCGCTGGCGTGCTTCTTCAATTAATTCATCTGCTTTTTGAAATGGACAATCGAGCGGAGCCATAAACGTACGCCCTTGTAAATTAATCACGGCTACCTCAAGCTGATTGTACGTAAAATACGTAATTCCTTTGCCCGGTGTACCTTCAGGAAAATTTGCTGGGCGAACAAGATTTTTTGCATCGTCAATAAAATCAAAAATTTCACGTTTGTCCCACGCATGGTTACCAAGAGTAATAATGTTAGCCCCTGCTTGTAAGAACTGACGATAAATCTTTTCGGTAATTCCTTTTCCTGAAGCTGCATTTTCTCCATTCACAATTGTAAGTCCCGGAGAGTATTTTCTTTTTAATCTCGGTAAATATTCTTCAACCATTTCACGGCCTGGAGAACCAACTACGTCTCCAATAAATAAAATTCTCATGTAAAAGCTCCTATACTTCATTCTTAATCTGTATCTTCATCTCTACGAAAAAAAATAAAGTGGCGAAACGCCACTTCATTTTTATTTTGCATACTCTACTGCTCTTGTTTCGCGAATAACCGTTACTTTGATGTGGCCAGGATAATCCAGCTCATCTTCAATTCGTTTTCGGATATCTCGAGCAAGTCGATGCGCTTCTAGATCACCAATCGTATCTGGTTTCACCATAATACGAACTTCACGCCCTGCTTGAATTGCAAATGATTTTTCAACGCCTTCATAAGACTCTGAAATTTCTTCTAACTTTTCAAGACGACGAATGTAGTTTTCTAACGTCTCACTGCGAGCACCTGGTCTTGCAGCAGATAATGCATCCGCTGCTGCAACTAGTACAGCAATGATTGATGTTGGTTCTGTATCTCCATGGTGAGAAGCAATCGCGTTAATAACAACCGGATGTTCTTTATACTTTGTAGCTAATTCAACACCGATTTCTACGTGGCTTCCTTCTACCTCATGGTCAATTGCTTTACCAATATCATGTAACAATCCTGCTCGTTTGGCTAACGTTTCATCTTCACCTAATTCAGCAGCCATAAGTCCTGATAAATGCGCTACTTCCATTGAATGTTTCAGCACATTTTGACCATAGCTTGTTCTGAATTTTAAGCGACCAAGAATTTTCATCAAGTCTGGGTGCAACCCATGAACACCGACTTCAAACGTCGTTTGTTCACCAACTTCACGAATATATTCATCCACTTCGCGGCGAGATTTTTCAACCATTTCTTCAATACGTGCGGGATGGATACGACCATCTTGAACGAGTTTATCAAGTGCAATTCTTGCTGTCTCACGACGAATTGGGTCAAATCCTGATAAAATAACTGCTTCTGGCGTATCATCAATAATAAGATCAATTCCTGTCAAAGTTTCAAGCGTACGGATGTTTCGACCTTCTCGACCGATAATTCGGCCTTTCATTTCGTCATTTGGCAAGTTAACAACTGAGACAGTCGTTTCAGCAACATGATCTGCTGCGCAACGCTGAATAGCAAGTGAAAGAATTTCTTTCGCCTTTTTATCGGCGTCTTCTTTTGCACGGTTTTCTGTTTCTTTTACCATTATTGCAATGTCGTGGGAAAGTTCATTTTCAACACGATCTAAAATAATCGCTCTTGCATCTTCTCTTGTTAAGCTTGAAATGCGCTCTAGCTCTGTTTGCTGTGCACGTACTACTTCTTCAACTTTGCTTTCCATCTCTTCAATATGCTGTTGTTTAACAGTAAGAGAATCATCTTTCTTTTCAAGTAACGCTTCACGTTTATCAAGTGATTCGTCTTTACGATCAAGATTTTCCTCTTTTTGCATTAATCGATTTTCTTGTTTTTGAAGTTCTGCTCGACGATCACGAATATCTTGTTCTGCCTCTGTACGAAGCTGATGGATTTCATCCTTCGCTTCTAGTAAAGCTTCTTTTTTCAAAGCTTCCGCCTCGCGGGTTCCTTCATCAATAATTTGTTCTGCACTAGACTTTGCTCCCGCAATTTTAGCTTCAGCAATCGATTTACAAACAAAAAAGCCAACAACTGCACCGACGATTAGGCCAAGCAAAGCGAAGATGATTGTATTAGTATCCATCATTTCACCTCCCCTTGCTATAAACTTGTAAGTTTTAAATTTCATGTCGGCATGTACATCGTATTCACCTTTCAATATACACACAAAGGCTTTTAAACGCTAAAATGTTTTAAAAAGGGAAAATATACATCTTAATTGTAAATCTGTGCATTTTTATTGTCAAGCCTGCCTCTACAGTATATATTGAAATTTCGTATGTTACTTTTCTAGCATTAACAATTTTTACAAAAAAAAGACCCCTTCTTTGAAATAGAGGAGTCTTTTTTTATCTCGCAGCAAATTAAATATTTAAATCGCCTTGATCGTCATCCTCAGGAGCTGGCTCTCCATCTTGGTCTAAACCATGATGTTCACGCACTTGTCCCGCAATTTCCTGACGAATATCAGTATTTTCTTTTAAGAATTGCTTTGCATTTTCACGGCCTTGACCTAGACGCTCGTCATTATATGAATACCAAGATCCACTTTTTTGGACAATATCTAGTTCAGAAGCGATATCCAAAATTTCACCCTCTTTTGAAATACCTTCTCCGTACATAATATCTACTTCGGCAGCACGGAAAGGCGGAGCTACTTTATTTTTCACAACTTTAATTCTTGTTTTGTTACCTACGATATCATTTCCTTGCTTTAACTGCTCTGCACGACGCACTTCTAGACGCACTGAAGAGTAGAATTTAAGCGCACGTCCACCAGGAGTTGTTTCAGGGTTACCAAACATTACGCCGACTTTTTCACGAATTTGGTTAATAAAGATAGCGATTGTTTTAGACTTGTTAATAGCTCCAGATAGTTTACGCAATGCTTGAGACATTAAACGAGCTTGTAGACCCACGTGAGAGTCTCCCATTTCTCCTTCAATTTCCGCTTTTGGCACTAACGCTGCTACTGAGTCAACAACAATAATATCTACTGCGCCGCTTCGAACTAAAGCTTCAGCGATTTCTAAAGCTTGTTCTCCTGTATCAGGCTGAGATAATAACAGCTCATCAATATTAACACCTAATTTTTGAGCATATACAGGATCTAACGCGTGCTCCGCATCGATAAATGCAGCCTGTCCGCCCTGCTGTTGAACTTCTGCAATCGCGTGAAGAGCAACTGTTGTTTTACCTGAGCTTTCTGGGCCATATACTTCCACCACACGTCCACGTGGATATCCACCTACGCCTAAAGCTATATCTAATGCTAATGAACCACTTGGAATTGTAGAAATTCTTTTTTCCGTTTGTTCACCTAATTTCATAATTGAACCTTTACCAAATTGCTTTTCAATTTGCTTTAAAGCCATATCAAGGGCTGCTTGACGATCGTTCACTCAATTTCCTCCTCTATCTCTTTGAAATCATCTATAAACTGCAAACTTACTACGATGTAGTAGCAATGTCGAATTAACAACTTTCTATAACTTACTATACTAGTTTTTGGGTCGTTTGACAAGCAAAAAGCGAATAAATGTTCGTTTTTTATAAAATTAAAAAAAGGCTGCTTTGGTAAAACTAAGCAGCCTTTTTTCTTTATTTTTTTATCGTCTTCAATACGTAATGACAGCCGTAATTAACCGTTCGTGAACGAATTCCTTGGCGGCTTCCAGATAGCTGCAAGCTGTAAACTTGAGGAGTTTGATCCTTATAAGCGACCCCTATATGCACTGTTCCTACAGGGTGTCCTTCTTGTTTAGAGGGTCCAGCTACACCCGTAAAACCGATGCCAATATCCGTTTTGTATAACTGTTGAATACGCTGAGCCATTTCAGCCGCGCACTGCTCGCTAACGGCTCCGTACTGATTCAGCGTGTGTTCGCTCACTCCGAGAATATTTTGCTTGATTTCATAATGATAGGCTACCAGGCTGCCTTTAACAACTTCTCCAGCACCTGAAACAGTTGTTAAACGTTCGCTGAATAACCCGCCGGTTAAACTTTCGGCTGAAGCAATCGTCAAGCCTTGTGCCGTTAATTCTTTTACCAATTCATTATGTAAAGAAGTTGCTTCGTATCCATATAAATACTCGCCTACGCGCTCTGAAATGGTTTTTTCCACTTCGTCTAACATGCGCTGTGCTTCAGCAGCATCAGCGTGCTTAGCAGTTAAGCGAAGCGTCACTTCTCCATCTCCTGCAAGCGGTGCAATCGTCGGGTTTGTTTGCGCATCAAGCAAATCTTCAATTTCCGTCTCAAGCTGTGATTCTCCTATTCCGAAAAAACGAAGAACGCGTGATTCAATACTTTCTTTTAATTCAAGCTTTTGAGCTAAAAATTCTTGACCATATGCTTCATACATTGGATAGAGCTCTTTTGGCGGCCCTGGGAATAGCATATAGTGTTTTCCCTCTACTGTAAGCCCCATACCTGGAGCCATTCCGTAATCATTAGGGAGCACTGTCGAACCTTCAAGTACAATTGCCTGTTTTTTATTGTTAGGTGTCATGATACGATTTGACTGTTTGAAATAGGCTTCAATGCTTTCAAGTGCTTCCGCATTTGTTGTCAACTCTACTCCTAGCACACTCGCAATTGTTTCTTTTGTTAAATCATCTTTTGTAGGACCAAGCCCGCCTGTGAAAATAATTAACTCTGCACGTGTTTGAGCTGTAGCAATCACTTCTTTCAAGCGCTGTGCATTATCTCCTACTACTGTATGATAGTAAACATTAATTCCAAGTTCGGCTAATTTTTTCGATAAATACTGAGCGTTTGTATTGGCAATTTGCCCAAGCAGCAGCTCAGAGCCGACTCCAATAATTTCAGCGTTCATCATATCATCTCCATCTTACTTATTTTGAATTAACAAAAGCCTGTTTGTTTTTGGCAAAGTAGTCCCAGCCTGAAATAACCGTAAAAATCACTGAGATCCAAAGCATTACGCTAGCAAACGGAATGGAAATCCATTCAAAAGGCAAGTTGTACAACAGAATAGCTGAAATAGCTAAAATTTGAGTCCATGTTTTAATTTTACCTAACATATTGGCTGCTACAACTTCTCCTTCCCCTGCTAGTACAAGTCTTAAACCTGTGATAGCAAATTCACGGCTAATAATGATGATAGCAGCCCATCCTGCACCTGCAATTAAATCTAAGTCAACAATAGCTACAAGCGCAGCTGAAACCAACAGCTTGTCTGCTAGTGGATCTAAAAACTTGCCCAAGTTCGTGACTAAATCGTACTTTCTTGCATAGTATCCGTCGATCCAGTCTGTTGTAGATGCAATAATAAATAATGCCGCCCCTAATAGATGAGCGATCGGAATCTCTTTTCCTGCTGCCTCCACTGTGCCAAATGGTAGCGGCACCATCATAAAAATGAGGAATACGGGAATTAGAAAAATTCGCGAAATGGTAATCTTGTTTGGTAAATTCACTTCTTCTGCCTCCAATTACTGTTACAAACTGAAAGCGTGCAAACGAAGTTGTTTGCACGGCTTTGGTTTTATTATAGCGTGAATGAGTGTTTAATTCACATATTATCTTTATTTACACTCTGACCACTTTTTAAAACAGGCTGTTTACTGTGCTTCTGCCGGCTGATATTGAATCGTTACAACTTGTCGAACTTGCTTGGATGAATCAAACGGCAAGTCAACCGCTTTTCCATTTACTTTTAACTCTACTCCAGGTGAATAACCTATGTTGACACGAGCTTCCGTTTCTTTCGTCAAATCAAATTCTTTTGTTTCACCTTTTTTTAGAATGGAGCTAAAGAAAGCATTTCCTTTTCCATTTTTCACATCTAACCAAGTATCTGCTTGAGTGGATGTTACTTCTAGGTTAAATGCATCTGTACCGGAAAGAGCATACGTAGCACTTCTGCCTGTTTTTTGAACTTCCTTGTATTCTTGTTTACCGCTGTCTTTCTTTTCTTTTTCAGCTTTTTCTTTCTCAGCTTTTTCTTTAGCGGCTTTTTCTTTTTCAGCTTTTTCTTTTTCTTGTTCTTTCTTATCAGCAGCACTTTGTTCATCTTCTGACTTGCTATTGTCATTTTTTGCAGTAGTTTCATTCGTTTCTTCCTGCGTGTTAGACTGCTGAACTTCGCTGTTTGGAGCTTCTTGATTAGCCTGCTCCTTGTTTTTATCCGAGACGATATTTTGAGCGATTACCCAAATAATAATCCCAACAACTACAACTCCCGCCACCACTAGAACAGTTGGAAGGTAGTCATATGCTTTTGAAACTCCTTTTGTATGCTGAGGAATTTCTTTGCGGCTGCGAACGCGCGAAAGCTGCTGCGGCATGTCTTCTGTTTGAGTTGAAGGAATGTCTGATTTGTATTCTTCAAAAATAGCATCTGTGTCCAACCCAATTGCTTCGCAGTATTGCTTAATAAACGCTCGTACGTAAAATTTCCCTGGCATAACCTCATAGTTGCCTTCTTCAATGCCAAGTAAATAGCGTTTTTGAATTTTCGTTAGTTTTTGTAAATCCTCTAACGACAACCCTTTGCTTTCTCGTTCTTGTCTTAACCTTTGTCCTAACTCTGTCAATGCTAACACCTACCAATTATGCTAAAAATCAAACATCGATAATCCACCGTCTTGAAACATTTGAGGACCTTCCATTATTTCATATGTAATCTTCTCATTGGGGTCATTTCTTATTTCAATAATGTAGGCAAAATCATCTAACGAATACTCGGTATTTTGTACAAATACATCCGGATGCTCCACGATTTTTGTCGCGGGTACATTCATTACTTCTCGAACAAGCTGCCAGTGCTTTTCATTCGCTCGTTTTGTCGATACAATCCCGTCAATGATAAAAATATTATCAGCGTTGTATTCGTCAGCAATAAGCTGACTGCGAATCGTTTGTTTTAAGAGTGTAGAAGACACAAAAAGCCACCTTTTGTTCGCACATACGCTAGCTGCTACAATCGATTCGGTTTTGCCTACTCGCGGCATACCTCGAATACCGATAAGCTTATGACCGTCTTGTTTAAACAGTTCCGCCATAAAATCTACGAGCAAACCTAATTCATCTCTTACGAAACGGAATGTCTTTTTATCATCTGCGTCACGCTGAATATAGCGACCGTGACGCACTGCTAACTTATCACGCAATTTAGGCGGTCTCATTTTTGTCACAATGATATTATCCATTGTTTTCAAAATAGATTCAAGCCTGTCTATTTGCTCATGTGAATCACAGCGTAGCAATAATCCACGGCGAATATCATCCACTCCATTAATTGTGACAATATTAATTGACAACATTCCAAGAAGCGATGAAATATCACCTAAAAGACCCGGACGATTTTTTTGTATTTGATATTCTAAATACCACTCAATTTTCTCCATCAAACCCCTCCCATTTCTTGGCTGGCCTTCGAGAGGTGCCCCCTTTTTTTCACCTAGTTTAACTATAAATGATTTCCATTATATTATAAACCCTAAAGGCAAGTAGTTCTACATTTGTTATGTATGTAAGCGCTTATTTATTTGTACTATTTAATTCTAAGAAAAAAGGAGCTTTCACACGCGGTGAATTAGCTCCTTTTTAGAAACGATAACTTATTTTACTGATCCGTTATTTTGAACTAATTTCACCATGCTGCTCGCAATCGCATGCTGCTCTTCTTTAGAAGCAACACTCCAAAGGTCTGCTAAAATTCGCTCTTGATCATTTTTTGCATCAACTTGGTTTGCTAAATATCCACCAATTTGATAAGCAAGATCATGAATAACTTCTTCTTGCATTCCTTCGTTTTGTGCATGATGTAAACGGTCGCCTAAAAAATCTTTCCAGCTATCCCAGTTTTCTAATACTGACATGAGTAGCCCTCCTTAAGGTTTATTCATATCATAGTTTGTACCTTGTTTTTAATTTTATGCACACTTTATATGTACCAACCGCCATTAACCGATAATATTTGTCCAGTTATATACGAAGCACGTGAAGATATTAAATATGAAACCGTATCTGCCACTTCTTTTGGATATCCTATTCTTCCTAAAGGGATCTCTTCAGCGAGCTCTTTAACCTCTTCTTTTGAATAGCTGGCCATCATATCGGTTTCAATCGCTCCGGGCGCAACTCCATTGACGCGAATTCCACTTAATGCAACCTCTTTTGCCAAAGCTTTTACAAACGTATTTTGGGCGCCTTTTACCATTGAATAAAGAACTTCAAACGAAGCTCCTGTAAGTCCCCAAATGGAAGAAATCATGATAATTTGTCCGCTTTTAGCACTGATCATTTTAGGCAGCAAAGCTTTTGTAATAACAAAGGGAGCCGTGATGTGAAGATAGATCATTTCTTCGGTTTCATTTGCCGAAGCATCTGTCATTAACCCGCTAACGCTTCGTCCGCTGTTATGAATAATAACTTCTACCGGAACAATAATCTCCTTTAAAAACTTCTCCACTCCCTCTTTACATGATAAATCCGCTTGTACTGTAAACACGGTTTTCACCTTTTCAGCTAGCTCATGTGCAAGCGCCTCTATTTTGTCTTTTCGTTGATGATAGTGCAAAATAAGCGAGTATCCATCTTCAGCCAATTGCTTAGCAATCGCTGTGCCAATTCCTCCGCTTGCACCTGTCACAAGGGCAAATTTCTCCATAGCCTTCTCTCCTTTACATGCAAAAAAGCTGATGAACATCAGCTTTTTTGGCAACAATCATCTTTATTTAGGTACTACTTCACAAACCGTAAAGTTCTTTTCATCAATAATCTCGTTTAGCACATCTTTTATTTCGTTTACCTTCAGTTTTTCTAGCGTTTCAACAATATCAAATAAATTCATATCATTAAACGCATAGCGTGTAAACTGATTAGCGATAAACTCAGGTGAGTTTAATGAACGTAAAAATCCGCCGATTTTCTTTTTACGAATACGTTCAAGTTCCTCTTCTGTTAGTGATTTTGTTTTCATTTCAAGTAAAATTTGTTTAACTCGATCAT
The DNA here is from genome assembly GCF_045369295.1 of Priestia sp. 179-F W1.4 NHS. NCBI lineage: Bacteria > Bacillati > Bacillota > Bacilli > Caryophanales > Bacillaceae > Priestia > Priestia sp. 179-F W1.4 NHS. The sequence goes on along the minus strand of NZ_JBIQFF010000001.1, from coordinate 762,147 downwards.
ACAGCTGTTCCGGTTGATCCGTATCTCCTCCGATAAGAGCAAAACCAAATCCTCTTTCCTCCGTATAATCATACGCAAACGTTTCATCAATGAGTCCGTCTGCATACAACTCCTCATAGTACGAAGAGCTTTTTCCAAATGCATAATCTAAAATGATATTCATTGCTAACTCATATTTAAGCATTTCTCCGCCTGAACGCTGCGGATTTTTCGCTTTTAGACCCACCATACATTTCGAAGACTGCACCGGCATTTTTAATACTTGTTTTTCTTGATCCACCGTTTCAGGCTCTTCGTCAAAATGACGCTGTATGTCAGAGATTTCTTTATAATCTTTTTTCTGCTGATTGTCTCGAACTTGCTTCATTACTTTTTCCGCATCAACAGGACCTACAATGAACAACAGCATGTTGCTCGGATGATAAAACGTTTCATAGCATGTGTACAGTAAATCTTTATTAATATGTGAAATCGATTCGATCGTGCCGGCAATATCAATTTTAACAGGATGGTTTTTGTACATATTTTGAATGGTACCAAAATACAAGCGCCAGTCCGGATTGTCGTCATACATTGTAATTTCTTGACCGATAATGCCCTTTTCTTTTTCTACCGTTTTTTCTGAGAAGTACGGCTCTTGTACAAAGTCCACTAATGTTTCAAGATTTTCTTCAAAGTTAGATGTACAGCTGAATAAGTAAGCTGTGCGGGTAAAAGAAGTAAATGCGTTGGCCGAAGCACCTTGTTTACTAAACTGCTGAAAGACATCTCCGTCTTCTTTTTCAAATAATTTATGCTCTAAAAAGTGGGCAATTCCATCCGGAACTTTTGTCATTTCATTTTCATTTAGCGGTACAAATTGATTGTCAATCGATCCGTAGTTTGTTGTAAAAGTGGCAAACGTTTTGTTAAACTCCGGTTTTGGCAAAATGTATACCTGCAGCCCGTTATCCATTTTTTCATGATACAGCTGTTCTTGAAGCTGCGAAAATTCAATTTTCTCCATTTTCTTCACCGCCCGTTCCTGTTAAGAAATAAATTGTATCCATTTCAATTTTCTCAGCCACTTTAATAATTTCCTGCTTAGATACCGCGTCAATATGCTTTAAGTATTCATCAATTGAAATATCTTTACCCGTTAATTCATTATGATACATAACCTCTACTAGTCCTCGTGGAGTATCCACCGTTTCAAGCAGCTGGTTGTGAATAACAGCTTTCGTTTGAGCGATTTCGCCGTCTGTAAACGATCCTTGTTTCATTTCCTGCATTTGTTCTTTAATAATCGTAACAGCTTGGTCGTAATTTTTAGCATCAATACCCGACATGACCATTAGTAATCCTTTATGACTCTCTACTCTCGAAGCAGCATAGTAAGCTAAGCTCGCTTTTTCACGCACGTTAATAAATAGCTTGGAATGTGAGAACCCTCCGAATATCCCATTGAATACTTGAAGAGCAAAATACTGTCTATCTCCGTATACAACGTTTGTACGATAGCCAATATTTAATTTCCCTTGTTTGACTTCTTGTTTTTCCACCACTTCATTTACGTTTGAGATCTCTTTAGACGTGATAGAATCTTCAATGTCTTTTTGCTCGCGCTTTGGTAAAGTAAATGTTTCTTTTACTGTTTGTAAAACCTCTTCGACTTGCAAATCTCCAATAGCATAAAGGTGAATGGCATCTTCTTTTAACACCTGCTGATAATAGGCGTACAAACTTTCACCTGTAATTTCTTCCACATCGTCAATTTGACCGTTTACATGTAAAGAGTAAGGTTCTTCCTTACACATTTCTTCAACTAGTCTTAAATTAGCATAGCGCATTTTATCATCAAATACGGCTTGAATTCGCTGACGAAGCGAACGCTTTTCTTTTGTCATAATATCCGTTAAAAAAGAGTCCCCTTCAACTGCTGGCTTTAATAAAATATCGCCAAGAAGCGCTAACGCTTTTTGCAAAAGCGGAGTTGAATCTTTCAAATATTTTTCATTCGCTATATCAATGCGAATCGTAATATCGTGGTTATCACCTTTTTTTGTTAAGTCTACTTGTAAAGTAGCACCATAAAGCTCATCTAAATATGTACGAAGCTTTGTCGTAGACGGCAGCGACTCGGTAGCGCTTTGAAGTACATAAGGTAAAAGGGCACGCATTGTCACCGTTTTCTTATCTAAAGGGGCATTTAGTTTTAAAATGAACGTGTTTGTTTTGTACTTAGCTGTTTGAATGGTATGAACAGTCAATCCTTCTAGTTCATGTTTTTGTTCAGTCAATAATTTCATATATAAACCTCCTTTTAAATTTTGATGTATTAACTAGACAATACTTCTATTTTGAATCTTTAACGCTAATTTTAGTCTTATAACCACTATATCGAATTCAAGGAAACATTTTCAAGTAACTTGCCGCGCGCTTCCTCATTTCTTTTCATATTCTTTCTCTCAATGAAAAAAAGGCGGAGAAAAGAATATGATTTCTTTGTCTCCACCTTCTATATTTATCCAACTTTAGTCATTGTTAGACCTCGTATAGAGGATTTATTAGCGGCGGCCTTTTTCATAAGGAACGCCCAGCGCTTTAGGAGCCTCAGCACGTCCTACAAAACCAGTAAGCGCTAAGATTGTTAATACGTACGGTGCAATGGTTAAAAGGACGGATGGGATATCTTGAATAACCGGAATCTGAGCTCCCGTGATACTCAAAGACTGTGCTAATCCGAAAAACATGGCTGCACCTAAAGCACCAATAGGATGCCACTTCCCGAAAATCATGGCCGCAATAGCAAGGAACCCTTGTCCAGCAATCGTTCCTGCTGCAAAGTTTGTAGCGATAGACGTGGCATACACCGCTCCGCCGATTCCAGCGAACATGCCCGAAATCATAACGCCAACGTAACGCATTCTCACAACTTTGATTCCCATCGTGTCTGCTGCCATTGGGTGTTCACCAACTGAACGAAGACGGAGACCAAACGGCGTTTTATAAATGATGTACCATACAGCAAAAGCTAGCGCAATCGCAATATAAGACGTAATAGGAACGTTCGAAAATAGAATTTTACCTATTACTGGAATGTCTGATAAACCTGGAATACTTACTTTATCGATACGGAATTGAATAAAATCTGTTTGTCCTTTCCCAAAAATCTTTTTGATTAAAAAGATTGAAAGACCCGCAGCTAGAAAATTCAGGGCTACACCACTTACAGTTTGATCTGCTTTTAATGTAATGCTTGCAACAGCATGAATCAGCGAGAACACAGCGCAAACAACAGCCGCAATTACTATTGCTACCCACGGGGCCCAAGCACCTAATGAATCCTGAAGTAAAAGGGTTGAAACAATACCTGTGAACGCGCCAAACATCATCAGCCCTTCTAATCCAATGTTCACAACCCCGGAACGTTCACTAAATATCCCTCCGAGCGCGGTAAAGATAAGCGGTGCAGCTGAATAAAGCGCCGCTGGAATAATAATGGCTAACACCTCTAAGAAGTTCATTTTGCTCCCCCCTTGCCTGCACGGCCAAGCACCCAGCGAATTAAATAACTAGATGCAACAAAAAAGATAATAAGCGCAATGACAATTTGAATTAATTCAGACGGTACGCCTGTCATAAAGTTCATTTGAGGAGCCGCAGTTTGCAGTCCTCCGAAAAAGAATGAAGCTAATAAAATTCCAATTGCGCTGTTAGCTCCTAAAAGGGCTACGGCGATACCGTCAAATCCCGTACCCGTAAACGCAGTGAATGTGCCCATATATTGAAATGTTCCAAGCCCTTCCATAGCTCCGGCAAGCCCGGCAAAAGCGCCTGAAATAGCCATGGATAACACAATGTTTCGGCCTACATTCATTCCTGCATACTGTGAAGCATGCTGATTAAAACCAACGGCTCTTAGCTCGAAGCCCTTAGCTGTTTTATTCAAAATAAACCACATTACGACGGCTGCAGCGATGGTAATAAGAATGCCGTAATGAAGGCGGGAGTTATTGGTTAACTGTGCTAAAAAGCTTGATGCTAAAGATGCCGATTCTTTAATATCATACGATTTTTCATTACCCGCGTATAAATACGTACGGATTAAGCTGCTCGTGGTGTAAAGGGCAATATAGTTCATCATGATGGAAACAATTACTTCATGAACATGAAATTTTGCTTTTAAAAATCCTGGAATAAACGCCCAAACTGCTCCAGCTGCAGCTGCTGCTAATACAGCTAAAGGAATATGAATGACTGCTGGTAAATCAAACGCATACCCAACCCATACTGAAGCCAACCAGCCAACTAAAAGCTGTCCTTCCACTCCAATGTTAAAGAGACCGGTTTTATAAGCAAACGCAACCGCAATACCGGCCAGAGCAAGAGGCGTCATGGCACGAATCGTTTCTCCAATGGCTTTTGGCGTCCCAAACATCCCGTCAAAAAGAGATTGATAGCCAAGCATTGGATCATAGCCGCCTAGTAACATAATAACCGCTCCGGCAATGAGTCCTAATATGGCCGATACAACAGGGATCAAAATCATCATTACACGTTCGTTTTTCACAAGTTTATTCATGCTGTTCCACCCGCTTTCTCACGCGTACCGCCTGCCATTAATAGACCTAACTCTTGTTCATTCGTTTCTTTTGGATCTACAATGTCAACTATTTTCCCTTCATAAATAACCGCAATGCGATCGCTTAGATTCATTACTTCATCTAGTTCTAGCGAAACGAGCAGCACTGCCCGTCCTTTATCTCGTTCTTCAATCAGCTTTTTATGAATAAATTCAATGGCTCCTACATCCAGCCCCCTCGTTGGCTGAGCTGCAATTAATAGTTCCGGACTGCGGTCTACTTCACGGGCAATAATGGCTTTTTGTTGATTTCCGCCCGATAGCGATCGCGCTTGCGTATATTCACTAGGGGTTCGCACATCATATTCTGCAATTAACTCTTTTGCTTTTTTATACAGCTCTTTATAATCCAAAATACCTGATTTAGACATCGGCTTTTGATAATACGTTTGAAGACCGATATTTTCACCAATTGTATAATCTAATACAAGCCCATGCTTATGGCGATCCTGCGGAATATGTCCTACTCCTGACTCCGTAATTTTACGCGTGGATAACGTAGACAGTTCTTGATTTTTTAACGTGACCGAGCCCGACTTTATTTTTCTTAGACCCGTAATTGCCTCAATCAGCTCTGTTTGGCCATTTCCATCCACACCCGCGATGCCTACAATTTCGCCTGCTCGAACGCTTAGATCAAGTGAACTTACAGCCTCTACTCCTCGGCTGTCTTCTACTACTAATTCTTTTATTGTTAACACAGCTTCTTTTGGAGTCGCTGTTTTCTTTTCAGTTTTAAAATGTACTTCTCTTCCTACCATTAAAGCAGCAAGTTCATCAGGGTTGGTCTCTTGCACATTTACCGTACCAACCCCGACACCTTTTCGAATAATTGTACAGCGGTCACACACTGACATAATTTCTTTTAATTTATGCGTAATTAAAATAATCGACTTTCCTTCTTGAATTAATTTTTTCATAATTTGAATTAATTCCGTAATTTCCTGAGGTGTTAAGGCGGCAGTAGGTTCATCAAAAATAAGAATGTCGGCTCCTCTGTAAAGCGTCTTTAAAATTTCCACTCGCTGCTGCATGCCAACTGAGATATCTTGAATCTTCGCATATGGATCTACCGATAATCCATATTGATTTGAAAGCTCTTGAATATCTTGAGCTGCTTTTTTAATATTGATTTTCCCCGTTCGCGTCGGTTCGTTCCCAAGAATAATATTTTCTGTGACTGTAAAGTTTTGAACAAGCATAAAATGCTGATGAACCATTCCAATTCCTAAGTCATTCGCTACGTTAGGGTCCGTGATTTTGACTTCTTGGCCGTTTACACGAATCTGCCCTTTTTCAGGCTGATAAAGCCCAAATAAAACGTTCATCAGCGTTGACTTACCTGCACCATTTTCTCCTAACAAAGCATGAATTTCTCCCTTTTTCACTTGGAGTGTAATATTGTCATTAGCGACAATACCGGGAAACTCTTTGCGAATATCTAGCATTTCAATAACATATTCCACTACTTTCACTCCCTATTCCTGCCTGCTACAGGATTCTGTCTTCCGTTTTTTGGCTATGAAAAAGGCTAGTTTTCACTAGCCTTTTATACTCATATAATCATTGCTTAACAGATATCAGCTTATTTTTTAAGCGTTTTTTCAAACTCTTTAAATTCTTTATCCGTTTGAGGCACTGTAATGTCACCGTCTAGAATTTTTTGCTTATACTCATCAACTGCTTTTAACGCATCTTTGCTTACATTATCTTGTGATGGAGCAATTCCCACTCCGTCTTCTTTTAAGCCAAACACAACCTCTTTACCGCCTGGGAATTTGTCGTCCATTGCTTGTTTTGCAACATCTTCTACAGCAAGGTCAACGCGTTTTACCATCGAAGTTAACGTTACGTTTTCAGGCATACCTTCTTCATGCTGATCGCGGTCAACTCCAATTACCCAAACCTTTTTGTCTTTACCGCCTTTTGAACGGTTTTTAGCTTCTGTAAATACGCCGTTTCCAGTACCGCCAGCCGCTTGATAAATAATATCAGCGCCTTTGCTGTAAATGGTAGAAGCGATAGCTGAGCCTTTTTCTGGAGAGTTAAAACTTTCCGCGTATTGAGAAATAACTTCAGCGTCTGGGTTTACAGATTTAACACCTGCTTTAAATCCGTTTTCAAACTTCTTGATTAATGGAGATTCAACGCCTCCGATAAAGCCGATTTTGTTCGTTTTCGTTTGTTTCGCTGCCACTACACCTACTAAGAAAGAGCCCTGCTCTTCTTTAAATAGAATGCTCGCCACGTTATCTAAGTTTTCTGACTTTAACGTATCGTCTACTAATGCAAAGTTAGCATCTGGATACTGCTTTGCTGCTTTTTTAATGTCTTCTTTTAACAAAAAGCCAATTCCATACGTCAAGTTGTAGCCACTCTCAGCAAATTTAGAAAGGTTGCTCTCGTATTCAGATGCTTTTGTAGACTGCAAATATTTGTATCCAGTCCCTTCATCAAGTCCGTTGTCTTTCCCAAACTTTGTTAGACCTTCCCAAGCAGATTGGTTAAACGATTTATCATCTACCCCGCCCGTATCTGTTACCATTCCCACTTTAAAATCCGCTGCTTTTTTATCTCCGCTGCTCTTATCTGCGTCGTTTGAGCCACACGCGCTTAAAAGTGTTCCTGCCGCTAATACTAGTGATAATGCAAGTCCCGTTTTACGTTTTAACATGTTTTAACCCCCTGAATAGTTTTAAAAGTATAAAGCCAATTTTCTATTTCGTCCCTGTGACCTACATTTGACACCTCCTTAAAAGGACAATGTTAAATAGTTGTAAATTTTCTGACATTTAACCATAAAAAAACTAGACACGTTTACGCAGTACTTGGAAACTAAATTGATCTGCTTTAAAATAATTGATGGAATATAAAATGGGTTCATCATACTGGTCATAATGCATTTGTTTCAGCACAAGCAAAGCGGTTTCTGGCTCGCATTGTAAAATAGGAGAAACTTTTTCATGATAGCCTAGAGGCTCAATATTTGCCACGGCGTATGAAATGTGCTTTCCTGCTTGTTTTTCAAGAATTTCTAGCAAAGATTCCTGTTTATATTCGAAATTTTCAGGCAATATTTTTTGAGGAACCTTGTCCATGCAATATACAACAGGCTCTCCGTTTGCCGTTCTCACCCGTTCAACAAATAAAATCTGTTCGTCTTCCCCGCAAGCAAAACGTGTTAAATCATTTTCAGACAACTCTTGTATTTGAGAAGATAAGAAGATTGTTCCGGCCTTCATACCAGCTTGTTCAATCATATGTGTTATACTATTTAATTGCTCAATTCCTGACAAAAAAGTAGGCTTCGTGTTGACAAATGTTCCCACGCCGTGTCTGCGAACAATAATATTCTCTTCTTCTAATATGCGAAGTGCCTCACGTAGCGTTGCGCGGCTAACCCCTAGCTGCTTTGATAAATCAAACTCTGAAGGGAGTCTTTCCTTTTCTTTAAAAATTCCTTTTTCTATATTTTGTTTAATTTTATCAATCACTTGTAAATACAAGTGCCGATTATCCGCACGTATAGACATCACTCTTCCTCCATATTAAAAAGTCATCAGACCTCTGATGTTCGACTACTTAATCGAAAATAATATATCATTTTTCGACAGATAAATAAATAGGTTATATTAATTTTTTGTTAAAATTTTTAATATTTTTTTAAAAAAATGAATTTTTGTTATTTTTTAATGTCAGCATACCTAACAACCTACTTTTCTTCTAATATTAGATAAAACCCAAACATTTTAGTCATTAAATTTTTTAATATTCGTTTTTATTTTATTTATTTAGCATGACATATTTTTGTATAATACTATTCTTACCGTCTCTTCTTCCATAAAAAAATGAGGTTGAGACATAACGAAATAAATCCAATCTAAAGACAAACAAATAAGATAGATGAGCTGAAACGCTTGCGACACCGCAGTTGATTTCCGTGCAAGACTTCGGTTTCCACGGGCGGGCGATGGGCCTCCTCGTCGCTTACGCTTTTCCCGCAGGAGTCTTCACCTTGTCTTTCAGTCAACTGCTAGAAGGAATGAAACGGATGAAACCTATATTCACCCTAACAAAAAAAAACGAACCGCTAATCAGACATGTTGATTAGTGATTCGTTTTTCACTTAGGCTAAAATACTTTTGTCCCAGCTCCATCTTTTCTAATAACCTTATTAAGATCCAACATCTTCATTTTGCTGAGAAATCAGCACCGAACGCGGCTTACTTCCTTCGTAAGGCCCAACCACTCCACGATCTTCCATCGCATCGATTAAGCGTGCAGCCCGGTTATAGCCAATTCGAAAGCGTCGCTGCAGCATAGAAACAGAAGCTGTTTGCATTTCTGCCACAAGCTGAACCGCTTCGTCATACAGCTCATCTGCAAAATCATCGACTTGTTCAGGGGCATCTGTTGGAATCATTTCTTCTTGATACTGTGCTTTTTGCTGTGCAATTACAAAATCAACAATCTCTTCTACTTCTTCATCTGATAAAAAAGCACCTTGCACACGCACAGGTTTTGAAGCTCCAACAGGCATGAACAGCATATCTCCTCTTCCTAGAAGCTTCTCAGCTCCTCCCATATCTAGGATCGTACGAGAGTCAGTTTGTGAAGATACACTAAAAGCGATTCGGGAAGGAATGTTTGCTTTAATAACTCCAGTAATAACATCTACTGATGGTCGCTGTGTAGCAATAATCAAATGAATGCCGGCAGCACGAGCCATTTGAGCAAGACGTGTGATCGAATCTTCGACGTCAGATGAAGCAACCATCATCAAGTCAGCCAACTCATCAACAATCACCACAATATAAGGAAGAGTCGGCTGTTTTGCATCGGCGTCTCCATCATCATTCATACGTTTTACTAAATCGTTATATCCTTCAATGTTTCTCGTTCCGCTGTGTGAGAACAACTCATAACGTCGCTCCATCTCACTTACAACTTTCTTTAATGCTTGAGAAGCTTTTTTCGGATCTGTTACGACAGGAGCCAGTAAATGCGGAATACCATTGTACATATTCAACTCAACCATTTTAGGGTCAATCATCATTAATTTTACTTCATGAGGCTTTGTTCTCATTAAAATACTAATAATAATACCGTTGATACACACACTTTTTCCGCTTCCTGTTGCCCCTGCTACAAGCATATGAGGCATTTTATTAAGCTCTGCTAGCACAGCTTCGCCTGAAATATCTCTTCCTAAACCAACTAATAGCTTTTTATCAGGTCGGTTATTTTCAGTCGCTTCAAGTACTTCTCTAAGTGAAACCATCGCTACTTCTTCGTTCGGCACTTCAATTCCTACCGCTGATTTCCCCGGGATTGGAGCTTCAATCCGAATATCTTTGGCAGCTAATGCAAGTGCTAAATCATCACTTAAATTGACAATCTTACTTACTTTTACTCCTACATCAGGATATACTTCATATTTTGTAACAGCTGGTCCAAGGTGAACTTTTGCCACTTTTGCTTTTACGCCGAAACTTTGAAACGTTTTTTCAAGCTTTTCGGCATTTTTATAAATGTTTTTATGCTCTTTTGCCTGGTTACTTTTCTTTGGCATCGTCAATAGCTTGATAGGAGGAAGCTCATACTCTTTATTTTCCGTTTCAGTAAAGGTAATCATAGGAGCTTTTTCTTCTTCCTGTTCCTTTTGCGGCCTTGGCTGTTGCGGTGCAGCAGCTACAGGCTTCGATTCCATAACCGGAGGCACCGGAGCTATAGGAGCAGCAGGAGATTGACTAGACTCTTCCTCTCCATAATCAAAGTGTTCAATAATTGGAGGCGAAGGTGCTTCCACTTCTATTTCCACGCTTTCTTCAGGTTCTTGAACAGCTTTTTCTTGGCGTCTCTTTTTTGTTGTTTTAGGGGCTTTTTTCTTCTTATGTTTCCACGTCTGAATATCTTGCCAGCCTTCTTTTAACTCCGTTGTTAAAAAATTAACTAGAGGTGACAGAAGTTTTAATACCGTTTCGTGAAGCGAACGTCCGGTAATGAGCAGTACCCCAATCACAATAAGCAAGGCAGCGATAAGTTCTGTTCCTAAGCTATCAAACAGATAGTAGAACATGGCAAACATAATAGCTCCTATCATCCCTCCCCCTAAATCACTGTGATTCGATTGTCCCGTTGCTTCGAGCATATACAAATCCCACGTATTCATAATGACAGATGGATCTGTAAACGTTCCGTTTTTCGATAAATTTTCAAATAACGTCACGTGACTAAACAGTAAAATAGATAAAATAATGAGGTATGTACCGATAAGCTGCCGCGTCACTAAAGGAGGCATTTCTCTTTTCCAAATAATATAAACAGATAGAATAACCATTCCGATTAAACACAGCATATACCATTCGCCAATAAATAAGCGGACCACGAGCACAAGAGCCTGTCCTACAGCACCGAGTCCTGCCATGGCAATTAACGTTAACGCTAATAAAAATAAGCCAATAAGCTCAAAGCGCAATATGCGTTTCCATTCATCCTTTTTTATTTGACCTCTTCGTTTTTTCTTTGCCATTTTTCCACTCCAATCAACGTCCAACACCCTATGTTGATTTTGTTTCTTTTATCAGTTGAATAAAAAAGCAGCCAATACAGCGGCTGCCTTCTTCGTCATATTCATTATACCATATTCACCATAATTATACTGAAATCCTTACGACAAAATTTGACCAGGATAATAATTTTCATTCAAATAATCTTGAGGATTCGTGCTTAAAACCCTCACAATTTGCTGTTGTTTTTGTTCATTTTCTTCAACGATAACCGGGATTCCATTATGATTAATAAGCTTTGGCTGAGATTGTTCTTGATGATAAGACTGCTGAAAAATCAGTTCTTGTGGCATCATTGTATATAAAATCATTGCAGCAGCTGCTCCTCATTCTGACGTCCTTGCTCAATCAGTTCATTCAATTTTTTGATTGCTTGAGCAACTCCGCCTACTTCGTTAATTAACCCGTATGAAACAGCATCTCCGCCAACTACATTTGTCCCGATATCACGCGTTAAGTTCCCTTTTGAAAACATAAGTTCTTTAAACTTTTCTTCTGAAATATGAGAGTGTTCTCTCACAAAGTTAATCACGCGCTCTTGCATTTTATCTAAGTATTCGAATGTTTGCGGTACACCAATAACAAGACCCGTTAAGCGAATGGGATGAATGGTCATGGTCGCTGTACCGGCAATATACGAATAATCAGTTGAAACCGCAATTGGAACACCGATTGAATGTCCGCCTCCTAGCACAATGGACACAGAAGGCTTGGATAACGAAGCAATCATTTCCGCAATGGCAAGACCTGCTTCTACATCTCCACCTACTGTATTCAAAATAATAAGCAATCCTTCAATTTTTGGATTTTGTTCAATCGCCACAATTTGCGGGATGACATGCTCATATTTTGTCGTTTTATTTTGAGGAGGCAGCTGCATGTGCCCTTCGATTTGTCCTACAATCGTTAAACAGTGAATATTAGAATCCTGAGGGAGCTGAGCCACGTTGGTCTGTCCCAATTGTTGAATTTTATCTAATATTCCGCCCTTGCTTTCTTCATTTTTATTAGGCTGCTGAGGCGCTTCATCAGAATGTAATCTTTCGTTATTTTCAAACATATTCTAGCTCCTTTCACTTATTGATAGTAGTAGTATGAACTTCTCATAGTTATTACATCCGCATCAGCTGCAAATAAAAAGCCTTCCCAGCGGGAAGGCTTCACATTAGATTTCCATGATAATCGGTAAAATCATCGGTTTACGACGGGTTTTTTCATATAAAAATTGATTTAAACTTTCTCTCATTTTTAATTTTAATGAAGACCACTCGATCACTTTGTCTTCCATACACTTTTCTAAAATTTGCTGAACAATCTTCGTTGCTTCTTCTAAAAGCTTTTCTGATTCTCTTACATAGACGAATCCGCGGGAGATGATTTCTGGCCCCGCTACTACTGTTTTTTGACGTTTATTAATCGTAACTACTACCGTTAAGATTCCGTCCTGTGACAGTAGCCTGCGATCCCTCAGAACGATATTCCCAATATCGCCGACGCCTAGTCCATCAATGAGCGTATTTCCCGCTTGAATAGAACCGCTAGGGTACATGCGAGCATCTTTAAACTCAACTCGCTCACCTTTTTCAAGCAAACAAATATGATCTTCTGATATTCCTAATTGACCGGCTAGCTTTGCATAAGCTTTTTGTTTTCGGTACTCTCCATTCACAGGCATGACATATTTCGGCTTTGTTAAGTTAATCATAAATTTTAATTCTTCTTGACTGCCGTGTCCGGAAGCCTGCACTTTCTTCTGAGCAAACACTACGCTTGCTCCTAAACGAAAGATGACGTCAATTGTTTTTGAAAAGGTCGTTTCGTGCCCTGCCACGGGTGTAGCAGCCAGCAGGACCGTGTCATCTTGTTTGATTTGGATAAATTTATGGGACTGTTTAGCCATTCGAGTAAGACCTGAAATCGGCTCTCCGTGATGACCTGTTGTTAAAATAACCGTTTCATGTTCTGAAAGATCCTTTAGCTTTTGCACAGGAACAATTAAATCCTCAGGCAGCTGCAAATGTCCAAGTTTTGCTGCAATATCAATGATTTTCAGCATACTCTTTTCCATAACGATCAGGTTACGGCCATGCTGATATGCGGCATGAATAATTTGCTGAATACGGTGCAGATTGGAACTGTATGCAGCAACAATGATTCGACCTTTGCTTTTATAAAAAGCGTCGGTAATATTTTGTCCGATGACGGCCTCGGAAACTGTATAGCCTGGCTTATCCGCATTTGTACTGTCTGAAAGCAAACACAGGACGCCTTTTTCCCCAATGGCAGCCATTTTTCCAATATCAGCGCTTTGAATGCTGACTGAGTTTTGATCAAATTTAAAATCACCTGTATATACAATCGCACCTTGATTGGTTTGTAAACAAATGCCGACTGAATCTTGTATACTGTGCTGCGTTCTAAAAAATGAAATATCCACTCCTTCAAACGATAAAACCGTTGACGAAGTGATAGGATGTAAAGCTTCATATTTTTTAATTCCATACTCTTTTAACTTTTCTCTGATAAGTGCTAGCGTTAATTCTGTACCATATACCGGCACGTCCAATTTTTGAAGTATAAAGGGAATAGCCCCAATTTGCTCTTCGTGTCCATGAGTAACAAAAATGCCTTTTACGTTCTGCTGATTTTCTACTAAATATGTAATGTCAGGAATGACAATATCAATTCCTAACATTTCCCCTCCCGGAAACTTTGACCCTGCATCTAACACATATATGTTTTCATTAATTTCCACCACATACATGTTTTTTCCAAGTTCTCCGACTCCACCCAAGGCTGAAATTTTAATATTTTCTGTCTTTTCTAGTACCATAAGTTCCTCCTACTTACTTTCACCCGTACAATTTCATTTGCTTACATTATAACTGAAGTAAGAATTGGAATACAAGAAATTTCATTCGTCTATTTCCGTCATATGCTCTTCTATTATCTTATAAGAAAAAAACGTCTCTTCATCAACTCGTATATACGGTCAATGAAGAGACGTTTAAAAAACATACTTATAGCTTATAGCGTATTTAATGTGCTAACTAACGTTTGGCGTTCTTCTTCCGTTAACGGAACTAAAGGTAATCGTACCGATCCTACGTCTAACCCTTTTAGCTGTAAAGCTGTTTTAACAGGCGTTGGACTTGGAGCCGCAAAAAGAGATTTCATCACAGGTACGATACGCTGATGAATTTTTGCTGCTTCTTTCGGATTTCCTGACTCATACAACTTAACCATCTCTTGCATTTCATTTCCAATAACGTGAGAGGCAACAGAAATAATCCCAGTTCCTCCAATTGCTAATACCGGCAGTGTTAAGCCATCATCACCGCTGTATAAAGCAAAATCATCGCTTGTTTGTGCGATAATAGCTGTCATTGCGTCAAGGTCGCCGCTTGCATCTTTTAACGCTACAACATTTGGCAGTTCAGCTAGGCGTACAATTGTATCCACAGACATATTGATCACGGATCGCCCTGGAATATTGTATAACATGACAGGCAGCTCTGTACTTTCAGCAATTGTTTTAAAGTGCTGATATAAGCCTTCCTGATTCGGCTTGTTATAATAAGGTGCTACAATCATAATCGCATCTACGCCGATTTCTTCTGCCTTTTTCGTTAATTCAATTGATGCATACGTATTATTGCTTCCTGTACCTGCAACAACAGGTACACGGCCATCTACTACCTTTACTGAGTGGCGGAACAGCGCCAGCTTTTCTTCTGTTGAAAGCGTAGGAGATTCACCAGTTGTTCCTGCAATAACCAACGCATCTGAACCGTTGCTGATTAAATAGTTAATAAGCTGCGTTGTTTTTTCAAAATCAATATTTCCTTTATGATCAAAAGGCGTTACCATCGCTGTTGCGACTTTCCCAAAATCAATCATGTTTTCACTCCTTGAAATTGCATTATCCCTATTCATGTAATGAACCGTTAGCTTATAGCTAACGGAACATGTAGTTTATCTTTTTTGCGGTGCTTTTGACAAGTCAAAGGCACCATGAAGAGCATTAACGGCTTTCTTTAAATCCTCTTCTTTTACAAGCACCCAAATCGTCGTATGGCTGTCAGCAGATTGTAAAATCTGAATACCTTCGCTAGAAAGAGCTGTAACAATTTTAGATGTAACACCAGGCACCCCTGCAATTCCTGCTCCAACCGTTGATACTTTGGCACAGTTGCGAATAACAGCCGGCTCATACCCTAGCGCATGAAGCACATCAATTGCTTTGTCAGTTGCTTCATCTGTTACCGTATATACAACACCCTTCGGTGAAATATTGATAAAATCTACGCTGATTTTTTCTTGTGCCATTGCTTTGAATACCTCTGCTTGCGTATCATAATGGCCTTCTTTACTAAAAACTTTAATTTGAGTCACGTTAGATACGTGGGCGATTCCTGTTACAAGGCGTTCTTGCACATCGCTTCCACGCTGCTGTGCTTCACCTTGAGATGTAACGAGCGTACCTTCTGAATCAGCATACGTGGAACGGACGCGCATCGGTACTTTTGCTTGCATGGCGATCTCTACGGCACGTGGGTGAACTACTTTTGCACCTTGATAAGCCATGTTGCATATTTCGTTATATGTGACAACGGATAGCGGTCTTGCATCTTCTACAATACGCGGGTCCGCTGTCATCACACCTTCTACATCCGTGAAAATGTCAATGTAATCAGCCATAAGGGCTGCACCTAACGCTGAAGCAGATGTATCGCTACCTCCGCGTCCAAGCGTTGTTGTATCACCTTCAGCAGTTGCCCCTTGAAAGCCTGTTACGACAACGACATCATATTCTTCTAATTCTTTTAACAAACGGTCGCATTTCATTTCTAGTATCTTGGCATTGGTAAAATCATCATTCGTCACAAACCCTGCCTGTGCACCGTTTAATGCTGTAGCTTTAATCCCATTTTCGTTTAATAAATTTGTAAACACAACCGATGAAATTAATTCTCCGCATGCCATAAGCATATCAAGCTCACGTTTGTTAAGAGACGCTTTATTTCCATCAACAAGTGAAAGCAATGTATCCGTTGCATACGGTTCACCTTTTCGTCCCATTGCCGATACAACAACGACTACTTTGTAACCCTCACTTAATGCATTATTTAAATGATAGATTGCTCTTGCTCTTCCTTCTTCGTTACGAACGGAAGTTCCTCCAAATTTTTGGACGATTATTTTCATACTTACACCTCATCATGTTCCGAGACACTCTGGTTGCGCTTATTTTACTAAGCTAAGCTTAATAAGTGATTCTGCAATTTGTACAGAATTCCAAGCTGCACCTTTTAACAAGTTATCAGAAACGATCCACATATGGAAACCGTTATCGCGATCTAAATCTTTACGAATACGGCCGACAAACACATCTCGTTTACCTACACAATCTGCTGGCATTGGATATACTTGATTTTCTGGATCATCTTGCAATACGATACCAGGTGCATCAGCCAATAAATTTTTCACATCAGCTACCGTTACACCGTCTTTTTCAATTTCAATGTACACTGACTCTGAATGACCTGTTACAACCGGTAGACGAACACAAGTAGCAGCTACTGGCAATTCAGGCATGCTCATAATTTTTTTCGTTTCATTAATCATTTTCATTTCTTCAAATGTAAAACCGTTATCTTGAAATTTATCAATTTGCGGAATGGCATTAAAAGCAATTTGATAATGTTTTTTATCTCCACCAACCGGTAAAATCTCCGGTGTAAACTCTTTTTCTTCTAAAATAGCTTTAGCTTGTTCTTTTAATTCATTAATTGCAGCAGCGCCTGCTCCAGAAACGGCTTGATACGTTGATACTAGCACTTTAGATAAGCCGTATGTTTCGCGTAATGGCTGTAATGCTGCTACCATTTGAATTGTAGAGCAGTTTGGATTAGCAATGATTCCGTTATGTGCGTGTAATGCATCTTCGTTCACTTCCGGCACAACTAACGGGACATTTTCATCCATTCGATAAGCGCTTGTGTTGTCTACAACGATTGCTCCGCGTTTTACTGCCTCTGGTGCAAGTGCTTTTGAAATGCTGCCGCCTGCACTGAATAAAGCAATGTCTACGCCTTCAAAGCTATCAGGAGTTGCTTCTTGCACAACAACTTCTTCTTCGTTAAACAACACTTTTTTACCAGCTGAACGAGCTGAAGATAATAACGTTAATTTACCAACTGGAAAATTACGCTCCTGTAGGGTTTTAATCATTTGTTGTCCTACTGCACCTGTTGCTCCTACTACTGCTACATGTAATTCTCTTGTCATTTTAATACCGCCTCCAACAATTTTCAACTACTCAACATTTATCTGCATATACTGACTATTTTAACATATTATTATGCTTCATTGCGTCAAAGAAGAGAAGATTTTTAAAATCTTCTCTTCTTTGAGATTGAGAGTTCTCTTACAGCCGCAGTATTGAACAGATTCATACAACAGCAAGAGGCATATATGTCCTATGACTCTTGACCGTCGCGGAACCTTTCGACAATAACAGGCTGAATCTGTTTATCTTCAAGCGCTGCGTACACCGTGTCTGATAACATCGTCATACGCGCTACCATTGAATTTGGTTTAAGCACCGGGTCATCTTGACCAAATGGAATAAAATAAATATTTTTAGTCGCCATTAGCCTCATTAAGTTTACACCATTTAGCCCTAGTGCGTCATTAGTCGAAATTCCCAGTACCACTGGCTTATTATTACGAAGCGTTGCTTTAGCTGCCATGAGTACCGGAGATTCAGTCATTGCATTCGCAAACTTACTCATAGTATTCCCAGTGATTGGGGCAACTACCATACAATCAAGCGGAATCTTTGGTCCTAGAGGCTCTGCTTTTACAATTGTATTGATGACGGCATGACCTGTTAATTCCTCAATTTTCTTCACCCAGTCTTCTCCATCTCCAAAACGAGTATTTGTGGATTGTACAGTGTAAGAAACAACCGGTAACACTTCTGCTCCCAAATTAACAAGCTTTTCAATTTCTGGCATAACCGCATCATACGTACAGTGAGATCCGGTCAAGCCGAATCCTATTCTTTTACCTTTTAATGACATTATTTTTTCTCCTCTCTCGCATCCGCAGCGTCTTTTAATAAATTCACTAATACATTAGCGACAATCTGACCTGCTGTTTTTGGAGCCACAATCCCTGGAAGACCAGGTGCTAAAATAGCTTTAATTCCTCGTTTTTCTGCATAGCGGAAATCGGTTCCTCCAGGCTTTGAAGCTAAATCAATAATGAGCGCGTGGGTCGGGACATTAGATAATGTCTTAGCCGTTAAGATGGGGTATGGAATGGTGTTAATACATATATCACTATCAGCAATTTCTTTATCGAGTTCAGAAAGATAGAAAGGCTGCAAACCCATTTCAGCAATACGTGCTAAATGTTCAGATTTTCTAGCTCCTACTTTTACATTGGCACCAAGTGCAGCAAAGGACCTCGCCACGCTCATTCCTACTCTTCCTAAACCTAGGACAGAAATATTTGAACCGTGAATGGTAAAATCCGTATGTTGAATAACAAGCATGATGGTACCTTCAACAGTAGGAATAGAGTTATAAATTGCTACATCATCACGCTCAAATAGCTGAACGAGTTTACGGTTTGTCGTTTTGACTAATTCGTTTAAATACCCATTGCTAATACCAGAATAAATAATGCAGTGCTCAGGCGTTTTTTTAAGTATTTCTTCAGTCAATACTACTTTTTCATTTGAAAAAATAGTATCTACTTGCCCTTCGTGATTTGTTCCAGGCACTGGAAGGATGATGGCGTCAACATCTGAAAAATCCAGCTCCTCTATCTGATATTTTGTCGCACCTGTAAAACCATGATCTAGCTGATCAAAACCAATAAGAGAGGTTTTTGCATCTAATTGAATTAATTTTCGAATGACTTCAAGCTGCCTAGCATCACCGCCAATTACAGCTATGTGCAAATCCGTTAACATGTTTCATTTTCACCTTCTTTAACATTAAATAGATGTATCCTTCGCTTAAACCATCGAGATGTAAAGTGCTATCATTACGCCCTAGAATGCCTATTGCTTTTCTTCAACATACTATGTAAACACACAGGAATCGGTGAATCTTTATCCCTGAAAATAAAAGAAACGAGATGCAGGAAGCATCTCGTTTGTTATTTTGTTGACTCATTATTTATGTTTTCTAGCTGATGAACATTTACAATCACCATATCCGTACCAATTTTTTCGATATTCCCCCACGGCACTCGCACTTCATCCCCTTGTTTTCGAAATCCAAACCACTTCACAGATGGAATAATAAGCGCATTAATTTGTCCCGTATGTTCATTAATTTCAAGATCTGTTTGCCCTAAAATACCCAAACGCTCTGCTCGCTTAACATCTACAATTTCTTTTCCACTCAGCTCACTTAATCTCATGAAATCCCTCCTTTCATCTAATTTATTGAACAACCATACAAAAAATGACATAAAAATAAGGCTGGCTCAATTATTTTAGCCAACCTTACTTTTATGGTTTAATTTCCTTTAAAACCCTTAGGTAAATCTCCACTCGGGCTTATTAATGAAAGCGCAAATTCGTCTTTGAAAATATCTCGTGCAAGACCATTTACACTATCTTTAGTCACGGCATTAACAAGGTCTAAAATCTCATCTAATGAACGGTGATAGCCCAGCATTAACTCATTTTTTCCGTTTCTGCTCATACGGCTATTTGTACTTTCAAGACTCAGCATTAAGTTTCCTTTCAGCTGCTCTTTGCTGTTAGCAAGTTCTTTATCTGTAATACCTTTGTCTTTCAAATCATAAAGCGTTTCTTGAACCGTATCATATAATACGTCGAGCTGATGGCTTCCAGTTCCCCCATAAATCGTTACAAGACCACTGTCTCGATAAGAAGAATGATAAGAGAAAACAGAGTAAGCCAAGCCGCGCTGTTCGCGGACTTCTTGGAACAAACGACTGCTCATGCTTCCGCCAAGCACGTTGTTTAATACAATTAAGCTATATACATCTTCTCCGCCGATTGGCAAACCTTTAAAGCCAAGGCAAAGATGAGCTTGTTCTGTCTCTTTTTTGCGCGCAATATGATTTGTATGGAACTCAGGCTGAACATATTGATGAGCGGAATGACTTGACGTATATGTACCAAAATAGTTTTCCACCTGTTGTATAAAACTCTCATCAATGTTTCCAGCTACTGAAATAACGATGTTTTCAGGAATATACATCTGCTCCATATATTGACGAAGCGAATCACCGTTAAATGTTTTTAACGTATCTTCCGTTCCTAAAATTGGATACCCTAATGGATGATTGCCATATACGGCTTTTCCTAATAGATCGTGTACAATATCGTCAGGTGTATCTTCATACATTTTAATTTCTTCATATACAACATTTTTTTCACGAGCTAATTCCTCTTCATCAAATGAAGAATTAAAGAACATATCCGCCAGCACATCTAGCGCTTGATCTGCGTGTTCGTCTAATACTTTTGCATAGTAGCACGTGTATTCTTTAGAAGTGAATGCATTTACTTGTCCCCCAATGCGGTCGAAGCTTTCTGCAATTTCACGAGCAGATCTTGTTTTTGTTCCTTTAAAAAACATATGTTCAAGAAAATGTGATACACCATTAATTTCAGGGTGTTCACTTCGAGAACCCGTTCCGATCCATACCCCAATGGCCACAGATCGAACAGTTGGGATATTTTCCAATACAATTCTTACACCATTTTTGCACGTATATCGTTTTATCAAGCTAGTGCCTCCCTTTTGCTTATCTCACTTACTTCTTAGTAGAAGAAGGTAGTTTCATCATTCGTTCTTCATCTAGCATCGTTGACACATCGCTAACTTTCAGGCCTTTGCGTTCAATATCGGTTAACAATTGGTCAAGCGATTCAGCCGTTGATTCAGTCGGGTGCATCAGTACAATAGCCCCTGGATGAATCTTTTTCATTACTCGATTAATTAACACTTCTGAACTCGGCTTTTGCCAATCGATTGTATCAACTGTCCACATGATGGTACTCATTTTTAACTGAGAAGCAAGCGTTACTACTTCGGGGCGAAAACTGCCGCTCGGCGGAGCAAACCATTTTACTTTTTGTCCCGTAGTAGATGTAATAATATCATTCGTTTTTTTAAGCTGCTGATTGATTTGACTAGCCGATAAAGTGGCCATATCAGGATGAGAATAAGAGTGATTTCCCACTTCATGCCCTGCGTCTACAATCATTTTTGCCATATCTGGATTATTTTTAACCCATTTTCCTTCTAAAAAGAAGGTTGCTTTAGCATGGTGCTTTTTCAGCACTTCTAACATTTTAGGCAAATACTCGTTCCCCCATGCTACGTTCACTGTAAACGATACCATAGGCTTTTCATCGTGTCCACGGTAGATAGGTTCCTGTGGTAAATCCTTCAAGTGAACCTTTGGTCTAACCTGTTTGTACACTAATTTTTTTTCATCAAATTTACCCGCAGGTTTCATATTTTTATAAGAAGCAGCAAGATCAACTTTTATGCCGTTATAGCCAGGAACCCGTTTCCAAACAGGATCGATTCGTGCATTCGCCGCTGGCTTTTCATAATCTTTTGCTTTTTCTTCAATCTTTTGATATAACGCATCATGCTGAGCTGATACAAGTTGTACATCGGATTTAAGTGCTTCTATATATGCTTCAGCAAAAGGATTATAAATAGATTTATATGTAATTGCCAGTAAAAATAGAAATGCTGTAAATTGCACAATGGTTCTCTTCACTTATCCTTCCCCCTTTACCATTTAAAATATGTATAAAGAGGACAAGGTAGAACAAACATCTACAAACGATAAAATCGCCCTACACATGGATTTTCTTCATGTATGGACGATTTCACAATATCTATATAGTAGTAAAAGAAGATTATTTTGTTTCTTTTGCTTTTTCTTCTTTTTCTTTTTGTTCTTTTAAAATTGCTTTACGAGATAAGTTAACGCGACCTTGTTTATCAATTTCCATGACTTTAACTAAAAGCTCGTCACCAATCGCTACAACGTCTTCTACTTTTCCAATACGCTCTTCTGCAAGCTCTGAAATATGAACAAGCCCATCTTTTCCGCTGAAGATTTCTACAAATGCACCGAATTTTTCAATTCGTTTTACTTTTCCTAAGTACATTTGGCCGACTTCAACTTCGCGTACAAGATCTTCAATGATTTTCTTCGCTTTTTCATTCATCGGCTGATCAATAGAAGAAATGAAGATTGTACCATCTTGTTCGATATCAATTTTAACGCCTGTTTCTTCGATGATTTTATTGATTTGCTTGCCGCTTGGTCCAATAACATCACGAATTTTATCAGGGTTAATCGCCATTGTAAGGATCTTAGGCGCATATTGAGAAAGCTCTTGACGAGGCGTAGCAATCGTTGACATCATATGATTTAAGATTTGCATACGGCCTTTTTTCGCTTGTTGAAGGGCTTCGTCTAAAATTTCACGAGATAACCCGTCAATTTTAATATCCATTTGAAGCGCAGTTACGCCATTTTCGGTACCTGCTACTTTAAAGTCCATGTCTCCTAGGTGATCTTCCATTCCTTGAATGTCCGTTAGAATCGAGTAGTGTTCACCTGATTTGATCAGACCCATTGCAATCCCTGCTACAGGTGCTTTAATTGGAACCCCAGCATCCATCATTGCAAGCGTACTTGCACAAATACTTGCTTGTGAAGTAGAACCGTTTGACTCTAATACTTCAGATACAAGACGAATTGTATAAGGGAAATCTTTTTCATTTGGAATAACCGGCTCAAGTGCACGTTCACCTAGCGCACCATGTCCAATTTCACGACGACCCGGTCCGCGCATCGGTCTAGTTTCACCAACACTAAATGAAGGGAAGTTGTAGTGATGCATGAAGCGTTTAGATTCTTCTACACTTAAACCATCTAAAATTTGCACATCGCCAAGTGCACCTAATGTACAGATGCTAAGCGCTTGAGTTTGTCCACGCGTAAATAATCCAGATCCGTGTGTACGTGGAAGCAAGTTTGTTTCAGAAGAAAGTGGACGAATTTCGTCAATACTACGGCCATCAGGACGTACTTTTTCTTCTGTAATCAAGCGACGCACTTCACTTTTAACAAGCTTCGACAAAATTTCATTCACTTGATTTAGTACTTCTTCTTCTACATCTTGCTCTTCAAATTTTGCAGCTACAGCGCTTTTCACTTCTTTAATCGCATTTTCGCGCGCATGCTTTTCTTGAACTTGAACAGCACGGTTCATGTCACCTTCTGCAATTTCGCGAACTTGACGCTCAAGGTCAGCATCAACAGTATAAAGCTCAACTTCAACTTTTTCTTTGCCTACTGCTGCTACAATTTCTTCTTGGAACGCAATTAATTTTTTAATTTGCTCGTGTCCAAACATAATTGCTTCTAACATTACTTCTTCCGGTACTTCATCAGCGCCTGCTTCAACCATGTTGATTGCGTCTTTTGTACCAGCAACCGTCAGATGAATATCGCTTTTTTCAAGCTCATCTACCGTTGGGTTTACAACAAATTCATTGTCTACACGGCCTACGATTACGCCTGCAATAGGACCTTCAAATGGAATATCAGATACTGATAATGCTAATGAAGAACCAAACATTGCTGCGATTTCTGAAGAACAGTTTTGGTCTACGCTCATTACAACGCTGACAACTTGAACTTCGTTTCGGAAACCATCTGCGAATAAAGGACGAATCGGACGGTCGATTAAACGGCTAGCCAAGATTGCTTTTTCACTTGGTCTGCCTTCACGCTTAATGAATCCACCTGGAATTTTACCGACTGCATATAAACGCTCTTCATAGTTTACTGTTAACGGGAAGAAATCTACATTTTTAGGCTCTTTTGAAGCCGTTGCTGTACTTAATACAACTGTGTCTCCATAGCGGATTAATGCTGCGCCATTTGCTTGTTTTGCCAACTGGCCAACTTCAACTTCTAGCTTTCGTCCAGCTAGATCTACAGAGAACACTCGTTTTTCTTGTTCCATATCGACGAGTACCCCTCTCTACATATAAAATATGTATGTAATCAAATGTGATAGTTTTATTATAAACGAAATATCCAAAAACAATAGCTTTTTTCACATTATGTAGCATCTTTAATGTTTCTTAAATGTACATACTAAAAAAGCGGGAATGCTCCCGCTTTCTTCTTATTATCGACGTAAACCAAGTTTGTTGATTAACTCACGATAACGAGTAACGTCTTTGTTACGTAGGTAGTTAAGTAAGTTACGACGTCGACCTACCATTTTTAAAAGACCACGACGTGAATGGTGATCCTTTTTATGAGTACGTAAGTGACCGTTTAGATTGTTAATTTGCTCTGTTAGGACAGCGATTTGAACTTCTGGAGAACCAGTGTCGTTCGCATGAGTTTTGTACTCACTAATGATTTCATTTTTACGCTCTTGTGTGATAGCCATCCTATTCACCTCCTTATTATTAAACCCCAGTTACCGAGCAAAACGTTGGTGAATCGTAATGCCAAGCAATGGTTGTTTTACATACAAGTGTTATGTTACTACTTATTAGAACAAAAAGCAAGTCGTAGCAGCTATTTATATATATTTTTTTATTTATTGTTTTTTTGAATTCCTTCAAAATAAGCAAGGGCTTCTTCCTTGTCCTTTGAGATCTGACCGACAAGCTCTTCGATGCCGCTGAACTTTTTTTCTGAGCGAATCATTCGGTGCCATTTCACCGTTACGTGCTGATCGTAGATTTGCTCGTCAAATGATAATAAGTGGACTTCGATTGTTGGCTTTTCTAAATTATCGTGAAAAGTCGGCTTGTAGCCCACGTTGCACACTCCTGCATACCACTTACCGTGAAGCTGAAGCTCAACAGCATACACACCGATGCGTGGAAGTAAATACTCATCGTCTAAAGCGATGTTAGCAGTAGGAAAACCTATTTGCCTGCCTCGCTTTTCTCCATGAGTCACTGTACCTGACACTTCATAATAGCGGCCAAGCAGCTCTTTTACTCGATGCATATCTCCATTTGCTAAACTTTCGCGAATAAGCGTTGAACTAATTTTTTCTTCGCCATTTGTTAACTTATCAATTGTTGTTTGCGTGAATTTTGATCGAGAATGAAATGGTAGTATTTCCATTGTTCCTTTACCTAACTTTCCATACGTATAGTCAAATCCAGCTACCACATGCTGTACATTCAGTCCAATAATATACTGATCAACAAACTCTTGAGGCAATAGTGCTGCAAACTGTTTATCAAAATGAACGATATATAAAAAGTCAATTCCCATTTCCTCAATGAGTTTCTTTTTTTCTTGAAGCGGTGTGATCATATCAATGTGCTGCACATTGCGCCCGAGCACCACAGAAGGGTGAGGAGTAAACGTCATCACAGCACTAGCTATGCCTTTTTCATCGGCTAACTGTTTTGCTGAATTTATCACTTGCTGATGCCCTAAATGCACACCATCAAAATAACCAAGCGCTAACACTGATTGTTGAACAGCTTCTCGTTGAAAGTGGTGTGGATGTCGAATTTCAATCGTTTCCAAAACACAGTTCACCTTTTCCCTAACCGGTCTAGTCGATTGCCAACACTTTAACCGGCTTCATTAAATGTTTTTTTGTTGGGTGCTGAGCATAAATTGCTAAGCACTTGCCTGCAGAATTTATCATTAAAAAGAAGGGTTCTTTTTTTAACTCTTCATCTTCCGTACACGGCAATACCGCGCCATTTTTCACTTTCTCTGCTAATGTATCACTAATTTGAAGTTTCGGCAAATGATTAAGAGCTTCTTCGATCGAATGTAGTTTCTCATTGATCGTTTCTTCTTCTACCGCCCGTTCAATATCTTCAAATGTCACACAATCTTTGAGTGAAAACTGCCCGGAACCCGTTCGCTGCAAATACGACATATGAGATGGATAGCCAAGAGCTTCTCCAATCATCACAGCAAGCGTTCGCACATATGTACCTTTGCTGCACGTTACGCGGAATTTGAAGGAAATTTGTTCTCCCTCAAATGTAGCGCGATCATCCAGCAGTTCAAAGTTATAGATATGAATGGTTCTAACTGGGCGCTCTACTTCGATTCCTTGCCTTGCATATTCATATAGCTTTTTACCTTTGACCTTTACCGCTGAATACATTGGAGGGACTTGCTGAAGTTCTCCTGTCATCGAAGACAGCACTTCTTCGATTTGAGCACGTGAAAAAGAATCCGCTACTTTCTTTTCTTCTACAACCTCTCCGGAAGAATCTTCTGTTGTTGTAGAAAACCCGAGTGTAACTTCCCCTTCATAGGTTTTAGTAGCTCCTGTTAGATATTCTACAATCTTGGTAGCTCTACCGATACAAATAGGCAATACCCCTGTAACATCTGGGTCTAATGTGCCTGTATGCCCTACTTTTTTAGTACGAAGCAGCTTTCGGACTTTAAACACACAGTCGTGCGAAGTCAGGCCAGCTGGTTTATGTAAAACTAAAACACCGTCCACTCATTCTTCATCTCCTTTTCATTTAAAAAAGGGTGTCTCAGAAGCAAAAACCACTTTTGAGACACCCTTTTTTGTTTCTACATTCACTGATCTTATTCGTTCTCTTGATGGTCATCGCTTTCTTTTTTTATTTCATGAAGCAATGATTCAATTCGATTACCATAATCAATTGATTCATCAAACTCAAACGTAATTTCAGGTGTTTTACGTAAGCGAATGCGCTGACCGATTTCTGAGCGGATAAATCCCTTTGCTTTCGCAAGGCCTTTTAACGTATTCTCACGCTGTTCAGCATCTCCTAAAACAGAGATATAAACTTTCGCTTGCTGTAAATCGCCTGATACTTGAACATCTGTTACAGTCACAAAACCGATGCGCGGATCCTTGATTTTACGATTTAAAATCTCGCCCATCTCTTTTTTCATTTGTTCTCCGACTCTAGTTGCTCTTATGTTCATCTGTGTCACCCCTTTTATAACCAATCAAAAGTTGTAATGGTACGTTCAATCTCTGGAAAAGAATCAATCAAGCTTAGCGCTTTTTGCAGTTCTTGTTCCGTTGTGACACGGCTAGATGAGACTGCGACAATGCTAATTTTTGTTCGTTGCCACACATCTTGAAAATCAGTTTCTGAAACCGATACGTTAAACCGCTGCTTCAAGCGCATCAAGATGCGCTGAAGCACGGCACGTTTTTCTTTAAGAGAAGCAGCATCGTAAATTAAGCATTCACACTCCACTAGTCCAATCATTTAGGATCAATTTGCTCCATTACATATGCTTCAATAATATCTCCTTCTTTAATATCATTGAAGTTTTTAATTGTAATACCACACTCATATCCTTGAGCGACTTCTTTTGCATCGTCTTTAAAGCGTTTTAGCACATCTACTTCACCTTCAAAGATAACAATTCCGTCACGGATTAAACGAATTCCACTGTTACGCGTAATTTTACCGTCTGTTACGTAACTTCCTGCGATTGTACCAACTTTTGATACTTTGAATGTTTGACGTACTTCCACTTGACCGATGATTTTTTCAGCAAACTCAGGGTCAAGCATTCCTTTCATCGCAGATTCAATTTCTTCAATTACTTTATAAATAATGCGGTGAAGACGAATATCTACGTTTTCTACGTCAGCTGTACGTTTTGCTCCAGCATCTGGACGCACGTTAAAGCCGATAACGATTGCGTTAGAAGCAGTTGCAAGAATGATATCAGATTCTGTAATTGCACCTACACCCGTATGGATAATACGAACATTTACACCCTCTACATCAATCTTTTGAAGAGCAGCAGCCAATGCTTCTACAGAACCTTGTACGTCTGCTTTTACGATAAGGTTTAAGTCTTTCATTTCACCTTGTTTAATTTTTTCAAATAAATCATCTAAGCTTACGCGAGATTTTTCACCGCGCTGTTGTTCAAGCTGCTTTTGAGCACGAGCTTCTCCGATTTGACGAGCTGTTTTCTCATCTTCAAATACTAAGAAACGATCTCCAGCTAATGGAACTTCGTTTAAGCCAGTAATCTCAACCGGAGTAGATGGTCCTACTTCCTTCACACGGCGGCCGATATCATTTACCATTGCGCGAACGCGGCCAAACGTATTTCCGACTACGATTGGATCACCTACGCGTAGTGTACCAGTTTGAACAAGAAGCGTTGCTACAGACCCACGGCCTTTATCTAGCTGTGCTTCTACAACTGTACCTGCTGCACGACGGTTAGGATTTGCTTTTAACTCTTCTACTTCACTTACAAGTAAAATCATTTCAAGTAATTGATCGATCCCTTCACCTGAAATGGCTGAAAGCTTACAGAAGATTGTTTCTCCGCCCCACTCTTCAGCTACAAGGCCGTGCTCCATTAGTTCTTGCATAACGCGATCTGGATTTGCTGCTTCTTTATCCATTTTGTTAACCGCAACAATAATTGGCACTTCTGCCGCTTTTGCATGGTTAATCGCTTCAATTGTTTGAGGCATTACACCATCGTCTGCTGCAACAACAAGGATTGTAATATCCGTTACTTGCGCACCGCGAGCACGCATTGTTGTAAATGCAGCATGCCCTGGTGTATCAAGGAATGTAATTTTCTTTTCATCAACCACAACTTGATAAGCACCGATATGCTGCGTGATACCGCCTGCTTCTGCAGCCGTTACTTTTGTGTTACGGATAGAGTCAAGAAGCGTCGTTTTACCGTGGTCAACGTGACCCATAATTGTAACAACTGGAGGACGCACTTGAAGGTCTTTTTCGTCGTCAATAATTTCTAATGATTCAAAAGCAGTGTCATCTACTACTACTTCTTCTTCAACTTCTACACCGTATTCTCCGGCAATTAGTTCGATAGAATCTTTATCTAACTCTTGGTTAATTGTTGCCATTACACCAAGCATAAATAATTTTTTAATAATTTCAGAAGGCTCTTTGCCTAATTCTTTTGCTAACTCAGAAACCGTTAAGCTTCCGACAAACGTTACTTTTTCCGGTAACTCTTTTGCAGCTGCTGGAGCTGGTCTACCTTTTGGTGCCTGTGACTTTTTGTTACCTTTATTGTTTCCTTTGTTAGCTGTTGATTTTGTATTTTTATTCAATACTTTCACCCCCATAAAATTAACCGAGCATCGTTGCTAGCTTTTTAGCAAATCCCTCGTCCATAACGGCTACCACAACTCGAGCATCTTTACCAATCGCTTGACCTAGCGTGTAGCGATCGGGAACCATTCTAACCGAAACGTTGTAGTAAGAACATTTATCCGTTACTTTTTTCTTTGTGTTTTCAGACGCATCGCTTGCTAAAAGTACTAACTTTGCTTTTTGTTTCCGAACTTCTCTAACCACAAGTTCTTCTCCAGAAATCAATTTGCGTGCACGGTTTGCAAGCCCTAAAAAAGAGATCCACTGTTCATTCATTAGCGTGACTGTTTCTCCTTTTCTACAAGCGCTAGCAACTCTTCATAAACCGCTTCATCTATTGACGCGCCTAAATGTGTCGAAAGCACATTTTTCTTTTTTGCCAATAAAATTGCTTCTTTATCCTTGCTTACATAAGCTCCGCGCCCGGACTTTTTACCCGTTACATCAACTGAAACGTCGCCTTCTTTTGAACGTACAACGCGTACTAGCTCTTTTTTAGGCTTCATTTCTCCAGTGGCCACACATTTTCGCATCGGGACTTTTTTACGATTGTTCACCTTGGCTCACCTCTTATTCCATATCTTCATCTGAATCAAATGCATGTTGACTTACTAGCATATCATCGCTGCTTTTTACAACCATACCTTCTTGCTCAGCTTCTGATTGACTTTTAATATCAATTTTCCAGCCTGTCAGCTTAGCGGCTAGACGTGCATTTTGTCCACGCTTACCAATTGCAAGTGACAGCTGATAGTCAGGAACGATAACAGTTGTTGCTTTTTCATTTTCATCTACAATCACATCTACTACCTTAGATGGACTTAGGGCATTGGCAACAAATTCAACTGGGTCATTTGACCAGCGAACGATGTCAATTTTTTCACCTTTTAGTTCATTCACAACAGCCTGTACGCGCTGACCTTTTGGCCCAACACAAGAGCCGACCGGATCTACTTCAGCATACTCAGAATGAACAGAGATTTTTGAACGGTCTCCAGCTTCGCGAGCTACTGATTTTAATTCAACTGTACCGTCATAGATTTCCGGAACTTCTTTTTCGAAAAGACGTTTTAAAAGACCTGGATGCGTACGTGAAACATAGATTTGTGGTCCTTTTGTTGTTTTTTCTACTTTCGTAATATACACTTTAATACGATCATGAGGTTTATACTGCTCATTTGGCATTTGCTCGCTTTGAGGAAGCAATGCTTCAATTTTGCCAAGGCTCACGTAAATGAAGCGAGAATCTTGACGCTGAACAATACCTGTCATAATATCTTCTTCACGATCGCTGAACTCTGAGTAGATAACGCCGCGCTCCGCCTCACGAACACGCTGTGTAACAACTTGTTTTGCTGTTTGAGCCGCGATGCGTCCAAAGTCTTTTGGCGTTACTTCGATTTCAACCACATCGTCTAGCTGGAAGTTAGGGTTGATTGTTTGTGCTTCTTCAACCGAAATTTCTAGACGTGGATCATATACTTCATCAACCACATCTTTGCGAGCAAACACGCGCATTGAACCTCTTTCTAAATTTAAATCAACGCGTACGTTTTGCGCTTGGTTAAAGTTGCGTTTGTAAGCAGAAATTAGCGCTGCTTCAATTGCTTCAATAATTACATCTTTGCTAATGCCTTTCTCTTTTTCAAGAATGACTAAGGCATCAAATAACTCACTGCTCATCGTTGGATAATCCCCCTTTAATATTGGCCCCTACACATTAAAATACAATCGCTAATCGAGCAAAAGCGACTTTGTCATATGGTAAAATCACCGTTTTTGTGCGTGTTTTGATACGAATAGATAATGTGACAGTTTCTCCGTCAAATGATTGTAATTCGCCTTCAAATTCTTTTGCACCTTCAATTGGTTCATATGTTTTTATGTATACATGCTTACCAATTGCACGTTCAAAATCTTTATCTTTTTTTAATGGGCGTTCCGCACCAGGCGATGATACTTCTAAAAAATAGTTATGAGGGATTGGATCTACTGCATCCATTTTCTCACTCAATTTTTCACTTACTGCTCCGCAGTCTTCGATATCCACGCCGGTATCAGAGTCGATAAACACACGTAAAAACCAATCTTTTCCTTCTTTTACGTATTCAATTTCAACAAGCTCTAAATTCATTTCCTCTAAGATAGGGGAAACCATTTCTTCCACTGTTTGTTTTACATTTTTACTCATTCTAATCCTCCCTTCGAGACATTGCATGGTATGTTTAGGTTACGCGTTTTTTATGTCTCTTATATCAAAAAAGAGTGGTTTATTTGCTATTTTTATTTTGCACTCTATAAGAGGTCTAACCTACTAGAGTGGAAATGTTGTCATTTGTGTTGCAGGATTTTAAACGTCACATAATAAATCAATCATGGTGATTGAAAATCTACAGAAAAAACGAATCATGCTAGAAGCCGATTCGTTCTCCATACTACTTACTATGACAGTAAGTTCATATCAATAAGAAAGAGCGGGTTTCCCCACTCTTTCTCGTCCGTATCCTTAGCATTTCCACAATTACTATATCATAACCGCTTATTTTATGCAAATGTTAGAAAAGAGAAAGCTGGTTCTGATCAGGTAATGATTCAAGGCATCCATGGTTGTCTAGATACTCTAAAATCGTCTTCGATACTTTGCCTCGCTGCTGCAAGTCTTCTTTCGATAAAAACTCTCCCGTTTCACGAGCTTTTACAATGTTCAGCGCTGCATTTGTGCCAAGACCAGGAATGGCATTAAACGGTGGAATTAAAGATGTGCCGTCAATTAAAAATTCGTCTGCGCTCGATTCATATAAATCTACTTTTTTAAATGAATAGCCTCGTTCGCACATTTCCAAAGAAAGCTCAAGCACCGTTAATAAGTTTTTCTCTTTAGGAGATGCATCTAAACCTTTGGCATTGATTTCTTCCATCTTCGCTCGAATGGCAGTTGATCCTTTAATCATCGTATCAATATCAAAGTCATCTGCACGAACCGTAAAGTATGCTGCGTAATAAAGAAGCGCGTGGTGCACTTTGAAATAAGCAATACGCACGGCCATCAATACATAAGCAGCCGCATGGGCTTTAGGGAACATGTACTTAATCTTTTTACAAGAATCAATATACCAGTCCGGAACACCATTTTTGATCATTTCTTCTTCAAATTCAGGTGTTAGCCCTTTCCCTTTACGCACAGACTCCATAATTTTAAAAGCAAGTGAAGGTTCAAGACCTTGATAAATTAGATAAACCATGATGTCATCACGACAGCCGATTACTTCACTTAAGTTGCAAATATCATTGCGAATTAGCTCCTGCGCATTACCAAGCCATACGTCCGTCCCATGCGACAGTCCCGAGATTTGAACAAGTTCTGAAAACGTCGTTGGCTTCGTATCTTCTAACATTTGACGCACAAAGCGCGTTCCAAATTCAGGTATGCCAAGCGTTCCTGTTTTACACATAATTTGTTCTTCTGTTACGCCAAGTGATTCCGTTCCACTAAAAATTTTCATCACTTCAGGATCATCCGTCGGAATTGTTTTTGGATCAATTCCACTTAAATCTTGAAGCATGCGAATCACGGTCGGATCATCGTGTCCGAGTATATCAAGTTTTAATAAATTATCATGAATCGAATGGAAGTCAAAATGAGTTGTTCTCCATTCGGAATTACGGTCGTCAGCTGGAAACTGGATGGGTGAAAAATCGAAAATATCCATATAGTCCGGTACAACAATAATTCCTCCTGGATGCTGACCAGTTGTACGTTTTACGCCCGTACATCCTGCTACTAAACGATCCACTTCTGCGTTTCGTAAATGTAAATCGCGGTCACCAGCATAGCCTTTTACATAGCCATAAGCTGTTTTTTCGGCAACTGTACCGATTGTTCCCGCACGGTATACATTATCTTCTCCAAACAGTACTTTTGTATAGTTATGAGCTCGCGGCTGATACTCTCCGGAGAAGTTCAAATCGATATCGGGAACCTTGTCTCCCTTGAATCCTAAGAACGTTTCAAACGGAATATCGTGTCCATCTTTAATAAACGGTACGCCACAATCGTCGCAGCTTTTGTCCGGCAGATCGAATCCAGAACCTACGGAACCGTCATTAAAAAACTCGGATTTCTTACATTTTGGACACACATAATGCGGCGGCAGTGGGTTTACTTCTGTAATTTCCGTCATCGTCGCAACAAATGAAGACCCTACGGAACCACGTGAACCAACTAAGTAACCATCATTTAATGATTTTTTAACGAGTTTATGCGAGATCAAGTAAATAACGGCAAACCCGTGGCCGATAATACTTTTCAACTCTTTCTCTAGACGAGCTTCTACTACTTCAGGCAGCTCTTCACCGTAGATGCTGCGTGCCATCGCATAGCTCATTTCACGCATTTCTTCGTCCGCACCTTCAATTTTCGGCGTATATAAATCATCTTTAATTGGTTTAATATCATCGATCATATCGGCTATTTTTTGCGTATTATGAACAACAATTTCTTTCGCTTTATCCCCATCTAAAAATGAAAAACAATTCAGCATCTCATCCGTTGATCTAAAGTGAACATCCGGCAGCTGATGACGGTTTAAAGGATTAGCCCCGCCTTGTGAACCAATTAAAATTTTTCGGTAAATTTTGTCTTCCGGATTTAGATAGTGAACATTCCCTGTTGCTACAACCGGCTTTCCAATCTTTTCACCAAGCTTCACAATATTGCTAATAATATCTTTTAAGGCTTTCTCATCTCGCACTAAATCTAGTTCAATTAAGTGCTTGTAGTTGTCAGGAGGCTGTACTTCGATGTAATCATAAAATTCAGCTACTCCTTCTACTTCATCAATTCCTTTTTGCATCATGCCTTCGAATACTTCGCCTCGGTCACATGCGGTTCCAATCAAGATGCCTTCTCGATATTTGTCAAGCTGAGATCTTGGAATTCGCGGAACTCGATAAAAGTAATTTAAATGAGAAATCGAAACAAGTTTAAATAGATTTTTTAATCCTACGTCGGTTTGTGCTAAAAGAGTCGCATGATAAGGACGGGCCCGCTGATAAGCATTCCCTTCTCCCATATAATCATTTAAGCGATCATGCATTGTAATTTCCCGTTCAAATGCATCTTTCAGCATTTTATTTAACAAATAGCCAGTTGTTTCCGCATCATAAATCGCGCGGTGATGCTGCACAAGTTCAATATCAAACTTTTTAGCTAAAGTATTCAAACGATGGTTTTTCATATGCGGATACAAAAATCTTCCGAGTTCAAGCGTATCAATAACGCCGTTAGCTGCTTTTTCTAAACCGATTTTTTGCAGTCCCATATTTAAAAATCCCATATCAAAGCTTGCATTATGAGCGACTAAAATACTGTCACCCATCCACTCGTGAAAATCACGAAGTACTTCTGAGATTTCAGGCGCATTTTGGACCATATCATCTGTAATACCCGTCAGCTCAATTGTTGTTGCAGACAGAGGATGATGAGGATTTGCAAACCGTTCAAATCGATCAATGATTTCTCCTTCTTTCATCTTCACGGCAGCAAGTTCAATAATGGTATCGTATACGGCTGACAAACCGGTTGTTTCGACGTCAAATACTACGTAAGTTGCTTCTGTCAAATCCACATGCTTCGGATTATAGGCAATCGGCACGCCGTCGTCTACTAAATTAACTTCCACTCCGTACAGTATTTTAATGCCGTTCTTTTTCCCGGCTCCATATGCTTCAGGAAACGACTGTGCAACCGCATGATCAGTTATCGCTACAGCCGGATGTCCCCATTTTTTAGCTTGTCCGACTAAAGCTCCAACAGATGAAACGGCATCCATTTGACTCATTGGCGTATGCAAGTGAAGCTCCACACGCTTTTCATCTTCAGGCGCTGTATCTTGTCTAGCAGGACCGGTAATCTCGTTGACATCATTTCCAATCATAACTAAATCACGGACAAATGTATCATTTTGTACACTTCCGCGAACCTTTACCCACATTCCTTTTTTAATCGCTTGAAGTAAAGGAATATCTTCTTTGTCACGTGAAAACATTTTAACCATAATAGAGTTTGTATAATCTGTCACTTTAAAAATAAGAAGCGTACGTCCGCTTCGTAATTCTCTAGTTTCTGCATCAAATACGTATCCTTCAACGGCAATTCGCTTTTCTTCATCCACAATGGAGTCTAGGCGAACCGTCTCGTCTTTAATCGTATATCCAATTGTAAGCGGACCTTTTGGTAGGTCTGGTCCATCACTTTTTTCATTTTCTCTATTTTGCATTTCTGTGATGGCTTGTAATACTTTTTCTGTATCTTCTTGTTTTCGTTGCTCTACAAACTGCTGAAATGCTTCTTCTGAATGTACAACTTCCGTCATTAGCTGAAGGTTCGGAAAGCCATAGGACGCATACTGATCAGCAATTAACTGACTGTACTTTTTACGTAAAGCCGTTCCTTCTGCATCATGTCGTGCGTTCACAATCAATTTGGCACCGTTCAATCTCGGCATTTGATCTTGTAAAAGCGACTGTAAAAGCGGGGATATTCCCTGCATTTCTCCAATACAATGCTTCCAATATGACTGTACATGCTCTTCCGTACATTCTTTATTAACGGTTTGAATAGAAAAAGAAACACTCGCAATATGAGAAAAAGCTGAAGACATGCGAGCATGGAATAACTCATAGATCTCAAAAGGTAATAACCCTTCTAAAGAAAAATGAAAATGCCATTTTTTTTGTTCTTTCTGAATGACGAGCTTTTCAATCGCTGCGTTTTCAAAATAAGGAACAATTTGATCACTCGTCAGCTCTAACTGCTGCAGCAGCAACTTAAAACGCTCTTTTTTTCCTAGCGTTTGTGCTTCCAAGTTTTCTGCCTCCTTTTATAAATGAGTGCAATCTATTTTAACATAAATGACTTCTATTCTGTCATATGTTCTGTTTATAAACATAAAAACAGCAGGGATACAAATCCCCGCTGCTTCACTACTTCGCTAGCAGTTCTTTCACTGTTGAAACAAGATTGTCAACTGACACTTCTAGTGACTCCCCAGTTTTCCGTACTTTTACTTCTACAATTCCTTCAGATGCACGTTTACCAACTGTTACTCGAACAGGAAGACCAATTAAATCTGAATCTGCAAATTTTACTCCTGCACGCTCTTGGCGGTCATCTAACAGCACTTCAAAGCGATTATCTAATAACTCATTATATAATTTCTCACCTAGTTCACGCTGTTCATCATTTTTCACGTTAACTGGAATAACGTGCACTTGATAAGGCGTAACAGCCTCTGGCCATAGAAGACCGTTTTCATCATTGAATTGTTCTGCAATCGCAGCTACTGTACGAGAAACACCGATACCATAGCAACCCATAATCATTGGCTGGCTGCGTCCGTTCTCATCTAGATACGTTGCTCCCATCGCTTCACTGTAGCGAGTTCCTAGCTTAAAGACATGTCCGACTTCAATACCTTTAGCGAACTTAATAACACCTTGTCCATCCGGTGACTGATCTCCTTCTTGGATGAAGCGGAAATCTTCGTAAGTTGCATTAAAGTTACGTTCATTCACATTTGTATAGTGATAACCTTCTTCATTTGCTCCGCATACACCGTTAACGATTGCTTTTACCGCATGATCAGCTACCACTTCTACTGAATCACTTACACCAATCGGTCCTACTGAACCAACTGCGCATTTTAATGCTTCTTTTGTTTCTTCTGGAGTTGCCAGTTCAACGACGGAAGCTTCAAAATAGTTTTTCACTTTAATATCGTTTACTTCGTGATCCCCGCGAACAAGTACAAGCACAAAACGATCATCTACTTTAAATAAAAGGGACTTGATACAAGAAGTCGCTTCAACATTTAAGAAAGCAGCTACGTCTTCAATGCTATGCTGATTTGGTGTTTCCACCTTTGTTAATTCTTTTTCAGCTTCATCTGATTTTTCATACGTATTTACAACCGGTGCCATTTCAACATTTGCTGCATAAGAAGATGTATCTGAATAAGCAATTGTATCTTCGCCGATTTCAGAAAGAACCATAAATTCATGCGTATCTTTTCCGCCCATTGCACCTGAATCAGCGATAACCGCACGGAAATTTAATCCGCAGCGCTCAAAGATGCGGCTGTAGGCAGCAAACATTTTATCATACACTTCATCTAAACTTTCTTGAGAAGCATGAAACGAATATGCATCTTTCATAATAAATTCACGACCGCGTAATAAGCCAAAGCGTGGACGTTTTTCATCACGGAACTTCGTTTGAATTTGATATAAATTTAGTGGTAAACGTTTGTATGACTTCACTTCGTCACGAAGCAAGCTTGTGATAACTTCTTCGTGTGTTGCTCCCAAAGCAAATTCACGGCCGTGACGATCTTTCATACGCATTAACTCAGGCCCATATGAATACCAGCGGCCAGACTCTTGCCACAATTCAGCTTGTTGTAAAGCAGGCATCAATAATTCGACAGAACCTGCACGGTCCATCTCTTCACGAACAATTTGTTCAACTTTTTGCAATACACGCTTACCAAGCGGTAAAAAGCTGTACACGCCGCTTGCATTTTGACGCATATAACCTGCGCGCAATAGAAGCTGATGGCTTTTTATATCCGCATCAGCTGGCACTTCTCTTAATGTAGGAATCAATGTAGAACTTTGTCTCATAACCTCGCACCTCTTTGCTTACTTCTCTATCTTATTTTTTAAGGCGGACCATGCCGCAATTTTCATATAATCAGCGAGGGAATATCCCTCGCTGAGCGTATGTCCTATAAAAAGAACTTTTGAATATCGTTCCACGTTACAACGAGCATCAGCAGCATTAATAAAGCAAAACCGATAAAATGAACAATCCCTTCTTTTTGACGATCAATTGGCTTACCGCGAATTCCTTCTACAGCGAAGAATAACAGTCGTCCTCCATCTAAAGCAGGAAGTGGAAGCAAATTAACAATTCCTAAGTTAATACTTAAAACGGCTGCCCATTTCATTAGGTAATAAATGCCTGACTGTGCTACTTGATCGGTTGCTGCGTAAATACCTACAGGACCAGAAAGCATATCCAGTTTGAACTGTCCTGTCACAAGCTTCCCAAGGCCCGTTAAAATTTCTTTCATCCACGTATATGTTTCAGTAGCTCCGTGCGTGATCGAACCAATGAATGACTTTTCAACCGGTGCATATACGCCAATTAATCCAATTGTCTGTTCCCCAACCTTGCGGCTTTCAGGTGTAATTGGAATATCTAGGGTTTTGCCGCCGCGCTGAACCGTGAATGTAATTTGCTGTTCAGGATGTTTTTGAATTACTTTTACGACATCATCCCACGTTGAAACACTTTGTCCATCAATTGCTTGAACTTTATCTCCTTGTTTAAGTCCCGCATCAACGGCTACTCCATCTGATGTTAATTTGCCCATCACAGGTTTGTCAACAACATATCCTTGAGAAATCCCAAGAACGATAAAAATAACAAAGGCTAATATAAAGTTCATTAGCGGACCAGCGAAAATGGCTAGCGCACGCTGACCAAGAGTTTTGGAAGCAAACTGACGGCTGTAAGGTGCAATTTGAATGTCTTCTCCGTCCATAACAAAGTAAGATTCTTCTGCTACCTCGAATTTTTGCAGATGTTCATCTTCACCTTCTTCATAACCTGAAATAAATAGATTATGCTCTAAGTCTGCTTGCTCTACCTCAATAACTTTTGCATTTGGATGCTGTTCCTTGTTATTAATAATGACTTTATTTACTTTGCCTTCCTTATCAAATATG
The DNA here is from genome assembly GCF_045369295.1 of Priestia sp. 179-F W1.4 NHS. NCBI lineage: Bacteria > Bacillati > Bacillota > Bacilli > Caryophanales > Bacillaceae > Priestia > Priestia sp. 179-F W1.4 NHS. Next base: position 722,962 of record NZ_JBIQFF010000001.1, on the reverse strand, counting down.
AGGCCCACCATTTGACCAGGCTTAACTTCAATCATTTCCGGGTCTTCTCCAGCCATTCGAACAAATCCACCTAGAGGCAGTAAGCGAATGGTATAAACTGTTTCATCTCGTTTAAATGAAAAGATTTTGGGACCAAACCCAATGGCAAACTCACGGCATAAGATGCCTGCACGCTTTGCAAAAACTAAATGACCAAGCTCATGAAAGAATACAAGAGCTCCAAAAATGACGACAAACGCAATGACTGTGTTCAATGGGTATTACCCCCTTCATGTAATAGAGTCAAACCTCCACCCACCAAAAATAAGGGAGTGGCTTCTCTCGCACGCACATTATCGAGAGATGGCGGATCTAACAAACTCTCTTGCTTCTAAATCTACTTCTTTAATAGTAGATAAACAAGGTTTCTGTATTACAGTATGTTCATTCATTGCTTTTTCAATCACATCTTCAATTTGTAAAAATGTAATGTGACCATCTAGAAAGGCTTGAACAGCTTCTTCATTAGCTGCATTTAAAACAGTCGGAAGTGTTCCACCCGCTTTGCCAGCCTCAAATGCAAAAGCTAAACAGCGAAAACGCTCTTCATCCATTTTAGCGAAGTGAAGCTGACCAATATCCGCCAAACTTAAACGCTTGGTGTCAGGCAAAGACATGCGTCTTGGATACGTTAACGCGTATTGAATTGGCACGCGCATATCGGGCGTTCCAAGCTGAGCAATAACGCTTGTATCAGAATACTCTACCATAGAATGAATGATGCTTTCCTTATGTAACAATACATCAATTTTCTCATAGGGAAGATCAAAAAGCCAATGTGCTTCAATCACTTCTAGTCCCTTATTCATCATCGTTGCCGAATCAATTGTAATTTTAGCTCCCATTGACCAGTTTGGATGATTTAACGCATCTTCAACCGTTACTCCCTGTAGTGCTGCTCTCGTCTTATCTCGAAAGCTCCCTCCAGAAGCCGTTAAAATTAAACGGTCTATTGCTTTTTGATCTTGCCCTTGCAAACTTTGAAAAATAGCTGAATGCTCACTGTCTACCGGTAAAATATCAGCGCCATATTCCTTGGCTGCTTCCATGACAAGGTGACCAGCGGTAACAAGTGTCTCCTTATTTGCAATAGCAATTGTTTTTCTCATTTTGATTGCTTCTAGCGTAGGAGTCAACCCTACACTTCCAAGAACAGCGTTTACCAACACTTCTGTAGAAGGATGAGTTGCTACTTCCACAAGTCCTTCTTCTCCATAAACAAATCGAATAGAAGGGAATTCTGCTTGCAGTGACAGACAATCTTCTTTCTTCATTACAGAAACAAGGGCTGGCTTACACTGCTGAATAATCTTTCTTGCTTCGTTAATATTTCGACCTACAGAGATTGCTGAGAGCTCAAAATGCTCAGGATGCGCTCGAACAATATCAACGGTTTGAGTACCGATTGAACCTGTAGCTCCTAACAAGGAAATTTTCTTCAAGTATATTCACTCCTATTAAAACAAAGACATCTTTTTTATAGAGATAATAAAAAAGCTAAAATTGGCATGATGAACATTAAACTGTCAAAACGGTCTAAAATCCCACCATGACCCGGTAAAATTTTCCCTGAATCTTTTACGCCATAGTGACGTTTGAACGCTGATTGTACAAGATCACCCATCTGTCCAAATAACGATACGATAATACCAATTACAAGTAGCTCGATCATAGTTTGATCAATATTTGCTAACAGCTTAAATACAATGGCTACTATAATAGCGCATACGACGCCACCAACAAAACCTTCAATTGTTTTATTGGGACTGATTTCCGGCCATAGCTTTCGTTTCCCCATTGCTCGTCCAATAAAATAAGCTCCGGAATCCGTCGCCCAAATAATAAGGAAAGCAAAGAACAAATAAGCTAACCCGAACTCTTGACGAACCTCGATAAAATAATGAAAGCCAAAGCCAACATATACTGTTGTTAATAAAATAAACCCAACGTCATCGAAGGTAAATTTATTTTTAACTACAACCGTGTACATTAATAAAAGAAGGACAGCAGCAAGCGCTACTTCTATCTTATGTTCACTTACGAATTGAAATGCAACATCTCTTCCGTTTGGTAGTAAAAACACCCAAGTTAGCAATAAACTAATGATACTTGGAAAAGACATTGCTTTCAAATGTTTCATTTTTAAAAGCTCAATTACACCAACTGTTCCGATCACATACATGATAAGGGTAAAAGGTAACCCTCCAATTAAAACAATCGGCACAAATACCGCAAGTGCTACAATCGCGGTGATAATGCGCTGTTTCATTTTGTTTTCCACACCTTCTTATACACCACCAAAGCGGCGACCGCGCTTTTGAAACGCCTCGACTGCTTCGATTAAATGATTTTCTTTAAAATCTGGCCATAATACTTTTGTAAACCAAAACTCTGTGTACGCTAGCTGCCAAAGCATAAAGTTACTTAAGCGAAGCTCACCACTTGTGCGAATAAGCAAATCCGGATCTGGAAGGCTTTTGCTCATTAAATAGGAAGAAAATAAATTTTCTGAAATAGAAGAGGAAGCCACTTTTCCCTGTTCTACATCTTCTGCCAATGACCGAATAGCGCCCACAATTTCGTGACGGCTACCGTAATTAAGCGCGAAGTTTAAAATCATCCCCGTGTTATGCTTTGTTTTTTCAATTGCCTTATCCACGGCTCGAATCGTATGGGCAGGGAGCTCACTTTTATCTCCCATAATACGAACTTGCACATTTTTTTCAATTAGCTCAGGCAAAAAGGTTGTTAAAAATTCCTCTGGCAGTTTCATTAAAAACTCAACTTCAGTTTTGGGGCGCTTCCAATTTTCAGTGGAAAATGCATATAAAGTTAATACTTTAACACCTAATTCATTGGCCAGTCTGGTCACATGACGTACTACTTTCATTCCTTCATGATGGCCCATCATGCGAGGAAGAGCTCGTTTTTGCGCCCAACGACCGTTCCCATCCATAATAATTGCAATATGTTCAGGAACAGGGTGCTGTTTCACTTGATCTTTTCGTTCTGACAAAGACAGTGTATTTAAATCTTGACTTTTCTTCCATGCTTGAAATTTTCTTAACATGCAAAGGTCCCCCGTTGTACGCTCTCACATAAACGTGTAGCTTATGTGAGTTTTTTCTTACTACACATTATTAACAAAAAAACCCCCTGTAAACAATAGAGGGTCTTTTACAATATATTTTACCTTGAAATGACTTAAACTGCCATAATTTCTTCTTCTTTATCTTTTGCCACTTTATCCACTTTTACGATATGGTCATCTGTTAGTTTTTGAATGTCATCACTGTAGCCGCGTAGATCGTCTTCAGTAATTTCACCTTTTTTCTCTAACTTTTTGAAATCATCGTTTGCATCACGGCGTACGTTACGAACCGCAACTTTTGCTTCTTCAGCATATTTTTTAACCATTTTCACTAACTCACGACGACGCTCTTCCGTTAAAGCAGGAATCGATAAACGGATAATAGTTCCATCGCTTGTAGGTGTTAATCCTAAATCAGATTTTAAAATAGCTTTTTCGACTTCACCAATTTGTGATTTGTCATAAGGCTGAATAACAAGCATACGAGCTTCCGGTACGCTTACTTGCGCCAATTGGTTAATCGGTGTTGGTGCACCGTAGTATTCTACCGTTACGCGGTCAAGAAGTGACGCGCTTGCACGTCCAGCGCGAATTGATGCTAGTTCGCGGCTAAATGATTGAATTGCTTTTTCCATTCTTTCTTTTGCGTTTTGCAACACTTGTTTTGGCATGTTTATTTCCCCTTTACAATTGTTCCAATGTTTTCGCCTGTAACGGCACGTTTAATATTGCCTTCTTCCGTAATTGAGAAAACAATTAGCGGAATATCGTTGTCCATACATAATGAAGAAGCTGTAGAATCCATAACAGCTAGTCCATCTTTTAAAACATCAATATATGTTAATGTTTCATATTTTACAGCATCAGGTACAAGCTTAGGATCTGCATTATAAACGCCATCTACGTTGTTTTTAGCCATTAAGATAACGTCAGCTTCGATTTCAGCTGCACGCAAAGCTGCTGTTGTATCTGTAGAGAAATAAGGGTTTCCTGTACCCGCAGCGAAAATAACAACGCGTTTTTTCTCAAGATGTCGAACAGCTTTTCTTCTAATATAAGGCTCTGCTACTTGTCTCATCTCGATAGAAGTCTGAACTCGTGTTTGCACACCAATGTTCTCTAAGCTATCTTGAAGAGCCAGCGAGTTCATTACTGTTGCTAGCATTCCCATATAATCAGCAGCTGCACGATCCATACCCATTTCACTACCAATTTTACCACGCCAAATGTTTCCACCACCAACGACTACAGCAATTTCCACACCTAATTCATAAACGGCTTTTACTTGTTCAGCAACAGATTTGATGATGGATGGGTTAATACCAAAACCATCTTCACCAGCTAATGCTTCTCCACTTAACTTTAATACGATACGATTATATTTTGCTTGACTCATGCTTACCTCCATCGTTAACGGTGAGATCTCTTTTGTAAAAAAGGGAACACACAGTGTTCCCTATACGGTCAAACCCTTACTTTTTAACTTGGTTCATTACTTCTTCAGCGAAGTTGTCTTGACGTTTCTCAATACCTTCTCCTACTTCAAAACGAACGAAGCTTTCAACAGTAGCGCCTTTGCTCTCAACGAACTGACGTACTTTTTGATCAGGATTTTTAACAAATGTTTGATCAAGTAAGCAAATATCTTCAAAGAATTTGCCAAGGCGACCTTCAACCATTTTTGCAACGATTTTTTCTGGTTTGCCTTCGTTTAATGCTTGTTGAGTCAATACTTCGCGCTCACGCTCAGTTTCTTCAGCAGAAACCTGGTCACGAGAGATGTATTTAGGGTTGATTGCAGCGATGTGCATAGCAACGTCTTTTGCAACAGCTTCTTCAGTTGTACCAGATAATACTGTTAACACACCGATACGTCCGCCAGCATGTAGGTAAGCACCGAATGCATCAGCATCAGTTTTTGTTGCTACAGCGAAACGACGTAGAGATAATTTTTCTCCGATTGTAGCGATTGCAGAGTTGATGTGTTCTTCAACAGTTGCACCGTTTTCCATTTTTTGAGTAGCAGCTTCAGCAGCGTCAGCTGGTTTGTTAGCTAAGATGTGAGCAGCTAATTCTTTTGTTAATTTTTGGAAACCTTCGTTTTTCGCAACGAAATCAGTTTCAGAGTTAACTTCTAAGATAACAGCTTCGTTACCTTGAGTTTCGATGTAAGTTAGACCTTCAGCAGCAATACGGTCTGATTTTTTAGCAGCTTTTGCAATACCTTTTTCACGTAAGAAATCGATTGCTTGCTCCATATCACCGTTAGTTTCAGTTAACGCTTTTTTACAATCCATCATACCAGCGCCTGTTTTTTCACGTAGTTCTTTTACCATTTGAGCAGTAATTGCCATAATGTGTAGCCTCCTTGTTTGGGTATGTAATTAATGTATATAAATGGGTTAAATCTTTTCAAAAAAAGGTGATAAAAGGCTATTCCCTCTTATCACCTTTCACGGAATTAAGCAGTAGTTGTTTCAGTTTCAACTGCTGTTTCTTCACCTTGTTTAGCTTCTAGAATAGCATCAGCAACTTTAGAAGTTAAAAGTTTAACAGCACGAATTGCATCATCGTTTGCAGGGATTACATAATCAATTTCGTCTGGATCACAGTTAGTGTCTACGATACCAACGATTGGAATGTGTAATTTTTTAGCTTCCGCTACTGCAATACGCTCTTTACGAGGGTCAATGATGAATAATGCATCTGGAAGTTGTTTCATATCTTTAATGCCGCCTAAGAATTTTTCAAGACGCTCTAACTCTTTTTTAAGTTGAACTACTTCTTTCTTAGGTAGTACTTCGAAAGTACCGTCTTCTTGCATTTTTTCGATATCTTTTAAACGTTTGATACGTTTTTGGATAGTTGAGAAGTTAGTTAATGTACCACCTAACCAACGTTGGTTAACAAAGTACATACCAGCGCGAGCTGCTTCTTCTTTAACAGAATCTTGAGCTTGTTTTTTCGTACCTACGAATAAAACAGTACCGCCGTCTGCAGCTAATTCTTTAACGAATTTGTACGCTTCTTCTACTTTCTTAACTGTTTTTTGAAGATCGATAATGTAGATGCCGTTACGCTCAGTGAAGATATATTTCTTCATTTTTGGGTTCCAACGGCGAGTTTGGTGACCGAAATGTACACCAGCTTCTAGTAATTGTTTCATTGAAATTACTGACATGTGTTTTTCCTCCTAATGGTTTTAAGTCTCCTCCGCTTATATCATCTTCAGCCGAAACTACAAAAAGTAGCACCATCAACCGAATCAACAAGCGTGTGTAATAACACCAAAAACTAATATAGCATACTCCTTTTTCACAAGCAAGCGTTTCATTAAGTTTATTGATGAAATTTCAATAATAATTCAATTTCAGTTTTCCCTCTGTGTAAATGTTTTGCAATTTCTTCAATTGTTAAACCTTTTCCCTTTAAATAAACGGAAAATTCTTTTATCTCTTCACCTGACAAATCTTGAATTTGGTCTGTAGTTAATTCATCAAAAGATGTGCTTATATGTTTCTGATTTTCTTCTATAGAGAGAAGTTCATGCAGCGACTGGGAAGGCTCACTTTTTAGATCCACCCTTTGAACAGGCACGTCTTCTTCATCTACCAAAGGTGATTTGGCGCTGCTTTCTTCCATTTCGGAAGAAAGCGAAGTTGAACGCTCACGAAGCTGCCGTAAAAACTGCTCGTTTTGTTCCTGAAATTCAGCGAGATATGAACTCATTGCAGCTTCCATTTTATTTATATTTTGCTGGTGCAAGCGTTCAATCCTTTTCACTTTGGTCACTTGCATATATAAAAGAATAATGCAAAACAGTGATAGACCATGAATTAAAAAACTAACTGTGAGTAAAAACCCCATCACTTTACCTCTTTGTTAAATTATTTTGCTTAAACTCGTACGCATTTTAAACAGCGCTTTCGAATGAATTTGAGAAATGCGTGAAGTGGATAGCCCTAACAGCTGCGCGATCTCTGTGAAAGTCAACTCCTCTTTATAAAATAATGAAACAACAAGCTGCTCTTTTTCATTTAGCTGCTCGATAACTTCAGCGAGCTCTTGATATCGTTCGTCGTTAATTAGCTCCTCTTCAGGAGAGAGCGTTTTTTCATCTTTAATCGTGTATTTTTGCTCTCCATCTTCATACTCTTTTGGCTGTTCTTCCATTGACAAAACGTTAGCTAAGAAGCCTTCATTCATTGTATGAACAACATCTGCTTCTGTCATGCCTACTTCTTTTGCAACCTCACTTGGTGCAACTCTGCGCAAGTATCTTTGTTCAAGTGCTTCTGTTGCTTGCTCAATTCTTTTCGTCTTTTCCCTTGCGCTTCTTGATAACCAATCTTCTTTACGAAGCCCGTCTATTATCGCCCCTCGAATTCGAAAAGACGCATATGTATCAAACTTTAAGTCTCTACCGTAATCAAACTTTTCCAAAGCATCGTAAAGGCCGATTAATCCTAAACTACGAAGCTCTTCTTTATGAATATTCTTCGGCAGCCCTACACTAATCCGCTGAACGTGATAGTTAACAAGCGGCATATACTTTTTAACAAGCATGTTTCCCGCATGGGAGTCTCTCGTCTCTATCCATTCCTGCCAAATTTTATGTTCTTCAACTTCTTGTATACTTTTCAAGGGTCTTTCAACTCCTTTTTATAGCGCTATTAAACGGTCAACGGTCAGAGCGCGCTTTATATCGTTTTTATCCCTTCATTAATCGTACGAACCTTTAAAATAGCCGTTTGAGGATCAAATTCAATTGTGCGTCCGTTGTGTCCTCCTGTAGCTTTTGCTGCAATTTCTACACTGTTTCTATGCAGTTCTCTCTCCACTGCTTGAACATTTCGAAGGCCAATTCGCATCACATCATTTCTTGGTTCAAATTGAAACATCTGTGCGCCCCCTGCTATTTTTGCTTTTAATAATCTTCTATGTGCACCTTGTTTAATCAACATATTTATCAAATCAAAAATGGCTGTATCTGCATATTTAGCTCTATTAAAAGGACATTTAGCCCCGCTTGAATCGGGAAGCATTACATGAGCGAGCCCAGCTACTGAGTGAACAGAGTCGTAAACGACAACTCCTACACATGACCCTAATCCCGCTGTTCGAAGCACTGCGGGTGCATGTGTAACATTCATCTCGGCAATTCCTACCTTAATCACTTGTTTATCATCTCTCACGATTCTTCAACTCCTACAAACTTCAGCGTGATATCCATTATTCGCTTGGCTCACTGGAGGTGGTCTTCTAAAGAGAGCACTTTAGGTAAATTTAGAAGAACAATTAAACGGCTATCTACTTTAACAACTCCGTTCAAGTATTCTACAGCTGTTCCTTCAACTGTTTCAGGCACTGAAGCAATCGTTTTTTCATCAATGTCTACTACATCATTTGCCGCATCCACAATCAAACCTGCTTCTACATCATTAAGACGAACCATAATAATACGTGTCAGCTCATGGTTAAGCTGTTCTTGTAAGTTAAAACGAGTGCGCAAATCAATAATCGGTGTAATAACACCGCGAAGATTAATAACACCTTTTACATATTCTTTTACTCCAGGAACGCGTGTTATGTGCTGAATCTTTTCAATCGATTGCACTTCTTCTACTGAAATTCCGTACTCCTCGTCCCCCAATTGAAACACAATAATTTTCATGCCTTTCTCCCTTTCTTTTTACAGCATTTGTTATTTGATCAAAGCGTTGCAATCAATGATAAGTGCTACTTGTCCATCGCCTAAAATCGTGGCTCCTGAAATAGCAAATACACCCGGCAGATAATGACCTAAAGATTTTAAAACAATTTCCTGCTGACCGATAAAAGAATCAACAATTAGCCCGGCGGTCTTTTCTCCTTTTTTCACAATAACGACGGAATAATGATCTCTTTGTACCGAGTTAGGCACAGTAAATAGTTCTTTTAAATCAATAAGAGGAATAATGGCTCCTCGAAAGTCAATAACCTTTTGACCATGTACATGCATGACCTCTTTCGGCTGAACAATAGCTGTTTCAATAATCGAAGAAAGCGGCAAGGCATAGCGCTCTTCACTCATTTGCACGAGTAAAGCAGAAATGATAGACAGAGTGAGCGGCAGTTGAATAGCAAAACGCGAACCGTATCCTTCGTTAGAATCGATCGTTACAGAACCCCCTAGCGATTCAATCGTGTTTTTCACGACATCTAGACCTACTCCTCGTCCGGAAACATCTGAAATTTGTTCAGCCGTCGAAAAGCCCGAAGCGAAAATGAGCTCGTACACTTGTTTATCCGTCAGCGTTTCAGCAGTTTCCCCATCGATAATTCCTCGATCTAACGCTTTTTGCAATACCTTTTCACGATTGATGCCCGCCCCGTCATCTTCTAAATCAATAAAGACATGATTTCCGCTATGATAAGCTTTAAGGCGAATCGTTCCCTTTTCATTCTTTCCGTTCTTTAAGCGTGCTTGAGGCATTTCAATTCCGTGGTCAACGGCATTTCTTAATAAGTGAACAAGCGGATCTCCAATTTCATCAATGACGGTCCGGTCCAACTCTGTATCAGCTCCGACAATTTGAAGTTCAATTTGTTTCCCTAAATCTTTTGAAAGCTGTCTCATCATACGGGGAAACCGATTAAAAACGGTTTCTACAGGCACCATACGCATATTTAAAATAATCGTTTGCAAATTTCCAGAAATACGGGACATCCGCTCTACCGTTTCGTCTAATTCGCTATTATTCAATTCTTTTGATATTTGTTCTAACCTGCCTCTATCAATAACTAGTTCTTCAAACAAGTTCATGAGACTGTCCAAACGGTCAATATTGACTCGAATCGTCTTGTTATTTGAGAGCTGTCTTTTCTCTTCAACAGGCGATTTAGAAGGTGCTGACACAGTAACTTCCTGTATAGCTGCTGCTTCTTGTGAAACAAGCTCCTGCATTTCTGTCTCCTTTTTTATGGGGAGCGCAGAAATTTTCACGCTTTCTACTTCAGAGACCTCCATAATGCTCGCCTTCAGCTTTTCTTGCGATTCGCTTGTTACTAATATAACGATAAAAGATGATTCAAATTTTTCTTGTTCGATATCTTGAACAGTTGGCGCTGACTTAATGACGTCTCCCGCTTGCTCTAACACATCAAATACCATATATGCACGCGCAGCTTTTAACAGACAGGTGCGTTCGAGCTGTACGGTTATTTCAAACGTATTAAATCCTTGCCCTGCTGTTTGACTGAGCAGCGTTTGTACGAACTCATCATACTCAATAGAACAAGCCGCATGCTCTGCTGCGGGTTCCTCTGCTACAATACGCTGCAGCTTTTGAACAAGCAATTTGACATCAAGCTGACCATCGCCGCCTTCAGAAATAGATTGAACCATTATTTCTAGCGCATCGACTGATTCAAACAAAGCATCAAGAACTTCCGTGTGAGCGTCGGTTTGATGATTTCGAACGGCATCTAGCACGTTTTCCATTTTGTGGGTTAATTGTGCTAAATCATCAAATCCCATTGTTGCAGACATACCTTTTAACGTATGAGCAGACCGAAAAATTTCATTTACATAACCAAGATCATCGGTATTTTTTTCAAAACGCATTAGCTGGTCGTTAACGTTTTGAAGATGTTCCTTGCTTTCTTCAATAAACACTTCTAGATATTGATTCATATCCATCGTAACTTTCCCTCCTATTTCTGTGCGTAGCGAGAAATAAAGCTTCCAACGTTTCGCAGCGGTTCAATATAATCAACAAGCTTTGTAGAAACAGCTGATTTGGGCATCCCATAAATGACAGCTGTTTCTTTAGATTCAGCCAATATAAGCGCGTCTTTATTTTTCTTTAAATCAATAATGCCTTCCGTTCCATCCGCCCCCATTCCCGTCAACACAATAGCAAGTTTTTGATAACCTGAAATTTTACTAATCGACTGAAACAAACGATCCACTGAGGGGCGATGTCCCTTTACAGGTGAAGAAGTGTCTAAACAAATGCTGAGCTGTCCTTCTTTCTCTACAACCGTCATATGAAAACCTCCAGGCGCAATGTACGCACATCCTGAGCGCGCGATTTCATTGTCTTGTGCTTCTTTCACTTCAATATCAGCTAGCTGATCTAGTCTAACCGCTAATGATTTTGTGAAGTTTGGAGGCATATGTTGCACAATAAAAATAGGTGCGTGTATGTCTTTTGAAACAGTTGATAATACTTCTTGCAGCGCACGCGGTCCTCCAGTAGAAGTGCCAATACAAATCATTTTGTTCACTTTCGTCCCCATCGGGAGGTTATATACACTTCTGTTTTGCACGTGCTGATGACTGCTTGAAGATATGTTGGCTTTACTAGCAAGCAATAGTTTAGAGATAAGCTCATCTTTCACTTTATGTAAGTCCAGCGAAATAGCTCCCGAAGGTTTAGCAACAAAATCAACTGCGCCGTACTGCATAGCGGTCAGCGTATTTTCAGCACCTTCTATTGTTGTACTCGATAACATGACAACAGGAAGGGGCTTCACACGCATAAGCTGCTTTAACATATCTAAGCCATTCATTTTAGGCATTTCGATATCAAGTGTCACAATGTCTGGCGACAGCTCGAGCGCTTTTTTCAACCCTTCTTCACCGTTACGTGCGGTACCCACAACGTGAAAACGACTGTCACATGCTAAAAAATCGCCGATTAGCTTTCGCATAAATGCAGAATCATCTACAATAAGCACCTTTATTTCATTCACTCTCATTTCCTACCTTTCAAGAAAAAATCGTTTGAGGCGCCGAATAAACATTCCCTCGTTTTTAGCCGTTATCCTATTGTCTTGAGGAATAAGAATATTCACCATTTCTATTAGTGATACACTTGCTTTAGATGTTGGGTTTTGAAGCAAAAAAGGCATTTGGCGATTGACCGCTTTCTGGACAGCTTGATCGTTTGGCACAATACCTAATAGAGAAATAGATATGTTCAAAAACTGCTGAACAGCTCGGTTAAATCGTTCATACGTCTCATTTCCTTCTTTGTCAGAAAGCGTTTTGTTAATAATAAGACGAACCGGTGCTGATACAGAATAGGAAGCTGCTAGCTTAATAGCAGCGTAAGCATCTGTGATAGATGTAGGTTCGGGTGTTGTGACCACGATCATTTCATCTACAGCTTTTAAAAACTTAAGCACACTCTCTGACATGCCCGCTCCCATATCAAAAATCATGTAATCGTATTGATTTGTCAAAGAACTCAATTCTTGTATTAAATGAGCAAGGTCCGATGGAGACCATTCAAATACAGAGGAAATTCCCGTTCCACCAGCCACATAAGCTAAATCTTCAGGACCTTTTTTAATAATTTGCTGGATGGAAAGCTTTTTTTCTAGCAAATCAACCATCGTATAGGAAGCAGTTTGTCCAATCAAAATATCAATATTTCCCATCCCTATATCCATGTCAAAAAGAAGAACTCTTTGCTTTTGCTTCGTTAGCGCAAGAGATAAGTTTAATGATAGATTCGACTTTCCAACTCCTCCTTTTCCGCTTAACACGGCTATCGTTTTACAATTCCTTAAAGAGTTTTGATGTTTCTTTAACACTTTTTCTCTTAAAACTGCTGCTTGATCATTCATCTTTCCAATCTCCAAACACATCGTCGATAAACTCTTCTATTTTAAATGACGAAACATCTTCTGGTACATCCTGCCCGTTTGTTGTAAAAGCAGCTCGTTGGTCGTAACGATACAACATATTTAAAAGCGAGCCTTTGTGAGTTGTTTCATCTCGCTTCGTAAAAATCAGTTGATTAACAGGGAGACTAGAAAAACGTTCATATATAGCTTTCATATCTGATGCTTTTGACGTTAGTGCTAGAACAAGAAACGTTTGCAAATCTTCTTGAAACGTAATAATTTTCTTTAAATCATTTACATATTGCGGTTCTAAAAAGTTACGGCCTGCTGTGTCAATAAAAATCACATCGTATGCTTTTGTTTCCAGCAAAGCTTTTTTAAAATCTTCTCCGTTATAGCAAATCGTTAAAGGCGCATTTAAGATCGAAGCGTACGTCTTGAGCTGCTCAATCGCTGAAATTCTATAGGTGTCCGTTGTGATAAATGCTATTTTTTGATTTTGTTCTAGGACACACTTTGCAGCCAATTTAGCAAGAGTGGTTGTTTTACCGACACCTGTTGGCCCTACTACATTTACATATTTTTTGAAAGGACCGCTCCATTCACTTGCTTTAAACTGATTGGTAAACCAGTTTTTCGTCCACTTCATGAGTTGGTTTGAGTTAGGGCGATGTAAGTAGTAGTACTCTAGCATAGGAGCCTCCAAGTTTTCTAAAATAGCTTCGTCTATTTCTTGCAAACGCAAATAAGCAAGCACATCTTCCACTACTTTTGGATATGAACCTGAAGAAACCTTTGGCATTTGACTCATTTGTGAGACAAGAGTATTTAACTCACTAAGCTGCTGCTTCATAAAAGATTGATTATCTTCCATACTGGGTTCTGGCGGCGCTGAGTTCTTCTTTACGCTCAGCTTTTCTACGGGATCGACAGCTGCCAATACTTCTATTTTCGCCTTAGTAAATAAGCCAAGAAAACCTCCTGTTCGAATTTGTTTCGAATGTAAAATAACCGCTTCCTCACCTAAATCTGAACGAATGGCTTTCATAGCTTGCGGCATAGATTCTACTAAATATTTTTTTACTTTCATCAGATATCCACCACTCCAACACTTTGAACTTCAACATTTGCTTCTAACTCGTTATATGATAAAACCGCCATATGAGGAAAATACCGCTCAGTGATTTGACGCACGTACATCCTCACTGCAGGAGAACATAACACAATTGGAGACTGTTCTTGAAAAGAAAGTGTTTCTATTTGCTTAGCTATACTTTCCACAATAGCTTGTGAAACGTTAGGGTCTAGTGATAAATAGTTCCCATGCTCCGTTTGTTGAACAGCTTCCGCCATCGTTTTTTCAACTTTTCCTGAAAGGGTAAGAACTCGAAGCAGACCTTCTTGGACCGTATATTGACTGGTAATTTGCCTTGCAAGTCCTTGCCTGACATATTCAGTTAACAAATCGGTGTCTGACGTCATTTTTCCGTAGTCGGCCAGCACCTCAAAAATAATGGGTAAATTTCGAATTGAGACGCTCTCTTTTAAAAGTTTTGCCAGTACCCTTTGAATGTCTCCAACGGAAAGCGGATTAGGCGTTACTTCCTCAATTAAAATAGGATACGTTTCTTTTGTGTGATCAATTAGTTGCTTTGTCTCCTGCCTTCCAATCAGCTCATGCGCATACGATTTTATAACTTCTGTTATGTGCGTAGACACAACCGACGGTGGGTCCACAACGGTATACCCAAACATCTCAGCCTGCTCCTTCACCGACTCGCTAATCCATTTCGCAGGCATTTTAAAAGCTGGTTCTAACGTATCAATTCCTTCAATCAACTCATCATCCATTCCGGGACTGATTGCTAAGTAGTGATCGAGCAGCAGCTCCCCTTTCGCCACTTCATTGCCCTTTATTTTAAGACAGTATTCGTTGGGCTGAAGCTGAATGTTATCTCTGATACGAACAACTGGAATGACTAATCCTAGCTCAAGTGCCAGCTGGCGCCTAATCATAACAATTCGATCGAGTAAATCGCCTCCTTGATTCGTATCAGCAAGCGGAATTAATGCATATCCAAATTCAAATTCAATCGGATCAACGCTTAATAGATTGACAACACTCTCTGGACTTTTCATTTCATTGTCTTCTAGCTCTTCTTCAGTAGGGGCCATTTCTTCACGAACCGCCTGATTTTTAGCCTGAGACAAATAATAGCCTCCCACCCCTAATAAAATAGCAATAGGCATTGTAATGACATCATTAATTGGCGTGATTAAACCAAGAGCGGCAATTGTTCCTCCAGTTACATAAAGCATAACGGGAAAAGCAAACAGCTGCCGTGTAATATCTTCGCTCAAATTGCCTGTTGAAGCAGCTCTCGTGACGATAATTCCTGTCGCTGTTGAAATCATGAGGGCTGGAATTTGACTCACTAATCCATCGCCTACTGTTAACAAAGTAAACGTTTGGGATGCTTCAGTGATGGACATTCCCATTTGCAGCATGCCGATAATAATTCCAAACAAGATGTTAATAAGGGTAATGACAATCCCTGCAATGGCATCACCTTTGACGAATTTACTAGCTCCATCCATTGCTCCGTAAAAATCTGCTTCGCGCTGAATTTTTTCACGGCGGTCAATTGCTTGTTTTTCTGAAATCATACCTGCATTTAAATCTGCATCAATGCTCATTTGTTTCCCTGGCATCGCATCCAAGGTAAAACGTGCGGCTACTTCAGAAACACGCTCCGCTCCTTTTGTAATAACGAGAAACTGAATGATAATTAAAATAATAAAGACAACAAACCCCACTAACGGATTTCCACCAATCACGAAGTGGCCAAATGTTTCCACTACTCCGCCTGCTTCTCCTGTTCCTAAAATTGAACGGGTTGTCGATACGTTCAAACCTAATCGAAACAGCGTAAGAACCAGCAGCAAAGACGGAAACACCGATAGCTCTAAAGGTTCTTTCATGTTCATGGAAACGAGCAGTACAAGCAGCGCAAGAGAAATGTTAATCATGATTAAAATACTTAATAACCATGAAGGCAACGGAATAACAAGCATAACGATAATGAGTACAACACCTATAACAACTGGCAGTTCTCTTGCAGACATTAATTTTTCTCTCCTTACAATAGCGTAACGTTACATTTTATTTTGAATGCGGTATACGTAAGCTAATATTTCAGCCACCGCTTTAAAAAACTCTTCTGGAACCGCATCCCCTACTTTGGTTTGATCAAAAAGCGCTCTTGCCAGCGGGCGGTTCTCTACCATGATAATTTCATGACTTTTGGCAATTCCTTTGATCTTTTGAGCAATAAAATCTACGCCGCTGGCTACAACATAGGGAGCATCCATTTTTTCTTCATCATATTTTAAAGCAATGGCATAATGAGTAGGGTTTGTAATGACGACATCTGCTTTTGGAACTTCTTGCATCATGCGAGACATTGCCATTTCACGCTGCTTTTGCTTTATTTTTGATTTGATTAGAGGATCTCCTTCAATGTTTTTATGCTCATCTTTGATATCTTGCTTTGACATTCGAATATTTTTCTCGAAATCAAACTTTTGGTACAAATAATCAAGCAGCGATAAAAATAAAAGCATAAGCGAAGCTGCAAGTCCCATTTGAAAAACAAGCTTAGACAGAACAACCAGCGAGTCCCCTATACTTTTTTGAGATAAATTTAATACATCTTCTATGTGAATCCATAAGATAAAAAACGTGACGGCTCCGATACACATAATTTTCAGCGTTGACTTGATTAGTTCTACCAGCGCTCTCATGGCAAAAATTCGTTTGGCTCCGCTAATAGGGTTAATCTTTTCTAACTTAGGCTGAAGGGACTCCGTGGAAAAAAGAATGCCAACCTGCATATAATTCGCTCCGAGCGCAGCAACAAAAGCTGCGAGCATGACAGGACCCGCTGCAAGAGCAATTGAAGGAAGAAGATGCTTAAACATCGCAAATACGCGCTCTGCCGTCACTTCCTCAAGCATATACGTTTGAAAAGCTTCTCTTAACAGCTTCATCATTTGCTGTAAAAATTGTTTGGCTCCAAACAAAAAATAAAGAAAAACCATTAAAAGAATGAGCGCAGTGGTAACGTCTTGACTTTTAGCTACCTGTCCTTTTTTTCGAGAGTCCTGCTTTTTTTTAGGTGTAGCTTTTTCCGTTTTTTCTCCTGCAAAAAATTGCAAATCAACTTTTACTAAAAACAAAGCTACACCCCTCCTAATATGCGGATCATCGCGCGCATCGCTTCTATCATTTGTTCAAATATGATTTGCATCATATAAAACATGCTCCCCATCACTACAATTAGTAAAATAAAAGCAACGATGATTTTCACCGGAAATCCAACTACGAAAATATTTAACTGCGGAACCGTTCTCGCGACGATGCCAAGCGCGATATCGACTAAAAATAATGAACCAACCAAAGGCAAAGACATTTGAACGGCTACTAAAAACATCGATGAAAAAACAGTTATGATGTGTGTAGCAAATGCTTGGCTTCCCACAGGGAAAGCTACTTTGTCTAACGGAATAATTAAATAACTATTATAAATGCCATCTATTAATAAATGATGCCCATTGGTCGATAATAAAAATAGAAGAGCAAATACATATAAATATTGACCTAGTATCGGACTTTGCGCCCCTGTCTGCGGGTCTATTACATTGGCAATGGCAAACCCAATTTGAAAATCGATGAGACCTCCGGCGATTTGAATAGCCATAATAAATACATACGCAGTCAAACCAATAAACAACCCAACAGCACATTCTTTTACTACTAAAAGTACAAACTGTGCATCTAACGAAACGACGGGTAAATCAATCGTTGTCGCAATAATGACGGATAGCGAGGCAGACAAACCTACCTTATGAACTGCGGGAATCGTTTTGTATGAAAATAGCGGAACAGTGATGAAAAAAGACGTTACCCGCACTAGTACTAGTAAAAACGCGGGATAGGATAAGATCAACTGACTCATAGCTATCCTACGTACCGATACAGATTTGCAAAAATTTCATATGTAAATGAAATCATTTTCGATAACATCCACGGACCAAAAAATACAATCCCTACTAAGACCGCTACAATCTTAGGAACAAAAGCAAGAGTTTGCTCTTGAATTTGGGTAGTTGCTTGAAAAATACTAATAATGAGCCCAACTACAAGGGCCAGCAGTAATAGAGGACCAGATACAATTAAAATCGTATACACGCCTTTTTCTGCTAACGAAATGACAAATTCTCCATTCATTGTCTATCACCTATTGAAAACTTATTAATAATGATTTAACAACTAAATTCCAGCCGTCAACCAGTACAAATAGTAAAATTTTAAATGGGAGCGAAATCATAACGGGAGGAAGCATCATCATTCCCATAGACATCAGCACGCTTGCTATAATCATATCGATAATGAGAAAAGGAATAAAAATCATAAATCCAATTTGAAATGCCGTCTTTAGCTCACTGATCGCATAAGCTGGAACGAGCGCAGTTAAGGGAATATCTTGAACAGAGGATGGTTTATCTATATCCGCATATTCTAAAAAAAGAGCTAAATCTTTTTGTCTTGTATGAGCACTCATAAATTCTTTCATTGGTTCAGCTGCTTTTTTATAGGCTTGATTCAACGTGATTTTTTCTTTTAAAAGCGGCTGAAGCGCCTGTTCATTTACCTGAGAAAAAGTTGGTGCCATAATAAAAAATGTTAAAAACAGCGATAAACCAACTAATACTTGATTAGGAGGCATTTGCTGTGTCCCAAGCGACGTACGTACAAATGAAAGCACAATGACAATTCGTGTAAAGCAGGTCATCATGATTAAAATCCCAGGAGCTACTGAAAACACCGTCAGCAGCAACAAAAGCTGGACAGAAGTTGAAATATTTGTAGGACTGCTCGAGTTAAAGAGATTCATAACTTCATTCATCGTTCTTTTTGTTCCTTTCTAACTCTTTCAGTGCGTTTTGTCTTTTTATTTTCATTTCATTCATTTCTCGCTGAAAAAGCTGCTGAAAAGAATGACTAGATTTCTCTTCTTTTTTAGAAGTGAATTTTTCTAAAAAAGACGGTAGTACGACTTTATATTCGCCCTCGTTTTTCTGTTGTTCCTCATACTGCGTAAGCAGCTGCTGTTTCTCTTGCCCTGTAATTTCTGAAAGAAGCTGCACATTTTCACCGACTCCAATAACAAAAAGCTGATTTCCAACTTTGACTACTTGTACAGACTTGCTGCTTCCAACATTTGTACCACCCAAGTTTTGTACGACTTTATTTTTTTGTAGCAGCCTTCCTTTTTTATTTACAAATTTTAAGAGCGCAAAAAGCAGCCCAATTACAAGTAAAAACGCGAATATCATCTTCACGATATCTCCAGCTGAAAGCGCAGGCGTCGCCTGGAGTTCAGTTTTTTCTTTTGAATCAGTACTCTCACTCTCTGAACACTTCTCCGTTTTCTCCAAACATTCTTTTACCGATGCAGATCCACTTTCTGCATAGACGATTTGATTTGATCCTGCTAATACGCTTATTAACAGCGCAACAATTACGAACTTTCGCAGCAATGTCTGCCACCTCTTACTTCAACATAGTGTAAGATTAGCGGGAAAGTCCCGCCAATCTGTTGTTTATCCAATTGCTTTTGAAATTGCCTCTAATACACGATCTGCTTGAAACGGCTTAACGATAAAATCTTTTGCCCCTGCTTGAATGGCATCAATCACCATTGCCTGCTGTCCCATCGCTGAACACATGATCACCTTGGCATCACTTTTTATGTTTTTAATTTCTTTTAAGGCCGTAATTCCATCCATTTCAGGCATCGTAATATCCATTGTGACAAGATCTGGTGTATGCTCTTTAAATAACTCTACAGCCTGCTGGCCGTCTGCCGCTTCGGCTACTACTTCATATCCATTTTTCGTTAAAATATCTTTAATCATCATGCGCATGAATGCAGCATCATCTACAATTAAAATTCGGTTTCCCATCTCTACTCCTCCTAAAAATCATTACTTTAGTTTGTTAATACGGTCTCTTTGACTAATAATATCAGTTACGCGAACGCCAAAATTCTCGTCAATGACGACCACTTCACCTTTTGCAATTAATTTGCTATTAATCAAGATATCTACCGGTTCGCCTGCTAGTTTATCAAGTTCAATGATTGCACCAGAAGATAATGCTAAAATCTCTTGAACCGTTCGCTTAGTCCTTCCAAGCTCCACGGTAACTTGAAGCGGGATATCAAGCAGCATGTCTAAATTTCGTGAATCCCCTTGAGGAGAAGACACGTGCTCGAACTCTGAAAACGATGCGGGCTGAACATCAACTGGTACATGAACAGGTTCTGCCTGCTGTGTTTCTTCATGCTGTATGTATTCAGCTGCTGGCTGTTCTGTTTGCTTTTCATTAAGACCTGATTCTTTTTCAATAGAAGCTTCCGTACCTTCTGCGCTTGGAACTAAGAGCTCTTCCACCAAACTTTTGGCAAAAGATATCGATAACAGCTGCATAATATTGGAATCGATTAATGTGCCTACCTTCAAATTAAAAGAGACTTTTACAAAGACGTCATCTTGGGGAATCAGCTCTGTACCTTCTCCTTTTTGAATATTTAAAATATCTAAGCTCGGCGGAGAGATATCAATTTTCTTTTGAAATACCGTAGACATAGACGTCGCTGCAGAACCCATCATTTGATTCATCGCTTCCTGCACTGCACTCAGCTTAATTTCATCCATGATTTCCGTCGGATTCTCTCCCGTTCCACCAAGCATCAAATCTGAAATAACAGCTGCATCTTCATGTTTAATAACTAACAAATTCGTACCAGAAAAGCCTTCTGTGTACTGAACTTGCACAGCAACATGAGGATTTGGAAATTCATCCGTCAGCTCTTCTTTATACACGAGCGATACAAACGGTGTGGTAATATCGACTTTTTGATTCAATAAAGCCGATAACGCTGTTGCTGAACTGCCAAACGAAATATTTCCAATTTCGCCAAGCGCGTCTTTTTCCATTTCCGTAAAGTAATCGTCTACTTGACTTGACTTATTCGGCTCTGAAAACTCGTCAAGTGAAGAAGTTCCTTTTAACAACGCATCAATTTCATCTTGCGAAAGCATGTCATCGTTCATTCCTTTCGTTCCTCCTCTTAACATCATCTAGAATTTGCACAGCGACTTTCCGACTGACTTTTCCAGGCTGTGCAATAAATTTAGGTTGTTCTCCGACGTAAATAGTTAACGGATTATGAACGCTTGTTTGCAGTCGAATAACATCTCCCGCATCTAATGCTAGGAAATCTTCAATGGAAATATCCGCTTTTCCTAGCTCGGCTAAAACCTGCAATTCCGCATCATTAATTTGTTCCTTTAGCTGCTCAACCTCTTGTACGTTAGGTTCTTTTTTCGAAGATTGCATCCAGTAATGAACGGACAGTTTGGACACAATCGGCTCAAGCGTCACGTGCGGAATACATAGATTGATCATGCCCGTTTCATCTCCAATTTGTACGTTTAATGAAATGACGATGACAATTTCATTTGGTGAAATTACCTGCAAAAACTGAGGATTCACTTCAAACTCTGATGTTTCAGGTTCAATTTCCGCAATAGAACTCCAAGCTTCTCTCATACTGTCTAACGTTTTCTCTAACAAGTTTCGAACCAAGCTCGTTTCAATCTCCGTTAAGTTACTAATTTTCCCACTGCTCTCGCCTTGTCCCCCGAGCAAGCGGTCAAGCATCGCATAGGCAATGTTCGGATTGACTTCCATAATGATATGCCCTTCTAAAGGAGGGACAGCTATCACATTTAAGATGGTTACTTTCGGAACAGAGCGAATGAACTCCTCATACGGAATTTGATCCACTGATACAACGGACACTTGTACAACGTTACGAAGCTGTGCCGAAAAGACGTTGATGAGCATGCGCGCATAATTTTCATGAATTCGCGTCAAACTGCGAATCTGATCTTTTGAAAAACGCAGCGCGCGTTTAAAATCATATGTACGAATACGCTGTTTTTTATTTTCCTTTTTTAGCTCATCCGCATCCATCTCTCCGGTTGATAACGCGGATAATAGGGCATCAATTTCATTTTGTGATAATACATCCCCAGCCACTAGCTTCCCTCCCTTTTTCTTTACTGCAACACTTTAGACGTTGTATAAATTTTAACAACATGTCCGTTTTCCATTAATTGATCAATTTGCTTTGCAATATCTGTTTCTAACGTACTGAGCCCTTGCGTTCCTTCAAAATCTTGAGCACTCATATCGGAGAGCCGTTTGATAATAATGTCTCTTACTTGAAAGTCTCTTTTTTGAAGCTCTGCTGCCGCTTTTTTACTATCCATTTGAATTTTAAAGGAGATGCTGATGTAGTTATTGCTTTTTAAATTGGTTTTGATATCCGTTACATCCACAGAAGCTTTAATCACATCGTCGATAGATGGACCTTTTTCGGTACTTGCCTGCTCCGTATACTTTAACGTCACAATAACCGCAATGCTTCCTATTAAAGTAAGAGAAAGCAGGATAATAATCATCTTACTAATTAGCTTATTTTTGAACACACTTTATTCCTCCGTCGTTTGCTGCAACCCTAATACGTTAATTCGCTGATAATAACTCGTCACTTTCTCATTCACTTCTTCAACTGAATCCTTTACCACTAGCTTTTTGTTATTTGTTAGCGTAATAGTTGTATCTGGAAATGCCTCAACCTGCTCGATGTAAAGAGCATTTAACGTAAATGTTTTGCCGTTTAGCCTCGTTAAAGTGATCATAATCAACCGGAGTAATACCTACTCCTTCCTCCCGCCTATCGTTTTAGATTCACTAATTCTTGCAGTATTTCATCGGATGTTGTGATAATTCTTGTATTCGCTTGAAATCCGCGCTGTGCAACAATCATGTCCGTGAATTCCTCGGATAAATCAACGTTGGACATTTCAAGGGCGCTTGAGACGAAGGTTCCTGTACCGTTGGCTCCTGGAGCTCCTAGCAAAGGATTTCCTGAGTTTACGCTTTGAGTAAATAAATTTCCTCCTGCCTTTTGGAGTCCTTCATTATTTGCAAATTTAGCAAGTTCAATTGTTGGTGTATTTGGAGTTATATTTCCGTTAGCATCTATGATATTAACCTTCCCATTTGCTCCTATACTGTAGCTCTTACTTGTTGAAGGAATATTAATATTCCCTCCTCCAGTTTTTTGTACATACAGTCCATCACCCGTTACCAAATTACCGCTGCTATCCAAATAAAAATTACCTGCTCTTGTGTAATAATTTGTGTTTCCATCATTTACAACAAAATACCCATCCCCAGAAATAGCCAAATCAAGCGGACGTCCCGTTGACTGAATGCTTCCTGCCGTTTGAACTGTATCAATCGTGCCAATTTGTGAACCTAACCCAACTTGTTTAGCGTTAACACCTCCACGGTTAGCTCCCGGTGCCGTCGCTCCTGCTACCTGCTGACTTACTAAATCTTGAAACGTTGTACGTCCTTTTTTATAGCCGTATGTATTAACATTGGCAATGTTATTTCCTAGGACATCTAATTTAGTTTGAAAATTTTTCATGCCGCTGATTCCTGAATACATCGAACGTAACATAAAATCACTCCTTAAATTTGGTTGGTTAACTGCTTACTTCTAAGATATCGTTTAGCGAAAGTACCGTATGATTTTCATCGTTGATCGTAAACGATACCTCATTGTTTTTGACGGATGCTGTTGAAATGACTCCTTGCTTTTTATTTCCTTCTTCATCTAACCATGCAGCGGTTTTACCAATTAATTCGCTTCCTTTTAAAATAGGAGAAGCCTGAGACTGCGTTACAAACGTATTGAGCGATGTGCTCATATTTGTCATTTGTTCAAGAGATGAAAACTGAGCCATTTGAGCAATAAAGTCTTTGTCTTCCATTGGATTCATTGGATCTTGATTTTGAAGCTGAGCAATCAAAAGCTTCAAAAAGTCATCTTTGCCAAGCGAGCTGTTTCCCGTTTGCTTCACTTGTGTTTCCCTATTACTTAGATACAAGTCAGACGTAATTTCATTTGTCATTGTTATCACCTATACGTTGTAGTTAATAAGCGCTGCTTCAAAAGAAGACAAAAATGAAGCCCCTTCTTCCAAGTGTTGTGAATCTTGATCTTCCTCTTCGTTTCTAAACAGCTCTTTTTCCTGTCTTTCTTTTTGCTGATCGTTTTCATTGTTATACGACATCGCTTGTTCTGACAGCAGCACATCGATTTTATCAATTGATACATGCTGAGACGCGAGACCGTGCCGCAAAGTTGAAAGATTGGAGTCCAATAACTCTTTTGTTTTTACTGACGATACGACAATTCGCGCAACCGTTTCGCTGTCTTTCTGAAGCATTTCAATTGAAATCGCACCTAGCTGTTTGGGAAATAACTTAATGAGAAGCTTGGATGTTCCCTCTTCGGCACTAAACGAAGCTTTACTCCATACTTTCTCAAGCTCGTTTACCAAATTGCTAGACTGCTGATAGTCAGATTTTGCTTGCCCTAGATAAATAGAGAACTGCTGAAGCTTAGGCATTTCTCCACTTCCAAAGGATGATGGCTGATTCTCTACTGGCGCCCCGGTTGTGTGTGTACCTGCCGGACTTTCGCTATTTTCCAAAAAGCTATTGGTATCTATACTTCCGTTGGGTACAACCACATCTTTTTTCCATGGAAGCTGATTAAAAAACGGTACTTTTTCTTCTTTAGGAAAAGCAGTCATATTTTTCACAGAACTTTCTGAAGCTGTATGAACAGCGTCCACATCCCCTTGTTCAACCGATACATGCTGAGACCCGAGAGCTTGCCGTAATCTGAAAAGATTGGCATCTAACAGCTCTTTTGTTTTCGCTGACATTACCACAACCTGCGCAATCGTTTCATCGTCTTGTTGAAGTACTTCAATTGATATTGTGCCTAGCTGATTTGGAAATAGCTGAATGGAAAGCTTGGACGCCCCCTCTTCAGATCCAACTGAAGCTTTACTCCATATTTTTTGCAGCTCGTTTACCAGATCGCTAGACTGTTCATAATCTGATTTCGCTTTCCCTAAATCAATAGAAAACTGCGGCCTTTTTTCTTCTTTACCAAAAGCAGTCATATCTGTTACTGAACTTTTTGGAGCTGCTTGAACAGTAGCCACATCCACTTCATCAACGGATACATGCTGAGACGTGAGAGCTTGTCGTAAACTGAAAAGGTTGGCATTTAACAGCTCTTTTGTTTTCGCTGACGATACAGCTACTTGTGCAACCGTTTCATTGTCTTGTTGAAACACTTCAATTGAAATCGGCCCTAGCTGCTTTGGAAATAACTGAATGGAAAGCTTGGATGCTCCTTCTTCAATACTGATGGAAGCTTCACTCCATATTTTTTCCAGATTATTCACCAAATCCCTAGACTGCTGATAGTCTGATTTTACTTGGCTTAAATCAATAGAAAACTGCGGCTCTTTTTCTTCTTTACCAAAAGCATTCATCTCTGTTACAGAACTTTCTGGAGCTGCTTGAACGCCCGCCGCATCCACTTGATCAACCGCTACGCGTTGAGACGCAAGAGCTTGTCGTAAACTGAAAAGGTTGGAATTTAACAGCTCTTTTGTTTTCGCTGACGTTACCACAACCTGCGCAATTGTTTCATTGTCTTGTTGAAGCACTTCAATCGAAATCGTCCCTAGCTGCTTTGGAAACAATTTAATGGAAAGCTTAGATGCTCCTTCTTCAGTACTGATCGAAGCTTTACTCCATATTTTTTGCAGCTCATTTACCAGATTGTCAGACTGTTGATGATCAGAGTTTGCTTGCCCTAGATCAATAGAAAACTCTTGGATCTTAAGCATTTCTCCAGCTCCAAAAGCTGATGGGTTATTTTTTAACGTCACCCCGGCTGTTTTAGCAGTGAAAGAACTTTCACTATCTATACTTGGGTTACCTAAAACCACATCTTTTTTCCATGGAAGCTGATTAAATAGCGGCCCTTTTTCTTCTTTACGAACAGCGCTCATATCTTTTAGCGAATTTTTTGAAGTTGAATGAACAACGGCGAAAAAATCAGCTGAGCGCTTTTCATGTAAGGTATCGGTTAATACACGTGGTTGTTTATGAATTTTCTCTATTTTTTCAACAGCAGCTTTCTCCAAGCCTTGAAGCTGCGTATCTGAAAGCTTCACTGACTGTAGCTGCGGTTTTTGTAGTTCTTCCATCAGCTCAGCGAATTCTGTTTGAAACGCAGACGACGTGTTTTTACATATAGTCAACAAGCTAGAAATAGAAGACAAATATTGTTCTTGACTGTCTGTTTTAGATGAAACAGGTTCCTGCTGCATTTCTGTTAACACGTGCTGCAGCTTTAGAAGCGGCTGTTCCAAATCTAGACTACTTGGAATACTACTGATCATTTCGGCTAGATGTTCGTATAAGACAGACGGTTCATCTCCTTCATCTCCTTCATATTCTGCTTCGCTTAACTGAATCGCAATTAACCCGACCGCGTTAAAGACGTCTTGATTTATCGCTTGTTCATTCAATGATTTCTCCCGGCTCGCTAAAGGTTGCGCATTTAGCTGCTGAAGCTGTTGAACGATTTCTTCAAAAAAACCCTGAGTCTGAATAACAGCCGCTTTTTCATCGCAGTTTACCTTTGATGCAGCTGCTGGACGTAGTGAAATTTCCACTGTTTTCACCTCTGCTTTTATTCATCAATCTGATCTGTTAACAATGTCGTATAGCGTGCAGCTACTTTCGGATCCATTTTTTCTAAGATTGCCGTTCTTGTACTTGCTTTGAACTGCTTAAGCATCGCGACCGCTTTGTCTTCTTTTAATTCGGCAAAAATGAGCGCTGCATTTTTAGGAGACATGTTTTCATAGGTAGCAATGACATCTTTTTTCGCCAGCTGATTGTTCTTTTGTTTTTTCGCTTCGTCATCGGCTTTTTCTTCCATATCACGCATTTCAATTTTTAGTTCATCCATTTGACGATCTTTTGTACTGATCGTTTTCTCATAGGCTGAAATTTGCTTTTCTTTCGTGCTCAGCTTCTTTTGAAGGCTCTCAACCTGCTTTTGTATTTCTTCATTGCTTTCTTGAATATTTTCATTTTTTTGTGACTGCTCACTTGATACAAATGGAATAGCGTGTGTAACAGCAGAAACCTTATCATTTATATTGACGCCTAAAAGTGTCAGGACAATGTAAGCTGCCAAGATGAGGAACACCGCTGGAATAAAGATTAAAAATAAAAACACCTGGCTTTTACTGTAAGATTTCCCATCTTCATAGTTTTCTTCTTCGTACTCTTCTCTTAATTCTTTTCGTTTAGCCATGTTTTTCACCTAATTTCTATGCAGCATGTACTGCTGTAAAGACAGCTCATCCATTTGCTTCGCTTCTAATTGTTTTTCCGCTGTTATATAAGAATCGTAGTCTTTCTTTTTTAATTTTTCATACTTCTTTACTTCTATATTCTTTTCTTCTAGCTTCAGTTTCTTTAAGTTCATTTGCTGTCTGGCAAACATGACCTCTTGTTGCAGCCTTTCAATCACTCGTTCGGCACTTGTTAAAAACTGCTGAAATGATGTAATTTCTAAAATAGAAAGCCCCTGCTTCATTTTGCCCGTATGCTGTTCAATCAGCGTTTCTTTTTCTTTTAACTTTTTATAAAGCTTTTCACCCGCTGTTTCAAACTGCTGTAAGGACTGATTATATTGAGATAGCAGTTCATCTTTTTCATTTGACTCAATTGCCATTATTTTAGATAACCTAAATTCATATGCCATATTTACTCACCTTTCACAAACAGTTCACAGAGCTTTGTTACACTTGTTTCAAACGATGGATGTTCGTTCGTTTTTTGCTTTAAAAACGCCTCAATGACAGGATGATAGTGGATTGCCTCATCAATGTAAGCAGAAGATCCTCTTTTGTAGGCACCTATGTTAATTAAGTCTTCAGAATTAGCGTAGGTAGCCATTAATGAACGCAGTTTTTCAGCTGCTTCTTTATGCCGTTCACTTACGATATGGTTCATCACGCGACTAACGCTTTTTAAGACATTGATGGCCGGATATTGACCTTTATTGGCAAGCTCCCTGTCTAGTACAATATGTCCGTCTATAATGCCTCGCACCGTATCCGAAATAGGTTCGTTCATATCATCACCGTCTACTAATACAGTGTAAAAAGCGGTAATAGATCCATGTTGATTAGTCCCTGTACGTTCAAGCAGCCTTGGCAAGCTAGCAAAAACAGATGGTGTATAACCTTTGGTAGTCGGAGGTTCACCTACGGCTAATCCAATTTCTCTCTGAGCCATTGCTACACGGGTAACAGAATCCATCATCATCATGACGCTCAGCCCCTCATCTCGAAAGTATTCAGCAATAGAAGTAGCTGTATATGCTGCTTTCATTCGAAGTAGAGCAGGCTGATCCGAGGTAGCAACTACTACAACGGAGCGCTTTAACCCTTCCTCTCCAAGATCTCGTTCAATAAATTCTCTAACTTCTCTTCCTCGCTCGCCTACAAGGGCAATGACATTGATATCTGCTTTTGTATTACGAGCAATCATCCCAAGCAGCGTACTTTTCCCAACACCGCTTCCTGCAAAAATACCTATGCGCTGCCCTCGGCCTACGGTTAACAAACTATCAATCGTCCGTACACCTACTTCAATAGGCTGTTCAATAGGCGGGCGCTCTAAAGGATTAGGGGGGTCTTGATCGGTTAAAACAAAAGGCAAATAATGAGAAAGTTCAGACCCATCTAAAGGGTTGCCTAACGAATCAAGCACTTGACCTATTAACTCTTTCCCCACGCTTACCTGCAGAGGTTTTTCTGTTGTTTCCACTAGGCAGCCAGGTCCGATATATCGAACAGACGTATAAGGCATTAAAACGACGTGCTCACCGTTAAAACCAACAACTTCTGCACGAATTTTTTCTCCTCGTTCACTGAGATGAATAAAACAAACATCTCCTATTGACGTTCTAGGTCCTTTAGATTCAATCATCATTCCTACTACTCGGCTGACTTTCCCGTACCGTTTAAAAGAAGATGTGCGCGGGATTTCATGAATGAGTTGTGTGACTTTCATGTTTACTCCCCTCTAACAAACGTTCTTTTAATTTTTTCTTCATTTCCATTAACTGACTATCAAAAGAAGCAACAAGACGCCCATAAGAGGAATCGATGACACAATCCATTTCCTGAAGATTTTCATCTGCATAAATAAACAGCCCGGTTTCTCCGTTTAATAAATCGAACAGTTCTCGTTTATGTTCACATACATATGCATATTTTTTGGGAGAAACAAAAAGCTGGATTTCTTTATGTTCTCTAACTTCTTTTAAAGACCTTGCAACAAGTGATAAAAATGATTCATCTCTTTGAAGCTGCTCATTTAAAAGCGTTTCTGCTAGGGTGAAACCTAATTCAAAAATGACTTCTTCAGATTGATTTATATATTCGTAGTACTGATTCTTTGTTTCGTCAACAATGTTTCGCGACATGGCTAATACATGTTCGTACTCTTGTTTCCCTTGAAGCAGCCCTTCTTCGTACCCTTCTTCATAGCCGCGTTTTTTTTCTTGTTGAAACAGCAGCACCTTCTCTTCTTCCCACTGCTTTTTCAAACGTTCAACTTCGTTTTGAGCTTGTTTGCGGTAAGCGTCTGCCTCGGCCTTTATCATTTCAGCTTCACTATGCGCTTGTTCAATAACGTGCTGTGCATTTTCTTGCTGAAGATGTTCTTCTGTCGGCTCATCTTGTATCGGAAAACCAAATGGAATGACTTGAATGTGCTTAGCATTTTCGTCTGAAAGTTTGTTCGTATAAGTTGATTTAATGATATTAGACAATAATATCGTCTCCTCCACCTCGAGCTAGTACAATTTCACCAGCATCTTCTAAACGTCTAATTGCAGCAACGATACGTGACTGGGCTTCCTCTACATCTTTCAAACGCACAGGGCCCATAAATTCCATTTCTTCTTTAAACGTTTCCACCATACGGCTAGACATATTTTTAAAAATAATAGATTTCACTTCTTCACTTGCTACTTTTAAGCTCAACAATAAATCATCATTTTCTACATCTCGTATCACACGCTGAATAGAACGGTTATCGAGCGTTACGATATCCTCAAATACAAACATTCGCTGTTTGATTTCTTCTGCTAATGCCGGATCTTGAATTTCAAGCGTATCAATAATAATTTTTTCAGTCGCTCGGTCCACTCCATTTAATACTTCAACTACTGCTTCTAAACCACCTGTTTGAGTATAGTCTTGGGTAACGGTAGCTGAAAGCTTTCTCTCTAAAATTTGCTCCACTTCATTAATGACTTCCGGAGACGTACTTCCCATCGTTGCAATCCGCCTTGCAATATCCGCTTGCCTTTCCTGAGGCAGTGATGATAAGATTTGTCCTGCCTGCGGCGGTTCTAAGTAAGATAAAATAAGGGCAATCGTCTGAGGATGCTCATGCTGAATAAAATTTAACAGCTGCATAGGATCAGCTTTTCTGGCAAAGTCAAACGGACGAACTTGCAAAGAAGAAGTTAATCGATTGATAATCATCATAGCCTGCTCTGGTCCAAGTGCTTTTTCTAACACCTGTTTCGCATAGCTTACTCCTCCTTTTTCAAGGTAGTTTTGAGCAAGCGTTATTTGTTCAAACTCATGAAGCACAGCTTCTTTTAGGGACGGCTCTACCTTTCTCACTGAAGAAATTTCAAGCGTTAGTTGCTCAATTTCATCTTCACTGAGATGTTTATAGATAGAAGCTGATACATCCGGACCGAGAGAAATCAACAAAATTGCTGCTTTTTGCTTTCCAGTTAACTCATTTTTTTGCATAGCCTTTACCATTAGCTTTCCTCCTAATCCTCACTAATCCATGTTCGTAGCAGCTTTGCAAACTCTTCCGGGTCTTGCTTCGCTAACGTTTCAAGATTGCTTTTTGTTTGCTGTTCAGCACTTAAAACAGGGGCTTTTTGTGCCGCTTCATATGCTTCAAAAGTTTCATCATACTCTTCATCATATTCGTCTTCATCTAAGTCTTGACGCCTTTTCCTAACCAACAGCACAATAAGAACAACAATAATAAGCAGCAGTGCTCCTCCGATTATATACATCCACAATGGAATCGAACTTGCTGTGCTGTCAGCTGTTTCTTGTCCATTAAACGGCTGAACGGAAACGGTAATCTTATCGCTGACCGCGTTATCCGAGAGAGCTTTCGTATTTGCATCTTTTGAAATAGAAGTACGGACAATTGTACCTAACATTTTTTGAACGTCTGACTCAAGTGTATCGGACACTTGTGATTTCCCTTTTGCATTGGAGGGATCTATCATTACTTGAATGCCAAGGTCTTGAATTTTGTATGGACTTTCAACGATTTCTTTATGAATTCGATTCACTTCATAATTAATACGTTCTTCGTTTTTTTCGTAGTCTCCGTCTCCACTTGCTGTGCTAGATGAGTAATTTGTTGTATCTTCTTCTCCTGTTCCAGCAACGCCTCCATCTTGAGCATTTTTACCAGAAAATGTTTCATTGATTTTTTCAGCGCTAACGGCAATTCCTTGCATATTATCTTTATCAACAGGCTCTACTAGCTTTTCTTCGCGATTTTCCTGTGTAAAATCAAGATCTGCTGTAACAGAGACCATTACTTTGTCTTGACCGACCAGTCTTCCTAGCATTTGCTGTACTTGACGCTGAATATCCCGCTCAACTTCTTTTTTCGCTTCGTTCTGCGAAGCAAATGAGCTAGAAGCTGAATCCGGTTCATTTCCTTTTAAATCAAAGTACTCAAAATATTGGTTCATAATGACGATATTATCTGTAGGAAGGTTTGGCACACTTTTGGATACTAAATGATAAAGAGATTTAATTTGCTGATCATCAAATTTATAACCAGCCTTTGTATTAAGCACAATCGATGCAGAGGCTTCTCCCTGCTTTTCAGTCGCCCATACACTTTCATTGGGAAGGGTAATCATCACTTTTGCATCGTTGACTCCTTGAATGTTTTTCATTAAGTTAGCCAATTCAGTTTGCATCGCATCGAGTTTTAACACATCAAATTCATTGTCTGTCATACCAAAGCTCGCATTTTTCCCAAAAAACGAATAGTCGATACTTCCGCTATCAGGAATTCCTTGTGCAGCTAAATCAACTTTTAGCGAGTCAACGCTTTGTTCAGGCACCGAAATGGTTGTTCCATTATCAGAGATTTCTGAAGGAACGCTTCTAGCATCAAGCTCTGCTTTGATTTGTCCTGTTTCTTGAGCCGATAGATTGCTATAAAGAGGGACAAATTTATCTTTGTTTAAGAAAACAGATGCTAAACTAATGACTAGAATAGCCGCAAGAGGAGCAGCGATAAGGGCTATTTTCTGTCCTTTTTTGCGGTTATTCCAAAAGACTTTCATCTTATCTCGATAAAGAGCTATTCTTTCATTCATGGTATTCCTCCGGTTATTACTATTTTCATTTTCTTTAATAACCGCTCAATTACATTTGCATTCTCATCATTTCCTGATAGGCTTCAACAGCTTTATTGCGTATTTCAAGAGCCGTTTGCATCGTAATACTTGCTTTTTGAGCAGTAATCATTACATCTTGGAGTTCGACATTTTCTCCTTTAGCAAGCTTTTCAGTCGCTATATCCGAAGCGCGTTGAGCATTGTTTAACTCATTGATTGAGTCTTTTAAAAACGTTGAAAACTGTTGAGTTGTTTGTCCAGTGCCAGTCGAAGCGGCTGTTTTTGCTATTGCTATTTGATTGCTGATACCATTAATCATTTTATCGCTCCTTTATTTTCCAATTTCTAACGTCTTTGTTAATATATTTTTGTTTGTATTAAAGACCGTCACGTTTGCTTCATAGGATCGAGTAGCACTAATTAAATCCGTCATTTCCTTTAAGGGATCTACGTTCGGCATCTGCACGTACCCTTGGTCATTCGCATCTGGATGCGTCGGATTATATACTAAATTAAAAGGAGTATTATCTTCTACGATATCTGTGACTTTTACACCATTGTTTTGACTTTTATTGATTTCGGAGTGTAAGAGAGACGAAAAAGAAGGCGAACGATCAGACTGCATGACAACCATTTTTCTTTTGTAAGGCTGCCACTCACCATTAACGTACGTCCCTCTTGTCGTTTCAGCATTCGCCATGTTAGATGAAACAACGTCCATCCTTAAACGATTGGCAGTTAAAGCTGAAGATGTAATATTCATATTTTGAAAAATAGTCAAACTTATTTCCCCCCTCTAATGACTGTTTGAAGAGAATTAAATTTTCCGTTTAAGCGATCTACTAGCGCCTCATAGTAAATTTGATTTTCAGCCATATCCGCCATCTCTTTATCCATATCCACATTGTTTCCATTTGCTTGATAGGAAGTGTTTCCTTGCTGGGTAATCACTCGCTGGGATGAATCGGAAAATGGGATATGTTTTGAATCAGTCTGATATGCTTCTAACTCGTTATGTAATAAATCTCGAAATTCACTCGTACGCGATACTGTTTTCGATTTATAATTTGGAGTATCAACGTTTGCGATATTTTGTGCAATCGTCTGCTGCTTTTGTGACGCGTAGCTAATTCCATTTTCAATTGTTTGAAAAGTAGTTGAAAACAAACTCAATTCTTACACCTGCTTACCTATTCTATTTTTCTCAAAAATGAGACAAATTTCGACTTTAGTACCATAGAACTTATTGTAAGAAAAACTTCATGCAATGTCTATCCTTTTTTAAGAACTTTTGGACTATAAACCAAAATTTTCATTCGATTTCCAAGCATATTTTAACATCAATGCTGTACTTTAGCTCTATTTTTTTAATTTAAATTCAAAATACATACCATAAGTCCTGAACAATATGTAATAAAAGTAACGATTTGTAATCAACTAGTATCTTTTTACTATTTAAAGATTCTATAATATAATTTTTAGATTTTTATATGAAGTTTGTTAAAGATTTATAAAAATAGTGAACGAATCGTCTTAATCCAGAGCGAACCTTTTCATACTGAGAGCATATAAAAAAAGCACACGGGCTTTGCCCGTGTGCTTTTTGGTTCATAAACTTAGTTAGATTTTAATTTTTCAAGCTCTACTAAGAATTTGTTGTTAAGAACTTTAATGTAAGTTCCTTTCATTCCTAGCGAACGTGATTCGATAACGCCAGCACTCTCTAATTTACGTAGCGCATTTACGATTACTGAACGTGTAATTCCAACGCGGTCAGCAATTTTACTTGCGACTAATAGTCCTTCATTTCCATTTAACTCTTCAAAGATGTGCTCAATAGCTTCTAACTCACTGTATGATAATGAGCTAATTGCCATTTGTACAACAGCTTTGCTACGCGCTTCTTCTTCAATCTCTTCTGCTTTTTCACGAAGAATTTCCATACCTACTACCGTTGCACCGTATTCAGCAAGGATTAAATCATCGTCTTCGAACTGACGGTCTAAACGAGATAGTACAAGCGTACCTAGACGCTCTCCGCCTCCGATAATTGGAACGATTGTTGTTAGTCCTGCATCAAATAAGTCTTTATTTTCAACTGGGAAAGCTGTATATTGACTTTCAATGTTTAAATTAGAAGATGTTTCTTGAATGTTAAATAGGCTTTGAGTATATTCTTCTGGGAACTGGCGTGCTTCTAACATATCTTTCATGCGCGCATTCTCAATTTGCTGTTTAACAGCGATTCCTAATAATTTACCGCGACGACTTACTACGAATACGTTTGATTCGATCACTTCGCAAAGTGTTTCAGCCATTTCTTTAAAGTTTACTGGTTTACCAGCTGCTTTTTGTAGCATTGCATTAATCTTTCTAGTTTTCCCTAATAAATCCATTAGTACTCTTCCTCCTGCGATTTCAGTTCTATAAAATAAATTGACTCAAATCTTTGTTTTTAGCGATTTTTTCTAATTTTTCTTCCACATACTGCGGAGTAATCACAATTTTCTCTAATGTTACTTCTGGTGCTTCAAACGATAAATCCTCTAGCAAACGTTCTAAAATCGTATGAAGCCTTCTTGCACCAATATTGTCTGTATCTTGATTTACCTGATATGCAATTTCTGCAATCTTACGTATAGCATCGTCAGAAAATTCAATTTGTATACCTTCAGTTTCCAATAATGCCGCATATTGCTTTAATAACGCATTATCTGGCTCTACTAAAATGTTTATAAAATCTTCAACGGTTAGCTTCGTTAATTCAACGCGAATTGGGAATCGACCTTGCAATTCTGGAATTAAATCCGACGGTTTTGATACATGGAAAGCACCAGCTGCTACAAATAAAACATGATCAGTTTTGACTGCACCATATTTGGTAACAATCGTTGATCCTTCTACAATTGGTAAAATATCTCGCTGCACGCCTTCACGTGAAACATCAGCGGAAGATGAATTACCACTTTTTTGAGCAATTTTATCAATTTCGTCAATGAAAATAATTCCGTATTGTTCTGCACGATTCACAGCTTCTTGCGTCACTTCATCCATATCAATCAATTTTTGCGCTTCTTCATTTGTTAATACTTTTCGTGCATCTTTAACAGTAAGTTTGCGCTTTTTTTGTTTTTTAGGCATAAAATTGCTTAAGGCATCCTGCATGTTCATGCCCATTTGTTCCATACCCGAACCTTGTAACATATCAAACATAGAAGGCTGTTGCTCTTCTACTTCAATTGTGACATAATGATTTTCAAGCTCTCCTAGAGCAAGCTGATGAGCAATCTGCTTGCGCTTCGTTGCAATATTCGTTTCCTCATCTTGATCAGGATCCGCATCGCTTGACTGTGTACCGTTTGAAAAAATCATTTCAAACGGATTTTTAAACGATTGCTGCTTCTTTTTGCTTGGAACAAGAAGCTCCACTATCCGCTTGTTTGCATTTTCTTCTGCACGATCACGCACGCCGTTCATTTTTTCTTCTTTCACAAGTCGAACTGACGTTTCCACTAAATCACGAACCATTGATTCCACATCGCGTCCTACATATCCAACTTCCGTAAATTTTGTTGCCTCAACCTTAATAAAAGGTGCACCGACAAGCTTAGCTAAGCGGCGTGCAATCTCGGTTTTACCCACACCTGTAGGACCAATCATTAAAATGTTTTTCGGCACAACTTCATCACGTAAAGATTCGTCTAGCAGACCGCGGCGATAGCGATTTCGCAGCGCAACAGCGACCGCTTTCTTTGCCTTCGTTTGACCAATAATATACTGATCGAGCTTTTCTACAATTTGTCGAGGTGTTAAATGAGAATTCATAAAAAAATCCCCTTTCCTACAGTTCTTCTACAATAATATGATCATTTGTATAAACACATATCTCACTTGCTACATCTAAAGCTGCTTTTGCAATTTCTTTAGCTGTTAAATGTTCGCCTGCATGTTGTTTTAATGCACGTCCCGCTGATAAAGCATAATTTCCGCCTGATCCAATTGCTAAAATGCCGTCGTCCGGTTCAATAACTTCACCCGTTCCTGATACTAACAGTAAGTTATCTTTGTTCATAACAATAAGCATTGCTTCTAACTTTCGCAATACTTTGTCACTTCTCCATTGTTTAGCAAGCTCCACGGCTGCACGCTGAAGATTTCCGTTATACTCTTCAAGCTTCGTTTCAAATAATTCAAAAAGAGTGAATGCATCAGCTACTGAACCTGCAAAGCCGGCAAGAACTTGCCCTTGAAATAGACGTCTTACTTTTCGAGCAGTATGTTTCATCACAACAGCATTTCCAAACGTTACTTGTCCGTCCCCAGACATGGCACATTGACCGTTATGCTGAACTGCAAAAATCGTAGTAGCATGGAAAGTAGACAAATTAACTCCTCCTTTTATGCGCGAGGATGGTGATTCATATAAACTGCCTTTAAACGATCCTTCGTCACATGTGTGTATATTTGAGTGGTTGATAAATGTTCATGACCTAGCATTTCTTGAACTGTACGTAAATCTGCCCCTTCATTTAACATATGAGTCGCAAAAGTATGCCGCAAAACGTGTGGACTAATATGTATATTCTCAGCGGTTTTCTTTACTAACTGATCAATGACTAAGCGTATGCCTCGGTCTGTCAACGGTGTCCCCTTATAATTTAAAAAGAGCGAATGAGTATCAGAAGGAGCCTTTTTTAAAAGAAGCTTTCTTCCATTATCTATATATACTCTAAGGGCGTCCTTGGCATAACAGCCAAATGGCACGTACCGTTGTTTTTTCCCTTTGCCATATACGAGCAAAGTTTGAAGTGAAAAATCTATATCGCTAAGCTTAATAGATGCACATTCACTCACTCGTATTCCGGTGGCATACAGCAATTCTAAGAGAGACTGATTACGCTGCCCTAACGGAGTTGTTAAGTCATTCATTTGAAATAATTTCACAATCTCCTCTTCATACAGGAAGCGAGGATTTCTCTCTTCCTTTTTAGGAAGGGTAACGAGCGCAAATGGATTATCTTCTACTAATTCTTCTCTATTTAAGTAACGATAAAACGTTCTCAAACAAGAAATTTTGCGTGACATCGATCTTTTTGAATACTGCTTTTCATATAGGCGTGTTAAAAACAGCCTTGCATCAGCATATGTAACACTTTGTAGGTTTTGTATTTGCTCTTCCTGCATAAAAGACATGAAGATACCTATGTCTTTTTCATAGCAGTCAACTGTATATTTTGAATAATTTTTCTCAATTTGTAAATATTCTAGAAAGGAATTTAATACATCTTTAACAAATTCCAATGTTATCACCTCACAAGGGCTACTAAATATTATCACAATTAAGTAGCCCTTGCAAACAATTTTGATTATTTTATTGTAAAATTCTGAATAGTTTCCAATGCTCGTTTAGCCAGCGTTTCATTTCGTTCTTGTTTGTTTTTGATTCGCACTTCCAATTCTTTGAATAAGCCAAAGTTGGCATTCATCGGCTGGAAGTTTTTGGCGTTTGTATGTGTGATATAGTGAGCCATACTGCCAATCGCTGTTTCCTGCGGCAATACAACCAATTCTTCACCAAGCACAAGTCGAGCCGCGTTCATTCCTGCCATTAATCCGCTCGCAGCTGATTCTACATATCCTTCTACTCCCGTCATTTGTCCAGCAAAGAATAAGTCGTCACGCTCGCGATATTGATACGTAGGCTTTAACAATTTAGGAGAATTAATAAACGTATTTCTATGCATAACTCCGTAGCGTACTACTTCTGCATTTTCTAAACCTGGGATTAAGCTTAATACTTCTTTTTGTGCTCCCCATTTTAAATGTGTTTGGAAACCTACAATATTATATAGTGTACCTGCTGCATCATCTTGACGAAGCTGAACAACTGCATAAGGTCGCTTTCCTGTTTTCGGATCTTCTAACCCAACTGGTTTCATTGGTCCAAAGAGCATTGTTTTTTCTCCGCGTGAAGCCATCACTTCAATCGGCATACATCCTTCAAAATAAATTTCTTTCTCAAATTCTTTTAAAGGAACCGTCTCTGCATTGATTAATGCTTCATGAAAGCGCTGGAATTCTTCTTTTGTCATCGGACAGTTTAAATAGGCAGCTTCCCCTTTGTCATAGCGAGATTTAAGATATACTTTATCCATATCAATGCTGTCTTTTTCAATAATAGGTGCAGCCGCATCGTAAAAATATAAATAATCTTCACTTGTTAACGCGCGCAGCTGTTCCGATAAATCTTTTGACGTTAGCGGACCTGTTGCAATAACAGTTGGTCCCTGTGGAATTTCCGTAATTTCTTCATTAACAACCGTTACGTTCGGATGGTTTTTAACGCTTTCCGTCACACGAGAGGCAAATTCGTGACGATCAACAGCCAGTGCTCCACCTGCTGGAACCGCACACTCGTCTGCTGAACGAATAATGACAGAGTCTAATAATCGCATTTCTTCTTTTAGCACACCCACTGCATTTGTTAATGTATTCGCACGCAGTGAATTACTACATACTAATTCAGCAAATTTGTCCGTATGATGAGCAGGTGTTTGCTTTACTGGTCTCATTTCATAAAGACGGACTTTCAAACCGCGCTTTGCGATTTGCCAAGCTGCTTCACTTCCAGCAAGACCTGCTCCAATAACATTAATTACTTGTTCATTCATTGTAAATCCTCCAACTTCATTTCTATCTTTTCTATCATTTTGCTTATTCATTCACTTGTCTTTTCCTTTTTTAACGGGACAAAGAAAATGCGACATTACTCAATGTCGCTAATAACGTTTCCATTTTAGCACATGAAGCAATGTCGCCGCATCTTATATAACTGCTATTTTTAAATTTAAAGTGTGGGAATTCATCCCATTCTCTTTTACTGCTGAGCTTCCTCTTTATAATCACAACTTGTACAGACCACTTGAGTTCCTTTTTTCTGTTTCTTCTCTACAAGCAGATTTTCACATTTCGGACATTTTCTTGCAATCGGTTTATCCCAAGATACGAAGTCACAGCCCGGGAATCGATCACAGCCATAAAATGTACGCTTTTTCTTCGATTTTCGCTCAACGATATTTCCTTCTTCACATTTCGGACACTTTACGCCAATCTCTTTTACAATTGGCTTCGTGTTGCGACAGTCAGGGAAATTAGAGCATGCCATAAATTTTCCGTAGCGTCCCATTTTGTATACCATAGGTGAACCGCATTCTTCACAGTCTTCTCCGGCAGGTTCATCTTTAATCTCCACTTCGCGCATTTCTTTTTCAGCATGTTCTAAGCGTTTTTCAAAATCACTGTAAAATTCGTCAATAACACGCACCCATTGAACATTACCATCTTCCACTTCATCCAAATCGTTTTCCATTTTAGCTGTAAACTCTACATCTAAAATTTCCGGGAAAAACTCCAATACAAGCTCTAGTACAATTTCTCCAAGTTCTGTTGGAACAAAACGCTTGTTATCGAGCGCTACGTATCCGCGCTTTTGAATCGTATCAAGTGTTGGAGCATATGTAGACGGTCGGCCAATGCCTAGCTCTTCTAATGTCTTAACTAAACGAGCTTCGGTATATCTTGGCGGCGGCTGTGTGAAATGCTGCTTTTCATCGATGTCCTTAGAATAAGCTACTTCTCCTTCTTCTAAGTCTGGAAGAAGATTTTCTTTTTCCTCCACTTGATCATCATTGCCTTCAACATACACTTTCATAAAGCCTGGAAATTTAACTTTTGAGCCGTTCGCTCTAAATGTTACGTCTCCATTTTTCAAATCTACAGCCATTGTATCCATAATGGCAGGTGCCATTTGACTAGCAACGAAGCGCTCCCATACTAACTTATACAGTCGATACTGATCACGCGATAAGAACTCTTTTACCTCTCCTGGTTTACGAAGAGCTGAAGTTGGACGAATCGCTTCGTGGGCATCTTGCGCATTTGAATTCTTCTTTTCTTTACGCTTTTCCGTTGCCACAAACTGATTTCCGTACGCGTTCGTAATGTAATCTCTAGCTTCTGTTTGAGCTGTTTCTGAAATACGAGTAGAATCGGTACGCATATACGTGATAAGACCTACTGT
The DNA here is from genome assembly GCF_045369295.1 of Priestia sp. 179-F W1.4 NHS. Lineage (NCBI taxonomy): Bacteria > Bacillati > Bacillota > Bacilli > Caryophanales > Bacillaceae > Priestia > Priestia sp. 179-F W1.4 NHS. The sequence goes on along the minus strand of NZ_JBIQFF010000001.1, from coordinate 682,557 downwards.
ACCTTCTTTTCCTAAATCAATTCCTTCATATAATTGCTGCGCAATCATCATCGTTTTTTTCGCTCGGAAGTTCAGTTTCCGCGCTGCCTCTTGCTGTAATGAAGACGTGGTAAAAGAAGGAGCCGCATTACGCTTTCGCTCACGTTTTGTTACTTTAGAAATTGAAAATTCGTTTCCATCTAATTGTTTAACAATGTTGGTTACATCATCTTCATTCGATAGCTCTACTTTTTTCCCTTGATATTCGATTAACTGGCCTTCAAACTGGTCGTTCCCTTTTTGAAAAGTTGCTTTTACCGTCCAGTATTCTTCTGGGATAAACTTTGCAATTTCTTTTTCACGATCAATAATTAACCGCACTGCAATTGATTGAACCCTTCCGGCACTTAATCCTTTTTTCACTTTTTTCCACAGCAATGGACTGATATTGTAGCCAACCAGCCTGTCAAGAATACGTCGTGCTTGTTGAGCATCTACTAAATCCATATTAATTGCTCGTGGATGTTTAAAAGATTCTTTAATCGCTTCTTTTGTAATCTCGTTAAATACTACGCGGCAGTCCGATGCAATGTCTACATCCAAACTGTGCGCCAAATGCCATGCAATCGCTTCTCCTTCACGGTCTGGATCGGCTGCTAGGTAAATCTTTTTTGCTTTTTTAGCCGCTGTTTTTAGTTCTTTTAAAACCGGGCCTTTCCCGCGAATTGTAATATATTTCGGGTTGTAATCTTGTTCAATATCAATTCCCATTTGACTTTTAGGTAAATCGCGAACATGTCCCATCGATGCTTTTACTTTATATTTCTTTCCTAAATAACGTTCAATTGTTTTAGCCTTTGCAGGCGATTCTACAATTACTAGGTAGTCAGACATCTATTTGTTCCTCCTCAAGAGGTAGAATAAAATCTTCATTATTATTAAATATTTGGTTCTTGTTTGTCAAATGTCAAAAAGATAAGTCATACGATTTTCCTACGTATCTCACTAGTATTTCATACCATGCAAGAATATGACTACTTTGAAACATTCATCTTATATACATCATTTCATCTGTAATATCAGCAGCGCTTTGCACAAGTTTTGCCCCTAATTGGATTAACTTATTCGTTCCACATGATGTTTCTTCAAAAATAGAACCCGGTATGGCAAATACTTCTCTTCCTTGCTGAAGCGCCTGGTCGGCGGTAATAAAAGATCCACTTCTTTCTTTTGCTTGCACCACCAACGTGCCTCCTGTTAATCCGCTAATGATTCTGTTTCTGCGAGGGAAAAACCATTTCGTCGGCTTCATAAACGGGGCATATTCAGAAAGCAGCAAATGATGCTGCGCAATTTCTCTTGCTAAATTTTGGTTTCCTCTTGGGTAAATATTATAAAACCCTCCGCCTAAAACTGCAATCGTTTTAGCTTTTTCAGCGATAGCCAGTTCATGAGCAGCCTGGTCAATTCCTAAGGCTAGCCCACTCACAACGACAAATTCTTCATGCAGCATCGGCTTAACAATACGAGTTAAAGCTGCAGTTCCATATGAAGTAGGATTTCTTGTTCCTACAACGCTTAAGCTTGCCGGAGCGTGTAGAAGAGACAAGTTCTCCCTTGCAAATAATACCCAAGGCGGATCATAAATATGGCGCAAAAGTTCAGGATATTCATCATCTAAGATGGTGACACATCGAATATTCTCAGCGTCATATTTATCTAGAATATCTCGTATTGGAATAGTTTGCAAATCTTTTTTTATTTGATTAGCACGTTCAATCGAGAGAGTCAATAGTTTTTGAAGCTGTGATGGAGAGTACTCGTAGAGATTTTGTAATGAAGAATTCTGTTGAAGTAGCGTAAAAATTTGTTTCCAATTAACAGATGGACAATGTGCTAAATGAATTAATTTTTCCCGTAAACCAGACATTCTACAATCTCCTTTTTAAATGGACAAAATAGCCCCCGGTCAAAGGAGGCTATATGTCTTCTATTAATGAGTCTTACACTGCTCGTAAATGCCTTGTTCTTTTAACACTTTAATAAGTGTTTCTCCCATAACAGATGGTGTTTCAGCTACTTGGATACCGCACTCATTCATTGTTTTAATTTTTTCAGACGCTGTCCCTTTACCACCTGAAATAATCGCACCAGCATGGCCCATACGTTTTCCTGGAGGCGCTGTTTGACCGCCAATGAAGCCGACAACAGGTTTTGTCATATTTGCTTTTACCCATTCTGCCGCTTCTTCTTCTGCTGTACCGCCGATTTCCCCAATCATAATTACTGCATACGTATCTTCATCTTCATTAAACGCTTTTAATACATCGATAAAGTTCGTGCCATTCACCGGGTCACCGCCGATACCAACAGCTGTTGATTGGCCAATTCCAGCTTCAGAAAGTTGGTGAACAGCTTCATATGTTAATGTACCAGAACGCGAAACTACACCTACATGACCTTTTTTGTGAATGTACCCTGGCATAATGCCAATTTTACATTCTTCCGGTGTAATAACACCTGGGCAGTTAGGCCCTACAAGACGCGTACGTTTTCCTTCCATATAACGCTTTACTTTTACCATATCTAATACTGGAATACCTTCTGTAATACAAATAACTAAATCTAAATCTGCGTCAACTGCTTCAATAATGGAGTCAGCTGCGAATGCTGGTGGAACATATACAACAGAAGCCGTTGCGCCTGTTTTTTCTTTCGCCTCGGCAACCGTATTAAATACCGGAACACCTTCTACTTCTAAGCCGCCTTTACCCGGCGTTACGCCACCAACAATTTTTGTTCCATATTCTAACATTTGCTGTGTATGAAAAAGGCCAACTCCGCCTGTAATTCCTTGTACAATTACTTTTGTATCTTGATTAATAAATACGCTCATTCCTATCCCCCAGCCTTTCTATTTCACTAGTGAAACGATTTTTTGTGCGCCGTCTGCCATAGATTCAGCAGCTGTGATATTTAAGCCTGATTTTTGTAAAATTTCTTTTCCAAGTTCAACGTTTGTTCCTTCTAAGCGAACAACTAATGGAAGGCTTAATCCAACTTGTTTCGTTGCTTCAACAACACCTGTTGCAATAACATCACATTTCATAATTCCGCCGAAAATATTAACGAAAATACCTTTTACATTTTGGTCAGATAAAATAATTTTAAATGCTTCTGTTACTTTTTCAGCAGTTGCGCCGCCCCCAACATCCAGGAAGTTAGCAGGGTCGCCTCCGTAATGCTTAATAATATCCATCGTTGCCATCGCTAAACCTGCACCGTTTACCATACAACCGATATTACCGTCTAGTGAAATGTAGCTTAAGTCGTATTTAGATGCTTCAATTTCTTTAGCATCTTCCTCTTCAAGGTCACGATATTCAAGAATATCTTTTTGGCGATACAGCGCATTTGAATCAAAGTTTAACTTCGCATCCAATGCCATAACGTCTCCGTCACCTGTTACAACTAGAGGGTTAATCTCTGCAATTGAGCAGTCTTTTTCAACAAATACTGTATATAAACCTGTCATGAATTTAACTGCTTTTCCAACTAATTCTTTTGGAATATTAATATTAAATGCAAGTCTGCGAGCTTGGAATGCTTGTAAACCAATCGCAGGATCTACATATTCTTTAAAGATTTTTTCAGGCGTTTTTTCCGCCACTTCTTCAATTTCAGTTCCACCTTCTTCAGAACCCATCAATACAACTTGAGACGTTGCACGATCAAGAACTAAACCGATGTAGTATTCTTTCTTAATATCGCATCCCTCTTCAACTAACAAGCGCTTAACTTCTTTTCCTTCAGGGCCTGTTTGGTGCGTTACGAGGGTCTTTCCTAAAATATCTTGTGCATATGTACGAACTTCATCTAAGTTTTTTGCTACTTTGACACCGCCCGCTTTACCGCGTCCACCAGCATGGATTTGTGCTTTCACCACTGATACTTGTGAACCTAATTCCTTTGCTGCTTCAACTGCTTCTTCAACAGTAAAAGCTACTCGACCGTTTGGTACTGCAACCCCATATTTTCTGAGTAGTTCTTTTCCTTGATACTCATGGATATTCATTTCCCATCCTCCTAACATAATCAACCACAAAACTATACTGCACAAAATAGACTGCGCTTTCATTGTATAAAAATAATTGTCTAATTGTCTACTATTCTAGTGAAAAATATTGAAATAATAAGAAAATTGATATTTTTATGGAGATAGTACTTAACCATACCTTATGAAGTAGATGAGGCTCTGCGGACGTTAAACGTGTGGTTGATCATGTAAATCAACCTTCATAACTAAAGCAGACTGAGAGGAAAATAATTTACGAATTTTTCCCGCTGCAATATCTCCGCTTACATAGGCTATATTCTTTTTAAGCCTAGAATCCCGCATTGAAACATGCGCTAAAAAGCAGAGATATGCTCGGGTATCATGTTCTAGTTTACTTGGTTTTTTATCGGTGCAAAAGATCGGCGGTGTTCTGGCAAAATTCCATATTGTTCGATTGCTTCTAAATGTTGTTTTGTTCCATATCCCATATGTTTTTCGAATCCGTATGCAGGATAGCGTTCACCAAGTTCTTTCATCATTCGATCTCGCGTCACTTTTGCAATAACAGAACTTGCAGCAATTGAAATGCTTGTAGCATCGCCTTTAATGATTGACTGCTGCGAAATAGGCACCGGCAGCTTCATCGCATCAATGAGCAGTTCATCAGGCTGAACTGCCAGCAGTTCAATGGCTTCAGTCATTGCCTTTTTTGTTGCTTCGTAAATATTAATAGAATCAATGACCTCTGCGTCTATAATCCCTATACCGATAGCGACAGCTTTTTTACAAATTTCTTCATAAAACGCTTCTCGCTTTGCTTCTGATAACTTCTTTGAATCCGTCAGACCAGGGAGAAAAAAATCGGGAGGCAAAATAACAGCAGCTGCTACTACCGGTCCTGCTAACGGTCCCCTTCCTACTTCGTCTACTCCGGCAATATAAGTTGCTCCTTGCCTATATAATTCATTTTCATATGCCATCATTTCATCAAACTGTTGCTTCAAGCGCTCAGCCGCTTCAAATTGCCTTTGTTTTTGAATAATAACCTGCTGCACACCTTTACGCTCATCTTGCGCATATGCCTTAAATAAAGCATCTTCCGGGCTTCTCACTTGCTTTAGTTCCTCTTTTATTTCCTTAATACTCTTTTTCATTAGCTCCACCTTCTTTATATCAACATTTTCACGCGGCACTTTCACATAAAAAACGCCTCATGCTGAAAAGGCAGAGGCGTTTTTTGCTTCAGTTCGCAATGTGTTGCTTACAGCTGTTGTTCAGCTTCACTTGGATCATCAAATGTAAAGGTGCCAATTTTATCCGTTCGAATTTCTCGAAGAACAAGCTCAGCTGTTTTATCGTAATCCACCATGCCGCCACCCATTAAACAGCCGCGGCGCGACCCAATTGCATCAAAAAGCTCTACAATGTCTTCAGGGATTTCATTTAAATCATAACGCTGCTTTAATTGTTCTGGGTAATGGCTAGTTAAGAAGCGCAGCGCATAAACAGCGACATCTTGCATATTTAAAATGGTATCTTTGATAGCACCCGTTGTCGCAAGCTTATATCCAACTGTTTCATCTTCAAACTTAGGCCACAAAATACCTGGCGTATCAAGCAGCTCTAGCTCGTTTCCTACCTTAATCCACTGCTGTGCCTGCGTCACACCTGGACGATCTCCCGTCTTGGCGATTTTTTTGCTGGCAAGGCGATTAATTAGCGTTGATTTACCGACGTTAGGAATCCCTACAATCATCGCACGGATAGCGCGGGGTTTTTTAACTCCTTTTGCGCGCATGCGGTCAAACTTCTCTTGAAGAAGTTCTTTAGAAGACGAAACAATTTGTTTCATTCCTTTACCTGCTTGTGCGTCAATAGCTAAGGCATAAATACCTTGTTCTTTGTAATAATCTAACCACTGCTGAGTGACGCGCGGATCCGCTTTGTCCACTTTATTCAACAATACGATTCTGGGCTTGTTCACAATAATCTCATCAATCATTGGATTTCGCGATGATTGCGGAATGCGTGCATCAACCAGTTCGTATACAATATCAATCAATTTTAGCTTTTCAGTTACTTGTCTTCTGGCCTTGGCCATATGGCCAGGAAACCATTGAATTGTCATATTTTACTCACCTTTTATATTTTACTTTGCAAAACGCGCTTCTTTAATCGGCCAGTATACGGCACTCGTTTTACCAAGCACCTTGTCCATGCTCACAAAGCCAATCTGACGGCTGTCTTTACTGTAGCGTCGATTGTCTCCCATCACGAACAAATAGCCTTCTGGCACGGTCTTTTTACCTGTTACATCTTCTAGTTTAAAATCTTCGGTTAAATTACCGTCAATCACTTCTTTTTTATACTGATCTAAATAGGGCTCTTTATAAGCTTTTCCATTTACATATAGCGTATCATTTCGATACTCAATATGATCACCCGGCAGTCCGATAATACGTTTTATGTAATCTTTTTCCGCTGTAGCATGAAAAACAATAATATCAAAGCGATCAGGATCACCAATCTTATAGGAGAACTTATTTACAATCATTCGATTTTGGTCATGCAGCGTAGGCATCATAGAAAGTCCATCTACTACAATCGGTGCAAACAAAAAATAGCGAATTACAACAGCTAACAGTACGGCAATGGCGATTGCTTTTATCCATTCCCACAGTTCATTTTTCTTTCGAGCCATCTTCAGTCCTCCAACTCTTATGTCATACCTTTATTTTAAACGATAATGTTTGAAACGCCTAATAAATAAATAGAATAAAAAAATGATGACTTGTACGTCTATTTTTCACTGTCAGAGAACGAATCGTTATAAAAAAACATTTGAAAAAAGGAGCTTGTATAAACAAGCTCCCCTTTACTATTATCGAATTTCTTTAATACGCGCAGCTTTACCACGTAATTCACGTAGGTAATAAAGTTTCGCACGGCGTACTTTACCGCGGCGCATTACTTCGATTTTTGCAATTTTTGGCGTATGAAGTGGGAATGTACGCTCTACACCTACACCGTAAGAAATCTTACGTACTGTAAATGTTTCGCTGATACCACCGCCACGACGCTTAATAACAACACCTTCAAATACCTGAACACGTTCACGAGTACCCTCAACGATATTTACGTGTACACGTACAGTATCACCAGGACGGAACGTAGGAAGATCTGTTTTTAATTGTTCTTTTGTAATCTCTTCGATTAATTTTTGCATCGCGTGTTTCAACTCCTTCCAACAGACGCTCATACCAATGCTTTTCAATCATTGCAGCGGAACATCGTTATAAGTGACCAGACATCTGCCCAAGCCACAAAATCTATCTTAGCACACTCTTATACCGTATGCAACAGAGTTTATGCATAAATTTTATGGATTTATGAAAGGTTGTTTTCCTCTTTTAATTGAGCTACTAGTTTCTTTTGCTCTTCCGTTAGCTCCATCTTTTCAAGCATATCCGGTCTTCGAAGCAACGTGCGCTTTAAAGACTCTTTTTGGCGCCACTGTTCAATTTTTTTATGATTTCCTGACATAAGTACTTCAGGAACTGTTAAGCCTCTAAAATCAGCAGGACGCGTATAGTGGGGGTGCTCTAGTAAACCTGTACTGTGTGAGTCTTGTACAGCTGAATGATTATTGCCAAGCACATCAGGAAGCAGGCGAACAACGCTATCGATCACAACCATTGCACCAAGCTCTCCTCCAGTTAATACATAGTCACCAATTGAAATTTCATCAGTTACCAGCTGCTCACGAATTCGTTCATCATATCCTTCGTAATGACCGCAAATAAAAATTAAATGCTCTTCTGCTGCTAGTTCTTCTGCTTTTGCCTGTGTATAGCGTTCGCCCTGCGGACAAAGCAAAACTACCCGGGGCTTCTTAGCTGTTTCAGTCAGCTTTTCTACAGCGTCAAAAATAGGCTGAGGTGTTAATACCATTCCAGCACCTCCGCCGTAAGGATAATCGTCCACATTTTGATGTTTGTTCGTAGAATATTCTCGGAAATTAACTACATTCAGTTCAACCGCATTTTTTTCCTGTGCTTTTTTCAAAATTGATTCACCAAAAACACCGTCAAACATAGAAGGAAATAGCGATAGTACATCAATTTTCATTAGTCCAATAACCCTTCCATTACTGTAATAACAATCTCTTTTTCCTCTATATCAATAGATTGTACAACGTCGTCGATGTAAGGAATAAGAACTTCTTTTCCGCCTTTTTTAACGACCCACACATCATTAGCTCCCGGCGTTAAAATTTCTTTGACCGTTCCTACCTCTACTCCGTCTTCTGTTTTTACTGTACAGCCAATAATTTCGTGGAAATAAAATTCACCGTCTTCTAAATCCGTTAGCTGCTCCTCAGGAATTTTCACTTCGCAGTTTTTGTACTGCTCAACATCATTTACGTTGTGATAGCCTTCGAATGTAAGCAGATCAAAATTTTTATGCCTGCGATGGCTTGCTACCGTTACTTCCACCGGCTCGCTTTGCTTTTCTTTGAAGATATAAAGTTTATTTCCTTTTTCATAGCGCTCATCAGCAAAATCCGTAGTTGATACAATACGAATTTCTCCTTTTACACCATGGGTATTCACAATTTTTCCAACCTTAAACCATTTCATGCTTCTTCACCTCTATCTAATCTCAACAACTTTGCTATCTTTTATAATAATTGTTTTACTTTCTTTTATCTTTTCCCAATCATCGCCGATTTTTACCTCTACTAAGGCATCCAGTTCCGTTTCAACGAGTTCGCTCCCTAAAGGAAGCTTTTCTAATTGCGTCAGCTGAAAGTTCAACACTTCAATTTTTTCAAGGCGAGCGGATTTTTCTTTTTCAAATTGACTATGTAATAAAGAAGAACCTTTATTGGCTTTTTCCATGTGCTTTAACTGAAATTTCAGCTGTTCCATTTCCTTTTCAAGCGCCTGCTTGCGGTTTATAAAACGATTTTCAAGATCTTGTTTGCTTGCTTCAGTTAACACTTGTTTCACAACCACTTTTTGAATAATGTTCAAAACGTTCCCTCCGCCCTCAAGATAGTGACCTTGTGCTTTTTACATGCATATTGAAATAGCTGCTTCTTGCTCGCAAAAGACTTACTGTGATCAAAACGTTCATCTTATCATAACATAAAAAAAGGGCGAGGTTATCCCTCTCCCTTTTTGATTACTCTTGAATTTTCACATACACTTTTTTACCTTGCTGTGATGCTGCTGCATTCACAACAGTTCGAATCGCTTTTGCAACGCGGCCTTGTTTGCCGATTACTTTGCCGACATCTTCTTGGTGAACAGTAAGGATGTAAGTCACTTGACGTTCATCTTCTTGTTCCTCCACTTTAACATCAGCTGGATAATCAACAAGCGGCTTTACAATTGTTTCGATTAGTGATGTCATCTCGAGTGAAATTATTTTCCTAATTTAGCATTATGGAATTTTTCCATGATGCCTTCGTTAGAGAAAAGGTTACGAACTGTATCAGATGGTTTAGCACCATTTTGTAACCATTTAAGAGCTAGCTCTTCATCGATTTTAACTTCAGCTGGTTGAACTACAGGATTGTAAGTTCCAACTACTTCGATGTAACGTCCATCACGTGGTGAACGAGAGTCTGCTGCTACGATACGATAGAAAGGAGATTTTTTAGCTCCCATACGTTTTAAACGAATTTTTACTGCCATTTTATAAAGCACCTCCGAATATGTTTCAACAAGATAATATAATATCAAATAGGTAAAATGTTTGTAAAGGTTTTTTTCTTAACACTAGAAAAATATTTTATTTTCTTTGGTTTTTTCAGTTCAAATCAAGCATTTTATCATGAAAAGAATGGAAGTTTCATACCCTTTTTCTTGCCTTTTGACATATTTGTCATTTGTTTCATCATTTTTTTCATGTCTTCAAATTGTTTAAGCAAACGGTTGACTTCTTGTACAGAACGTCCGCTTCCTTTTGCAATACGCTTTCTTCGACTTGAATTAATGATTTCAGGGTTTGTTTTTTCCGCTTTCGTCATCGAACGAATAATTGCTTCTACATGATTAATTTGCTTTTCATCAACCTGCAGGTTTTTGAGCCCCTTTACTTTATTGGCGCCCGGAAGCATACCAATTAGCTCATCAAGCGGTCCCATTTGACGCACCTGAGCAAGTTGATCTAAAAAGTCATCGAATGTAAATGACTGCGTGCGCAGCTTAGCTTCAAGCTCTTTTGCCTTTTCAGCATCTACATTTGCCTGAGCCTTTTCGATAAGCGTCAGCACATCACCCATACCTAAGATACGGGAAGCCATACGCTCTGGGTGGAATGCTTCAATAGCATCCATCTTTTCTCCAAGACCGACAAACTTAATTGGTGTATCAGTTACTGCACGAATAGAAAGCGCTGCACCACCGCGCGTATCGCCGTCTAGTTTCGTTAATACAACGCCAGTTAATCCTAATTGCTTATTAAAGCTATCCGCAACGTTTACTGCATCTTGACCCGTCATCGCATCGACAACAAGGAAAATTTCGTCTGGGTTAGAAAGCTCTTTGATCTGTTCTAACTCCTCCATTAGATTTTCATCAACATGCAAACGTCCCGCTGTATCAATTAATACATAATCGTGATGCTCTTCTTTCGCATGAGCAATAGCTTGTTTCGCAATCTCCACAGGACTTACTTGATCACCTAATGAAAAAACAGACATGCTAAGCTGTTTCCCTAGTGTTTCAAGCTGTTTAATAGCTGCCGGACGATAAATATCTGCTGCTACAAGCAATGGATTACGGTTATATTTTTTACGTAATAAATTGGCAAGTTTACCAGTTGTTGTTGTTTTACCTGCACCTTGAAGTCCAACCATCATAATTACAGTTGGAGCTTTTGGAGCTACTGCAATCTTGCTTTGCTCTCCGCCCATAAGTGCAGTTAATTCTTCTTGTACAACCTTAATAACTTGCTGTCCAGGCGTTAAGCTCTTAAGAACGTCTTGACCTACAGCACGTTCGCTTACGCGCTTAACAAAGTCTTTTACTACTTTAAAGTTTACATCGGCTTCTAAAAGGGCAAGTCTAACTTCACGCATCATTTCTTTAACATCAGCTTCGTTAACTTTTCCTTTTCCTTTTAACTTTTGCAGTGTGCTTTGCAAACGGTCGGCTAATCCTTCAAATGCCATATACGCCGCCCCCTAATCTAATTTCTCGAGCGAATCAAGAAGAGAAGAAAGCTTACTGTTCTTGTGTAAGTCGGCTGCAAGTTCGTCTTTCAGTTGTTGAACAATTGATTGACGCTCTTGAAACCGTTGAAATAACAATAGCTTTTCCTCATATTGTTCAAGCATTTGCTCTGTACGTTTTATATTATCATAAACTGCTTGACGACTCACATCAAATTCTTCCGCTATTTCACCGAGGGAATAATCATCCAAGTAATAAAGTGACATATAACTTCTTTGTTTGGGCGTCAACAGCGCCTGATAGAAGTCAAATAAGTAATTCATTCTTGTTGTTTTCTCGAGCATATGCACGCTCTTTTCAACCATCTGACCGCCCCCTTGTTAAGTGAAAAGCCTTTACATGTTATTAGTTTAACTAGGCGAGGTTTGAATGTCAAGTTTTTTCCTTAACACCTCACATTTTTCCACTTAAAAGAGATGGTAACATAACTAAATTACTTCAACTTAAAGACGACTAAATATGAAACCTGCGTCCACCCTACTAATAAAAAGATCCGAACGATTAATCGTTCGGATCTTCCTTCAACGAAGATACTTTTATCCCAGCCTCTTTTTAGATTACGCCTCTTTTTCTGTTTCTTCTTCTACAGCATTGGCAAATAACCCATAGATATATTGCTCCGTGTCAAACGGCTGAAGGTCGTCTACTTTTTCTCCAAGTCCAACGAATTTAACAGGAAGCTTCAGTTCGTTTCGAATGGCAAGAACAATCCCGCCTTTAGCCGTACCATCTAGTTTTGTTAACACAATTCCAGTCACGTTCGTTGCTTCTGAGAATGTTTTAGCCTGACTTAAAGCGTTTTGACCCGTCGTCGCATCAAGTACGAGAAGCACTTCATGCGGAGCACCAGGAATTTCTCGCTCAATAACACGCTTTACTTTCTCTAATTCTTTCATTAAATTCACTTTGTTTTGAAGGCGACCTGCTGTATCACATAATAAAACATCTGCTTTTCGAGCCTTGGCTGACTGAACAGCGTCATACATGACAGCGGCAGGGTCAGAGCCTGCAGATTGCTTAATAACATCAACACCAACGCGTTCTCCCCATACTTCTAACTGCTCAATCGCACCGGCACGGAACGTATCTCCTGCCGCCATTACGACTTTTTTGCCTTCTTGTTTGAATTTATGTGCAATTTTCCCAATTGTTGTTGTTTTCCCAACGCCGTTTACCCCTACAAACAAAATAACCGTTAAATCATTTTGCTGCATATTTAATTCACCAATCTGCTCTTCACCAGATTCATAAATATCAATTAATTTCTCAGAGATGACAGCCTGTACATCTTGAGGGTCCTTAATATTACGGCGTTTCACTTCCGATTTTAAGTCATCAATTAAATCCAACACGGTAGCCACACCGACATCAGCGCTAATTAAAATTTCCTCTAATTCTTCAAAAAACTCTTCGTCTACTTGACGATAGCGAGACACTAGATCATTCACACGTTCCGAAAAAGAATTGCGTGTTTTTGATAGTCCATCTTTAAATTTTTGTGTAACAGAATCCGTTTGCATTGTAATTTTTTCTTTTAATTTCTTAAAAAAGCTCATTCGTACCACCCTTTCATTCTATGAGTTAAACATATTGCTTTGATTCTTCTAAACGAACAGAGACTAATTTCGATACGCCAGATTCTTGCATTGTCACACCGTACAGTACGTCAGCTTCTTCCATTGTACCTTTTCGGTGAGTAATAACAATGAACTGTGTTTGATTACTAAATTTGCGTAAATACGTAGCGAAGCGATGAACGTTCGCTTCATCAAGCGCCGCTTCCACTTCATCTAGCACACAAAACGGCACCGGACGTACTTTCAAAATAGAAAACAGGAGGGCAATGGCTGTTAACGAACGCTCGCCGCCTGACAGCAACCCTAGATTCTGCAGTTTTTTCCCAGGAGGCTGGGCAACAATTTCCACCCCTGTATTTAATAAATCTTTCGGATCCGTTAATTTCAAATCCGCTTTTCCTCCTCCGAATAGTGAAGAGAACACTGTACCAAATTCATTGCGGATACGAGAGAACGTATCAGAAAAACGTTTCTTCATTTCCTCGTCCATTTCTTCAATCACTTGATACAGGGTATTTTTCGCTTCGTCGAGGTCAGCTCGCTGCGTATTTAAAAATTCATAGCGTTCTGAAACGCGTTCGTATTGTTCGATAGAACCTAAGTTTACGGTTCCTAATTCATCAATTGCCAGCTTAATGAGCTTGATTTTTTTCCTTGCTTCTTGAATATCTAATGTTAAAGGATACTTTTCTTTTGCTGCTTCAAAGCTAATTTCGTACTCTTCTGTCAGCTGCTGGAGACGGCTGTCTAGCTCTACGTCAATTCGATTGATTTTGACTTCTTCATCTTTTAAAGCATCTGTAATTTGTTTGTACTGACGCTGGAGCTCTTTTACAACCCTTTCTTCGTCTTCAAGCTTATTCTGGGCTTTCAACCGCTCTGATCTGCAGTCATCCATTAATTGTAACGTTTCTGTCTTTTCTTTTATTCGCTCATGCGCCGCTTCTTCGAGCTGAAGTTCACCCGAGTCGTTGCTCGTGATTTCACTCGTTAAAAGAGAAAGATCATCTGTAGCTTCAGACAAACGCTGAATGGTTTGATCAAGCTCAAAGCACACTCTTTCGTATTTTTCTTGCTGATTTGTGAGGAACTGTTCTTTTTTCGCAAGAAGCACTTTTACTTCTGTAAGCTCATGTTGAACCGTTTCTTTAGACGTTTGCTGTGTATGCTTGCGTGCAGCTAACTCTTCAATGTTTTTCTCTAATACATTTGCCTGCTGCTGATTTCCCTGCAAACTCGTATGCAGCTCATCAATTCGAGCGGACAAGCTTGTTTGATCTTGTCTAAAGCTAGCAATATCATGATCATACATGGTTAAGCGGTCATTCACTGCTTTTTCTTCGATGTCAATTTGCTTTACTTCTCGGTCAGATTCCTGCTCTTTGTCTTTCAAGCGTTCCACAAATGCCTGCTGTTTATTAATTTCCTGTTGAAGCTCTTCAATCTGTGACTTTTTATCTTTCACATCTTGCTCGAGCACAAGCGTCTTTTGTTCCATCTCTTCTATTTTTGCCGTAATGGCTTCCACTTCACGCTGACGGCCTAACAAAGAGTTGGACTTTTGCTTCATTGAACCGCCTGTCATCGAACCACCGGGGTTGACCACATCCCCTTTAACGGTCACAAAACGATAGCGATGCTGCACAAGACGGGCAAGTTCATTCGCGCCTTTTAAATCATTGACAACAATAACGGTTCCAAGCAAATTTTTAATAACTCGGTCGTAAGTAGCTTCGTATTTAACAAGAGATGAAGCGATTCCTACATACGCTTCGTGACTCTCTAGCATAGAAATAGTTTGAGCCGGAACATAACGGTCTTTTACAGACGTCAGTGGTAAAAATGTAGCTCTTCCGTAACCGTTTTGTTTCAAAAAGCCAATTGCCTGACGGGCACTTTGTTCGTCTTGAACGACAATGTGCTGAGCTGCTCCTCCAAGCGCAATTTCAAGCGCTGTTTCATACTCTTTTGGGACATTAATTAGCTCAGCAATGGCACCTTTAATACCTGCAAGCTTCCCATCACGCGCTTTTAGTACTTCTTTTACACCGTGAAAATAACCTTCATAGTCTTCTTGCATCTCTTCAAGCATTTCTTTTCGTGATTTTGTCTGTTGCACGTACTGATAAGCTTGATAAAGCGTAGACTCTTGTTTACGATAGGCTTGCCTTAATGACTCAAGCTTCTCTCCTTGCTGCTTATACACTTGTACAGCCTGCTGAAGCTCTTGACGAAACTGAGCGAGCCTTTTGATCGCCGCTTCTTTTCGCTGCGTTAATTCACGGCGCTGTTGAACGTATTGCTCGTTGGATTTTGTTAAGCGCTGCTCTTTTTCAAACGTTTGCATTTTTTGCTGCTCTAAAAATGAAATTTCATTTCGAGCGGATGTTTGAGCGTTCGCTAATTCAAAATATTCGCTTTTCATCTGTTCAAGTTTTTCTTCTAGATTCTCACTGTACTGCCTGAACAACTGTTCCTGCTCAGTAAGCTTCAGACGTATCTCTTGCACTTCTTTTTGAGATTGCTCAAGATCTTTTCCTTCGCTGTCTTTTGCTTTACTTAGCTCTTGATGCTTATGAGTATACTCTTTTACTAAACGTTCCAGCTGCTCTTTATTTTGAAAAGCATTTTTCTTACGCTCTTTTAATACTTCTTTTTTGCCTTCTAGCTTTTCTACTTCTTCACTTACATATAGTAGTTTTTTATGTAAAGAGTCTAGCTGTTCATCGATTTGCTGAATATGCGAACGAAGGGTCTGAATTTCTCCTTCACGCGTGCGAATATTGGTCGCGAGAGATTCTTCAAGCTGCTCGTGCTGAGCCATTTCAGCTTTTAATTTTTCCCATTTCTGATGAAGATCTTCAACTTCAAATACCGTAACAGCCACATCAATGTGCTCTAATTCTTCTTTTTTCTGCAAATAATCTTTTGCAATAGACGATTGAATCTGTAAAGGCTCTAACTGACCTTCAATTTCATGAAGAATATCTACTACTCGATTTAAATTTTCTTGCGTTTCGAGAAGCCGAAGCTCCGCTTTTCGTTTACGCGTTTTGTATTTTAATACACCTGCTGCTTCTTCAAAAATTTTACGGCGCTCGTCAGATTTACTGCTTAGTACTTCTTCTACTTTTCCTTGACTGATAATCGAAAAAGCTTCTCTTCCAAGTCCTGAGTCCATAAATAAATCGACAATATCTTTTAAACGGCACGGCTGGTTGTTAATAAAAAATTCACTGTCTCCTGAGCGGTACACGCGCCTTGTAATACTAACTTCATGATAATCAAGCGGGAGAAACTGGTCATCATTTTCCAAAGTCAGCGTTACGTCAGCCACGTTTACCGCACGGCGTGATTCGCTTCCTGCAAAAATAATGTCCTCCATTTTCCCTCCACGAAGCGATTTGGCTGACTGTTCTCCAAGCACCCAGCGTATAGCATCCGTAATGTTGCTTTTTCCGCTCCCATTCGGTCCTACTACCGCCGTTACACCTGGCACAAAATCTATCGATACTTTTTCTGCAAACGATTTGAACCCTGCAATATCTAATCGTTTGAGGAACATAGAAATCCCCCCTCACACATGTAATCTTTTCATAGCAAATCCCCCTTTATAACGAATGCGTTAAGAGGGGGATCATTTTATTTCGTTTGACTTGCTCTAATTTTCGTAATAGCTACTTGAGCTGCTTTTTGCTCTGCTTCTTTTTTCGAACGGCCTACACCAACGCCGAGCTCTTCACCATTTAACGATACGCGAGATAAGAATTCGCGATTATGCGCTGGACCTTTTTCTTGCAAAACTTTGTATTCTAATTGTCCAACTCCATCACGTTGAATCACTTCTTGAAGCTGGCTTTTGAAATCCATCACATGAGAAAAAGCACCTTCATTAATTTTTGGAAAGACAACTTTTTTTAGAATCGTTACTACCGTATCAAGCCCTTGGTCTAAATAAAGAGCTCCGATAAATGCTTCAAACACATCGGCCAGTAAAGCCGGTCTAGATCGGCCGCCCGTCATCTCTTCACCTTTTCCAAGTAACACTAGTTTACCAAAATCCATTTCATTTGCAAAAGTAACAAGCGACGGTTCACACACAACTGCTGCACGAAGCTTCGTTAACTCACCTTCACTCATCGTTGGATACTTTTTAAATAAAAATTGTGATACGGTTAGCTCTAATACGGCATCTCCTAAAAACTCAAGACGCTCGTTGTCTTCATACGGTCTTCTGCGATGCTCATTCACATAGGATGAATGTGTAAATGCTTGAAAAAGAAGCGCTTCATTTGTAAAATGAATACCAATTTCCTTTTGAAACTCGGCAAAATTTTGCTTGAATTTCACGTTCATCTTTCGATCTCGATTTGAATATTGTTTAGGCATAAAATACCTCCGCTTACCTGCTTCAATTGTTTCGTAGTTTTTCCCTACCATCTCTCATTATAAAACGAGGTATCCTAAAAGATACACTACCTTTTCAAAAAAAAGAGGTCTTTTTTTGAAATTCTTAAAAAGAAGAGAAAGCCCCGCTGTTTAACGGGGCTTTTCATACATATACTACAGATTAAATTTGGCTCTGTATGTAATTAACTGCATCTCCTACAGTTGAAATTTTTTCAGCTTCTTCGTCAGAAATTTCGATATCGAATTCCTCTTCAAGCTCCATTACAAATTCAACTACGTCTAGAGAGTCAGCACCTAAGTCTTCTTTGAAACTAGATTCTAGTTTCACTTCACTTTTGTCTACACCAAGACGATCAACAATGATTGTTGTTACGCGTTCTAGTACCTCTGCCATTGTTCTTCACCTCCCCTCAAGTCATTATAGATGATTTCCATCTAAAATACTATGGTTGAATAATAAAGTTTATCGGTCGCCTAGTAAACGTCCCTTTGTACTTTATCACCAAATTGCACTTTTCGTAAAGTGCCTTTTTTACATCACCATTCCGCCGTCAACGTGAATCGTTTGACCGGTAATATAACGGCTTGCATCTGATGCTAAAAACGCAACTGCGTTCGCAACATCCTCAGGCTGGCCAAAACTTGCAAGAGGAATTTGCTTTAACATTTCCGCCTGAACTTCTTCATTCAATTTATCCGTCATGTCTGTTGCAATGAAACCAGGAGCAACTGCATTCACTGTAATATTGCGGCTTGCTAATTCTTTGGCAGTTGTTTTTGTTAAACCAATCACGCCTGATTTTGCTGCTACATAATTTGCTTGTCCAGCATTACCGCTGACGCCGACAATTGATGAAATGTTAATGATGCGTCCTGCGCGCTGCTTCATCATTTGACGAGTAACCGCTTTTGTACACAAAAACACGCCTTTTAAGTTTGTATTAATAACATCATCCCATTCGTCTTCTTTCATACGCATAAGAAGATTATCACGTGTGATGCCCGCGTTGTTTACTAAAATATCTACTGAACCAAATGTAGAAATCGCTTCTTTTATCATTGCTTGTACAGAATCACTTTCTGCCACATTTGCTTGTACAGCAATTGCATCCGTTCCTAGTCCTTTAATTTCATCCACAACTTCAAGAGCTTTCGCTTCGCTTCCAGAATAGTTTACAACTACTTTAGCACCAAGCTTTCCCAGCTCAATTGCAACGGCACGACCAATTCCGCGAGAAGCGCCTGTTACAACTGCAACTTTCCCTTGTAACATGTTATTCTCCCCCTTTTAGTGCGTCAATCGTTGATTTTAATGATGTAAGATCATTAACAGCGTAAACAGCCGCACGGCGATTTACTTTTTTCACAAGACCTGATAATACTTTTCCTGGTCCAATTTCAACAAATGTATCTACACCTTCTGCAAGAAGTGTCTCAACTGTTTCTTCCCATCTCACTGGAGAATACAGTTGTTCCACTAGCTTGTTTTGAATATCTTGACTGTCAGTAACCGGCTTTGCTGTTACGTTTGCTATGACTGGAACTTTCGCATCGCTAAAGCCCACTGTTTCTAGCGTATCACGTAATTTTTCAGCAGCTGGCTTCATTAAACTAGAGTGAAACGGACCGCTTACCACTAAAGGAATCACGCGTTTTGCACCTTTTTCTTTGGCAAGAGCTCCTGCTTTTTCTACGCCATTTACCGTACCTGAAATAACAATTTGACCCGGACAGTTAATATTTGCAAGCTGAACAGTGTCGCCTTCGTTTGTAATTTGAGCGGTAACGGCTTCTAGATCTTCCGCAGACATGCCAAGCACTGCTGCCATTGTACCTTGACCTGCTGGTACAGCTTCGTCCATATAGCGACCTCTTTTGTGAACAGCCACAACAGCATCTTTAAACGATAAAACCTCAGCAGCCACAAGCGCACTGTATTCTCCTAGACTGTGACCCGCAACAAAATCGGGTGTAATTCCGCTCGTTTTAAACGCTTCAAGCAGCATTGCACTCGTTGTTAAAAGAGCAGGTTGAGCGTGATAAGTTAAAGTCAATTCTTCTTGAGGCCCTTCAAAAATAATGTTTGAAAGACTGAACCCTAAAGCTTCGTCAGCTGTATCAATCAGCTTTTTTGCTTCCTCTGTTTCATCATATAAATCTTTTCCCATACCAACAGTTTGTGACCCTTGGCCTGGAAAGATAAAAGCAATTTTCCCCATTTCTTATCTCTCCTTTTCTTCATTAGCAGTTTGTTCGATTGCTTTTTGAATAGTGGAAGACACATTGTTTTCCACCATATTCACAGCTTGCTTAATCGCGCTAAATACTGCATTCGCATCCGACGAACCGTGCGCTTTGATAACAGGCGCATGCAATCCAAACAGCCCTGCTCCTCCATATTCACTGTAATCCATTTTCGCTTTTAAACCCTGCAGCTGAGGCTTGAGTACCGCTGCGGCTAACTTGCTTTTTAACGTGCTCATTAATTCTTGTTTAATCATTGAAAACAAGGAAAGCGCCGTTCCCTCAATGCTCTTAAGAGTCATATTTCCTGTAAAACCATCTGTTACAACCACATCGGCTACGCCGTTTAGCAAATCACGAGATTCTACGTTGCCTACAAAATTGAGATCAGCGTTTTTTAGTAGCTGAAAAGCTTGTTTGGTTAAGTCATTTCCTTTTTTATCTTCAGTTCCAATGTTCAACAGTCCCACTCTAGGAGCTTTAATGCCGCGTACTTTTTCGGCATACACCGACCCCATCACAGCGTACTGGAGCAAATGTTCAGGCTTGGCATCAACATTTGCACCAACATCTAGCATTAAAAAGCCTTTTCCATCTAGTGTCGGAAGCGTCGGAGCAAGTGCTGGGCGTTCAATGCCTTTGATGCGACCTACAATAAAAAGTCCCGCTGTCATTAACGCACCTGTATTTCCTGCTGAAATACAAGCATCGGCACGACCTTCGGCTACTTCATTTGCCATTAATACCATAGATGCTTGTTTTTTACGACGCACAGCTCGCACTGGCTCGTCAGTTGCATCAATGGTTTCTTCTGTATGAATAATCGAAATACGATCTGAATTCGTTAAATACTTTTTTATTTCTGATTCGTTTCCAATTAACGTAATATGTAATTCTTTAAATTGAGCAGTAGCTTTTTCTACACCTTCAATAATGGCTTTCGGTGCATGATCTCCGCCCATTGCATCAATAGCTAGTTTCATGTTGGGTCTCATCCTTTTTATTATTTATCCTTTGTAGAACGATACATTTTAAAAGTGCCAGAGAACACTTGCTCTTGCCCTACATAGCTGTTTACCTCAACGGTGGTTCGCACTTCACTAGTTGACAGAACTTTCGCTTTTGCTATCACTCGTTCATGAAGCTTAACAGGGCGATGATAACGGATCGACGCATCTGCTGTGAGCGCTAGTTCGTTGTTAATAACAGCGACAGCTAACGAATTAGCTTGCGCAAAAAGGTGGTGACCACGAGCAATTTGATTACGCTGAAACACATGCTCTGTTTTCACATCAAAAATAGATATCGCTGATTGATCTAGTTCAATGTCGATAACTTCTCCAATTACTTCTTCAATCGGAAGCGAACGCACTTCCTCGTCTAGTTGTTTTGAAGCTACATGCTTAATACGTTCTCGCAGTTCAGGAATCGACAACTCTAGGCGGTCTAATCGAATTGTTTGAACGCTCACTGAAAAACGGTCTGCTAGTTCTTCATCCGTAATAAATGGGTTTTCTTCAATTGTCGTTTTTAATAGCTGCTGTCTTTCTTTTTTACTGCGCTTCATTGTCCACCATCCGAACTTTTAATACTAGGTACTAATAGCAGTATATAATCATTGCCTTCTAATTGCAACATTTTTCACATGCTGTATTCTGTGCATCACACTATGGATATTCATGACTATTAACAGCCGCTAAAAGTATCTACATACATGAAACCGACGTTCACCCTGCCAATGAAAAAATCCGAACGAGTTGGATTCTTCATCAAGAATCTCGATTCATCGTTCGGATTTCCCTTCAACTAAACTACTTTCAGCCTCTTTTACTAATCAAATTTTTCTCCAGTTAATACGCCCGTTGCTTCTAATTGTATTCTCAGCAGCGCAAACTGCTCTTCTGTCCAAAAACTGTCGGAATTTACAAGCTTAGCAGCATCTTCTCGAGCTACTTCAAGCGCACGGTAATCGTGCACCATATCTGCTACTTTAAACTCAGGCATCCCGCTTTGTTTTCTACCAAAGAAATCACCAGGCCCACGAAGCTCTAAGTCTCTTTCTGATAATACAAATCCATCGTTTGTTTCCGTCATAATGGTCATTCGTTCTTTTCCAACTTCTGATTTCGGATCCGCGAGTAGAATACAATATGACTGTGCATCTCCTCGTCCTACGCGTCCTCTTAGCTGATGAAGCTGAGATAACCCAAAGCGCTCTGCATCATAAATGACCATTACGGTTGCATTCGGAACGTTCACTCCTACTTCTACAACCGTTGTTGATACTAAAATCTGCACGTCATTTACGCTAAACTGTTTCATCACTTCTTCTTTTTCATCAGGTGACAATCTTCCGTGCATGAGACCAACGCTTGCTTTTCCATTAAAATAGTGAGTGAGTGTTGCATGCACATCAATTGCATTTTGAACATCCAGCTTGTCCGATTCTTCAATCAACGGACAAATAACATAAGCTTGTCTGCCATCGTGTATTTCTTTTTCAACGAAATGTAAAATACGTTCAAGCATATCATGTTTTACCCAGTACGTTTCAATAGCCTTACGTCCTGCTGGCATTTCATCGATAATGGACACATCCATTTCTCCAAACACCGTAATAGCAAGGGTTCTTGGAATAGGAGTCGCCGTCATAAACAGTACATCCGGACTTTCTCCTTTTTCACGTAAAACCCGGCGCTGTCCAACTCCAAAGCGGTGCTGTTCATCCGTAATGACGAGCCCTAAACTATTATATATAACTTCGTCTTGAATTAAGGCATGTGTACCTACTAATACATGAACATCTCCGTCTCTCACTCGCTGAAGCAGCTCTCTTCTTGCTTTTCCTTTAACAGACCCTGTTAGCAAGCCTACGCTGATGCCTACCTTTTCAAGCATCGCAGTTAATGACTCTGCATGCTGTTCAGCTAAAATTTCAGTCGGTACCATTAAAGCACCTTGATGTCCCGCTAAAACAGTGGCGTATAAAGCAACCGCTGCTACGACTGTTTTACCTGACCCTACATCACCTTGCAGCAAGCGATTCATGCGATAAGGCGATTTCATATCGTGCGTAATTTCGTTTACTACACGTTTTTGAGCGCTTGTTAACGGAAACGGCAGCAAGTTCGTGAAGTTTACCAGCTCAGTTGAATCAAATGCTTGCTTCATTCCAGGCGTTTCTTCTCTTTCGCGCTTTCTCAGCGCCTGCATTTTTAATTGAAAAAGTAGAAATTCTTCATAGACAAACCGACGTCTCGCTTGTTTTAAATCTTCATGATCACGAGGTAAGTGAATACTTCTAACCGCTTCTTCACGCGTTACTAGTTTGTACCTAGAACGAATAGAGGCCGGGAGCATATCCTGAATGCTGCTCCCATAATTCTTCAACGCAAGAGAGACGAACTTCCGCATTCCTTTGACCGTTAAGCTGCCTTTAACTGAGTAAACAGGCTCAATCGTTTGATTTTTAACAAACGGAGAAAATTGAAGCTCCTGCAAGTTAATCGTTTGCCGATGCTGATCCCATTTCCCTGTAACCGTAACAGTTTGATCGATTTCTAACTTTGATTTATAGTAAGGGCGATTAAAACAAGTAACCGTAATCAAATAGCGGTTTACTAGCAGCCGAAACGTAAGGCGCGAACGTTTTTTGCCGTAATACGTAAGCGAGGGGACGCTGTGAACCTTTCCTTCTACGGTGACCTTTTCGTCGTGCTTTGCTTCAGCCAAATCTTTTAACTCATAATCTTCATAGCGGTATGGGAAATGTTCTAACAAGTCATGCACACTGTGAATATGCATATCCTCTAATGCTTGTGCTGTTTCATCTCCAATACCTTTAATGGTTTTAATTGAAATAGTTGTTAGTTCATTCACTTTTATTTAATGCAATACCAAAGATCTTCGCTTCAAGCTCGCGACCTGTTGGTGTTGCCGCTAAGCCTCCTTGTGCAGTTTCTCGTAATGCAACCGGCATTGTTTGACCAATTTTATACATAGCATCAATGACTTCATCACATGGAATACGACTTGTAATGCCTGCTAAGGCCATATCTGCTGCAATCATTGCATTCGCCGCTCCCATTGCGTTTCGTTTCACACATGGAACTTCTACTAGCCCCGCTACTGGGTCACATACTAATCCTAGCATATTTTTGAGAGTAATTGCCATTGCTTCAGCTGCCTGACTAGGTGTACCTCCTGCCATTTCAACGATCGCTGCAGCTGCCATACCTGAAGCTGAACCAACTTCTGCTTGACATCCGCCTGCTGCTCCTGAAATAGACGCATTATTGGCTACAACAAACCCAAAAGCACCTGATGTAAATAAAAATTCAATCATTTCTTTACGAGTGGGATTTAGCTTATGTTGCACTGCAAACAGCGTTCCTGGCACTACCCCTGCAGATCCAGCAGTAGGCGTTGCACAGATTGTACCCATTGCCGCATTTACTTCGTTTGTCGCTACAGCTTTGCTAACTGCATCTAAAATTAAATTTCCAGATAAAGATTTTCCGCTTTGAATATAGTTTTGAAGCAGCACTGCATCCCCGCCTGTTAAACCTGTAACAGACTGTACCCCTTTTAAACCGCGTTCAACCGCTTCTTCCATAACCGTTAAGTTCCGGTCCATTTTTTCCATGATTTCTTCACGAGTAACTCCCGTGATATCTATTTCCTGTTGAATCATAATCTCTGCAATTTTTACATTTTGACTTTCTGCTAATTCTACTAGTTCTGCTACATTTCGAAACATAGTAACCTCCGCTATTATTCTGTCTTATTTTCACTTTAGAACCATATATAATTATTCGATTTATTCTCCCAGGCCTTTCCTATTCAACCATTCTTGTTACTTGAATAATGTGAGGCAATGTTTTTAACTCTTCAATTACATCATCTTCAATATTCGTATCCATTTCAATTGCCATAAGCGCTACTTCGCCGCGCTCTTTGCGAGATACTTCCATATGTCCGATATTAATTGAATGTTTCATCAAAATATTTGTAACGGTCGCAATGGCACCAAATCGATCATTATGCACAACGAGAATAGCTGGATTCATGCCTGATAAATTTAATTCAAATCCGTTAAGCTCCGTAATTTGAATTTTTCCTCCACCAATTGAAATTCCAACAACTTCAATTTCCTTTAATCCGTCGCTCATTTTGATGCGAGCAGTATTCGGATGGTCGGTGATTGCCGCTTCCTCAACAAATGTGACGTCAATTCCTTCTTTTTTAGCCAAGTCCAAAGACTCCGGAATACGCTGATCAAATGTATCAAAATCTAAAATACCGCCAATCAACGCTACGTCTGTTCCGTGCCCTTTATACGTTTGAGCAAAAGAACCGTACAATGAAACCACAACTTTTGTGGGCTGCTTACCAAAGAGTGTTCGGGCAACGCGTCCAATACGCGCTGCACCAGCCGTATGTGAACTAGATGGTCCAATCATTACCGGACCAATAATATCAAAGACAGATTTATATTTCATAAGGATTTTCCCCCTGCTATTTAGACATTGTTATTACTTATATGTTACTTGAGCTTTTGACTTTTTGGAAGCTTTGTTTCACGCTCTTAAAAAATTTAAAAATTCTCATTTTTATTAGAGATTCACGCACAAAAAAAGCGGTGTATTTATCCATAAAAATAGGATAAGCACACCGCTTTTTTTGCTATGTTATGCAGGAAAAGATGAATTACTTACGCTGCTTCTTGCTCTGAAGCTACATCGTCTACTGTTTTAATTTTAAAGTTTTTAAAAACAACTGAACCTATAAACCCAGCTAATGCTCCCGCTAGTGCACAAAGTACTGCACAAATTGTGACCTTCATAGGGTCATTAAACCCAAACATCACTGCAAGTCCTGCGATTGGCGTTGCCGTGCCTGCAGCATCATTTACTAATCCGAACAGAGCCACAACTACACCCGCTAGTGCCCCTCCAACAAAGTTGGTAATGTAAATAGGAATTGGATTGGCTGAAATAATATTCGCTTGTGTTAAAGGTTCAACTGCAACTGAAATGGTTGTACGACGATCCCCAATTTTTAATCGATCAAACAGCACATAGTTCATGAAAGAAGAACCAAACACAGCAAGAGCTCCAATCGCCATAGGCAATCCCGTTAACCCTAGCATAGCCGTTAAAGCCATTGAGCTAAGCGGAGCCGTTGCTACTACTGTAATAACTCCCCCTAAAATAATTCCCATCAAAATAGGGCTAGCACTTGTTGTATCTTTAATAATTCCTCCAATATTTAAAAGCGTCGCATCTACAATAGGTGAGAATGCATTACCAATTAATCTTGTTAAAGGTGCTGCAATTAAGATATTGCCTAATAAGTCTAGACCAGCAGGTGCCTTTTTCTCAATAAATTTCACTACAAATGCCATGAGGTATCCCGCAAAAAATCCAGGGAGCAAGCCTAGTCCTGAACACACCACGCCCATCATAAGAGCATATACAGGAGATACTCCTAACGCCAAAGCAACTAGTGCAGCTGCTGCAACTCCTCCCATTCCTCCTGCAGCCTTTCCAACTTCACCTAAGAATGAAATACCTAGTAAATCTCCTCCTACATATGACTGAAAGGCCTCTACGAGAAACGCAGCCACCGCTCCGCTTGCCAGAGCCCCCATCGCTTTCATGCCATAAGGTGCCTTGTTGCTAAACAACCAAAATAAAAATAAAACTAATAACAATAAACCTGTTCCTTTTAAAATATCCACTGTTGCCTCTCCTCTCATGCTGTTTTCTTTCACATTTGACTCAATCAGTTTTCAAAACTACCATACAAACGGGTTCTTTTCAACTAATATACCTAATATACCGAACGATTACAACATGTAAAAATAAAATAGTTCGTATTTAACTTAAAAAACACAAAAAAGAAGCGCCCCTTGAGAGGAGTGCTTCTTTTTTTGTTATTCAATTGCAAAAATGTAAGAATATAAAGGTTGATCTCCTTTATGAAGCTCTACCTCAACTTCTTCAAACGTTTCTTCTACAAACGATGTTAGCGCTTCAGCTTCATCGTCTGAGACATCCTCTCCTTGAAGAATCGTAAGGATTTCCGCTTCGTCATCAATCATATAAGTCAATAGCTTTTTCGCTGCTTCTAATTTCTCTGAATCTTTTACGACGATTTTCTTTTCGGCAATACCCATAAAATCGCCTTTAGCTAATTCAAGACCATCAATATTTGTATCGCGAACTGCATACGTTACTTGCCCTGTTTTTACGTGCTGCAGAGCTTCTGTCATTGCTTCCTCGTTTTCTTTTAAGCTTTGCTGAGGATTAAATGATAGCAGCGCTGTCATTCCTTGAGGAACCGTTTTAGACGGGACAACCGAAACGTGACTGCCCGCAACAGCAGCCGCTTGGTTAGCAGCCATTACAATATTTCCGTTATTAGGTAAAATAAGTACCTGTTCTGCATTTGTTTCTTCAATCGCTTTGACAATATCCTCCGTACTTGGATTCATTGTTTGTCCGCCTTCAATGACAACCGTTGCCCCAAGGCTCTTGAACAATTCAGCAATTCCTTTTCCCATTGATACAGTAACAATGCCAAAGGGCTGTTTTTCAGCCTTTTTTACTGCAGGCTTTTCTTCATCTGAAACAATGCTGCTATGCTGTTCTCTCATGTTTTCAATCTTCATTTTAATTAAACTTCCATATTGCTGCCCGTAGTTTAACACTTCTCCAGGATGCTCGGCGTGAATATGAACTTTCACAATTTCATCATCAGATACTACAAGCAACGAGTCGCCCCATTTACTTAAATCTTGGCGAAACGTTTCTTCAGAAAATGTTTTAGCTGCGGGCTTATCCTCTTCCAGCCTTACCATAAATTCTGTACAATAGCCAAATTCAATATCTTCTGTATTCATATGGCTTTGCGCATGCTTATGATGCTCAGCATTTACAAGTTCATTCATCGAAGGAGCTGACATGGGTACACCCGGAAGTTTTTCACCTTTTAATTCAGCTAAAAACCCTTCATAAATTAAAACAAGCCCTTGACCTCCGCTATCCACTACGCCTACTTCTTTTAACACGGGTAAAAGATCTGGCGTGCGATTTAACGAAGCATTAGCTTCCTTAAGTACTTCTTCCATGAACAGAATCATATCAGATTGCTTTTTAGCAACAGCCGCTGCTTTTTTAGCAGTATCCTTAGCTACTGTTAAAATGGTTCCTTCGATTGGTTTCATAACAGCTTTATAAGCAGTTTCTACACCAAGCTCAAGAGCTTCAGCAAACTCAACTGTTGTAATCGCTGACTTTTGCTCAACCGATTTCGCAAAACCGCGGAATATTTGAGATAAAATAACTCCTGAATTACCGCGCGCGCCCATCAATAAGCCCTTAGACAAAGCTTGACTCACTTGACCGATGTGATCAGATAGTTTATTTTTCACTTCTTTAGCACCAGACGTAATCGATAAGTTCATATTTGTTCCAGTATCACCATCTGGTACAGGAAAAACGTTCAGCGCATCCACGTAATCTGCATTGTTAGATAGATGCTGGGCTCCTTGAAGCACCATTTCTCTAAACCGCTTTCCGTCCAACGTTGTCATTGACACGAATCTTCCTCCTTAATTAAACGTTCGTTACACGAACACCCTGCACATAAATATTTACTGAATCAACCGTTAGACCAACCGTTTGTTCCAGCGTGTATTTTACTTTTGTTTGCACATTATGAGCAATTTCAGAAATTTTTGTTCCATAGCTTACGATAATGTACATGTCGATATGTACGTCATCCTCTTCTTGTCTTACCACAATACCTCGTGTAAAGTTTTCTTTGCGAAGAATTTCTGTAAGACCATCTTTAAGCTGATTTTTTGAAGCCATTCCGACAATCCCGTAACAATCAACAGCTGCTCCTCCAGCAATTGTTGCAATTACATCTGTAGAAATATCAATTTGACCATACTTCGTTTTCATTTCGATGGACATACTCGTTCCCCTTTCTACTTTCATAGGTTATAAATATTCTACTATAATCAATCTCGTTTTAAAAGAGGCGTCCAGCTTGTCCCTTTTAAAGATGAGAGTATTGGGTATCAACTTGTCTTAAAATAAGTAATTGCCCAAGTTATACCTATTCCTACTCTCTATATTATTGAACATAGATTCATTTTATATGTCAAGGAAAATTTCTTGAAAGCTTTTCTCCAGAACTATTGCATTCTCTTTAAGGCTGTGATAAATTAATATAGTATTTCTCAAAACAGAATTGAGTAGTTTTTTTGGTGTTAGGAGGGAAAATCATGGCACGCAAATGTGTAGTAACTGGTAGAAAAGCTCGTTCAGGTAACGCACGTTCTCACGCAATGAACGCTACTAAGCGTAAATGGGGTGCTAACGTTCAAAAAGTACGTATCTTAGTGAACGGTAAACCAAAACGTGTGTACGTTTCAGCTAGAGCCCTTAAGTCTGGTAAAGTTCAACGCGTTTAATCTTTATAATGAAAAAGCACCATATTTTATGGTGCTTCTTTTATTATTCCGGCGTTGTTAATCTTTTTTAAACGAATTAAGCATGACCTTTACGATCCCACCTAAAAACTTTGGAAGTTTGATTGTATAGAATTTCATACTGTCCCTCCTAACCGTCTCCACACTTTATCTCCTTTTAAAGAAAGCCCTATGTCCTGCTCTCATTTTCCATACTTCATCACAAGCAACGTTTATCATTGCTTCTTACCATCATTAATATGCCTTTTGTAAATGAAAAAGTACCTCTTTGTTGAATAAGTTCATTGCTAATACATAAAGTTGAGCCGAGTTCTACTTCATGCTTATTGAGAGGATATTTGAAACCTTCTAGCGTAAGCTCTTTTACACCGCCTGCAAAAGGAACGAATGAAATATAGTGAAACTCCTTTAAACGATCAACATGATAAGTGCCTGGTTCAAACAATTGAATGATATTTTGATTGTCAATCATTTGTACATTCGCTTTCTTTTTTAAGCCTTTGTACAGGAGCTGAATGCTTCCAAACATGTGGTCAAGTCTTCCACCTGTTGCTCCAAAGATACAAATACTGTCCGGTTTTTGCTCTATTGCCCACTCAAAAGCAAGTTCCAAATCAGTTGCATCTTTTTCCGCAGGATACAATTCAACATCTTGTAATGCTTCTCTCACTCGCTTAAGCTGCGCATTTGTAATGGAATCAAAATCTCCGAATGCTTTCACGGGCAAAATGTCTTGTTGAAGAAGCAGGAATACGCCCCGGTCTACTCCTACCCACTTTACATCATTTGATTGGTGCAGGAGTGGCATATGTTCATCCGGTCCCCCTGCTAGAATATGAATTTTCATTATGTATATGCTCCTTTTCTATTAAAAAATGAACGAAATAAATATGTTTTCTTTATCCTAAAAGAAAAAGCTGCTGTGTACAAGTTCTACCCGTTGTACACAGCAGCTTTTATTACTTACGCTTGAACAGTTGTGCGAATTTGGCTGATTGCGCCAGCTCGATCTTCTTGATTATAAATAGCTGAGCCAGCCACTAAGACATTTGCTCCTGCTTCTACACATTTTCTTGCTGTTTCTTCATTAATTCCTCCATCAACCTCTACTTCAATAGAAAGGTGACGGATTTCAATAAGCTGAGAGATTTGCTCGATTTTCGGCAGTACACTTGGAATGAAGTTTTGTCCTCCAAAGCCTGGGTTCACCGTCATTAATAAAATAAGATCGATATCTTCTAAGATATGCTTTACCACGTCAATTGGCGTTGCAGGATTTAAAGCAACGCCTGCTTTCATGCCGTGCTCTTTGATTAATTGAATGGTGCGGTGCAAATGAGTACACGCTTCAGCATGTACCGTTAAAATATCAGCACCCGCCTTTGCAAACATTGGAACGTATTGATCTGGGTTTTCAATCATTAAATGCACATCTAATGGCAGTGTTGTGACAGGGCGTACAGCCTCAACGATAAGCGGTCCAATTGTAATATTAGGAACAAAATGGCCATCCATGACGTCTATATGGATGTAGTCTGCTCCACCTGCTTCAACTTCACGAATTTCTTCAGCAAGCTTTGAAAAATTGGCAGATAAAATGGAAGGTGCGATTTTTGTCATTTTTAATACCTCGGCTTTCTTTGCTTAATTTCCTCAATAAATTGCAAGTAATGTTCGTAGCGATAACTCGGAATTTCTTTTTGTTCGTATGCTTCTTTCACCGCACATTTTGGTTCTTTCACATGCAAACAACCTCGAAATTTACACTGTTCACTCAAACGCGACATTTCAGGAAAACAATCGGTCAACTCTTCTACTTCTAACGTTAAAAATTCCAGTGAGCTAAAGCCTGGCGTATCAGCTACTAAACCTTCACCAAACGAAATCAGTTCTACATGACGTGTTGTATGCTTTCCTCTTCCAAGTGACATTGAAATATCATTTGTCTTTAACTCAAGCTCTGGTTTAAGCGTATTTAGCAGTGAAGATTTACCTACACCTGACTGTCCAGCAATAACCGTTACGCGATCTTCAAATAACGGCTGAATTCGTTCCATGCCTTTTTCTGTGACTGTCGACGTTAAAATGACCTCATATCCTATTTTACGATATTCTTCGGCATATTGCTCGATTTCTTGCTTTTGCTGCTGTGATAAAAGATCTACTTTTGAAATACAAATAATAGGTTCAATATGATTAGACTCCACTAACACTAAAAATCGGTCAAGAAGCATTGTACTAAAATCAGGTTCAATCGCTGAAAAAACAAGCAGCGCCTGATCAACATTTGAAATTGGGGGACGAACTAATTCATTTTTACGTTCTTTAATTTCAAGTATATATCCTTCAAGCTTATTTTCCGCCTGAAATACTACATTGTCACCGACTAAAGGCGTTACCTTCTTTTTACGAAAAACACCTCGTCCTCGACATTGCGTTACTTGTCCGTCATGAAGAACATAATAAAATCCGCTAAGGGATTTAATAATTCTTCCTTCTGGCATAACCTCACTCCTATCACTCTGGATATTCAACGTCTTTTTCTTCAATAACTTCCCCGTCTCGGACAATTTTATAAGACGCTTTTTCATTTTCATCAACTAAAACATCGAATGATTCTTTTGTTGTTTCAGTAATCGTTAGTTCTTTAGCAGGAACCGACATATCGTTATCTGCATCTTCGATATAAATTTGTACTTTTTGCGGCTTTGGCTTTTCCTCTTCTGTTTCAGTGGCATCGCTTGTTTCCGTTGCGTCGCCTTGTTCCGTGCTTGCTTCGGTGTCAGCCTCTTCTTTATACGGAATGGTAACATCCACTGACACCGTTTGAGGAGCTTTTGGCTCTTTGCCCATTGAGACCGTAATGGTGAGCTTATCACCTTGCTCAATACTCTGCTCTGCTGCAGGCTTTTGAGACATCACAAGACCTTTTTCAACAGTGTCGGAATACGCTGTTTTTACGTCCACTTCAATATTTTCATCTGATGCATAATCTTTTACGCTTTTTTCCGTCCAGCCCGAGAAATCCTTTAATGCAATCTTCGGCGGACCTTTACTTACCCATAGAGTAACCGTTGTATCTTCCGGCACGACTTGTTCGGTTTCTTTAGGCGTCTGATCTGTAATATTGCCTTTTGGTTCTGTGCTTTCAACTTCGATGGATTGGATATCTTTATAATTCTGCTTTTCTAACAGACTTTTTACTTCCGTAAAGCTTCTTCCAATGTACCGGTTAAATGCTTCTTTTTTCTTTCCTGTACTTCGATAAATAATGACGTTAGAGCCTTCTTTGATCACGTCTCCCGCTTCTGGCATCGTTTTAACCACGTCGCCTTCTTCCACCTTATTATCAGATATATCTTTAGGATTCTTCACTTTAAAGCCTAAAGAAACTAAATCGGTTACAGCTGATTCATAATCTTGATTATGTAAATCAGGAACCTTTACGTCTTTTGGCAGTAATAAAGCCGGAATGAATGTAACGGCGGCTACGCTAGCAGCTGCCAGCAGCAAAAAAATTAAAACAAGCGTTACAATCAGCTTGCTTTTGCCTTTTTTCTTTTTCTTCTTTTTTTTCTTCGGCTTTACTTCTTCTTCTTCTTGTTCTTCGCGCTCTAAGTGAGGTGGTTTTCTCACAGGTACGTGCGTTTCTTCGGATTCAACAAAATCCTCCTTAATAACGGGAATGGCTTTTGTCACTTCTTCATCATCAGGCACCGTAAATCTTTGTTCATTATAACGATTTGGATGAACAGCAGACTGTAAATCCGCTTCGAGTTCTTCGACGGAACTGTATCGGTAAAATGGATCTTTAGTTGTTGCTTTTAATACAACATTCTCCACGCTTTGAGGGATAGATGGATTCCACCTTTTTGGAGAAGGTGTTTCTGTCTGTAAATGTTTTAATGCAATTGACACAGCCGATTCCCCAGAAAAAGGGACTCGACCCGTTAGCAATTCAAATAGGACGATGCCAAGCGAATAAATATCAGAACGCTTATTCGCAAGCCCTCCCCTTGCCTGTTCAGGAGATAAATAATGAACAGATCCCAAAACAGAATTAGTATGCGTAATGGTTGTAGAACTTAGTGCTACGGCAATGCCGAAGTCAGTAACTTTAATGGTATCATCATGATCAATTAAAATATTTTGAGGCTTAATATCCCGGTGAATAATTCCGTACTGATGAGCATGGGCAATAGCTGATGTAATCTGCGTCATAATATGTATGGCTTTATCAAGAGATAATGGTGATTCTTGCAGAATGTATTGCTTTAATGTCATACCCGGTACATATTCCATGATGATATAGTAAATATCTTCTTCTTCTCCAACATCATAAATGCTGACAATATTAGGATGAGCAATACTCGTAGCAGATTGAGCTTCTCGATGGAAACGCTTTATAAACGCATCGTCACTTGCAAAGTCTAAACGAAGCACTTTAATTGCCACATCACGATCCAAAATCATGTCGCGACCTAAATAGACGTTTGCCATTCCGCCTCCACCAATTACTTGCAATACCTTATAACGGTCGTTTAGCCGTCTACCTATTAGCAACACTCTCACCCACTTTCAGATGTAAAGTCCACAATTGCAAGTGTAATATTGTCTTCTCCACCAAGCTCATTTGCTAATTGAATCAGGCTCGTACCCTTTTCGTGAAGTGATGAACTTGTTGATAACGTTTCGTTCAGCTTTTGTTCCGTTACCTTATTTGTCAGTCCATCTGAACATAATAATAATCGATCTTCTTTTTCCACTTCAATTGTTTTTACATCTAAACTAACATTTTCTTCGGTACCTAGTGCTCGCAATAAGATATTTTTTCGCGGATGATGTTCAGCATCTTCTTTTGTGATTTGACCATTTTTTACGAGTTCATTCACAAGAGAATGATCTTCTGTTACTTGTTGAAATCCATATTCATTGGAAATATAGCACCTGCTGTCTCCTATATTACCAATCGCACAAAACGTATCGGCGCATAAAGCAAGTACAACTGTCGTACCCATGCCTTTACACTCTTCATGCTCCTGAGCATACCGATAAATATCTTGATTAATTTGCGAAACATGCGTACGAATCCACTGCGTCGCCTCATCAGGAGACGTTACTTTGTTCGCTTCTTCCCACGCTATTTGCAATTTTTGAACCGCCATCTCACTGGCGATGTCGCCAGCTCGATGACCTCCCATACCATCAGCCACAATTGCAAGCAGCTGATTATGTTGGTTCAAAAATACCCCTCCGTTATCTTCATTGTGTTGTCTAACTCTCCCTCGGTCTGTCATGAAGACAGTTGCCATACAATCACCTCGTCTCTTCTTTACGCTCCTTCGCACGTAATTGGCCACAAGCTGCATCGATGTCATGACCTTGCTCACGTCGAATAGTCACGTTAACGCCACGCTTTTTAAGCGTACGTTCAAATGCAAAAATCTGTTCACGCGGTGTACGAACATAATCACGCTCAGGCACATAGTTTACCGGAATCAAGTTCACGTGACATTTAACGTCTTTAATCAAATCCGCTAATTCCTCCGCATGCTCTACTTGA
Source organism: Priestia sp. 179-F W1.4 NHS (assembly GCF_045369295.1). Lineage (NCBI taxonomy): Bacteria > Bacillati > Bacillota > Bacilli > Caryophanales > Bacillaceae > Priestia > Priestia sp. 179-F W1.4 NHS. The sequence continues at coordinate 647,978 of NZ_JBIQFF010000001.1, read as the reverse complement.
TCGTTTACTCCTCCGAATAGACCATACTCAAAGCTAATACGTCTTCCCGTTTTATCCGTATAATATTTAATGGCTTCCATTAAATCAGGAAGTTTATACGCGCGGTTAATCGGCATTAAGCGTGAGCGGATGTCATTGTTTGGAGCGTGAAGTGAAATCGCAAAATTGATTTGCATTTTTTCATCAGCAAATTTATAGATTTTTGGAATGATTCCACTTGTCGATACTGTGATATGACGTGCACCAATATTTAATCCATCATCACTGTTAATTGTTTTTAAGAAGCGCATCATTTCATCATAGTTATCAAATGGCTCCCCAATACCCATAATTACGACAGAGCTCACGCGTTCTCCTTGTTCATCTAGCGCTTTTTGTACTTTTACTACTTGCGCTACGATTTCTCCAGCTTCTAAGTTACGCTTTAAACCTCCAAGAGTAGACGCACAGAACGTACAGCCGATGCGACAGCCAACTTGAGTTGTTACGCAGACAGAATTTCCGTATTCATGACGCATAAGCACCGTTTCAATCGTATAACCGTCATGGAGTTCGAATAAAAACTTCATCGTGCCGTCTCCAGACGTTTGCTGAACAACTGTTTTTAATGTCGTTAATGCAAATTTGTCTTTTAATTGTTCACGTAATCCTTTAGATAAGTTTGACATATCGTCAAAGTCCGTTACGCGTTTAACATATAACCAGTCAAAAATTTGTTTAGCACGGAACTTCTTATCACCATGTTCCACTAACCAATTTTCTAGGTCGTGCATTTCTAATGAATAAATAGATGGTTTTTGCGTTTTTTCTTCTGCTTTTGCTTTTCTTTTAGCTACTTCTTCCATTTTTACACCTTCTTCTGTAAACATGCAATATAAAATCCATCGCTTTGTGCATCTGGCAACAATTGAATTTCACCATGTTTTACGTTTTGTTTAAGTCTTTGCGGCATGCGTGCAGCAAGCGTTTCGTCTTTTTGAAAATCAGCATGATCTGCTAAAAATGCTGCTACAACATCCCCATTTTCATCCCGATCAATTGTACATGTACTATATACGAGGGTCCCACCTTTTTTTAATAAAGGCGCAACCGCATTTAAAATATCTTGTTGAATACGCGCCAGCTGCTTTACATCCTGCTCAGTTTTTGTATATTTCAAATCAGGTTTACGTCTCATCACACCAAAACCTGAGCACGGGGCATCTACTAAAATGCGGTCAAACATTTCTTTATCAAACTGTTCACCGGCTTTGCGGCTGTCTTGAACCGTTGGCTCAATATTGGTAAGATGCAGACGCTCTGCCTGCTGGGCAATCAGCTTTACTTTATGGTCATGAATGTCCAAGGAAATAACTCTACCACTGTTTTTAAGCTGCTCTGCAATATGAGTTGATTTTCCTCCCGGTGCAGCACAGCTATCTAAAATCAGCTCTTCTGCTTCTGCACCTAGTGCATGAGCTACTAACATAGAGCTTTCATCTTGAACGGTAAACATTCCTTCACGAAATGCTTGTGTATGAGCTGCATTTCCTTTTTGAACTTCTAGCGCTTCTTCTACAAAATGGCCTGGTTCTACAACAATACCTTCTTTTTCTAGCGCTTCTTTTACTTCATTTTGCGTAAAGCGTGCACTGTTTACTCGGATTGTTTGTTTAGGGGCCATTAAATTAGCTAAACAGATTCCGCGTGTTTTGTCCAATCCATATTGTTCCACCCAGCGTTTTACAAGCCATACTGGATGACTCGTTTCAATTGCCAAGCGTTCCACAGGATTTTGTATTTCTTCTAAAGAAGGCGTGCCGCTGCGCTGAATATTTCGTAAAACGCCGTTTACCATTGAGGCAATTCCTTTGTGACCACGTTTTTTAGCAATTTCTACTGCTTCATGAAGGATTGCCCGGTCAGGTACTCGGTCTAAATACATCATCTGATAAAGAGATAAACGAAGCAGCACTCGCACCCAAGGCTGAATTTTTTTGGGATTTTTCAAGAAAGGGGCTAACCCGTAATCTAACGTATCGCGTCTTTGAATCGTTCCATACACGATTTCCGTTAACAGCCCTGCATCTTTCCCTTGAATACCACGTTTTTGTATACTGTTATTTAACAATAGATTGCTGAATGCCTGATTTTTTTCAATAGCTAGTAAAATATCTAAAGCTATGTCTCGAACGTTGTACTTACTCATTGACATCCCCTAATACTGTTCCGACTTCAACAGATGTACCTCGTAAATACTGCGCTGCATCCATACGTTTTTTTCCAGCCGGCTGAAGTTCCGTCACTTTAATAGCTGTTTCATTTCCAGTTGCTACTACAAATCCGTCCTCTTCAAGTGATAAAACGGTACCCGGTTTGCTTGATGCGGATACTTTCTCTCCCCACCAAATTTTCATGACTTGACCGTCTGCTGTTGTATAAGCAACGGGCCAAGGATGAAGTCCGCGGATATGATTATAAATTTCTTCTCCTGTACGGGCCCAATCAATTTTCTCTTGTTCACGCTTAATATTAGAAGCAAATGTCGCTTCGCCATCGTTTTGTTTAACCGGCGTAATTTCACCTTTCACAAGAGAAGGAATGGTTTCTGAAAGCAATTTTGCACCAGCAGCGCTGAGTTTATCGTGAAGTGTGCCCACGTGATCACGTTCTTCAATCGGAACTTCTACCTGTGTTAAGATATCACCTGCATCTAATTTTTCTACCATATACATAATTGTAACACCAGTTTTCGGCTTACCTTGTAGAATTGAATAGTGAATCGGCGCGCCTCCGCGCAGTTCAGGTAACAGAGAAGCATGTACGTTAATACAGCCGTATTTAGGCGCTTCTAAAATAGGAGTTGGTAAAATTTGACCAAAAGCCGCTGTTACAATTAGGTCAGGCTCATACGCTAACACTTGCTGATATTCTTCTTCTAAACGAATCTTTTCTGGCTGCAGTACAGGTATTTCATGTTTTAACGCCTCAACTTTTACAGGAGGAGGTGTTAATACGCGCTTGCGTCCTTTTGGTCGGTCCGGCTGTGTAACCACTGCGACCACTTCATATCCATCTTTAAGTAATGTTTGTAAAACCGGCACTGAAAAATCCGGCGTTCCCATAAATACGACTTTCATCGTGTAAAACCTACCCTTCTAGTTCATCCTCTTCGTAATACTTTGTTACTTTTTCCGTGAACAATACACCGTGTAAGTGATCAATTTCATGTTGAATGGCTCGTGCTAAAAAACCTTTTGCTTCTATAAAATAAGGTTTTCCTTTACGATTTTGCGCACGTACTTTCACATAATCAGCTCGAGCCACGTCACCAAAAAGGCCCGGAAAACTTAGGCAGCCTTCTGGACCGATTTGTTCGCCTCGTTGCTCAATAATTACCGGATTAATTAACTCAATTTTACCGTGTCGATCGTCCACGTCTACCACTGCCACTTGCTGCAGAACTCCTACTTGAGGAGCAGCTAGACCCACACCGTCTGCTTCAAGCATTAAATCATACATGCCGTTTAGTAATTTCGCTAATTTATTATCAAAGTTTTTAACGACTTCACACTCTTGTTCAAGTACTTCATTAGGATGGTAAACAAGCTTAAGCTTAGCCAAATAGGCACCTCCTTTATTCTTTCTATTTATATCCAAAAAGCTTCTTCTTTAACGCCATCAAGACGACTAGTTACATCATCGAGTATGGATTCAAATCAATTGTAATCGTTAAATTTTCCTTCTGCATTTCCGCTTGATAACGTTCTAATATATATTTCAACAGCGGAATCAGGCTTGGTTCCAGCTTGTATTTTAACATGCATTGATAGCGATATCTATCTTTTATCTTAGCAATGGGAGATGCGACTGGCCCTAAGATCGTTGTTTGCGGCGAAAGTTTCTGACCCAGATACTGCGAAATTTTGTCTGTAACAGACACCACTTTTGCAATATTTTCATGAGATACGGTGACAAGCGCCAAGTAAAAGAAAGGCGGATATTTATGCATTTTACGAATTTCCATCTCCTGCTTATAAAACGCATCGTAATCATGCTGACTCGCAAGTTGAATGCTGTAGTGCTCAGGCGTGTACGTTTGAATCACTACTTCTCCTGGAAGCTTGTGGCGTCCTGCTCTTCCGCTTACTTGTGTTAAAAGCTGAAACGTTTTTTCAGATGCACGAAAGTCAGGTAAATTCAGCATCGTATCTGCTGTTAAAACGCCTACAAGCGTGACGTTTGGAAAGTCTAGCCCTTTGGCAATCATCTGCGTCCCTAGTAAAATTTGCGCTTCTCCACTTGCAAACTTGTTCAGGAGCTTTTCATGCGCGCCTTTTCGGCTTGTCGTATCAACATCCATTCGCACGACTCTAGCCTCAGGCAGCACTTTTGTTAATTCTTCTTCCACTTTTTGTGTACCAGATCCAAAAAAGCGGATATGTTCGCTGTGGCATTCCGGGCACTCAGTGTGCACATGTTCTTCGTGTCCGCAGTAATGGCATTTTAATTTATTTTGATAGCGGTGATACGTTAGTGAAATTTCACAGTGCTCACATGTCGGAACGTAACCGCAGTCCCTGCACATAACAAAAGAAGAATGGCCTCTTTTATTTAAAAATAAAACGATTTGCTCTCCTTTTCCCAAACGGTTTTTCATCTTTTCAAACAGCATAGTTGAAAACATAGAGCGATTGCCGCTGCGAAGTTCCTCTCTCATATCAACAATATCCACCGACGGCATCGATGACTTATTCATTCTTTGCTTTAACGTCAGTAGCTTATATACACCTTTTTGCGCTCTTGCAAAGGACTCAAGCGTTGGTGTTGCACTTCCTAAAATGACTGGACACTGATGATGCTGCCCTCGGTAAATGGCTACATCTTTTGCATGATAACGGGGGTTTTCTTCTTGTTTATAACTCGTCTCATGTTCTTCATCGATAATAAGAAGGCCTAAATTTTCAAATGGAGCAAATACAGCAGAGCGGGCCCCTACCACAACGGATACTTCTTTTCGCTGAATTTTTCGCCATTCATCGTATTTTTCTCCAGTAGACAAGCCGCTATGAAGCACAGCAACTTTTGAGCCGAACCGCTCTTTAAACCGCTTGACCATCTGAGGGGTAAGGGAAATCTCCGGAACAAGCATAATCGCTTCTTTTCCTTTTTTCAGCACTTGATCAATTGATTGGAGATACACTTCTGTTTTTCCGCTTCCCGTTACTCCATACATTAAAAACACATCGTGAAGATTTTCTTCGATGTCCCGCAGAATCGGTGCGATTGCCTCAGCTTGTTCATCGGTCAATTGAAATGGCTTTGACGGTGTAAAGTATCGATCTTGATAAGGATCACGGTATATTTCAATTTCCGTTTCCGCTAAGAGTCCTTTGTTAATCAGCGCTTTTATAGGAGCGGAGGTAATCTGCAAATCTTCCGCTATTTCTTTTATGGCTACTTCTTCATTTCGCTCGAGCATAAAAGACAGCACTTGCTTTTGCTTTTCTGCCTGCTTATTTAACTCGTTCATAAACTGTTGAATGTCTTCAAGGCTTCGATTCAGTTTTACGCCTTTTGCCGTTTTTTTGTTTCCTTTGTTTTTCACCACGTAGACGACTTCAATTAGACCTTTTTGAATATCACGGTGAAAAGCAGTAGCAGCGGCTGTTTTTTCCACTTCACTCCACTTCAGCGAGGATCTTGACTGAAAAAACGGCTTGACTTGCTCATGAAGCTGTTCGTATGCCTCTTTTGAAAGGAGTGACAGTTCTTTATCATATTTTGCTTTCATCGCCGCAGGCAGCATGACTTGAAAAGCCGATATCATAAAACAAAGCGTTTTTTCTGTTAGCCAGTGCCCAATCTCTAACAGTTCGGGAGTCAGAACCGGCGTTAAATCAAGCAAGTCAGCGATTGGTTTAACACGCTTAACTTCAGCCTCTTCTTTAAGAGCCACCACAAACCCTTGAACTTTTCTTGGACCAAACGGAACGACAACTCGCATACCCGGAACAATAATTCCTTTCCATTTGTCAGGAATGGCGTAGTCAAAAGCTCGATCTGTTTGTTTAGCAGCCACGTCCACAATTACACTAGCTACACTCATTTTCTCAGCCCTTCTAACATTTCCTTCACTTCTTTTAACACCTCGGTAGCTACATCGTGTTTTGAAAGAATGGGAAGTTCTTTAGACTCTCCGCTTCGCTTATAGAGCGTCACAATATTTGTGTCCGTCCCAAAACCTGCTCCCTCTGTCGTTACGTTATTGGCTACAATCATATCCAAGTTTTTAGATAAAAGTTTCTTTTGTGCATATTCATCCACTTGTTCTGTTTCTGCTGCAAAGCCGACTAAAAGCTGGTGTTCTTTTTGCTCTCCAAGCGTGCGTAAAATATCTGTTGTTCTCTCTAGCTCTAATACTGCTGCACCAGGCTGCTTTTTCATCTTTTGATCAAACACATGCTTTGGTCGGTAATCTGCCACTGCGGCTGATTTGATAACAACATCTGCTTCATGATAGCGCTGCATAACAGCTTCAAGCATCTGCTGCGCACTTTCAATTTGAACAACCTGCACTCCTTTTGGATACTCTAAATTCGTCGGTCCCGTTACAAGTGTTACCGATGCACCTAACTTAGCAGCTTGTTCTGCAAGAGCATAGCCCATTTTCCCGGTAGAACGATTGGTGAAAAATCGGACGGGATCAATGCGTTCTACCGTAGGTCCTGCTGTAACCAATACATTCACACCTTCAAGGATCTTTTGTGTATCTGATGCTTGTGAGAAATAAGATCCGATTAGTGAAACAATTGTTTCTGGCTCTTCAAGACGGCCTTTTCCTACATAACCGCATGCCAAATACCCTTCTCCAGGCTCTACAAAAGAGTAACCAAATGATGAAAGAGTGCTCATATTTTTTTTAACAGCTGGATGATCGTACATATGAACATTCATTGCAGGTGCAATCCACACAGGTGCAGTAGCAGCGAGCAGCGTTGTGGAAATCATATCATCTGCAAGACCATTTGCTATTTTCCCTATCATATTTGCCGTAGCAGGAGCTACTAAAATTAAATCAGGCCAATCTGCTAAATCAATATGTGCAATCACAGATGGATCTTTTTCATCAAACGTATCTGTATAAACTGGGTTTCGAGACAGAGCTTGAAACGTAAGCGGCGTTACGAACTCGCATGCCGAAGCAGTCATCATTACTTTAACTTCCGCTCCTGCTTGTACTAATTTACTTGTTAAAGCTGCGGCTTTATATACGGCGATCCCGCCGCTAACACATAATAAAATTCGTTTTCCCTTCATCATTATGCCCCCATCTATTTATCCCGCTCAACCAGCATCCGCTTGTTTACTCGGGTAACTATCTAAAGCTTTTCAATTTAATTATTATACCATTTTTGTAATGAGACATTCACTATCCTGCTTGAATACAAACAAAAGCATCAAAAAAATAACAACCTATAAAGTAGGTTGTTATTTTTTCACTTACTGATGTTTAGAATCTTCTTCTGCTACACCTTGCTTATAGCTTAATTGTTCAGCATTAATTTCTTCTAAAGCACAGCCTACAAATTTATAAGAAACCGGCTTTTCAATCGGCGTATCATTGTGAAGCTGTAATTGACGTGCACGTTTTGCAGCTACTGTCACAAGCGTGTACTTAGAATCTAATTTTTCCATTAGGGAATCAATTGATGGATAAAGCATGTTTATTCTACCTCCAGCATTCTTTTATAGCGCGCAGAAATACGATCACGACGGCAGTGTTCAGCCGTTACGATAGCACGGATGCGAGCACAAGCATTTTCTACTTTGTCATTTTCTACAACATAATCGTAGGCGTCCATAAGTTCAATTTCTTCTTTTGCCACGCGCATACGGTTATTGATTAAATCTTCTGTTTCAGTACCGCGGTTTACGATACGACTTTTAAGCTCTGACAAACTCGGCGGTGCCAAGAAGATGAACAAACCTTCTGGAAACGCTTCTTTCACTTGAAGAGCACCTTGCACTTCAATTTCTAGAAATACGTCTTTGCCTTCAGATAACGTTTGTTCTACATAATCAACCGGGGTACCGTAGTAGTTACCTACGTATTCAGCCCACTCTAATAATTTCTTATTTTCAATCATGCGCTCAAACTCTTCGCGTGGTTTGAAGAAATAGTCAACACCGTCTACTTCACCTTCGCGGGGCTTTCTTGTTGTTGCAGAGATAGAATACTGCAATTTAATGTCTTCTTGCTCAAACAATGCTTTTCGTACCGTTCCTTTTCCAACACCTGATGGTCCGGAAAGAACAATTAATAAACCTCTTTCAATCATCGGTTCAAGTGACCTACCCTTCTAATAATTCTTCTTTGTTTATAAGTCGCTGTGACACAGTTTCTGGCTGTACAGGAGCTAAAATAACATGATCGCTATCCATAACAATAACAGATCGTGTTTTACGTCCTTGCGTTGCATCTATTAAAGAGCCTCGATCTTTTGCATCTTGAATAATGCGTTTGATTGGAGCTGATTCAGGATGAACGACAGAGATTATACGATTAGAAGAAATAAAATTTCCAAATCCAACGTTCACTAATTTACCGCTCATAAGAAGCCTCCCGCTATACCAATATAATCTTTATCTTACACGAAGGCTATTCAATATTTTGAACCTGCTCTTTTATGCGTTCTAATTGTGCTTTCATACTAATAACATACTGAGCAATAGTACCATTATTTGCCTTCGCACCGATTGTATTCATTTCACGATTCAGCTCTTGAACAAGAAAATCCAGCTTGCGTCCTACTGAATCAGGTGTATTTAATGCTTGAATAAATTGTGAAACATGACTTTGAATTCTCGTAAGTTCTTCGCTAATATCTGCTTTTTCAGCAAAAATAGCTACTTCAGTCAGCACTCGCTGCTCATCGAAAGCACCTTCTAAATAATCGCTCAGCTTTCTTTTAATACGCTCGCGATATTGTTCAGCAACTTCAGGAGCAAGCTGTGTAATTTTTTCGCGAATGTCTTGAATATCCTGTAAGTACCCCATCAAATCGTGATACAGCTCTGATCCCTCTCGTTTCCGCATATCCACTAACTGATGCACAGCAGCGTCAACGGCTTCAAAGATTGCACCATGAATACTCGTCTGATCAGCTTCTTCTTCATAAGTTGTCATTACTTCAGGCATGTGTAAAATGTCTTGAATTTGAACAGATTGTGGCAGCCCATGCTTTTCTTGTACTTGCTGCAACGCATTCATGTATTCCTCAAGCAGCTGCCAATCCGTCTGCAGTTTCTTTTTTGCCATTTCTTCACCTGAAATAGTAACAAATACTTCTACTCTACCACGTTTTATGTATGTTTGAACGATTTTTTTTATTTTATCTTCAATTTCAATTAATTGTCTTGGCATACGAATAACAATTTCACAAAAACGATGATTAACAGACTTCATTTCCACTGTTACTGATCGATTTTCCACTTCCGCTTTTCCGCGGCCAAAACCAGTCATACTTTTTATCATTATCATCACATCCACTATGTACATCTTACATAAAAAGTATCATAAAAGAAAGTGTTAGCAAAAAAAAGAAATCTCTCTTCTTTATTCAACCTGTAAAGGCTGCCTTCATGAGTTTTCTCATTTAGGACAGCCTGTATTAAAGTATAGCACAATTTATGAAGCTTTTCTTGTTAAAAGTGAACCGGCAAGTAAAAAAGTTGGAAGGCTTGCAAGTCCTAAAATAACGAGCCATTCCCGCGGTGCAATGGCCATTGTATGGAAAATAGGCTGCAGCGGCGGATAGTAGATGGCCACCAGCATAAGGATAATAGATGAAATAACAGCCCCTACAAGATATAAGTTCTGAAATGGATTCCGATCAAAAATTGATTTTTCACTTCGGCAGTCAAATACGTGAATAAGCTGTGCCATGACAAGTGTGGCAAATGCAATCGTCTGAGCATACTGCAACCGATCTGGGTCATTGTCGTAAACAATCATAAACGCAGCAAGTGTAGCAGCTCCAATTAAAAATCCGCGGCTGACTACTTTCCATCCTAATCCTCTTGCAAAAATACCTTCGCGCGGATGCCTTGGATGGCGCTTCATCACGTTGTCCTCTGGCTGGTCTAAGCCAAGAGCCATCGCAGGCAAACCGTCTGTTACTAAGTTTACCCATAGTATCTGAATGGGCACTAGCGGAAGCGGAAGTGCTAAAATCATCGCAAAGAGCATAACTAAAATTTCTCCTACATTTGATGCAAGCAAGTAACGGATAAACTTCCGAATATTTTCATAGATATTTCGCCCTTCTTTGATCGCTGATTTAATAGTGGCAAAATTATCATCAAGCAAAACGAGTGAAGACGCTTCTTTTGCTACGTCTGTCCCGGTGATGCCCATTGCGATGCCTATGTCTGCTGCTTTAATAGCCGGTGCGTCATTTACGCCGTCGCCCGTCATCGCTACAATGTGATCTTTTGCTTGAAGAGCTTTAACAATTTTAAGCTTATGCTCAGGTGATACCCTTGCATATACATAAACATCATCTACTACTTCTTCTAGCTCTTCCTGCGTCATTTTGGATAAATCCGTTCCTTCCAAGACTTGACCGTTTTTCGGTAAAATTCCGAGCTGTTTTGCAATCGCCTGTGCTGTAATAACGTGGTCACCTGTAATCATAACGGTTTTGATGCCTGCGTCTCGGCATTCTTTGACCGCTTGCTTGACCTCTGGTCTTGGCGGATCAATCATTCCTTGAAGCCCGAGGAAAGTCAGGTCTTTTTCTGCTTCCTTCTCTGTATGAACGCTCTCATGTTCTCCTAACGGTCGATATGCAATAGCAATGGTTCGAAGCGCTTGGCTAGCTAACTGATCAATCGCTCCTTTTACTTCATTATGAACCGTTACCGACAGCGTTTGTTGTCTGCTTTCCCACAAAATATTTTTGCTGTTTATAAGCAGCACATCCGGAGCACCTTTTGTTATCACATAGCGTTTATGAGATGCGTCTTCAATGACTACACTCATCATTTTACGCGTTGAATCAAATGGAAACTCTTCAATAATCGTAAACTGCTTTTGAATATTTTCTTTTGTCAGCCCCGCTTTCATCGCGGCAACAAGCAAAGCCGCTTCAGTAGGATCCCCGTCGATAACATATTCTTTATCTTTTCTCGAGATGGACGTTTGATTGCAAAGCAGACCAAACACCAAAAGCTGCTGAAGCGGTTTTTCACTCCGTGTATCAACTTCTCTTTCCTCTCGTGAAAATACGCCCGTAGGTTCATACCCTGTCCCTGATACTCTCCACGTCATTCCTCCCGACCAGAGGTGGGTAACCGTCATTTTATTTTGCGTTAATGTGCCCGTTTTGTCTGAGCAAATGACTGACGCGCATCCTAGTGTCTCAACAGCAGGAAGTTTGCGAACAATGGATCTTTGCTTAATCATGCGCTGTACACCAAGAGATAGCGCCACGGTTACGATGGCAGGAAGACCTTCGGGTATGGCAGCAACAGCTAAGGAAACTCCCGCTAAGAACATACTGTATAAATCATGCCCTTGCAGCACACCAATCCCAACAACTAATACAGTAAGTGCAAGAGCTACAACAATTAAAATTTTGCCCAATTGCTCTAACTTCCGTTGAAGAGGAGTAATCATGGCTTCAGCATTTTGAAGTAAATCAGCAATTTGCCCCATTGCTGTTTTCATTCCAATCCCTACAACGATACCTGTTCCGCTTCCTCTGGTTACAAGGGTACCCATAAACGCCATATTGTCCTGATCTCCAAGCGGCACTTCATCTCCTGACAATGCTTTTATTTGCTTACCAACAGGCAAAGACTCTCCCGTAAGCGCTGATTCTTCAATTTCTAGACTTTTGGCTTCCATAATCCGAAGGTCAGCTCCAATACGGTCTCCGCTCGAAAACTTTACAACGTCTCCTACCACCAGCTCTTTAGATGGTAACTTAACCCATTTCCCTTCACGCATGGCTGCTACTTGAGGAGCCGAAAGCTCTTTTAATGCATGAAGAGATTTCTCTGCTTTTCTTTCTTGGAAGAACCCGAGAAACCCATTAATTACCACAATAGCAATGATAGCAATTGCATCGATGTATTCTCCTAAAAGCCCTGAAATAAGCGTGGCAGCTAGTAAAACCAGTACCATAAAATCTTTAAACTGCTCTAGAAACACAAGAATGGCTGGTTTTTTCTCTCCTTCAGTCAATTCATTAAACCCTTGTTGCTGCTGACGTGCTTTTACTTCTTTGTGTGTAAGACCATGCTGCCTGTCTGTTTTTGTTACTTCTACTATTGCTTTTTCACCTAATTCATACCATTTCATTGCATCTTTTCACACCCTTTTATTTGTAAATGCACCTATTAGATTGTTACAATCTTATATCGTATGCTTATTCAGACTCGTCCTAAAAAATGCTATACTTTTCTATAGGACAATTTTCAATTACTTAAGGATGTGAGCACTGTGTCATTTGATGGTATTTTTACATATGGCATTTTACAAGAATTATCTGAGACCTTGGTTTCAGGACGAATTTCAAAAATATATCAGCCGTTTCCAAACGAGTTGATTTTACAAGTACGCGCTAAAGGTGAAAACCGCAAACTTTTAATCTCAGCTCACCCTAACTATTCACGCGTTCATTTTACAAATGAGCCCTATGAAAATCCATCTGAGCCTCCTATGTTTTGTATGCTTCTTCGCAAGCATTTAGAAGGAAGCATTATTGAACAAGTGTATCAGCTTGGATTAGACCGCATTTTAGTCATTGAAACAAAAGGACGAAATGAAATTGGCGACGTGACGTACAAGCAGCTTATTATTGAAATCATGGGAAGACATAGTAATGTTGTACTTGTAGATAAAGAAAAACAAACGATTATCGACAGTATTAAGCATGTTCCAATGGCCTTGAACAGGCATCGTACGCTTCTACCCGGAGCTCCTTACGTACTGCCTCCTAGCCAAGATAAGCTTCATCCATTTGAAGCGGACGAGGAAACCGTGGTTAAAAAAATTGATTTTAATAGCGGAAAGCTAGCTAACCAGCTAGTGCAGACCTTCTCAGGGCTTTCTCCTTTAATTGCAAATGAAGTAGTGTTTCGCTCTGGCTTAGCGAATCGTTCTACCCTTCCAAAATCATTCGTCGAAACCATGACGCTGATCAAAGAAGGTCAGTTTACACCGACTCTGACAACCGTTAATCAAAAAGACTATTTTTATTTACTCGAATTAACGCATTTAGAGGGTACGAAAAAAACGTATGCAACTATCAGCGAGCTTCTTGACCGCTATTACTACGGGAAAGCAGAGCGAGATCGTGTAAAGCAGCAAGCGCATGATTTAGTACAGTTTATTTCCACCGAGAAAAAGAAAAATGAGAAAAAAATAAAAAAACTTGAGCAAACGCTGCAAAATGCAGAAAAAGCATCTGATTATCAGCTAGCCGGTGAACTCCTTACGGCAAATTTACACCTTGTCAAAAAAGGAGATGCGAAAGTGGATGTTATTAATTATTACGATGAAAATAGCGGTACACTTACGATTTCATTAGATCCGCAAAAATCACCGTCTCAAAATGCTCAAAGCTATTTTACAAAGTATCAAAAAGCGAAAAATTCCGTTTCGATTGTAATCGAACAGATTGAAAAAGCAAACGAAGAAGTACAGTATTTTGAATCACTTATTCAGCAAATGGATACTGCTACTCACAAAGACATTGCCGAGATTCGCGAAGAGCTTGTGGAAGAAGGATATTTGCGCAACCGTCAGCAAAAGCAAGCAAAAAAACAAAAAAACACCACGCCTACACTTGAACAATACGTTTCAAGCGACGGCACGACGATTTTAGTTGGAAAAAACAATAAGCAAAATGAGTATTTAACAAATCGCCTTGCTGCTCGTGATGACGTTTGGTTTCATACGAAAGATATACCGGGTTCTCACGTTGTTATCCGCAGCCAAGAGCCTTCAGAAGAAACAATTTTAGAAGCGGCTCACCTTGCTGCTTACTTTAGTAAAGCCAAGAATTCAAGTTCGGTACCAGTGGACTATACAAAAATTCGCCACGTAAAAAAACCAAGCGGTGCTAAACCTGGTTTTGTGACGTACGATAATCAGCAAACGGTGTACGTAACGCCTAGCGAAGAACTTGTACTGAAGCTGCGCCAGTCATAACAAAAACCCCCTTTCTATATAGGGGGTTTTTAGTTTAGTTCATCCATGAAGGATCTGAAGGATTTTCACGCCATTTAAATAGCTTTTCCATCGCTTCTTCTCCAATGTATCCCGCTTCGTTTGCCGCCTCTACTAGCGTAGAGTAGTCTGTTAAAGAATAAACTTGAAGTTCTTTTTCTTTAAACAGCTGACGCGCTTTTTCCAGCTCATATGTAAAGATAGAAACAACTCCCAGTACTTCACAACCCTGCGCTTTTAATGCATCGACTGCGGTAAATACACTTCCGCCAGTTGAAATCAAATCTTCAATCACAACTACTTTTTGACCTTTTGTTACTTTTCCTTCAATTTGATTTCCTTGTCCATGTTCTTTTGCTTTGCTTCGCACATAGCACATTGGAAGCTCTAGCGCTTCACTTACCCATGCTGCATGAGGAATACCAGCTGTAGCTGTACCAGCAATCACTTCTGCATTGGCAAAATACGTTTTAATTAAATGCTGCAGACCTTTTGCAATTTCTTTTCGCACTTTTGGGTAGCTAAGCGTTAGACGGTTGTCACAATAAATAGGCGACTTAATTCCAGAGGCCCACGTAAACGGATCGTTCGGTTGAAGGCTTACTGCCTCAATATCAATTAATTGTTTTGCAATTTCTTTTCGTAGTTTTGTCATCGCGTAATACGCTCCCCTTTCCACTGCTGTAACATCTCATAATATGCTTTAAGCGGGTCTTTTGCTTTAGTAATAGAACGGCCAACCACAATGGCACTTGAGCCATATTCTCTCGCTAGCTGAGGCGTTGCTACGCGGACTTGGTCATCTACTGAATCTGCCCCCATACGAATACCCGGCGTTACGGTCAAAAAGTCCTCTCCTGCTGCTTTTCGAATCGAAGGCACTTCATGAGTAGAACATACAACGCCGTCTAGTCCGCTTTTTTTAGCAAGCGCTGCATAATGCGTAACCACTTCTTGCATCGAGTGCGTAATCAGCTGCTGCTCTTTTAGCATTTCATCCGATGTACTTGTTAGCTGAGTAACCGCAATACAATCCGGACGTTTTTTGCCAGCAGCGGTTCCTAAGTCAAGTCCTTCAACGGCTGCTTGCATCATATTCGTTCCGCCGGCTGCGTGAACGTTAACCAAATCCACTTCAAGAGAAGCCAAAGACTTCATTCCTTGCTTTACCGTATTGGGAATATCATGAAGCTTTAAGTCTAAGAAAATCTGGTGGTTTTGCTCTTTTAATGCAGAAATAATGGATAGCCCTTCTTTATAAAACAGTTCCATGCCTACTTTCACAAATAATGATTCTTGTTGAAAAGGCATTAAAAACTGCTGTACATCGTTAATTGATGAAAAATCAAGAGCAATGATTAACGGTTGCTTCACGCTTTTTCCAGCTCCTTCCGATACATTCTGAAACATGCTCGTATCCTAATGATGTTAATAGCCTTGGCAGTTCGTCAATGATGGTTGGGCATACATACGGATCGACAAAGTTTGCTGTACCAACCGCTACGGCACTTGCACCTGCATATAAAAATTCAAGTGCATCTTCAGCAGTCGTCACTCCGCCCATACCGATAATTGGAATGTTTACTTTTTGGCTCACTTCATACACCATTCGAATCGCTACCGGTTTAATTGAAGGTCCTGACAGTCCGCCTGTGCCGTTCGCTAAAACCGGCTGAGCTGTTTTCAAATCCAGACGCATCCCGAGAAGCGTATTGATCATCGTTAAGCCATCCGCGCCAGCTTCTTCAACAGCCATTGCCATGTCTACAATATTGGATACGTTTGGTGATAGTTTAACATAAACTGGAACATTTGAAACATCTTTTACCGCTTTTGTTAAACGAGCAGCGATGACAGGATCTACGCCAAACGCAATTCCGCCTTCCTTTACGTTAGGACATGAAATATTCAATTCAAGTGCTTTCACATTTGATACGGTTGAAATTTCTTTTGCCACGTGCACATATTCTTCAATTGAAGCACCGGCTACGTTCGCGATAATCGGCACATCATATTGCTGAAGCCAAACGAGCTCTTCATTCATTACTTTTTCTAGCCCAGGATTTTGTAATCCAATCGCATTTAACATTCCTGCAGATGTTTCCGCTACGCGAGGAGTTGGATTGCCAAAACGAGTTTCAGCAGTAGTCGCTTTAATCATAATGGCTCCAAGTGCATCAAGTGAATAAAATTGAGCATACTCACGCCCAAATCCAAAGCAGCCGGATGCTGGCATAATTGGATTTTTCAAATCTAACCCTGGCAATGTCGTTTTTAGCATACTCATAGAAGCACCTCCCCTGCTTGAAAGACGGGACCGTCGCTGCAGATTTTTTTATACGCCGTAGAATCTTCACTTTCCCTGCATACACATGCAAAGCAAGCGCCGATTCCACAGCCCATTCTTTCTTCTAAAGAAATGTAAAGCGGCTTGTTTGTATAATTATTTTCTAGTGCTTTTAACATCGGAGTTGGACCGCATGAAAACATAACGTCATATGAAAACTGATGCTCGTCAATCACCGTTGTGACAAAACCTTTTGTTCCGTAAGAGCCGTCTACCGTTGCAATATATGTTTCTCCTAAAGCTAAAAACTCTCGTTCATAAAATACGTCTGCTTTTGATTGAAAACCCAGGACGTGGATAACCTGCACGCCTTTTTCACGAAGTCTTTTTGAAAGCTCATAGAGCGGAGGCACTCCAATGCCTCCCCCTACTAATAAAGCCGTTTGACCTGACTCTATTGCATCTAATGGAAAACCGTGGCCAAGGGGACCTAACACGTCAATCGACTGTCCGGCTTGTTTTTCGGCCAGCAGCGATGTTCCCGCCCCTTCTGCACGGTAAATCATCGTAAATTGTTCGTGCGTTTGATCAATTTCTGCAATACTGATTGGTCTGCGAAGCAGTGGCAAATAGTCGTTGTTGACGCGGATATGCACAAACTGCCCCGGCTCATTCATGAAACGAACAAGCTCGCCTTGAAGGGTTAATTCATATACATTGTGTGTTAACGGTCGCTGACTGACGACTTGCATCATTTCATGTTTGATCATACGGTTGTCACCTCTTTGGTTGGACGAACTTTTTTCATTGGCGTTGTATGGAAGCTGATCGTTTCAAGCACTCGTAAAATCGCTTCTGCTGTATCAAGTGATGTTAAGCAAGGTACGCCATTTTCAACTGCTTCACGGCGAATTTTAAATCCGTCACGCGCAGGCTGTTTTCCTTTTGTTAGCGTGTTGATGACCAGCTGGGCTTCACCTTTTCGTATCACATCTAAAAGATTGTGATCTTCATGATGAATTTTATTTACTATTTTTACGCGAATGTCTTCTTTTGTAAACGTTGAAGCTGTTCCTTCCGTTGCAATCACCTGGTAGCCAATATTAGCAAAGCGCTTTGCTAACGCTGTTGCCTCTTCTTTATCTTTATCCGCTACTGTCATAAGTACTGAACCGTACGGCTTAATGGACATACCTGACGCAATTAGTCCTTTATATAATGCTTTTTCGTACGTTGAATCTTGCCCCATTACTTCTCCAGTAGATTTCATTTCAGGTCCAAGCGTAATATCTACGCGGCGCAGTTTTGCAAATGAGAAGACCGGCACTTTTACGTAGACGCCTTCTTCTTCAGGATGCATGCCTGATTCATACCCAAGATCTTTTAAACTTGTTCCTAAAATAACTTTTGTTGCCACATTCGCCATCGGAATACGCGTGATTTTACTTAAGAACGGCACCGTACGGCTTGAACGAGGATTTACTTCAAGAACAAACACTTCTCCTTTTGACAAGACGAACTGAATGTTAAGCAGGCCAATAATGTTTAAGCCTTTTGCAATTCGTGTTGTGTAATCAATGATTGTATCTTTTACGTCCTGTGACAGAGTTTGCGGTGGATATACAGCGATGGAGTCGCCTGAGTGGACACCCGCGCGCTCTACATGCTCCATGATCCCTGGAATAACCACTGTTTCACCGTCTGAAATGGCATCGACTTCAATTTCTTTTCCCGTTAAGTAGCGGTCGATTAATACAGGGTGATCAGCGTGTACTTTTACCGCGTGTTTCATATAGTGAAGCAGCTCTTCTTCTTTGTACACAATTTCCATCGCGCGTCCGCCCAGTACATATGAAGGACGTACAAGCACCGGATAACCAATTTCTTTCGCCACAACCACTGCTTCTTCAACTGAAGTAACCGTCTTTCCAAGCGGCTGAGGTACTTCTAAACGCGCTAGCGTCGCTTCGAATTTTTTACGGTCTTCCGCTGCATCTAAGCTTTCAAGCGACGTACCTAAGATCTTGACCCCTCTTGCTTCTAGCTCATCCGCTAAGTTGATTGCTGTTTGACCACCGAACTGTACAACCACACCTTCTGGTTTTTCTAAATCGATGATATGCATCACATCTTCAATCGTCAGCGGCTCGAAGTATAATTTATCTGAAATACTGAAGTCAGTTGACACTGTTTCTGGATTGTTATTGACAATAATCGCTTCGTATCCAGCTTCTTTAATCGCCCACACCGAGTGAACCGTTGCATAGTCAAACTCAATTCCTTGCCCGATGCGGATCGGACCTGACCCTAACACTACAACGCTTTTACGATCTGTAACAATCGATTCATTTTCATCTTCAAACGTACCGTAGAAATATGGTGTTGTAGATTCAAATTCTGCTGCACATGTATCTACCGTTTTGTATACTGGCATCACGCCGTTTTGTTTGCGGAAGTCGTATACTTCACGCTCTGTTTGATTCCATAGCTTAGCAATCGTGCAGTCTGCAAATCCCATTTCTTTTGCTTCCTGTAAAACTTCTACATTATGAATCTCTTCTTTTAACACATTTTCAAAAGCAATCACTTTTTCAAGTTTTACTAAGAAGAAAAGATCGATTTTGCTCCACTCGTGAATTTGCTGAATTGTTACGCCGCGGCGAATGGCTTCTGCGACGTAGAATAATCGCTCATCGCCAGCTTTGCGAATACGTTTTTCAATAATGGCATCATCAAATTCATGCGCATCTTTTAGCTCTAAGTGATGAACGTTTGACTCAAGTGAGCGTACGGCTTTTAAAATTGACTCTTCGAACGTGCGGCCAATTGCCATTACTTCCCCTGTTGCCTTCATCTGTGTACCTAGTTTACGGTTAGCTGATTCAAATTTATCAAACGGCCAGCGTGGAATTTTAGATACGATGTAATCTAGTGCAGGTTCGAAACATGCGTATGTCTTCCCAGTTACCGGGTTCATCATTTCATCTAATGTTAACCCTACCGCAATTTTTGCGGCTAATTTTGCAATTGGATACCCTGTTGCTTTTGATGCTAAGGCCGACGAACGGCTTACACGAGGGTTTACTTCAATTACGTAATACTGGAAGCTTTCTGGGTCTAGTGCTAGCTGAACGTTACATCCGCCTTCGATTTTAAGCGCTCGGATAATTGTTAGTGACGCATTTCTAAGCAGCTGATACTCACGGTCGCTTAGCGTTTGGCTTGGTGCTACAACAATTGAATCTCCCGTATGAATACCGACCGGGTCAAAGTTTTCCATATTACATACTACAATCGCATTATCGTTTGCATCGCGCATTACTTCATATTCAATTTCTTTAAAGCCTGCAATGCTTTTCTCAAGTAAGCACTGTGTTACAGGACTGTGTTTTAACCCACTTGTTACAATTTCAATCAGCTCTTGCTCGTTGTTACAAATTCCGCCTCCCGTACCGCCAAGCGTATAAGCAGGACGCACGATTACCGGATAGTTTACTTGTTCAACAAACGCATACGCTTCGTCTAGTGAATGAATGATTTCACTTGCTGGGACAGGCTGATTTAGTTCATTCATTAATGAACGGAACTGCTCACGGTCTTCAGCTTGTTCAATCGCCGATAATTTTGTCCCGAGAATTTCTACGTTAAATTCTTCTAAAATGCCCGTTTCGTGTAATTCTACCGCTAAGTTCAGTCCCGTTTGACCGCCAAGCGTTGGAAGCAGTGCATCCGGGCGTTCTTTACGAATAATTGAGCTTACAAATTCAACCGTTAGAGGTTCAATATATACTTTGTCTGCCATTTCTGAATCTGTCATGATTGTTGCAGGATTGGAGTTCACAAGAATAACTTTGTATCCTTCTTCTTTTAACGCAATACACGCTTGCGCTCCTGCATAGTCAAACTCTGCCGCCTGTCCAATGACGATTGGTCCTGATCCGATTACGAGAATTGTGTTAATATCTTGACGTTTTGGCATTAGCAATTACCTACTTTCTGATTGTTTTTCATAAGATCCATAAATTCGTTGAACAATCCGTTTGCATCTTCAGGTCCCGGTGATGCTTCAGGGTGATATTGAACCGTAAATGCCGGATATTCTTTATGCTTTACTCCTTCAACTGTTCCATCGTTAAGCGCAACGTGCGTCACTTCTAATGGCGTGTTGACAAGAGATGGCTCACATACTGTATAGCCGTGGTTTTGAGATGTAAGAGCTACTTTATTGGTTTTTAGATCCTTTACAGGATGGTTGGATCCACGATGACCAAATTTCATTTTTTCTGTATCTGCTCCGCATGCTAGCGCAAACAGCTGATGTCCTAAACAAATTCCGAAAAGAGGAACCTTTCCTAAAACCCCTTGAATCATCTCGATTGCTTCAGGTACGTCTTTTGGGTCTCCAGGTCCGTTGCTCAACATGATACCATCTGGATTTAATTGAAGAATTTCTTGCGCAGTTACGTTATAAGGAACCACAATCACGTCGCATTGACGAGCTGTTAATTCACGTAAAATTCCGTGTTTCATTCCAAAGTCAACGAGTACCACTTTTTTACCTCTGCCTGGGCTTGGGTAAGGCTTCACTGTTGATACTTTTTTAACTGAATCAGTCGGAAGTTCATGATTTTGAAGCTGTGCTACCACTTCTTCTACATTGACTTCCATGTTGCACACGCGTCCGCGAAGCGCACCGTGCTGACGAATTTTTCGCGTTAATTTTCTCGTGTCGATTCCAGCTAATCCTGGAATATCTTTTTGTTTTAAAAATTCATCTACTGATAGTTCGCTTCTGAAGTTTGAAGGAGCATCACAAACTTCTTTTACAATCAAACCGTGTACAGCTGGTTCAATCGACTCAAAGTCATCGCGGTTAATACCGTAGTTTCCGATTAAAGGATATGTTAATGTCACAATTTGTGCACAGTATGATGGATCAGATAGAATTTCTTGATATCCTGTCATTCCCGTGTTGAAAACAACTTCTCCTGTCATTTCTTTGTCGCTGCCGAATCCTTTTCCGATAAATACTGTTCCATCTTCTAAAATTAGTTGACGTTGCATGCTTTAACATCCTCCCATACTCGTTTACCTTCTACTAATGTCATTACCGGCCAACCTTTGCATACCCAGTTAGCAAACGGCGTATTTTTACCTTTTGATACAAATTCTTCTGGATTAATTGTTTTTTCTGTTTCAAGATCAATGATAGTTAAATCTGCTGGTTTCCCTACTTCGATGGTGCCATAAGGAAGGTTGAACGTGTCAGCAGGCTTGTTTGTTAAATATGATACTAGCTGCTCTAGCGTTATTACTTCTTTTAATACCAAGTTTGTATAAAGAAGCGGGAAAGCTGTTTCAAGTCCTACAATTCCAAACGGCGCAAGCTCCATGCCTTCTGCTTTTTCGTCCGCTGTATGCGGTGCATGATCAGTGGCGATAAAATTAAGCGTTCCGTCTAATAAAGCTTCAATTAATGCCTGTTGATCATCTTTTCCTCGAAGCGGCGGATTCATTTTAAAGTTTGAATCAAGCCCAGGGATGTCTTCCTCATTTAGCAGTAAATGATGAGGCGTTACTTCTGCGGTTACGCGAATGCCTGCTTTTTTCGCATCCCGAATGGCGCGAATGGATTCTTTTGTACTTACGTGACACACATGGTAGTGACAGTTTGCTGCTTCAGCAAGCAGGACATCTCGTGCAATTTGAACGGCTTCGCAGATAGAAGGAATACCGTTTAATCCATGTTCTTTTGCAAATTTTCCGTCGTGGACGCAGCCTTTGTTGATTAAATCATTATCTTCACAGTGTGCAACGATTGCTTTATTTAATGAAGCGGCTTTCTTCATCGCTTCCAGCATCATTCCTGTTGACTGAACGCCTACTCCATCATCTGTAAAAGCAAATGCGCCTGCTTCTTTTAAGCCTTCAAAGTCCGTTAGTTCTTTTCCTAATTGGCGAGTGGTAATCGATGCGTATGGCAATACGCGAACATGTGCTGTTTCTTCAATACGCTTGTTTACCCACTCCATTTGTTCAACCGTATCCGGAACTGGACGCGTGTTTGGCATTGCAGCAATTGCTGTAAAACCGCCCTTTGCCGCTGCTAAAGTACCCGTTTCAATCGTTTCTTTCTTTTCTCCCCCTGGCTCGCGCAAGTGAACGTGGACATCGATTAAACCCGGTGATAAGAAGTTCCCGCCTGCATCAATGACTTCTTCATTCTGTACGTCGATGTGTGAAGCTATTTCAGCAATTACACCATTTTCAATTTTCAGTTCGACTTTTTCAATTTTCCCTTTATTTAACCATGTAGCATTTTTGATAATTGTTGTCATTATTAAGTCCCCTTTCAATTGGTTGTAGCGCTCTTGCTAATACTGCCATGCGAATGTACACGCCATTTTGCATTTGTTTAAAAATTCTTGAGCGTTCACATTCAACGAGCTCATCTGCAATTTCGACTCCTCTGTTTACAGGAGCTGGATGAAGGATAATGCTATGTGATTTCATTTTCCGCTCTCGTTCAACGGTTAATCCGAAGCGGCTGTGGTAGTTCTGTGCAAGCTCTGAAGTGTTCTCTTCATGCCTTTCAAATTGAATACGCAGCAGCATCACAACATCGACCGTTTCGATTGCTTCATCGATATCAAGATATGTACCGTGTCTGTTCTCTTCATCTTTCCATTCTTCAGGTCCCGCAAAATATACGGTCGCCCCTAGTTTTGTCAGCATTTCAGCATTCGATCTCGCTACGCGGCTATGTCGCAAATCTCCGACTATTGCGACTTTTAATCCTTTAAACGAGCCGAACTCTTGGCGAATCGTCAGTAGATCAAGCAGACACTGAGTTGGATGCTGACCGCATCCGTCTCCTGCATTAATGATGGGAATCGATACTTTTTCCTGCAGTGCTTCATAATAACGATCTTGCGGGTGGCGAATAACAACTGACTGAACGCCGATTGAAGCTAATGTTTCAATCGTGTCATAAAGCGTTTCTCCTTTTTGGACGCTTGAAGTTGTTACTTCAAACGGAATTGTTGTTAATCCTAGCTGCTGTTCTGCCATTTCAAAGCTGCATCGAGTACGCGTGCTCGCTTCGAAAAATAAGTTGGCAACAAACATTTTCTCTTCCGGTTTCCATCCTTGTTTATTCGTTCGATAGTTTTCAGCGCTGTCTAAAATCTCTAGAATTTCATTTGTTTCTAGTGTTGAGACTGTCACTAAATGTTTCATATCGATTCCCTCCATTTTTGCTTTCCTCGCATTTCTTTATAAAAAACACCCTTTCTAACTTAGAAAGGGTGTAAGAAAACAAGCTTCGTCTATAACGCGCTTTTCACACACCCTTAGAAACCTCTCTGGATTTCAATTAAAAGGCGTTCTATGAAATTTTTCGTGCTGACGTTTGTTGAACATTTTCTGCTTCTTTTATCTTCTCTTTCGGCAGAACTAGATTCAGCAGAACTCCCATGATGGCAGACAGTGCCATGCTATCAATCTTTACATGTTCTGAGATATCTAAGTGTGCTCCTCCGATTCCTAACACTAAGATAATCGAAGCAATCATTAAGTTTCGTTTTGATCCAAGATCTACCTTTGCATCCACCATCATGCGCAAGCCTGATGAAGCAATGATTCCGAATAAGAGAATTGAAATCCCGCCCATGACCGGGGTTGGTATACTTGAAATAAGAGCGTTGATTTTTCCGACAAACCCGAACAAAATCGCGAAGACTGCTGCTCCTGCTATCACAAATACGCTAAGCACCTTTGTGATGGCTAACACTCCGATGTTCTCACCGTATGTTGTATTTGGCGGTCCGCCGATCAGTGCAGCAAGCATAGTTGCTACTCCGTCTCCTAAAATCGATCTGTGCAGCCCTGGCTTTTCAATATAGTTTCGATCCACAATCTTATTTAAGACGAGAATGTGTCCGATATGTTCTGAAAGTGTTACGACTGCTACAGGTACCATGATAAGCACAATCCCCAGTGAAATGGACGGCGTGTATGTGACGAACGGCACGTAGAAGTGAGGTACTTCAATCCACTCTGCTTTCACTACCTTTGAAAAGTCTACCAATCCTTGTGTATAAGCAAAGATGTATCCGCCGATAATTCCCATCAGTACCGGAATCAGGCTGATAATGTTTTTAAAGAAGATTGAGCAAGCAACTGTTATCGCTAGTGTCACAAGCGCAACCATCAGGTAAGTTAAGCTGTAATTTCCTTTTGCATCGTTCATAGCCATGCCTACTGCTGTATTAGCTAGTCCTAAGCCTATAACCATAATAACTGGCCCTACTACAACCGGAGGAAGCAGCTTCATAATCCAATTGATTCCTGTTCCTTTTATAATCAAAGCAACGATTCCATAAACAAGTCCAGCTAAGAAACAGCCAACCATCGTTTCTTCAGGTCCAAACGAAGCTTTTGCGAAAATGATTGGCGTGATGAACGCGAACGATGAACCAAGATAAGAAGGAATTTGACCTCTTGTAATGAGCAGGAAAGCAAGCGTTCCTACCCCGCTTGAAATCAAAGCAATTGCCGGGCTGAACCCGACTAGGAACGGCACTAACACCGTCGACCCAAACATTGCAAACAAATGCTGTAGACTCAATGTTAACCAATTTACTGCTTTTGGTTTATCATGTATATCAAGTACAAAATCTCGTTGTTGACTCATATGTTTTTCCTCCTATCACTATTAAAAAACCTCTTTACGCAGAGGCAAAGAGGTTTTCAGCATACAAGGAAGACGCTATACCGCAGTATAGTTTTCCTTGTATAGTGACCCCCCTTTTGCAGCCTCACGGGACTACCATTTAAAAGGGTATATAATTTATTTTTCGTAAATAGACACGTGGTCTTTTTCGTCTACTTCCATTAAATGCACCGCAATTTTTTCACTTTTAGCTGTCGGTACATTTTTGCCAACATAGTCTGCTCGAATCGGCAGCTCGCGGTGCCCTCTATCCACTAAAACAGCCAGCTGAATGAGTTCAGGTCGACCGATATCAATCAGTGCATCAAGTGCTGCTCGAACCGTACGGCCCGTATATAACACATCGTCTACTAAGATGACGTTCTTATTTGCAATATCTGTCGGAATATCTGATCCTTTTACGAGAGGCTCATCATTGCTTGTTACTTTCGATAAATCATCTCGGTAAAGCGTGATGTCTAGTTCTCCGACTGGCAATGTATTTCCTTCAATTTGTGCAATTCGTTCTGCTAAACGTTTTGCGATATAAATACCTCGCGTTTTAATCCCCACTAGCACACAATTTTCGATTCCTTTATTCTTTTCAATAATCTCATGTGCAATTCGAGTTAAAGCGCGGCGAATAGCCTGTTCGTCAAGTACGGTAGCTTTTACGTTCACTGTTTTTCACCTCAAGTTGTTGACATAAAAAAATCCTCTTGCCTTGAGGCAAGAGGATTTGGTTTTAGATATATTTCTTCAAAAAGGCTATAAGTATGCCTTTTCTGCACCGTTTCCTTCTCAGCCTCTCTGGACTGTTCTTAAAGGTTCTTATTAAGTTAATACAAGTATGCCATCACTTATGACAGTTGTCAACTTCTTTTTTCAATAAGCTCTAGCATCTCATTAAACTCTTTTGGAGCCGGTGCTTCAAATTCCATATATTCATTTGTACGAGGGTGAATAAAGCCTAATACACCTGCATGAAGTGCTTGTCCGTCAATCGGAAGCGTTTTTTTCGGTCCGTACTTCGGATCTCCAGCAAGCGGAAAGCCAATATACTTCATGTGAACGCGAATTTGGTGTGTTCGCCCCGTTTCTAGCTTACATTCGACAAGTGAAAAATCTTTAAAACGCTGCAATACAGTAAAGTGCGTCACTGCATCACGACTGTTTTCATCAGTGACCGTCATGCTTTGACGATCTTGCTTATCTCGGCCGATTGGCGCATCAATTGTACCGTGATCGTGCGCAATTACTCCGTGAACGATAGCTTTATAGCGACGCGTCACTGTTTTAGCTACAAGCTGACTAACTAGTGATTCATGGGCTAAATCATTTTTTGCAACCATAAGTAAACCTGACGTATCTTTATCAATTCGATGAACGATACCAGGGCGCATAACGCCGTTAATACCGGATAAATCTTTACAGTGAGCCATTAAGCCGTTTACAAGCGTGCCGCTATGATGACCTGGAGCTGGGTGTACAACCATGCCGCGAGGTTTATTTACAACAAGCACATCTTGATCTTCATAATAAATATCTAAATCCATTTCTTCCGCTACCACATCAAGCTCCTCTAGTTCTGGCACTTCAATAATAATAGCGTCTCCTGTTTTACATTTATAGTTTCCTTTAACGGTTTTATCATTCACTTTTGCATGACCTTCTTTGATCCATTGCTGCACTTGTGAACGTGACCATTCTGCATTTACAGTCGAAAGTACTTTATCAATACGTTCTCCCGCTTGTTCTTCATTTATAACTGTTTCAATTACATTCATTCTTTGTGCTCCTTCTTCATTTTCCCTTCAAACAGCGTCATAATAAACATGATGATTACTCCGACGACAAGTGCCGAATCAGCTACGTTAAAAATCGGAAAATCATACGTAAAGATGTATGTATTTACGAAATCAACTACTTCTTTACGGACCACTCGATCAATAAAGTTTCCAATGGCGCCGCCTAACATTAATGCTAGCGCAATACCGAACCATTTATCTTGTTTTTTGAGCTTTTGAATATAAATTATTAAACCGACTACCACAACCACCGTAATGAGATAAAAGAACCACATCTGTCCTTGTAGAATACCCCACGCAGCTCCTCTGTTACGATGAGAGGTAATGTAAAGAAAGTTTTCAATTACGGTAATGCTTTGTCCATAATACATTTCTTTTACAATCATCCATTTTGTTACCTGATCAATAAGTATAACAGCTAAAGCGATAAGATAATAAAACACAAACGTTTTCCTCCCGCAATAAAATCAAACGAATCCATACTAAAGCATTTTAGCACATAATTCATTTTTTTTCTCGCTTCTCACCAGAAAACAAATAAATCTTCGTTTGTGCGGGCCGTCGGCATTACTTTTAATTTATGAATAGACATCACTTCGCCAGTTAGTTCATCAATTCCGAACGCACCAACGTCAAGCTTTGCTAGCGCGTGTTCTACATCTTTTAAATCGGCTTTAATCATTTCTATTACGTAACGTTCCTTTTCATCTATATAACCAGATTGTTCTGTAGCATATCTCAATAGGCGATCTTGTAATTCTTCTTTGATAAGAGCTAATTCCTGTCCAATGGAAAGATAATTTTCATACATGCAAACGCCTCCTGTGCTGATAAGATGAAGTATTAATGATGTTAGGTTTACCGAGTTTTCCATCGAATCTACAACACAAGTTTTTCCTAAGGCTTTGAATGCTTTATACCATTGTATTTGGGAATTTCGTACAGCAAAAAACACGCCCAAAAAGGACGTGCTTTTGTTCATTACTGCTGAACGTAGTGATTTTTCACAACATCCGCACAGCGTGTACATAAAGTTGGGTGATCTTGATCTTCGCCAACTGTTGGTGATACTACCCAGCAGCGCTCACACTTCTCACCTTCTGCTTTACTTACAACAATTGAAGCATAGCTGAATTTTTGTGCTTCAGCAGGCGCTTCACCTTCTGCTACCTCGAGATCTGAAACGATGAAGAGTTGACCTACATTTTCAGAAATAGAGGCTAACAGCTCTTTCGTATCTGCTGTTGGATACAGCGTTAATTTTGCTTCTAAAGACTTACCGATTACTTTTTCATTACGAGCTTGTTCTAGCGCTTTTAATACTTCATCGCGAAGCTCCATGAACGCATCCCATTTCTCTACTAATTGATCTGCTCCTTCAATTTCTTGAACCTCTGGCATATCAACTAGCTGCGCGCTTTCTTCCGTTACGTTCGGAATGTGAACCCATACTTCGTCTGCTGTATGAGAAAGAATTGGAGACACTAATTTCGTTAACGATAATAACGTTTCATAAAGAACCGTTTGAATGCTGCGACGCTCTACATTATTTTCTGCTTCAATGTACAATACATCTTTTGCAAAGTCTAAGTAGAATGAACTCATATCAATTGTACAGAAATTATGCACTGCGTGATAAATGCTTGAGAATTCATATGAATCATAAGATTTTTTCACTTTATCAATTAATTTGTTCAGCTTCACAAGCATGTAGCGGTCTACTTCACGAAGGTCTTCAACGGCTACAGCGTCAGTTGTTGGATTAAAGTCCGCTAGGTTTCCTAGTAAGAAACGGAACGTGTTGCGGATTTTACGGTATACTTCTGCTACTTGTTTTAAAATGTTATCAGATACACGAACATCCGCTTGGTAATCTACAGAAGCTACCCATAGACGTAAAATATCCGCACCTAGTTGTTTCATTACTTTTTCTGGAATTACAACATTCCCTAATGACTTACTCATTTTGCGACCTTCACCGTCTAAAGCAAATCCGTGGCTAAGTACGCCTTTATAAGGTGCTTCACCTGTTACAGCTACACTTGTAGAAAGACTTGAATTAAACCAGCCGCGGTATTGGTCAGAACCTTCTAAATACAAATCAGCCGGACGCTGTAAGTCTTCACGCTCTTCAAGAACAGCTTGATGTGAAGAACCAGAGTCAAACCATACGTCCATAATGTCTGTTTCTTTTGTGAAACGGCCATTTGGGCTTCCTTCATGAGTAAAGCCTTCTGGAAGCAAGTCTTTTGCTTCACGCTCAAACCATACGTTTGATCCATGTTCTCTAAATAGATTTGATACGTGCTCAATTGTCTCGTCTGTAATGATTGGCTCATCATTTTCAGCATAAAATACTGGAATCGGAACGCCCCATGCACGTTGACGAGAAATACACCAGTCTCCGCGGTCACGCACCATGTTATAAAGTCGCGTTTCACCCCAAGTAGGCACCCATTCTGTTTTTTCTACTGCTTTTAATAAATCTTCACGGAAATCTTTAATAGACGCAAACCACTGTGCTGTTGCACGGAAAATTGTTGGTTTCTTCGTACGCCAGTCATGTGGATATGAGTGGGTAATGAAACTTAATTTTAACAGCGCGCCTTCTTCTTCTAGTTTGTCTGTAATCGGCTTATTCGCTTTATCATAGAATAATCCTTCAAATCCTGGTGCTTCATTCGTCATATGACCCTTACTATCAACTGGACAAAGAACTTCCAAACCGTATTTTTGACCAACGATAAAGTCGTCTTCCCCGTGTCCCGGTGCTGTATGAACACAGCCAGTACCAGCATCAGTCGTTACGTGATCGCCAAGAACAACTAAAGAATCACGCTTGTAGATTGGATGTTCAGCTACCACGCGTTCAAGTTCTGAACCTTTTACTGTACGAAGTGTCTTATAGTCAGCCCATTCAATTTCTTTAGCAACTGTTTCAATAAGTTCAGTTGCTACTACATATTTTGCTCCATCTGCTTCAACTACGCTGTACTGAAGCTCGGGATTGACAGCAATCCCTTGGTTAGCTGGCATTGTCCATGGTGTTGTCGTCCAAATGATGAATTTTTCATCTTGTTCAAGCACGCCTTTACCATCTTTCACATTAAACGCTACGTAAATAGAAGCTGAACGCTTGTCATAGTATTCAATTTCCGCTTCTGCTAAAGCAGATTCACTTGAAGGGGACCAGTATACAGGTTTTAATCCTTTGTAGATATAGCCTTTTTTCGCCATATCGCCAAATACTTTGATTTGCTGCGCTTCGTACTGTGGCTGAAGCGTTACATATGGATTATCCCAATCTCCGCGTACGCCTAAACGCTTGAACTGCTCACGCTGGCCGTTTACTTGTTCCCAAGCATACTGTTCGCAAAGCTTACGGAATTCAGCTACTGTCATTTCTTTGCGGTTTACTTTTTTATTTTTTGTTAAAGCCGTTTCAATTGGCAAGCCGTGTGTATCCCAGCCTGGCACATAAGGTGCGCAGAAGCCTGACATCGACTTATAGCGAACGATAAAATCTTTTAAAATTTTATTTAAGGCATGTCCCATGTGAATATCGCCATTGGCATATGGAGGTCCATCATGCAGGACGAATAGCGGACGGCCTTCCGTACGTTTTTGTACTTTTTCATAAATATTCATTTCAGCCCACAGTTCTTGCATTTTAGGCTCGCGGTTCGGTAAATTTCCACGCATCGGAAATTCAGTTTTTGGCATCAATAATGTATCTTTATATTCCATGTTTTACCCTCCAAAAAAAACGTAAATTTCATATCTTTTTGCACCATAACAAAAAGACCTCCTCATCCCAAAAAAGGGACGAGAAGGCCTCCCGCGGTACCACCCTAGTAGATTTGCTGCACGCAAATCCTCTTTGCATTCGTAACGTGAATAAACCGCCACTGCTTACTATCATCATTTCAGCAATGGTACTCTAGGGTGATTTTCACTTTTTTGTTTGTTATCGAGCTCGCACCATCCTCGATTCGCTTTGACAAACTAAAAAAGCTACTGTCCCTGTCTCCGTACTGTTTGATATGAAATTTCATCTGTTACCAAATTATATGACAACAAAACGTGAGAAGTCAAGATGATGTCTTGACTAGTCAATTTTTTCTTCTAGCGCTGGCATCTCATAATCCATCAACTGATCCCAGTCATCGCTGTTTAACATTTCAAGCTGTGCTTCAATTAACATTTTGAAACGAGTTCTAAATACTTTAGACTGCTTTTTCGTCTCCTCAATGTCCATCGCAATTTTACGAGACTTAGACAGTGCTTCATTAATAATACGGTCCGCATTTTTTTCTGCTTCTTTTATAATGAGCTTCGCTTCTTTTTCAGCGTTTCGCTTTACATCTTCCGCTGCTTCTTGAGCAATTAAAATTGATTTATTTAACGTTTCTTCGATGTTAGTAAAATGTCCAAGACGATCTGTTAATTCAGATACTCTTCCTTCTAACTCCTTTTTATCACGCATTACCAGCTCATAGTCTTTAATTACTTGGTCAAGAAACTCATTTACTTCATCTTCATCATATCCGCGAAACCCGCGATTAAACTCTTTGTTATGAATATCCAAAGGGGTTAAAGGCATCTAGGCCACCTCCGTGTTGTCTCATTACATCATTAATAATGGTTTATTCGACATATTTTTAAAATTTCCTGCTAGTAGATTTCTTTATTTCTGCTTTCCTACAACACCTACAACAATTCGCCATTTTTCTTTTTTGGTTTTGCCTTCAAGTGAAACAATACGACTTCTGCCGTGGCCACGAAGCGACAAAATATCACCTTCATGACATTCAAAAGAAGGCTGTTCAATGACTTTAAAATTTACTTTTACCGCTCCATTTGCAATAAACGGCTGGACTTTTTGTCTTGATAAATTGTGAATGGTCGACAGCAAAACATCAAGCCTCATTGAAGAAACTGTATAAACGTGTTCAATCAGCTCTTCTTTTACCACATGCAGCTGCTCTCTTTGAATAGAAGAAAGTGAAACTTTGGCTTTTCCAATTGATGTTAAATTCATCTCAATATAAGAAGAAATTTCCTCTGCGGCTACAAGCTGAATATCGTCTCCCGCGACCAAAATATCGCCAAATTTTGAACGGCGCAGTCCTAAAGACATCGCCGAACCAAGAACTTGAGGATGTTCAATCGTCACAAACTTTTTAGGATAATTCAATTCGTACATATGCAACTGAAAATCTTCGCTTTCAGGCACATAGTAATCCGGATATAGCAGCGCACGCTTGCGTTCAGCAAACGGTTGTCCACCATCAAATGAAACTTGAACCTCTCCTTCAGTCCCAACAATAGCCGTCACAATCTGCTGCTCTCTTGGATCTAAAAAATCCGTTAATTTTGGGCTGTATTGATGTAGGACATCTTCTTTCCACTGAAGAACCTGGTCAATAAATCCATGTTCTTCTTGCCTAAAATGTTCATAAATAGACATATTATTACTCCTGCTATTGGTATGTAAAAAAGGAATCCAGCGATTCCTTTTTAAATAAATCCAACCATACTGTGAAGTGAACGTACACCTGCTTGCGCAAATCGTAGTAAAAAGATTGCAACAAGAGGTGAAATATCAATCATGCCAATAGGCGGAATGATTTTACGAAAAGGCTCTAAGTAAGGCTCGCAAATGCTGCCAAGCAGCTGACCAAATTTAGACGCCCTTACATCGGGTACCCAAGACATCAAAATGTAAATAATCAGTGCCCATGAGTAAAGACCAATCAATTGCCCAAGAATCTCAAAAACGATGTCCAAAAACTACCACCTCTTTACGTTAGTTGTATCGTGTTCTCCCATCATATCTGAAATGCTTCCGCTTACGTCTACATTATCAGGTGTACATAAAAAGATGTCGGTTCCAATTTTTTGAATGTCCCCGCCTAAAGCATAAACTGTACCACTTAAAAAGTCGACAATTCTCACTGCTTGATCTCGTTGAATGCGCTGTAAATTAACAACTACGACTTTACGATTTTTTAAATGATCCGTAATTTCTTGTGCTTCGGCATAGACGCGAGGTTCACAAAGCATCATTTTTGATGATTTTTGAACGCTTTGTAAGCTAATCACGTTTTGCTGCTGATTCGGCTGCTGACTAGCTTTCACTGGTCTCGACTGCTGTACAGGCTCTTCTACCGACTCTTCTTGTTCGTAATGTTCTTCTACATATTCAGTATCGTCATCAAGAGCAAAAAAACTTCTAAAGCGATTTTTCATACTCATCTTGAATTACACCTCCTTAACGTTCATTCCCAACTAGCGTGGTTCCTAGTCGAATGAATGTTGCTCCTTCTTCAATTGCAATTGCATAATCGTTTGACATTCCCATTGATAGCTCCGTACAAGGTGCATACGGGAGGTTTAGTTCTTGTATACGATCCTGCAATTTCTTTAGACCTTGAAAACAGCTGCGAAGCAAGGACTCGTCATCTGTGTGAGGAGCCATGGTCATTAATCCAACTACTTGGATATTTGTAAATGTTTCAAGAGATTGAATAAATGGAATTACCTCTTCTACAGCAAGGCCATGCTTTGATTGTTCTTCGGCAACATTAACTTGTACAAAACATTTTATACGATGTCCTGCACGTTTATCAATTTCTTTTGCTAAAGATAATCGGTCTAGTGAATGAATATAGTCAACTTTATCAATCACATTTTTTACTTTTCTTGTTTGTAAGCTTCCGATAAAATGCCAGGTCGCTTTCTCACCGATTGATTCATACTTTTCTAGAAGACCTTCATCCCTGTTTTCTCCAAGATGTAAAATGCCTGCATCCACTGCTTCTGCTGCTCGTTTTGTGGAAACGTATTTTGTTACAGCAATCAGCTCTACATCTTCTCGATTTCGATTAACTTTTTTACATGCTTCAGCAATTGTTTGTTGAACTGCTTCTAGATTTTCACTTACGCTAGCTGTCACTATGTAATTACTCCTCCTTAAAGCCTATGAAGTTAAACATGCGTCCTGTTTTCCCTTGGTCGCGGCGATGTGAGAAGAACAGGTCATCTTCACAGCTTGTACAATACGACGATGTTAAAATTCGTTCCGGCAATACGCCTGCGTTTTGAATCAGCAGCTTATTGACTTTTTTTAAATTAAGCGCGTATTGTCCAGGGCTTACTTCTTGATATCCATTTTGGCCAACTACTTCGTTTACCTGTGTAATGACGCGGTTATCGACAACATAACAGCAATCTTCAATCGAAGGGCCAATCGCCACGTAAATATCTTCAACCGGAACATTTTCTTGCTCTACCCAACGTCGAATCATATTTCCTGCAATATCTTTTACTGTTCCCTTCCACCCGGCATGAGCAAGACCAACTAAATGGTGATCAGGCGCATAGAAGTACAGCGGAACACAATCTGCATAACATAAAGCTAACAAAATATCAGATTCATTTGTATAAATGCCATCCGCTGCTTTTATGCCCTCTTCATACTTGTAGAGTCCTTTTGCACAGTCGGCTTTTGTTACTTTTTGAACAGTTGCTTCATGTACTTGTTCAGCACATACAAAGCTTTCAAAAGACATGTCTAGTTCGGCTGCTAAAATTTTTCTATTTGTAATAACATCTTCTACGTTATCGTTTACGTGAAGCCCTAGGTTAAAAGAAGCAAATGGAGGTTTACTCACGCCACCATTTTTTGTGGTGAAACCAGCAACAAGCATATCATTCTTTTCTACCCAAGGGCTCAGCCACATAAACGACTCGTGATGGCTTTTTTTTAATGGCTCAGGATTCATGTATGTGACACATCCCTTGTTTCATTTGTTCTCACATATTGTACCACAGATTGCTAGGTGCTGTTGACAAAAAACTAATTCTCTTCAGGCTGAAATGCGTCTTTATAACGTACTAAAATGACATCGGAACCAATTTTCACAATATTTTTCCACGGAATCACAATTTCATCATCTTTTCCAAAGAAGCCCAATACACGAGAGCCTCCGATAATGACGGCCTGTATTTTTCCCGTTGTTAAGTCAATATCAATATCCCCTACATTTCCAAGTTTTTTGCCATCAGCTACATTCACTACATCTTTCAGCTGAAACTCTGAAATCTTTAACATGCTCTCTCCTCCTATAGCCAACTTTATTCCTTAGCCTATATATATTTTCAAATTTTCATTTCATGAAGGAAAAGCTTATTTTTTCTCTGTCATTCTCTTTCTATAAGCATTTTGTTCACTAATTACACAGTTTTTCATCAATAGATATTCTCAACAAGCAGCGAGAAGTCCTCATAGCAATAGGACATCTAACATGAATATCTTTTGGTTATGTATTCATTGATACATACAAAATAAGCACCGCGTCTGTTTTTATAGACACGATGCTTATTAAGTTGAACATCAAATAAAGTGAATGGTATTAATTATATGAACGTGAGCAGCTGCCAGTTTAGATAGCTTTTGTTAACTTTGAATATTTTTATTCATCTGTTTAATAGCAGCTTTTTCTAAACGAGAAACCTGCGCTTGAGAAATACCAATTTCTTCAGCCACTTCCATCTGTGTTTTACCTTGGAAGAAGCGCTTTCGTAAAATTAGTTTTTCTCGCTCGTTCAATCTTCTCATACCTTCTTGCAAAGCAATTTCTTCAATCCAAGTTGAATCACGATTGCGTTCATCGCTTAGCTGATCCATAACATAGATTGGGTCTCCACCATCATTGTAAATAGGTTCAAATAGAGAAACCGGATCTTGGATAGCATCTAAAGCAAACACAATTTCTTCATGCGGTACTTCTAGGACTTTTGAAATTTCCTCAGCTGTAGGTTCCTTGGATGTTTCACTCATAAGCCTTTCACGAACTTGAAGAGCTTTATAAGCAATATCACGAAGGGAACGAGAAACACGGATTGGATTATTGTCACGTAAATAGCGGCGAATTTCCCCTATAATCATTGGGACAGCATATGTAGAAAACTTCACGTTTTGACTTAAATCAAAATTGTCAATGGATTTCATTAATCCAATACACCCAACCTGAAATAAGTCATCAACAAATTCTCCACGATTGTTAAAACGTTGAATCACGCTGAGTACGAGACGTAAATTTCCGCTTACTAGCTTTTCTCTTGCTGTTCCATCTCCAGCCTGCATTTGTTTAAACAACTTTCGCATTTCTTCATTTTTTAATACGGGAAGTTTCGAAGTATCTACTCCACAAATTTCTACTTTATTTCTTGTCAACTCTTTCCCTCCTAACAGGAGATGATGTTCTGAATTCAGTATCTCCTCCGAAGGAAAAAATATGCACTTTTACAATTCTGACAATTCTACGCTAAAAAAGCTGATTGCATAAGATGCTTCTCAGCCCTTATACAATCAGCTTTTTTACTTAAACCATTTTATTAAATTCTTTTCGCAGCCGTTTAATAATTCGTTTTTCGAGCCTTGAAATATAAGACTGAGAAATGCCTAGCATATCAGCTACATCTTTTTGCGTTTTTTCTTCTCCGCCGGCTAGCCCAAAGCGCAGCTCCATAATTTGCTTTTCACGATCATTTAATTGGTGCAGTGCTTTCAACAAAAGTTTTCGATCTACATTCGCTTCCAGGTCTTTTGTGATGATATCTTCTTCGGTTCCCATCACGTCAGACAATAACAGTTCGTTTCCATCCCAATCAATATTTAACGGCTCATCAAATGAAACTTCAGATCGAATTTTATTGTTGCGGCGCAAATACATTAAGATTTCATTTTCAATACAGCGAGAGGCGTACGTCGCTAGCTTAATTTTCTTTTCAGGATTAAACGTGTTTACTGCTTTAATTAAACCGATGGTGCCGATACTAATTAAATCCTCAATATTGATTCCCGTATTTTCAAACTTGCGGGCAATATAAACAACCAGTCGCAAATTACGCTCAATCAATAGTGAACGTGCTGCTTCATCTCCTGATGGGAGTTTTTTCAGAAGTACTTCTTCTTCATCTTTTGTTAAAGGCGGTGGAAGAGCTTCACTTCCTCCTATATAGTACACTTCATCTGTTTTTAGCTTAAGTTTAATTAATAATTTGTACCACCATAATTGAAATCGAATTCGATATGTAGCCATTCTGTATCCTCCTTTATTTGTTCACACCTTTTACGATGCGGAACTTACTTCTCCAATAACAATGAGCTTCGGATGAACAATACATTCATATTGCTTCTCCACTGAAAGCGTTGTATGACTAATACCTACTAATACTTTAGTGACTTCAATCGTGTTGGACTGATGCACCAGCCTTACGATGTCTGGCTTTAGAGCAAGCAGCAGCTGATTGGCTTGGCCTACGCTTCGATAAGGGACAAAGCGGACTTTTGAATACCACTCTTGATCAATATCTTCGCTGTGTGAAAAGGATTGAACATTTTTGCTTAATTCCATTAAGCCTTCAGGCAATATTTCTTTTAAAGAATCTGCTGTAACAATCATAACCGGGGTTTTCGTCAGCGGATCTACAAGCTGATTCCCACTATCAATAAGTCCTTTCATCGACAGCGTCTGTTCGTTTAAAATAACTTCTACATCTACCAGCTGATCAAATGTAATATTTTTCATTCGCAAATCATCAACTCGTGCTTTTGAAAAATAAGATAATAGCGGAAAACCAATAAGAACAAATATCCAGCTAATAGGATCACCAAACTGTGGAGATTTCGTATCAACCATTTGATTAAGAACAAGGAACTGATCTTGAAATAAAAAGTGAACGCCCATTAACCCTCCACCCACAACAAAGGTTGCAAAATAAAACGTTAATAAATTCTCAAAGAAAAAGCGCAGTCGTTTATAACCAAACGCCATCAATACCATAAAAAACGAGAATAAAATTTTAATAGCAGGGTGAACCATAAGATGAGAAAAAGGTGTAAACATAAGAAGGACAATCAATGAACCGATAAAGCCGCCAAGCAAAAGCCGCCACCACTTGTAATTCCGTTTAAGTACAACAGCACATAACATTAGTAAGATCGTATCTAACCCAAAATTCAGCATCCATATTAAATCTAAATAGATTGGCAATGTTTATAACCTCTCCATTCTTTCTGAATTTTTCTGTTAAAAATTAGTATATAGTACATCCTATTAGAAAGTCTGTCAGTTCATGCCGAGAAACAAGCAGTATTTTTGAGGAAATCATTCGATATTTGTCACACTACTTTTAGAAAGAAAACACAAACCCTTTGAAGGCGTCATATTGACCATGTCGAATGTTTTTTATACTCTTTTTGAGTTTTCTAGATTCATTGCATAAAAAAAGACCTCTGTATAAAACAGAGGTCTTGGCTTTTTATTTTCTTAGCGTCTACGATTACGGTTTCGTAAGAATGTTGGAATATCTAGCGCATCTTCAGATTGTGGCTGAGATGGACGCGTATATTCTTGCTGTACAGGTTCTTCACGCTTTACTTCACGCTTCGGCTGTGGAGCCGGTTGCTGTGTCGATTGCTGCATGCGATTCGCCGATAACGAAGGACGACCTGGTTTTGGCTGTGATAAATCTTGGTCACTAAAGCCAGTTGCAATAACTGTAACAACAATCTCATCTTTTAGGTTTTCGTTAATAACAGATCCAAAGATCATGTTCACTTCTTGGTCAGAAGCCGAAGCAACGATATCTGCAGCTTCTTGTACTTCGTAAAGACTTAGGTTTGTACCGCCTGTGATATTCATTAATACACCTTGAGCTCCATCGATAGATGTTTCAAGAAGTGGACTTGAAATAGCTTTTTTAGCTGCTTCAGCAGCGCGGTTTTCACCAGTCGCAATACCGATACCCATAAGTGCAGATCCTTTGTTAGACATAATTGTTTTCACGTCCGCGAAGTCTAAGTTAATTAATCCAGGAACTGCGATTAAATCTGAAATACCTTGCACACCTTGTCGTAATACGTTATCCGCTTCACGGAACGCTTCTAGCATTGGCGTATTTTTATCAACGATTTCTAATAAGCGATCATTTGGAATAACAATCAGCGTATCCACTGCTTCTTTCATTGACGCAATGCCGCCTGCCGCTTGAGTAGAACGCTTACGGCCTTCAAACGTAAATGGACGAGTAACAACGCCTACCGTTAGTGCTCCTAGCTCACGAGCAATTTGGGCAATGACTGGAGCTGCACCAGTTCCAGTTCCTCCACCCATACCAGCTGTTACGAAAACCATGTCTGCACCTTTTAGTGCTTCTTGGATTTGTTCCTTACTTTCTTCAGCTGCTTTTTTACCAACTTCTGGATTAGCACCTGCACCTAATCCTCTTGTTAATTTAGCGCCGATTTGCATTTTTGTTTCAGCTTTTGATAAATTTAATGCCTGTGCATCTGTATTAACTGCAATAAATTCTACACCTTGGACGCCATGTTCAATCATTCGGTTAACCGCGTTGTTACCGCCGCCTCCGACACCGATTACTTTAATCGTCGCTAATTGGTCTACACTTGTATCAAACTCCAACATGATAGTTCCTCCTAATTCTTCGAAATTACCAATCCGTAACGTTAATCAAAGAAGTATCCAAAAAACTTCTTCATTAAATTTTGGTCATTTTTCTTTTTCGGCTGCTCAGCTGATTGTTGCGGCTGCTGTGGTTTCGGGCTAGGTTTGATCATTTCTTGCTCAATCGGCTCTTCTTCCACAACTGGCGCTCCAATTTCTCGGCCTTGTATTTTAGCATTTTTGTATGCAAATTTTATTAATCCTACACCTGTTGTATAATGCGGCTCACGTACTCCAATATAATCAGGCACTGCTATGCGCACGTTATTCTTTAAAATTACTTGAGCTAGCTCAAGGATACCAGGCATCGCTACTACTCCGCCTGTTAAAACAAATCCTCCTGGAATATCTTTGTATCCTAGGCGATTTACCTCCTGCGTAATCATATCTAAAATCTCTTCTAATCTAGCTTCAATAATATCAGAGATTTCGAGCTGATTAAACTGCTGATGCTGATCGCTTCCAATGATCGGTACACTAAATACTTCTTCTTCAGAAGCATGATCGTAGAAAGCATGTCCATGCTTTATCTTAATATTTTCCGCATCTTCAGTCGATGTGCGAAGGCCAATCGATAAATCCTTGGTAATGTGCTCTCCGCCAACAGCTAGTACATTTGTTACTTTCAAATGTCCTTGGTCAAAGATCGCAACCGTTGTTGAACCTCCACCGATATCTACCAGTGCGACACCTAAGTTTTTTTCATCACGAGATAATGCAATTGAACCAGCGGCTAGAGGCTGTAAACAAATATCACTGATTTCTAAACCAGCTCTTTCTACACAGCGTAATAAGTTATGTAAAACCGTTCTAGATCCCGTTATGAT
This sequence comes from Priestia sp. 179-F W1.4 NHS, assembly GCF_045369295.1. Lineage (NCBI taxonomy): Bacteria > Bacillati > Bacillota > Bacilli > Caryophanales > Bacillaceae > Priestia > Priestia sp. 179-F W1.4 NHS. Next base: position 607,586 of record NZ_JBIQFF010000001.1, on the reverse strand, counting down.
TGTGCCTTCCATTTCTAAACGTACCCCAATCATACCTCTAGGATCATTAATACCTTCTAAGCCATCTACAATAAATTGCTTTGGAATAACATCAATGATTTCACGATCTGGCGGGATAGACATGACTTGAGCAGCATCAATTACTCGATGAATATCTTCGTTTGTAATTTCACGATTCTCGCTTGACACGGCTACTACTCCGTGACAATCCTGTAAAAATACATGATTTCCGCTTATGCCCACTACAACCTTTTTAATTGTAATGCCTACCATTCGTTCAGCTTGTTCTACTGCTTTTCTAATAGATTGAACTGTTGCATCTATATCAACGATAGAACCTTTTTTTAGTCCGTGTGATTTAACATTCCCTACACCAATGATATTCAATGAATCGTTACTCATCTCTCCGATGATTACTTTCACACTGGATGTACCGATGTCTAAACTAACGTATATTTCATTGCTGTTCATTCTTTGGCACCTCCTTTTTCTTTCTGCACATGTCATCTTAATAAATTAAGAAGAACAACAATATTAATTTTTTATTATATGAAAATATTCAACAAATACATCTGTTTCCCTTTTGTAAAATCAATTTTTTTCAAGTTTTTCACAGACTTTATCTCTTTCAAAGAACAAAACGTTCTGGTTTTGACTTTTTTTTAGATTTAAGTCTAAAATTCACTGAAAAAAGCTATTTAACTACAAGTCTACACTAAGATGTACACTGAGAAAAGCGAAACTTACCTAGAACAAATATTACATTTCCATTTCACAGCAACGGAGAAGAAAATCATATGTATGCAGAATACTTGCATGTGATTATACAATGTACGAGGGCTAGTTTGCCAGTCTCAACTCATCTATTTCCTTTAATTAACACTTATAAAAAATAATTACTGCTTGCTCTTTTTATAAGGTTTAAATGCATATCCTTCTTCTAAATCAATAATGCCTTTTTGATCATCACTCAATTTACTTGCAATAGCTGGGTAATGAACAATTTTATCAGAGAAGTTGCTAATTTTCCCGCTTACTTCACGCGTATCGTTCATAAACACCTCGATGTGAAGAGGTTCTGATTTTGTCGGCGCGTAGTAAATCTCAGAAATAGCCCCTTTTATGCTCTTAGGCGTTTTAGCTAATTCTTGAACCATGCTTTGTATAGCGTCTCCGTCTTTCCAGTCAATTAACAGCGGAGCGTCGGATGACACTTTCTTAGCACTTACTTCATTTAAAACTTTTCCATTTTCATTCACAGGGAAATATTTATTCCCCGAGGTTACATATGCAATTCTTACGTACTCTTTTACGTCGATTACGACCTTATTAGGAAATGTTTTGTGAATGACAGCTTCCTTTACCTCAGGGTTTTTTTCGACTTTTTCTTGAATTTGATCAGCATCAGCTTTCCAGTAGCTAGTTTTTTTGGACAGACCACTCGCTTTGACAATATCCTTATCACTTACATGTTTATTCCCTTGTACTTCAATGTTAGAAACATTACTCAGAGAAGATTGAGAATATACAATAAATAAAATAAGGATGAAAAAGAGTGATAAATACAAAATAAGCCGTCTATTTGCTTTTTGCTTTCGCTGTTCTTGCAGCTTCGGTACCCGATCTTCTAAAACAATTAACTTACCTTTTTCCATTTTTTTCACCCTTATCCATTTGAGAAAATAAAAGAAGAATCACCATCTATTTATTTCCAATCTTTGCTTCATGAGAATATCCCCATTATAGCATAGAATAAACACATAAAAGCTACCTTTTCACGCATAACCATACAGCGACGGGCTGAGTAATTAGCGGCCGATAATCTCAACTTCTGTATGAATATCAATATCGAATTTCTCTTTAATTGTTTTCTTAACATGAGCAATTAAATTCAGCACGTCTGAAGCCGTTGCCTCTCCTGTATTGACAATGAAGTTCGCATGCTGCTCACTAATTTGCGCACCGCCTACTGAAAAACCTTTTAAGTTGGACTTTTCAATTAAGTCTCCTGCATAATTTGGAAGCGGATTTCTAAAAATACTTCCTGCACAAGGGAAATTCCAAGGCTGTGTTTCGCGGCGATAGTCTTTATTTTTCTGCATGACCGCCACAATATCATCTTTCGTTCCCTTTTTCAAACGCAGCACGGCTTCTACACATACTCCAGGACGGTCTTTTTGTAGAATTGAATGACGGTACGAAAATTGAAGCTCTTCATTTGTCAGCCACTCCAGAGTGCCATCTTCAAATAAAATCAGCGCTTTTTCGACTACATGAGACATATCAGAACCATGGGCACCTGCGTTCATATAAACAGCGCCTCCCACAGATCCAGGAATTCCACTTGAAAACTCCAGTCCAGACAGACCTTGTTTTGTAATAACTGTTGCAAGCTTGATGCTAGGGTATCCCCCACCTACAGTAACCGTCTCTCCATCTACTGTTAAATCATCTAATCCGGCTCCGAGCTTAATGACCACGCCTTCAATTCCCTTATCAGAGACAAGAAGATTAGATCCTCGACCAATCGCTCTCCATTTCACGCCATGTTTTTTAATAATATCCATTGTAACTTTTAAGTGATCAACAGAATCAGGTTCTACAAGCACATCTGCTGGACCACCAATTTTCATTGTTGTATGTTTTGCTAGCGGTTCATTTTCACGAACCTTTCCAATATTCGCTTCGACTAACTCTTTTACTAACGCTTCCATAAGAACCTCCTAAAACCCTCTTTGCTGTTATAAAACTTTCATGTCAATGCGCCCTTACTTCTAATGCATAAGAATAATAAGAACAGATTCATAACTAAGCAGCAGCACCTTGTAAGATACCTTTTTTCTACGAAGGCACTCTATTCTGTTGTCAATTTCATCATTTTTATTTATCGTATGACATTCACCCATAGAATGTACGTTCATCTGCTATATAAAGTAATTTTGATTGTTTTTTTATCGTTTTTCATTTAGAAGTTAAACACATGCTGACAGTCATAAAAAAACGCTACGCTCATAAGTGCACATACGTTCACCTACTCACTAAGATAAAACATTTAACCTTACACATCATACCATAGTTGGACTCAAAATTGGTTATCACAACATTACATTTTAAAAACATTTCATACAAAAATATCATCTACCTGTAAAAAATCGAAAATAAACCGCCAACAAAATCCGGCGTGCACTTGGATTTAAGATGACGGTTTACTTCAGTAGACCATTGCCTACTTGACATTATACAATTTTTTTCAATTAATAGCGAGAATATCTACTAACATTTAACAAAACTCCAACTGCTGCCAGCATGAGCGTCAGCGACGATCCGCCGTAACTTAAAAATGGAAGCGTAATTCCCGTAACAGGCATAAGACCTGTTACCACGCCTATATTAATCATGACTTGAATCGCAACCATTGAAATAATTCCTAAGGCTAAGAACGTTCCGTAAAGATCAGGTGCTCCCAGCGCTACTTTAATTCCTCTCCAAAGCAATAAGCTAAACAAAAGAAGAACAAGCGTTCCGCCGATGAAACCGAGCTCTTCTGCCAGAATAGCAAAAATAAAATCAGTTTGAGGCTCCGGCAGATAAAAGAACTTTTGTCTACTTTGCCCTAACCCTAATCCAAGCAATCCCCCCGGCCCAATTGCATAAAGAGATTGAATGATTTGAAACCCGCTTCCAAGCGGATCTTCCCAAGGATTTAAAAATGAGGTGATGCGTTTAATCCGATAAGGAGCTGATAAAACAAGCCCTACAAAACCGGCAACGCCAAGCAACCCAAGACCTGCAAAGTGACTTACCTTTGCTCCTGAAACAAAAATCATGACTAAACAAGTTCCAACAAGCACCGTTCCAGTTCCTAAATCCGGCTGCATCATAATAATGCCAAACGGTAAGAAAACCAGTAATAACGCCGGTAACATTCCTTTTCTAAAGGATGTAATTTTCTTCTGGTTTTCTGATAAATATTTCGCTAAAAATATAATCATAGCAAACTTCATAAATTCTGAAGGCTGAATCGAAAACGCTCCAACTCCTATCCAACTTTGCGACCCATTCCGTACTAGCCCTACTCCCGGAATCAATACAAGTACCAGCATAACAAAGCAAATGATTACAATTGGCTTTGCCCACGTACGCCACATCCAATAATCAATATTCATGATGACAAACATCGCGCATACTCCAAGCCCTGCAAATAAGAGCTGGCGTTTAGCAAAGAAAAAAGAATCATTAAACTTGTATGTAGCCCATACCGCACTTGCACTGTATACCATGATAAGGCCGATGGTTAGCAAGGAAAGCGTAACGATTATGAGAAAAAAATCTGGGGTAGACCTTTTTGTCGACACTGTCACACACCTCTAAAAATAGATTAGGGCTAGTGTATTTTCTAGGTGTTTAGACAAGCCCTTATTTCAGTTTATGCACAGATTCAATAAAGATGTCACCACGTTCTTCAAAAGTTTTAAATTGATCCCAGCTTGCACAAGCAGGAGATAATAAAATAACATCTTCTTCATCTGAACAAGCATATGCTTCTGAAACTGCTTGTTTAACATTATCGACACGTTTTACAATTTGTATTCCCTCTTCTTTGGCTACGCGTTCAATTTTAGGAGCCGTTTCACCAAACGTAATAACAGCTTTCACATTTTTAAACTCTTCTTTTAAATCATCAAACTCATTGCCGCGATCGAGTCCGCCTGCAAGTAGAATCGTCGGCTGTGAAAAAGCGGAAAGAGCTACTTTTGTAGCAAGCATATTTGTAGCTTTAGAGTCATTATAAAACTTACGTTTGTTGATTGTCGTGACATATTGAACGCGGTGTTTAACACCAGCAAACGTTGTGAGCACGGAGTAGATAGCTTCATTTGAACAGCCGTACAGCTTCACAACGGATACAGCCGCTAAAATATTTTCTTGATTATGTTTGCCTGGCAGCACCACATCTTTTAACGACATCACTTCTTCATCTTTAAAGAAAATCGTTTCGTTTTTAATATACGCTCCTTCTGTCGTTTGAGCTGTAACAGAAAAAGGTACTTTTGTCGCTTTAATATTTGCACTAGCTTTCATCACTAGCTCATCATCCGCATTAATAACGGCAAAGTCTTCACTTGTTTGATTGTTAAAGAGATTTGCTTTCGCTTTGATATATTCCTCTTTTGTACCATGATAGTCTAAGTGAGCATCAAACAAATTCAATAATAAAGAGATTTTCGGACGGAATTTTTCAATTCCCATCAGCTGAAAAGAAGAAAGCTCCGTTACAATTACATTGTCCTTTGTTGCTTTTTGCGCCACTTCACAAGCTACTGTTCCAATATTTCCAGCAATCAACGGCTGCTTTTGATCTTCTTCTAACATTTTATAAATGAGCGTTGTTGTTGTTGTCTTCCCATTGCTTCCCGTAATTCCGATAAAAGGAGCTTCGCTAATTTCATAAGCTAATTCTACCTCTGTTAAAATCGGAATATGTCGCTTTAATGCTTCTTGCAATAGAACATTTGAATACGGAATCCCAGGGTTTTTTACAATAACATCCGCTTTGTCTAAAAGCTCAAGCGGATGATGTCCACAGACAACTTCAATGCCCGTTTTTTCTAATTCCTGTGCTGCTGCGTTCTCTTCGTACGGTTTTTGATCATTAACGACTACTTTAGCACCAAGCTGTTTAACTAACTGAGCGGCTGCTAAACCGCTCTTGGCTAATCCTAAAATAAGTACTTGTTTACCTTGATACGTATTGACTGATTTCATTTAAATCCACACCTCGATATAAATTCCAAGCATTGCAAATAATAGTCCTACAGCCCAAAAAGTCATAACTACGCGCCATTCCGACCAGCCGCTTAGCTCGTAATGGTGATGAAGCGGGCTCATTTTAAACACACGTTTTCCTGTTGTTTTGAAAGATGCGACTTGAATAATAACAGATAATGTTTCAATAACAAACACACCACCGATAATAACAAGCAAGAATTCCATTTTCATTAAGACAGCCACCGTAGCGATAGCTCCTCCTAGCGCTAAAGAACCCGTATCTCCCATAAATACTTTTGCAGGATGGGCATTAAAAACTAAAAATCCTAACACAGCTCCTACTACAGCAACTGAAAAAATAGATAGTTCAAACTGCTCTGCATTCCAGGCGAGAACTGCAAATGCACCAAAAGCAATCGCACTTGTACCAGATACAAGTCCGTCTAATCCATCCGTTAAGTTGACCGCGTTTGAAAAACCAACAAGCCAGATGATGAGGAAAACAACATAAAACCAACCTAAATCGATTGGGTCTTTAATTCCTGGAATCGTCACTTCAGTTGAAAACTCAAACTGTCTTGCAATAAAGTAAAAAATAATTGAAATGACAACCTGACCTAAAAACTTTTGTTTAGATGTTAATCCAAGGTTACGCTTTAACACTACTTTTATAAAATCATCTAAAAATCCTAATAAACCAAATCCGATTGTGACAAATAATAATAGAAACGTCTTATATGTAAGTTCTGCATATTGATTGACCATAATAAGAGTTGCCACAATAATAGATAATAAAATCATGATACCGCCCATTGTAGGTGTACCTGATTTTTTCTGGTGAGATTTCGGGCCTTCATCACGAATACTTTGACCAAACTTTAATCTTCTTAAGAAGGGAATAAAAATCGGCGACAATACAACCGTAATCAAAAAGGCTACGCCGATTGTCAATAAAATTGATTGTTCTAGCACGATGTCCCCTCCTTAACTTCTAACTCATTCCGACTCATTTTGTTCTCTACCCATTTCATTACTACTTTCGCTCCTCAATCATTTTGCGTGCTACTTCTCGATCGTCAAAATCGAATACTTTTTTACCAATAATTTGATAGGTCTCGTGCCCTTTTCCAGCAATGACAATAACATCATCTGCATGCGCTGTTTCCACTGCATAGCGAATAGCTTCTGCACGATCAGCAATCGTCACATAGTTATCTGTATCCAAACCTTCTTCCATATCTTTTAAAATAGCCAATGGATCTTCACTTCGTGGATTATCAGATGTCAAAATAGCTTGTGTACTGTATTCAGCTGCAATCCGAGCCATGATTGGTCGTTTTGTACGATCTCGATCTCCGCCACAACCAACAATAACATATATATTGCGTTTTGCGAATTCTTTTACAGTTTTTAACACGTTCTCTAAGCTGTCCGGCGTGTGGGCATAATCCACGATAACCGTAAAATCTTGCTGCGCATCAACCACTTCAAAACGCCCAGACACACCTTCTAACACTTTTATTTCCTCGACAATAACTGACAGAGGGAGACCAGATACTAAACATGCAGCCGTAGCCGCTAATACGTTGTAGACGCTAAATTTCCCAATAAGCTTCATTTCTACAGAAACCGTTTCTGTCGGTGTTGTCAAATCGAACGTTGTGCCGCTGTTTGTAATTTGAATATTCGTTGCACGAATATCACTTTCACGGTCAATACCGTACGTAATCACTGTAGCAGCCGTGTTTTTAATATATTCCTCGGTTGCCGCATCATCGACATTAAGAACAGCAAATTTAGGACGAGTATGGTTATAAGCATTTCCTAACTGTGCAAATAGCAACCCTTTCGCACGACGATAATCTTCCATTGTATGATGATAGTCGAGGTGATCTTGCGTTAAGTTACTAAATACCGCCACGTCAAAGTCGCACCCGTGTACGCGTCCTAAGTCAAGCGCGTGAGATGATACTTCCATCATCGCTACTTCTACATTCTCTTCCACCATTTGATTAAATGTTTTTTGAAGAGTCAGCGATTCAGGCGTTGTGTTTTTCACATCATAAGACGTATCACCAATACGAATTTCAATCGTTCCAATGAGACCCGTCTTTTTATGCTGTGATTTAAAGATATGCTCAATTAAATGTGTAATCGTTGTTTTTCCATTTGTGCCTGTTACACCAATTAAATGCATTTTTTGTGTGGGCTGATTGTAGAAAGCATCCGCCAGCACTGCCATTGCTCGCTTTGTACTCTTCACGCGTACAACGGGCACTTCTACATCCACAGGCTTTTCTGCTAAGATTGCTACTGCCCCTTTTTCCACAGCCATCTGTGCAAAGCTATGACCATCAACCGTATAGCCGTCTATACAAATGAACAATGCTCCGGGCTTAACTTCTCTTGAATCCATTTCAATTGACGTAATATCAATATTCTGTTCAGGAAGCTGAACAAAATCATGTAAATGTGTTAGTAGTTCTCGTAAATCCATTCCTACCATGTCCTCTCTATTTGTAAAGTGAAACGTTTGTTATAAGACGCTATGGCAACTATTCTTCTTTTTCTAGCACCTAACCTATTACATTTTACAGAAAAAGAAGCCCGGAGGGAACACCCCCAAGGCTTATTTGTTGATTTCATGTTCACACGCAGCGTAACCTGCTGATTATCATGCAAGGAAGAATAATAGTTTATAGAGATTTTTATTTTCCCATATAAATTCTAACCGTTTCGCCTTCTTTAACTTTCGTTCCGGCTGCAGGAGACTGCTTGACCACTTTATCTCCTTCGCCACTCACATCTAATTTTAAATTAAGTAGCTGTTCTTGTAACTCTTTTTTTGACATTCCTACGACATTTGGTACTTTTATCATTGGTGTGTCCAGCCACGTTAACTCTTTTTCAATTTGTCCTTTACGCGGTTTAACGTCCATCACACGCAAACTGTCTTCAATCATTTTACCTACAATCGGAGCTGCTACCACTCCACCAAACTGAATGGTGCCCTTTGGATTATCAACCGCAACATACACGACAATTTCAGGGTTATCTGCTGGTGCAACACCGATAAAAGAAACGATGTGATTATTTTTTAAATACTTTCCATTTTGAGCTTTCTGCGCCGTACCCGTCTTTCCTCCAACGCGGTACCCTTCCACAAAAGCTCCTTTTCCGCTTCCTTGTGCGACTACACTTTCAAGAGCAAAACGCACTTGCTTAGACGTTTCCTCGGAAATAACTTTTCGCTTAGCAACCGGTTTATGACTGCTTACAACTTTTCCGGTAGTTGGATCCACCCACTCTTTTGCAATATAAGGTTCATAAAGCGTTCCACCGTTTACGGCTGCTGAAACAGCAGCTACTTGTTGAATAGGCGTAACAGCAACCCCTTGCCCAAAAGCTGTTGTAGCTTGTTCAACCGGACCCACGCGCTCAAGCGGGAACAAAATTCCTTTTGCTTCCCCTTGTAAATCAATACCTGTTTTTTGACCAAAGCCAAATTCTTTAATGTATTTGAACAATTTCTCTTTTCCCAAACGTTCCCCAAGCTCCACAAAACCAGGGTTACATGAGTTCTGTACAACTTCTAAAAAAGACTGCTGTCCGTGTCCGCCTTTTTTCCAGCAGCGAAGTCTCGCTCCTCCAACTTCCGCGGCTCCATCATCGTAGAATTGATCTTTTAGTAAATCCACTTTCTTTTCTTCAAGAGCAGCTGCCAGTGTAATAATCTTAAACGTTGATCCGGGCTCATATACGCTCCAGATTGGAAGATTGCGATTATACACCTCAGGCTTCACATTTTTAAAATCCGTCGGATCAAAGCCCGGACGACTTGACATACCTAAAATTTCACCGTTTTTAGGATTCATGGCAATGGCAATCATACCATCTGGATTATAAGCTGTCTGAGCATTATCCAACTCACGCTCCATGATTGTTTGCACACGTGAATCAATGGTCAATCTCAAATCGAGCCCGTCCACAGGCGCTGTGTAGTCATCGGCTATATTGGGCATCTTTTTACCTTTAGCATCAGAATACAATTTAACTGAACCTTTTTGTCCTTTTAGCTCTTTATCATAATATAATTCAAGGCCCGTTAACCCTTGATTATCTACTCCCGCAAAGCCTAATACATGCGACAAATAACTTCCAAACGGATAGTACCGCTTCGAATCCTCAGCTATATATACGCCTTTTAAATTTAAATTTCGCACTTCATTTGCTTTCGCATGTGAAATTTTTCTTCCTTCAGGACGCAAATATACGCTAGAAGAAGCTTTTGTTATTTGTTCATATACTTTTTCTTTTGATGCTCCCAGCACTTTTGCTAACTTTTCAGCCGTAACAGCTGGATTTTCAACTTGTCTTGGCATAACTAAAACGGTCGGTGCACTTTTATTTGTAGCAAGTGCCACATCATTGCGATCTAGTATCTTTCCTCTTTCAGGTTCAAAAGGAATATTCCGACTCCATAAGTCTTTGGCTTTTTCAGTTAGCGTATCCCCAGTCAGCAACTGTACATATCCAAGCCTTGTATCAATAATCAAAAACACAATAAAACCGACAAACAAAACAATGGCTAGCCTTTTACGAACTGTGACTCCTGATACCCGCATATATTAGAACCTCCTCTGAATCGGCTCGTTCCAATATATGCTTGTACAGGATTCACTAGAACTTATTTTCTAGTCAAGTTGCTTATCGTCTTTTTTACTGTCAGATTCACTTTTTTCCGTTTCTTTTAGCTTATTTAACGTGCTTGAAAATTCTTTAGGCGTTTCAAGTTCCACTTTCAGGTATGTTCCTGCTTTTAGCGGATCTCCTGCTTTAATACTTTGACTTACAACATAACCATTTTCAAGTGCGCTAGGTCGAACGTTGACAAATTCACTAAAGCGAATAACGTCACGATGTGAAAAACCTGTTAAATCAGGCATTGTGGCTTTTCCGTTTGTCTTAATGAACACGCGTTGACCAGTGACAATGGTATCAGAAGTCGGTGATTGGCTTTCTACCGTATCTCCTTTACCTATTACAACAGGAACAAGCCCTTTTTGTTTTAAGTCTTTCACGGTACTATCAACTGATTCATTAACGTAAGATTTAAGCTTGATTTCTGAATCCACTTTCTTTTCTTTCGTTTCTTTTCCGTCTTCATCCGTTTTTTGAGGCTCCACTCCTAAATACTGCAGACTATTTTTCATCACCGGATTAAATACAGCTGTAAGCGGCGCAGTACCCGTTTCTTGAGGCGTGAGAGTTGGATTTTTAACGGCTACATAGACAAGGAGCTTTGGATCCTTTGCTGGTGCAAAGCCCATAAAGGAAATGAAATTTTTCCCGTGTCCATGCAGGTAACCTCCGGTAGGCCCAGGAATTTGAGCTGTTCCCGTCTTTCCAGCGACATCGTATCCTTCAATCGCGTAAGGTTTACCTGTTCCATCATCAGAAGAAACAACGGTTTCTAAAATACCTAGCGTTTCGTTCGCTGCTTTTTTAGAAATAGGCTGGCCTACTACGGTAGGTTTTGTTTTCTTAATTGTTTTCTTATTTGTTTCATCGACTACTTGTTTAATCACGTAAGGCTTCATCATTTTCCCGTCATTTGCAATCGCAGTAGCCGCTTGAATTTCTTGAATAGGCGTAAAAGCAGACGCCTGTCCAAACGCAGTGGTTACGCGGTCTCTCGGGTACTTCGTCACTAACTTACTAGAAGCTTCATTTGGCAAGTCAATTCCCGTCTTATCCATAAAGCCAAACTTGTCCAAGTATTTATACAAACGGTCGGTACCTAATTTTTCGTTGGCTAAAATGGCAACCGCTACATTTGAAGACCTTTGAATTCCTTCATTAAATGTAATAGCTCCCCAGCCGACTCCGCCGTTGTGATCGTTAATCGGAACGCTGTTTTTCGTTACTTTATAAGATCCCGACTGATAGCGGTCTTCGCCGTTATAAACGCCTGCATCAATCGCGGCTGCTAGCGTAAAGATTTTCATCGTTGAACCAAGTTCATAGCTGTTTTCAACAAACGGATTACGATAAGACGTGATATCACGAATATTTGGGTCAAATGAAGGACGATTTGACATCGCCAAAATTTCACCGGTTTTCGGATTTACTACCGTTGCCATTAGCTCTTCTGGTTTATATTCTTTAGCAGCAGCTGTCATTGCATCCTCTAAAAACGTTTGAATTTTTTCATCAATTGTAAGCGTGACACTGTCTCCATTTTTCGGAGCTACAATTGACTCTTTTGGATCCGGAAGCTTAATTCCGTTTTTAGCAGCTTCGTATTTCACATATCCATCTTCTTCAGAAAGCTGCTTATCAAATACTTTTTCAATTCCCATTTTCCCTACGATTTTACCCGTATCATCTTTTTGTGCATATCCTAAAATACTTGAGGCAAATACACCGTTTGGATAGAAGCGCTTCGAATCGCGTAAAAACGTGATGCCCGGGAGATTTAGCTTCTCAATTTTTTGCTTTAGCACGTTATCAATATCACGTCCGCCTGGGCCAAGTTCTACTTGGAAGGTACCACGTTTAATTCCTCTCGTTAACATGCTTTCAATTTTCGATTCGTCCATCTTCAACAATGGGGCTAATTTTTGAGCCGTCTTTTCTGGGTCTACCACATGTTGCGGGTGATCTTTATCTTTTGTTTGTTTTTTATCTAAAATCGCCACAACCGTATAAGCACCCGTGTCTTGGGCGATTGCTTCTCCATTTCGATCGTAAATCGTACCGCGCTGTCCTTCAATTTTAGACGTTCGCGTATGCTGTTTTTGTGCAATTTCGGCTAAAGCTTCTCCGTCTGCTTTGCCCGTCGCTTGGATGTAAAAGAACCTGATGGCTAATACAAAAAAGAGCAATGCAAATATTAAAATTAATATTGCTGCTCCTGTACTAATATTGCTATTTTTTCTTGGCGTAGTCATCGCAATTAATCGTTAACGACTTTTACGTTATTTTCATTCAATTTTAGTCCAAGTTCTTTTGCTTTTGTCCAAATACGATCGTATGCACTTAACTCTGTTACCTGTAATTTTAACTCATTGTTTTTTGCTTCTTGCTTGTCAATCTTTCCATCGAGTGATTGCACTTCTTCACTGATGCTATAAAGCGAAGATTGATTTGAAATGATTTGCACAGACCCAAACAGCATGAGTGCGACAAACCCAGAATACACAATTTTTTCACCAACCGTGATTTTTCTTTTTGTCTTTCGAACAACTTGACGTACCGTCTTTTGCTGCTTCTGCTGCTGGTCTTGCTCTCTTACTTTGTATGCTGCATTGTTCATTCTCGTCCCCTCCTCTTTGATTAAACCCTTTTATTAGACTAATTTCTCAACAATTCGAAGCTTTGCCGAACGCGCGCGCTTATTTTCTTCTACCTCTTCTTCTGAAGGTAAAATAGGTTTTCTTGTGATGACTTTCATTTTAGGTTTAAATTCTTCTGGAATAACCGGCAGTCCATGAGGAAGCTGCGGAACCGTGCTTGCATTTTTAAACGCTACTTTACAAATTCGGTCTTCAAGTGAATGGAAGGTAATAACACTTACACGTCCACCTTTTTTGATTACATCCATGGCCTGTTCAATTGCATCTTCAAATACTTGAAGCTCATCATTTACAGCAATGCGAATAGCCTGGAAAATCCGTTTTGCCGGATGTCCGCCCGTTCGTCTAGCTGGTGCTGGAATACCATCTTTAATAAGATCAACCAGCTCTAGCGTTGTTTCAATTGGTTTAGACTCTCGATATGCTTCAATCTTGCGGGCAATTTGTTTCGAAAACTTTTCTTCTCCGTATTGGAAAAAGATTTTTACAAGTTTTTCATAAGGCCATTCATTTACTACGTTGTACGCAGAAAACTTTGAGTTTTGATCCATGCGCATATCAAGCGGGGCCTCATGATGAAAGCTGAACCCTCGCTCTGGTGTATCCAACTGAGGAGACGAGACGCCTAGGTCAAACAATACTCCATCTACTTCTTCAATTCCATGTTTCATTAGCTGCTCTTTTAAATAGCGAAAATTACTTTTGATTAGAATAACTCTGTCTAGATACGGGGCTAATTTTTCTTTTGCATTTTCAAGAGCAACATCGTCTTGATCAAACGCAATTAATTTCCCTTTTTCTGATAGCTGTTTTACGATATATTCACTATGACCTGCTCCGCCAAGCGTGCAGTCGACATATACTCCATCCGGCTTAATATTTAAGCCTTCCGCTGCTTCTTTAAGCAAAACAGTTGTGTGATTAAACATTATGACACCTACTTCTTTCTAAACTACTTAGTTATGTATACAAAAAGCAAAAAACGGTGTTTTTCTTTGATATATATACACGTTTATATTATATATCAAAGTTCAACATTATTTCAGCTATTTATATAAGAATTAAGTAGAATTTTGTCTTTTTGTCACAAATAGTGTCATTTTGTTAAAAGTAGGACATATTCGTAGAATAAAATGTAAGGAATATAAGGTTTTTTTGTGTAATTAGAAATAAATACCTTATAAGGATTCAATTGGCTGACATTCACCTTGTAAACTTGTTCTCTTTTTCAAAATAAAAATCCTGCTTTTCAGCAGGATTTTATTAGACATAATAGACTTTTAACTGGTGATTTAATTCGACTTCAGCACTTAGTAAATCTGACACAAATTGCATACCATAGCCGTTTAAATAATACATAATATTCCACATGCGTTCTTGTGGAGCATTGTAGGGACGAAGAGCAAGTTCAATTTGAGCATATTTTGAATGCTTCACATCGTGCTTAATGAGCTGTTTGGATTCGACAATCTTTTGAATGGTTTCAAACTGCTTTTGAATAATCGCTCGATTTTTAAGCATGACTTCATCAAATGTTTTGTCTTCTTTTTGAATATTTTCACGAAGAGTTTTATGGATTTTTTCAAAATCTTCTTTCGCTTTTTCAAAATACATTTCGTACGGGTTGTGAACTTCTGTCTTAAGCCAGTGCTCCCTCTCTGCATCTACGCCTTTGTTAATGACATTCGAAAGGTCTAACTGAAGTTCATCCATATACTTCTCGATATGTCTTTCTACGATTGCATAGGATAACCTCGGAACCACGGGAGGCATTTTAAAGCTAAATAAAGAAAATGCTTTTTCAAGCTCTGCCCAATACGCTACTTCCCCTGGACCTGCAATAAACGCAAGGGTAGGAAGTAAGTACTCCTGCATAAGGGGTCTAGTCACAACGTTATTACTAAGAAGCTCTGGCGTTTGTTTAGCAATTTGAACCAGCTCTTCTTTAGACAGCGCGAGTTCATTTTGCTTTCCAACAAACTGCTCTTGCTCTGCGTCTCTTTCTAAAAGTACTCTGTTTTCGTTGTGTGAATAAAAGAGATGGGCCGTTTCTTCTCCCACTTCAATCATTCGTCCGTATTGTTTTTGAATCTCTGTTTGCTGTTCCATAACGGCTGACGATAATTTGTCATTTTGTTCAATTAACGTCACAAAGAAAGAAGATTCAATGCTGCGCACTTCTCTAGAAGCTGCATCCATTAAAATAAGACCTGACTCTGCAAACAATGTGGTAACCAAATGAGCAAAGAAATCGACATAGGTACGTGATTTATCTAACGCCTCTAAAACAAAGTGTAACACCTGATTTGTATGCACCGTTTCGTTAAACGTTTGAAAAACATCACGAACCCAGCTTCTACAGGCTTCATGATCTAATTCGATTTGAGAAACCATTTGCTTTTTCTTTAAAGAATGCTTTAACGTTTTCTTTAAAAGCTGGTTTTTATGCTCTGTGTATACATGGTTGATCTCAGCAAAATCATGATCTTCTCCAGCAATCCAAAATACCGGAAGCACGGGCACGTTTAGAGCTGCCTCTTGTTGTTTAGCTAGCAGCACAATTGAAATCACTTTATGAATGGTGTACAAAGGACCCGTAAGCAGCCCCGCTTGCTGACCTCCAACGACCACTACGCTGTTAGGATCTTTTAGCTTTTCAATATTTTCAATCGTCTTAGAAGATGCTCCGTAGCGCTTATTAAAATCAAGCAGATACTCAGCAAGCTGTTCTCTTGGATAAGACTGCTTTTGAACGTCCGCTAAACGTTTTTCATATACGTCTTTTTCTTGTATATTATAATGAAAAAAGGAAAGTGCTTGCTTTTCACCTTTTATGTAATCGTTCGTTAGTTTGTTTCCCGCCTTTAAAGAGACGTCTGTAATCTCCATGAAAGAACTTCCTTTCTTTTCCTAATACTTATATTCTCTACATATAGCTTCATTATCCATAATGTAACTGCTCACGTCTAGTAACATGCTTTACAGAGAGGAAATACGAAAAGCGATTCCACCTATATTTAACACAATATGTGCAATAAGAAACAAAACGAAATTCATCCGAAAGAACCCTTTCGCAATAAGCTTCATTTCTAAGTCATGTTTGACTTTCCAATGTACAAACATCATAATCATTGCCACAACTAAAAGGACTAACGCAATCAACCACAAAAAAGAGTGCCCGAAAATTTCCACAGCTGCATAATGCACGGACAAAATAAGAAAAACCGTAGTAATGTACGTTGCTATGTGGACAGATTTCCTTTTATTTTTCGTCAGTTTGCGTAAAAGCATGTATAGAATAAAAAAACCGACGAGCGGCAGAGTGACAAACGTCGCAAAAACGCCAGCAATAAAACTTCCCATGTTACTCACCCTTTTCTTCTTCGATTCCTTTTATTGACCTATATAAAAAGTCAACAATAGGCGTCGACGTTCTTTTTTCAGCAGCTTGTGTTTGGATATAACCTAAGATAGCATCAATCTCGGTTTGCCGCCCCTCCTGTATATCTTTTAGCATAGAAGATTGATTGGTACTCGTGCGCGAACAAACCCCCAGCGCATTTTCCCAATAATTAAAAGCTGAATCTAGTTTTAATACATCTGCAATCTCTTCAAACAATAGGCGCATCGTTTTATAAAAATAGCTGTTGTGAATCAGCTGCCCATTTTTCACGCGATACAGCGCCGTAAGAGGATTAATGAGCGCATTTACAACTAATTTCTTCACCAGCATCGCATACCAATCTTTTTCAATTACCCAAGGAAAATTCACAATTGGTAAGATAGACTCCATTTCTCCTCTGTACGAAGCAATACGGGTTGTTCCTATTCCTGTATGATGGACGCTATCCATATTTGTACGCATTGCCCCATGTTCAACTGTACCCAAATAGAGAGTGCGCTGCGGGAGGTTTTTGAGAATTTCAATATGGCTCATACCGTTTTGGATAAACAAAAGGGGAGTATGTATAGTAAGGGTTTTAATAAAAGGAATAATCTCTTTTAAATGATACTGTTTTACAGTAATAATGATTAAATCTGCTTCTTTTATGTTTTTTTCCAGAGGGATAGCACTGACTTTTTTCGTGTGATGTTCCCCTTGTCTATGTAAGGTAATTCCATTTTCGTTAATACACTTTGCTTGAGTTGGTGTTTTCGTGTACAAGGTTACATCATAACAATCTGATAAATACGCGCTAAACAACAGACCTAATGATCCGCCTCCAATAATACCTATAGTTTTCATCGTATTTTTTGTTCCTCTTTCTATTATTGAGTTTCATTTTAGCAAAAAAATGCTTTGAATTAAATGCATTCTTTAAATTTTACCTATTCATATAGCCCGTGTGATTAAAAATCACCGGGCTTATTGTAAATTATTTAGAGTGATCCCGTTTTTTTCTATTATACGGGATACACCGGATGTTTACGACGG
Source organism: Priestia sp. 179-F W1.4 NHS (assembly GCF_045369295.1). NCBI lineage: Bacteria > Bacillati > Bacillota > Bacilli > Caryophanales > Bacillaceae > Priestia > Priestia sp. 179-F W1.4 NHS. Next base: position 590,024 of record NZ_JBIQFF010000001.1, on the reverse strand, counting down.
CTAAAGGTCACATTCTTTGTTTCATATAAGCGAAAGCGGTCAATTAACGTTCGACGCAGTTCGTTAGCAGGAACGATGTCGTCAATAATAAGTTCAGATGCCAGCGTATAGATATCGATGTGTTCTTTATACTCTTGCTGTTTCTGTTTAACAAACATGAACCGCTCTTTCGGATCTTCAATTTCATTAATTTTATTAGAATAGACGGCATTTACTGCAGCTTCAGGACCCATTACGGCAATTTGAGCAGTAGGCAATGCAATGCAGCAATCTGGTTCAAAAGCCGGACCAGCCATAGCGTAAAGCCCTGCGCCATAAGCTTTACGCATGACTACGGAAATTTTAGGAACTGTAGCTGAACTCATCGCTGCAATTAATTTGGCTCCATGTCTAATGATGCCAGCTCTTTCTACTTTGGTTCCAATCATAAATCCAGGCACGTCAGCTAAAAACAGCAAAGGAATATGGAATGCATCGCACAATTGAATAAATTTTGCGCCTTTATCTGCTGAATCTACAAACAGTACTCCCCCTTTAACTTTTGGCTGATTAGCAACAATCCCTACTACTTTTCCATCTATTCGTGCAAGCCCTGTTACCAATTCGGCAGCAAACAGTTTTTTTATTTCAAAAAAGCTCCCCTCGTCAATAAGGGTATCAATTGCTTCATAGATATCAAATGGAACATTTTGATTCTCCGGAATTAGTTCTATTAAATCTTTTGTCTGCTTAGGCTCTTTAGCTTTTTGTACTTTAGGCTTCTCTTGATAGTTTTGTGGAAAGTACGTTAAATAAGATTTGGCATACGAAATAGCTTCTTCTTCAGAATAAGCCAGCACATCCCCGCACCCGCTAACGCTGCAGTGCATATGTGCTCCTCCCATTTCTTCTAGCGTAACCTTTTCTCCAATAACGGCTTCGGCCATACGCGGCGACCCTAAGTACATAGAAGCGTTCCCATCTACCATCACAACAATATCACAAAATGCAGGGATATAAGCCCCTCCAGCTGCTGACGGACCGAAAAGCAAACAAATTTGAGGAATGACGCCGGAAAGTTTTACTTGATTGTGAAAGATCCTTCCAGCTCCTCGGCGGTTTGGAAACATATCTAATTGATCCGTAATACGCGCTCCAGCAGAATCCACTAGGTACAGTAAAGGCACATGCAGTTTTTCTGCAACTTCTTGAATCCGAATAATTTTTTCTACTGTTCTAGCTCCCCAAGACCCTGCTTTTACAGTAGAGTCATTAGCCATTACACAAACCGTTTCACCGTTTACTTTTCCAATCGCAGTTACAACACCGTCTGCCGGCAACCCTTCGGCTTTATTATTTGCAAACATGCCGTCTTCTTCATATTTCCCGTCATCGAATAAAAGGGCTAAACGATCTCTTACAAAAAGCTTCTGTTGTTTTGCAAGTTTCTCTTTATACTTCTCGGCGTTGCCACGCTCTACTTTTTGACGATTTTCATCATATTTTTTCTGAGATTCACCTGTATGTATCATGATATCTCCCCTTTATGAGTTATGAAATAGTCACCAAAACGTCGCCTTCGTTCACAAAATCCCCCACGGCTATATGGACAGTCTCTGCAATACCAGCTTGATCGCTTTCAATAGGAATTTCCATTTTCATAGATTCTAATACAACAACAACTTCTCCTTTAGTTACACTTGCTCCTTGCTGAACAAACACATTAAATACCATGCCTGCCATTGTCGCTTTGATTTCACTCATTGTGGTGCTCCTCCTTTATTTAATACTGTTGATAATAACGATGTGTTATAGGTGCCCTTTTCATATAACTCTTCATTTAACAACTGCTTAAATAGAGGAATATTTGTTTTGATTCCCTCTACAACAGCTTCTGTAAAATATGATTTAGCTAGTTCAATTGCATTTGAACGCGTACGACCAGTAATGATAACCTTTGCAATCATTGGATCATAAAAAGGTGTAACCGCATTCATATCACTGTAGCCGCTATCTACGCGCGCGTAGGTTCGCTCCGGCAAGTGATAACCCGTAATTTTCCCCGGAGCCGGTAAAAAAGTAAACGGATCTTCTGCATAAATTCGAAATTCAATGGCGTAGTTATTTGCTGCTATTTCCTCTTGCATACGAGGAAGCTTTTCACCGCGCGCAGCTAAAATCTGCCACTTAACTAAATCGACCCCTGCAATTTGCTCGGTGATCGGATGCTCAACTTGCAGCCGCGTGTTCATTTCAAGAAAATAAAATTTTTCGTCTTCATCCACGATAAACTCCACCGTACCCGCATTAAAATAGCCGATTGCTTTAGCCGCTTGAACGGCTTGGTTTTGCATGGCTTGTCGCGTACTTTCTTTTAAAGAAAGCGCAGGGGCTTCTTCAATCACTTTTTGATTTCTTCTTTGTACAGAACAATCGCGTTCAAAAAGATGAACGACATTACCATGCTGATCTCCAAAGACCTGTACCTCGATATGTTTTGCGTTTGTGATAAGCTTTTCAATAAACATTCCTTCATGACCAAAATATGCTTTTGCTCTTGCTTTTGTTGAGGCATATACTTGTTTTACTGCTTCTTCGTTATCGCAGCGCACCATCCCAATTCCTCCGCCGCCTCCGCTTGCTTTTAACATAACGGGATATCCAATTACCCCCGCTACTTTACAAGCCTCTTCAACCGACGTCACATCACCTTCGCTGCCGGGGACAACAGGTACACCCGCTTCTTTCATCGCAGCGCGGGCAGCAATTTTGTCGCCCATCATCGAAATGATTTCGGGAGAAGGACCGATAAAACAAAAACCTTCATCAATCGCTCTTTTAGCAAATGCACTATTTTCCGATAAAAATCCATATCCAGGATGAATGGCGTCTACTTTTTCTTCATGACTAATTCTAAGCAGCTCTTCCACATTCAAATATGACTTTTGCACAGGAGGCTCTCCAATTCGACGTGCTTTTGTAGCCGCTTGAACATAAGGAAGTTCTGCATCTGCATCGGAATAGACAGCCACCGTTTCAATGCCCATTTGTTTGCATGTATGAATAATACGAAGAGCAATTTCTCCTCGATTTGCAATCAGTATTTTTTTCACCTTTCTCTCCCCTTTCCTCAAATTTCTACTTTCCCCCATATAATTCTACAATAATTTTAAAACTCCTCTACAATTTTTGAAAACGCTTTCTATTTGAATTCTGTTTCCCTTTTGCCTCCTTTCTAAAAAGTGATGTTTATAGTAATGTATTCTTCGTATTTAACCGAAAGAATTCATTTTTCTTTGTGCGCATTGAATATTCGTTCACCAATCACGAAAACAGAATATTTTGTATTTTTGTTATATAATATTAGATGAACGAACCAATCCAGTTCGTTCATCTAGCAAGGAGACATAACAAGGGGGATATGGGATGAATTACGAAGTGAAGCATTTAAAAATTAATTTTAAAACGCTAGAAGAGTTCAAGAAATTCAAAGAATATGGCATTCAAGAACTTTCAATGCTAGAAGAATTACATGCCAAGATTTCCGATAATGAAATAAATTCTCCGTTTTACGGCATTTATTTTGGAAATAGCTTAGTGGCTCGCATGAGTCTCTATAAACGAAACAAACAGTACGATCAATATTTCGAGCCGCCTCAAACGTATATTGAAGTGTGGAAACTTGAAGTGCTCAGCGATTTTCAGCGCAAAGGATTAGGTCAAACGCTCGTTGAATATGCCAAATCCTTTCAATTACCTATCAAAACAAGCCCGCGAGTAAAATCGAGTGATTTTTGGTCAAAAATGGGGTTCGTACCTGTAACGTATGATATCGATCGTGATTTGGGAGAAAACCCTCTTATTTGGCTACCAAACGGTGTAAGCGAACAAAAATAAACAGCTGATTTCCAGCTGTTTATTTTATATCTATGTGGTATATATGATTAACATGAAGTAGGGAGCATTCAAGCTTTCGCTTTACTTTTGAACTTTTTCTAAATTTAAATTTTTATCCACTTGAAATTTCACTTTTCTACTTTTTTCATCCTCTTTTAATACAACCATTTTACGAGCCCTCTCCATAATTTCAATAAGAGCTTTATAGTCATCTTCCACAATTAACAAATTGTTTTGCAAAGCTTTTTTTTCTTTTTCCAAAATCGTTACTTTCTCTTGTAAACGTTCAATCTTTTGCTGCAGTTCTTCATTAGCTTCGAGAAGCTCCGACGAGTGTTTTTGCCCTTGATCTACATTTTCTAAATACTTAATTACCTCATTAAGCGAAATATGTTTCTCTGCTTCCATATATGATAAGCGTGCAGGCTGCTCGTCGTCTTTTGAAACAGTTCTTGCTTTTAATTCTTTTCTCTGTTTTTTCGCAAGGTCAATACCAGTCTTGTATTGTTTGCGCACAAAAGAATTCCAGCGGAAGCCACAAGCTGCTGATGTTCGTGTAAGTTTCTTCCCCACTTCTTCAAATGCAGCTAGCTGAGTGCCACCTTCACGTATATGACGCAGTACAATTTCTGCGAGTAATAAATCTTCATCATGAGTCCATGCATCTTGACGAGAAGAAGTCATTTTTCTATCCCTCCTTATCCGTACTTATTAAATGAATATGCACCTACTAGATAAGATAGACTATTGTTCCTCTTCTCAATCAAGAAAATCTTTCATATACTTTGAAGCAAAATGGGAAATCCGTGATTCTTTCATCTTTTGCTTATTAACTATATTGCTATGGAAATGCAGTTCATAACTATGTTTTTTTAACGATGACCTTTTGAACCGCTTCTTCATGCTCAGGCGATTCCCACAATATCGAACAGCGATGAATTTCTTGTTCCATTCGATTCCAAACCCGGCTTTGCTCCCATTTCTCAATAGCGATTTCTTTGTAAGCTTGCAATACTTGGGTCGATTTATGAGTAATAGGAGCTAACCACTCCTCACACCTCATAGTTAGCTCTTTAAACGACGTAACATAGGAAAGAAATCCAATTTGCTTTGCTCGTTCTACTCCATACAGCTGAGCACTGTAGATCATTTCCATCGCTTCTTGATACCGCAGCTTTTCAAGAAGAATGGTTCCTCCTCCCCAGCCTGTTGTAATTCCTAAATTCCCTTGAATAAAGCCCATTTCGCTATGTGTTGCACTTATACGGAAGTCACATGCAATCGCAAGCTCACACCCCCCCCAACCGATGTTCCATTCAAAAGGGCAACTGTTGGTTTTGGGAGCGTTAAAATTTCATAAAGAATTCTCCCCATTTTCGTTAACATTTGAGACGCCTCTTTCGAAGTCTTTAGCTCATGAAATACGCTTAAATCTCCTCCACTGCAAAATGCGTCTGAACCAGCACCTGTAATTACAAAAGCTTTTACTAACTGATTATGTTTCACATAATCTACAGCTTGCTGCAGTTCATTCATCACATCATAATCAATGGCATTACGCTTTTCAGGGCGATTAATCACAAATGTAGCAATGCCTTGGCTTGTAGTAAACAGCTCGCTTTTTTTCATGCTTTTTCCTCCTTATGGACAAGGTATGAATCCTTTTACAACAGTAATTGTTTATTTAAAAAGAGTTCTTGTTCTATAAGAAAAATCCTTCTCTTCCAAAGGGCAGAGAAGGAAAAAAGGCAAAAAAAATAAAAGACCCTTTAAGAGGGTCTTTTATTTAAATAAGCAATTATTTGCTTACTACGTCATTTCCTTTGTAAGTACCACAAGCTTTACATACGCGGTGTGATAGTTTCATTTCACCACAATTTGGGCACTCTACCATACCAGGAACTTGTAATTTAAAGTGCGTACGACGCGTTCTTTTCTTCATTTTAGATGTTCTTCTAAAAGGTACAGCCATTATTCCCACCTCCTTAAAAGAATTTTAAAATCATATGAAGGCCCGAAAGCCGGATCTTCGCATTTTTATTTCTTTTTGTCTTTAAAGAAATTTTCGAGTACGGCTAAGCGGGGATCTACTTTTTCCTGCTGTTCTTCTTCGGTAACAACTTCCCAGTCTTTTCCTGACTGTGGAGCTGCTCCTGCCGCTTGCTGATTTTCACTAAATACCTGCAGAGGAATTTCAACAATAATTAACTCTTGAATCAAAGGTTGTAAATCAACCGTTTCTCCCTCTACAATGCGTACTTCAGCATCTTCTTCATAATCAGCATTCACATTCAATAAAAACGTTTCAGTTGCGTTAATTTCAAACGGATACGGAACGTCAACTAATGTACGAGCACAAGGCAACGTCATTTCTCCTGAAATTTTAAGGTGAAACGTTACTTTCGAAGAGCTAATGTCGGCTCTTCCTTTCACGTTTACATCTGACATTCTACGAATTTGAGGATCAGCATTCATAAACTCTTTGCCGTCAATCACTTCGTCAAATGTTAGACCTTTATTTTGCAACTGATACAATTGATGTATTGTCCATTTCATTGTTAATCACCTCAAGGCAACAAAGGTTATTATAGCTTTCACAAGATTATTTGTCAATATTTTTTCTTTACACTATAATGTACTTAAATATGCTTTTTTGTAAAAATTTCTTACTTTCATAAAAAAACGTTTTTAAAACAAAGAGCTAGACTAAAAATAATAAATTAAAAGGAGACATTATGCAAGCAGTTGGAATAATTGTCGAATATAATCCTTTTCATAACGGACACGCTTATCATTTGCAGCAAGCCAAACAACAAACCGGAGCAGATTGTGTGATTGCTGTGATGAGCGGGCACTTTTTGCAGCGCGGAGAGCCTGCTCTTGTATCGAAATGGTCCCGCACAAGAATGGCTTTAGCCGCTGGTGCAGACTTAGTCGTTGAATTACCCTATGCTTTTTCTACTCAAAAAGCTGAAACATTCGCAAGCGGCGCTATTTCTATTTTGGAATCCCTTCACGCTGACTTTGTATGCTTTGGCAGCGAAAATGGCAATATTGACTCATTTACCCGCACCGCTGATTTGCTCGAAGCTCATGAATCAGAACTATCTGCCTTAATTCAACAAGAGATGAAAAAAGGAAACAGTTATCCAAAATCAGCTTCCAATGCTTTCTTACAGCTTTTCACGGAGGCTCCTATTGATCTATCTCAGCCAAATAATGTGCTTGGAATGAGCTATGTAGCTGCCATAAAAAAACAGCATGCATCTATTAAACCATATACAATCACTCGAATTCAATCACATTATCACGATGATTCCCTGTCTTCCTCTTTTATTTCAAGCGCTACAAGCATACGTAAAGCTATTTTTGACAGCAGCAGCAATGGGGACCTGGGCAAGCATATGCCAGTTAGTACAGCAAACGAATTAGCAGCTTACAAACAAGCACACGGACAGTTTCATCATTGGGAGCACTATTTCCCATTTTTGAAATACAAATTATTAACTACTCCACTTTATGACTTACAGCGTATTTATGAAATAGAAGAAGGTATTGAACATCGACTGCTATCTTATATTTCTTCATCTACTTCATTTGAAGATTTTTTAACAAATGTTAAAACGAAGCGATATACGAGAACCCGTTTACAGCGCATGTGCGTTCACCTTTTAACCAATACAACAAAAAGTGAGATGCAACAAGCTGATCCTTATATTCGCTTATTGGGAATGTCAAAGACCGGACAAGCCTATTTAAAAACAATTAAGAAAAAGCTGTCCCTTCCTATTGTATCCACTGTATCGCAATGTAAACTAAAAGAAATTGATACCGATATTAAAGCGACACATGTTTATAGTACGCCGTTTCAGGAGCCTCTGCGCTCTCAGTTTATGAAACAAGAATATGCGCAGCCTCCTATCATTTGGCCATAAAAAAATCGTCTGCAAGAGACGATTTTTTTATGGTTTCAGCTTTTCTAAATAGGTTACGGCATCCGAAAATGAATCTACGGGTACAATTTTCATATCACTGTTTATTTTTTTGGCTGTCTTCACTGCTTCTCGGTAGTTAGAGCCAGCAGCCCCTTTTTCATTTGGTGCAAAGAAAATCTCTGCTCCTTCTTTATCTGCGGCTACAATCTTTTGTGAAATACCTCCGATTGGTCCTACCTCTCCTTTATCATTGATAGTCCCTGTACCTGCAACGCGGTGGCCTTTTGTCATGTCCTCTTTAACAAGCTGATTATAGATTTCAAGTGAGAACATCAGTCCCGCTGAAGGCCCTCCTATTTTTTCAGTATCAATATGTATATCGGGCTTGACTTTTAATTCTTGGTTCGTTTCTAAGGCAATTCCTAGGCCTACTCGTTTCGACTCATCAGGAAATGCTTTAACTTTTAGAGTATGTTTGCTTTCTTTGCCATCTCTTTTTACATAAATTGATACTGAATCTCCTGCTTTTTTAGTCGATACGTAGTTGATTAAGTCCTCAGCAGTTTGAATTTTTTTCTCATCTACTTTTGTCACGACATCTCCAACATGAAGTTTTCCATGTGCAGGCATATTTTCTACAACATATGTAACATATACGCCTTTATTGTGGTAGGAAACGCTCTTTCCAGCTGCTTCATATGCTACTGAAATAGCGGCATTTTTTGACGTATCCATCATATGTAATTGCCTTGTCGAGTAATCTTCATCGCTTTCACCCTGCTGCAAAATTTGCTTTGTAGGGAAAATTTCATGAAAGTCCTGTATTTTCGCAAGACCATATGAAAGAGGAGTTGCTCTGCCCATTCTTACAGTTGTAAGCATAAACGTCCCTTTTTCATGGTATCCATCTTCCACCTTAATAATAGGCGCAAGTTCTTCTGCCATTCCAGGCTTTGTAATGTAGTACGGTAATGGATAAAAACAAAGCATTGCCACCACTGCAATAACAGCCAAATATACCAAAATTCTAATTCTAGATTTCACTTTTTTTGTTCTCCTTCCAATGATCAATTGCTTGTAGAATAGAAGGCAACTGCTCATGTGCTGCTTGTTCACCAATTGACATCATTTCTTGAATGTTTGTAAATGCTCTGGAACTAAAAGTATCGAGATTAGGACGAATCATAACGTCTGAAGCAATAGTTCGGTGAGCTACTAGCTCATCTTGCAAAATATCTAAACTTTGCATAATGACATCAAAAATGGAGCTGATTTCTGCATTCACTTTCGCTTTTGATACATCGACTCCAATGACAATATCAGATCCCATCTCTTTTACAACCGATACAGGAATACGGTCCACTACCCCGCCGTCTACAAGCAATCGCCCATCAATTACTTCGGGAGCAAAAATTCCTGGAATTGAAATACTTGCTCTCACCGCTTCAGCGATAGGTCCTTTTTTAAATACCACTTTCTCTCCTGTTTTCAAATCTGTCGCTACAATGGCAAACGGTATAGATAACTGTTCAATGTTTCTATTTTGCGTAAAAGTGCGAACCAACGACTTTACTCTGTTGCCCGTAATAAATCCCATTTTTGGCACGGTAAAATCCAAATAATACTTTCGTTTGAACGTTAGCGCCATTTTATAAAGAGTTGCCAGTTCAATACCTGACGCATATAGTGCACCAACTAAAGCTCCCATGCTGCTGCCAGCTAGAAAATCAATAGGAATGTTATTTTCTGTTAGCGCTTTGATTACTCCTAAATGTGCAAAACCTCTAGCTCCACCTGAGCCTAACGCAACTCCTATTTTTGGGCTTTCCACTTTACCTGCCCCCTCGTTTTACCTTATAGACTTCTAAAAATGTAAAAACTTTTGATGAGCTTCTCTATCATTGTTGCCCTGTCTTCAATAGGACTATTCTTCATTTTCTATTTGTTCATTTTGTATGAAGCTAAAGATATGTTTTGCTCAATCAACGGTGGTTATTAAGCATTATACTATACTGAAGGTTGTTTTAAGAAATTCTTACTCTTCTCTTGCTGCGTATACGTTTTTTTACTCCTTGACTATTCTAGAAGTGCATTGATTTATGTATATGAATTGTATTTCCAAATGTGACAAGACGCCTTTTTATTCAGTATGAATTTATTTTCTCCTTACACATAGGCATAAAGTCGATGCATAGCTTCGTATATTGATATATAGAAGAACTTGTACATTTGCCTAAAACTCCTCATTTCATTCCTATCAAAATGACGTGAGCTTAGAAAAGGAGATGAATCGTTCGTTGAATAAATCGATGGTGAAAACACTTCTGCTCGGGACGAGCGTAACACTTCTCGCTATTGCGCTTATTGTATATCCAAAAGAAGCGCTAGAAGGTTCAGTAAGAGGTCTCAACACATGGTGGAAGGTCGTCTTTCCTTCTCTGCTGCCCTTTTTTATTGTTTCAGAAATGCTTATTGGGTTTGGCGTAGTGAAGTTCATTGGGATCTTATTAGAGCCGTTTATGAGGCCTTTATTCCGAGTACCTGGAGTAGGGGGTTTTGCTTTAGCAATGGGCATGGCTTCTGGATTTCCTTCAGGTGCAAAAATCACTTCCCGGCTGCGCCAAGAAAAACAGCTAACAGCTATTGAAGCTGAAAGACTCGTATCATTTACTAACTCATCTAACCCTATTTTTATTTTTGGAGCTGTGGCAGTTGGCTTTTTTCACAATCCAGCTGTCGGTATCATATTAGCTCTCTCTCATTACATAGGGAATATTTGTGTAGGACTGGTGATGCGGTTTTATGGATCAGCAAAACCTAAAGGACAAGTAATTCAAAAACCTTCTTTATCGTTAGCTTTTCACGAAATGCATAAAACGCGATTAAAAGATAAGCGTCCTATCGGGAAGCTTTTAGGAGATGCGGTTACTTCTGCAGTTCAATCTCTCTTAATGATTGGCGGTTTTATCATTTTATTTTCTGTATTAAACAAACTTTTATATGTGACTCATATCACGGCCGTTTTAAGCAGCGGTCTAGCTTATTTATTTTCCCTTTGTCATATAGGGACTGAGCTGAGCCTTCCCTTTATTTCGGGGCTTTTTGAAATTACGTTAGGAAGCCGCCTAGCAAGCGAAGCACCGGACACGCTGCTGTTTCATCAAATTATCATCGTTAGCTTTGTATTAGGCTTTAGCGGTTTCTCTGTTCAAGCACAAGTAGCTAGCATACTCGCCGAAACAGATATTCGATTTTTCCCGTTTTTTATTGCCCGAATTTTTCACGGCTGCTTTGCGGTAGTATTCACTATCTTTCTATGGGGTCCTCTTCGGGAATCCATTACTACTTTTCAAGCATCTGAAGGAGCACTGCCGGTTTTTTCTCACTTGGAGTCCGTTACGATTCTATCGCAGTGGCTAAACGTGTACGGCCCGCTCCTAACGATTTTTACGCTGTGCTGCTATATTTATCTATATTCAAAACGAGCGTTTCTTCATCGTTCCTAGTAAAAAAAGAACGTGACGTTTTCTTATCGGCAAAGAAAACGTCACGTTCTTTTTTATCTTATTTTTGAGACAGCTGTTCAAATTTTTCTGCAAGCGCTTCTCTAACAGGGGGAGGAACTAATTCAGAAATATTCCCGCCATATTTAGCTACCTCTTTTACAATACTAGAACTTAAAAACGAGTATTGATTATTTGTCATCATAAATAACGTTTCGATTTCTTTATCTAATACGCGATTTACAGATGTGATTTGCATCTCGTACTCAAAATCTGATACTGCACGCAAACCTCTTAAAATGGTCTTTGCCTGCTTTTCTTTTGCATACTCCATTAATAATCCGCTGTACGACTCTACTACCACATTAGGAAGTGATTTTGTTACTTCTTTCAGCAAAGCTACTCGCTCTTCCCCTGTAAATAGAGGACTTTTTGAGGAGTTATTTAAAACAACCACATAAATCGTATCAAATACATTTGCGCCTCGTTTAATAATATCAAAATGTCCATTCGTAACTGGATCAAAGCTTCCTGGACAAACAGCTATACTGCCCATACGTATCCCCTTTCTACATCTAACAGCTCATTGATTTATTCAACTGATTCTTCTTTCTTGTATGTATAAATAGAAACACCAATGATACCGTACGTTTCGCTTTTTATTTTTTCAAATAAACCAATCTCATTATCTAAATGTACATCATGAGAATGCTCCGCTACAATAATTCCTGTTTTTGCCAGAAGGTTTTCTTCACTTACCGTTTCGATAAGCGCTTTCAACTTTTGTGCTTTATACGGTGGGTCAAGCAAAAGTAAATCGACAGTCAGCTCCCTTTTCTTTATCGCTTTCAGTGCACGCTCTGCATCATTTCGATACACTTCAGCGCGGTCTTCTAACCGACAGGATGCTAAGTTTGCTTTAATCGTCTGAATCGCTTTGCCATCCCGATCCACAAAAATGACTTTATCTATTCCTCGACTTAGAGCTTCAATTCCCAAGCCACCGCTTCCACCGAACAAATCAAGAGCTGTTCCACCTTCAAAAAACGGTCCAATCATATTAAAAATAGCTTCTTTCACCTTATCTGTTGTAGGGCGGGTTGAGTATCCTGGAACCGCCTTTAACGCATGGCCTTTATATAAACCTGCTACTACTCTCATCCTTATCACTACCTTACTTTTACTTCCTTATTCTTCATTATCCTAACATATTTTGAATTACAAAGACTAGCAAAAATCCTCAATTTATTCAATGCTGTATGCATTCTGTGCAATAACCCAGCAGCTTGCTTTTATGCTGGACTTTTACGACCGTCTCCTTAGATACACCTATGCAGATCATTCGGCATTTCGTTCATAAAAGATTTCCTTTACTTTAATATGTCATCATAAACGTAAATTTACCCTTTTTCTCTGTCATGTTATCAGTCTTTTATATTTTAAAAAGTAAATTTCACGAAACAGGTATATGAACGTTTAAAACGGACATACTGACTAGTAACAACATCATCTAACCGATGTTGTTGCCAACCGCGGAGAAGACTTACGTTTCCCCATAAGTTCTTCCTCCGGTTTCTCCTCTCCCTTTGCCTTCATCAAGGTGCTTGTAATCGCAGAGGTGATTACATCCCTTTATTGAAGGGCCCTACAATGAGTAGTTGTAGGGATTTTTTTATTTACTCCTAAAATATTCAGTGATACATTAAACTACGTGAGTTTGCTTTTTTAATACATAGAGGGGGAAATACATATGATTCAGCGTTTTATTGAGCTCGGAGAAGGGTATTCAGATATTTATGAGCTGTTAGAGATTGTCAAAAGCAACAAACATCGTCTTGCCCATCTTATTATGCTGCGAACAGTAAAAGAAGATCGACAAGTAGCTTCTTTTATCGCTGTCTTGCATCCAACAGCTGAAGGGAATTTCCAACCGCTTTACGTTTGCCGAGAAGGAATTGTTTTAAAACAAAACGACAGCAAGCGCGTTGAGTTATTTAAACGAGCAGCTGAGGAAGCGGGAAAAGAAATTGTGGTACTCGATGTCAAACCATCTACTACCTTTCCAGAAACAGCACTATACTATCAGCACCTTATTGGCATTTTGCGAATGAACCGCTTTATTCCGCCAATGCAATAACCTCATCCCTGCCTATTCGTTTGCTAAGGCCAAGTAAAATAAAAAAAGGAATGTACATTACATTCCTTTTTTGTTTAAATTCCTATCTTATAGTCATATTCCTTCGCTTTATCCGGCTTTGAATTTTCGAATTCTGTTTTTAAAAACGGCCGATAAGAAGGATCTACTTTCTTCACAAAAGGTAGAGACTGAAGTTTATGGATTGTTTTTTCAATGCCATCTTGGTTGCAATATAAGACAACATACTTTAATTCTTTAGATACGTAATGTACATTTCCGTACTTTCGCAATGCTTTTGCTTGCTTAACAGAATGCACATACGCCACAATTCCTTGACGTTCAACAAACATATTTAGTTCCCCTTTTGCATACGTTATATTGGTTTTCTTTATCATAAATTCTTTTATATGAAGTAGGTGCTTTATGTATGAATTTAGATGATATCTGGATGCTCTTTCTTACTCATTTTAACGAGCACAGAGCTATTGAACAAGTCATTTTCAAAAAAATCACAAATATACCCTTTTTGTATATAAACACATCAATTGAGCGTAGAAAAATAGATGAGCTTCTAGAAGCTTCATCTATTTTTGCTACATCCAATACAAATGCTACGTGGCGCTCAAGTTTTGTCAGAAGTCAGCATCTTACTTATGTCTATCAGCACAGGTTTTACGTTCCACAGCGTAAAATGGCCTGCTGCGGAAATTCCTGTGCTGATTGCGTTCGATTTATACAGTGAACGGCTTATGCGCTGCACCCGCAGCTTCCACCAGATCCGCAGCCACCGCCGCAGCTGCTTCCCGTATCAAAAAACGGATTTCCCGTCGGTACTTTAACATGCTCTGAAACAGCTTGACCAAGGATAACGCTAATTTCATCAAGCAGTTTTTGCAATTCATTTTCTGCTTTTTTGAACGCAGCGATTGTCGCATGTAAATCAACTTGACGCTTTACATCACGTACTTGTCTCGTAATGGTTTTATAGTCAGGATGATATTTTCCAAATCGCTGAACATCCTCATACTGTTCCTTTATTTTCACAAATTGAGCAATTAATGCCTGTGCATGTGAATCTTTATTTAATCTATATAAACATTGACGATAGTTCTCGGCTACGTCTGATTGTAACACCATGTTCGCTACGTGATCAGACTCGTCGAGTAATTCAACAGTTCTCATTGTTGTCAGCATGGCTGTGCACCTCCGTTTTTATCTTATCACGTTTTGGATCTAAAGAAAAAGAACTTGCTAAAACAGCTTACACTGATTTACTACAAGTTCTACTTTTTAACTATATAATTTCAACCGTAAAGGTATTCCTCACTTGATAACTTTCTTCTTTAGATTTCATCAGTTCAATCGTAACAGTATGAGATCCTTTTGGAAGATCACTTAAAACAAAGGCTGCTTGCTTCATTTCTTTAAATGGTTTTCCATCTACTGTTATTTGAAGAAATCCACTCTCTGTTGAAAATGAAAACCCGCTTAGAATACATTCAACGTATACGTTCTGTCCTTTCACATGCTGGTGGACCATCAGTGAAGGTTTTACATTCGTTTCACCAAACGTTTCAGCTGCCCGCGGTTGAGAGGAAATTTTAGTTTCAGGTTTTGGTTTATCATGGTTGCATCCTAGCAGAGAAACTACACATAAGGCCGTCGTTAATAGTAAGCGCATCATACCATTCCTTTATCATTCGTTTCTCCATAGTGTTTACAAACTCTTTGTTTTTACTCATGACGTGCAAAAATCTCTGCATCGCTATGTATGCAGAGATCATTGGTTTTTCATGGATTGAAACATATGAAACATCATATTTGCCATTTGAATCGAATTCGAAAATTTTTCGACTTTATGAGGAATCGTTTGTTTGTAGTAATGCTTGGATTCTAATTCAAATTTCTCCAGTTCTTCAGGATTTCTAGATAAACGCCGGTACCACATTGGCTGTTCACGAACGAAGTCGTTGAGCTTAGGACGAGACTGCATATACTCGTATATATCCTTTCTCATTGCGCTTAATCTTTCCTAAAGCCAAATGGATTCCCTGGCCCGGAAGCTGCTCCTCCACCTGATGGCTTAGATGGTTGAAATTGCTGCAACACTTGTTGAATATTCGAAATAGCGGAATTTACATTTGTGATATGATTTTGCATTTGATTCAAGTCCATGTTTTTCAGCGAGGATACAATTGTACCCATAATATCTTTTTTCTCCTCTGTTGCAGCAGCTGGTTCAGCCTTTGCACTTTCTTCTGAACGATATGCCTCCCACATTGGATCTTCTGCACCGAATAAATACCAATCTTCATAAAGCTCTTTCCACGTTTTTTGCTGCTTTCGAACCTGTTCTACTAATTTAGGATGTGATTTTACAAATTGTTTAAATTCCACAACGGACGGATGAAGCTCTCGTTTGGTTTCCTTCACAGTCACTCACCTCATACTTAAATATAGCCTACTATATCTTAGAAAAAGAGAGCTCGTTTCGTGCGCCTATTTCAAAATTTTTTTATAGCTGTTTTTTTGAAGAAGCACGAACTGTGAACCAGTATGTAATGAAAATAGATAAAATGCTTAGCCAAAATGTAAAATAACCAATTTCAGACATATACGCATTAAGCATACTGTATCTTGGCATCATAGAAAAAACGTAATCAATGATATCATTATGTACGGTCCATACAGCGGCAACAGCTAAATGCCATAATTTAATCCGATAAAACGGTACGTATAAAAGCCCTTGAAAAGCCATTGCTGCATGAGAAGCCATTAACATAAGCATCATCCAATCAATATATCCTGTTAACACATAGACCAATACATTCATTATAACGGCCCAAATCCCGTATTTAAACAGCGTGACCATGGCTAAAGCTTCAAATAGTGAAAAATGTTTTCCGAGTAAAAGACCGATAAGTACGATAACAAAAAACAAGCTTGCCGTTGGACTATCAGGTACAAATAATAAAAACTTCTTAGGTGTTTCCGCTAATTGACTCCCATACCAAATATATCCGTAGATTGTTCCTAGTATATTTACAATCAGCAAAAGCGTTAAAAAACGCTTATCTTTTAAGGTATACCATAACCAAGCCATTCAGAAAGTCTCCTTTACATTTAATCTCTTCTTTATTATGTACAGTTTTTGGACAATAGCAAGCACCTATCTCATTGATATAAACCACAACATTAAATAAATTCAAAAAAAACCAGCCTTTTGGCTGGTTTTCATTATTCTTTTCCTAAGTTTCCGACAAACTCCGAGAGCGTTTTCAATTCTTTATCTGAACCTTTGAAAACACCTTTTGGCATATTGCCTTTACCATTTTTTGCGATATTGGCGATTTCTTCAGGAGATAAATCAATTCCTGTTAAAGCCGGAGCCGCAGGGCCTCCCTGTAAATTATCACCATGACAGGTCAAGCACGTTTGCTTTTGCATAATTTTGTAGCCTTCTGAATTTTTGTCAATCGCTACTTCTTCTCTAATTTTCCCTTGCTCTTCACGTGCTTTCCAATCTACCTGTGTCGCTGACTGCCACGTTAGGAAAAAGACTGCTGCTATAGCCAGAAGCATGAATCCTGTCGCAAACGGTCTCTTAGCCGGTCTTCTTTCTGGTCCGCGATCAATGAAAGGAGCAAGCATTAATGCGCCAAATGCAATCCCAGGAATAATAAATGCACCTATAATATTATATGGACCAGAAGCAAATGAATATTTAAGCAATTGATATAGGAACAAAAAATACCAGTCGGGAAGAGGCAAGTACCCCGTATCAGTCGGATCGGCAATACGTTCAAGCGGAGATGGATGAGCGATGGTTAAACATAAATAACCAATTAAAAAAACTGCTCCTACCATCCATTCTTTTAGTAAAAAGTTTGGCCAGAATGCTTCTGTTTTCCCTGGAAATTCAGAGTAATCTTTTGGAATATTGGGTTTTCGTTCTGCAGGAACACGTGAATCTCCAACAAACTTCATCCCTTTACCACGATGCATGTTCTCCCTCCTTTTTCTCACTGTTCTAGTGAAAGTACTAACAACGGAGTATGTGCTTGATGCATATGATGACTAGTGTGATTGACTAATTGAATAAAGCGTATAAACTTTTATAGTGGTCCTGAAATTCCTTGTTTACGAATCATTAAGAAGTGGGCACCCATTAAGCCAAGCAGGGCTCCGGGTAAAAAGAATACGTGAATGGCGAAAAAGCGAGTTAGTGTTTGAGCACCAACGATGTCTGGATGTCCTGAGAGTAATGTCTTCACTTGCTGGCCTATAATTGGTGTGGATTCAGCAATTTGCAAACCTACTTTCGTTGCAAATAGCGCTTTCATATCCCACGGCAACAAATAACCTGTAAAACCTAAACCTAACATAACAAAGAAAATTAACACACCCACAATCCAGTTTAACTCGCGGGGTTTTTTGTATGCTCCTTGGAAGAAAACACGAAGTGTATGTAAAAACATCATGACGATAACCAAACTTGCTCCCCAGTGATGCATACCTCGAACAATTTGTCCGAAAGCGACTTCATTTTGCAGATAATAAACGGATTCCCATGCATTTTTTATATCTGGTACATAATACATGGTCAAAAACATGCCTGATAAAATTTGAATAACGGTAACAAAAAACGTCAATCCACCAAAACAATACACAAATGCTGAAAAGTGATGTGCAGGATTTACGTGTTCTGGCACTTCATGATCGGCCACATCTCGCCATAAAGGAGTAATATCTAGCCGTTCATCCACCCAGTCATAGATTTTATTCAACATTTTCTATGCCCCTCCTTGTGGTTTGGCTTTTCCTAGATATAACGTACCGCCTTTTACCTTTTGAACGTATACATCTAACGGTCCCATCGGTGGTGTCCCCGGTACATTTTTACCGCTTTTTTCATACATTCCCCCATGACAAGGGCAGTAGAAACGATGTGGATAGTTTTTGTCACCAGCCCAGTTAACCGTACAGCCTAAATGCTTACAAATTGGTGACAGCGCGACGATTTCACCTTTATCAGTTTTGTACACCCAAGCCGATCTTGGTTCTTCTGATTTATGCCACGCATCCACTTGCTTGATTTTAAAATCGACACGTTTCGGCTCTTTTGTAATGTCTTTAACCTGCGCTACAGCTACTAAATCCTGACCCGCTTCTTTTTCCAAAATTGGATCTACTGCAAAGCGCACCATTGGCATTAACATTCCAGCAGCCATAAATCCCCCTACACCAGTGAGCGTATAGTTTAAAAACTGTCGTCTTGATACCCGATCACCCATGCTTTTCCCCCCTTTAAAAAAGTTCAGTCCAGAGAATTTTGGACACATGATGGACCATTCTATTAAACTAGGACATAATCATGATATATTAATATTTCTGGAAGGTCAATACAATAAAAACCTAAAACATGGAAATAATCTTTATTTTTCTAAATTTTTCGTCATTATTTTGTTTGCGCTTCCATTGCTTATTCTACAGCCTTTTTAAACACTCCATTTCTCTACAAAAATCGGCAGGAGCTGTTGGACTTGTTCATGTATGAGCGTATACTTATGCGAGTCGTCTATATGCTCAAGCGGTAAAGCAGGTATCCAAATGCAGTGAGCCCCTATTTCTTTCTCATACTGCAGCCAATCTCGGTCGCTAGTAAGCACAAAAAGATGTTTGACTTCATTGTCATTTATATGCTCATTCCAACGAAGTAATGTTTCATAAACAGCAGCTACTCCATCTTTTTTTAAGTATGTAAAACTAGGTGTTAAAATCACTCTTCCTTTAAATTGTCTCTCTAACTCTTCAGTAAGAGCAGTCGTATATTCACTCATAGATGCAGTAAGCTTTAAATCTTCTCCGAAATCAATAGGAATGAGTGGAACCAATACAGTATCAACATAACTTTTGGATTGTAAATACACATCCATTTCCTTCGCCTGCAGCTTCAACTTTCTTCTCCTCTCAGCAAGCTTGCTAAGGCTTGTCTTATTTATTTTTCAAACTGAATAAGGAGATAAAAAAAGAGATTGACCTTTTTCTAAGAAGCTAGCCAATCTCTCGTTTATCTACTGTACATAATGGTTATTTAAATATTCGCTTAAGCGCTGAAATTCCTCTTTATCATTTTCATCTAATGCTTTATCAATTAGTTCCATGATTTTTGATCGTTGAAATTTCTGAATAGATTCTTCCAATATTTGCTCAGCTAATACTCTGTCTTTTTCATTTGTTTGATTAGCTTTTGGCATATACGGATTGTCTTCCAGTACAGCCACATATTGAGGCGATGAATACAACGATCGGAAGTTTAATTGAATATAAATGTCTTCTTCTCGATTCAAACGAATATCATGAAATGATTTTTCTGCATCGGTTGTCATGATATTTTCTTTATAAAAACGAAATGGAGGGTCTTCCACACAGTGCGTAGACATCACCATCCCGCGAGGACAAAACTGTGCTTGCTCAACGAAGTGAACTCGTTTCATCAATTGATCATGGCTCATCAAATAATTTAAAATCCATACACATTCTCTGCGCTTCAGCTGATAATTCGTTAAAAACCAGCGAACAAATTCTTTTTTCTCGTTGACAGTAACAGGGGTCGTCATATTCTCACTTCCCTCCTCTGTGTTTAAACTCTCAGTTAAAACACCTTTTACAGTTATTTATTCCACACGGCAGCAATAAAATCCTCTGAACTATTATTTATTCTTCTAATTGAAATAATATGTCTTGAATTTCATCTACTGTTGGATCCATGGCTAATAACGCTTGGAAAATCCCCTTCGCTTTCGAGCGCTGTCCTTCTTCTAATAAGAAATAGCCATACTCTTCTAAAAACGCATACTCTTCTTTAAAAACAGTATATGCAGATTCGTAGTATTTTAGCGCTTCTTCATAATTTTCTAATTCCTGATAAGCTTTTGCTAAATCCCATTCAAAATGAGGATCATGCTCATTATATTCTTTGGCATGCTCGATATTCTCTACTACATCTTCATATCTCTCTTGACTCATATAAAGTTTAGAGAGAGTTAAAATAGCTTCAATGTACCCTGGATCTAGTGCAATCGCTTGTTGAAACGCCGATTCAGCCTCTTCTTCTAGACCGCGCTTTAATGCTATTTTACCTTTAAAAAAGTAAAGTTCTTTTTGAAATTCATCCTGCGCAATACCTTCGTTGACAGCCACCGCAGCCTCTTCTAGCATCTCTTCATGTTCATATGACTTTGCTAAATATAAATAAAGAGAATGGTACTCACGGTCTAACTCTTTTAGTTCTGTAAACTTTTCAATAGCGGTCTGATAATGACCTGCTTGATACGCTGAAATCGCATATTCAAATAGTGTGTTAATCTCAAGCTTATCTTTTAACGCTTGATCAAAGTAAGGAAGCGCTTCTTCGAACTGGCCGATACCTGCTAGACTTTCAGCTAATCGCTGACGAAGATCCGTACCGTTAAATTCTTTTTCTGTTTTTAGCAGCGTTTGATAAAAAGGAATTGCCTTTTGATAAATTCCTTGACTGCTGTAAAATTCACCGAGCCCAAAATCGATAACCGGCTCATTTGGAAGCATTTTTTTCGCTTCCATTAACTTTTGCTCACTTACTTCACTAAGGCCTTGCATTTGATATAAGTCAGCTACAAGAAGCAGAGCTGGCACATAATTATCGTCTTCGCTGCTAATTTGATTTAAAATATGAATGGCTTCTTCTTCTTCTTCTAAATCAATGAGCATTTCAGCTTTTAATAAATACAGCTCGCCTTCTTCTGGGTATTTAGCGATGAGCTCGTCTATTAAAGGCAGCGCATCATTTACTAGTCCCCACTCCTGCAGCTGTTCAGCCATTAAAAACTTTTCTTCGTCTGTAGCTTTATCTTTCAATTCATGAATAAGGGCAAGACCTTTTTCAATTTCATTGGATTCTACGTAACCTATCGCGCGGTCTAGTTCTTTCACACACAATTCTCCTTTATTATTACATTCACTTTTTATATAAAAATAAAACGAATTAATTTTCTATTTTTCCAAACTCGAAGCAAGAACACATGCTTCTATACACAATGATAAAATAGTTTGAGCGTTTGTTCAACAAATCAATTTGAATACGCTTACATTTTTTTAGGTAAAAACGAGATTGAGACATGAAACCTTCGTTCACCATCTCAATAAAAAATCCGAACGAGTTTGATTTTTCATCAACAATATCAATTCCTCGTTCGGATTTCCCTTCAACCAAAATACGTTTGTTCCAGCCTCTTCCTTATTGGCTTAGCTCATCAAGATCTTCAAAAAAAGTAGGGTAGGAGACGTGAATGGCATCACTTCTATTTAGCGTTACCTCTCCCGTTGCAATGGCTGCTGCGACCGCAAGCATCATTCCAATTCGATGATCTCCGTAGCTGTCTACTTCACCGCTTCGCAGGGCCGTCTTGCCTTCAATGATGAGGCCATCAGCTGTTGGCGTAACAGAGGCACCCAGCTTGCTTAGCTCGGTTGCAACCGTATCGATGCGGTTCGTTTCTTTTACTTTTAGTTCTTCCGCATCTTTAATCACCGTTTTCCCAGTTGCCTGAGTCGCCAAAAGAGCGATTACCGGAATTTCATCAATTAAACGAGGAATTAAATCGCCCCCAATTTCAATCCCTTTCAACTGAGACGTTTCAATCGTCAAATCGCCAATAGGCTCTCCATTTTGAATACGTTCATTGGAAATTGTAAGGCGTGCACCCATTTGCTGAAGCACATCAATAATACCTGTTCTTGTAGGATTGAGTCCGACGTTTTTCAAAACGATTCGGCTGTTTGGAACAATGGCTCCTGCAACAAGAAAGAATGCAGCTGAAGAAATGTCTCCAGGGACGTACACATCCGTTCCGCGCAGGGATTGTCCCCCTTCAATACTTACAGTCGTTCCATCTACCTCTACGTCTACTCCAAATGCGCGAAGCATACGCTCGGTATGGTCGCGTGATGTAAAAGGCTCGGTTACTTTTGTTGTGCCTTCGGCATGAAGTCCCGCTAGTAAAATCGCCGATTTTACTTGTGCACTTGCTACAGGAGAATGGTAATGAATTGCTTTTAATGCTCCTCCTCTAGTAGATAAAGGCGTATATTGGCCATGCTCACGCCCATCAATCTTTGCACCCATAGAGCGCAGCGGCACCGTAACACGGCTCATTGGACGCTTGGCAATCGACTCATCTCCAATTAGAGACGTATGAAATGGCACACCGGCAAGAATCCCCAACATTAAACGAGTAGTTGTTCCTGAATTTCCTACATCTAAGATGGAAGTAGGTTCACTTAATCCTTCGATACCTTTACCTTCCACTTCAACATACTCGCCTTCTCTTTTAATCGATACGCCCATCTTTTCAAAACAAGAGATGGTACTTAAGCAATCTTCACCTGCTAAAAAATGATTAATCGTAGTTTTCCCTTCTGCCATCGCTCCGAACATCACAGCTCTGTGAGAAATCGACTTATCCCCAGGAATAGAAATTTCTCCTTGAAGAGATGAAAGATTCGTTTTTAATGGTTTTCCACTCATTTCATTCACACCTTTCGTACATTAAGAAATAAACGTCTGATATTGATGCTGATGGAGACACGCTCTTGCCCGCTTTCTATCTTCCTCTGTTTGAAAGCTCAAACGTAATACTCCGTATATATCTTCTCGTGTTTCTAAAATTCGAATGTTTGTAATACTGATTTCATCTTCTGCTAAATAACCGGTTACTTCTGAGATAATACCCGGATAGTCAGGAACATCCACATAGAGATCATAAAAGGATGGAATCGCTCCTTTGGTTCGTACAGGAAGCTGATCTCTAAATTGTTTCGCTTGTGAAAAATATGTATAGATATCATTCGCATCTTTTCGTTCGATCATATTTCGCACGTCGTTCATTTCTTCAAGCCAGTGGTCAAACATTGAAAGAAGCGCATCCTGGTTATGAAGCAAAATATCTCTCCACATCGCTGGACTGCTTGAAGCAATACGTGTAATATCACGAAACCCTCCAGCCGCAAGCTGCGAAACTAGCTGATTGTCTTGTTGGTAATATTCTGCTTGATGAACAAGGCTTGCAGCAATAATATGTGGAAAATGGCTAATGACACCTGCTAATTTATCATGTTCTTTTGGTGACATTACAATAATTTTAGCTTTTGTACCACTTAGCAATTCCTTTAAGCTGTTTAAAGCCTCCGAAGAAGTAGAAGATGAAGGTGTTAATACATACATTGCATTTTCAAATAAATGAGCTTTAGAAGCAGCTACTCCGCTTTTATGAGACCCCGCCATTGGATGACCCCCGATAAACTCAATGCCTTTAGAAATAAGAGCCTCGGCTGTCTTCACTACTTCTTCTTTTGTACTTCCTACGTCTGTTACGATGACAGACTGTTTGAGCGTAAAATGTTCGAACTGTTTTAGCACTTCCGCTGCTTGGGTGACTGGAATGGCAATAACAATATAATCCGCTTGCTCAGCGCCTTGTTGCAAAGAAGAAGCCGCTTGGTCAATTACGCCTAGAGTTTTAGCGAGCTCCAGCTGCTCTTGATTAATGTCAAAACCTATTACATCAAGATGATGATGCGTCTTTTTTATATTAAGTGCAAGAGATCCTCCAATTAATCCTAGGCCTATAACAAAAACATTTTCTTTCACTTTCCTTCACCTCATTGTGCATATGAAGATGAGAGTGTGAAATCACACTCTCATCTTTTACTATATTAGGTATTAAGCTTTCGCCGTTTCTTGGTTAACAAACTGCTGAAGCAATTCAATGATTTGTTCATTTTGTTCTTTTGTTCCCACCGTAATACGAACGGAAGTTGGGAATCCTAGTGCATTCCCTGAACGAACGATAAATCCGCGCTGCAATAAGAATTGAAACACTTCATCGCCTTGACGGCCAAAATCAATTAGAACAAAATTAGTGAAAGAAGGATAATAGTTTAAGCCATTCTTATCACAGAAAGCATAGTACTGCTGCAAACCTGCTTCATTTTTCTTTTTGCACTCTTCAATGAACGCTTGGTCTTCAAGAGCAACGATTGCTGCTTTTTGAGCCATGCGGCTTGTATTAAAAGGTTCGCGAGCCGGCTCAATTTTTTGTAGCAATGATTCGTTTGAAATACCGTAACCAATACGCAAAGAAGCTAAGCCGTATGCTTTTGAAAATGTGCGAAGTACAATTAAGTTTTCGTATTCATTCAAAAGCTCTACCGTATTCGGATAGTCGGCTTGATCTGCTGCATACTCAAAATACGCTTCATCCATAACGATTAACGTATGCTTAGGAACTTGCTTCATAAAGGAAATTAACTCATCGCCCTTCACATACGTTCCCGTTGGGTTATTAGGACTGCATACCCATACAATTGTCGTATTTTCATCAATTGCACGAAGCATAGCATTTAAATCATGATCTCCCCCGCGCAGCGGTACTTCACGAATTTCTGCACCTTCAATTACGGCATTGTGCTTATATTGAGGAAATGATGGCGTTGGCATGACAGTGTTTGTATCAGCCGATAGTAAAGCTCGGCAAATAATTTGAATGACTTCATCAGACCCATTTCCAAAAATCAGCTGATCTTGATCTACACCTACGTGTTTTGCTACTGCTGCACGCAGTTCAGCTGCATAACCGTCTGGATAAAGCGCCATATTTTCAATTTCTGCAGCAATCGCCTCTTTTACTAAAGCAGAGCTGCCGTAAGGATTTTCATTGGATGCTAATTTTACAACGCGATCTAAATTAAATTCACGCTTCACTTCTTCAATTGGCTTACCTGGTTTATATGGAGATAAAGTTAGTAATTGTTCTTTTACTTTCACCGTGTTACACCTCGCATTTTTGTATAGGCGAAACGATGGATGCAACATACTCCTCAATTTGATTTAATCCGTCTCGGCGTGTATCCTTATTTAAAAGAACTTGTTCAAGCTGGCCAATTTTATTAACAATTGCACTTCCGATTACAATGCCGTCGCTGTGTTCTTTTAATACCTCTACTTGTTCGCTTGTTGAAATCCCAAAACCGACGGCAACCGGTATAGAAGCTGCTGCTTTCACATCTTCTAAAAAGGTGCCAATATCAGCCGGCAGCGTAGAGCGAACCCCAGTAACGCCTAAAGACGACACGCAGTATAAGAAGCCCGTTGCATCTGCAGCAATTTTTTGAATACGCTCTTTAGATGTAGGAGCAACCATTGAAATGTACGCAACTTCATTTTCAGCGGCAAGCTCCCGGATACGGCCACTCTCTTCGTACGGTAAATCCGGAATTAGCACTCCATCTATTTCATTTTCTCGCATTAACGCGAAAAAGGATTCTAAACCTAATTGTAACACAGGATTAAAATAGGTAAAGAGAATTACCGGTATTTTCACACCTTTTTTTCTCATCACCGATACAAGCTTAATAGCTTTTGAAATAGACATGCCGCCAGATAAAGCTCTTTTGGACGCCTCTTGAATAATTGGACCATCTGCTAAAGGATCGGAATACGGTACGCCCAGCTCTAAAATAGAAGCACCTTGCTTTTGCAAAGACAAAGCAATCTCCACCGTTGCATCTTCATGAGGATCTCCTGCTGTAATAAATGGAATAAATAATGTTTCATGTTTAGGTAGTCTCGCTTCAAACGTATTCATGTTCTTCTTCCTTCCCTTCTAGCAAGTTTACTAATGTATGAACGTCCTTATCTCCTCGACCTGATAAGCAAATTAAAATGGTTTCTTCTTTCGTCATGCTTTTAGCCAGTTCAAATGCTTTTGCCAGCGCATGGGCGGATTCGATAGCCGGGATGATTCCCTCCGTTTTCGCCAGGAGCTGAAGAGCTTCGATTGATTCATCATCCGTTACACTTTCATATTCTACTCGTCCAATAGATGAAAGGTGAGAATGCTCTGGACCGATACCCGGATAATCCAAACCTGCTGAAATAGAATAAGGCTCTGTAATTTGACCATTTTCATCTTGAAGTAAATACGTGAGCGTTCCATGAATAACACCTTTTGTGCCTTTAGCCATTTTAGCAGCATGAAGAGCTGTATTTAGTCCTTTCCCCCCTGCTTCTACTCCAATCAAGCGTACATTTTCTTCTTTAATAAAATCATAAAACATACCGATTGCATTACTTCCGCCTCCGACGCATGCCACGACAGCATTCGGAAGTTTTCCTTCTACCGCTGTAAACTGTTCTTTTGCTTCTTCTCCAATAATTTTTTGGAAATCTCGAACCATTTTAGGATAAGGATGCGGTCCAATTGCCGAACCAATTAAGTAAAAATGATCTTCACAGTGTTGAACCCAGTAGCGGATTGCTTCATTTGTTGCATCTTTTAGCGTTTTTGTTCCAGAAGTTGCAGGAATGACTTCCGCGCCTAGAAGCTTCATGCGAAAGACGTTCAACGCCTGACGTTCAATATCTTCTTCTCCCATGAATACTTTACATTCCATTCCGAACTTTGCAGCTACTGTAGCTGTGGCTACCCCGTGCTGACCCGCTCCTGTTTCAGCAATAATTTTTGTTTTGCCCATCCGTTTAGCAAGTAAAATCTGTCCAATGGCATTGTTGATTTTGTGAGCACCCGTATGATTTAAGTCTTCACGTTTTAAATAAATTTTTGCCCCGCCGAGTGTTTCGGTAATATTATCAGCATATGTTAAAGCCGTTGGTCGTCCTGAGTAATTGACGAGTAAGGATAGATACTCATCTTTAAATGCCGGATCTTTCATTGCTTCATTCAAAGCTGCTTCTACTTCTTCAAGTGGTTTCATTAATGTTTCAGGTACGTATTTTCCGCCAAATTCACCAAAGCGGCCAAATTCATCAGGGTGATTGTATGTCATAGTATGATCTTCCTTTCAATCTCTATAATTTTTGTATAGTCCTTCGTTCCATTTGTTTCAATACCGCCAGAAATATCAATCGCCCCAGGCTTGTAGGGTAACAAGTTCTCAATGTTAAAAGCATTGATTCCTCCAGCAATAAAGCATTTTTTACCTAACTTTCGTGCAGCTGATTCATACTGAGGAACGAAGCTCCAATCAAAAGCGACGCCCGTTCCTCCGAATTGTTCTTTAACCTTGCTGTCAATTACATAACCGTCAGCTTCTTCATATACATGCATTTGCTGCAGCGTATCTTTATTGTGCGGGAGTGCTTTCCATACTTCATATCCACGCTGCTTTAACTCACGTACTTCAGCAGCTGTTTCTTGCCCGTGGCACTGAATCACATCTAAATTTGTCACGGAGGCAATTTCAAGTATTTGATCCACCGGTGTATTAACAAATACCCCTACTAACGCGACTTGTTTTTTTATTTCATCCGTTACAAACTCATTTACTCGTTCAGGCTTTACATATCGTTTACTTTTAGGGTAGAAAATAAAGCCAATGTGAGTAGCAGCCGACTTTTCGATTAAAGCTATATCTTGTTTTGATCGAATACCGCAGTACTTAATAAGCATATTCACTTTCCCCAAACAGCTTTTTAATCGCTTTGGTTTGATTATCCTGTCTCATAAGCGATTCTCCTACTAAAATAGCTTTTGCTCCGGCTTCTTTTACGTAGGAAACATCATCGTATAAGTAAATCCCGCTTTCACTTACTAAAAGCTGATCTTTCGGCACGTGCTTAGCGATTTCTTTTGTCTGCTGCACGCTGGTTTCAAACGTATGAAGATTTCGATTATTAATCCCGATAATCTTCGGTGTAAATACAGCTAACAGCTGTTCAAGCGTTTCTAAAGAATGCACTTCTACTAAACAATCTAACTCTTTTTTAGCAGCTTGAAGATAAAGCTCTTGCAATTTTAATGGTTCAAGTGCTTCTCCGATGAGTAAAATAGCATCGGCACCGATTCTTGCACTTTCTTCCACTTGAATGGAATCAATGATGAAATCCTTACGAAGCACAGGAATAGAGACATGCTGTTTAATATCACTTAAAAACGTTCGGTGTCCTTGAAAATAGTGCTGATCCGTTAACACAGACAAAGCATCTGCTTTTCCTTCCTCGTAGGCTTTAGCAATTTCCACAGGCTGAAAATTCTCCTTTATTAATCCTTTGGAAGGAGAGGCTTTTTTTACTTCTGCAATAAGAGCCAGCTCTCGATTTGGATTTGATAAAGCTTCTAAAAATGATCGTTTTGTAACATTTTGCTGTTCGGGTAACTGTAGGTTTTGAATTTCTTCTTTTTTTGTTTCAATAATTTTATTGAGCATGTTCAACCACCTTTTTCGATTTCAATCGTTGTAATTGCGTGTATGCAGCACCTGATTCAATTGTTTCTAAAGCTACAGCTACTCCTTCTTCAAAAGTAGAAACGTTTCCGCTAACGTAAATAGCTGCAGCAGAGTTCAACACGACTGCATTTTTAGCAGTTACATTACTTTTATTTAAAAATAGCGATTCAATGAGCTCTGCACTCGATTTCGCGTCTTCTACCACCAAGTCTTCAAGCTTACCTCTCTGTAAGTGTACATCCTCTGGTGCAAGCGTATATTCTGTAATAACATTGTCTTGCACTTCTACAATATCCGTTACATCCGTGGCACTAATTTCATCCAAACCGTCCCTGCCCGCAACGAGAAGAACGTGGTTAGCTCCCAGTACAACAAGCGCTTCTGCTAATTTCCGTGCAAGCTCAATAGAGTAAACGCCAATTACTTGCTTTGTGCAATTAGTAGGGTTTGCTAACGGACCTAATGCATTAAAAACGGTTCTAAACCCTAATTCCTTTCGAGTAGCAGCAACGTGCTTCATAGCAGGGTGATAAAGCGGCGCAAATAAAAAGGACATGTTGAGGTCAGACACCGCATTTTTCACTTCTTTTTCATTTCCTTGAATCCATATATCCAGATGTTCTAACACGTCTGCACTTCCGCTTTTAGAAGACACCGCGCGATTCCCATGTTTCGCAACCTTTACTCCAGCAGCAGATGCCACAATCGCACTAGCCGTCGAAATATTAAACGTAGAGGCGCCGTCTCCTCCCGTACCGCACGTATCTACTACGTTTAATTCTTCTAGAGAAATAGCATTCATGTTGTTTTTCATACCCCGGACAAAACCAACAATTTCATCGACGGTTTCTCCTCGGTACGTTAAAATGGTTAGCACGCTAGCAATTTGAGCTGCCGGGACTTTACCGTTCATAATATCATTCATAATTTTTTCTGCTTCTTCTGCTGAAAGTGACTCGCCGCGCAAACACTTTTTCAACAATTCTTTAAACATATACATCCTCCTTTTTATCGTAGATGTCTTGAGCTAATTGAATTGTTTTAATTAAAGCGCTAGCTTTATTGCGGGTTTCTTTCCACTCAAGCTCCGGTTTTGAGTCAGCAACCACTCCTGCTCCAGCCTGTATATAAGCGGTTTGGTCTTTCAAAAGAATGGTACGAATTGCAATGCACGAATCAATGTTTCCATCAAATCCGAGATATGCTACGGTTCCTGCATATACATTTCGCGCAACTGGTTCAATTTCATTTAAGATTTGCATCGCCCGCACTTTTGGAGCGCCAGATACGGTACCCGCTGGAAATGCAGAAAGCAGCGCATCAATAGGATGTACTTTTTCATCTAGGCGTCCTGTCACTTTAGAAATCAAGTGCATGACGTGCGAAAAGTTAACCTGCTGCATTAATACAGGCGTTTGGACACTTCCATACTGTGCAACTCGGCCGATGTCATTTCTTGCTAAGTCCACGAGCATATAGTGTTCTGCCCGCTCTTTTTCATCGTTAATTAAGTCTTCATACAGGCGCGCATCTTCTTCTGCATCTCTGCCGCGTCTTCTCGTTCCTGCAATTGGATGAATTTCTAAATGGCCGTTTTCAATTTGAATCAACCGCTCAGGGGAACTTCCAATCAATTCCACTCCCTTTACTTTCACGTAAAATAAATAAGGAGATGGATTAATTAATCGCAATACTCTGTAAATATCAAATCCAGCTACGGTCGTATCAATTTGAAATCTCTGCGACAATACGGCTTGAAAAACATCTCCGCTTTTAATGTATTCCTTAATTTTTTCCACATCTTGCACAAATTTATCTTTTTGGTATGACGATGTCACGCCTTCAAAGCTAACTTCGCGCTGCTCGCTTTCAAACATCATTGGCTTTTCTTTCACCGTCTGCGCTATTCTTTCAACATATCGATTGATCTCTGCTAGAGCTTCATCATGTTTTTCTTTTTTCTGCTGTTCTTTATCTTGCTCATCAAGCTGAATGTAGTGAATCACCATAAGCTCTTTTGTTTGGTGATTATAAGCGAGCATCGTTTGACAATAGATAAAGTGAAAAGTAGGCATGTTCAAATCGTTTTGGGCATGTACGTTTACTTTTTCAATTTGCGATACTGCGTCGTAGCTGATAAACCCTACTGCTCCTCCTTTAAAAGGAAGTGCAAGATCTGGTACTTTCACTTTCAGCTCTTGCTGAATTTTACAAAATACCTCTTTAAAGCTGTCTCCTTGGAGCACAGGTTGAAGCTGCTTGTTTTTTGCTAGATAGGTTCCGTTCTCTTCTTCTACATACAAAAACGGATTCAAGCCAATAAAAGAATAATTGGACCATGGTGATGATTCATCATTGCTTTCAAGCAAATATACAGCTTCATCTTTTACTTGCTGAAAAAGATCAACAGGTGTCATGCTATCGATAAATATTTTTTTTATGATTGGAATGGTTAAATACTTTGTAGAGTCTTCTAAAAAAGAAGTATACGTGTTCGTCATATCTTTCAATCCTCCATTTCATGGAGAATGAGAATAGATGAGGTTATATAAAAGAGGATATAATAAATAAACCCAAAGACACATCAAAAATGGGCCTTTGGGTATACGAATGGTAAAATTCACTCAACTAAACTCTGCTCAACTGTCTCATTCTCGTCTACCCTAATCTCAACTAAACTGTCTATTTTTTTCTCATAACTAAAATCTCTAAACTAACTTGTTACCAATTGTAGTACGTTTCAAATTCATTTGTCAACTACTATCTACTTGGCTTTTGAAGAAACTACGCTTGAAGCTCTTCATTCAGCAGCTTAAGAATCACTTCATCTTCTACTTGTTGAACAAAAGGTTTTCCTACGCCTTCAAGCAGTACCATATGAACATTGCTTGATTTGGACTTCTTGTCTGCTTTCATTCTCACGAGCAGCTTTTCAGCTGAAAGGTGGTTTGGAACAGACGTCTCATAGCCAAATTTTTCAAACCATTTCGCAATTTCAGCTACAGGGAACTCGCTTTTCCCAAGCGTATTGCTGACTTTCATAGCAAACAGCATCCCAATGGCTACGCCTTCTCCGTGACTGATTTGTCCATAGCCGCACTCTGCTTCGATCGCATGACCTAACGTATGTCCAAAGTTCAAGTGGGCGCGAACGCCAGCTTCTGTCTCATCTTCTTTTACAACAGATGCTTTGACTAAAATACCGCTTTGAATAGCATAAATTAATTTTTCATCTTGTAAATCAGTCAGCGATTGTATATTTTGCTGAAGCCATTCATAAAATGCTTCATCGTGAATAAAAGCATGTTTAATCACTTCTGCAAAACCAGAACGCCACTCTCTTTCAGGAAGCGTTTTAAGAAGATCAATGTCATAAACAACCGCTTCAGGCTGATAAAAAGCGCCAATCATATTTTTTCCAAGCTCATGATTAATGGCTACTTTACCGCCTACAGCACTATCGTGAGCAAGAAGCGTCGTTGGCACTTGAATAAACGAAACCCCTCTCATGTATGTAGCGGCTACAAATCCAGCTAAATCGCCAACTACCCCTCCGCCGAAAGCAATAACGAGCGCATTGCGGTCAAGCTGCTGCTCGAGTGCAAAAGTCTGACAATCGTAGTAATGTTGAAATGACTTTGCGTGTTCACCGCTTGGTACTACGTATTTAGCCACTTTAAACTGCGTCTCAATCGCTTTTACAACCGCTTCTCCATAATATGAATCTACAGCTGAATCAGTGATGATTAACACCGACGACAGATTAGGTTTTACACTCTCAATAATAGAAGGCAGCTTTTCAATTAATCCATTTCCTAAATAAAGAGGATATGTTTTGGATAAAGTTTGAATATCAATTTGCAACATTAAAACTCCCTCGCATGTACACGCATTTTCTCAATATTTTCAGCAATTAAATCAATTCGGTCTTGTCCAAACTGTTCGATTAGCGCATCAGCCAATTCCCAAGCTACAACGGCTTCTGCTACAACGCTTGCTGCCGGCACAGCACAGCTGTCTGAACGTTCGATGCTTGCCTCGAAGGCTTCTTTTGTTTCAATATCAACACTTTTTAACGGCTTGTAAAGCGTTGGAATAGGTTTCATTACACCGCGTACTACAATTGGCATACCTGTTGTCATGCCACCTTCAAAGCCGCCTAAGTTGTTTGTTTTACGGGTATATCCATTCTCTTCATCCCATAGAATTTCGTCATGAACTTCGCTTCCTGGTCTGCGAGCCGCTTCAAATCCAATCCCAAACTCAACGCCTTTAAATGCATTAATGCTCATAACAGCTGCAGCAATCTTCGCATCTAATTTACGATCGTAATGGACATAGCTGCCCACTCCTGCTGGCACGCCTTCAATAATAACTTCTACTACGCCTCCGATCGAATCGCCGTTTTTCTTAGCATCATCGATTGCTTGCATCATGTCTTTCTCAACAGCTGAGTCAAAACATCTTACTGGAGAAGCTTCAGTGACTTCTTGAAGTTCCTCTAAGCTTTTGTATTGAGGAGGATTTGCCTGTACGCCGCCAATTTCTAATACATGTCCAGCTACAGAAATCCCGAACTGAGCAAGGATTTGACGAGCCACAGCACCTGCTGCTACCCTTACAGTTGTTTCACGAGCTGAAGAGCGTTCTAATACATTTCTCATATCGCGATGACCATATTTAATAGCGCCGTTTAAATCGGCATGCCCTGGTCTTGGTCTTGAGATTTTACGCTTTACTTCTTCTGATTCTTCTTCAGAAATTGGCTCGATGCCCATAATTTTTGTCCAGTGTTTCCAGTCGTTATTTTCTACCGCTAACGTAATAGGAGATCCTAGCGTATAGCCGTGGCGAACACCGCTTAAAATTTCCGCTTGATCTTTTTCAATTTGCATACGTCTTCCGCGCCCATGACCTTTTTGTCTTCGCGCTAAATCTGTATTGATGTCTTCGGCTGTTAAAGGAAGCCCTGCGGGAACACCCTCTAAAATAGTAGTCAACTGTGGACCATGTGATTCTCCTGCTGTTAAATATCGCATAATCGTACCTCCGCTTAATATGTATTATTCGTCAGAATTTTTCCATTTTTAAATATGACTATACCATACTATAACATAAGAATATATAAAAAGTTTCACCTCAGCTTGTAAGAAATCGCTTCAGGTTATCTCAATTAAATGGTCTTTACTTTTCTGTAAAAAAACGTATCAGCCGTTTCAAACCCATACTTTTGCGGAGTGAAAATCTGCTCTGTGCTCCCTACAAATAAGATGCCTCCAGGTGCTAAAGCTCTGCTAAACTTTTCATATAAAGCATGCTTTGCTTCATCGGTAAAATAAATAAGCACGTTTCGACAAACAATCAAGTCAACGTTTTTAGGAAAAGAGTCTGACAGTAAGTTATGTTTTTGAAAAATAACTGTTTTTTTGATTTTTTCATCTAATAAGTACCCGGTTCCTCTTTGTTGAAAGTACTTGTTTTTCATCGAAACAGGCATTTCCTGAAGTGAACGTTCATCATAAAAGCCTATTTTTGCTTTTTCTATCACTTTTTCATCCAGATCGGTCGCCAATATAGAAATACGCCAAAGCGGAAAAAATGTTGATAAAACCATCGCTAGTGTATACGGCTCTTCCCCTGTTGAACAGGCAGCGCTCCACACTTTCAGATCTGATTTTCCTTTTAAAAGAGTCGGTAAAATTTTTTGCTCCAATATATCCCACCGCTGATAGTTGCGATAAAACTCTGACACGTTAATCGTCATCCGATCTAAAAACTCCTCAAGCAGTTCGTTGTTACTGTTCATTGCTCGATAATATTCAAAAAAACTAGAAAAACCTTTTTTTTCATACAGCGAGGTGAGGCGGCGGTGCATTTGAGACTGCTTATATAGTGATAAATCAATGCCTGTTTTTGTTTTTATTTTTTCCACAAACGCGTCGTATTCATCTATCATTTTTGACTCTCCTTTCTCATTCCTATACGTTTATGTTAGACGTATAAAGAAATAAAACCTTTATATACGCTTATCTTCTTATTAATATATCGGAATACATTATGAAAATGTTTATGCGGGGAAATCTTTGCACTTAATAGCCTAGAAGCCTATTTATACACACAATAAAAAAGACGAATGAAAATTCATTCGTCTTTTTGCGCTATCTAAATTAGTAAATCCAAGCGTCTGCGTCTTTTTTATAGAAAGTCAACTCTTCACTTTCAAAGAATAAGCTGATTTCACGCTCCGCACTTTCTGGTGAATCTGAGCCGTGAATAATATTCTTATCCACAATCAGTCCATAATCACCTCGAATAGTTCCAGGAAGCGCTTCTTGAGGGTTAGTTTTCCCCACCATTTGACGTGATACTGAAATCACGTTTTCACCTTCCCATACCATAGCAAAAACTGGACCTGATGTGATAAATTTCACTAACTCACCGAAGAAAGGTTTCTCTTTATGTTCACCATAGTGTGTTTCAGCTAATTCCTGCGAAATATGCATAAGCTTAGCTCCAACTAATTGAAAACCTTTTTTCTCAAAGCGAGAAATAACCTCACCAATAATGCTTCTTTGTACCCCGTCTGGTTTGACCATTAAAAACGTTTTTTGTATCATTTTACTCTCCACCCCTGAAGTTCATGATATGTAAACAAGTTTTGAAAGCGCAATCACACCTCATGAAGATATTAACATTGTTTCGAGCAGTTTACAACTTATGAAAGTAAATAAATCAAAATTTCCGTTTTCCAATGTACTTCGCAATTTGATGCAGCGTTTTTTTCGCCTTGTTTGGCGGCAGTTCTTCTAAAATGCTCATCGCTTTTTGCAGATAACGATCGCTCATCTCAAATGAACGTTCAATGGCGTTAGAAGATTTAATATCAGAAATAATTTCATCGATCAGCTCTTGCTCATATTCCCTCTCGAAAAGCTGTTCTACTTTATCTCGAAACTCAGCATTTTCAATGGCATACAAAACTGGCAGCGTAATATTTCCTTGCAGTAAGTCGCTGCCAACTGGTTTCCCAAGCTGTTCTTCTGATGAGATAAAATCTAAAATGTCATCGGTAATTTGAAATGACATTCCCACGTAATATCCAAACCAAAATAAACGTTTATGTATATCTTCAGGAGCTCCCGCTGCAATTGCGCCTAACTGACAGCTTGCAGCAATTAGCAGTGCCGTTTTACGTTTAATTCTACGCAGATACACGCGTAAGTTTTGGTTTAGGTTGTATTTGTCCTTAATCTGTTCAATTTCACCGAGCGTTAATTCCACCATCGTATTAGATAAAATTTTATGTGCTTCCACATCTTTAACCTCACTCATAACTTCAAGTGCACGAGCAAAGATGTAATCCCCTGTATACATAGCAATACGATTGTCCCATTTTGCCTTAATTGTTTGTTTTCCCCGTCGCTTATCAGCGTCATCAATAACATCATCATGAACAAGAGACGCCATATGAATCAGCTCAAGCGCTACTGCCACATGTTTGATTTGGTCGATATTGTAATGCCCAAATTTAGCTGCCAACAAAACAAATACAGGGCGAATTCGTTTCCCCCCTGCTTGTAAAAGGTGAAGAGAAGCATCTGTGATAAGTGTTTCATCGGTATGAACAGTTTGTTCAAGTTCTTTCTCAATAAGGGTAATATCCGTATTCAAAAAAGCGTACATCATTTTTAGTTTCATTGGACTCACCTTGCATTATATATTCATTCTTTACTCCTTATCCTACAGGCTGTAGCACCTGTAGGACAAGCTTTTTCTCTTTTATCGTTTGTACCCTAGATGCATCGCCGCTACTCCACCTGTGTAAGATTTCACTTCAACATCTGTCAAACCGGCTTCACGGAACATATCAGCCAATTGCTTTTGACCTGGAAAGTCCCTAGCTGACTCTTGAAGCCATGAATATTCATCATAGCTTTTAGCGACCATCTTTCCAAGCGCAGGCATAATATACTTAAAATAAAGCAAGTACATTTGTCGGTAACCAATCATCGTTGGCTGAGACGTTTCAAGGCAAACCACTTTTCCGCCAGGTTTCACGACGCGCTGCATTTCCTTTAAAACTTGAAGGTAATCGGGCACGTTGCGCAGTCCGAATCCAATCGTTACATAGTCAAATGAATTATCTTCAAAAGGAAGCTCCATTGCATTGCCATGTAATAAAGTAATATTTGAAAAAGGTGAGTTTTTTACTTTCTCTTCACCAATCTTTAGCATATTTTGACTAAAATCCAGGCCAACTGCCTCTCCTGTTTCTCCAACTGCTTCAGCCATAGCTAGCGTCCAATCCGCAGTTCCGCAACAAACATCTAAAGCTTTTGTTCCTTTTTGAACATTCATTCGCTTCATCGTATCTTTGCGCCATGCCTTATGACGCTGAAAACTAATAACAGAATTCATTTGATCATAATTTTTGTATATTTTTTCAAATACGCCATGGACACGCTGTTCTTTTGATTGCTGCATATCTCTATCCTTCTCCTACGACATTTTTCAACACTTCTAAGCTAGATGTAAGTTCATCTAAGTGCTCTCTTAAAAACTCATTCATCGCAAATTCACTTCGTAAGTACCCTCTAACAATATTTACAGACTGTTGAGTATACGAATAAAGGTATTCTTTTATTTGTTCTTGATTCATGCCAATTTGTTTGCAATAGTTTAGCAAGAGAGTAGGCTCTTTATGCTGTAATGACTTTAATTGCTTTAATATCCCATTCAAATACGCTGCATGTTTTAAAAGTTCTTTCCACTCTTCACGTTCAAAATAGTCACATAAGCATCTTACAAACGATGATTCTGCTGCTAAAAAACTATTCATAACGTCGTGTGGATTAGTAGAGCGATTGTTATAAATGTGTATCTTAGCGATATTAATTTCTTTAATAGCAGATGCTATAACTTTCATTAAATTCAGCTGGCTGCTTTGAGCTAAATAGTAATAGTACAGGCCGCTGTAATAATCTCCGGCCAAAACTACCAGCTGCCTCTCATGCAGCTTCCCTTCATTTCCGCTAACATTTTGAGTGGAGACTAGATCGTGGGTATCAAGTGCGGTTTGAACGAGCATCACAGATAGCACAGAGCTGTTCTTTTTTTCTTCTTCCATTGAAAGAGTATCTAAGAACGAACACATGTACAGTAATCTATTTTCATCAATACGCGGATGATGAATATATTTTTTTACATATGGATGACTTAATTCAACATGAAGCTGTTCTTTCATGTTGGCCACAATATCATAGATGGTTTTTACGCTCATCATCCTTGTCTCCCTTTCCATCACTATTTGTTTAAAGTTCTTTTAACTCCAAATCGATAGTGTCAATTATAACATAATTACATTATAAAATATCCTTTAAATTCTTTTGAAGCTTTTTCACGGTTTAAATCCTTTAGCTGCTCATCCGCTTGAACACCGTTCATCTACATACCATCTTGATTTCTTAGACAGTAATTTAAGATATTGCTTTTAGTTTCACCATGTTTTTCCTGTTCTTATTCATTTATTTTAAATATAAATAAAAGCAGGAAAATCCCTGCTTATTTTTTCGTATCGGATTCAATTTCTCCGTGAACAGTCTGAACGACGGCTTTGCCACGAATTTTAATTGCGGATGTATGCTCAGTAAACTGCGCAATCATCACTTCGCCTTTATCTAGTTTTTCTGAATGATGAAATCGCGTATCTGCTCCTCGCGTTAAGCCAATTACGTTAACTCCATCTTCGACCGCTTTAATGACAATATACTCTGGCGTTCCTTTTTGTGTCATATTCTCTTCTCCTTCATCATCCACATTATGATTTAATCAATGATAAAACTTCAGCTCTAGAACTTGCATCGTGTTCTAACACTCCACGCACAGCAGAAGTGATTGTCATAGCTCCAGGCTTTTTAATGCCTCGCATGGTCATACACATGTGCTCTGCTTCCACTACTACCATTACCCCGTGCGGCTCTAATGTTTCTACAATAGAATCCGCCACTGTAGATGTAATTCTCTCCTGAAGCTGAGGACGTTTCGCAACAGCTTCTACCGCTCTTGCCAGCTTACTTAAACCGGTCACTCGTCCGCCTTTTGGAATATACGCAACATGAGCTTTTCCGTAAAAAGGCACTAAGTGGTGTTCACACATAGAGTAAAAAGGAATATCTTTTACAAGCACTAGCTCTTCATGATCTTCTCCAAAAACTGTTTTAAAATGCTCTTTTGGATCTTCATTCAACCCGGAAAAGACTTCCTCATACATTTTAGCTACTCGCTTTGGTGTATCTAATAATCCTTCACGGTTTGGATCTTCGCCAATTGCTTCTAAAATTAGTCTCACAGCTTGTTCGATCTGTGGTTTATTTACAGATGACATGTTGTTGCCCTCCAATTCGTTGCATTACGACTTTATGAAAAAAATTCTAGCATATGTATATACCAAAGGCAAAAAAGAAAGGTCGCAAATGTGCGACCTTTCAAAGCTCTTCATCAACGGCTATGAATAAAGCCATTTTATGTAGATATTATTTTACAGCATCTTTAAGAGCTTTACCTGGTTTGAATGCAGGAACTTTGCTAGCAGGAATTTCGATTTCTTCGCCAGTTTGTGGATTGCGTCCTTTACGAGCAGCACGTTCACGTACTTCGAAGTTACCAAAACCGATAAGTTGAACTTTGTCCTCAGCTTTTAAAGCTTCTAAAATTGTATCGAAAACAGCATCAACTGCTTTTGTAGCATCCTTTTTTGAAAGCTCACTTGCTTCTGCAACAGCATTAATTAATTCTGTCTTGTTCATGCCATTCACCTCCTCCCAAAATCGGATCATATAATAACTAAAAACCTTGTTAGAAAAGGAATCTAGTAATTCGTTATATCTCATTCTTTAACAAAACAAATGGATATTATACATAACCTATGTATCGACAAGCCTAATCATAAACGATTGAACTAAATAA
The DNA here is from genome assembly GCF_045369295.1 of Priestia sp. 179-F W1.4 NHS. Taxonomy (NCBI): domain Bacteria; kingdom Bacillati; phylum Bacillota; class Bacilli; order Caryophanales; family Bacillaceae; genus Priestia; species Priestia sp. 179-F W1.4 NHS. The sequence goes on along the minus strand of NZ_JBIQFF010000001.1, from coordinate 550,320 downwards.
TTCAATGTTTTTCATTCATCTGCCGTATGTATGTAGTGAAAACAGTATGATCGATCGATTTCTGTTAAAAGATTAACATATTGAACAAGGCATAGCAAGCAGAAAATAACGCAGGAATAGGATAACCACGCGATCTATCACAATATATGTAAAGTTTTGTATGATCTATCCAAAAAGAAGAGGCTCCTTTATGAGGAGCCTAACCTTATATTCTTATAAAATAATCGCGATTAAACCTCCAGATCCTTCGTTAATAATCCGTTCTAGCGTTTCTTTTAACTTATATCGCGCATTTTCAGGCATCAGCGACAGCTTTCCTTGAATCCCTTCTCTTACGATTGAACTTAGAGAGCGGCCAAATATATCTGAATTCCAAATTGAAAGCGGATCATCTTCAAAGTCTTGCATCAAATAACGAACTAATTCTTCGCTTTGCTTCTCCGTTCCGATAATCGGCGCAAATTCTGATTCTACATCCACTTTAATCATGTGTATAGAAGGTGCCACTGCTTTTAAACGAACTCCAAAACGCGATCCTTGGCGAATAATTTCAGGTTCATCAAGGCTCATATCTGAAAGCGAAGGTGCAGCTACACCATAACCCGTTTGCTTAACCATGCGAAGTGCATCAGAGACTTGATCATACTCGGTTTTTGCATGCACAAAGTCTTGCATTAACTGCAGCAAATGATCTCTTCCGCGAATTTCTACTCCCACGATTTCTTTCAAAATCTGATCATATAAGTCATCTGGAGCGTATAAGTCAATTTCGGCAATCCCCTGCCCCATCTCAATTCCGGCTAATCGAGCCTGATCGATAAACTCAAACTGGCTAAATTGCTCTACTACCCGTTCAACGTCTCTCAGTCTCTTAATATCTTTTACCGTTTCTTTAACGGCTTCTTGATAGCTTTCACGCAGCCAATGTTTATCTTTTAAAACCATTACCCAGCTTGGTAGATTAACGTTGACTTCTAATACAGGGAACTCGTATAGTGCTTCTCTTAATACGTTCATCACATCAGTATCGCGCATGCTTTCCACACTCATCGCTAATACTGGGATATCATATTTTTCATTAAGCTTTGCACGAAGCTTTTCTGTATCGGGATGATATGGCTGTACGGTATTAATAACCATGATAAAGGGTTTGCCTACTTCTTTTAGCTCATTAATGACGCGCTCTTCTGCTTCCACGTAATCTTGACGAGGTATATCTCCAATTGAGCCATCTGTTGTAATGACGACACCAATCGTTGAGTGTTCTTGAATGACCTTTCTCGTTCCAATTTCAGCCGCTTCGTGAAATGGAATTGGTTCTTCATACCAAGGTGTATTGATCATTCGAGGTCCATTTTCATCTTCGTACCCTTTAGCGCCTGGCACTGTATATCCTACACAATCTACTAACCGTATGTTAACTTCTAGCCCGTCATCTACCAAAACATTGACTGCTTGATTCGGTACGAATTTTGGCTCAGTTGTCATAATCGTTTTTCCAGCTGCACTTTGTGGTAGTTCATCTTGTGTGCGAGCTCTTTCTGCCTCGTTCTCGATGTGAGGCAGGACCACCAGCTCCATAAACTTTTTAATAAATGTAGATTTTCCTGTTCGAACTGCTCCCACCACACCTAAATATATATCGCCTCCTGTACGTTCAGCGATATCTTTAAATACATCCACCTTTTCCAAAAGATCCCCTCCGATCTATGAGTTCATGGAATATGACATCCATTGCGAGAGTAAATTAGGACACTATATAGTTATGACGTTGTCCTATTAAAATATGACTTTTGATAGAAAAATTTATGATTTTTTTCATGCACATGCTGACTTAGTCATTCTGATTTTTATTATTGGTGTACAAGAAAGAGAAAACCCCTTCTCTCTGAATATTATTCAAGGAGAAGGGGTTCATGACTTATTTTTTAAAAAATATTGGTTCATTCTTATCGTTAACTGTATAAGGAAGAGAATAAGCAGGTACAAAATCACTGTTTTCCACAAGGAGCTTTCGGATATCTTCACCCGGTTTGTAGGAGCTTTTATGCTTTTGAATGGCATCATACAAATCAGGACGATAATCTACAAATACATCTCCCTGCCCATTAACAATTAAAGAAAGACTATTCCCTGTATACGGGCTAGTAACGACAGGGGGTTCTTTCATATTCAATTTCTTATAGTTAATAGAGAATACGCCGGGAGCGATGACGTCTTTAAACGGTACGTACCCTTTATGGTTTTGACGGTATATATTCAAATGTACATTAACATCTTGAATCGTATCCGCCATCCGTAAGTCTAATAATTTAACCGTGGGCTTTGTTTCTGCATCCACAAGCACGTACGCAAATATCCCTCCGCTTTCATACGAATTCCCAGGTGCGTCTTGCATGTATCTAGGAACAATTTTCGTAAAGTCAATCGGATATTTTTGATAAATCGGCGTGTCCATATCTTTCGTTTTTATCGGCAATAAGCCTCCGCTTTCTTCTTTAAATTGATCAACGGCTGTTTGTACGGAAGCAACTTGATCTTTATAAGGAACTTGATTTTGAGACATTCTTTCCGTCGGGTATAAACAACCGGATAATACAAAAATGGTTAACCCAACAATAGACGTTAACATGAATTTTTTCATTTTCCTCACCCTACCATATGTACATTAAGCATCTGTCGGACCGCTGAATACAACAATTACCATAATAAGACCTGCTACAACCATGAGCGAATAGGCAATGAAAGCGAGTACAATTTTACCAACGCGGTTCGTGATTTTATAACGACTAAAGTAAATAGAAAATACCGCAATAAACATAAATACAATGGAACCCAATGAAATCCACATCTTTAACAAACCTGGCGACAAATTGCATCCACTCCTTTTTTCACCGTTATTATAACATAAGGACTTATAGTTAAGACGGATATTAATAGAACATTCTAAATTTAATATTTATTTACCTTCCATTGATTTACGCTCTATAGTAATTACTTTCCTATTAAATTGACAAATTCCTGCTTTTTCACATAAAAAAATCGAAGCGAAGGGGGCTCTTCGCTTCGACCGTAACTAAATATTCCCATACTAACAGTTCTACTCATCTTTATTTACACGTTATTTTATGCAAGTAAATGATTTTGGGTATCACCAATTGCCTATTTTTTCATATTTCTTTGCACTTAATTTAATTTTTCTCCTAAAACATTCGCTAAATCTTCCATTTCATGTGTTTTAGTACGAGACATAAGCGCGTCTACTGCATCTTTTGCCTTCACATCATTAAACAGTACGTTATATAAAGCATCAGCAATCGGCATTTTCACGTCGTATTTTTGAGATAGCTGGTAAGCTGCTTTCGTCGTGCGTACACCTTCTACAACCATTCCCATATTTTCTAATACTTCGTCTAAATTTTTGCCTTTTCCAAGAAGATTACCAGCGCGCCAATTTCGAGAATGAACGCTTGTACACGTTACAATCAAGTCTCCAATCCCGGTTAAACCTGAGAACGTCAGAGGATTGGCGCCAAGCACCGTACCTAAACGAGCGATTTCAGCTAAGCCACGAGTCATAAGAGCGGCCTTCGCATTGTCACCATATCCAAGTCCATCCGTGATACCAGCAGCAAGAGCAATAATATTTTTTAACGCTCCCCCAATTTCCACACCAATCACATCAGGATTTGTATAAACACGGAAGTACTGTTGATTATTAAATAAATCCTGCACTTTTTCTGCTGCTTGTATATTTGTTGAAGCTGACGTCACGGTTGTCGGCTGCCTTCTACTTACTTCTTCAGCATGACTCGGACCTGATAAGACAACGATGTCTTTTGTATCAATTTCTTGTTGAATCATTTGAGATATACGTAAAAGAGAATCCGGTTCAATTCCTTTACTTACGTGAACAATTGTAAACAGTTCATCGGTAAGGGATTTTAGCTGTTGCAACACTTCACGAATGGCCTTCGTTGGAACAGCTAAAATAAGGGTTTCAACACCCTCTATTGCCTTTTCTAATGACGTAAAACCTTTAATCTGATGAGGAAGCTCTACACCAGGCAGATATTTTTCATTCTGATGCTTCTCGTTGATTTGATCAATGACTTGTTGTCTATGTCCCCAAATGCGAACATCGTGTCCATTTTCCGCCAATACGAAAGCTAATGCAGTTCCCCAACTCCCTGCTCCTAGTACAGCTATTCTTTCCACGCCGATCACATCCTCTGTTATTTTCTTGGTCTTGCAATAATTTTAATTGGAGTTCCTTCGAATCCAAAAGCTTCACGAAGCTTATTTTCTAAGAAACGTTTATATGAAAAATGCATTAGCTCAGGATCATTTACAAACACAACAAAAGTTGGCGGCTTGATTGCTACTTGAGTTGTGTAATAGATTTTTAAGCGGTTGCCGTTATGAGTAGGCGTAGGGTTCATTGCTACTGCATCCATAATTACATCGTTTAAGATGCTTGTTTCTACACGTACCGCATGGCTTTCGCTTGCAAGATCAATCATTGGCAATAGCGTATGCGTACGTTTTTTCGTTTTAGCTGAAAGGAATACAATTGGAGCATATGTTAAGAACTGAAAATGCTCGCGTATATTTTCTTCAAATTTTTTCATTGTTTTTTCATCTTTTTCTACTGTATCCCATTTGTTCACTACGATGACAACAGCTTTTCCAGCTTCTTGTGCATAGCCAGCAATTTTCTTATCTTGTTCAATAATACCCTCTTCAGCATTTAATACAATTAAGACAACGTCTGAGCGTTCAATTGCCTTTAATGCGCGAAGTACGCTGTATTTTTCAGTACTCTCGTACACTTTTCCACGCTTTCTCATTCCAGCTGTATCAATAACAACATATTCTTGATCTTCTTTTGTAAACTTCGTATCGATGGCATCGCGTGTCGTGCCGGCGAGATCACTGACAATAACACGATCTTCACCTAGAAGAGCATTAACTAATGAAGATTTCCCTACGTTAGGACGACCAATCAATGAAAATTTAATGACTTCTTCTCCGTAGTCTTCGTCTTTTTCTTTTGGAAAATGCTTAGCTGCCTCGTCTAACAGGTCACCTAAACCTAAACCATGCGTTCCTGAGATTGGGAACGGTTCTCCATATCCTAGTGCGTAGAAATCATAGATTAATTCTCTCATTTCAGGATTATCTACTTTATTAACGGCTAGGACGACGGGCTTTTTGGATTTGTATAAAATTTTCGCCACTTCTTCATCAGCTGCAGTAATTCCATCGCGTCCATTCACTAGAAAAATGATTACGTCCGCTTCATCAATTGCAATTTCTGCCTGCTGTTTGATCTGTTCTAAAAATGGCTCATCTCCAATATCAATACCGCCAGTATCAATAATGTTAAAGTCCAAATTCAGCCACTCACCTGAACTATAGATACGATCACGAGTTACACCCGGAATATCTTCTACAATAGATACTCGCTCTCCTACAATTCGGTTGAAAATTGTTGATTTTCCTACGTTGGGACGACCAACAATCGCAATAATTGGTTTTGGCATACGATTCTTCCCTTTCCTTGATCTTTTTTATGTATCGGCAACCAGTCTTTAATCGACTAAAGGTATTTATCTACATGTACAAATAAATAAGATCATTCGTTTTTCAAAAATTGAGGCCATGCAGCGTGGCATGACCTCTACTAATCGATCATAAGCGATAAAGCAGGATTTTTATCAGCTCTTTCTTATACTGAACTGATTAACTGCCTATCCGCTGAATAAGCATTACTCTTTCAATCAAACAATTTTATCAAAAATCACCGGTAACAACAATATAATTTTACGAAATCTCTTCTTCTATTTGTAAGTACTTTGCTTTTGCCTGTGAGACTTCAGCACGTACAAATCTAAATAAGCAGAGAAATAAACCAGCATCTCCCAAATAAACATCGCTCCTACTGCTGTGGCTAAAACGTCGAGTGTACGAAGAGACCCTATTTCATAAGATGCGATATCCCGAATGACAACTGCGTATAAAAAGTCTCCTCCAACTACACCTAAAATGATTGCTGCGAATCTTTTTTCAGCATCTTTAACCACCATAAAGCAAATATATAAGATAAGTCCAGTCAAAATCCACTTACGATCAATAAAAATCCAGACAGGATCATAGAGCTCAAGTAAACAAAAACCAGCATAGGCAATTATTATAATGCCGCATACAATAACATAATATAACTGCTGAAATCGGCTGTAGCCTGAAGCATACACACACGCTACTCCCACTAAAAACAAAGCGGTGTAGCTACATGAAAACTGAGTCATATGCATGTTCATTCCGCTTAGGAGTATACTGATTAATATAATGGCTGCTACCTTCCAACGCCTAGCTGTTTTGGGCATAAGAAAAGTCGCAACAATCCATCCCATCCACGAAAGCCAATAAAAGAAAATTCCGTCCACTGAATATGGCACCTCCCCTATCTGTCATCAGTATGTATCAATTTTGGAAAACTTAATCGGAGTTTTAGAATAGAACCGCTTATTTTGGACAACCTATCAGAAAAAAGGAGGGAATATAAAATGGGAAAAGATCGTCAAGAGAAAAAATTAAAGGAATCAAAACGAGTTGAATCTGACCGTGATCAAGGACTTCACTATCCGGGAGCAACTAGCTTGCAAAGTCCTGAAGAAGCGCGCGAGTTAAATGAGCATAAATAAAAAAATGCGCTGACTAAGTCAGCGCATTTTTTATTTTAAAACTGGATGTGAAACAGGATAGGAACGTTCTTTCTTTCCTGTAAACAAAAAGAGAACTCCTCCCACTAACAATAGTGCTCCTGACAAATAAAATCCGAATTCCATACTTCCAAGTTTATCTGCAAAATATCCGGTAATGTAAGGTGCAAAGATCGATGACAGCATGCCGCTGAAGTTAAAAAAACCGTACACTTTAGAGTACATGGAAGAGGGAGTAATATCCGCCATATACGAAATTAAAATCGGATCTAATGCTAATTTCCCTATCAGACCGTACACAATTAAGCCGATTAATAGCCAAGAATAACTCTCTGTATAGGGAATAAAAAATTGACATAAAGCGCCCGCTACTGACAAACTCACAATTAATGCTTTTTTATTTGCAATTCGATCCGATATATATCCAAAGAAGATTGCTCCTGGAATAGACGCCCACGGTACTAAAGATGCTATGATGCCTGTTTGAGACCCTTCTAAGCCGCGCGAGTGCTGCAAATAATAAGGAAGCCACGTCAGCATCCCAAAAAATCCGTAAAGAGAGCAGAAGATTAAAATGTATACGAAAATATGATTTTTTGTAAATAATACTTTTAGCGACTGCTTTGTTTCTTTATTTAGCGAATTTTTTTCTTGATCCCTTTGCTTATCTTTTACAAAGAAAGCTATTAAAATAGCTATTACTATAGTCGGAATAGCAAATAAGTAAAAAGTAAACTGCCAGTCTTTTTCTAACGTATATGTAATGTATGTAGAACCGATAAAACCAAGCGATATACCAAAAGCCATTCCACTATTGATGAGCGCAGACACTAGACCTCGGTATCGTTCAGACGTGATGCTTGAAGAAATTCCGTATTGTGAACCATAATACGTTCCTTCTCCAAGTCCTGTCAGCGCCCGCATGAGCAAGAACATACCGAAAGTAGTCGTAAGTCCTGTAAAGAATGTGGCAACTCCAAACAAAATGTATCCAGCCACTAAGATCTTAACGCGACCAAATCGATCTGCCAAAAAACCCGTTGGAATCTGCATAGCTGCATACGCTGCAAAAAATACGGTAGACATTAGACCAAGTTCAGCTTTATTAAGATCCCACTGCGCACCGATATCTCCCATAACTGGAGATAAAATATTACGATCTGCATACATGAAAACCCAGCCTAAAAAGAAAAGAAAAATTGTAAATATAGGATGTCCCTTTTTCATTACGCCACCTCTTTTTTCTGATTTTTCTGTTTATTTAACTTATTATAAGTGGCTAACGTTTGGGATTTCATGCTTTTTGTCACTTCTTCTGCCAATATTTTTTGTTTTTTTTAATGAAAACGCGATCATTCATCTTCTAAGGAAATAAAAAAGCAAGCAGTTAACTGCTTGCTTTTTTATCATCTGTTATTAAATGTTTCTATAGATACATTTCGCTGAGTCAGCCAGCTATGGGTATCCCCTGTAATAACTAGAGGCATTTGCTGAAGCTTAGCAATAGAAGTTGCTCCTAATGCAGCCATGATAAACGTTAACTCCTCATGCAGCTCGGCTATCTCTTCTACGACTGCTTCTAAACCAGACTTCATTAAAATGGATAGAAAATATCCTGCCATTCCCGTTGCAGAAGCTCCTAACGCAATGGACTTAGCAACATCCATAGAGGTTTGAATACCTCCTGAACCAATAATGGATATACCTTCTACGTGCTGAGATACTTCCGCTAAAGAAGCTGCTGTGGAAATTCCCCAATCATTAAAGAAGTGAAAATGTTTTGCTCGTCTTTCATTTTCGATTTTCGAAAAATTGGTACCACCGTACCCACCAATATCAACGATTTCAACACCGACATCTTTAAGTTTTTGCACTGCTTGAGCGCTCATCCCAAAACCTACTTCTTTGACAATTACAGGAACGGTTACTTCTCGGACAATTCGTTCAATACGACGTAATGCATCGGTAAAATCACGATCTCCCTCTGGCATGACCAGTTCTTGTATAACATTTAAATGAATTTGAAGTCCATTTGCTTCAAGCATATCAACCGCTTTTTTAGCTTGTTCAACTGTAGCTTCACTGCCTAGGTTGGCAAAAATAATTCCGTTAGGGTTTTCTTGACGCACTACTCTGTATGATTGTTCTTCCTTTTCATCTTTAATCGCAGCCATCTGCGATCCAACGGCCATTGCTAATTGACCATGATGAGCAATTTGAGCAAACGAACGGTTAATCCGTTCCGTTTCTTGTCCGCCTCCACCCGTCATAGCATTTATAAAAATTGGCGAACTTAACAAAAGTTCGCCAATTTTTGTATCAATATGAACATCGTGCACGCCTGTATTTGGTAAGCTATTATGAACGAAGCGAATATCATCTAGCCCGTGCAGCCGATGCTGTCCCGTTTGAATCGCATGATGAATGTGATCAATTTTACGTTTTGCTCTGCTCACAAATCATCACCATTACTTATCTTAATTTTTTTAATTGATCCCCAATCATATCACCTAATTGGAAGCCTTTTGACTCTTCTTGTAATTCATAGTCACCGTAATCTTCTTGCTCTTCTTCCTCAAGGTCACGAATGCTTAACGAAACGCGTCGTTCTTGTTCATTCACATCAAGTACTTTTACCGTCACTTTTTCGCCTTCAGAAAGCACTTCATGCGGTGTCCCGATATGCTTATGTGAAATTTGAGAAATGTGTACAAGTCCTTCTACTCCAGGTAGAACTTCCACAAAAGCTCCAAAAGATACAAGTCTTTTAACAGTTCCATCTACTACATCACCTTGGCGAAGCTTCGTAGAAATGTTGGACCATGGACCTTCTAACGTATCTTTAATAGATAATGAAACACGACCCGTTGATTTGTCAACAGATAATACTTTGACTTTCACAGTATCTCCCTCAGCTACTACGTCTGAAGGCTTTTCTACACGCGTATGTGAAAGCTGAGAGATATGCACTAGCCCATCTACTCCGCCTACATCTACAAACGCACCAAAGTCTGTTAAGCGCTGAACGGTTCCTTCTAAAACCTGACCTTCTTTTAATGACTCAAGAACATTTTCTTTTTGTTGTACAAGTTCTTCTTCTACAACTGCACGATGCGAAAGGATCACGCGATTTTTTTCTTTATCTAATTCCACTACTTTGACTGTAAGAGTTTGATCTTGATATTCTGCGAAATCATCAACGAAATGAGTTTCAACAAGAGAAGCTGGAATGAACCCTCTTACACCAATATCTACTACTAATCCGCCTTTGACAATTTCTTTGACTACCGCTTCAAACACTTCACCTGAAGAAAGTTTTGCTTCTAAACCGTCCCATGCTTTTTCAGCATCTACAGCCCGTTTAGATAACACAAGCACATCGTCTTCCACTTTAATTACTTTCGCTTCGACTTCGGCACCTTCTTGGATTACATCCCCTGCTTTTTCAATATGTAAGCTCGCTAATTCACTAATTGGAATAATACCGTCTAGTTTGCTGTTAGGCACATCTACATACACTTGCTTTTCTTCTACTTTTGTAATAGTACCTTTTACTGTTTCTCCTACTTCTAATGACGTTACCTCTACTTGATTCATATCTTCTGTCATCGTCTTTTCCTCCTCCAATATCCATCTACAATATGTATTCCCTTGTAAGAGTTCTTCACTCTTTTAGCTCATCATTATTGTATATAGCTCTGTATAGAAAAAACTCTCTTTGTTACTAACTTCTAATAAATAGAATCTTTTGTCAAGTCATAAGGTTACAAACTATTGATATTTTTCAATTAATTCACCAATGCTTTTCATAATAACTTCGGTTACTTCCTCGGCTGATGCCTTTCGTTCACGAAGTTCATCCATCTGAATTGGCGGTCCGTACACTACTTTTAACCTTGCAAAACGCTTATATGGACCAATAACAGCACAAGGAACAACAGCTGCTTTTGAACGCAAAGCAAAAAAGCCTACTCCAGCCATTCCTTTTCCTAATTTTCCATCTTTACTTCTTGTTCCTTCTGGAAATAATCCAAGCACTTTTCCTTCTTTTAAAATCTTTAACCCTTGGCGCAAAGCTTCACGATCTGCCATCCCCCGCTTTACAGGGAACGTTTCTAACTTTGGCAGAACCGTCTTCAGAAAAGGTGCTTTAAACAGCTCTGCTTTTGCCATAAACGAAATAGGCCTTGGACATGTCACACCTACCGTAGGCGGATCTAAGTTGTCAATATGATTTGAACAAAGCAAAACTCCGCCTTCTGAAGGGATATTTTCTGCACCGATTACTTCATAACGATAAACTGGTGTTAAAATACCTTTTACAATGCCACGTGCAAACATATAAAAGCTCAAAATCATCCAATCCTTTCGTTTGTAATAGAAAGTATTTTTTCTACAACTCCTTCAATCGATAAGGAAGTTGTATCGATTTCAATTGCATCTTCAGCTTTTTTAAGAGGTGCTACTTCACGCTCAGAATCCAGCTTGTCTCTGCGGGCAATTTCTTCTTTTAAACGCTCTAAATTTGATTCAAAACCTTTTTTTATGTTTTCATCATGGCGTCGCTGTGCTCTTTCATCCACAGACGCTAATAAAAAGATTTTAACTTCTGCCTGAGGAAGCACGTGTGTACCGATATCACGTCCATCCATTACAACGCCTCCATCTTTAGCAAGACTCTGCTGTCTCGCTACCATCTCTTCACGAACTGCACGATGTTTCGCGACGATGGATACAGAGTTAGTTACTTCTGCGGAACGAATTTCACTTGTAACATCCTGTCCATTTAAAATGACTATCTGTCCAGATTCAGACGGTTTTAAATCGATTACTGTTTCGTTAAGCAAATGCAATAGCTCTTCTTCATTTTGCAAATCTACCTGGTTTTTCTGCGCTTGATACGTTAGAGCACGATACATCGCTCCTGTATCAACATAAATATATGATAAGGTTTCTGCTATAATCTTTGCCACTGTACTTTTCCCAGCAGCTGCAGGGCCGTCAATCGCGATTGAAATTTGTTTTTTCATAAGTGCCTCCCTTAATTTCAAAACAGGAACAAACCACTTTCATCTTTTATACAATGAGCCATTTTATATGAAACGTTTATAAACGAAAAAAAGAGCAGGGGGTCTTCTCCTGCCTGGTGTTCACTGCATGTTTCTTTCCTAGTTATTCTACCATACGTCCGACTACTGGTCGAATGTTTCAATAATTTTATTAAAATTATTTTTGCTAACTCCCTCATACTGAATGACCTTTGAGAAATATGTACTGTGACTGCTAGATAGTAAAATACATTGGGCAATTATTAAAAACACAAATTGAATAACCACTAATTTAATTAAAATTCGTTCTATTCGATTCATCTTTTTCTCCTTTTGTAAGAAGTGATACCTTTGCTTACAGTTTAGGAAAGAGAAGTTTTTTTTATACGCTAAAGAAGACCTTTTCTCCTTAGGTCGAGCTGACGCTTTAAGGTATAACGAATCATCATTTCTTTCGTTTGTTTTTCCATGTCCATAAATTTAATAGATAGCTGACCTACTTTACAGGAAGTCGGGGCGGTAATTCGTACAACTTCCCCTTTTAATTCAAGATGCTGCAAAGTTCCCTCACGATTAGGAAGACTTAATCGTACAACAACGGAATCTTTCTCATTAAAAAGCAGCGAATGATGGAAGGAGCCGGCTACTCCACCTGCACTGATGTTTTTAGTCATGATTTCCATTACGGCCTGCTGTTCTTGTTCACTTTTTATCACCGCCTTCACTGTAAGCGGCACACGGAAAAAATTTCTTCTTTGGATGGACTTTAACTTTTTATCGCCCGGGTAAAAGAGTTTTACAACAGGCATGCCTTTTATTTCGCGTCCTGTTACTTCAGTTGGAAAGGTATATACATTTTGATTATATCCAATAAACGTAGCCAGCAATTTTGTACCTTTTAGTAAAAAAGCACTTCGCTGCGTTTCTTCATTTAGCGGATAGCTAATATAAATCACGTCTTCCGTAAACTCAACTACCTTACATCGATACGTTTGTTGTAAGGTAGACTCTCTGTGCCCGCTCCCTAACGTCAACCTCATTCCCGCTTTTATCATCTTCTCTCTCCTTCAGTTCCACTATATACACTTTTTCCCTTTATTTAAACATAGTCAAATATATTTATTTTGTAAATAAAAATTAGTCATTTAGACTCAAAAAACTTATACAACACAAAAAAACCGGTGTCTATAGACACCGGTTTCTCAGCTTTATACTTCATCATATAAAGGTTCTGAGTTTTGCAGTTTTTCGACTTTCTCTTCAAAACCCGTATCGGCATTGATAAAAATACGATACGTATCATTTTTAATTGTCCCTAAAAACTCATAGCATAGCACTTCTTCGTTTAAATCATTTGTAATAATTGCCAAGCGGTCTTCCATCACTTTTACATTCGAGTTTAGCTTGGTTTTTGCCTGTTCTTTCGAAATTTTAGGTTTTGGAATATCTCTTGTACGATGTTTTAATAAGAAGTCTTTAGCTGAGAAGCCAATCACAGATCCATCTTCTAAAGACATTTTCATTTTAACTGAATCCGGATAAATCCGAACTCCACTTTCCGTTTGCTCTACGAATGTAAAGACTCCCATGTTATCGTATTGAGCGCTTTCAGCCATCACTAGGCTTTCAAAACGATGATCTTTTAAAAACTTAGTCGCTTTGTTCATAGCATCGTTTAAACTAATATTTTGTTTTTTAATATCTCGATCTTCGAGCACCCAAAGCGGATATCCACCTTTTTGGGTAATATCCATATACGTCTCTTGTTTAGTCTTTGGATCTGTAATGGTTAAGCTGTACACCTCATAATCGGCATCTTTTCCGCTCTTTACAATATGAATTTGTTCATTTCCTTTTAAATTCAAAAACGAACGCGCCACTTGTTTGGCAACATCTTCACTAACTTCTCTACCTTTTAATTGATGAAAAGCGTTTTTTTCCTGTTCATTCGTTGCATTCATAACGCCTAAATCTGTTTCAGCAAAAGAATCCATACTTTTTTCAACGGTTTTTAATCCGTCAATAATCGTATTGTCCCCTTGCTTTTCTTTTGTGGCTAGAGCTAGCTCAACATCCATCCAGCGCAAGTTATTATCAATGACTAGATGCTGTACTTGGCGCATTTCATTTTGAATTTCGGCTGACTGATCATAAAGCGAATTTAACGTTTTATACTCTTTATCTGTTAAGGGGGATTTGCTTAAATCCCTTACCGCCACTTTGTACGTAAAGTCCCCAACATCTGAAAGAAACTCTTCTGTTTTATTGAACGGTAAAAGCGATAAAGGCAGCTGTCCTACGTTGTTATGAGCTTCAGAAGTTAAACGCCATACTTCTGCAAGCGCGGGCGAAAGCTGATCTCTCGAACTCATGGCAAGCGTGCCACCGATTTTATCATTTAATAAATCTAGCTGATATGACAAATCATGAAATGCTCGTTGATACGTATTCTCCGCTTGAAGCAGCACAGCATCTTTTTCTTGATGTTCGCTGTACCCCCAATACCCTACACCTACAACACCAATAGCTAATAATACAATTAAAATTGTTCGAATCATGTTTCCTTCACCTCTCTTTATCGACAGAAAATGTGTTTCCCGATTTGCTTAATTTGAGGACGTGACCAAATCCATGCGCTTGTTGCTGTATCCGGATTAAAGTAATAAATAGCATTCCCAGTAGGATCCCATCCGTTAATCGCATCCATAACCGCTTTTTTAGATGTTGGATTGGGTTCAAGCCAAATTTGCCCATCTGCTACGGCAGTAAATGCACGCGGTTCAAAAATAACTCCAGCGACTGTATTTGGAAATGACGGACTGTTAACTCGGTTTAAAATAACGGCCGCTACGGCTACTTGGCCATTATATGGTTCACCCCGTGCTTCACCATGCACAGCATTTGCCATAAGCTGAATATCATTTTGTGAAAACCCGCTCGGTACATTCACCGCTGTTGGCTTTTGTGCTTGTTCTTTCTGTTGTTCAGAATTTCCTTTAGACGTATTACGCTGCGGCTGACTGGCAGGTTTTTTTGCTTGAGAAGATCCGCTTTGTGCTTTTTGCTGACCATTGTTCCCGCTGCTTTTTCCACTGCTACCGCTTCCTTTAGACTGCTGATCAAGAGGCTTACCGCCATAGTGCGTAAACTTATTGCCTTTTCTAATTTGATTTTTCACATAGCTTTCGTGATATTTTGTTGCGTTAGCTAATTTAATCTTTGTTTGCCAGCCTGCTAAACCGTCAATCTTTTTAATGCCAAATTCATATTGAAAATTGCGCAGTGCCCAGTATGTGCTCCATCCAAATACACCGTCAATTTTCCCGTTATAATAACCTAAATACTGAAGTCTCGACTGCAGCTCAATAACGTCATCTCCAACTGCTCCGTGTTGAATGACTTGATTTGAAAACGCGTGAGCGGCCTTTGGACTCACAACGGACGCTGCAATAAATGAACATATGCATATGAGACATGCATACTTTTTAAAACATCGAAATGATAACATGACAAAACCTCCTACATCGTATGTAACTGATAAGATGATAGGAGTATTTTTTGTAAAGGTTGTTTTTTTATACAAGATGCGCAAAATTTACCGAAATGAAAAAACTCAGCTTGTAAATCTCTCAAAAAAGATTTACAAGCTGAGCCTAGACAATCGATGGCTGTTTGGCCTTTTTTACTTTTCTTAATGCCAGCCACCATAAATAAATCATAAATGGAATAATAATAAATACCCAATGATCCATTGTTTTTAAAATATAATCATATGTTCCATGTAAAATGAGCGGCGCAAATACGGAATACAGCGTCCACTTCGTTTTTTCCTTTCCTTCAGAAAACTTTGCTTTCCCTAAATAATACCCCATAATGACGCCGAATAAAGCATGACTAGATACGGGTAAAATGGCTCTTCCTAGCGCTGATTCTAAACCATTTGCAAATAAATATAAAATATTTTCAACGGTAGCAAAACCTAAGGAAACAGCTGCCCCGTAAACAATTCCATCGTAATGCTCATCAAATTCCACATGCTGATAAATCGTGAAATATAAAATGAACCATTTGAAAAATTCTTCTAAAAAGCTTGTCGTAAAAAATGCTTCAAGAAAAGGTGATTGAAAAACGTGTTCTTCACCAAATACATATTGAATAAACATAATTGGCAAAACAAGCATTGCTCCAAAAATAAATGTTTTTAATACCATTGAAATAGGCTCAGTTTCATATTCATCTTTCAAATAAAAAAAACTTAACAATGCCAATCCTGGCGCAATGCCTGCAGATACAATCGCCAACATAAATAGCGCCTCATCTCCTCTATTTTTTTTAATAGTAACATGTTATCTTTAGGATGAAAATCTCCGTCTATAATGTCCTTATCTTTATATGTAAATGCTCACATAACTTGCTGTCGATTTACAAAGCCTAACAAAGACCTTAAACAAGTATACCAAAAAATGTATCATACTTATACGAAAAATTGAAAGGAGCTCTCTATGAAAACTGTTTATATTCTTCACACCGGCGGCACAATCTCGATGAAAGAAGACATGGCAACTGGAGCGGTAGCACCAGATATTCAAAACCCGCTTCATCGCTCAACATCATCTGTTTCAGGTATGGCCAATGTAATCGTAGAAGAAGCATTTCATCTGCCTTCTCCTCACATTACTCCTAAGGAAATGCTTATACTTTCAAAAACAATACGTGATAAAATTAATGAAGGCAAAATTGATGCAGTCGTGTTAACCCACGGCACGGACACGCTGGAAGAAACCGCTTATTTTTTAGATTTAACAGTGCATACAGATATTCCAATTGTCTTAACTGGAGCTATGAGATCAAGCAATGAAATCGGTTCAGACGGTCCTTATAATTTTATATCTGCGGTTCGGGTGGCTATTAGTGACGGGGCAAAAGGAAAAGGTGTCTTAGTTGTGATGAACGATGAAATTCATACCGCTGAAAATGTGACCAAGACCCACACAAGCAACGTGGCGACATTTCAAAGCCCTCAGTACGGGCCAATAGGATTAATCACAAAACGCGGCGTATCTTTTCACCACATGCCTACAGAACATGAATTTTATCCTGTTAATCAAATAGATAAACAAATCACTTTATTAAAAGCTTATGCAGGAATGGACGACCATTTATTTCAAGCAGTGGCTTCAATAAATGTTGACGGACTTGTAATTGAAGCCCTCGGTCAAGGAAATCTGCCTCCCCTCACCATTCCAGGAATTCAATTGCTTTTGAAGCGAAAGATACCCATCGTGCTCGTTTCTCGCTGTTTTAATGGAATTGCTCAAGATGTATATGGGTATGAAGGCGGTGGCAAGCTGTTAAAAGAGATGGGCGTTATTTTTTCAAATGGCTTAAATGGTCCTAAAGCACGCATTAAACTGTTGGTTGCTCTCCAAGTAACAGCGAATCATGATGAGCTGCAGCAGCTATTTAATCATTAGTAAAACAACGCATAGAAGCCTATGCGTTGTTTTTGTTGATAATATGAGAAGCGATTGATTTCCCATGAAAACGTCCATTTTCAATAAAAATCTCATTAGCATTGTTTCCTGCAGCAATCACACCAGCGATATAAATTCCTTCCACGTTTGTTTCCATCGTCTCTTCGTTAAAAGAAGGGCGGCCTGTTTCATCATCTAATTCCACACCCATTTTTGTTAAAAACGAGTGATCAGGGTGATAGCCAGTCATGGCAAAAACGAAATCGTTACTAATCGTAAATTCTTTCCCTTCCTGCTCATATGTTACCGTTTCATCCGTTATCTTTGTTACATGAGCGTTAAAATGCATCCCAATCGTTCCATTTCGAACCAGCGCTTCAAATTCAGGCAATATCCAAGGTTTTACGCTAGGCGAGTAATCTGAGCCACGATAAATAACCGTCACCCTTGCATCACACTTCACCAATTCCAGAGCTGCATCGACGCTAGAGTTTTTTCCGCCTATAACGACTACATCTTTATCAAAATACGGATGCGCTTCTTTGAAATAATGAAATACCTTTGATAAATCTTCACCAGGAACATTCATATAATTAGGATGATCGTAATAGCCCGTAGCTATAATGACATTCTCCGCTTCATATGTCTCTTTGGATGTTGTGACAATAATTTGGTTTTCCGCTTGTTTGTCTACTTGCAAGACACGTTCAAACGGCTGAATTCGAACTTGCTTGCGCTTCACCACTTCTCGGTAGTAAGCAAGAGCTTGGTTGCGCACAGGCTTACGATTTTCGGTAATAAAAGGGACATCCCCAATTTCTAGTTTTTCACTTGAACTAAAAAACGTTTGATGGGTCGGATAGTTATAAATTGCATTCACAATATTGCCTTTTTCAATTACAAGGGCATCAATACCTGTATGTTGAAGCTCAATAGCTGCTGAAAGCCCGCATGGTCCTCCGCCAACAATAATTACTTTTTCTTTCTTCATGCCTGTCACTCCTTCAGTTGTAAACGCACCTTTTTTTTTATTTTAACGCAGTGTAAAACAAAAAAATCTCCTCATTAATGATAGGAGATTTTTTCTATTTACGCAATTGTTCTGCTGTTCTGCTGTTCTGTTTTTAAATCCAGCCTCTGAAGCGAGAGCCTTCTGCCATTTTTCTTACGCCTATCATATAAGCAGCTAGACGCATGTCGACTTTTCGAGTTGTAGAAGTTTCGTAGATGTTATTAAATGATTTCACCATTACTTTTTCAAGCTTTTCTTCTACTTCTTCTTCCGTCCAATAATAACCTTGGTTATTTTGCACCCATTCAAAATAAGAGACTGTTACACCGCCCGCACTTGCCAAAACGTCTGGAACTAATAAAATCCCTCTCTCTGACAAGATGCGCGTTGCTTCAAGAGTTGTTGGTCCATTTGCTGCTTCCACCACAATACTCGCTTGAATGTTATGGGCATTTTCTTCTGTAATTTGATTTTCAATCGCAGCTGGAACTAGGATGTCACAGTCAAGTTCAAGCAGCTCTTTGTTGCTGATAGTATTATTGAATAATTTCGTTACTGTACCAAAGCTATCGCGTCGATCTAATAAATAATCAATGTCTAAACCATTAGGATCATGCAGCGCTCCGTATGCATCAGATATCCCTACAATTTTAGCACCAGCGTCATGCATGAACTTAGCTAAAAAGCTTCCTGCATTTCCAAATCCTTGTACTACTACCCGTGCACCTTGTAATTCAATGCCTCGTTTTTTCGCTGCTTCACGAATACAAATAGTTACTCCTTTTGCAGTCGCTGTTTCACGGCCGTGCGAACCACCTAAGACAAGGGGCTTTCCAGTAATAAAGCCAGGCGAGTTAAATTCATCAATCCGGCTGTATTCATCCATCATCCAAGCCATAATTTGTGAATTTGTAAACACATCCGGCGCTGGAATATCCTTTGTTGGTCCAACAATTTGGCTAATCGCACGAACATATCCGCGGCTTAAACGCTCTAATTCTCCAAAAGACATATTTCGAGGATCACAAACAATTCCACCTTTTCCTCCACCGTAAGGAAGGTCAACGATTCCACATTTTAAACTCATCCATATAGATAGAGCTTTTACTTCTTTTTCAGTTACGTTTGGGTGAAAACGAATTCCACCTTTCGTAGGACCAACTGCATCGTTATGCTGCGCTCGGTGACCTGTAAAAATCTTAACTGATCCGTCATCCATACGAACAGGAATTTTTACTGTCATCATTCGTAATGGCTCTTTTAATAGTTCATACACTTCATCAGGATAGCCTAGTTTTTCTAACGCTTTATGTATCACTGTTTGTGTAGATTTTAAAACATCATGCTTCTCTTCTTGACTATTTTTACTGTCTTGCATCTTGTCGGCTACCATCTGTAAACCTCCTAAAATGTATCGAAAATTATTCGTTTTTAATTGAATGGTGCTTCTTTCATGACATAGTATACACCCTTAGTTTTACATTGCAAAGGAAAATATCGAACTTTTAGTATTTTTTGTGTTCTTCTAAGAAAACGCTTCCAATAACTTTACAAGGTATGCTACAATGTTTTAAGTCTGCCTCTTTCCTAGTATGCGTTAATCGTCTTAAAAAAATAAAAAACACCCGGTGATAAAGAGCACTTTCAACAACTTTGTACAAGCTGAAAGTGCAGCCACTCTTATTTTAATAAAAGTGCTTTATCCTTCACGGGTGTAATTATTTCAATTAAACAGTTAAGAAAAGACAGAGTTAATATACTCCAGAGCTCTCTTTTCTACTAATATTTTTCCATATTCATTTACGCGGTGCTTTGTAATTGTAGAGGGATTTCCATACTCCGCCAAAACCGCAATCATATTCCCAACTTCAGCCGGTGACAGCATGTGATAATCCAACAGCACGTAAAAACGTTTTTCGAATGAATAGAGCACGCTATCCGTATCGTAAAAGTTTGACATGCGCTTGGTCAGCTGAATGACATCTTCAAATGAATCAAACTCAAAAAACATGTCTTCGCTTTCATCTAGCATGACCTGCATTTCAATGAAGTCCTCGAACTCGTCTTCATCGAACTCACCGTAGCTGGTTTCTTCTTCATACTGCTTTGTCACAAATACAACCATTCCCTGTGCTTGAAGTGAAAAAACTTCTACCGAAAGAGAATTTGTAGGTTCAAAGTTCAGTTCTTGAGAAGCTTGCTCTATCATCTCACGAAAGAGCTGTTTTACTTTGAATGTATCTGTCCATAGATCTTCTTTTGTTAACCCTCTTTCTTTTAAATCATCGTAGGTCAAAAAAACTTTTAGCTTATTATAGTTTAATCGTTCAAGCCTCATTAGCGTCCCTCCCCGCTTGCACTCATAACCACATGGTTCGATAATGCAGTATATGTATTTTTTGGAAAACGGTTCGTGATGTTTACTTACGAGTTTACAGGTTTATGAAAGGAAAGACAAGCTATTCTCAATCAATTTCTGCTAATTTTTTTGTTAGCCAGCTGTTCCACTCTTCTTTTGTATTTCCTAAAATAAACGGCTGAGCCTCGCCTTTTCTTTTGCTATCTAAACCATCAAACACATAACCGCCTAATCCTACTTTAAGATGCGGGAATTTCTTTATCATTTGGTTCGTCAAATTCAGTGTTTTCTCGGCATTTTCCATCATTGTGCATGACATAAATAAAAACGTTGGGTCTACTTCTTTAACAATTAGCTCAACATCTTTATCTTCAATGCTGCTTCCTAAATAAATAACCTCAAACCCTTTACGGCGTAAAAATAGCGTAAAGACTAGAAGTCCAACTTCATGTGTCTCATTAGGCCCACATACAGCAATCGCTTTAGGCAATAAGCCATTTGAAGGCAGCGAATAAAAAATCATGCTGATACGCGTTTTTAATACTTGAGTCGTATAATGCTCATGAGCACTTGTGATTTGCCCTTTTTCCCACATATCTCCAACCGTCACGAGTAGAGAACCCAAAATATCAATAACCACTTTTTCTACCGAATACAGGCTAAACGCATGATTAATTAAATCCTGTGCTTTTCCTTCTTCAAAAGATAGAAGCATCGTTAACAGCTCATCCCTAATTTTCTGAGGGGAATCTACTTCTCCTTCTTCTTCAAACGCTCCTACTGTACTACTTTCCGTTTCTAATAACGAAACCGCTTGACTAATCGTAAAACCTCCGCTCACTTTTTCCGTGAGCCATTTTAATTTCCGCAAATCTTCCTCTGTATATAACCGATGCCCCGATTCATTGCGGACAGGATTTAAAATTTGATAGCGTCGTTCCCATGCACGCAAAGTTCCCGGCTGGATCCCGACCATATTTGAGATGGCTTTAATATTATACTTCCCTTCGTGAGCCATACGTAACCTCCAACTACTCTTCGTGAACTGTTTCTATTAATTGAATTATAGGATAAGTTATCCTGTGTGTAAAATTTGTATATGCTATGTAAAGAGTTTGTTCAAGGCTATTCTTTCCTTTTTAAAGTGATATAATGCGTTTGTGCTCTAGCTTGTAAACGGAGAGGCAGGGAGGTTGTACCATATCCATTACTAACAAAAAGAGGAATCTGTCTTTTCTCTTTCAGCCCTCCTAATTCATACATACCAAAATTAAATAAGCGTATCTGTCCTCCGTGTGTATGTCCGCTCAAAATTAAATCTACTTTTGATTCTTCATCTACATAATAGATAACATCAGGATTGTGGCTTAGAAGAATGGTAAGCTGGTCAGGTTCAATGGAAGAAACAGCTCGCTTTAGATCCATCTCACCTTCGGATAAATCATCTACTCCCGCAAAATTGCATGTAGTACCATGTTTAGAAACTGCAGAGACATGCTCGTTTTTAAGGGTAATAACTCCCTCATCCTTAAGCATCTGCTTCAATTGCACTTGACTTACTTCGTAATCATTATTTCCCCATACAAAATAGACCGGTCCAAGCGTTTTAAGCTTTTGAATATTTTGACGAGCACGCAATAAAGGTACTCCTCCTTCTAGTAAGTCACCGCCTATGATCACAAAATCTACTTCACCAGGTATTTTTTCCAACAGCTTCGACGAAACTGTTCGCTTATGTACATCCGATATAAAAAACAGGCGTAAAGGCTGCTGATTTCCGGGAAATGTTGATAAATGAATCGTTCTTTCTTCTACATATGTACGATGGGCTTCCGAAAACATAAAAATCAGCAGGCCTATGCCTGACGCTAAAATAATTAAAGAAATAACCATATATTCTCCTTCTTTTCATTTTATACACGGTGTGTTTCTGTTAAAGAAGAAAGGGCATAAATTGTCGCAATTGTTAACAAACCTACTACTTGATAAAGGGCAACTGTACTTAACGATAAAATTCCTATCACACATAGACATGAAACAAGATATTCATGCCATTTTACCTTATAGCCTTTTAGAAACAACCGACTTTGCAGGAACACTTTACGAACTGCTGCCGACAGACAAAAAAGAGCCGTGAAAAATAAGATTATAATACAAAACACATCTAACGGATGTAAAATCATTTGAATAAGTAAATAGGTTAACGAAGCTTTTGAGCCTACAGCCGTTAAACTGCTGATATAATAACTGCATAACCACGCAGCCAGCAAGTTAAACCAATCTCTCACAAAAAAACCCCCTTCACTAAACTTCTATGTAAAAAGAGGCTTTTTCATGCGATTCTATTTATTTTCATGATATAAATTAATTCCATAAGTGGACTGCATCCAGCGGAACGTTTCTTTTCGGTTCTCCCATGTTTCAGGCGTCGCCCATAGCTCTTTGCTTCTTTTAATAATCTCACAGCGCAAGTCTTGAAAAGTCTTTTCCGCTTTCTCGCTTTTTTTCTGCAGCTGTACAGTATAAAAATAAAGGGAGACGGTGAGCAATAGAAACATCAAATGCCCTATGTTACCTAACAAAAATGAGAAAAATTCGCTAAACGTCGTAAAAAAACCGCTTTGAAATATGAAAAAAAAGTAGCTAATAACAGCCGTTAAGCTGGCTAAAAACAAAAGCTTCCATCTTTTCTCTTTAGCTTTCAGCTTATTAACCGTCTCTTTTCTTTTGATAACGCTCGCTAATATATATTGAAGTGTTTCATCGCTTTCAAAGTCTATCAACTTGTTTTCCAACATTCCACCCCCTCGTATGCTAGTACAACATATGAGTGAATATAAAAGATTATGTGGATAACACTGAAAATAATGGCTGTTTCCTTAACCTTTACTGCATGAGTTCTTCTGACTGTGAAGATTTCCCTTTTGACTTTCGTATCTGCAGGCCTAATAAAAAATCAATGAGAAAATGAGTAAAAATCGTGACATACAAATTTTCAGTCCACCAAAACAGCAACCCTATTAAAAAGCTTAAAACCACAACCGAAATAAATAGAAACCACTTTTTTAAATATCGAATGTGAACGAATGCAAATACGATACTCGCCCAAAAAAGGCCAAACTGAACTTGTATAACCCCTCGAAATAATATTTCTTCTGAACATGCAACGATTAGGCAAATAAGGGCTAGATGAGGAATGGAACGATTAGCAAATAAACGTTCATTAATCCCTCCGTCATCATATAAATGCTCGGGTACACATTTCATTAGAAGCATATCTCCTCCTACTACCAAGAGAGCTGTACCTCCCCCGTACAATAAAATAGAAGCCCAATCCAGCTCAAAAAACTGTAAAAAGGAATGCCACGAATCAAATGTGAAAAAACCGATGCCTAAAGCAATAAAGCAGATGAGCAGCTGCGTTACATATAAATTTTTAACCAGCTCTGCATCCGTCATGGATGAAATAAGCTCTTGCTGTGACTTTGCCATTATATCTCTCCTTGACGAAGCAAACGAGCTAATTCTAATTCCCAGCCTTGAAATGTCCATTGCTCTTGCTCACCATTTGTTTTTTTATAGGCTTCTAAATCCAATCCGCAGCAATCGCAACAATTCTGAAGCTCTGATTTTCCCAGCTCATTGAAATAGCCAAGCAGCACCTGACGACGGCATTCTTTTGCCTCAATAAACTCCTTCATCGCACGATACTTGTCATGTTTGTTTCGAAGACGTTTATTTACAGCTGCAACAATCGTTTCATGCAGCGATTCAGGGATTTTCCTAGGTTCAACATGTTCATTTTCCACTACATTTTCTCTGTACAAATAATAACGAATAAATCGCCAATGTGTTTCTTGAATACCCACTGTATAAAGAAAATGAGACTCTACTTGTTTTAAAGGAATGGCCTGATCATGATTTCGTAAATACGACAGGCAGTATAAGATGATATCTGAAGAAGGAAGCTCAATTTCAAGTAAAGAATGAGCAAAATCATCGTCTCCTTCAGCATAAAGTAAAATCGCAATACTGTTTTGCTGATCGCGTCCACTTCTTCCAATTTCCTGTACGTATGCTTCTAGCTGCGTAGGTGTATGAAAATGAATAACAAAGCGAACATTCGATTTATTAACCCCCATTCCAAATGCACTTGTGCAGCAAATGATATCAAGCTGGTTTTCTAAAAATTGCTGTTGAACAAGCATTCTTTCATTCGGTTCCATTCCCCCATGGTAATACTGCACTCGCTGTATCCCATTTTCCTTTAGAAGCTGTGTTAATGCTTCTGTCCAAGATCGGCTGGAACAATAGATAATTCCTGGACTTTGCAGTTCACTAACGTACATCAGCAACTTCTCTTTTTTCTCTTCAATACTTGCAACAAAATCAACTTTCATCGCAATATTACTTCGATTCATGGAATAGATGTGCTCGTTGACAGCAGGCAGCGATAAGTAGCGCTTAATATCTTCTACTACTTCCTTAGTCGCAGTTCCTGTTAGTGCCAGACATAGCGGACTGCCAAGTTCCTTCCATATATCTCCTAACTGAAGATAATCCAAACGGAAATCATGTCCCCACTGAGAAATACAGTGCGCCTCGTCCACAACGAAAAGGCCTACCTTTGCCTGTTTTAATGCTTCTACCACAACAGCGTTTTGCAAAATTTCAGGAGATGCATAAATAAAACGATAAAAAGCTAAATCTTTTAGCGCCCGTCTTTTTTCTTCTTGTTGTAGGAAACTATTTAAGGCAATAACTCTCTTTTCTCCACTTGCCTTTAGTTGTTGAACTTGATCTTCCATCAGTGAAATTAAAGGAGATACAATCAGCACCGGTCGGTTCAACACATAAGCGGGGAGCTGATAGCACAGTGATTTCCCTGTTCCTGTAGGAAGAACCGCTAACACATTATGACCTGTTAAAATATCTTGAATAATCTCTTTTTGTCCTAGTCGAAATTGGCTATAGCCAAATTGTTTCTGTAGAAGTTGTTCTATCTTCACATCAAACACCACTTTTTTTAGTATCAGGTAAAATGTTTTGCTAATACGAGACGAATCTGAAAATAGGTAACGTCGTCTTTTACTTCTTCCTTTATCGCCTTTAATTTATTTGTACGCAAACTTTCAAAAGCCGAGATAATTTCTTCCTGCTGCTTAGGCGATACGTATGCATCGATTGAAAAAGATGGAACAAACAGAGCT
Organism: Priestia sp. 179-F W1.4 NHS; assembly: GCF_045369295.1. Taxonomy (NCBI): domain Bacteria; kingdom Bacillati; phylum Bacillota; class Bacilli; order Caryophanales; family Bacillaceae; genus Priestia; species Priestia sp. 179-F W1.4 NHS. The sequence continues at coordinate 524,492 of NZ_JBIQFF010000001.1, read as the reverse complement.
AATTCTGCAATATGATCTTCAATTGTACTTTCTTTTAAACGCCTTATATAAGCAATTTCTTCAAGCGTCTTTCCTTTTTGAAGCCAGCTATACGTTTTTAACGTCGAGCTTGTCAAAGGCAATTCTAAATATAGATCATGCAAAAAAGAAGAAAGTACATGAAAGCTTTCATTATTTTGACTCACTTTTTCAATGATATGATGAATAACCCCTAAAAGTTGAATATGCACATAATGCTCATCGAGTTCATATTGATATGCTAACTGATTTTTTGTAAAGCCTACTCTTTCGTATCCAGTCAGTTGCAAAACAAAAAGAGACGCATCCCGTTCCGTACAATCTTTCAAGCACGTTCGGAGCTCTTTGAATAGCTCGGCGGCTAACTCTTGACGCGTTTGCTTTTGAGACATAATATACGTTTTGACCCATTGAATGACCTCAGGATTTTTGGAAATGGGTAAAAACCCTTTTTGAAAATACTGTAGGTTTGATAAGGTCTGAATGAACAAAGTGATTCTTGCTAAAAATAATTGAGTACTGCTTGCGAATTTCCATCCGTCTAAAGCTGGATGAAAGGGCCGAGCCGTCAGTTCATCTTCAAGGCGTGTTCGTCCCTTATCTGTCATCACATACTTTTGATTTTCAGTTTCTTCGATATACTGCTGTTCTTTTAAATATGCAACGCAGGTTTCAAAAGACCGTTTATCTAAGTAAAAAAATGACTGAAAAAGAAAAGAGATTCCAAAAATTTTTCCGTCTTGAATTGTTTGCGCTGACTTTTTACCTGTTAATAAATGATAAATACCATAGGCGGTTCGCTCACCTTTTAACTGTTTTATACAAAATAAAATGCTAACTTGAATATAATTCAAAGGTGTCAACTTCCTTTCTCATTCATTGTACCAAAAGTGACCAATAGCATGTGAGATAAAGGCTTTTTAGCTCTTTCCTTTATGTATCAAAACGTTTGGATAAGTGAAGAAACCTTGATTTGATAAGCATTCTCAGTGACTTTTCTATTGAAAAGTTTTATAAATCATTTTACAATGAATAAGGAGAAATTTCACTCTTGATTCGCGAAGAGATTATATAATGAGAAATTTTCGAACACTTTACAGGAGGTCTTGTTATGCCAAAATATACAATTGTTGATAAAGATACTTGCATCGCATGCGGCGCTTGCGGAGCAGCAGCACCAGACATTTATGATTATGATGATGAAGGTATTGCATTCGTAACATTAGATGATAACCAAGGTGTAGTAGAAATTCCAGAAGATCTAGAAGATGATATGATGGATGCAATGGAAGGCTGCCCTACGGATTCAATTCGCGTAGCGGATGAAAAATTCGAAGGCGATGCTAATAAATTCGAATAAGTATTGAACAAACCTGTAGTATAGTACATGCTGCAGGTTTTTTTATATATAAAAATCGCTCTCCCCGGGAGAGCGATTGAATTAAACAGCAACGCGGCGCGTGATCCATTGCTTCATTTTTGAAAACAATAAGACAAAAATAACCCCTGTTGCTGCTCCTTTTATTAAGTTAAACGGCAAAATACCTGCAACGATATATTGACGCGCTTGTTCACTAGACATTTCTGGCGATTGTAAGAAGATTGTATACGCTGGTAAAAAGACATAATAATTTAAGACAGCCATGAGTACCGTCATTACAACCGTACCCGTAACCAAACCTATCGTTACGCCTTTAGCTGTTTTAAATCGACGGAACATATATGATACAGGAAGAACGAACAGTAAACCAGCTACAAAGTTCGCCACTTGACCAACCGGAACCCCTGTAGCACTTCCTTGAATTAAATAATTCAATAAATTTTTTATTCCTTCTACTATAACAGCAGCCATAGGTCCAAATACAAGTGCTGCTACGAGTGCAGGAATTTCGCTAAAATCAATTGTTAAAAACGGAGGTAATCCAGGAATCGGAAAATTAATCATCATTAAAATGTAAGCAATACTGCTTAACATTCCTAGTATAACCAGCTTTTGAGTTTTCTTACTTTGTTGCATCTTGCCTCTCTCCTTCTTTGTGATCCACTCTTCAAAGAAGAAAGGTTCAACTTCATATCCCCACGCAAAAACCTCTCAACAAATGATTCGTTGAGAGGAGACATGGCAGGCATATTTAATAAACGTTCATCACATTAGGTTTTGAACGCTGAACCTCCACCTTCTCCCATCCAGACTGTACTGTCGGCTTTGGAATTTCACCAAATCTGCTCGTATGTATTACATATAAGCTCGCGGGCTCAAAACAATTTGTTTTTTTACCGCCGGTCGGGAATTTCACCCTGCCCCGAAGATAGACCAATATTTAATTATGAATTTATTATATGTTATCTCGAATTAAAAGTAAATAAAGAAGTTTTTTTAATTCCTATTAAATTGATGTCTTTTATAAACTTCATTACTGTTTTATATGTAAAATAAGGAAATAAGTGCATAACCAACAGCATTATGACATATTTATAGTTTCAATTTTACGTTTACAATTGTGTATTTGATAACTAATTGTAAAGTTTAAAAAATATAATTGACAGAATTTTTTTAACATGGTAAATTATCAAATATTTGATGATAGTAAAATCCAAGGGAGATGTTCACGTCATGTATAACGTATTAGTAGCTGATTCAATTAGCAATGAAGGTCTTGCTCCACTACTTGAAGCTCCTCATGTGAATCTTACGCGAAAAAAAGTTGAAGAAGTTGAGAATGATTTGCATACGTACGATGCGCTTTTAGTACGGAGTGCTACGACGGTTACAGAGGATTTGCTGGCAAAAATGCCGAATTTAAAAATTGTTGCTCGCGCTGGAGTAGGTGTCGATAATATTGATATTGAAGCCTCAACCAAACGAGGGGTTGTCGTTATTAACGCGCCGAACGGAAATACCATTTCAACGGCGGAACATACATTTGCTATGATGGCTAGCTTGTTTCGGCATATCCCCCAAGGAAATGCTTCAGTAAAAGCGCGCGAATGGAACCGCTCAGCATTTGTTGGAACAGAGCTTAATCGCAAACACCTGGGCATTATCGGATTTGGACGAATTGGCTCAGAGCTTGCTAAACGCGCAAAAGCCTTCAATATGAGCGTTCACGTTTACGATCCTTTTTTAACCTCTTCCCGAGCTGAAAAGCTAGGCGTAGAACTATTATCCCTGGATGAATTACTAGCAGCAGCGGATGTAATTACCGTACACACTCCGCTTACGAAAGAAACCAAGGGATTGCTCAATCATGAAACATTAGCCAAAACAAAGAAGGGTGTATTTTTATTAAACTGCGCACGCGGCGGGATCATTGATGAAAAAGCCTTAGTTCATTATTTAGAAATTGGCCATGTTCAAGGTGCAGCTATTGACGTATTTGAAGTTGAACCGCCGATTGATAACCCTTTGTTACATTTTGATCAAGTTATTACAACTCCCCATTTAGGAGCTTCTACAAAAGAAGCCCAGCTTAACGTTGCTGAAGACGTGGCACATGACGTTCTGCGTTTTCTAGAAGGTAATCCTGTAAGTTCATCCATTAATTTACCAACGCTTTCTAAAGAAGTTTTTGAAAAAATTCAGCCGTTTACGAGCCTTACTAAACAAATGGGAGCTATTTTATCTCAATGCATGCGAGAACCCGTTCAGCATATCTCGATCTCCTACGGAGGTACAGTGACGGATTTAGAAACCACTTATATTACACGGAGCTTGTTATCAGGCTTTTTAACCCATCGTATTGACTCACCTGTTAACGAAGTCAATGCTTCTATGATTGCCAAAGAACGAGGAATTACATTTGGTGAAAAAACATCGGAAGATACGCAAGGATATTCTAATATAATTGACGTTACAGTAACAGGCGAACAGCGTACATTTACGATTACGGGCACTTATATAGCAGGATATGGACCTCGAATTGTTAATATTGATTCGTTTGATATTGATTTTTATCCAGAAGGACATCTTCTTTATATCCGTCACAGTGATCAGCCCGGAGTTATTGGAAATGTAGGGAAAGTACTTGGAGATTTACGTATTAACATTGCTACCATGCAAGTGGGCCGTAAGCAAAAAGGCGGAGAAGCCATTATGATGCTCACGTTTGATAAACTTTTAGATGATTCTGTCATCAATTCATTAAAACAAACAAGCGAAATTGTGACCATACAGCGCATTGAGTTGTGACATTGAAAAAAGAGCCTTAGCGGCTCTTTTTTTATGGACTTATTTTTAACACTTGTCCTGCATTTAAAGCGGTGTTCTCTAAATGATTCCACTTTCTTAGCTGCTCCACATCAACTTCATATTTGGCCGCAAGTTCAGATAATGTATCTCCTTGATGGATAAGAATACAGTTATCAGAAGCCTGATGTAACTGCTGAAAAACCGTGGCAGCTAAATCGTTTTTTACGTATGCCGATAGTTTTTGCTTGTCCAATTTGGCGAGTGGGTTTACCGCATTGGTTTTATCCGGATTCCAACTTCCTTGATGAACTTCAAAATGCAAATGTGCACCTGAAGATCGTCCTGTATTGCCAACCCATCCAATGTTTTGACCTGGGGCTACAGAATTTCCTTCTGCAACAAGTCGTTTCTCTAGATGAGCATAGACCGTTTCGTATCCATTCGTTTGTTTGATAAAAACAACTTGCCCGTATGTATTTGAATAATAAGAGCGGCTCACCACTCCTTTTGCAACAGCATACACCTGTGTACCAACAGGTGCTGCTATATCGATTCCAAAGTGTTTGGCGTGACGAGAACCAAATATATCAGTTAAGACTCCTTCAACCGGCCACTCCCACTGCTTCTCTTCTGCCTTTACCATTTGCCCGCCCAAAAATAAAAGACCTATACATAATCCCATCACTAATACAACCAATATTCTTCTTAACACGTCAATCATGAAGAAAGAACCTCCTATGTAGATCATTGCACACAAAACATACTATATGCCAATTCCTTCTCTTTTAGACTTGTTTATAGAAAAAATAAAGAGATGTGATTCTCCAATGAATCACATCTCTTTGCTATTCTTATTATTTCAGCCGAAGACAAACTGTTATTTAGCATGTGTTTACTTTGGCAGTTTGATAAAGAAAGTTGTTCCTTCATTTAATTCACTTTCAACCGCAATAATCCCTTGGTGTGCCTCCACGATATTTTTAGCGATCGCAAGCCCAAGACCAGTTCCTGACTTTCCTCTCGTTCTGGCTTTATCAGCTTTATAAAATCGCTCAAATACAAACGGAAGATCTTCTTTTGGAATCCCTGCTCCCGTATCTTGAACAGAAAGATGGATTTCGGATTGATTTTTATCAAGATGCAGCTTTACTTCTCCGTAGTCATCCGTATGACGAATGGCATTATCAATTAAGTTTGTCAGCACTTGTTCCATACGGTCTGAATCAATCATCGCTTCAAATTCATCTTCTATTTTTCCATTAAGAGACAGTTTAATATGTTTTTCTTTAGCTAACCCTTGAAACTTGCGCAAAACACGTTCTGTAAATTCAACCATTGCTACAGATTCTAAGTGAAGCTGCACATGTCCCGCTTCCATTCGCGCTAAATCTAAAAGTTCATTTACAAGCCGGCCCATACGGAGTGATTCATCATAAATCACCTGTGCAATTTCTTTCTTTTCTTCATCCGTACTTGCAATATCGTCAATAATAGCTTCACTATAACCTTGAAGCATAGAAATAGGTGTACGCAATTCATGAGACACGTTTGCAATAAAATCTTTTCTTGATTTATCAAGTTTACGCTCTTCAGACATATCTCGCAGTACAGCTACAGCACCGCGGATTTTCGTTTGATTATAGAGCGGTGACATTAAAATGACCCACGTTTTCCCTTGAATTTTCAACTCTGCACTTCGCTCCGTTTCAGTCTCTACTACCGTTTGAAACAAATGCACGACGTTTGCTGGAAGCTCAGGCACCTGCTGGTTGTTCACATCCTGCTCGTAATACCAAGTCTGAAGAAAATGCTCCGCTGGGGGATTGGTAATTAAAATCGATCCGTCTCTACTAAACGTAATAACACCGTCTGCCATACTGCTTAAAATACTTGAAAGCTGTTCTTTTTCCTGATTGAGCGCATTGAGATTAAACTTTAACTGCCTGCCCATTTGATTAAAAGCAATCGCTAACTCTCCAATTTCATCGTGAGTTAAAATAGGTACTTTTGTATCAAAGTTCCCTTTGGTTACTTCAAATGCCGCCTGCCTCATTTTTCTAAGAGGTGCTGTAATTCGAGTGGATAAGAAAAAAGCAAAGATAGTAGTTAAAATAATAGCAATACCTGCAGCCAATAAAATGAACTTAGTCGTATATTGAGCGGGCTCTTCAATTTCAGAAAGAGATTGATACAGATAAACGCCGCCTGTCGGTTTATTATCTTTCATTAAAGGTACACCGACAACAAACATTAAAGGCTCATCACTCGTGTCTTTCTTTGTGGTCATGTACATTTTTTCCCGTATTACTTTACCTTTTTCAACCACTTGATTTAGCTGATCGTTTTGTTTAACAATGGCCGAAATAGCTTTCTTATTTTCTTTATCAGGATGTGTGGAATGCCAATAGAAATCTTTATCCTGAACAATAACTACACTTGCTTGATCTGCAAGTTCACGAGCAATGGATAGTCCTAGCTTTTCATCCTCTGTTTCCTGCACAATGGTAGAGATTTTAGCAGCCGTTTTAGTTAAACGGTTTTCTGCGTCTACAACATGATAATTTTCAAAAAACTGAAGCAGTAAAATGGTCAAAATAAATAAAACAAGCGTAACGAGCAATAGGATAGTAAACCATAGTTTACCAACTACACTTCTCCAAAACATCAGTTATTTTCAACCTCAAATTTATACCCTACTCCCCAAACGGTTACGATCATTTTCGCCGCTTGTGACGATACGCGATTTAACTTTTCACGCAAACGCTTGACGTGCGTATCTACCGTACGAAGATCTCCAAAGAAATCATAATGCCACACTTCACGCAGCAGCTGCTCTCTGTCGTATACTTTATCTGGCGTTTTTGCAAGGTAGCATAATAATTCATATTCTTTTGGAGTTAAGTTAACTTCTTTTCCGTCTGCTGTAACGCGATGTGCATCATTATCAATCGTTAAGTGATCAAAGACAATAAGGTTTTTCACGCTCGTTTCTGGCTGAATAAACGTTGCTTGAGAAGAACGTCGAAGCAGTGCTTTTACGCGAAGAACCACTTCTCTTGGGCTAAACGGCTTAACGATGTAATCATCTGTACCTACTTCAAACCCTTGGACTCTGTTTACTTCTTCACCTTTAGCTGTAAGCATGATAATAGGAGTTGCTTTTTTCTCGCGAATTTGTTTACAGACCTCAATACCGTCTATGCCAGGCATCATTAAATCTAATACAATCAAATCATAATCTATGTGTAACGCTTTTTCGATTGCTTCATGCCCGTCGGCTGCTTCTTCAATGATGTATCCTTCTTTTTCTAAGTACATTTTTAACAATCGTCTAATGCGATCTTCATCGTCTACTAGCAGTAATCTTTGTTCGTTTTGCATGTATTTTCAACCTCCTAGTCTTAGTGTACAAAAAAAAACCGGCGAGTTCTACTTATGTTACCCAAACAATGTGACAATTCGTGAACACCTTTATGAAAAATAGCTTTTTTCCTCAAAAAAGAGGTTGAGACATATCGAAATCCATCCAATCTACAGATGGACAAATAAAATACAGGAGCTAGAAGCAACTACATATATGAAGCCTCCGTTCACCATGCAAATAAAAAATCCGAACGAATGTGATTCTCCATCAAGAATCTCAACTCATCGTTCGGATCTTCTTCAACTAAAATATCTTTATTTCAGCCTCTATTCTATTTTTAAAGGTTACGCATATGAATGTAAACCTGCAATAACTAGGTTCACGGCCACTAAGTTGAACATGATGATGGCAAATCCGCCAACTGCCAGCCAAGCTGATTTTTCACCGTGCCATCCTTTAGACAGCCGAAGATGAAGAAAAGCGGCATAAAATAAAAAGGTGATCAGCGCCCACACCTCTTTGGGGTCCCATCCCCAAAAGCGCGTCCAGGCCATCTGAGCCCAAATCATAGCGAAAATAAGTGCTCCTAATGTAAAAATAGGAAATCCAATCGCCACCGCTCTGTAGCTTACTTCATCAAGCAAGTCGCTGTTTACCTGCTTCACAAGCGGCTGCAGTGCGGCTCCAATTCGCTTCCGTAAAATAAGACGAATCAGCCAATATAAGACAAACCCACCGGCTAACGACCAAATAACCGTATTTAATTTTTTAGCATTGATAATAGCCGGCATATCAACAAGCGGCTGTATGTCGTTCCCGTCTGTCCACTCACTTTGATGAGGCCCCACTAGCGGAACCATATGATATACGACTTGCTCTTGTTCGCCACTTTTATTAACCCAATTAAATGATGTCTCGTAGTGAGCCGCATTAAAAGCCAGCGTCACCGCTACAAACCCAAGCGTACTAATAAGCGTATACAGGATGAATTCCAGCCAGAATGCTTTTTTATTTCGCTTGGATTGGTCAATTGTTTTGATTAAATAAATCAATCCTGCAACAAAGCTAATGGAAAGCACGGCTTCACCCGTAGCTGCCGTTGTAACGTGAATATGCAGCCAATTCGTCTGAAGAGCTGGTATCAGCGGCGTAATTTCAGTTGGAAACATGCTTGCATAAGCAATGATTAAAAGAGCCACCGGCAAGGCAAAAAGTCCAAGCATGCTAAGACGATAAATAAAGTAAATAACAATAAATGCGCCAACAAGCATCATGCCAAAAAACGTCGTAAATTCAAATAAATTACTAACAGGAGCGTGGCCTGATGCAATCCACCTTGTAATGAAATAGCCAATCTGTGCAATAAAACCGATGATGGTAACCGCAATTCCAAACGTTGCCCACTTTGTTTTCTTTTGAGCTGCTCGCTTATCTCGAATAGCTCCTCCGAAAAAAAAGGTTGCAACTAAATAAGCAATAAACGCCACATACAGTAAATTACTACTTATACTCGCGTAATCCATGCTTTTTCCTCCTATTTTGTTTCTTTATCATTTTGGTCCTTCAGCTGTGTGAGGGATGTGGATTCTAATAAACCATTTAATTCTTTTTTAAGACCATACCAGTTTTTATTTGTATGTGCGGCCAACCATATCTCATTATTGACTTTTTGAATCCACATGCGGCGATGATTCCAATACATCCCTTGAATCACACCAATCATAAAGATGGCTCCGCCAATCCCTAAAAACCAAAGCGTATAGTCTCTGCGAACGGTTAATCCCGTTACATTTTTCGTTTCCACACCAGCAAAGGTCATTTTATAATCGTTATTTCCTAGCGGTTCCAAGTTCTCTCTAATTCCAACAAAAGCAACTTCGCCTTTTTTATGCTGAGGCGTAATCATTTTAAATACAAAAGCCGGGTTGTTAGGCACTCTTGTTTTTGTATTTGGGTTTCCTTCATCATCAAAGAAAAAGTCTGGAAAGTAGCTCATGAGCTTGACTTTATATCCGTTTTTTAAATCATATGTTGCTTTTGGATTATGTAAATCTACTGTAAGTGAACCAACGTTTTTATTTGCATTTTTATCTGTTAAATGGAAAGACATAGAGCTAAACTCATTTAACTTGAAGTCCACTTGGTACATGGCATATCCTTCAAACTTAAGCGGCTGATTCACACGAATCTCTGAATCTTTTATTTTCTTTAGCTTTGGTTCTGCTCCCGGTATAAGCTTTCCTTCGCGCTTATACAGACTAACATCCGCTTCATATTTTTTGGCTACTTTATTATTCCCTGCACGATCAATTGCTTCTTGAAACACGGCGCTTTCGCTATCTTTATCATACGTTTCCACAGTAAAACGATGGTTTTTCAAAAAATACTCTCCGTTCGTCCCAGGAATAACTTTTGTTTCACCTTCACGGATCCAAAGAACTTCATCTATATACATACCTGGTACAAATCTAAGCATAGCACCTAGTAAAAAGATAATGAGACCGATATGATTAACGTATGGACCCCATCTTGAGAAGCGTCCTTTTTCAGCCAGCAGATTGCCCTTTTCTTCGCGAATAGAGTATCTTCTTTTTTTCAGCATGCTTTTTACATGTTCATAATCTTGATCCGTCCACGATGATGAAGTGCTGTATAAACGCTGTCTCTTTAAGAAGTTTGGATGTTTTGTTACACTCTGCTTTTTTAGAGCTCGATACAAAGGCACTACTCGATCTAAACTGCAAATGACTAACGACATTCCTAAAGCAGCAATTAAAAGCAAGTACCACCACGATTCATAGAGATGATGAAAACCTAACTTATAATAAAGCTCTCCTGTCCATCCATATTCCTTTTGATAATACTCACCTGCTGTCACATTAGGAGGTATGTAAGCTTCTTGAGGATAAATGGTTCCGACTGCAGACGCAACAAGCGTCACAATAATGATCCAAATGCCTACCTTTACAGAAGAGAAAAAATTCCATATTTTATCGATAACTGTTTTATTGTACGTTTGCGATCGCCTTGCGCTTCCTTCATAACGCATATCTACTAATTTTTCAGTTGTTTCTTCTGCAATTGGTTTACCACAGGCTTCACACAAAATCGTACCATGCGGGTTAACGTGTCCACATTCACATTTTACGTGTTTCATTGTCAACACTCCCTATGGTTTAATTTCTTCCATATATTCTTTTATTTTAGATTCTTCTAATCCGCCAATAAAGCTGTCTACAATCTTTCCGTTTTTATCAATTAAAAACGTAGTCGGAAGAGGATCTATCCCATACGCACCCAACACTTGTGAATCTTTATCCAACAAAATTGGAAAAGATAGCCCATACTGTTTAGCAAACTGCTCTACCGCTATATTCGTTTCTGCAACGTTAACAGCTAAAATTTCAACGCCTTGCTTTTTATATGCTGCATACTGCTTTTCCATCGCCGGCATCTCTTGTTTACAGGGCTTGCACCATGTTCCCCAAAAATTCAAAAAAACTCCTTTGCCTTTGTAATCTGATAGCTGATGAGTTTCTCCATTAATATCTCTTAATATAAAGTCAGGTGCCTCATCTCCTACCGATACCTTTTGTTTATCAGCAAAAAATTGAGCATAAAGGGTATATCCAACCGCGCACAGTAAAACTGCTAATATAACTGTTCGAATAATCAAGCGCTTTTTTTTCATAGCACGAACTCCTTTTAACCGCTTTCAATACGCTTTTTTCTACCATTATATCATTTTTTTGGTAGTGGCTTTCCGATAATATTTCGACGTTTCTGTGAAGTCTTCCTCTCATTCTACAAGTTCGACATTTTTTCAAAAAACCTTGCTTGATTTTCTAATTCACGACATTTTTCATAAAAAAAACAGGTAAGTGAAAATTACTTACCTGTTTGAGACATTGAATATAATTGTTTGACTTCATGAGCCGTAAGCTCGCGTGCTTCTCCTGCATTTAATCCGCGTAAGTCTAAAGGTCCGTAGCGCTCACGTTTTAACTTTAATACAGAATGTCCGATTGCATCGAACATGCGACGTACTTGACGATTTTTCCCTTCGTGAATCGTCAGTTCTACGATCGCCGTCTGCTTGCTTTTATCAATGGAAAGAACTTTTGCACGAGCTGGTGCTGTTTTTCCGTCTTCAAGCATCACTCCGCGCTGCAGCTGTCTGATGCTTTCACGACTTGGGATTCCTTTAATTTTAGCCACATACACTTTATCCACTTCAAATTTCGGGTGCATTAGCTGATTAGCAAATTCACCATCATTTGTTAAAAGAAGTAGACCCGACGTATCATAGTCCAGACGTCCAATCGGGTAAATTCTTTCTTCTACATGCGGAAAGAAGTCAACGACTGTTTTTCTTCCTTTGTCGTCGTTAGCAGCTGAAATCACGCCTCTTGGTTTGTATAACATAAAATAAACGGGCGCTTCGCTTTCTACCGGCACTTCGTCTACTTCAATTTTATCGTTAGGACCTACTTTCGTGCCCAATTCTTTTACAACTTTTCCATTTACTTTCACTCGGCCTTGGCCGATTAATTCTTCAGCTTTACGTCTTGATGCTACACCTGCGTGAGCAATCACTTTTTGTAATCGTTCCATTAACACTTCACCTCTTGTAACATCTTACTTGTTTACGAAGTAATACACAAGTCTATTTGCCACACAGAGGTAGAATTTTCGATTTCTTACCTGCCAAATACAAGGATTACGATCACAACTGATGCAATAATCCCTACCAAATCCGCCAGTAAACCAACCTTCAGCGCATCTCCCATTTTTTTAATACCTACTGCTCCGAAATAAACCGTTAAAATATAAAACGTGGTATCTGTACTTCCCTGCATGGTCGATGCCAAACGACCGATAAAAGAATCAGGTCCATATGTAGAAATTAGATCCGTTGTGATACCAAGTGCAGCCGTTCCAGATATCGGTTTAATAAGAGCTAAAGGTACAATTTCAGCCGGAACGCCGACTGCTTGCAGCATAGGTTTTAAAACAGATAAGAAAAAATCAAGGGCTCCTGAAGCTCGAAAAATAGAGATGCTCACTAACATGCCGACTAAGTAAGGAATGATGGAAAAAGCAATTTGTAATCCGTCTTTCCCTCCCTCTACAAACTTTTCATACGTAGGAATTTTTTTGTAGGTTCCATAAAGTAAAATACAGCCTACGATAAGAGGAATAAACATCAATGATACTTGATTAAGCATCGTCATTTTCGTTTTCCTCCTTTTCGCGTACGTCGATAATAAAAGAAGCGATCGATGATGATAGCTCCTATCGTAGCTACAACAGTTGCTAAAAGCGTAGTACCCACAATTTCAGTAGGATTAGCCGAGTTATACGTAATTCGAATGGCAATAACTGTGGTCGGTATAAGCGTTAAACTGGTTGTGTTAAGTGCTAAAAGTGTGATCATAGAACGGCTTGCTTCGTCTCTGTCGCCGTTCAGTTTTTTAAGCTGCTCCATCGCTTTAATACCAAGAGGAGTTGCCGCATTTCCCAGCCCAAACATATTCGCCATCATATTGGACAATATGTATCCTAAGGCCGGATGATCTTTTGGAACATCAGGGAAAAGTCTAGTAATAATGGGTCGAAATAGTTTCGCTAACTTGTCGAGAAGCCCTGCACTTTGAGCAATATTCATCATACCTAACCAAAAGACCAGCACGCTGATTAATCCAATGCTGATGGTCACCGCTTCGCCTGCTCCTTGAAAAATTGCTTTGTTTACATCACCAATTTTCCCATTTATAATTGCAAAAACAATTCCGATAATGGTCAGCAGCATCCAAATAATATTAACCATCTGTTTTGGCTCCAGACTGAATAAACATTAATCGCTTCACTCGATTAAAGAAACCTTCTTGCTGCTCGGCCTGCTTTTCGAAATAAATAGGAACACTGTCAATCGTTTCTCCACTTCTATAAATATCGAGCTTCCCTACAACATTGGGAACTTTCCCTGTTTCTTCCCACTGCTTTTTAGGCTGAATTAACGTTGTTTTCACTTCTACAGAGCTCTGTTCTTTCTTTGTAAGAGGATAGACGACATTTCGTTTAATATACAACTGATCTTTATAGAAAGAATCTTTTATATCTGCCAATTCGCCTTTTGCAGCTAAACTGGTCATATCATATTTATCAAATGCATTTTCATACATGGAAATGTGATCGTTCCAATCATCTGGCGCATTAATCGTTACGGCGATTAAATCCATTCCATCTTTTGTAGCAGTTGTCACAAGCGTTCGTTTTGCTAATTTTGTATATCCTGTTTTTCCGCCAGTACAGTATGCATATAGTGTTGTCAGCAGTTTATTTTTGTTTTTCCACACTCGATCCCATTTCTCTTCAGGGTGCTTCATTCGATAGACTTTTGTTCCTGAAATCTCTTTGAAAATTTTATTATTCATTGCATAGCGCATAAGCAGAGCCATATCGTGCGCTGTTGAGCGATGATTTTCATGATCGTCTAATCCATGCGGATTTTGAAATGTTGTATTCGTCATGCCAATTTCTTCTGCTTTTTTATTCATCAAATAAACAAATCCATCTTCGCTTCCTCCAACGGCTTCTGCGATAGCTACAGCAGCATCATTACCTGAGCGAAGCATCAAGCCATACACTAAATCTTTTAATTTTATTTTTTCACCTTCAACTAAATACACAGAAGAACCTTCAACGCCAACTGCGTTGTGGCTAACGGTAACTTTTTTATTTATTTTGCCAGATTCAATCGCCAGTATTGCTGTCATAATTTTTGTGATGCTAGCAATTCGGCTAACTTGATCTGCATTTTTAGCGTATAACACTCTTCCTGACTTCTGTTCCATCAAAATAGCACTATGAGCACTTACACTCCCTGCTGCAGATGATACGGAAGGCCAACCGCTGAGACATAGCAATACAATAAATAGATAGATGATACTTTTTTTGCTTCTTTTCATGTCATCCCCGTCCCTCTACCTGTTTGTACAAGTTTATGCTCGTCTTTTTTGGTTATGAATGAAAAGATTTGTCCATACAAAAAAGAACATAGAAAAACTCTATGTTCTTTTACGGTTTCACTTCATTTCTTGAAACGATTGAAAAAATAAATCTGCCTCTTGATCGGTTCCTTCTTGTAACAAATCTTCTGGAAGCGGCGGCAGCTCTTCGATACTTTTAAGTCCAAAATAGCCTAAAAATTCTTTTGTCGTTCCGTATAAGATGGCACGCCCTGCGCCTTCCGCTCGTCCCACTTCTTTTAACAGAACCTTTCCAATTAAAGTTTGAAGAGGTCTTTCCGTTTTCACTCCGCGAATCTCTTCGATTTCAGCTCTTGTAATTGGCTGCTTATACGCTACAATAGCTAACGTTTCAAGCGCTGCTTGTGACAATGATTGATTAGCAGGAGCTTCTACGAGCTTCTCAATATATGGTGCATGCTCTTTTTTTGTAACAAGCTGATAGGCCCCGCCTATTTCAACAAGTGTAACTCCTCTGGACTTACACTCTTGCTCTAAGCTTTCCAAAGCACCTTGAATGTCTTCATGAGGCTTTTCTATAATCTCAGCTAACCGGCTAATAGACAGACCTTCATCACCAGAAACAAAAAGTAAGCTCTCAATAATAGCCTGTAAATTATTCGTTGTCATTCCTCTTCATTCCTTTCTCGATACGATACATAAAGCTCGTCTAGATTGTGCTGCTGTTCCACAACGATTTCATTTTCTTTCATTAATTCCAGCACAGCTAAAAACGTTACAACAATATGATCACGCTCTTGATAAGGAAACAGCTGATAAAAACTTTTTTTCCCTTTAAAGGCTTTTAATTCATTCACAATTTCACTCATGCGCTTGTCAATTGGAATATCTTGTCTTGCTATTTTCGTCTGCATAGGCTTTTTGTTTTGCTTTCGTTTCATTAACTTTTGAAAAGCACTTAGCATATCATACAGTGATATATCCAACCCTTCGTCCTGAGGCTGCGTACGTTCTTCTGCATTTATTTGCACATTACTTGGAGGTTTTGTATACACATGACTTTGGTCTTCTTCCAGCTTTTGAAGCTCTACTGCCGCTTCTTTAAACTTTCGATATTCAATTAAGCGCTGCATCAATTCTTCACGCGGATCTTCTTCATCGACCATTTCAATTTCATCCATATCTTCTTCATACGTAGGCAGAAGCATTTTACTTTTAATTTGAAGCAAAGTTGCTGCCATGACTAGATACTCACTGGCAACGTCTAGCTGAAGCTCATTCATTGTATGTATAAACATCATATATTGCTCAGTAATTGTCGCTACTGGGATATCGTAAATATCAATTTCAAATCGGTTAATCAAATGCAGAAGAAGATCTAAAGGTCCTTCAAACGCATCTACTTTTACACTGTACTCCACTTTTATCTCACCAACACTTTTCAATTGCTTATCATTTCTGCTGCTTTATATAACGTTACTATCATTAGTATAGAGGATTATAGACACATGTCCAATACAAATTAACGTAAAAATAGGTCATTTGCCCATACAAAAAGTTTAAACATACATATGATATCAAGGTAATAACATTTTCAAATGGCTGAAGGAGGAACTCGCATGGGTGAAAAATCTTGTGGATACGGTAGCGGTTTCGCTTTAATTGTTGTACTGTTTATTTTATTAATTATTGTTGGTTGTTCTTGCTTACGCTTCTAACCACACATATTGAATAAAAACAAACGTGTTCGCCATACCTTGAGCACGTTTGTCTCTTTAAAGGCACAGCGCTGATGAATAGCTAATTTTTGTGATACACTACATATAGAGTCTTACCAGGAGGGAACAAGATTGTATTCACAAGCCTATATTGATTATTTAGTTCATTTTCATGGCGACCGGGATTACTTTGAATGCCATGAACTGCTAGAAGAACACTGGAAAAAAGACGAAAGAGGACACCGCAATATTATTTGGGTTGGCCTTATTCAAATTGCTGTTTCACTCTATCATCATCGACGTCAAAATTTCGCGGGAGCCAAAAGAACGATGCAAAAGGCGCTGGCAATTTTAACGAAGGAAGAAGAAAATATTGCACAGCTTGGACTTAATTATCCTTCACTGCTTAAACTTCTTCGCAAACAATTAGCTTTAATCGATACCTATCAGCCATATAAAAGCATTAACTTACCTATTGAAGATCCAGCATTATTACGAGCTTGCAAACAAAGAAGCACTGATAAACAGCTTGTCTGGTTATCAGCTTCTAATCTGCAAAATGATGCGATTGTTCATCGTCACAGCACGCGAGATCGTTCAGATGTGATTGCGGAAAGACAAGCGAACTTATTGGCAAAACAAAACAACAGGTAGCTAGAAGCTACCTGTTGTTTTATGATGACTAAGATGTGAAAGACGCTTTCGCACCTCAACTAATCATGCTTTTCTTTATTCATCCGCCTGACACTTTTCATAAAAAGGAGCGATGATTTCACTCGGCTTAATTTGTGCAGTCGTATACATTTCTTTAAGAGCTTTAATCATTTTTTTGCCAATGCCCTGTTGGCGGTGTGAAGGGTTTACACTGACGTGTTGAACCTCAATCAAACTTTTATCGAGCATGGAAATGCCAACAATTCCAATAATATCTTCTTCTTGCTTCCAAAGATACAGCTGCCAATGTTCGTTTTGCTCATATTCTTTCATCGTTTGTTGAAGTTTTTTTAAATCTTTTTCCGTAGGTACAAACGATAGAAGACCCATGGCAATTTTTTCATAGTTTCGTTTATAGCGAATAAGCATACGATTCTCCCTCGTCCTCAAACTTTCCTACAAATTAATGCGCTGCGTTTTTTACTGCTTTTATCATACAAAATTTATAAGTAAATAGCAATATTACACAAAAGCTTGTCATATGTCACGCGTGTATGAGAAACCTAATCTATTACGCTTTTTGAGCTGTTGCGCGAAGAAAAAACGCCGTAACCCCCTGTAAAAGGTTGTTATGACGTTTTATTAGCTGATATCCATTTATAGCAGTATGCTCTTATTCTTCCCAGACTTTTACTTCTTTCATTACGTCGCCATTTTTCATTTTCAACACTGTATCAAGTCCTTCTGTTACTTTTCCAAATACAGTGTGAACACCGTTCAAATGAGGCTGTGGCTCATGAACAAGAAAGAACTGACTGCCGCCTGTGTCTTTACCAGCATGCGCCATTGATAGAGAACCCGCTTCGTGTTTGTGAGGGTTTCCTTCTGTTTCACATTTAATTGAATAGCCAGGGCCGCCAGCACCTGTACCAGTTGGGTCTCCTCCTTGAGAAACAAATCCAGGGATAACGCGGTGGAACGTTACGCCGTTGTAGAATCCTTCATTAGCTAATTTTTCAAAGTTTTCTACTGTTCCTGGTGCTTCGTTCGGAAATAAATCGATTAGAATTTTTTCACCATTTTCCATTAAAATACTTGCTTTTTTCATATAAATGACCTCCAATATATGTATTAGTACCGCTACAGGCTCTATCTTCCCCGTCAAAGCGGCAAAACGTAAAAGTTGTAAATGCCACCTAGAGGCAGAACACTTACATTTATAAACTCACTCTATTCTACTACAAACAAGCTCATGAATTCAATGAATGCACTTTTTCACTTTCTTCTCGTAGGGCTCTAAATAAAAAATAGTAGTTGTGAGATGAAACTTTTTATAGTATCATCCGTCTAATACAGTGATGGAGATACATAGATTTCATTTTATATAGAAATCTACGCCTCTAGACTGATTTATGGGAAAATGATGAATTGACTCTGTTACTTCAGACCTGCCCGTATTATAATAGGGCAAGTATGGGATTAAAGGAGGAAAAAGGTTTGAAATTAACGATAAAAGCAATGATGGTGACATTAGGTCTTCTTCTATTCCTAACCGCACCCTTAAAAAGTTTTGCAGATGCTGCTCCGGGCGATGTGATTATTACATTAGGCCAGGACTTAACCAGCTCTCAGAAGCAACAGGTATTAAATGACCTTGATGCACCAAGCAATGCTCAAACAGTAACCGTGACAAACCAAGAAGAGCATGAATATTTAGGTGACTTTATTCCAAAGGCTACTATTGGATCTCGTGCTATTTCATCTTCTAGTATTACCCTTGGCTCAAAAGATTCTGGTTTAAGCGTATCAACTCAAAATATTAATGGTATTACAGATGACATGTATATTAATGCTTTAATGACCGCCGGCGTTAAAGATGCAAAAATCCAGATTACTGCTCCATTTGAAGTATCTGGTACAGCCGCTTTAACAGGTATTATGAAAGCATATGAAGTTCAAACAGATCAAAAAATCCCAGAAGAAGTAAAAAAAGCAGCCAACGAAGAGATGGTCCAAACATCTGAACTTGGTGAAAAAATCGGTAAAGAAAAAGCAGCTCAGTTTATGGCAACGATTAAAGAAGAAATTGCTAAAGAAAATCCTCAAACAAAGGACGATTTACGCACGTTAATTCAGCGCGTGGCTGATGATTTAGGTATTAAATTAACAGATTCAGAGCTTAATACACTGGTTGACTTTTTCAATCGGTTAAAAGATATGAACATCGATTGGAACCAAGTAAAAGACCAGCTTTCTGCGACAAAGGAAAAAGTAACAACATTTCTTCAGTCAGAAGAAGGCCAATCATTTCTTGATAAATTAAAGCAATTCTTTGTTGATATTATTGATGCTATTAAATCGTTATTCTCATAAAAAAGAGCCTCTTGAACAAGAGGCTCTTTTTTTACGTTAATCACTCGTTACTTTTTTACCGTCACTTTGTATTTCACGTCATTTTTTACAATGTCTTCATACGTTTCGCGTTTTACGACTAGCTGTGCTTCTCCATCTTCTACGAACACGACAGCTGGCTTTGGCAAACGGTTATAGTGACTTGCCATAGAATAACCGTATGCGCCTGTACAAAACATCGCTAATAAATCATCTGGGTTTGCTTTTGGAAGATGTACATCCCACATCAGCATATCCCCCGATTCGCAGCACTTACCTGCGATGGATACGAGCTCATCACTCTCATCATTCATTCGATTGGCAATGACCGCTTCATATTTCGCTTGATACAGTGCGGGACGAATATTGTCGTTCATGCCTCCATCAATCGCTACATATTCACGTACATTCGGTACGTGTTTACGAGAACCGATTGAATACAGGGTCGTTCCAGCATCTCCTACAAGAGAGCGCCCGGGCTCAATCCAAATTTCAGGAATTTCTACTTCTAACTGTTTGGACTGCTTTTTGACCTCTTCTATAATAACTTCCACATACTGAGAAACAGGGATAGGCTGATCTTCTTCCGTATAACGAATGCCAAAACCCCCGCCTAAATTTAATACTTGCGGAACAAATTTTATACGTTGTTTCCACTCTTTCATTTTTGCAAAAAGCTTTTGAGTCGCCATAATAAATCCCGTTGTTTCAAAAATTTGCGATCCTATATGACAGTGAATACCTAAAAGTTCTATCCCCTTGCTATTTTGCACAAGACGCACAGCTTCGTCTGCTTGACCGTTTTGAAGATCAAATCCAAACTTCGAGTCTTCTTGCCCTGTCAAGATATAATCATGTGTATGAGCTTCAATTCCAGGTGTTAATCTGAGAAGAACAGGCATCTTTTTTTGATACTGTTCCGTTATTTCCTCAAGCAATGCAATTTCATAAAAATTATCAACTACAATGCATCCTACATCTTCTTTGACGGCCATTTCTAGTTCTGCTCGGCTTTTATTGTTTCCGTGAAAATGAATTCGTTCTTTTGGAAAGTCAGCTGCTAAAGCCGTATACAGTTCTCCCCCCGAAACAACGTCTAACGAAAGACCTTCTTCATGAACGACTTGGACCATTGCAATTGTCGAAAAAGCTTTGCTTGCATAAGCGACCTGTGCTTTTACCCCATGCTTTTCAAATGTTTCTTTAAATCCTCTAGCACGCTGCCGAATTAAAGCCACGTCATATACGTAAAGGGGTGTCCCAAAATTTGATGCTAATTCAACCGTATCAACTCCACCAATTTCAAGATGCCCCTGCTTATTTATGCGACTTGTTCCGTGTAAAAACATGTTTAGACCCCGTTCCTGTGTATAGTGTAAAAAAGACAGTTAACGGCAATTCGCTGCTAACTGTCTAAATATTTATTATTTTCCATATTTAAAACAAATCTATCACATCTTCATACAGGTTTCAACCACATATTTTGTTTAAGGTTTTGCAGGCTGGCGGTCTTTATCCTGCGGATGCACAATACTAGGTCGCGGATTCGCTCCAGGAACCGGTGTGCGGATGAGAATCTGCCACAAAGCCTGCGGATTAAATGGAAGAAACGGCCACAAATAAGGCGTATTTAATGATTTTAGTCGCGCCATGTAGAGAATGATACACGTTGTCGCAATAAGAAACCCTGGAGTATGAAAGGCCGCCACGAAAATTAACAGAAACAATCGCAGCATTTTATTTGCTACCGCTAACTCATAGCTTGGCGTCGCGAATGAACCAATTGCTGCAATAGCCACATACAAAATAACCTCGGGAACAAAAAGACCTACATCAATAGCAATTTGCCCAATAAGCGCAGCGGCAATCAAGCCCATCGCCGTGGCAAGCGGCGTCGGCGTATGAATGGCCGCCATCCTCAGAAATTCAATCCCAAAATCAGCTAGGAAAATTTGAACAACAGTTGGAATATTTGTTGCTTCGTTTGGTCCAATAAACTGCAATTTTGACGGCAGCAAGTCTGGCTCAAGTACAAATAACAGCCATAACGGTAATAAAAAAAGAGAAGCAAGAATTCCTAAAAACCGTATCCAGCGGATAAACGTACCGACAGAAGGAGCCTGCCTGTATTCTTCCGCATGCTGCACGTGATGAAACAGCGTAGTTGGCGTAATAATAACGCTTGGAGACGTATCGGTAATAATGATCACATGCCCTTCCAGTACATGAGCTGCTGCTGTGTCCGGACGTTCTGTATAGCGTACCATTGGAAAAGGATTAATTCCTTGTTTGACTAAAAACTCTTCAATTGATTTGTCAGCCATCGGCAAACCATCTATATCAATTGCTTCCAGTTCATCTTTTATCAGTTTAACCAGCCCTGGATCAGCTACGCCATTTATGTACCCAATCGCTACGTCCAGTTTTGATCGTTCGCCTACCTTCATAATTTCAAAACGAAATCTTCCGTCACGAATTCGTCTTCTTGTTAACGCTGTATTGATAATGATGTTTTCAGTGTATCCATCTCGTGCTCCGCGAATCACTTTCTCTGTATCCGCTTCTTCAGGGGATCTGCCAGGATATGTACGCACATCGACTTCAAAGCCAACTTCTTCACCGTCAATTAAAACGAATAGCAGTCCTGATAAAACCGACACCATTCCATCATCCAGCGTCTTTAAAGGCTTGACTTGCTGATGAATAAGACGGTTTTCAACAATATCCTTTAGCTTTGCTCGTTCAACTTCATTATCATTAATTTGAACGAGCACTTTTGTAATTTCAATAATAAATGAACTATCGCACAGTCCTGTTACATAGTAAACATGAACTTCTCGATCCAGAATAAGTAGTTTACGCACGCCCACATCAAAGCTTGTATTCATACTAGCGTTTTCTTTGAACCACTGATCGTTTTTTTGTACTTTCGAAAAAATAGCTGTTTTCTGCTCTGCTAGCTTATCCAAACGAACCGCTCCTTTCTAAAATAAGTCTTGCTGCTTTTTCTGTAATAGGACATCCCAGTTTAACATCATCCATCCTAGCCATTTTGCCGATATCCCCTATTCCTACGACTAAGGGAACATCGAGCTGATCCAAGCAGTAAACTGTATCTCCATTAATTCGTCCGACTTCTAACTCTTGAATTCCGCTTTTATCCACGCCGTAATGCGATATTTCTCCAAAACGATCGATGGTTACATCCACTCTTGTCCATTCGCTTTGATGAGTACGTGACGCAACAGCGATCACTCCAAGAACTTCTACTTGAGGATGCTTTGCTACATGGAGCAAAGCAATTTCCCCAGGTCCTTCCTCTAAGAAACCGCTATCGTCGAACATCACAAAGACGGGATCATATGGTGCTTGAAGAATTAAATCTACCGTTTGACTACCTGTTAACGTAGTAGGGTTTCCATATGACCTCGAAATGCATCTGCCACCAACCGATTTAGCTACATGCTCAATTGCTTTGCGCGCATATTCATCGCCATCGGTTACAATAATGATCCTTCTTTTTTTCATAATCTTTTATCCTTTCGGTTTAAAGATTAACGCGATAATAAAAGCAAATAAAATAGCTGCTGAAATTCCAGCGGAGGTAAGTTCAAAAATCCCAATCCCAATCCCGATAAATCCATGGTCATCTGCTTGCTTCATCGCTCCGTGCAGCAAGGAATGACCAAAGCTTGTAATTGGAACCGTCGCTCCGGCGCCAGCAAATTCAATCAACTTATCATAAAGACCAAATCCATCTAAAATCGCTCCCGCAACTACAAACGAACTCATAACATGCGCTGGAGTAAGTTTAGCAAGATCCAGCAGCAGCTGCCCAATAACGCAAATGATTCCTCCTACAGCAAAAGCTATTACATACTCCATTGATCATCCCCCTCCCCAATATGTTCTAAGACGACGCCATGAGCAATTGTTGGAATTGACTCTTTTTGCTGAATCATCGTTGGACTTAAAAGAGCTCCTGTTGCCACCATAAACACTTTCTTTAAGTTTCCCGATTTTAATTTATTTAAAATATGACCATACGTGACAATAGCCGAGCAGCCGCAGCCGCTTCCTCCTGCAAATACATTTTGGTCGGGGCGATATACCATCAATCCGCAATCATTATGATTGGTTGATATATCGTAGCCTTCGTCCTTGAGCAGCTGTTTTAAAATTGGACTGCCTACACCAGATAAATCTCCTGTTAAAATAAGATCATACTCGCTTGGCGCGACGTTTAAGTCTTCCAAATGCCTTTGAATGGTATCTGCAGCAGCTGGTGCCATAGCAGAACCCATATCGTTTGCGTTTTTAATCCCATAATCCATTACACGCCCAATCGTTGCAGACGTGAGACGCACAATACCTTTTTCTTTCGAGACCAGCGCTGCCCCTGCTCCCGTAATAGTTGCCGTTGCCGTATCTGGTTTTTGTCCTCCGTACTCGGTAGGATTTCGAAATTGGCGCTCAGCGGTTGCGTTATGACTGCTCGCTGATGCAATAACACGATTAGCAAATCCCGCATCCACAAGAGCTGCCCCTGTTGCCAGCGTTTCCATTGATGTGGAGCAAGCGCCAAACATGCATAGAAATGGAATTTGGTTATGTCGAGCTACAAAATTAGCCGTTACGTTTTGATTTAATAAATCTCCAGCCAAAAACAAATCAATGTCTTCATAGGATAAATTTATTTTTTGCAAGCAGGAGTCAATGGACTCCGTCATCAGTCTTCTTTCAGCTAACTCCCAGTTGTCTTCTTCACAGTGCAAATCTTTATGTGTAATATCAAATGTTTCTCCCAACGGTCCATCTGCTTCTTTTGGCCCTACTGCTGTTCCTGTAGCATTAATGTAAATAGGATTTTCATAAACCCACGTTTGCTTTCCAGTTTTTCTCATAATCCCCCTCTTTTCATAGCAAATAAGTTTTAAAAAGGTAGCGAATGATTCCTACAACGTAAGCCGAAACCGTTCCAAATACAATGACGTTTCCAGCCAGCTTGAACATGTTGGTCGCAACGCCGAGAACAATTCCTTCACTTCGATGTTCAAGCGCTGCACTCGTCATGGAATTGGCAAAACCCGTAACAGGAACGGCTGAACCTGCACCTGCGAATTGACCAATACGATCATATATCCCAAACCCGGTTAAGAGCGCAGATATTAAAATAAGGGTTGCGACGGTAGGATTACCTGCATTTTTTTCATTAAAGTCAAAAAATGCAATATAGAAATTTTGAATTGCCTGTCCTAATGTACAAATGATTCCCCCTACCAAAAAGGCCTTTAGGCAATTTGCCACATATGAAGGTTTAGGCTGAAATGGTTTAATGCTTTCTTGATAGTTATCTTTTAATTTTTGATTATTTGCCATGTTACATACATCCTTTTCTTATTGATTAACAAAATAAATCCAATGAAATAATGACCCGCATACTTTGCCTAGTACAATGGCCATTAACAATAAAATAAGCTTGCCTTCCATTCCTATTCGTTTCGTTAACGTCGGCAATACATTAAGCACTTCTGTTAACGCTGCTGCCAGCATCCCAATAAAAATACCGCTCGTTAGACCTATGATCATAATAAGCACCGCAGGAAACTGCCACGTGTATTGATGAAGACTGCACCAACCGCCTGTAACGGCACCACCTACGACTCCCCACTCATATGCTTGAATGTATTTCATGGTTTTGGTCAGCTGCATCAAACGCGGAATAATGCCCAGCACCGTTAAAAATGCTACAAATCCAGCACCTGCAGCCAATCCTCCCGCAAGTCCAATTAGAATGGTCATCACAATGTTAATGATCATCAATTTTTTTCATACTTTCTTTATTCTCGTGCATAATGACGTATTGATCTAAGTCTTGCTGGTAATTAAACATTTCGACTTCGAGAGGACTAGGCTCTTCATTAATTCGTTTTCTAAAGACGTGGTTAAAAAACAGAATCATTCCCAACCCTAAACCGATAGAGTAAGGTACTTGAATCAGCAAAGGCTGCTTATCTCTCAGACCGGTCAGCATATAGAACAATTTTTGATGTACTTGTCTCATACTCACATCTTCGTGAAAGTTCATAATTGCTAAAGCAGCTCCGATGAAGAGAAGAAACCAAACAGCTAGAAAAAACAAAAAGGAATATTGTCTCTTTTTATACACGACCTCTACAATTGTTTGAGCGGGTCCAATCGTCTGAATGTCTAAGTGCGGATACTGAGAGGCAACTTTTTCAATTACCTTCATTAAATCAACAATGATAATATTTCGATCACTCATACTTACTTGATAGACAATTAGCTTTTCAATTTGCTTTTGAACAGAATCTCCTGCTATAACCATTGCTAATTGTCCAATATTTACAGCTTCATCAGGTTTTACTTGAATACGATGCCTCATTTTAAGATAAAGAACGTTTTCCATTCATATCACACCTTACGATTCATTATCTCCCTGTACGTGTAGTATGGATTTTCTTAAATTTTCTAATTCACGTTTCTGAACAGACCATTAATTACCAAATAAAAAAAGCAATCCGTTTCACTATTCTTCTTTGAATAGCAAAACGGATTGCTTCTTAAGTATTACGTGTCATTCATATGCAGCTTCATTTGTTTTAAGATTTTCTTCTCAAGCCTCGATACCTGCACCTGAGAAATTCCCAGCCTTGCAGCCACTTCGGACTGAGTTTGATCTTTGTAATACCTCAAATAGACAATGAGCTTTTCACGCTCATCAAGTTCTTCAATTGCTTCTTTTAATGCAATTTTATCAAACCACTTCGCTTCCGTATGATCAGCAATTTGGTCAAGAAGGGTAATTGGATCTCCATCATTTTCATAGACGGTCTCGTGAATAGACGAAGGAGCACGATTAGCTTCTTGAGCCAGCACTACTTCTTCAGGAGTGAGATCCAAATGTTCTGCAACCTCAGCGACTGTAGGGACGCGTCCAAGCAATTTGGAAAGCTCATCTTTTGCTTTACGTATTTTATTGCTCATTTCTTTCAGAGAACGGCTAACCTTTACCGTGCCATCATCACGAATAAACCGCTGAATTTCACCAATAATCATCGGAACAGCATATGTTGAAAATTTAACATCATACGATAGGTCAAATTTATCAACGGACTTTAATAGTCCTATACATCCAATTTGAAATAAATCATCGGGCTCATAACCACGGTTAATAAAACGTTGAACAACCGACCAAACGAGCCGCATATTTTTTTGGACGATTGTATCTCGTGCAATTTGATCACCTTGCTGACTGCGCTTGATGAGGTCTTTAACTTCATGATCCTTTAAATACGGTTCGTTTTTATTTTTTTTGACCTCCACATCCATTGGCAAGTCTCCTTAATTACATAGCGCTTTACTATTTGTTAAGTGCTTTTTTAAATATAAGGTCGTACCTTCTAATACAGTAGACTCTACTCGAATTTCGTCCATAAAGTTTTCCATTATGGTGAAACCCATTCCAGAACGTTCTAGATCTGGTTTCGTTGTGTATAAAGGCTGCTTGGCTTCATCCACATTATCAATACCAATTCCTTCATCACGAATCATCAGCTCGACTACACCGTCTTCATGAAGCGTCACAGAAATATATACCACACCATCCGGATTGCTTTCGTAGCCGTGAATAATAGCATTTGTTACTGCTTCAGATACGACTGTTTTAATTTCTGTTAACTCATCCATTGTTGGATCTAACTGCGTAATAAATGATGCTACCGTGACGCGGGCAAACGATTCATTTTGACTAAGCGCGGAAAATTGGAGGTTCATTTGATTTTTCATTATGCCACCCCCAATTTTTGAAGCGCGTTTTCTTCATTAGGTTCAAAACGAATAATTTTAAATAAGCCTGACATATTAAACAAACGTTCTACAGCGGGAGAAATAGCGCATACAACCATTTCCCCACCGTTATTATGAACTTGTTTGTATCTCCCTAAAATAACCCCCAACCCAGAGCTGTCCATAAAGGTTAAATGCTGTAAATTTAAAATCAAATGGCTGATAGATTCCTTCTCTATCGCTTGGGTGATTTTGCTTCTTAGCTCTTCAGCCGTATGATGATCTAATTCTCCTGTTAATCGAACCAACAAGACATCTTGTTTGAATTCCAATTCAATTGAAAGACTCACTATACAAACCTCCTCGGAAATCTTATAGTCAATCTTTCGCTGCCAACAGAATAGAATCCTTCTCACCGACAAAACTAGTTCTATTTCGTCACATTTAGCTGTTTAAGATGTTTGAGAGAAAATAGAGAACGTACGTTTAAATAGCTTCCACCAAGAAGCAGCATCGATATCTTCTTTTGCAAGAAGCGGTGAAGAACTCATTACTTTGTTATCCTTCTTAATGGTCAACGTTCCAATTTTGTCGCCTTTTTGAATAGGCGCATTTAACTTCTCGTTCATTTTCACTTCTGTTTTAACATCTTTGGCTGCATTTCCTTTTTTCAATAAAACAGAAATAGGCTCTGACGTAACGGCTGTTACCTGATCTTCACTACCCTTGTTTACATCTATCTTGGCAATAACGTCTCCTTTTTTGTATAAAGGCTTCGTTGTATATTGACTGAATGCGTAGTCTAACATTTTGGTTACTTGATTATTGCGATCTTTTGGCGTGCTTGCACCGAATACAACCGCTAACACACGCATATTTCCCTTTTTAGCGGTAGCTGTCAGGCAATACTTAGCTTGACCTGTAAATCCCGTTTTGAGTCCATCAACCCCGGGATAAAACTTCACTAAGCGATTCGTATTTACTAACCAAAACTTCTTATCTGTATCCGTGCGTAAATAAGCTTCGTATTTACTTGTATAGTTAATAATTTTTTCATACTTTAGTAGCTCTCTGCCCATCATGGCCATATCATGAGCTGTACTATAGTGATTTTCTACAGGCAGGCCTGTCGGATTTTGAAATTTTGTATGAGTCAAACCAAGCTCTTTCGCTTTTTGGTTCATCTTTGCTACAAATTTTTCTTCTGATCCAGCTAAATATTCAGCCATTGCCATAGAAGCATCGTTACCAGAACCTATCGCAATCCCTTTTAGCAAATCATTTACCGTCATTTCTTCTCCGGGCTCTAAAAAGATTTGTGAGCCTCCCATTGAAGCGGCATATTCACTTGCTCGCACTTTATCTTTTAAGGTAATTTTCCCTTTATCCAAAGCCTCCATAATTAAAATCATTGTCATAATTTTAGTCATACTGGCAGGGGGAAGTTCTTGATTACTATTTTTTTCGTATAGAATTTTTCCTGTATCCCGTTCAATTAAAATAGCTGACCTAGCACTGTCAGCAAGCTCAGAACTCTTTTTTTCTGCGGCTAAAACAGGTTGCGTCATAAGTGGAAATAAAAATATGACAACGAGTAACTTTACAATAGTTCGCTTCATCTCCACAAACCTCCATTCTTTATACAACCTATTTTTTCCAAGGTATAATCGATTTATACTAAACGAAATAAAAAAAGCATCGAGAAATTCTCGATGCTTGAAGTCATATTTTCTTCTTATTTTTGATCAGCTGGAAGTTGCTTTACTACTTCTTTTACAAGCGATAAAAACTGCTGTTTTACTTTTTCAGTCGTTTCAATCACTTCTTCATGATTTAAGGGCTGATCTAAAATACCAGCTGCCATATTAGAAATACAAGAAATACCCAGTACTTTCATACCTGCATGGCGTGCTACAATAACTTCTGGTACTGTAGACATACCGACCGCGTCTCCCCCGATAATGCGAAGCATGCGTACTTCAGCAGGCGTTTCATATGTTGGACCTGTATTTCCTACATATACACCTTCTTGTAAGGCGATATTTAAATCAGCTCCTACTTTCTTCGCTAATTGACGAAGGTCCTTGCAGTAAGCAGTTGACATATCCGGGAATCTTACGCCAAAATCAGAGTCATTAGGTCCAATCAAAGGGTTCGTTCCAAAGTTATTAATATGATCAGAAATAATCATTAAGTCTCCTGGATTAAAGGATTCGTTTACTCCGCCTGCTGCATTCGTTACAATCAACGTTTCTACACCGATTTCTTTCATTACGCGCACTGGAAATGTTACTTTATCAAGGGCGTACCCTTCATAAAAGTGAAAACGTCCTTGCATAGCTACAACCGGTACGTCATGAATGGTGCCAATGACTAATTGACCAGCGTGACCTTCAACTGTTGAAACCGGGAACTCAGGAATGTCGTTGTACGGAATTTTTACCGCGCCTTCAATTTCGTCAGCTAATACCCCTAGTCCAGAACCTAAAATAAGACCAATGGTTGGTGTAACAGCTGATTGATTTTTAATATATGCTGCTGCTTTTTCGATATATTCTTTTTTCATACTCCATTCCCCCTGCTTAATTCAGCTCTTGTAAAAAACTTTTTCCATGCTTAGGCATTGCTACGCCAAAATTTTCTGCTACCGTTGCGCCAATATCCGCAAACGTTTGACGAATAGAAAGTTCTTTTCCTTCTTTCATGCCTTTATTGTACACAAGAAGCGGAACGTATTCACGCGTATGGTCTGTCCCATGATGAACAGGGTCATTTCCATGATCCGCTGTAATAATCAATAAATCATCTTCTTTTAATAAATCAAATACTTCTTCCAAGCGTGCATCATATTCTTCAAGCGCTTGCCCATATCCTTGTGGATCGCGGCGATGGCCATAGAGAGCATCAAAATCAACTAAATTTAAGAAGCTTAAGCCTGTGAAGTCCATGTTTAATGTATCAACTAGCTTATCCATGCCGTCCATATTCGACTTGGTACGAAGAGATTTTGTGACCCCTTCTCCGTCGTAAATATCAGAAATTTTACCGATAGCAATAACATCGATGTCATTGTCTTTTAATTCATTCATTACTGTACGTCCAAAAGGCTTTAATGCATAGTCATGACGATTGGATGTACGAGTGAAGTTACCTGGTTCACCTAAAAACGGGCGAGCAATAACACGTCCAATCATATATGGATCATCAAGCGTTAATTCACGAGCAATCTCACAAATTTTGTACAATTCATTAATTGGAACAATTTCTTCATGAGCAGCAATTTGCAAAACAGAATCCGCTGATGTATAGACGATTAAGTCACCTGTTTCCATATGCTGCTTTCCTAACTCATCTAAAATTTCTGTACCAGATGCTGGTTTGTTCCCAATAATTTTACGGCCTGTTTTTTCTTCTAATTGTGAAATCAGCTCTTCTGGAAATCCGTCTGGAAACACATTAAAAGGCGTATCAATATTAAGCCCCATAATTTCCCAATGACCTGTCATTGTATCTTTTCCGGCAGAAGCTTCCTGCATCTTTGTATAGTAAGCCAACGGTTTTTCGGCTTTATCAATTCCTTTAATTTCACGGATATTGCTTAGACCAAGCTTAGCCATATTAGGCATATGAAGACCGTTGCAGTGCTCTGCAATATGACCAAACGTATCGGCACCTTTATCATTGTATTTTTCAGCATCCGGTGATTCACCGATACCTACTGAATCCATTACAACTAAAAATACGCGTTTATATGTATGCGCCATTTTATTCCCTCCAAATATCAATTTATTTATTCTCTATAAAATTCCCGTTTGGAAATAATTTAACCATCTTCTCTTATTGGTCAGAAGTCTGACCTCTCTATTAGTATAGACGCTTTTTATTTTTTTGTACACAGGAATGAAAGTGTTTTCAATCAAAAAAACCAATGTCTATGAACTTACTGGACATTGGGATCTTCCTACGCTCGCGGGTGAAACTGATTGTATACATCTTTTAAACGAGCTTTTGTGACATGTGTATAAATTTGAGTGGTCGAAATATCCGCATGCCCGAGCATTTCTTGAACGGCTCTCAAATCCGCGCCGTTCTCTAACAAATGAGTAGCAAACGAATGCCGTAACGTATGTGGAGTTAATTCTTTTTCAATTTTTGCTTCAGAAGCTAACTTTTTTAATATTTTCCAAAACCCCTGCCTTGTCAAGCGCCTTCCATGATGATTAACAAAAAGTGCTTTGTCCTGTTCCTTTTGCTTTGTTAAAATACTCCGGCCATGCTGTAAGTACTCTTCAATCGCCTCTGTTGCCAACCTTCCGATGGGGACAATTCTTTCTTTATTCCCTTTTCCGATACACCGAATAAATCCCATCGTCAAATGTGCATCATCAATATTTAAGTTAACGAGTTCAGATACACGAATTCCAGTAGCATAAAGCAATTCAAGCATCGCTTTGTCTCGTATGCCAAAAGGCGTCGAAGTATCAAACACATTTAACAGCGCCTCTACTTCCTCTGCATTTAGCACTTTTGGCAGCTTGCGCTCAAGCTGCGGAGTATCAATATGAACGGATGGATCTGTATCCGCTGCTTTTTCCCTTAGTAAGAATTGATGAAAAGATCTAGTTGAAGCTACATGTCTCGCAATCGTTTTAGATGATTTTTGCTGATCACTTAAATATTTCAGAAAATTAACGATGTGGAGTCTTGTTACTTCATTAAATGATTTCAGCTGCTCTACATGCTCTAAATATTGAGCATACTTTTTTAAATCTCGTTCATACGAATCAATCGTATTTTTCGCCAGTCCCCGCTCTACTACTAAATAATGAATAAAATCTTGAATTTGATCATTCAATAGCCTCTACTCCCCGTTTTGATAAAACATAAATAAACGCTCCAGCCACGTCTGATCTTTGTTCACACTTGCTTGCATGACCTTAACTGCTGAACCCGACGGCTCATCATAACGTTTATAATTTTGATACTCTTGAGATACCCATATCATTCCAAAATAAAACAAAAGAGTAAACCCGGTAAATAAGATAAATACTTTACATGTATTATATACCATTTCAGCCCATGATTTCATGAAACAATTCCTCCAATTTTTGATTCTATTAGAAGATATGCCAATTGGGACAGGTTTTATACATGTTTCTTGCCTTTATACGCTGAGTTCTCTCCTTGTCATTTCCTTCCTTTCTATAAAACCATATAGCTTGTAACCTCTTTATTTTTTCTATTTATGTACAACAAAAAACCTTCTCCATTATGGAAAAGGCTTTTACTGCTTGTCTTCTTTATCCTGACAGCGATGGCAAATGCCATGAAATGTCAAGCGGTGATCTTTAATTTTAAAATTCCATTGCTTTTCCACAATTTCTTCAACGTCTTCAAGCAAATCTTCTTGAATTTCGTCCACAGATCCACATTCCATACACACAAGGTGATGATGAAAGTGTGCGGCTCCTTCTTGTCTTAAATCGTAGCGAGAAACGCCATCGCCAAAGTTTATTTTATCAACAATTTTAAGTTCAGTTAACAATTCTAACGTACGATAAACAGTTGCCAATCCAATTTCCGGAGACTTTTCCTTGACGAGGAGATATACATCTTCGGCACTTAAATGATCCTCTTCATGTTCAAGAAGTACTCTTACAGTCGCCTCACGTTGAGGTGTCAATTTATAGCTAGCTGAGTGCAACTGCTGCTTAATTCGCTCAATTCGACTTTCCATAATTATTCCCTCCCTCGCCATTCACTAATCCATTATATCAGATGTGTCGAGGGTGTCAAAATAAAGTTATTCTTAATAAGAAAAAAGAATTCTTTTTATTTAATACTTATTCTTACTTATTTAATAGAGCCATTACACTTTTCATTAAAGTAGGTGATACATAAGCTTCAACTGTAGCTGCACAGGCAACCAAGCATATCATTGCAATCATCGTGCCGCTATAGCGTAAAAAGGATGCAGAAATAGGCTCCGCTGCTTTTTTAAAAAACTGCTGCCGCACGAGCTTCAAAGAAAAGGCAACTGAAGCTGCAGACAGAATCAGAAATGCCGGTATGAGAAAGATATTTTGCGGCATAACAGATACAAAAGATAGCGCAAACCCAGAGAGTCCCATTTGATTGACTAAAAAGCCTACGGTAAAACCAATCACCATTCCTTTTAAAAACAGCAGAATTAACACTACAGGCAAACCAATAATAGCAATTCCTAGTATCCAAATGAGCCCTAAGTATTTAACATTGTGAAAAAAACTTTGCTGAAACATTTCAACGTTGCTTGCTACTTCCCCACTCTTTACCTGTCCGAAAAACCGGTTTAAATAGAAGTACAGGTCTTCTTTTTGATCAAGCGTCAAACTATTTACAACAATAGCCCCAAAAATGATTCCCATTAAAAACAGCACGGTTACAAATAAATAAATAGAACTGTTTTCTTGAAAATGTCTTGCATACGATAATGGCAATTGTTTTTTTCTCATCGTCTTCCTCCTATTAATCGCTTAATAGAGTGTATGATAGAGTACAAAAACTATGCCAAGAATCTTTTAAATCTATCACATAAAAAAGAGATTAAGACATAATGAAATTAATCTAATCTAAATAAGAACAAATGAGATAGTATGGATAGCTTGTGATACCGCTGTTGATTTTCATGCAAGGCTTCGCTTTCCGCGGGCGGCCGGTGAGCCTCCTCGTCGCGTACGCTCCTGCGGGGTCTCACCTATTCCGCTTTTCCCGCAGGAGTCTTCGCCTTGACCTCCAATCAACCGCTAGAACCAACTACATAAATGAAAGCTACGTTCACCATTAACTTAAAAAAAATCCGAACGAATTTGATTCTAAATCAAGAATCTCTATTTATCGTTCGGATTTTTCTTCAACTAATATATGGTTGTCACACATTTTTTAAGCTAGAGATACGCGCATGCCTGTTTTTTCTCACATCAAATGACGTTTCAATGTAAACCTCTAAATTGCTAGATTGCCGTACGTATGTAAAAGAAAAAACTCTCTTACTCTCCTAATCCGCTTTTTAACTGTAAGTACTGCACAGCATATGCTGTTTTTGCATCGTAAATTTCTTTGTTTTGAATAAGAGTAAGGGCCTCATCTACAGTAACTTCCATCACTTCAACAAATTCATCTTCGTCCAATTCCGCTTTGGTGGTCATCACTTTTAAATCTTCTGCTAAATAAACGTGAACCAACTCATCTGCAAAACCTGGCGATGTGTAAAAAGAAATAATATGGCTAAGGGAATCTGTTGTATAGCCCGTTTCTTCTTCTAACTCACGTTTTGCCGTTACAATCGGCTCTTCTCCTTTTTCCAGCTTGCCGGCTGGAATTTCCACTAAAATACGATCCATCGGTCTGCGATACTGTTTGACCATAACCATTTTATGATCGCTTGTTAACGCAATGACAGCGACAGCTCCAGGATGCTTAACTACTTCTCTTGTACTCGTTTTTCCGTTCGGAAGCTCTACTTCTTCTAAGTACAAATCAATTACTCTGCCTCCAAACAGCTTTTCAGAAGACCGCATTTTTTCTGTTAAATGATCCATTTTCTCCACCTCGTTCTATTTTTTTGACTCTTACATATATTCTATCATACGAATCTTGGGAGGTAGAAAAAATGAAAGTTTATGTTCACGAGAAGCAAATCATTTTAGTCGGTAAAGCATGGGAAATTAAGCAAAAGTTAAAAGAATACGGCGAACAATTTCAGTATGTTGATGAGTGGACGAACGCTATCTCTCAAAATTTTAATTCTTACAAACAACAAGCAGACTGCAGACACTAATTGTGCTGCAGTTTTTTAATCTTCTTATTTGAGTTTCTCTCTATCATAGCGCTACAATAGATAGAAACAAGTAAAAAATAAGGAGTGGCATATATGGAAAAAAGACGCTTAGGTACTTCAGATTTGCTGGTCAGTACATTAGGTTTAGGATGCATGTCTCTTGGCACGGAACAGAAACACGCTGTCAATATGATTGATGAAGCTCTGGAATATGGCATTAATTATTTTGATACAGCAGATTTATATGACTTTGGCTTAAACGAGGAGTTTGTGGGACAAGCCCTAAAAAAACGCAGAAATGATATTATTTTAGCCACAAAAGTGGGGAATCGCTGGAATGATGCAAAAGACAGCTGGACATGGGATCCGTCTAAAGCTTACATAAAAGAAGAAGTAAAAGAAAGCCTGCGCCGTCTTCAAACAGATCACATCGATTTATATCAACTGCACGGAGGGACTGTTGAAGACAATATTGAAGAAACGATTGAAGCATTTGAAGAATTAAAACAAGAAGGCGTCATTCGCTACTATGGCATTTCATCTATCCGCCCAAATGTGATTCGAGAGTACGTGCAAAATTCTTCTATTGTTAGCGTCATGATGCAATACAGCTTGTTAGACAGACGCCCTGAAGAAAGTTCACTTCCTCTTTTACATGACAACGGCATTAGCGTTGTAGCGAGAGGTCCAGTAGCCAAAGGGCTGCTAACCGAAAAAGGAGAGCAAAAACTTGCTGCATTCGAGGGCAAGGGCTACTTAGATTATAGCGGTACGGAATTAGCAAAAACGATAGAAGAATTTCGTCACGTACGACCAACTCACTCTCTAAACTCAACGGCACTTCAATACTGTTTAGCTAATCCTACGGTAGCCTCGGTTGTAGCAGGAGCAAGCTCTTCTTCACAGCTTCGTGAAAACGTCAAAGCTGTCGAGGCTTCCCCGCTTCAGCCTACTGAAATTAGCAAGCTGCAATCAATCTTTAAAGCAAATCAATACGAAGCTCACCGTTAAAAAATAAAAGCGCCTTTACCGGCGCTTTTATTTTTTAAATTCGGACCAGTTCATATCACTTTCATTTAACAGCTCTTCAAACGATTTATTTTTTTCTTTTTCTTTTCGAATTCGAGCAGCTTCTTTACGTTCTGTTTCTTTCTGCTCTTCTTCTTTTAAAGAAAGCGCCTGTTTTTTAGCCTGAAGCTGTTTTAATAAGCTATCATTTAGCTGATCTTTGATACTGAGCTGATCATTTTGTTTTTGTGCTGATTGTTTTTGCTTTTTTTTAGCCATCACAATTCCCCCGCTACTTTAATTGAGAGATATTGTATCATATTCTTGCTTTTGTTACCAAAAATCAAAATGCATCTAGTTTTACATGTTCATCAATGATTAAAGTTGGCTCTGTAGACTGTTGAATATCTTCTACCTTATAGCCTTTCGCTACTTCGACAAGTTTTAGGCCTTCTGCCGTAATGTCAATGACCGCTCGATCTGTAATAATACGATCTACTACCCCTTTTCCTGTCAGAGGGAGGGTGCACTCATTTAAGATTTTAGGTTGGTCTTTTCTCGTCACATGTTCCATAATAACAATGATGCGCTGCGCTCCATGAACTAAATCCATTGCACCGCCCATTCCTTTAATCATTTTTCCAGGAATCATCCAGTTAGCTAAGTCACCAGTTTTTGAGACTTCCATGCCTCCTAAAATCGCAATATTAATATGCCCTCCGCGAATCATGCCAAACGATTCAGCACTGTCGAAGTAAGAAGCCCCTTTTGTCGCCGTTACGGTTTCTTTGCCTGCATTAATTAAATCAGGATCTACTTCTCCTTCTTTCGGATATGGTCCAATGCCTAACAAACCGTTTTCGGACTGAAGCACAACCGTTTTATTATCTGAGATATGATTAGCCACAAGCGTTGGAATACCAATTCCAAGGTTTACATAAAATCCGTCCAAAATTTCTTTTTCAGCACGTTTTGCAATTCGCTCTCTCACGTTCACGCCGTTTTCAATCATGAAAAATCTCTCCCCTTTTGTTATTTTTGAACGGTTAAACGCTCAATACGTTTTTCTTGTTCACCAATAATTAACGATTGAACATATACACTAGGTGTGTGGATAATATTTGGATCAAGTGAACCTGTTGGATGAAGTTCCTCTACTTCTGCTATCGTCACTTTTCCTGCTGCTGCAATCATTGGGCTGAAATTGCGCGCTGTCTTGTTATACACTAAATTCCCCATATGATCGGCTTTCCAAGCTCTAACCAAACTAAAATCAGCTTTTAACGCCTCTTCTAGTAAATATTCTTTCCCATCAAACACACGAACTTCTTTTCCTTCAGCAATGGGTGTTCCCACTCCCGCTGGTGTATAAAATGCAGGTATGCCCGCTCCGCCGGCGCGAATCTTTTCAGCTAGCGTGCCTTGAGGTAGCAATTCTACTTCAATTTCTCCTGACAGTACTTGTCTTTCAAACTCTTTATTTTCTCCCACGTAAGAGCCAATCATCTTTTTAATTTGTTTGTTTTTCAGAAGCAGTCCAAGTCCCCAGTCGTCTACGCCGCAGTTATTTGAAATTACGGTTAAATCTTTTACCCCTGTTTCAACTAACGCTAAAATCAAATTCTCCGGAATTCCACATAAACCAAAACCACCGACCATCATCGTAGCACCGTCGTGAATATCTTTCACCGCTTCTTTAAACGACGTATGTACTTGTTTCATACATAACCACCCCTTCGTTATTTTTGAAAACGCTTTCTAATCTATTATAAAAGATTTTTATTTCTTTTTAAATATATATATAACTAAAAATTATAATTTAATCATTTTTTTGTCAAAAAAGTTATATTAGTAGACAAAATTCAAAGAAAAACAAAAACGCCACGAGTTCCAAAGCAGTATGTTTGGAATCTGTGGCGTTGTGATATAGCTTTAATGTTTATTAAAGCTATATCAAAAATTAAGGACGTTCAACGATTGTTGCAACACCTTGGCCTCCGCCAATACATAACGTTGCTAAACCAAGTTTTGCGTCGCGTTTTTGCATTTCATGAATAAGTGAAACCAGGACACGTGTACCACTTGCACCAATAGGATGTCCAAGCGCAATTGCTCCACCGTTTACATTTAAAATATCATGGTTAAATTGAAGTTCACGATCCACAGCGATTGACTGTGCAGCGAATGCTTCGTTTGCTTCTACTAGTTGAACGTCTTCTAATGAAACAGCAGCTCTTTCAAGCGCCTTTTTCACTGCGCTTACAGGACCGATTCCCATAATGCTTGGGTCTACTCCAGCAGTTGCATTAGCTTTAATAGACACTAATGGTGTTAGGCCTAACTCGTCTGCTTTTTTACGGCTCATTACCACTACTGCAGCTGCACCGTCATTGATACCAGATGCATTACCAGCTGTTACTGAACCGTCTTTTTTGAAAGCTGGACGTAGCTTTCCTAGACTTTCAGCCGTTGTGCCTGCGCGTGGGAACTCATCTTGTTCAAAAATTGTTACTTGGCCTTTTCTTCCAGGCACTTCTACTGGCACAATTTCATCTGCGAAACGGCCAGATTGAATAGCTGCTTCTGCTTTTTGCTGACTTGAAGCTGCAAATGCATCTTGTTCGTCGCGAGTAATTTCATATTTATCACACAGGTTTTCAGCTGTAACGCCCATATGGTAGTCGTTAAATGCACACCATAGTCCATCTTGGATCATGCTGTCGACTACTTTTTGATCGCCCATTTTAAACCCGTTGCGTGCATTTTTTAATAGGTATGGTGCTTGGCTCATGTTTTCCATTCCACCAGCAACAATCACATCAGCATCCCCAGCAAGAATCGCCTGTGTAGCGAGATGTACTGCTTTTAGTCCTGATCCGCATACTTTATTGATGGTTAATGCTGAAACAGTTTCAGGTAACCCTGCTGCTAAAGTTGCTTGTCGTGCTGGATTTTGTCCTAAACCTGCTTGTAAGACATTTCCCATAATAACTTCATCTACTTCGTTTGCTGATACCCCTGCTTTGTTTAAAGCTTCTTTAATTACAGTACCACCTAAAGTTGTTGCGGATACATTTTGTAAGCTTCCCCCAAAGCTGCCGATTGCTGTACGTACAGCGCTTACAATGACTACTTCTGTTTGACCCATGTCGAAAACCTCTCCTTACTGTTTGATTACTGTGATTAACTGTCACTTGTATTAATTTCGACATCGCTTGCGAAATTCCTCTTTTTTTGTAAAAATTTATAATTTTTATTGAATTTTAATTTTTTAGAATTAAAATAAATATTAGTAAGCGTTTACATTGTGGGAGGAGAGCGGTTTATGGGGTTTCCTGAAAAAGTAACAATTATAGAAGTTGGTCCACGAGATGGACTTCAAAATGAAAAAAATTTTGTTCCAACTGATAAAAAAATTAATTTTATCAAAAAATTAAAAGAAGCTGGACTATCTGAAATCGAAATTACATCCTTTGTTTCTCCAAAATGGGTTCCTCAAATGAAAGATGCTTCTACTATTGCACCTATATTCCAGCCTGATACATGCCGAAACATTGTACTGGTGCCGAATCAAAAAGGCTTGGAAAAGGCACTGCAAGCTGATTGCCGCTCGGTTGCGCTTTTTATTGGCGTAAGCGATACTTTTAATCAAAAAAATATTAACAAAAACACGGAAGAGGCTATCCAAACGCTGCTTCCTCTCATTCAGCAGCTTAAGCAGCAAGAATGTTTTATTCGCACCTGCATTTCCACCGCCTTTTATTGCCCATATGAAGGAAAAATAAATGAACGTGACGTGCTGAGCCTTTGCGAAAGCTTTGTGGAAGCTGGAGTAGATGAGCTAAGCGTTGCCGATACAATTGGCATGGCAAATCCTAAAGATGTATTTTCACTTTTCTCGAAATTAAAACAAAGTTTTTCCCACACGCTACTTGCTGCGCACTTTCACGATACGAGAGGATTGGCTATTGCAAATATCTATGCAGCTCTGCAAGCCGGTATTAACAGGTTCGATTCATCCGCTGGCGGGCTAGGAGGATGTCCATTTGCTAAGGGAGCAACGGGAAACGTAGCTACGGAAGATCTTGTCTTTATGCTTCATGAAATGGGTATTTCCACTTCTATTGATGAAGAAAAGCTGCTCGAAGCGGTCGATTTTATCGCTCCTTACATTTCAAGACCGATTGAAAGCAAGCAATACTCTTTATTTGCACAGCGTTAAAAATTAGGTTTTTATGAGAGCGATGCTATAATAACTAATAGCTATATTAACAAAAGGAGCCGCTAATCATGAAAAAATGGCTATTATTAGTAGGAAGCGTTCTCGGAGCATTTGCCGCTCTTGGCATCTTTTTTACAAATCAAATGATGTACATCCGTAAAAAGACCGACAAAGTTATTATTGACCGCGATACGGAAGATGGCTTTTATGATGAGAAAGTCTATAGCACTCTTCCTAAAGAAGCATTTGTACTTCCTTCTTCTCTAGGCTATAACATAGCTGGGACCGTTATTAAACAACACGATCACAACCGATTTATGATTCTTTCGCATGGAGTCACAGTTCATTCACTGAATTCTATGAAATATGCTCGGCTTTTTCTGAAGCTTGGATGGAACGTCGTTCTTTATGATCATCGCCGTCACGGCAAGTCTGAAGGGAAAACAACGAGCTACGGCTATTATGAAAAGCTGGACCTTCAATCTGTTGTTCACTGGGTAAAAGAACAATTCGGTTCAACTATTTCCCTTGGGATTCACGGGGAGTCTATGGGAGCTGCGACCACTCTTTTATATGCTGGAATGGAAGACGGAGCTGATTTTTATATTGTCGACTGCCCTTTTTCAGACTTGGAAGAACTTCTTGCCTATCGCTTAAAACAAGATTTCCATCTGCCCAAACAGCTTGTGATGCCAGCAGCCAATATTATTTTAAAATGGCGAGAAGGCTATTCATTTAAAGACGTATCCCCCATTTCAGTCGTAGATCAAATAAAACATCCTGTTCTGTTTATCCATAGTAAAGAAGATGACTATATTCTTCCTAAAATGACGGAGCAGCTGCATGCCAAAAAAATGGGTGCAAAACGGATGTATTTGGCACCTGTAGGCACTCATGCCCGCTCGTATGCTGATAATCCAGGGGAATATGAACAAGTTATTGAATCATTTTTAGAAAAAATACAAAAAGAAGCGCATTAAAGCGCTTCTTTTGTTTTATCGATGAATGACATGCGCGGATTTAAAATTTGAGAAGGACATTTTAGCATAAACGCATATGCACTTTCATTGTAGTCAACCGTCATATTATCATCTAGAAATACTTGCTTTGTTTTTTCGACAAGAACGGGAACAAAATTCGTCTCGATGGTCACATCATCGCTCTCTTTTTCATCAACAATCCATAGCGTCGTTACACCGCTCACCACACAGCCGCATCCATCCGTATCGTATTTCAATTTTAAATATAGTGAAGAATCTTTTCCGTACTTTTCTTGTATTTTTGTTATTGCTTTATCTGTAAAGGTAATATTCATTTTCCTTTAACTCCTTTTAAACTAATTGTATAAACAAACGAAAATTGCTTATATAATGAGTATAATACACATCTTGCTTTCATTAAACTCTGGCGCTTCATATAGGTGTGTACAAAAAGGAGGTTTTTCTATGTCAAAAGTACAAATTAAAGTAATGGATAACGGTTCTTTCCGTGTCACTGGAGACGTTGAATTAATTGATGCAGACGGCAATAAATTTGAAACAAAGCCCACATTTTCACTATGCCGATGTGGCCAGTCGCAAAAGATGCCCTTTTGCGACGGAAATCATAAAGG
The DNA here is from genome assembly GCF_045369295.1 of Priestia sp. 179-F W1.4 NHS. Lineage (NCBI taxonomy): Bacteria > Bacillati > Bacillota > Bacilli > Caryophanales > Bacillaceae > Priestia > Priestia sp. 179-F W1.4 NHS. Next base: position 482,696 of record NZ_JBIQFF010000001.1, on the reverse strand, counting down.
AAAATTCGACTCTTGTGTGCGCGCTGCAAAAGTTTTAGATGAGCAGTAGATTCATAGAAATACAGCTTTACTGAACGAAAGCATTAACGAAAAACATTGATAACCTGTGATTAAAGCACAGGTTATTTTCTATTAAACGCATCCCCTGCCAATTTTTCTACGAGCCCCGGGGCAAGCTGATACACCTTCGAACCCATGTTCATCCACTTAGGCAAGTTGACTTCTCGTTTTGGTTTCCCAATAATATTGACCGTTTTTTCAGCTACGTATTGAGGTGTTAACATAAACTTTTCTACACTTTTTTCATAGTTTCCTGACTGATCCGCTATTGAAAAAAAGTTGGTTTGAATAGGACCTGGATTCACTGCGGTTACATAGATATCCGTTTTTGCTAATTCCATTCGCAGGCTGTTGGTAAACCCTAGCACGGCATGTTTAGAAGCTGAATAGCCACTGGATTTAGGCGTTGCCAGTTTGCCTGCTTGAGAAGCAATGTTAATAATATGTCCTTTGTTTTCTTTTAGCATATAAGCTAAAATTTCTTGTGTACATGCAATTAATCCAATAACATTGACTTGAAACATTGATGCAATTGTCGAAATGGATGCTTCTTTCACTTCTTCAAATACACCAAAGCCTGCATTATTAATCAGCACATCAACACGCTTAATTTCACTTATCATTTTCTGAACAACACTTTTGACTTCCTCTACGTTCGCTACGTCAGCTTTATATATGTAAGAGGTAATCCCATACTTTTGATTAATTTGCTCAGCTACTCGCTGCAGCTTTTCTTCTGTACGTGCAAGTAAAACGGGGACGCCCCCTCTTTTGGCCACTTCATAAGCTAAATGTTCTCCAAGACCTCCTGAAGCGCCTGTAATCACGACATGTTGGTTCTTTAACGAGGATTTCAAATATAACACACCTTTTTTGTAAGTTAAGAGCACACAGAATAAATAAGCGTACTTTCCTTTTCATGTGTACTGATTTTATTTGCATCTTCTAAAAAATCGAGCTGACCAATTGTTTCAGAAAGAGTTAGCCCTAGTTCTTTTTCATAAATAGTAGGAAATAGCTGTTTGCAAATATCAAACGCTGTTTGAGGGCGTTCTTTTATCATGCTAAGCACTTTATCCGCTCGGTCGCTTTGCTTTTGTAACCTCTCTTGTACAAGTTCACGGACATGTAATACTTCATCTCCATGACCTGTATAGATACAGCTTATCTCTAAGTCAAGCAGACGTCTTAACGAATGATTATATTGAAGAAGCGTTTTAGGCCGCTCGCCGCTTGGTTTCATAGGAGGTTCAATAAGCGGATTAGATGAAATATGCTTTAACAGCAAATCTCCTCCAATCATAACCGCTGTTTTTTCATTGTATAATGCAATATGGCTTTGAGCATGACCGGGCACTTCAAGCACTTTCCAACTCTCTAGGCCCGGAATGTAATCTCCTTCCTGCACAGAAGTCGTAAGAGAACGGTGACATGAATACTTCATTGATGCTTTTAAACGTTTTAAATAGGGGCGAAATCTTTCATCTACGCCCGCTTTCATAAAGTGATCTTCAAAAAACGCATCGTACCACTCAAAAAAATCCGGATTCTGAGAGATCCAAGGCTGATTTTTCGCATGACCGACTATGGCAATATCTTTATCAAAAAAATCAAGCATTCCTACGTGATCAGGATGGTGATGAGTTAGGACAACTTGTTTAATATCATCTGGTTTTAATCCTATTTCATTAAGCTTTTCTTTAAATACAGACCACGCTGCCTCCGTTTTAATACCAGCATCGATTAGCGTAACGGTCTGACCTTTTATAACAAAAACATTCACATCTCCTACCGCAAAAGGAGTAGGCAGCACAATTTTATACAATTGCTCATTCATCTGTATTTTTGCTCCTTTACCATCGCATTTTCTTTTAAGTTTACACGATTTTTCCCCTTATTTATACAATTGCTTTCGTTTTCTGAAAATTACATTGACATCCCTCTCTTTTTCATTGCATAATGACAGAAATATAGTGAAGTTTTATTCATATCTTTAGATAACTATGCATTTTATAAAGAAGAGATACACAAACACAAACCTTTAACAGATACTGAAATTTCAGTATCTGTTTTCATTGGATAGCAAATGACTGGAGGAAATTTTAATGAAAACGGATTTAAACATCGCCTTTATTGGAGCTGGATCAATGGCTGAAGCCATGATCTCAGGGCTGCTGTCAGATAAAAAGCTTCGCCCCAATCAAATCACCGTAACAAATCATAGCAGCGATAAAAGACTTCACGAACTTCGAAACGCCTATGGAATTAACATTACACGTAATCATGCCTTGTTAATAGAAAAAAGCGATATCGTCGTGCTTGCTATTAAACCAAAAGACGTAGCCGAAAGCATCAATACGATTAAGTCCTATATTCGTCCCCATCACCTCGTTCTCTCTGTTTTAGCGGGTGTATCGACTGCCACAATTGTAAACTTGTTTGACCAAGAAGTAGCGGTTGTAAGAGCTATGCCAAATACATCTGCTTCTATTGGATTATCGGCTACAGCCATTGCACCCGGGAAGTTTGCTACAGCGGAGCATATGAACGTTACTACTGCTTTATTTGAAACGATTGGTACGGTTACAACTGTAGAGGAAGAGCAGCTTCACGCTGTAACAGGACTATCTGGAAGCGGCCCAGCGTATGTCTATTATCTAGTAGAAGCAATGGAAAAAGCAGCTGAAAAACAAGGCTTGGATACGTCAGTGTCAAATGAACTAATTCTTCAAACGCTTATCGGTGCTGCAGAAATGCTGAAACAGTCACCTAAAACACCGGCCGTACTTCGAAAAGAAGTTATGAGTCCTGGCGGTACAACAGAAGCAGGAATCGAACAGCTTATTTCTCATAACTTCCAAGAAGCGATGATGCAGTGTATTGAACAAGCTACCATTCGCTCTAAATATTTAGGAGATACGATTGACGAAAAAATCTCGAGTAAACGTTCGTAAAGGTTCACCTCTTTCTAAAAAAAGAAAGAGGTTTTTTTATGATTAAAAATGGATAAGCAGATTATGTGAAAGATATTTCAATGCGGTGATATAATAACTTTTGTTTAGAGTATCGAAATAATTGGAGGTTAAACCGAATGACAACAAAACTATTTTCACCTTATACAGTGAAAGACGTAACATTAAAAAACCGAATTGTAATGTCACCAATGTGCATGTATTCATGCGAAAAAGAAGACGGAGTAGTAACCGACTTTCATATGGTTCACTACACAACTCGCGCGGTTGGACAAGTAGGTCTCATTATGGTTGAAGCCTCAGCTGTCGTCCCACAAGGTCGTATTTCAGCTCAAGACTTAGGGATTTGGAATGATGAGCAAAGAGATGGATTAACAAAACTTGTGACACAGCTAAAAGAAAGCGGTGCAAAAACGGCCATTCAACTTGCACACGCAGGACGTAAAGCAACTGTTGAAGGCGATATTTATGCTCCTTCTGCGATTGCTTTTGATGATAAAAGTAAAAAACCTGTGGAAATGACCACAGAACAAATTCATGAAACGATTTCTGCCTTTAAAGAAAGCGCTCGACGCTCAAAGGAAGCTGAATTTGATATTATCGAGCTTCACGCGGCACACGGTTATTTAGTACATCAATTCCTATCACCGCTAAGCAATAAACGCAGCGACGAATATGGCGGCAGCGCAGAAAACCGCTATCGTTTCTTAAAGGAAATTATTGACGCTGTGAAAACAGAGTGGGACGGTCCTTTATTTGTCCGTGTTTCTGCTTCTGACTATACAGAAGGCGGATTAACAGTCGATGATCACGTTGTATTTGCAAAATGGATGAAAGAACAAGGCGTCGACTTAATTGACGTTAGTTCTGGTGCTCTTGTACATGCTCCAATTAACGTATACCCTGGCTATCAAGTTCCGTTTGCAGATAAAATTAAGCAGCAGGCAAATATTGATACAGGCGCAGTTGGATTAATTACAACTGGACGACAAGCTGAAGAGGTTTTACAAAGCGAACGCGCTGATTTAATTTTTGTTGCGCGCGAACTTCTGCGCGATCCGTACTTCCCGCGCACGGCGGCAAAAGAATTAAATGAAACACTTTCAGCACCCGTTCAGTACGAACGCGGATGGTAAAAAAAGACGAGGATATCCTCGTCTTTTTTTATGAAATCGTAAACCTTTTTAAGTCTTCTGCTATATCGGTATTCGGAAAAATTTCTTTTGCTCCTTCTGCTAACTGGCTGACTGCGTCTCCTTGGTAACGCGAACTGATATGAGATAAAATAAGACGCTCGGCCGATGCTGTTTTAGCAATTTCAGCGGCTTCTTTTGCAGTAGAATGAAAATAGTTGTAAGCAAGCTCCTCGTCTCCCGCTGCAAACGTAGCTTCATGGATTAACACATTCGCATGCATAGCAAGCTGAACACTTTGCGTGCACCTTCTTGTATCTCCTAAAACCGTGATGACCTTCCCTTTTTTAGGTTCTCCTACAAACTCTTGTCCATTGATTAGACGCCCATCTTTTAATACTACTTCTTTCCCTTCTTTTAACTGCTGATAATGAGGCCCTGGGGGAATATTCATTTCTCTTAAACGCTGAACGTCCAGTGACCCTGGCAAATCTTTTTCGACAACGCGATATCCATAAGATAAAATGCCATGTTCAAGTTTGCCAAACTCCACTGAAAAAGTTTCATCTTCAAAAATCGTTCCACTTTCACTTTCCTCTTCTATTTCAACAACCTCTAGAGAATATTGCAGATGCGTTTGACTTACAGCAAGCGTGACTTCAATAAATTCTTTAATTCCTTTCGGCCCGTATACAGTAAGCAGCGATTCTCCGCCTTGAAACGAACGGCTTCCAAGGAGTCCGGGCAATCCGTAAATATGATCACCGTGAAGGTGCGTAATAAAAATTTTCTCAATTCGTCTCGGTTTAACGGTTGTATGTAAAATTTGATGCTGCGTTGCTTCTCCGCAATCAAAAAGCCACACCGCCCCTCTTTCTTGCAAAAGTTCGAGCGCAAGAGATGAAACATTCCGCTGTTTTGCTGGTACTCCTGCACCCGTTCCTAAAAATAACAATTCCATTTTCTACTTCCTCCTTTACACGCACAAAAAGCCTGTAAGTATATTATACAGGCTTTTTGCAAACTTACCTATTTGATGCTGTCAAGCGCATACGTAATAGTAGCTAATAACAGCTCAATATCACTTTCCTCAATGTTGAGCGGCGGTGAAAGGGTGAGAACATTATTATAGCCGGCTACCGTTGCTCCATTTTTCCCAATAATGACTCCTTTGCTTTTGCATTTAGCAATCACTTCATTTACAAGATTAACGTCTAACGGTTCCTTCGTTTGTTTATCAGCTACAAGTTCAATTCCGATTAAAAGCCCTTTACCTCTTACGTCTCCGACGTATGGGTGGCTATCGATAAGCGGCGTTAGCTCACTTAATACGTAAGCTCCGAGCTGTTTAGAACGATCAAACAGATTTTCTCTTTCCATAATTTCTAAATTCTTTAATGCCAGTGCACACGCAGCCGGACTTCCTCCAAATGTATTAACATGGCGAAAATACTCGTACTGATCGCTATCTTTGAACGCTTCATAAATTTCTTTTTTAACAGCAGTTGCCGAGAGCGGAAGATATGCGCTTGTAATTCCTTTTGCCATGGTAATGATATCTGGTTTTACATCGTAGTTCATAAAACCAAAGGCTTCTCCTGTACGTCCAAAGCCGCAAATAACTTCATCTACAATTAGAAGTGCACCGTGTTTTTCACACGTTTCTTTTACGCCTTTCATATAATTTTGAGGCGGTAAAAGAATTCCTCCACCTGTAATAATTGGCTCCATAATAACAGCGGCAATCGTTTCGCTTAGCTCCCACGTCATGACATTGTCAATATCTTTTACAGATTGAAGCTCTTCTTTTGGCGCATGGTAGTCATCTTGCCCTCGGTATGAATCAGGCGGCGCAACGTGAATAAAGCCAGGAGCAAGCGGTTCATATTTATATTTACGCTGAGCTTGGCCCGTTGCTGCTAGTGCGCCCATTGAATTTCCGTGATACCCTCGGTAACGCGAAATAAATTTGTAGCGAGAATGCTCTCCTTTTTGCTGATGGTATTGACGCACAATTTTAAAAGCCGTTTCATTTGCTTCAGATCCGCTATTTGAAAAGAAGATAACATAATCATCACCTAGCATTTCATTTAGCTTCTCTGCTAGTTTGATAGCAGGTACGTGAGATTGAGTGAGCGGAAAATAAGCCAGTTCTTTTAGCTGCTCATAGGCTGCGAGCGCTAACTCATCCCGTCCATACCCGGTATTTACACACCAAAGCCCTGCCATTGCATCTAAATAGCGATTTCCTTGTTCATCTGTAATCCAAGCACCTTTTGCTTTTGTAGCTACCATCGTTGCATCCGGACTGTATGGTTTCATTCCATGCCATACATACTGCTCATCTTTTGCACGCAGATCTTTTTCATTTTGACTGACCTGTACCATCTTATCCACTCCCAAATCGCTAGCGCGGTATTTTTTTCTGTATGAAAAGACTTCGACAAAATGCCGAAGCCACTTGCTATATTCATCTATATGTTAAAAGTCAAAGCGTGATGTAACCATCTTTTTACGTGTAAAGAAGTTCAAACCGTCTTTGCCGTTTACATGCAAATCTCCGTAAAAAGAGTCTTTCCAGCCGGAGAATGGGAAGAAGGCCATCGTAGCAGGTACTCCTACGTTAATGCCGAGCATACCCGCATCTGCTTCTTCTCTAAATTGACGCACCGCTTTTGCATCTTTTGTATAAATCGTTGCTCCATTTCCAAAACGAGATTTTTCCATATAGCGAAGTGCTTCATCTAATGTGTCAGCGCGAAGCAAGCTTAGTACAGGTGCAAAAATCTCTTCTTTAGCAATGGTCATATCAGGAGTTACGCGGTCAAAAATGGTTGCTCCTAAGAAATTTCCTTCTGCATGTTCATCCATTTCTTTACGTCCGTCACGAATGAGTTCCGCCCCTTCTTTCATGCCAAGTTCAATATAATCCAGCACCTTATCACGGTGCTCTTTTCGAATCACGGGCGTTAGAAGCACTTCATCATCAAATCCGCTTCCCATAATTAATTCATCTGCTTTTTGCTTTAATTTTGCGACGAATTCATCTCCTTTTTCACCAACTACGACCACGGCGCTGCAAGCCATGCATCGCTGGCCGGCACTCCCATAAGCCGAGCTGATAATATGGGATACCGCTTTATCCATATCGCAGTCTGGCATCACAACATGATGATTTTTAGCTCCGGATAAAGCCTGAACTCGTTTCCCTTGAGCTGCAGCTTGTTCATAAACATACTTTGCTACCGGCTGCGATCCGACGAATGAAATCGCTTTAACTTTTTCGTGCTCTATTAATCCATTCACGACATCATGTGCACCGTGTACAATATTTAATAATCCATCCGGTGCTCCTGCTTCTGTAAAAAGTTCAGCAAGTCGCGTTGCTAAAAGCGGCGTTCGCTCAGACGGTTTTAATACAAACGTATTTCCACATACAATGGCAAGAGGGAACATCCAAAGAGGTACCATCATCGGAAAATTAAAAGGTGTGATGCCTCCAACGACACCCAGTGGAAAACGGAACATTTCAGAATCAATTTCTTCCGCTATGTTATTTAATGATTCTCCCATTAATAAAGTAGGAGCACCCGCAGCAAACTCCACGCATTCAATACCGCGCTGTACTTCACCGTAAGCTTCTTTAAAAGCCTTGCCGTTTTCTTGTACAACTAATTTCGCTAACTCTTCGTGATGCTTAACTAGTAAATGCTGAAACGCAAACATTAATCTTGCTCGTTTTGGAGCAGGAACGTTACGCCATGTTTCAAATGTTTTTTGCGCTGTTTCCACCGCATTGGCTACGTCTTCTTTTGTAGAAAGCGGTACTTTTGCAATTACTTCGCCCGTCGATGGATTAATTACCTCTCCAAATTTTTGCCCTGCCGTATCAACCCATTTTCCGCCCACGTAATTTTTTAAAACTTGCGTATCATTATTCACAACTGACATATCGCTTGGCCTCCTCAAAAAATAAGAAATGACAAATCTACCTTTATTATTGAATAAATAAATGGTGGTTGCATTAGACAAAATGTGAAACAACTCTAGATTCTCGTTTCACATTTTGCGCAGTGAACTCGGAGAAAGCATGAACTAAAATGAACATATAGTAAAATCATCCTCAACATAAAAAAACAGCTGTTTCCAGCTGCTTACTTATCCGTTTATAAATTCCGCACGCGACTTTTTCATCATAAACAAATATTCGTATGCCATAATCATAAATTCAATCGCCAATCGTTTTTCCGGCTCCATAAAATCTTCACCCAGCAGCTTTTCTAGTTTTTCAATGCGGTGATACAGCGTTTGCCTCACAATGTATAAACGCTTAGCCGTCTCTTGTTTAGATCCGTTGCATGCTAAATAAATTTTTAATGTTTCCATGAGTTTTGCATTGTACGTTTCATCATATGTAATAACGGGCTGCAGATATTCAAACACCACTTCCTGTAAGTCTTCATGCTGATGTAAAAGCGAAATAATTCGGTACATATGCAAATCATCATAAAAATGAATAATGGTTTGTTTTTGCAGCATTTCTTGAATCGAAATTGTTTCTTTAGCCGTTTCATAGCTTTTATGCATACAGTCAAGCTGTTCACAGTATTGGCCAATTCCGATAAAGCTAATAGCGTTCCGCTTTGAGTTTTCATCCGATTCGTATTGATTCATCCAGCGGTGAAGGCTGCTTTCTAATCTCTCTCTCCACGTGCTAACCATTCGTTTGTTCAAAAGAATAAATAACACTTCGCGATTTCGCTCGGAGACTAATAAGTGAAAGCCTTCTTGTTCAAAGATGCTTCGTAAGATCAGCTTAAAATACGTTCGATCAAACTTTTCCCGTCTTTGCCACTTACAGCAAACAACGATACCCCCGCGAATAGGAGAATCTGAACACACCTCGTGCATAGAATCTTTTATTTGTTCAAGAGTTAGCTCTCCGTTCATCCATTTCGTCATCCATTCAGTTTCATCTACTCTTTTTTTCTCTTCGACATACAAGTCCTTCAAAAAATGCTGAGCAAGTGCAGTTGCCGTCCGGTCAACGGTGAGCACTTCAAGTTCTGTTAACGCTTCATTTATAGAGGCGACATACAGCTGAGCATAATCTTGTCCTAATAAATGAATAGGCTGCTCAGTAAAATGCGGACTCTCATTTTCCCTGCTTATATAATGAAGTAGAAGCTGCTGTTTGAGTAAGTCCATTTCCGGAGCAAAGGTAAGTAATTCATTTGAAACTTTAAGGCCGACAAGAAGCCCCGTAGATTCATATAAACACTGTAAGATAACGGCCGGGTCATTAACTGTTAACAGCAGCTGATTTAGCCGATGAGAATACTGTTCTAAATCGGAAATCATTTGATAATGCTGATTAATTAAAAGTGAGTGAACATCTTGCGTAATTTCAACGAACGGAACTTCTTCATGAAATAAAATAATCGGAAAATCACATTCGTTCGCTTTATCAATGACAATTTGCGGAATCTTAGAAGTATAAGTGCCAAGTTCAATACACAGTCCTGATGCCTTACAAGAAATTAATTGCTGAAGAAATGATAAACAAGATTGAGGATCTTCTCCCCAGCCTACCCCTGTTGATAAAATGAGCTCGTTTCCTTTTAGCAGCTCATTAATGCGCGTCACTTCCATCACGTGCACCCACTTCACAGAATTAGTAAGCCCTTTCTCTCCAGCTATTACTTCACAGTTTACAAAATGTTTCCTTGTTAAAATCTCTGTTACTGTTAAATATGATTTCAAGTCAACACCGCCCCTAGCGAATTTCACATCATGTCTCCTGGATCATTAACGCGTATTTCGCATATGTGTAGAACAAAAGCTATATCTTCTTACATTATATTAAATATTTAGAAGAAATAAAATATTTAATAAAAGAAACGAAAAAAGCTGTAACGATAATGGATCGTTACAGCTTCTGAGCCGTTTGCTGTAATTTATTAAAAAAACCGTGGCGCTTAACCGCTTGTTCTTTAATTCGGTGAATTTCTTTTTTATAAAAACGCAAATCTTGTAGTGACACTGCATTTAACATTTCCATTTTTAATTTATCAATAATTTTTGTTTCTTCTTGTGTCATACACTGCGTAGCTTGATCCATCCGTGTCACACCCTTTTTATATTTAATAGATTTATTGTGAAAACGTTCTACTATAATATTTACTACAATTTACTAGATAACTAAACCTTTTCTCTTTCGATGTAAACGAAATGTAACAACTGTAATACAGTCAATGGATAATATCTAGTTATTTTGTTTCACATCCAAAACGAAAAAAACACAAAAACGGATCACTTTTGTCAGCCAATATAGTAAAAAACTTATAGGTCTTAGTAAACAAAGAAAGGGATTGAGACATAACTAAATTACTTCCATCAACATCTAGGAGCACCTGCATACGTGAAACCTACGTTCACCCTACCAATAAAAAAATCCGAACGATTCATCGTTCGGATCTTCCTTCAGCTAAAATAATTTTGTCTCAGCCTTCGTTTTTATACTTGTTGAATCAGTAAAGATGAAAAATACTTTCTAGCATCCGCCGTCAATATATGAAGCGTTTCTTGTTCGGTTTGATTCTTTTCGATGCGTTCAAACGTCACAAACGCCCCGCTTAGATTCTCTGTTACAGCCGTTATTTTAAATCCTTTTTGCAGCAAAAAATCAATCTTTTCCCGCTCTGCCATATATTCATGGTAACTTGACATTCCCCTGCCTCCAATCTATTTTGGCATCTGTTTTTATAACGTTAATTTTTCAGCTTCGTTAGCCGTGTTTAACTCATTAAACTTTGCTCTTTTTGTATACTGTCCATAGCCTTTTTGACCGACAAACTGCTTATCTTTTAAGACAAATTCTCCTCGGCAAAGCACTGAAACCGGCTCACCTGTAACTTTCATTCCCTCAAATGCGCTATAATCAACTGCCATATGATGCGTTTTAGCTGAAATCGCACGTTCAACAGAAGGGTCAAATATAAGCAGATCCGCGTCTGCACCAACTGCTATCGTTCCTTTTTTCGGATACAGTCCGAACAGCTTCGCGATTTTTGTTGATGTTATATCCACAAACTGATTGATATTAATTCGGTTTTTCACTACTCCTTCTGAAAATAAAAGGCTCATGCGATCCTCGATAATAGGTCCTCCGTTTGGAATCTTTGTAAAATCTCCTTTTCCTAGATCTTTTTGACCGTTAAAATCAAACGAGCACTGATCTGATCCAATCGTTTGCAAGTCGCCATTACGCAGGGCATTCCACAAAACATCTTGGTTCCATTTTTCACGTAAAGGCGGCGACCATACGTATTTTGCTCCTTCAAAATCCGGTTTCTCTAAATAGGTTTGGTCAAGCGTCAAATACTGCGGACACGTTTCGCCCCAGATATTTACGCCTTTTTCCCTTGCTTCAGCAATCTTTTTAACCGCTTCAGCGCAAGATACGTGAACAACATAGAGCTGTGAGTCAGCAAGCTCGGTTAGCACTGCGGCTCTTCCCGTAGCTTCTCCTTCTATTTCCGGAGGACGAGTGAGGGCATGATAGATAGGATCAGTTTGTCCTTGCTCCAGCGCTTTTGCCGTTAAATACTCAATAACATCTCCATTTTCAGCATGTACCATCACAAGCGCCCCTAGTTTTTTAGCTTGCACTAGCGTTTGGTAAAGGGTAGCATCGTCTGCTTGAAAAACATTTTTATAGGCCATGAACACTTTAAAAGAAGTAATTCCTTCTTTTTCAATAATCGTAGGAAGCTCATTTAATACATCTTCCGTGATTTCTCCAATCATTAGATGAAAGCTGTAATCGATAGCCGCTTTTCCTTTTGATTTTTCATGCCATGTGCCGATCGCTTTTTGGAGCGGTTCGCCTTTATTGGTTAAGCAAAAATCAATAACAGTTGTCGTACCTCCAAAAGCTGCTGCTCTTGTACCTGTTTCAAAGTCGTCTTTTGTAACGGTCCCTCCAAACGGCATATCTAAATGAGTATGGGGATCGATGCCTCCTGGGAATACATAGTTGCCTTTTGCATCAATCACTTCGCATCCCTGTTCTTCAAAAGCTGAGCCAATTGCCGAAATCACTCCATTTTCAATTAAAATATCGGCTTTATACGTATCTGTTGCTGTGACTATGACACCATTTTTAACGATTTTCTTCATTTCTTCATCCCCTTTGTATTTATACGTCCAATCGCTGTGCAGCCGTCGCTTGTAAAGCAGCTTGGCGTTCATTCCACGTCATTGGCGGTTGTTCATTTGGTAATTCAACCATGGATATAGCTCCGTCCACAGGACATACAATCGAACATAAATTACAGCCTACACAATCTTCTTCTCGTACTTTTAAATAAGGTTTCCCTGAAGGATCTTTCAACATATCAATACATTGGTGAGAAGTATCTTCACAAGAAATATGACACTTATTGCAGTTAATACACGTATCAGGGTCGATGCGAGCCACTACTTTATAATTGAGATCTAAGTTGCCCCAGTCGGAATATTTTGAAACGGCTTTCCCTACAATATCGCTTACTTTTTCGATTCCTCTTTCATCCAAGTAATAGTTGAGACCTTGAATCATATCCTCTACAATGCGGAATCCGTGATGCATAGCAGCTGTACATACTTGCACACCTGTAGCACCCATGAGCATAAATTCCACTGCTTCTTGCCAGTTCGAAACGCCTCCCATACCAGATATTGGAACGTTAATAAACGGACTTCTTGCACATTCAGCAACCATGTTTAATGCAATCGGCTTAACAGCCGGGCCGCAATAGCCTCCGTGAGCGCCTTTTCCCGCTACGTGTGGAATTGTATTCCATGAATGAATGTCTACTCCTGCTAAACTATTAATGGTGTTAATCATACTAACAGCGTCGGCACCACCTCGAACCGCTGCTTCTGCTGTAACGGTAATATCTGTGATATTTGGGGTTAGCTTAACAATGACCGGCGTTTGGGCTACTTCTTTGGCCCAATACGTTTGTTTTTCAACTAAATCAGGGACTTGCCCAGAGGCAGCACCCATCCCTCGTTCTGCCATTCCATGCGGACAGCCAAAGTTCAGCTCTAATCCATCTACTCCTACATCTTCTACTTTTTTGACAATCTCATGCCATTTTTCTTGCTGAGGCTCTACCATAAGAGAGGCAATAATTGCGTGGTTAGGAAACTTCTTTTTCGTTTCATAGATTTCCTTCAAATTAACTTCAAGCGGACGATCGGTGATTAGCTCAATATTGTTAAAGCCGGCTACGCGCTGACCGTTGAAGCCAACGGCAGCAAATCGAGAGGAAACATTTAAAATCGGATCACCAAGCGTTTTCCAAACTGCGCCTCCCCATCCTGCTTCAAATGCACGCTGCACTTGATAACCTGAATTGGTTGGCGGTGCGGATGCCAGCCAAAACGGATTTGGTGATTGAATACCTGCTAAATTTGTTGTTAAATCTGCCATAGATTTCTCCTCCTCCTGATTTTAAGCTGTTTCCATTGTTTCTTTTGATAACTGCATATGAATATTTAACGCCGTTTGTTTTCCTTGCTGAGCAGCGGTCACAACCATTGCTTCTCCTTGCCCTTTACCAAAAATGACGTCTCCGCAAGCAAATACTTTTGGATTTGATGTTTGGAACGTCTCTTGATTTATTAAGACAACTCCGTCTTCATGGTTCAGCTGGAATTGTTGAATCAAAGACAGGTAACGTTCTTGACCAATTGCTTTAACAACAGCATCGACTGGAATCGTAAACGTTGAACCTTCAACAGGAACAGGCTTCCTGCGGCCGTCTGCATCTGGATCTGTTAGGGTCATTTTTACACATTCAATCCCGCTCACCTTACCATTTTCATCTCCAATAATTCGTATAGGAGCCGTTAACCAGCGGAATTCAACACCATCTTGTTTCGCAAATTCAAATTCAAAATCATAAGCCGTCATTTCTTCTCGTGTACGACGGTATAAAATTTGAACATTTTCAGCTCCCAAGCGCACGGAACATGTAGCACCATCAATCGCAGTATTTCCCGCTCCAATGACGGCTACACGCTTACCAACAAATTCTGTTGATAGCGCTTCTGACTTCGTTTTTTTCACAAAATCAATCGCATCATACACACCGTCTAGCTCTTCACCTTCAACATGTAGAGAAGGCACCTTACTCATACCAATAGCTAATACAACCGCGTCATATGACTGCAGTAATTCGCTTGGAAGAATATCTTCTCCAATTCTTACATTTGTTTTAATTTTTACATCTAAGCTTTTTACTTGTTCAACTTCCCAGAATGAAATCGCTTGAGGAAGACGAAACGACACGATTCCATATGTATTTAACCCTCCTGCTTGTTTTTCCGCTTCAAAAATGGTTACCTCGTACCCAAATCGGGCCAGTTCTCTTGCTGCAGAGAGACCAGCCGGACCTCCCCCAACAATCGCTACCTTTTTGCCATTGGCTTTTCCTTTTTCAAACAGCACCTGTTCATTTTGAATAGCCCAATCCGTTGCGTAGCGCTGCAAATCTCCAATCATAATTGGTTTGGTTGAATGGTTTAGCACACACGCTCCTTCACATAGTTCATCGGTTGGACAGACTCTCGAACAGCTTGCTCCTACTGGATTCGAAGACATAATCGTTTCGGCAGAGCCCTTTAAATTGCCCGATGCAATTTTTTTAATAAACGTCGGGATGTCAATTCCTGTAGGGCATGCCTGAATACAGGGTGCATCATAACAGTACAAACATCGATTAGATTCTTCGACTGCTTCTCTATTGGACAACCCTTTTTCTACTTCATTAAAGTTTTGAATGATGGACTGCAAACTTTCCGGTGATCGCATTGCATCAACCTCCCAAGAATATCTGTTGATAAAACTTAAATTGAAAGCGCTTACATATTTTTTATATACGTTATTTTCAACTTCTACTTTGTAAAATGTATTACTAACTTTATTGTACAAAACGACCGTCTTTTCTTCATTATACATTATGTTAAAAAATTCAGACTATTTACTATTCACTATGTAAAAAGCCTTGCTTTTATATAAAAGCAAGGCTGCAACTATTATTTTGCTACTTCTTTAATAATCGACACTACTAGTTCAGATGTCTTCACCAGTTCTTCTACCGGAATTTTTTCATTGGTTGTATGAATGTCTTCATAACCAACTGCTAAATTTACTGTTGGGATATCAAAGCCTGCGATTACATTTGCATCGCTTCCGCCTCCGCTTTGAAGCAGGCGTGAAGGACGATCGATATTAGCCACGGCTTTTTTAGCAACTTCGACAACATGATCTCCATCGCCAAATTTAAAGCCTGGATACATCACTTTAATATCAACTTCTGCACGTCCGCCCATTTCTTGTGCAGCTGTTTCAAACGCTTCTTTCATTTTCGCTACTTGTGCTTCCATTTTTTCTGGAATTAATGAACGAGCTTCTGCTAAAATATCGACGCGGTCACACACGATATTCGTTTGCGTTCCACCTTCAAAACGTCCAATATTCGCTGTAGTCTCTTCATCAATACGTCCAAGCGGCATTTTAGAAATGGCTCTTGAAGCAATCGTAATAGCAGAAACGCCTCGTTCAGGAGCTACACCCGCATGAGCTGTTTTTCCATAAATTGTTGCATTTACTTTTGCTTGCGTCGGCGCAGCAACAATAATGTCTCCCACTTTGCCATCGCTATCTAAAGCATAGCCGAATTTTGCCGTTACGAGACTAGAATCAAGAGCTTTAGCACCCACTAAGCCAGATTCTTCTCCTACTGTAATAATAAATTCAATTTTACCGTGCGCGATGTTTTCTTCTTTTAATACGGTGATTGCTTCTAGCATTGCTGCTAAGCCTGCTTTATCATCCGCTCCAAGAATTGTCGTGCCGTCACTTTTAATATAGCCATCTTCAATAGATGGTTTAATACCATTTCCAGGTACGACTGTATCCATATGAGAAGTAAAGTAGATTGTGTCTACGCCTTCTTTTGTAGCTGGCAGTGTGCAGATTAAGTTGTTGGCTCCGTGGCCTGTTTTTTCTTTGGCATCATCTTCTACTACTTCGACGCCTAATGCCGTAAATTTTTCTTTTAGTACAACAGCGATTTTTTCTTCATGCTTTGTTTCTGAGTCTACTTGTACTAATTCAATAAATAAATCAACGATTCGTTGTTCATTAATCATAATATGTAATCCCTCCAAAAATAACCTACAATGGTATGTTACCATGTTTCTTTGCTGGACGCTCTTCCTTTTTATTGTGCAACATTTCAAGCGCTTGTATTAATTTTATTCGTGTTTCCCGAGGATCAATCACATCATCGACCATTCCAGCGCTTGCCGCTACGTAAGGATTAGCAAATTTCTCGCGATACTGCTCAATTTTTTCGTGTCTTGTTTCATCTGGGTTTTCGCTACCTCGAATGTCGTTTGCAAAGATAATATTTGCAGCACCTTGAGGACCCATAACAGCAATTTCTGCATTCGGCCACGAATACACAAGGTCGGCTCCAATCGATTTACTATTTAAAGCTACATACGCACCTCCGTACGCCTTTCGCAAGATCACCGTGATTTTCGGAACGGTAGCTTCGGAGTATGCATATAAAATTTTAGCACCATGTCGTATAATTCCGCCATGTTCCTGCTTGATACCTGGGAAAAAACCTGTAACATCTTCAAATGTAATAAGTGGGATATTAAATGAATCGCAAAACCGAATAAACCTTGCTGCTTTATCTGAGGAGTTAATATCTAAACTGCCTGCCATTACTTTAGGCTGGTTACACACAAGTCCGACAACTTTTCCATCTATGCGGGCAAAACCAATGACAATATTTCTGGCAAAGTCTTTTTGCACTTCAAAAAAGGAGTGCTCGTCCACTACTTGGTGAATGACTTGACGCACATCGTAAGGACGCACGGCATCAAACGGGACAACGTCTAATAAATCCGGACGGTAATGATCACTCTGTGCCTCTGAAGCTAAAGGAGGCTGCTCTTGACTAGACTGCGGAAGATAGCTTAAGAGCGTTCGTACTTGTTCTAGTACCTCTTGTTCTGTTGAACCTCTGAAATGGGCGTTACCGCTAATTTCGTTATGAACAGCTGCTCCTCCAAGATTTTCAGAGGAAATGCTTTCTCCCGTTACGGTTTCAATTACTTTTGGTCCGGTAATGAACATTTGACTTGTTTCTTCTACCATAAAAACAAAGTCCGTAATCGCCGGTGAGTACACGGCTCCGCCTGCACAAGGACCCATAATAACAGATATTTGAGGCATAACACCTGAATAAATGGCGTTTCGATAAAAAATATGACCGTATCCATCAAGAGACATGACGCCCTCTTGAATACGAGCCCCGCCTGAATCATTTAAACCAATAAACGGCACGCCTGTTTTAGCCGCTAAATCCATTACGTGCGCAATTTTTTTAGCATGCATCTCACCTAACGCGCCTCCAAATACCGTAAAATCTTGCGAAAACAAATAGACTGAGCGACCGTTTATCTTGCCGTAGCCTGTTACTACCCCGTCTCCTGGTCCTACTTGATTATTCATACTGAAGTCAGCACACCGATGCTCAATAAACGGATTTAACTCGACAAATGTATGTTCATCCAAAAGAATTTCAATTCGTTCACGTGCCGTTAGCTTCCCTTTATGGTGCTGTTTTTCAATTTTTTCGTCTCCACCGCCTAACTCGATTTTCCGGCGCTTATCGTACAATTCATTTAATTTATCATAAATGTCAACCATGCTTCTTCTCCTCCTCTAGTGTTTTTTCACAGAGCTCATAAAGAACACCGTTTGCTGACTTAGGATGCAAAAAAGCAATGGATGCTTCCCCTGCGCCTTTTCGCGGAACATCGTCAATCATTTGTACACCTTTTTCCTTTAACTCGTTAATCCGTTCTTCAATCGTACGTACACCTAAAGAAACATGGTGAAGACCTTCACCTCTCTTTTTAATGAACGCACCGACTGCACTGTCTTCAAAGAGCGGCTCTAATAATTCAATTTTTACGTTGCCGCACTGAATAAAAGCCACTTTTACTCCTTGTTCTTCTACTTTTTCTACTTTCAATAGAGACAGTCCTAATACCTTTTCGTAAAAAGGGAGGCTGCCTTCAATTGATTTTACAGCTACTCCTATGTGATCAATTCCTTTTATCACTTTCTCACCTCTTTAAAAAAGCGTTTTCATTTACACATATTCTTGAAAACAAAAGAAATCTCCTGCTCGCGTATGTACAGAAAGTTGCTTGTCTAAGCAGCGGAAGACATGTAAAATAAGAAAAAAACGTGTAGGAGGACTTTGGTTGTATGTCTAATAAGAAAATCCAAAAAACCATTGTGTTTTTAATGCTTCTTGTCATGTTAATATCTACGCTTCTAGCGGGACTTGCGATGTGGTTTTAATCGAGACTGATGACTAAAAACATAGATGCACTGCTGTTTCTTTGTGCAATGCAAACATATAAAAAAGACTGGTGACTAGTCACCAGTCTTTTGCTGTATATTCACAATGCCTTTTTGAGCGGCTAACTCTTCAAAAGATTGATCTGTAGATACAATCCATACTTTTGTACCTAACGGGACTTGATCATATAAATGGCTTACTTCACGATTTTCTACGCGAATACAGCCATTCGATACATATTTACCGATGGAATCCGGCTGATTTGTACCGTGAATGCCATAAATACGTCCGTCAGTCTCTCTTGCATCAAACCCAATCCACCTTACACCTAGAGGATTTTGAGGAGCGCCTCCTTCAATGTTACTTCTCCGATAATAAGGATTAACAGCTTTTACTGTTACCGTGAACTCTCCTTCGGGCGTCAGATTAACTGTTTTCCCCGTTGCTACTTTAATAATTTGTTTAATTTCTTTATTTTGAATATAAGCAAGCTCATTGCTTTGTTTATTAATAATAATATAAGGATCATTTGGTAACGGATTTTCTCCTAATGGCCAAACCGGAGATAGTAGTAAAAAGATAAAAGCAAACACATGCACGTAATCCACCACCTTACGTTAGTCCTAAGTAAAAGACAAGAGAGACATCTCTTGTCTTATTTAGTGTTCGTAAGCAAGATACACAACATGCATGCTGTTTAACATATTTTTAAGGTTTGTTTAATAACCAAATATTGTTCAATTTCTTTGACTACGTGCAGTAAATCGGCACGCGCTTCAAACTCTTCCCGCGTTTTGGGAAGCGGCATCTCTGCAAACGCTTCTCGTAAATGCTGAAGTTTGGCTAAAAATAATTTTGCTGTATTACCGGGGTGGATGGATAGACTTAATTCTTCAATGAAATCGGCAATCATGTAGCGCTGTTCGACCACCAAATCAATAGCGGTAATGAGAGGAAGCGTACGCTCAATAATTTCAAGCTGTTTTTCACGAATTTTAAAATAGCGGTAATAATAATTTTCCCCACGCACAAAATGATTTTCTACATCACGAAACGCAAGGCTTTTTGCTTTTTCTAAAATTTTTACCGTATCTGCAATTTCCTTACCGTCCCAGCTGCTGTCATTGGTTCTGAGATACAGGGCAATTTCCTTTAACATCGATCGGAAATTTTCTTCAATTTCTTGCTGATACGTGCGAAGCTCTTGATCTAAACTTGGCATATATAAATTCACAAGCAGGGCAACCCCTATCCCAATTACAATTAAGCCAAGTTCATTAAAGACGATTCCCCACGTCATATTGCCTTTGGAGTAAATATGAAGCAAAATAACGGAGCTTGTAACAATGCCTGCATTAACTTTGAATATAACCGTAACCGGAATAAACAAAAGCAGCATCAGTCCTATAACAAGTGGATGATAAGCAATCCCTTCAAAGAATATAAACGAAAACAGAATGGATAAAGAACAAGCAATAAAACGATCGCTTGCGCTTCGCAGCGATTTTTTCTTTGAATTTTGAATGCACAAAATGGTGATAATTCCAGCTGATACAAAAAACTCGAGGTGAAAGAACTGAGCTATAATAATAGCCAGTGATGTACCGACGGCTGTTTTAATTGTCCGGTACCCAATTTTAAATTTCATTTTCTAGACTCCTACATGTTGGTTTCTTTTTAGTGTGATAAAATACTCTATTCTTTATTAACACGAATAGAAAAATAACACAACCTTAAATCTTGCTGTACTTTATAAATTTCAATAAAAAAAGTGCAGAAAAGATCGTACTCTTCCTGCACTTTTTTTATTATAAAATCTTTTCTAAGAAATCTTTAGCACGCTTGCTTTTAGGGGCTGAGAAAAATTCGGCCGGAGGCGCATCTTCAACAAGCACACCGCCGTCTAAAAACAGCACACGATCCGCTACTTCTCGTGCAAATCCCATTTCATGCGTTACAATGACCATCGTCATTCCTGTTTCTGTTAGCGACTTCATTACATCTAGCACTTCTTTTACCATCTCTGGATCCAATGCTGATGTTGGTTCGTCAAACAGCATTACTTTCGGCTCCATTGCCAATGCTCTTGCAATAGCTACACGCTGCTTTTGACCGCCCGATAAGCGACTTGGAAACTCGTTGGCTTTTTGAGCAAGTCCAACTTTTTGGAGTAATTCTTTGCCTTTAGCAACAGCCGTTTCTCTTGACACGCCTTTTACCGTCATCGGAGCATACGTCAAATTTTCAAGCACTGTCATATGTGGAAACAAGTGAAAATGCTGAAATACCATTCCTACATTTTCACGCACACGCATAATGTTTGTTTTTTTATCTGTAATCACTTGACCGTTAATGGAAACTAATCCGCTCGTCGGTTCTTCAAGCAGGTTCATACAGCGTAAAAAAGTAGATTTACCAGAACCAGAAGGGCCAATAACAGCTACGACTTCTTTTTCCTTAATCGTAGTTGAAATACCTTTTAAAACGTCATTCTTACCAAATGATTTGTGTAAATTTTCAACGTTAATCACCTTTTCTCATTCTCCTCTCGACTGCTTTACCAAGGAGCGTTAAGCCCATTACCATTACATAATAAATCAACCCTGCAAAAATTAACGGTTCAAGGTAGGCGAATTTTTCTCCCCCTACAATGTAAGCACGTCGCATAATGTCGAGTGCTCCAATAACTGTAACGATAGCTGATTCCTTTGTTAATGTAATGAACTCATTCATTAAAGCAGGTAAAATATTTTTAAGTGCCTGTGGCAAAATAATTTGTCCCATCATGCGGCGATAAGGAATTCCTAACGCTAATGCCGCTTCACGCTGTCCTTTATCAACAGCTAAAATACCAGCGCGAATAATTTCAGATATATATGCTGCAGAGTTTAGCCCGAACGCAGCAACGGCTGCTGGAAACGGGGCAATATCAAACCCGAGCAGCTGAGGTAATCCAAAGTATATTAATAATAATTGCAGTACAAGCGGTGTTCCGCGAAACACAGACGTATATGCATCCGCAAACCATTGAAGAGGTTTATTGCGGCTGATTTTACATAAAGATAAAATAACTCCCAGCACAAACCCTAAAATTGCTGAAGCTAGGACTATCTGTATCGTTACCCCTATCCCTTTTAAAATATAAGGCATAGAAGGCACGATTTGCGAAAAATCCAAATTCATGCCTAGTTCCATTCCTCTCTAACTATCATTCTTATTTTTGGTCGTCAAACCACTTAACGATTAATTTATCCAATTCACCGTTTTCTTTCATTTTCTTTAATTCACGGTTAAAGTCATTCGTTAGCTTGCTGTCTTTAGGAAATGCGATTGCTGATCCTTTACTTGAATCGGGACGTCCTGTATCAGACATTTGCAAGCTTTTGTCTTTGTTCACATACCCTTTAGCTACTGTATCTTCAATAATCGCTGCATCGATACGATTTGATTTCATTTCTTGAATTAGTTCTGGAATACGGTCACGCGTTGTTACATTTACTCCGTCAACTTCTTTTGCAATTTCTTTTGCTTCGTCTGCTTGAATAGAAGAAGTTTGTACACCGACTGTTTTTCCTTTTAGTTCTTCTGCGTTTTTAATTGGCGCATCTTTCTTCGATACAATCATGTTTTTTGCTTCATAGTATACGTCTGAGAAGTCCACGTTCTTTTTACGCTTTTCAGTTGGCGTCATACCGGCTAAAACTAAATCGACTTTATTAGATTGTAAAGCTGGAATTAATCCGCCAAATTCCATATCCTTTACCTGCACGTCATAGCCTAACTTTTTACCGATTGTTTTTGCTAAATCTACGTCAAATCCGATTGCTTCACTATCACCTTTTGCCGTATCAATATATTCAAAGGGTGGGTAATCTGCTGATGTTCCCATTACAAGTACTTTTTTATCTTTGTCGTCGCTGCTTGCTCCGCCATTAGACGTTCCTTCTCCTGCTCCGCATGCAGCTAAAACGCCTGCTGTTAAGAGACCAATTGCCGTTACCGATAACCACTTTTTCAATTTCATCTTCGTTCCCCCTAGTTTATTCCTTACATTATTTTTTAAAAATTAATAATATTATGAAATAAGTTTTTTACTATTGCAAGTAAATGTCGAAATTTAAATATATATTCATATAAATGTATTTTAACACAACATTATAAATATGCAATATCTTTTTTAAATATAAGTTTCACTATTTGAAAATACCTTTTCTCAACATTTTCCACTCATTAGAAAGCCTGCATACAGACGGGTAAAAAAATGCATAAAAAAAGAAGCCGTTCAAAACGGCTTCTCTCTTACACTTCTTCACAGTTCTGTTCGAACGCTTCTTGCAGCTTCATCACAACTGACATTGGCTCATGGCCTTCAATTTCGTGACGCTCTACCATTGTGATAATTTTTCCGTCTTTTAATAAAGCGAAAGATGGAGATGAAGGTGGATAACCTTCAAAGTATTCGCGTGCACGCGCAGTTGCTTCTTTATCTTGCCCAGCAAATACTGTAACCAAGTTTGTTGGACGTTTATCATAATGTACAGCGTGCGCTGCAGCAGGTCTTGCAATACCTCCTGCACAACCGCAAACTGAATTCACCATTACAAGCGTTGTGCCAGGCTGTTTAAACGTTTCATCTACCGCTTCAGCCGTCGTTAATTCTGTATAACCAGCAGCTG
Organism: Priestia sp. 179-F W1.4 NHS; assembly: GCF_045369295.1. Lineage (NCBI taxonomy): Bacteria > Bacillati > Bacillota > Bacilli > Caryophanales > Bacillaceae > Priestia > Priestia sp. 179-F W1.4 NHS. The sequence continues at coordinate 459,408 of NZ_JBIQFF010000001.1, read as the reverse complement.
TAATTTCTTTACGGGCCTGACGAACAACGTCGTTCATAAACAAGTTAAAATCGATATTCATTTTCATACCTCCCTTTTGCTATCTATCCTTTATCATAGCAAACGAAAACTAAAAAGGCGATTGCTTTGACTCATTTTTTCTTGGTAATCAAGATTAAACAAGAAAAGAAATGGTGATACTGTTTTTACAGCTAGAAAACCATACTCTTAACTCCCTAGTGTAGAAGGATCCGCATAAAATGCAGGATCCTTTTTTACATTTCTTTCATCGCCTGCTGATAGATTTTAATCAAGTGTTGGAGAGCTTCAGCCATTGTGGCATCTCCGGTCATCATTTGTTTTTCAACATCCCCTAATGTTTGCTTAACTAAAGGATGTTCATAAAATGATTCTTGTAAATATTCATTAACACTTGCTTGTAACCATGCCTTCATTTGCTTTTGTCTTACTGCATAAAACAGATCTTTTTTATTCATCCATTCCTTATAGTCACAAATTATCTGCCATAAATGTTGAAACGACGCTTCTTCATAAGCAGAAGTTGTGATGACCTGTGGTTTCCACCCTCCGGAATGACCGTGAAGAAAACCGATGACACTTTTGTATTCTTTTGCAGTCACTTCTGCTTTTAGCCGGTTATCCCCGTCTGCTTTATTTACACAAATTAAATTAACCCATTCAAGCAGCCCTTTTTTAATTCCTTGCAAATCATCTCCTGCTCCGGTTAAAGCAAGCAAAACAAAGAAGTCTACCATCTCTTTTACAATCATTTCACCTTGGCCAACACCCATCGTTTCGACAAATATGATGTTATACCCAGCCGCTTCACAAAGAAAAATGGCTTCTCTCGTTTTAAGATGAACACCTCCAAGCGTTCCTTGAGAAGGTGAAGGACGGACAAAAGCGTTCTCTTGTTTGGCAAGCAGCTCCATTCTGGTTTTATCTCCTAAAATACTTCCTCCAGACAAGGTACTGCTTGGATCGACTGCTAAAACTGCAACGGAATGGCCATTTTTGCATAGATACGATCCAAATTTGTCAATCAGCGTACTTTTTCCTGCTCCTGGTACGCCAGTAAAACCAATGCGCACTGAATGCCCCGTATGGGGATAGATTTCTTTAATCAGCTGTTGTGCTATTGCTTTATGCTTCGGCGCTTTACTTTCAATTAAAGTAATGGCTTGAGCTAACGCTGTTCTTTTCCCTTCAAGCAGCCCTTGTTTATAATCTTGTACCGTTTTTAATTTCACCAATTGTCTTCACCAACTATTCTTCTAACCGTTTCTTTATTTCATGTAAGACGGAAACGGCCGCTTTTGGGATTACTGTTCCAGGTCCAAAGATTGCAGAAGCGCCGTGCTCTAAAAGAAATGAGTAGTCTTGTTTAGGAATAACGCCTCCGACAATAACAACGATATCGTCGCGCTCTAATTTCTTTAACTCATCAACAAGCTGCGGCAGTAACGTTTTATGCCCGGCTGCCAAAGAGCTTATGCCAATCACATGTACGTCGTTTTCTACAGCTTGCCTTGCTGTCTCTTCAGGCGTTTGAAATAAAGGGCCAATATCCACATCAAATCCAAGGTCAGCAAAGGCTGTTGAAATCACTTTTGATCCTCTGTCATGACCGTCTTGCCCCATTTTCGCCACTAAAATCCTTGGGCGTCTTCCTTCTTCCTCTAAAAATTCAGCCGTGAGCTTTCGAACTTCTTCGATTTGATCTCGATGCGCAAACTCCGCACTGTATACCCCGCTGACTGACTTAGAAGTAGCCTGATGTCTTCCAGCCACTTTCTCAATGGCTTCTGAAATTTCACCTAGTGTAGCTCTAGTTCTTGCAGCTTCAACCGCAAAAGCAAGGAGATTCCCTTCGCCTGTTTTAGCACAAGTGGTCAGTCGATTAAGCGCTTCGAGTACCGCTTGTTCGTTACGTTCACTGCGTATTTTCTTTAGCTTTTCCAGCTGCTTCATTCGAACTGCTGTGTTATCAATATCAAGAATATCAAGCGGTTCTTCTTGCTCCGGCTGAAACTGATTCACACCTACAATAATTTCTACCTGCGAGTCTATTCTTGCTTGTCTGCGCGCAGCAGCTTCTTCTATCTTCATTTTAGGTACGCCTGCTTCTATTGCTTTTGTCATTCCGCCGAGCTGCTCTATTTCTTCAAGGTGCTTCCACGCTTTTATCATTAATTCATTCGTTAATGATTCCACATAATAAGAGCCTCCCCAAGGGTCAATGACGGAACAAATCTCCGTTTCATTTTGCAAATAAAGCTGCGTATTTCGAGCAATTCTAGCTGAAAAATCAGTCGGAAGAGCAATCGCTTCATCCAGTGCGTTTGTATGAAGCGATTGCGTATGTCCTGACACTGCAGCCAGAGCTTCGACGCATGTTCTAATAACATTATTAAATGGATCCTGCTCGGTTAAGCTCCATCCGGACGTTTGAGAATGCGTTCTAAGAGCGAGTGATTTAGGGTTGTCCGGCTCAAACTGTTTCATGAGTTTTGCCCACAGCAGCCTCCCCGCTCTCATTTTCGCTACTTCCATAAAGTAGTTCATTCCAATTGCCCAGAAAAAGGATAGTCTCGGTGCAAACGCGTCAATTGAAATTCCTGCTTTCAAGCCGGTTCGTACATATTCAAGTCCATCTGCAAGCGTATAAGCAAGCTCTAAGTCTGCTGGAGCGCCTGCTTCTTGCATATGATAGCCTGATATACTAATACTGTTAAATTTCGGCATATGCTCCGCTGTATATTTAAAAATATCCGCAATGATTCGCATGGACATTTCAGGAGGATAAATATACGTATTGCGCACCATATATTCTTTTAAAATATCGTTTTGAATCGTTCCAGCCAGCTTTTCTTTTTTTACTCCTTGTTCTTCAGCTGTTACGATGTAGAAAGCTAAAATAGGAAGAACCGCCCCGTTCATCGTCATCGACACGGACATTTGATCAAGCGGAATCCCTTCAAACAGCTGCTTCATATCAATCATTGAATCAATTGCCACTCCTGCTTTCCCTACATCTCCAACAACTCTTGGATGATCAGAGTCATAGCCGCGGTGGGTAGCTAGGTCAAAAGCAACAGACAGCCCTTTCTGTCCAGCAGCTAGGTTTCGGCGGTAAAAGGCATTGCTTTCCTCCGCCGTTGAGTATCCTGCATACTGTCTAATCGTCCAAGGCCTATTCACATACATCGTTGCATACGGTCCTCTCACAAACGGTGGAATACCAGGTGCAAAGTGAATAAAGTCGAGGTCATCTCTGTCTTTTTTTGTATATAATGATTTTAATTCAATTTGTTCATTTGTTTGAAAAGCAGTGAATGAACTTTGAGTCACGTCATCTTCCCTTTGCTGCTTTGAAAATGATAATGGAATATTAGAAAAAGAAGGCTTTTTATACATGAACTTCTACCTCCAAAGCACATAATAACTTCTTAACGCATTGAATAACATTTGTCTTAGGATGTATGACGCTCATTACACCTTTTTGCTGCCACTGCGTTTTGCGTGATACGTGTTCTTCCCCTACTACGTACACATAAACGGAATCTTCCTCAAAATAAGTCATCGCTTTTGTTAAGAGCTTTTCCACGAGTTCATCACTTCCACAGATTACATATGCTTCGTGCTTTTGTTCATTCATCCAATCTGCTATCTCGACATAGGAATCTATGTTTTTAATTGTTTCACACGCAAAGCCTGCGCTTTCAAATAAAGACCGGGCAATCTCAGCTTTTTTATGGCTGCTAGGATCGGCGAGCTCCATAATGCCAATGCTCATTCCCTTTGTATAAACCCGTATTTTTTCAAACTTCTCTGCTGCTCTCCACTTAGTGAGCGGCACAACACTGTCTGGCTGTGACTGCTTCGCCATTTGTTTTAGCATCCACCCTGCTGTTACCCCTTTAGATGCTAGCTTTGTATAGTCCTCTAGCGAAAGATTTGATGAAAATCCCGAAGTGTTCTGGTCACTGTATTTATTCATTTTTCTTTCTTCTTTTTTAGACAGAGTGCTTTTTATCTCTTCAGATGCAGCGTGTTGCTTAGGAGCATAGTGTGTGACTCCGATCAAGCGCTCAATTCGGCACTCTATATCTCCTTGTCTTTTTACTCTCATTTGTTCAACTTCATCTTGAATTCGCCCTTGTTTTAAAGCTTCTTCCATTCCGCCGTGGTCTTCAATGTTGCCAAATAACTCCCAAGCTTTTGTCATTAATTCATGTGTGTAAGCTTCAACGTACCAAGAGCCTCCGGCAGGATCCACTACTTTTGATATATGTGTTTCGTGCTGCAAAATTAAGTGAGTATTACGGGAAAGGCGATGAGCGAACTGAGAAGATGAGGATGTAACGGAATCATATGGTTCAATATGCAGACTATCCGCTCCTCCTACAATAGAAGCAAACGCTTGAACCGTGCTCCTTAATGCATTTGTATACATATCTTCTTTAGACTGTGTAAGACGTGACGTTTCCGTATGAATAAACGGCACTGAAACGGCCGTGTCATCAAAAGCACGAACCACATTTGCCCAAAGCATGCGAAAAGCACGAAGTTTTGATATTTCCATAAATAAATGTGAGCTAACTGAAAAAGAAAAGGTCATGTGAGGTAAAACTTGATGTAAGGACAGACCGCGTTTCATGCATTCATCAATATACTGCACTCCTGTAGCAAGCATATAAGCTAGTTCTTGAACAGCGTTTGCACCGCTGTTATGGTAAGGAATGCTTGATACAATGATCGTTTTGAGCTCTGGAACATTACTGTGAGCCAAACGCGTTGCGTAAGCTAAATGATCGTATAAATCTCGAGTAGAAAGTGGAACTCTCCCGTATTCAGCAAGAGTGCCGAGCGGATCCATTCCAACCGTACCTGTTAGCTGTCTCATATCAAAGTTATGATCAACACAGTATGCTTTTAGAAACGAAAGAAGTGGAACGGATGTACATCCCGTATTTAAAAATAAAGGCACAGCTTCAAGAGCTACATGCTGAAACAAATGAGCAACATCCTCTAAAGTAGAAATTGTAGCGCCTGAGGCTACTTCAGCTTCAGTTGCTTCATCAACGTCTTTTCCTTGCCTCATTGCTTCACTGCACGTAAAAGCGGCCGTATTTTGTCCGTTTCTCAAACTGTGTAAAAGAAGTTTATTGCTTTCTTTAATAGAAGGTAAGTCGATTTTTTGGGTGATTTCCCATTCCCCTAGTATGTATGATTCTTTACCGGCTCCTCTTAAACAATCTATTCCCGCCGGACTCTGCTGCAAGTAGTCTAAATGTGCCGTATCACTTTCAAAATAAAGCGGTTTCAAAAAGATGTTTTCTAACGTTTCTTTTGAGCGGAGCGCGGTGTTTTTGCTAACTTCCTGTGCCCAATCTTCTTTAGGTGTACGTGTAAATTCATGAAATGATAATGTATTTGTTTTCATTTCCATGCCCCTTTACAGTTAATAGCTGCCTGCTAGACCTAGATGATTACACTTTGAAGTTTGATGATTCTTCTTTTATTTTAATACATCTTTTACAAATTGTTCAATCATTGCTTCAAAATAAAAAAGCAAATGGAGAAAGCTCCATTTGCTTTTTTTAATAGACGGACGTATTCTCTTTAGACGTAGATTCTAAAATCTCTTTAACTCTTGCCAAGAACCTGCCGCACACCAAGCCGTCCAACACGCGGTGATCAAGTGATAAACATAAGTTAACCATATCTCGAACAGCAATCATGTTATCAATAATAACCGGACGTTTTACAATAGATTCTACTTGTAAAATAGCCGCTTGCGGGTAATTAATAATCCCCATTGATTGCACGGAACCAAATGAGCCTGTGTTGTTAACAGTAAACGTTCCGCCCTGCATGTCTTCAGACTTCAATGAACCCGTACGAACTTTTTGCGCAAGCTCTGTAATTTCACGCGCAATGCCTTTGATTGTCTTTTCATCGGCTTGTTTAATAACCGGCACAAATAAAGCATCGTCTGTTGCAACAGCAATAGATACATTAATATCTTTTTTCTGAACAATACGGTCTCCTGCCCACATTGAATTCATTTGAGGGAATTCTTTTAAAGCCTGAGCCACTGCTTTTACGAAGAACGCAAAATAAGTTAAGTTAAAACCTTCTTTTTGTTTGAACTCCGTCTTTAATGCATCACGATAAGAAACTAAGTTCGTTACATCAACTTCAACCATTGTCCATGCATGCGGAATTTCGTGTTTACTGCGAAGCATATTTGCTGCAATAGCTTTACGCACGCCTGAAACAGGGATTTCTTGATCTCCGGCTGCAGACACAACCGGCGCGGGTTGCTTCGTTTTCGGAGCAGCTGCCGCTACGGGTGCTTCTGGCTGAACTGTTGATGCAGGTGTTTCTTTCACTTCAGAAGCTCCGCCTTTTTCGATAACAGCTAAAATATCTTTTCTCGTAATGCGGCCGCCCGCTCCTGTTCCTGTCACGGTATCTAAATTAATATTATGTTCTTGTGACAGACGCATAACAGCTGGAGAGTATCGGCTTTTATTAGATTGACTGTCCGCTGTTTTTGGCGCTGATTCTTCTACAGTCTTATCAGACGTTTTCTGTTCTTTTTGAGGTACAGTTCCTTCTACTTCAATTAAACAAATCACTTCTCCCACGGGTAAAGTATCATCTTCACCTGCAATTAACTCTTTAATTGTTCCACTAAAAGAAGAAGGCACTTCAGCATTTACTTTATCCGTCATGACTTCAGCTAACGGATCGTACTTATTTACGTGATCTCCAACAGAAACGAGCCATTTGCTAATTGTACCCTCTGTTACACTTTCACCGAGCTGCGGCATCGTAATTTTTTCAATAGCCAATTGATACAACTCCTTTTAAAATTGAGCTAATTCTCTCATTGCTTTTTCTACTTTATCTGGATTCACCATAAAATATTTTTCCATTGTTGGTGCATACGGCATAGCTGGAACATCGGGGCCAGCAAGGCGCTGAATTGGCGCATCTAAATCAAATAAGCAGTGTTCAGCAATAATAGCTGCTACTTCGCTCATAATGCTGCCTTCTTTGTTGTCTTCCGTTAAAAGCAGGACCTTACCTGTTTTAGATGCTGCTTCTATAATAGCTTCTTTATCAAGTGGATAGACCGTTCTTAAATCTAAGATGTGTGCTGAAATACCGTCTGCTTCTAGCTTTTCAGCAGCTTGAAGAGCAAAGTGTACACAAAGACCATATGTAATAACCGTGATGTCGTCTCCTTCTTTCTTTACATCTGCTTTGCCAATCGGCAGTACATAATCATCTTCAGGGACTTCTCCTTTAATCAAACGGTACGCACGCTTATGCTCAAAGAAAAGAACTGGGTCATCATCACGAATAGCTGCTTTTAATAATCCTTTTACATCATAAGGCGTAGAAGGCATCACAATCTTTAACCCTGGCGTATTGGCAAAGAGTGCTTCAACAGATTGAGAATGATAAAGAGCACCGTGAACTCCGCCGCCGTAAGGAGCACGAATTGTAATTGGACAACTCCAATCATTATTAGAACGATAGCGAATTTTCGCTGCTTCTGACACGATTTGATTGACTGCAGGCATAATAAAATCAGCAAATTGCATTTCCGCAATCGGACGCATGCCGTACATTGCCGCTCCGATTCCTACGCCTGCAATAGCAGATTCTGCAAGAGGTGTGTCAATAACTCTTTCTTCCCCGAACTGTTCGTACAGTCCGTTGGTTGCTTTAAATACGCCGCCTTTTTTTCCTACGTCTTCTCCTAATACAAACACGCGGGAATCTCTTTCCATTTCTTCACGAATGGCCATTGTTACTGCATCAATATATGAAATAACCGGCATATATTCTCCTCCTTACTCACCGTACACGTATTTTAAAGCCGATTCCGCTTCTGCATAAGGAGCGTTTTCAGCATAATCTGTTGCATCATTAACGATATTCATAATATCATCAAGCATTTGTTTTTCTCGTTCATCGGTTAACACGTTAACCTCTTTTAAATAAGCCGCAAAGTACGCAAGCGGATCACTCTTTTTAGCTTCAGACAATTCTTCTGCTCCGCGATATGCACGATCATCGTCATCACTTGAATGGGCAGTCAAACGCTCTGAAACAGTTTCAATAAGAGTAGGCCCTTCTCCTCTGGATGCACGATCTCTTGCTTCTTTTACCACTCGATATACTTCAAGGACGTCGTTTCCATCAATTGTGTAGCCTGGCATACCATATCCAATCGCACGATCAGATACTTTTGCGCACCCTAGCTGCTTTTCAACCGGAACAGAAATCGCATACTTGTTATTTTCACACATAAAGATAACAGGAAGCTTATGAACACCTGCAAAGTTCGCGCCTTCGTGGAAGTCTCCTTGGTTAGAAGATCCTTCTCCAAACGTAACAAACGTTACTAAGTCTTTTTTCTCCAATCGTCCTGCTAAAGCGATTCCTACTGCATGAGGCACCTGTGTTGTAACTGGAGAAGATCCTGTTACAATTCGCTTTTCCTTATGGCCAAAGTGACCTGGCATTTGACGACCTCCTGAGTTTGGATCTTCTGCTTTAGCAAACCCAGAAAGCATTAAATCGCGCGCAGTCATTCCAAATGCCAGCACAACACCCAGATCGCGGTAATAAGGTAATATGTAATCATTCTCTCTGTTTAAGGCAAAAGCTGCGCCAACCTGAGCGGCTTCTTGACCTTGACATGAAATAACAAAAGGCACCTTCCCTGCACGGTTTAATAGCCACATACGCTCATCAATTTTTCGTGCAAGCAGCATAGTGCGGTACATTTCAAGTACTTGTTCATCAGTTAATCCTAATGATTCATGACGGTTTTTTGTCATGTTTAAACCTCCTTTAATCATCAAAAATGAATCGCTTTTCCATCTACAGCTAATGAAGCTTCTCCCATCGCTTCTGAAAGGCTAGGATGAGGATGAATGGTATGAGCAATTTCCCATGGTGTAGCATCCAATACCTTTGCAAGACCCGCTTCAGAAATCATATCCGTCACGTGAGGTCCAATCATATGCACACCAAGAACATCATTTGTGTCGGCATCGGCAATAATTTTAACAAATCCCTCTGCCTCTCCATATACAAGAGCTTTTCCAACGGCCTTAAACGGAAACTTTCCAACCTTCAGCTGAAATCCTTGCTGTTTTGCTTCTTGTTCTGTTAATCCTACACTTGCTGCCTCCGGGCTGCTGTATACGCATTTAGAAATTGTTGTGTAATCAATCTTCAAAGGCTTGTCACCATGTAAATGCTCAACAGCTACGATTCCTTCGTGAGAAGCTACATGTGCAAGCTGCAGTCCGCCAATCACATCTCCAATTGCGTAGATATGAGATTCTTTCGTTTGATAAAAATCATTTGTGGCAATCACACCGTTTTCTACTACAATATCGGTATTCTCGAGACCAATTCCTTCAACATTCGCTTGACGCCCTACAGATACAAGCAGCTTTTCTGCTTCATATTCTTGCATATCGTCTCCTACTTGAGCCGAAATTTTAACCTTACCATCAATAGACAGTGTATCAGCCATTACTTTAGCAGAAGTAATAATGGTAACTCCTTTTGCTTTTAAAAGCTTCGTCATTTCACGGGAGATATCTTGATCTTCTGTTGGTAAAATGCGATCGCTGTATTCAACAACCGTTACATCAACATCAAAATCTGTGAGCATTGACGCCCATTCAATTCCAATGACGCCGCCTCCCACAATAATAATAGAAGCAGGAAGTGTTTCCATCTTTAATGCTTCATCTGAAGTGATTACTTTCTCTCCGTCAATTGTTAAACCAGGTAATGTTCTAGGACGAGACCCTGTTGCGACAATTACATTCTTTGGAATAAGCATTTCGTTTTCTTCACCGCTTTTTAATTCAACGGAGATGGTACCTGGCATAGGAGAAAAAATAGAAGGTCCTAAAATACGTCCAATTCCTTCATATACGTCAATTTTACCTTTTTTCATTAGCTGTTTGACACCATTATGTAACTGTGAAACAATTTCCGACTTTCGTTCTTGTACACGAGCATAGTTCAATAGTACATTGGACGTTTCTACGCCAAATTCACTGCTTTTCTTAGCCGTTTGATAGACTTCTGCACTTCTTAGTAAAGCTTTGCTTGGGATACACCCTGCGTGCAGGCATGTGCCGCCTAACTTATTTTTTTCCACAACAGCTACCGATAGACCTAACTGAGAGGCACGAATAGCTGCTACGTACCCTCCGGTTCCACCGCCGAGAATGACCAAATCATATTCTTTTGCCACACTGCTTCACACCTTTCTGCAAACGCTATTAAGCGCCTTTATATTCCTTTACTTCTTCTTCACCTGCAAGCACTCGGAGAGCCCCTTCAGCTAGCGCTTGAAGCTCATTTTCTCCAGGATAAACAATGACATCTGCAATCCACTTTACATGATTAATAATCAGCTCAACAAACGCTTTTGAATAAGCAATGCCTCCCGTTAGAATAATGGCATCTACTTTTCCATGCAATACCGTACTGGCAGCTCCAATTTCCTTCGAAATTTGATAAGCCATTGCTTCGTAGATAAGCTTAGCTTTTTCGTTTCCATTTTTCACTAGCACTTCGACTTTCTGCACGTCAGATGTGCCCAAATAACCGACAAGCCCGCCTTTTCCTACAAGCATTTTCATAATCTCCTCGCGGTAATACTGACCTGAAAAGCAAAGACGAACTAATTCACCAACCGGTACACCGCCAGCGCGCTCTGGACTAAAAGGACCGTCGCCGTGCAGGCCATTGTTCACATCAATCACTTTTCCGCACTTGTGAACTCCAACTGTAACGCCTCCACCCATATGGGTAACAATAACGTTCATTTGTTCATATGTGCTATTCATTTCTTTAGCCACTTTTCGAGCAACCGATTTTTGATTCAGCGCGTGAAAGATGCTTTTCCTTTCTATAAAAGGAGTTCCAGAGATACGAGCGATGTCACTTAGCTCATCTACCACAACCGGATCAACAATGTACGCTGGAATATTTAATCCAGACGCAATCTCAAACGCTAAAATCCCGCCTAAATTTGAAGCATGACGGCCGGCATAACCGTCTTTTAAATCTTTGAGCATGGCTTGATTTACTTCGTATGTGCCGCCTTCAATCGGGCGTAAAAGCCCTCCCCTTCCACATACTGCACTTAATTTAGATAAATTAATCCCTTCTTCATCAAGTGCCTCTAAAATCGAATTTTTACGGAACTCATACTGTGCATATATCGTCTCAAACTGATTCATTTGCTGTGAATCGTAGCGGATTGTTCGATCAAAAATTGGTTTATCGTTGTGAAACACGCCAATTTTTGTGGACGTTGAACCCGGATTTATTATCAGCATTCGATATTCGTGCATATCCAACACATGTCCTCCTACCTTATCATTCTCATAAACGAAGGCTAGGTCGAAAGGATTTCATTTATTCCTTTTGCCTAGCCTTCAGCTCAAACATTAGCGCGTATGACGTCTACTTAAAATATGCTGTCCATTTTGTAAAAATTGACTGCGTGAACGACGCAGCTTTTCAATTCTTTCTTCAGCTAAGCGATCTGCTGCTAGATAGGTTGGAATGCCATCTCGCTTTGAGATTTCAACTACCTTTTCAATATTATCATAAATACCTTCAACTTTTTTCAGCGCACGCTCACGGTTATATCCAACTAGCTCATCAGCTACGTTAATAACGCCTCCTGCATTAATAACATAGTCCGGTGCATATACAATGCCTAATTCATGAATTAAATCACCATGACGCGTTTCTTTCAATTGATTATTAGCTGCCCCTGCAATAACTTTTGCTTTTATTTGAGGGATCGTTTCATCGTTAATCGTTGCTCCGAGTGCACAAGGAGCATAGATATCACATTCTACACCATAAATATCATTTGGGTCTACTGCTTGCGCACCAAATTCTTCTACCGCACGCTGAACAGCTTCTTTATTAATATCCGTTACAATAAGTTTTGCCCCTTCTTCGTGAAGGTGGCGGCATAAATTATATGCTACGTTTCCTACACCTTGGACAGCTACTACTTTTCCTTCAAGCATATCTGTTCCAAATGCTTCTTTTGCTGCTGCTTTAATTCCTCGGTATACGCCGTAGGCTGTGACTGGTGATGGATTGCCTGATGAACCGAAGGCAGGAGATACACCCGTTACATAATCCGTTTCCTCATATACAATATCCATATCCTCTACCGTTGTGCCCACATCTTCTGCTGTAATATATCGACCATTTAACCCTTGAATAAAGCGGCCAAATGCACGGAACATCGCTTCATTTTTGTCTTTGCGAGGATCTCCGATAATAACCGTTTTTCCTCCTCCTAAATTCAAGCCTGCTGCTGCATTTTTATAAGTCATTCCGCGTGATAAACGAAGCGCATCTTCAATTGCAGCCTCTTCTGATTCATATGTCCACATTCTCGTACCGCCTAGAGCTGGTCCAATTGTTGTATCATGAATCGCAATAATGGCTTTTAAGCCTGAATCTTTATCTTGGCAAAATAATAACTGCTCATAATCGTATGTTTCCATATAGTCAAAAATTTTCATTGTTAGTGCCTCCTAAGAATTCTGTTGAGCGACGCTGATAGCAAGCGCCAGTGAGTATAATTTACTTTCTGATGAATCTGCTCTGGATGTTAAGACGACCGGAGCTTTTGCCCCCGCTAGAATAGCTCCAACTTTTGCTTTAGCAAAATAAATAAGGGATTTATATAAGACGTTCCCTGTTTCAATTGCTGGAACGAGTAATATATCTGCTTGACCGGCAACTTCACTTTGAATGCCTTTTTGCTTGGCTGCTTCTATGTTAATGGCATTGTCGAGTGCTAAAGGTCCATCAATAACGCAGCCTTTAATTTGTCCTCTCCGGTTCATCTGTGTAAGAAGTGCAGCCTCTACTGTGGCAGGCATCAAAGGGTTCACAACTTCAACCGCTGCAACAGGAGCTACCTTTGGCACCTCTATCCCAATCGAGTGAGCAACGTTCACCGCGTTTTGAATGATTTGAACTTTCTCTTCCAGAGATGGCGTAATATTCATAGCTGCATCTGTTACAAGAATAGGGCGGTCATAGTGAGGAACATCAAACACAGCTACGTGTGATAAAACATTTCCCGTACGCAAACCATGCTCTTTATTTAACACAGCTTTTAAAATAAGCGATGTGGATAAATTCCCTTTCATTACGATATGAGCTTGACCTTGCTGAACTGAACGCACAGCCAATTGAGCCGCTTCTAAAACGGACTCCGTATGTACGACCGTCACAGCCTTATGAGTGAGTAAGGATGGGCGGTACTGCCTGAATAATTCATTAATTGTTGTTTCGTTGCCAAACAAAATAAATTCAGAAACTTCCCTTGACACAGCTTCATACACTGCCTCAATTGTTTCTAAGTCTTCAGCTGCAGCAACAGCAACAGTCAAAGAAGACTGCTTAGCAACCCGAGATAAGATGGTAGCAAGAGTCATGGAATGTTCGACCTCTCCTTTTTCATTCTTTCTTTTGCCCCTTTTTAAAGAGCATACTGCGCGTTTATGCAGTCACTTAAAATATATGCAAGATTTGTGCCACACTCTGCATATATTACATAATATAGCTGCTTATATCCGTTTCTACGCACAAAAAATTTTTTTTATTGATTCTAACGACAAACAGAAAAAAAAGAATACCTCTCTATTTATATGCAATAACTTGCACACCATGCATTTTATTGCATGCTGTTATTTGCAAGATTGTATTTTTCCAACTTATAATACAGAGAACGCAGGGAAATATTGAGCTGTTTTGCTGTTTTCGTTCGGTTATACTTGTTTGCAATCAGCACTTTTTGAATAAGTTCAGCTTCATAATTTTCCATCATGTGCGCTAAAGTCTTCCCTTCGAATACTACCTCTTCATTCGCCTGATTTTTTTCTTTTTTGCCCTTGCCTTCAAGTGAAGGGAGATGAACAGAATCAATCATTGTTTCCGTATAGTGCATATAAATAATAGCTCTTCCTAATATGTTTTCAAGCTCTCTAACGTTTCCTGGCCAGTCGTATGATCTCAATGATTGTAAGGCCCGCTCTGTTACCCCTTCAACATGTCGGCCGTAATCTTGATTAATTTTTGTAATTAAGTGTGTAACAAGCGCTCCAATATCCTCTTTTCTCTTCCGAAGAGGAGGTATGTGAATCGGAATTTTGTTTAGCCGATAATACAAGTCCTGTCTGATGCTTCCATCAGCCATTCCTTTTTCTAAATTCACATTCGTAGCTGCAATCACGCGAACATTCACCGGAATAGGGGTCGTGCCTCCAACGCGAATAAGCTCTTTTTCTTGAAGCACTCGAAGCAGCTTAGCCTGCATGTGAGCTGAAAGCTCCCCGATTTCATCCAAAAAGATGCTACCGTTATTGGCTTCTTCAAAAACACCTCGTTTTCCGCCTCGTTTTGCCCCGGAAAAAGCTCCTTCTTCATACCCAAAAAGTTCACTTTCAAGCAAAGACTCAGAAAGTGCAGCACAGTTGATCCGAACAAATTTATTAAACTTTCGGCTGCTCGCATTATGAATCGCATGTGCAAACAGCTCCTTACCCGTCCCAGATTCACCTCTAAGCAAAACAGTAGCTGGTGTTTTAGCAGCAAGTCTAGCCTGCTCAATTGCTAACTGAAATTCTTCAGACTGACCAATGATATCAGCAAATGAATATTTCGCTTCAAGCGTTCGGATAATTTGACGCGCTCTTTTGAGTTCATTTGTAAGCTCTTGAATTTCAGACATATCATGAATAACTCCAACGCTGCCTTTTAATTTTCCATCGACAATAACGGGGGCAACATTCACAACTACGTCTCTTTTACTCGGACCAAGCCTCATTCTTACACCTCGAACAGGACGTCTTGTTTGCAGCACCTTCATGTGCATACTGTCTCCTTCAGAGATATCGGCAGTCGCGGGCTGACCAATAATATCCGTCTTTTTTAAACCCGTAATTCTCGTATAAGCAGGATTAATTAAAATCCCTCTTCCTTCTTCATCGACAACCGAAATAGCTTCTTCAGAAGATTGAATAATAGCTTGAAGCATAGTTTGTACTTCTTTTAAGTTCGTAACTTCTTCTGCCAATCCGACGACGTCCGTAATATCTTTAAAAATCGAAAAGGCACCAAACAGCTCTCTATTCTCGTCGAGTATTGGTATTCTAGTCGTAATGACCTTCCGTCCGCTATCTAACACAAATTCACTATTTTGATCAATGGTTTTTGTATGAAGAACATCAACAAGTTTACTATTTGGAATGACTTCATGAAGATGCTTACCAATTACATCTCTGTGTGAAAAGTTCGTCAAACGCTCGGCACTTTGATTGAATAGCGTAATATATCCATTCCTATCAATCACGACCATCGCATCATGAGCCGCGTTAAAAATAAGATCATATTTATACGATTCTTGCTTTAACCGCTGAATTAACTCTTCTTTTTCATCCATCAGATTGGCCATAATTTCAGCAACCAATCCCGGAACTACCAGTGCATCAGCAGGTTTGCTTCTCTGCAATTGTTGAAAAACACCTTGTTTACCTGTTGTTTCAACAATGACATCGAGCTGCTTTGTCATATAAGGCTCCCAATTCATTCCTGTTGAAATATCTTGTTCTTTCGCATGCAAAACAGCCGGCGCGTCAGCTCGTACGTCTACTACACCAATCACTTTCATAAATTCGGTTTCCAACAAGATTTTCAGAATAGCTAATCCGCCTTTTCCTCCTCCAACGATCAACACATTTTGCATATTTTTTCACCTTTTCTACTTAATATGTACATGTTCCGTGCAAAATATTGCATATACCTATCATATAAAAAAAGAAACGCTCTTGACAATTTATTTAGTTCTTTTATGATTCAAGTATAACGGTTTTATAATGTAAACGCATTCATTTTTAAAAAAGAGAAGCGAAAGGAGAAGCTATGGTTCGAATTATTGCCCTGCTAATCTTACTTATTCCTGGTATACTCGCTGGATATGGCATTAAACTTATGAGAGATATGATTTTTGGCATCCTGCAATCCCCGTTCCCTTCTTTATTTTTGCAATTTTCAGTCGGTCTTCTGTTATTTGTAATCGGCCTTGGATTTGTTGCTGGCTTTATTCTGCACAGAGACCGCAAGCGAAACAAAGTTCAAAACAGATTTCAAAAAGATAAAAAAACATCGCATTAATGCGATGTTTTTTTACGAAAAGCGTCCCCCAAATTGCTTCACCATTTTTTCAGGATAATCAGTAATAATGGATTCACATCCATATTTCCGAAGCTGCTCAGCTACTTTTACATCATTTACTGTGTAAGGTCGCACTGGAATTTGACAATCTTTTGAAGCGGCTACATTTACTTCATTCACGGTACGCTGATTAGGGTGAAGAGCTTTTGCGCCAAGATGCTGCGCATATACCCAAGGCTCATACATCGGATAAGAATATAAAATAGCTGTTTCAATCGTAGAATCCAAAGAACCAATTCGGGCTAAGCTGTTATGATTAAAAGATGAAATCATCGTTCGATCCTTCATCTTGTATAAATAAATTAAATCCAAGACTTTCATTTCTAAGTATGGATAGTCAAATATATTGTTTTTCAACTCAATATTTACACTAATTCCTTCACTTGAAGCCCACTCCATTACTTCATTTAACATGGGAATTTTACATATCCCGTACTTTTTTTTGAACTTATAGCTCGCATCTAATTTTTGTAAATCTTGATACGTAAAATCTTTTACATACCCTTTTCCATTCGTCGTTCGATCTACTTTTTCATCATGAATTACAGCAAGTTCTCCATCCTTTGTCATATGCACATCAAGTTCAATTCCGTGTGCTCCGACTCTCGCTGCTTCTTTGAAGGAAATCATCGTATTTTCAGGAAACGTTCCAGCTGCGCCGCGATGACCTATTACAAACATACTTGCTCAACTCCTCTATTATCACTTATTATTAACTTTAGCATTACTTAATAGTGAAAGCACGAATTTACTGTTTATACTTCTTCACTTTCATTACTTTATATGCAAAAGGAGGTCGTTGTGTATGAGACCACTGCAAATTTCTCCGGATACAGCCGTAAAATTAGCAGAACAATTAAATATCCCCCTCGAGCAATTGATGCATATGCCTCAGCATATTTTGCTGCAGAAGCTTGCTGAATTAAATGCGGGCGAAGATAAAAAAGGATCTGAATAACAGATCCTTTTTTCTTTCGAATTTTCGTTTCCAAAAATAGTATTACTTTCTTACTTCATTTTCCATAACATATATTAGAATATTTAATAATATAAATGTATTTTTAAAAATGCTTTTAAATAAGTAATTTAATAATTTTTTGTGTATATTTAATTATTTTTTGATTTTTCCATATAATTTCATTGACGAAATTATTGTTTTTCTACTAAAATAAAAATACATTATATTTATTCCAGTACTTATATTCTGATTTTTTGATCAATTCAAATAAAAGAATTAAATAGTATGAGAGAAATTTTAGGGGGACTTCATTATGCAAGCAGCTGTACAACACGAAAATCAGCAGCCAAATGAGTCTAGGAAAAAACACCCTCCTGGACTGTACTTATTATTCGCGACTGAGGCATGGGAAAGATTTAGTTATTATGGAATGAGAGCCATTCTGGTTCTTTATTTAACTGCTACCGCTGCTCAAGGTGGACTCGGGGTAGATAAAGCAACTGCACTGAGCTTATATGGAACATTCACTAGTGCTGTTTACATTACGCCGATGATTGGCGGATATTTAACAGACCGCTTCCTCGGAAGAAGGCTAGCCATCACAATCGGTGGTGTGATTATGGCACTCGGGAATTTTTCCATCTTCATTCATCAAAGCGTAGCCGCTTTGTATATCGGACTTGCTTTATTAATTATCGGAAACGGATTTTTCAAACCAAATATCTCCACATTGGTCGGAGATCTTTATGCAGAAAATGATCCTCGCCGTGACGGTGCTTTTACCATTTTTTATATGGGTATTAACTTTGGTGCATTTTTCGCCCCATTAGTTGTTGGATTAATGAGTTATAAATACGGATTTTTAACAGCAGCTATCGGAATGGTTGTTGGACAAATTTTATTTAACCTACTGGCTAATCGCTATTTAGGTGATATTGGGAAAGAGCCTACAGGAAAAGTTCATGCAGCAGCATCTCAAACATCAACTGCTCCGCTGACAGCACGAGAAAAGAAAAGAACGGTTGCTATCGTTATTCTAGCTTTCGTTGTTATTGCTTTCTGGACAGCTTTTGAACAGGCTGGAAGTTCTTTAACGCTATATGCTCAAGATCAAATTGATCGTCAAATCGGTAGTTTTACGGTTCCAACAGAGTGGTTCCAATCATTGAATCCACTGTTTATCATGATTTTAGCACCAATTATGTCACTTGTTTGGTACAAGCTAGGAAATTCAAAACGCGGTGATTTTAAAACACCAACAAAAATGGGTATGGGACTTGTAACAGTCGGATTAGGATTCTTAATTTTAATTCCAGCCGTTATGTATACTGGTAATGACCCAGCTTTAAAAGTAAATATCCTGTTCATGATTTTCACTTACTTCCTGCACACGCTAGCTGAGCTTATGATTTCGCCAGTAGGGCTGTCTATGGTAAGTAGACTGGCTCCATTAAAGCTTGCTTCTCTTTTAATGGGCGTATGGATGGCAAGCTCTGCTGTTGCTAATAAGCTAGCGGGTGTTCTTGCATCTTATACACAGTCGTTAGGTTATTTCGACATCTTCAGCTTAATCGGAGCTGTAACAATTGTACTTGGAATTATTGTTTTGTTCCTTTCAAAACCGATTGCTAAATTAATGGATTAAAAAAAGCAGCCTTTTCTGAAGGCTGCTTTTTTTATCATTTATTTATCCATATATGTAGATGAATTTTTTAACACATCTTCTAAATCTTCTTTCAAACACAAACCCCTCATAACAATGAAATAAATTATTTCAATAAAATACACTACTATGGATCACAAGATGTACATTCCCTTAACCTCCCTATTTCCAACTCTTAAAACAAAATGAAAGGACCCATGAATGATTAAAATTCATCGGCCCTGCAGTAAAAAGTTTATTGATTTTCAGTTTAATATCTAGTGTAAATTCCAAAAGTTTATCGGCATGTACTCTGTATTACAAAAGGTATCAGCTCACTCAAAACCCCGTAATTCCAGCAGTCCTATCCCTTTCAACTCGCTTTATGTTCAAGGCGTAATTTATCCGCAACCATGGCGATAAATTCACTATTTGTCGGCTTTGCTTTTGACATGCTGACAGTATATCCGAATAATGAAGAAATAGAATCAATGTTCCCTCGGCTCCATGCTACTTCAATGGCATGACGAATGGCGCGCTCAACGCGGCTTGCTGTTGTATTGTATTTCTTTGCAATGTCAGGATACAGCACTTTTGTAATCGACCCAAGCAGCTCAATATCCTTATATACCATTGAAATGGCTTCTCTCAAATATAAATAGCCTTTAATATGAGCAGGTACACCAATTTCGTGAATGATGCTCGTAATGCTTGCATCTAAATTTGCTGGTTTGCTGTCGCGATGCGAACGCATGGAAGAAGATGAACGTTGCATAAATGAAGATGTTTGTCCGCTAACTTGACGAATATGATTCACTAAGTTTTCCATATCAAACGGCTTTAGAATAAAATAAGCAGCTCCTAAATCAACCGCTTTTTTCGTTACGTCTTCTTGCCCAAATGCTGTTAGCATGATGACATTTGGATAATTTTCTTTTTTCATTTCTTTTAACTGACCTAAAACTGCTAATCCATCTAGATGCGGCATAATAATGTCTAATACAAGAACATCCGGATCTTTATCTTTTAAAATGGATAAACACTCTTGTCCATTGTAAGCTACTCCGATTACTTCCATGTCTTCTTGCTCTGAAATATAATCTTCAAGCAAACCAATTAGTTCCCGATTATCATCAACCAAGCATACTTTAATTTTTTTCAATGCAGCTTCCTCCTCAGTCCTTTATGTTATACGTCGTTTCCTACGTGTCTCTATTCTTTATTCTAAAGGACAAATTCGACAATGCAACATTATTTCCTTTATTTTTTTAGAAAAAAGTCTTTTAAATGGAATTTATTCGATTTTCTCTTATTTTCTTTGTTTTTCGACGTTTTTCTCGTACATTTACGACAATAATTTTTTTCAAAAAAAGCGAACTAATGACAACATTAGCTCGCTTTTTTTCGATTATTTTTATAAATATCAATTCCTGCTTCGTTAAGCATCCATTCAATATGGACACCATAACCCGAGGTAGGATCATTTACAAAAACGTGGGTAACCGCTCCAACGACTTTACCGTTTTGAATAATCGGGCTCCCGCTCATTCCTTGAACAATTCCACCTGTTTTCTTTAACAATTTAGGATCTGTAATTTTAATAACCATTCCTTTAGTAGCCGGAAACTTTTGAGGTATAGTACTCATAATTTCAATATCAAATTCTTCCACTTGATCATCATCTACTACCGTTAGAATTTTAGCCGGTCCTTCTTTTACTTGATGAGATAGGGCAATTGGCATTGCTTTATCCATTATTCCGTTTTCCATCGTTGAAGACAATTTTCCAAAAATACCAAAAGGACTATTTCGTGTAATATTTCCAATGATTTGTCTATCTTCAGAAAACCTTGCTAGCTTTTCACCCGGAACGCCGTTAGAACCTTTCTCAATTGATGTAACGGTCGAACGGACAATTTGTCCATCTTCTACTACGATTGGCTTTTTTGTATCCATATCCGAAATAACGTGGCCTAAAGCGCCATATTTTTTAGATTTTGGATCATAAAAAGTCATTGTGCCAATTCCTGCAGCTGAATCACGGATGTATAAACCGATTCTGTACGCATAATCTTGCTTATCTTTTAACGGATACAGCTTAGTATCAAACTGCTTTTTTTCTCTTAAAATATGCAGATTTAATGGTTCACCCGTTTTTCCTGCCTGCTGAATAAACGGTGTAATATCACTCATTTTTTCAATGGTTTTACCATTAATCTTCGTAATCATATCTCCAACTTGAATACCCGCAATTTCGCCAGGAGATCTTTTACCTTTTGCTGTATCTACCTGATGATAGCCTACAACAAGAACACCTTTTGAATTTAATTTCACACCGATTGATTGTCCACCTGGAATGACTTTAAAATCAGATAATACCTGCACATCTACACGCTTTACAGGAATACCGGCCAAATGAAGCATCAACTCTTCTTTGCCTACCTGTTTGCCTGCTACGGTCAGCTTCGCCTTGTTACTTGTTACATCGTAAACAGGTGATGAAGCTTCTACGCTAAGCGGTAATGTCGTATTAATTTTTTCTTTTTGCTGTTCAAATAAGACGATTTGTTTTGGAATGTGTATATATTGTTGCACAACTGGAATAAATCCTACAAAAATGAACGAAACAAGGAGAATCGCACCAATTATATGTCTGTATCGATTTTGCATGTTTTCACTCTCCTCGCTTCCTCGCCTAAATGGCTACACATTTAATTTAGCCTTCTTAGAGCGCATTTATAACAGAAGTTCAGAGAAAAATGAAAAGAAGTGCAAGGAAACATTTTCAGTTCCTCCATTTTGTATAAAAAAACACCTTTAACACATACTGTTACGTGTTAAAAGGTGTTTTTTTTAAATGGTGTGCTTCATCTTATCCGCTAAATCTAAAAGCTCTTTGGCATGTTCCTTTGTTAAGCTTGTAATTTCAGCTCCTGCAATCATTCGACCAATTTCTTTTACCTTTTCATCAACAGTTAATGGAAGAACAGACGTCGTTGTACGATCGCCTTTTATCTCTTTAGCAATAAAGAGATGAGTATCTGCCATTGCTGCTACCTGAGGCAGATGAGATATACAGAGAACTTGTGAATCAACAGAAATAGCATGTATTTTTTCACCGATCGATTGAGCTACTCTTCCACTTACGCCTGTATCAACTTCATCAAAGATAATGGACGTCACGCCTTGATGCTTAGAGAAGATGCTTTTTAACGCCAGCATAATTCTTGACAGTTCTCCTCCTGATGCTACTTTTGCAAGAGGCTTTAACGGTTCACCAGGATTGGTAGAAATATAAAATTCTACGTTGTCAATGCCGTCTTTGGTGAATTTTATTCTTTCTCCATTTACTTCAACATCATTTTTACCTGCATTTACAACAGAGAATTTAATTTGAAATACGGTCTTAGCCATATACAGTTCTTGAAGCTCATGATGGATGCTGTCCGTTAACTCTTGAGCAAGTTTTTTTCGAATAGCTGAAACGTTATTAGCTTCTACTAATAAATCCTGTGCTACACTGTTTAACTCTTCTTTGATCTTGCTCACATGCGTATCTCGATTTTCAATACGATCAATTTCATCTTCAATTTGCGCTGCATATTCTAGAATTTCATCTACACTTTGACCGTATTTACGCTTTAAGTGATTAATTTCATTTAAACGCGCTTCAATAAAATCTAAGCGTTTGGGATCAAATTCTAATAAATCAAGCTGCTGACGAATTTTATAAGATGCGTCTTCTAGCTGGTAGAAGCTCGATGAAATGATCTCAGAAATTTCGGCATAGTTTTTTTCCAGTGACGAAATATCCTCCGTATGATTCATGGCTACACCTACCCAATCTAAACCTTGGTGTTCACCGTGCAGCGCATTGTACGCATCGTTTAGCGACGTATAGATCTTTTCAAAGTTAGAAATCTTCAAACGCTCTTCATTTAGTTCCTCGTCTTCGTTCAGCTGCAAATTTGCCGCTTTGATTTCATCTAATTGAAATTGAATAAGATCGAGGCGATGTGCCATCTGCTGTTCATTTTCAGTTAATTGATCGAGCTGTTTTTTTAGCGATGTATACCTAGAAAATACCTCTCGATACTCCGTCAAAGCCTCTTCTACTTTTTCTCCTCCATATTGATCAAGAAGAGTTAAGTGACGATCTTGATTCATTAAATCTTGGTGCTCGTGCTGTCCATGTATATCAATTAACGTCTGTCCGACTTCACGTAGGATAGCTAACGTTACAAGCTTACCGTTGATCCGGCAAATACTTTTCCCATTTGTGGTAATGTCTCGGCGAAGCACAATCATTCCATCTTCCACTTCTAAACCGACTTGTTTAGCTTTTTCATGACTTGGATGCTGTTCTTCATCAAATAAGAAAAGTCCTTCAATTTCGGCTCTGTCTGTTCCGTGGCGTACAAACTCCGAAGAGCCTCTTCCACCTACTAACAATGAAATGGCATCAATAATAATCGATTTCCCCGCTCCTGTTTCGCCTGTTAATACCGTTAAGCCTTTTTCAAATGAAACAGAAAGTTCATCAATAATCGCAAAGTTTTTAATGGATAATTCAGCTAACAACCTGCTTCACTCACCTTTATAACATTTCTAAGAATCGGTCTGATATAATTTGCGTATCTTCAGGAGTACGGCAAATAATCAAACATGTATCGTCTCCACAAATTGTTCCTAATATTTCATCCCAGTCCAAATGATCAATTAATGCGCCAATCGCATTTGCATTTCCCGGTAATGTTTTCATCACCAACATATGCCCAGCTGAATCAATTTTTACAAATGCGTCCATAAGAGAGCGCTTTAACTTTTGTAAGGGATTAAAACGCTGATCTGCAGGCAAGCTGTATTTGTATCGACCGTCCATCAAAGGCACTTTGACTAAGTGCAATTCTTTAATATCACGAGAGATTGTTGCCTGTGTTACATTAAAACCTTGGTTTTTTAAAATATCTACCAATTCATCCTGTGTTTCAATATCATTATTCGTGATAATATCACGAATTTTAATATGTCTTTGCCCTTTATTCATGTTGGCACCTCACATTAATATGTAATCTTCTTTTTGATTTGTTGTTTATAAGTCTTTCACTAATTAAGTATCATAATGTGTTCAACTTGATTATGCACCTTTTGTATAAAGAGTCATAATCAAATCGCCAATGCTAAGTCTTTGCTTAACATTGGCCATTATTACTTTTTCTCTTTTAACGTCTTATGTGCTTCTTCGACTACTTCATGCACAGTAAGCGGAGCTTGATTTTCACCAAGTTCACGCTCGCCTTTCCAGCGCAGGTGGAGAAGAAATTCGATATTTCCATCTCCTCCCGTTATCGGTGAATACGACATGTTATATACATCGTATCCTTGACGAAGCGAGAAATCCACCATGCCTTGAAGGACTTCTTCATGCACTTTTGAATCACGCACGATTCCTTTTTTCCCAACTTGCTCTCTTCCAGCCTCAAACTGTGGCTTAACGAGCGCAACAACGTCGCTGTGTGGAACAAGAAGTGTTTTTAACACAGGAAGAATGAGTCTTAAGGAAATAAATGATACATCAATAGAAGCGAATTCAGGCAAGCCTCTTGATAAATCAGCTGGCGTCACGTAACGGAAATTTGTTCGTTCCATTACTTCTACTCGTTCATCTTGACGAAGCTTCCAAGCTAGCTGATTATAGCCTACGTCTAGCGCATAGGACATCTTCGCTCCATTTTGAAGGGCACAATCAGTAAAGCCTCCAGTAGAAGAACCAATATCAATCATGATTTTATCCGCTACATGGACATTAAATTCTTTAATCGCTTTTTCAAGCTTAAAGCCGCCTCTGCTGACGTAAGGCATTACTGCACCTTTAATTGTCAGCGGCGTATCGCGTTCAATTTTCTCTCCCGGCTTATCCAAACGGACTTCATTCGCATAAACAAGTCCTGCCATTACTGTACGCTTTGCTTTTTCTCTTGTTTCAATCAAACCTCGTTCTACTAATAATACATCTACTCGTTCTTTTTTTGTCACTTAACTTCAAGCCTCTTTTGTGTTGGTGTTACGAGTTTTTTAACTCGATTTATAATCTCTTCTTTGGTTAAGCCAATTTCTTCTAAAAGTTTTGTTACGCTTCCGTGCTCGATAAAGCGATCTGGAATCCCCATACGTTCAACGCGCGTATCATAATAGCCGTGCTCTGATGCAAACTCTAACACCGCGCTCCCAAAACCGCCTTGAAGTACCGCTTCTTCTACCGTAATCACAGGCTTATTCGTTTGGAAAATCTCATGAAGCATTTTTTCATCCAGCGGTTTAATAAAACGAGCATTTACCACTTTGACGCTGATTCCTTGCTTCTCAAGTTCTGCTGCTGCATCCATCGCCATTGAAATCGTTGTACCAAACGTTAAAATGGTTGTATCTGAACCTTCTTTTAATACGTCCCATGTACCGATTGGAATGTTTTTCAGTTCTGAATCTAGTTCAACACCTAATCCGTTTCCTCTAGCGTAGCGCATAGCAATCGGACCTTCTTCATAAGTCAAAGCAGTGTGAACCATGTGCTGGCCTTCATTCTCGTCTTTTGGCATCATAATAACAAGGTTAGGCAAATGACGTAAGAATGCAATATCAAACACGCCTTGATGCGTTTCACCATCAGCACCTACTAGTCCAGCGCGATCAATTCCAATAAATACATTTAGCTTCTGACGGCAAATATCATGAACCACCTGATCGTATGCACGCTGTAAAAACGTAGAATAAATAGCTAAAAAGGGCTTCATATTTTGAGTTGCAAGACCCGCTGCCATTGTTGTTGCATGCTGCTCTGCAATCCCAACATCAAACATGCGATGCGGAAACTCTTTTTGAAATGCTTCGAGTTTTGAACCTACAGGCATTGCTGGCGTTACGGCTACAATGCGATCATCTTCTCTAGCCATCTTCAATACCGTATCACTTACTAATTTACTCCAAGCAATCGGAACATTTTTGTCTTTAATAAAGTCACCAGACTCAATTTTGTAAGGGCCTGTACCATGCCATGCTCCGCTTTTATCGCTTTCCGCTGGCAAGTACCCTTTCCCTTTTTTCGTAATAACGTGAATCAGTACCGGTCCTTTTGTTTTCTTTGCATATTGTAACGTTTCCAATAAATCGTCATAGCTATGGCCATCAACCGGGCCTAAATACGTAAAGCCAAGATCTTCAAAGAACATGCCTGACACAACCATGTACTTTAGGCCATCTTTTACACGTTCTGCCGTTGCTGCAAGCTTCCCGCCTACTGCAGGCACTTTTTTCAGCAAGACTTCAAGCTCATCTTTTACCCAGTTGTATTTGCCCGCCGTGCGCAAACGTCCTAGAATACTGTGTACAGCACCCACGTTAGGAGCGATAGACATTTCATTGTCATTTAAAATAACGGTCATATCCGTTTGCTCGTGCCCGATGTGGTTAAGCGCTTCAAGAGCCATACCACCTGTTAAAGCTCCATCCCCAATGATAGGAACAATATGAGCTTTTGTTTTTTGTAAATCTCTTGCAGCAGCCATTCCCATTGCGGCTGAAAGAGATGTAGAACTATGTCCCGTTTCCCATACATCATGCTCACTTTCGTCACGCTTTGGAAAACCGCATAATCCTTTATATTGACGGATTGTATCAAACTCTCCCGCTCGTCCTGTTAAAATTTTATGGACATACGACTGATGCCCCACGTCCCATAAAAATTTATCTTTTGGGCTGTCGAACACTTTATGGAGTGCAAGCGTTAACTCAACAACCCCCAAATTCGGCCCTATATGACCACCAGTTGCAGAAAGCTTTGTAATTAAAAAACGACGAATCTCTTCACTTAGTTCTTCTAATTGTGTTACTGACATTTTCTTTAAAAACTCAGGATTTTTTATCGTTGTAAGATCCAAGGTGGATCACTCACTTTCGTACTTGTTATAAAGTTACCTTAATACATTGTCTATTGTTTTATACGTATAGTCAATTTTTAGTATTTCCTTATTACTTACAATACCTTTGATATTCTATCAGTAAACCAGTGATATTCAAAGGAAAACAGTGAAAAAATAGCCGCTAACACAAATGTGATAACGGCCACCAAGATATTGTATATGTCTTTCAAACCTATGCACTACGCTTTTATACAGTAGTAAAATCATTATAGCATAGCCCCTATTGGGACTCAATCTTATTTTACTGTATCACTCAAAAAACCTGACAGAACTCGTCATTAACTATCACGTTTTGCTATATATAAACAAATTTCTTCTAGTAATCCGTGCTTAATTTGAGCTTGACGTAACGAGAGAAGTGCTTGTTCAACATGATACTGTAACTTTTCTTTGGCCGCTTCCATACCTAACAAAGAAGGATATGTCGTTTTTTCATTTTCTGTATCACTGCCAATTGGCTTTCCTAATTTTTCTTCAGACCCTTCCACATCCAAGATATCATCTTGAATTTGAAACGCTAACCCTACATGCTTACTGAATTCTTCTAATAATTCTTGCTGTAGAGGCGTAGCTTTTGCAAGAATAGCTCCTGCTTTTACACAAAAACCTAGCAGCTTCCCCGTTTTGTGAAGGTGAATATATTCAAGCTCATCTAGCGTGAGCTGCTTTTTTTCGCCTTCCATATCCGCAACCTGTCCGCTGATCATACCTTCTGTTCCGCTTGCTTTTACCAGTTCTGTAATGAGCTGAAGCTTCATATGTGATGTAATCTCAGGATGTGCCGCTTCAGAAATGAGCTGAAAGCTATTTGTTAAAAGAGCATCTCCAGCTAATATAGCCGTTGCTTCGCCGTACACCTTGTGATTCGTCGGTTTACCTCTTCTTAAGTCGTCATCATCCATGCTAGGTAAATCATCGTGAATGAGAGAATATGTATGAATCATTTCCACTGCACATGCTGTTTCTAATCCCATGCTCTCGTCTTTTCCAAACGCATGTAGCGTTGCAAACAACAGCACTGGGCGAAGTCGCTTTCCTCCTGCCGTAAGAGAGTAAAGCATGGATTCCTTTAAGTTAACCGGAGCATGTAATGCTTTTACCACTTCAGGCAAGCGTGTTTCTACTCGATCTTTTGTAAAAGAAATATACTCTTTTAAATTCATTTCATTCACCATCACTCTTCCTCCTGCACCGAGAATGGCTCAAGCGTTCCGTCTTCACGTAAAATAGTTTCCATTTGCTTTTCAATATGCTGAAGACGATCGTGACAGAATTTTGAAAGAGTCATTCCTTCTTGGAATTGTTGAATTGCTTCTTCTAAAGGCACGTCGCCTTCTTCTAGCTTGTTTACGATGGTTTCTAACTGCTCCATCGCCTCTTCAAACGTATACTCTTTATTTGTCGCCATTTTTCATCGCTCCTCTATTTTCGAAACTTCACACTGCAACTGTCCATCGGTCAAACGAACGTTTACCACATCGCCTTTGGATACTTGTTTGGTTGATTTAATTAACTCTTTTTCTTTATCGTATACTAAGCTGTAGCCTCTTTCCATTGTTTTTAATGGACTAAGCGTATGTAATTTTGACGTTGCCGTTGCAAATAAAAGCTGTTTTTGCTTTAGCAGCTGCTGCATCTCTTTTGTCAGCATTTTCGTCAGCTGCTGTTGACGCTCCGCTGCTTTCGTTAACTGATGCTGGGGGTGATTGCGCAACAAAGCGGCTGTTAGCTGCTCGGAGTTCGTCCGTTTATCTTCAATGTACCTTCTACCTTCACGATAAAAACGCTCCATCAACTGATCTAACTGCTGCTCTTTTTGCTCGACCAACTTTTGAGGATAACGAAAAGCATATGATTTTTGGGATCGTTCAAGCCTGCGGCTACTAGACTGAAGCATTTCTTTCATCGAACGAAGAAGACGGATATTTCGCTGAGTCAATCTTTCTGTAATTTCACTGATATGAGGCACAGCCAATTCCGCAGCACCCGTTGGAGTAGGAGCGCGAAGATCTGCTACAAAATCTGCAATTGTAAAATCGGTTTCATGTCCAACCGCTGAAATAACAGGAATAGTAGAAGTGAAAATTGCACGAGCAACGCTTTCTTCGTTAAAAGCCCAAAGCTCTTCAATTGACCCACCACCGCGGCCAACAATTAATACGTCTGCTTCTTTACGACGGTTTGCTTCTTCAATTGCCTTAATGATAGACGGTGCCGCATTCACTCCTTGAACAAGAGCGGGCATCACAATAATGTTCGCGTTATATCTGCGCTTTAATGTCGTAATAATATCACGTACGGCTGCTCCAGTTGGAGATGTAATAACACCTATTGTTGTTGGATACTTCGGCAGTTTTCGTTTCCTAGCAGGATCAAATAAGCCTTCTTTTTCCAGCTTTTTTTTCAGCTGTTCGTAGGCCAAGTATAAGTTTCCAACGCCATCAGGCTGCATTTCTTTTACGTACATTTGATAGTTTCCGCTTGGTTCATAAACCGAAATTTCAGCTCGAATGAGTACATTCATTCCTTCTTCAGGCTGAAAATTAAGCTGCCGGTTATGCCCAGCAAACATAACGGCTGCGATACGAGCATTTTGATCTTTCAAGGTGAAATACATATGTCCCCGACTATGACGTTTAAAGTTAGAAATTTCTCCTTTAATCCATACATCTTGCATGTGAGGGTCTACATCAAACTTGCGCTTAATGTATCGTGTAAGAGCCGTAACGGTTAGATAACGCACTTCACTCATCGTTTTGCCTCCTTTGCAGTCACCCTCTCCCCTTTATATAAAGGAGAGAAGCATTTTGGTCACTTGATTTGGCAAGATGAACCTTTATTTAGATAAAGTTGTTAACACTTTAGACAATACGCCATTGATAAACTTGCTTGATTGATCATCGCCAAACGTTTTCGCTAATTCAATCGCTTCATTTAACGTAACGCTCGTAGGAATTTCTTCTTCATACTTCATTTCGTATACGGCAATACGTAGGATAACGCGGTCTACAGTAGCTACACGATCTAACGTCCATTTTTCTAAATGATTGCGTAAAAGTTCATCAATTTCTTGCTGATGTTCAACCACACCTAGCACGAGACTTTCTAAAAATTGATCATACTTTTCATTTTGTACAACATTTCCGATTGCCTCCATTGGCTCGGTCTGCCCTAAATCATGCTGAAATAGTGCTTGTAATGCTTTTTGGCGTGCTGTATGTCTTTTCATTATTTTTGCTCCTTTATTTATCTTCTTCAACTAGTATACCTAGATAATAGCATAGTTTATGAAACGATACTTCATTGTTCTTAGACGAAGTTTGTAGAACACGAAAAAGACCGTCTTTATGACGAGACAGTCTTTTTCACTTTACCATAGCTTGTGTTGAAAAGGAACAAGTAATCATACGTTATTCCATTTTAGCAACAGCCGTTAGGTCAACGTTTGTTTTATTCAACTTCTTCAATATCAGTTTTTTGCGTATCAAACTGAATCCCTACGATATGAATGTTTACTTCATCGAGATCAATAGCTGTCATATTTTTAAGGGCTTGACGAATGTTATCTTGTACTTGTTGCGCTACGTTTGGAATAGACACTCCAAACTTCATCATACAAAATACGTCTACTTTTATCCCGTTTTCTGTTAAGTCCACTTTTACACCTTTACCGTGGTTTTTCTTTCCTAGTTTCTCCACAACGCCAGCTGCAAAATTTCCTCTCATTGCAGAAACGCCTTCTACTTCAGAAGCAGCAATACCCGCAATGACTTCAATAACCTCAGGAGCAATTTCTACTTTGCCAAGAGAATTTGGGTGTTCTTCCATTTCTAATACATGATTTTCATTCATGTACAGCACCTCCTATAGTTTATATTATACTAAGAATTCATTACGTCATATAGCTCAAGAAACTTCGTGTTGAATTCACCGCTAACAAATTTTTCATGATTTAATAGTTTTTGGTGAAAAGGAATAGTGGTCGCCACGCCGTCGATAACAAATTCATCTAACGCGCGCTTCATTCGTTCAATAGCTTCCTCACGAGTTGGCGCATGAACGATCAATTTAGCCACCATTGAATCATAGTAAGGCGGGATTGCATAGCCCGGGTATGCAGCAGAGTCTACGCGCACTCCGTAGCCACCTGGCGGCAAGTACATTTGAATCGTACCTGGTGATGGCATAAAGTTTTTCTCTGGGTTTTCTGCGTTGATTCGGCACTCAATTGCCCATCCGTTAAATGTCACTTCTTCTTGCGTAAACGGTAAAGTTTCACCATTTGCCACTTTGATTTGTTCTTTAATTAAATCAACTCCTGTCACCATCTCTGTAACAGGGTGTTCTACTTGGATACGCGTATTCATTTCCATGAAGTAAAATTTGTTTTCACGGTAATCATAAATGAATTCCACTGTTCCGGCTCCTGTGTAATTAACGGCTTGAGCAGCTTTAACGGCAGCATCGCCCATTAATTCACGCGTTTTTTCGTCTAACGCTGGAGAAGGCGTTTCTTCAATTAATTTTTGAAGACGACGTTGAATCGAGCAATCACGCTCTCCTAAATGTACAGTATTCCCATGAGAATCAGCCAACACTTGGATCTCAACGTGACGGAAATCCTCAATGAACTTTTCAATGTACACACCAGGGTTACCGAAAGCTGTAGCAGCTTCTTGCTGTGTAATTGTAATACCTTTGATAAGCTCTTGTTCATTTTTCGCAACGCGGATTCCTTTTCCTCCGCCTCCTGCCGTTGCTTTAATAATAACAGGATAGCCAATATCATTAGCAATTGACATACCGTCTTCCACTGACTCTACAATTCCAGTTGAACCAGGAACAATTGGGACACCCGCTTCACGCATCGTTTCTCTCGCTACGTCTTTTGTTCCCATTTTGTTAATGGCTTCAGGACTTGGTCCTACAAATGTAACGTTACACTCTCTGCATAGCTCTGCAAAATCAGCGTTTTCAGCTAAAAAGCCGTATCCAGGGTGAATGGCGTCACAGCCCGTTAGCATCGCAACGCTCATAATGTTTGTAAAGTTTAAATAGCTGTCTTTAGATGACGTTGGTCCAATACAATACGCTTCGTCTGCTAATTGTACATGCAAAGAGTCACGATCAGCTTGAGAATGAACAGCTACTGATTCTACACCTAATTCTTTACACGCTCGAATAATTCGAACCGCAATTTCTCCTCGATTCGCAATTAATAGCTTTTTAATCATATTTACCGCTCCTTATTCAGGCTTTACTAAGAAAAGAGGTTGACCGTATTCTACAAGTTGTCCATTTTCAACTAATACGTCAACGATTTCACCTTTAACTTCTGCTTCGATTTCATTGAATAATTTCATTGCTTCTACGATACATACAACCGAATCTTTTTGTACTTTATCTCCAGGAGTTACGTATACATCTGATTCTGGCGATGATGACGCATAGAATGTCCCTACCATCGGAGATGTAATTTTATGTAAACTCTCATCAACCGCTGGGGCCGCTTGTTCTTCTTTTGGTTGAGCAGACTGTGCTGCTGGGGCTGGCGCTGGAGCCGCTGCTGCCTGCGGTGCAGGTGCTGCCACTTGTTCAGGTGCCGAAACCACTACTTGCTGCGCTTGTTTGGAAACAATTGCGTCTTTTTTCTTCATCTTGATTTTGGAGCCTTCGTGCTCATAGGTGAACTCCTCGATTGATGATTGATCAACTAGTTTAATGATCTCACGGATCTCTTGAATTTTTAACATATTGAACACTCCTACCTCATGAAAATAGAATTCTCTACAATGTTAATAATACGATAGATGGCTACAGCCATTCAATTCGTTTGGCAAACATTAAAAAGAAGTTCCACTTACTCTATAATAACTTTTTAGCGTTATCGTTTTATAAATGGAAACATAGCTTTACAGATGACAATACGTATGAAAACATTTGTCACCTAGTACTAATATAAGATTATGAAACCTATTATAACCGAAGTAAAAAAAGAAAGCCATGTTAAAATTTTTACCGTCTCGCTTAGATTTTAGTCATTTCATAAAAAAAGAAGTGTAAACAACCCCAATTTACGGCTGTTTCACACTTCTTTTATTCCCTTTATTTAGTTGGCTGAAACTCTACCGCTACTTCTTTTGGACCCATTTCTTTTTTGACTAGCTGAATGATTTGATTTGCTTTTGTTTTTGAGTGTTTTTCTGTCTTAACCGTAATTTGTACTTGCTTTCCGTCTGCTCTTACTAGCGCGTCACTGTATCCTTTTGCTTTAATTAATGTTTCCAGCGTGGCTTCTTTTTCCCCTAGCTTTGATAATTCATCAATTTTATCCATCGCCTTGCTTACTTCCGCAGGCGTCACATTTTTTGATGCCGCTACTTCTTGATACTCTTCTTTTAATTGACTTCTTTCATCATTTAATTCCAAACGAAGCGCCGTAAATAGCTCATCGCTGTCCGTGCTTGATACAACCGCTGATTCTTTTGCATTTTTAGCCGTTTCCTTCTTTACATCTTCTGATGAGCCTTCAGTTTTTGAATCTTCTTTTGTTCCTGATTTCTCATCTGTCTGTTGTTTTGTATCTTCTGCAGGAGCCTTGTCATCAGCTTGCTTTTCGCTTTGCTTTTCATTGTCTACTAACGCAACATTACTCTGAGGATTTTCTGGCGTTGTCATATAATACACCGATAACACAACCACTAAACTTAGCATTGTTAATAACCAAACCGTTTGCTTTTTTAATAACATATTCATTTCCCCCTCATCCTTTTTTCGCTAATACTGCTACTCTATGACTTGGTATATCAAGCGCTCTTGTCACGGCTTCAATAATAGATTTCTTTACCTCGATATTATCAGCTCCTTTAGCGACAACTAACACGCCTCTTACTTTTGGTTTTTCGGTTTTAACTACAACAGGCTTTTCTTGTTCTCCGCTTCTTACAATGACCAGCTGTTCGTCTGTTGAGGAATCTTCAACTTTACGAGTCCCTCCTTCACGGTCCGTTTCGTTGGTCGTTTGCGATTTTGTGACGCTGTTTTTTTCATATATTTTGGATTCTGTTGCATCTAGGTTCACAATTACTTTTACCTTACTTACGCCTCTAACTTGATCCAAAATATCTTTCAATTCTTCCTCATACCGCTCTTCATAACCTGTCATCGTTGTTGTCTTTTTAGAGCTAAAAGCGGGAACATCCTGTGATACCGGTGGTGCGCTGGTTTCTTTGCTTGCACTCTTTAGTAATCCGCCTGAATTCATAGATGTTGTGAGTGAGTTGCTAAATACCATAAAGATAACGCCTGCAGCTAGTAAAATGCCTATATACATTAACTTTGAAGGTTTCTTCGTAGTTGATGACTGTTTAAGTGAAAAGAACCGCTGAAAAAATGATGGGTCACCTTTTTCTGGCTTTTTACTCATTTCGTGTCTCCCTCCTCCATATTCACAACAACTTGGCCTTGTTTTACATCCCATTTTGCTGCTAAATAGTTGGATAATTTCTTGGATTCTGTTGGTTTGTTTGTTTCGATCGGTGTGGAGGTATCAATAGAAATAACTTTCACAGCTGAAACAACCTCGGAATCATCCGATGCTTTTTTACTTACGGCAACTGAAATCGATTTAATATTATCAGCGGTAGGTTCGTCGTTCGGCTTTTTTGTTTCAATGTGAATTCGATCAATTGCTACACCATACTGATCCATCAACTCCTCTTTTACATCTGTCTCCATTTGGACAGCCATTTGTTCTAAAATATATGCACGTTGTGAAGCTTGTATTTCTTTTTTCTGATTTTCTATTGAATTTTCTACCTGCTGATCGGATCGAATAGATGATAAGCTAAGTGATTTCAGCATTTGATTAACATCCACTTTGAAAATTTGAAAAACGGGTGTAATAATAATCAGCATTAAAAGAAGTCCAACCACCAGCTTTGTATATTTTTGAAAACTAGAATTGGGCAATAGTAAATTAATAATGGTAGCTAATAAGATAAAAAGAACGATATTAGTAATCCACGTCGTTAAGGCCTGCAATTTCTTCACCTCACCATCATTGTGACGTTGCTCGCTGTAATGATGACCGTTAAACATAAGAAAAACATAAGCGAGACAACCGCAAGCGCCGCGAAAATATAGATGACGCTTTTGCTGATAATGCTCAAGCAGGAAATAACCGGTCCTCCTCCAATAGGTTGAAGAAGAGCTGCTGCTAGCTTATAGATAAAAGCGAGCGTTAACACTTTAATAGCCGGAAACGCGACGATTAACAGTAAGACTGCTACTCCAGCAATCCCTACTGAATTCTTTAATAGAAGCGAGGCACTGATGACTGTATCAGCCGCATCTGTGAATACACGTCCTACAACAGGTATAAAGTTTCCTGTGACAAACTTTGCCGTTCGAATTGTAATACCGTCGGCAACAGCTGAGGTGGCCCCTTGAACGGACAGCACCCCTAAAAAAACAGTTAGGAATATTCCAAGCACGCCAATGCTTATATTTCTCAACAGCTGAGCAAGCTGTGTAACCTTATGTTCATCTGAAATCGTACTCACAATGCTAAGCAGTGCTGAAAGAAAAAGCAGCGGCATCACTACGTATTGAATAAGCAAACCGCTTGTGTTCATTAAAAACAAAATCATCGGATGAAAAAAGGCTGCCGATACAACTCCTCCTGATGATGCCATTAAGGCAAGCAGCAGCGGCACCAGAGCTAAAATGAATTTGGTCATGGTCTCAATCGCTCCCGTTGCATAAGAGATAGCAATTTGAAAACTATTAAGAGCAATGATGATCAAAACCATATATACAAGCGCATACGCTACTTTACTTACGGTTTGCTGATTAAACGCACTTTGGAGCGTTTGTAAAAACACGCTAAAAACCGTTAGCATAATGAGCGTACCGAGGAGCTTTCCATTCGCTAATACTTCGTGAAATAAAAACTTTACAAGACCTCCTAGCCATTCTTTAAGAGAGAACTCTTTTTCTCCTTTTAAAAAATCGACTAAACTTCCCTTCTGACTCTCGGGTAAAAAGCCGCCGTATTGGGTAATAATATCGTCCCAAAACTGTTTGACTTCATCGATACCGAGCTTATCAATTTGTTCATTGACAAGTTCTTGCTGCTTCGGGGGTTCGGAAGCTTGTACATTTTCTGGAAAGAAAAAAAAGAGGAACAAAAGAAGAGCGAGTATATTCACTTTAAACGTCCACCGCTTCATTTCGTCACCTCATATTAAGTAAAATTAATTGGGCAGCATTGAAATAATCGTTTCAATAATGACCGTTAAAATAGGAATTGCCATGGAGAGAATCAGCACTTTTCCACCTAATTCAATTTTAGAAGCAATGGCACCCTGCCCTGCATCTTTCGTAATTTGAGCACCAAATTCGGCGATATAGGCGATACCAATAATTTTCAAAATGGTTTCCACATAAATCATGTTAACGTGGGCATTAATCGACAGCCGCTCGACCATCTTAATAATTTCGTAGATTTGATCAATTAAAAAAAGAAAGATCACGGATCCCACGAATACAACAAGTAAAAAAGCAATAGGTGATTTATGTTCTTTTAAAATAAGAGCCAAAAACGTAGCTACTAACCCTAAGCCCACAATTTGAAGCATTTCAATGGCAACTCACCCCTCTACCCTTGAAATAAAAAAACCGATTTGATTTTTTGAAATAAGTCCTCTACAATCGAAGCAACCATAAATAAAATATAAATAAAACCGATGAGGGTAACCCAGTTCGCGTAATCTTTTTTTCCCATCTGTTCGAGTACGGTGACTAAAAAAGCTACGACGATACCAATCCCAGCAATCTGAAAAATGGTGTTCATATCAATTCCCACATTCAATCCTCCTCTATCGCTACATCAATAGAATGACCAGTAGCAACCCAGATAGAAAGCCTAAACTTTTAACCATTTTTTCATAGCGATTCTGCTTATCAATTGCATCTTGTTCTTCGCGTTCAAGATGATTCAGCGTCAGTAAGATATGCTTTTGCTGCGAATAACGATCATGCTGACCAAGCGTTTCACCAAATTGTTTTAAGATTTCTAGTTCTCCCGTTTTAAGTGCGGTTTGTTTCCAAAATTGGTCCAACGTCTTTTCCCAAGCTTCCTTGACACTTTCAGTACCTTCTTTTAATTTCATTGAAAACTCATTAAATAAAGAAGCCAAAGGATTAGGAAGCTGTAGAGATAACAAATGAGCAACTTCTTGAAGAGGCCGATTGCTGTACATAATTTCTGCTTCTAACGACCTCAGAGCCGTTTTTAATTGCCTGAGCTGCCTGGGTCTTGCACTAAGCTGCTTTGCAAACTCAAACCCTGTGTAAGTGGAAGCAAATAAGATAAAGATGGCACCAAACAGTTTCATACACCATCACCCTTTACTATTTTCAATAAGCGACTTTTCAACGGACGTTTTCATGGAATTATAGTGCTCATCGTAGATAGCCTGAAGTGTTCCAGGACCTCGGCTGTTCGATAGCACAACATACCTTTTGAATACGTGAAGTTTCATTAAAGCTTGCAAAGTGGGACGCTTCATTAAATCGTCAATGTCATAGCCATGAACAGTCATAATGACACGAACGCCAGCATTAACCGCTTCAAGTACGGCCTTACAATCTTCTTCACTTCCCACTTCATCCACGATCAGCACATCGGGGCTCATGGAGCGAATCATCATCATCATGCCTTCAGCTTTCGGACAGCTGTCTAATAAATCCATTCTAGATCCGAATGTATGCTGAGGAACCCCTTTAACAGCCCCAGCAATTTCTGATCGTTCATCTACAATTCCCACTTTAAACGGAGGAATCTTAGAGCGCTCTATGCCAGTACTTATTACTCTGGCTAAATCGCGAATCATGGTTGTTTTTCCTGTTTGAGGAGGTCCTATAATGACCGTGCTTTGCCAATAGCGATTGTATAAAAAAGGAATAAGCTGATTCGAAATACCAATCTTTTGTTTAGCAATCCGGATATTAAAGGATGATACATCTCGAATCACACGAACCTGTCCATTTTCTGTTACAACTTTTCCCGCTAGCCCAACCCGGTGCCCGCCTTCAATGGTGACATATCCTTTTTTCAATTCTTCTTCAATCATATAAATTGAAAACTGGCTTAATTTATTTAAGATAAATAAAGCATCTTCTGCACTTGGAAGATACGATTCGAAATATGGCTGATTGTTGATTGTAAATTCGACAGGTCTTCCTATACGCACTCGAATTTCTTCTAGTACATGAGAATGGTTTGTAACATAAAATTCAACAGTCTTTTTTAAATTAGGCGGAAAGATTGCAAGTATTTCGTTTAACATATTCATCCCCTCATATTTGAACTCACTTCAATGTATTATAAGCTTGACCATTTTATGCCTACCTTTTATTTAAAAACACCGATTAAAATGAAGAGCACTCCTACTACAATCATGATTAATTTCCCAAAAGATAATTGATCGGCTACGGACACTAAACCTATGGTAAAAGAACTCACCATTACAATCGGACCAACAAGTGCTAACATTCCATTAATCATTAACGCTTTTTTCACATCATTGTTTGTGACAATTAAAATAGCGGCAATAAACTCAATAAATGAAGAAATAAATCGAAGGCACGCCATCGTTAATACCGTACCGTTTAAATGATCCAACCACTGCTTCATAAGCCCCTCCTATATCTCTGCGTTGTTTAGTACAACCTATGCAAAATAAGGAAGAGTTAGCACAAAAAAACATACAAAAAAGGCAGAGAATGATTCTCTGCCTTTTTTGTATGTTTGCAGCTTGCTTACACGATCCAATTACGCGCGTGATACGTAGCTGCTGTCTGTTGTGTTGATAATTAATACGTCGCCTTCGTTTA
The DNA here is from genome assembly GCF_045369295.1 of Priestia sp. 179-F W1.4 NHS. Taxonomy (NCBI): domain Bacteria; kingdom Bacillati; phylum Bacillota; class Bacilli; order Caryophanales; family Bacillaceae; genus Priestia; species Priestia sp. 179-F W1.4 NHS. Next base: position 420,593 of record NZ_JBIQFF010000001.1, on the reverse strand, counting down.
CGAAGAACGGAACGTTTACTGTTAAGCCAGTTTCCACAGTTGCTGGTTTTGTACCGCCAGAAGCTGTGTCACCTTTAATACCAGGTTCAGTTTCTGTTACTTTAAGCTCAACTGTGTTTGGAAGTTCAACACCTAATGTCTCACCTTGGTACATCATAATTGCTACTTCCATATTCTCTTTTAAGAATTTTAGCTCATATTCAATTGCACTTGCTGGAAGCTCTAATTGCTCATAAGACTGGTTGTCCATGAATACGTGCTGATCGCCGCTTGCATATAGATATTGCATTTTACGGTTATCAATTTGTGCTTTTCCTACTTTTTCACCTGCACGGAACGTTTTTTCTTGCACAGCTCCTGTACGAAGGTTACGTAGTTTTGAGCGAACAAATGCAGCGCCTTTACCAGGCTTTACGTGTTGGAAATCCATTACACGCCAAATACCCCCGTCTACTTCTACTGTCAAACCTGTACGAAAATCATTTACTGAAATCATGAAGAAATCCTCCTACATTTTATAAAATAATGAACTCTTTTGATGAGTGCGATAATGCCTCATTACCTTCTGCTGTGACGACCGTATCATCTTCAATACGAACGCCCCCTAAGTCTGGTATGTAAATACCTGGTTCAACGGTTACAATCATACCTGGCTGCAGTACATCTGTAGATTTCACAGAAAGCGATGGGCCTTCGTGTACTTCTAACCCTACGCCGTGACCGGTCGAATGTCCAAAATACTGGCCGTATCCGTGTTCTGTAATATAATCACGCGTTAGCGCATCTGCTTCTTTACCCGTCATGCCTGCTTTGATACCTTTCATTCCGTTAAGCTCTGCTTGCAGTACGACATTATAAATTTCTTTTAGCTTATCACTTACTTCACCGACGGCAAATGTTCGTGTGATATCTGAACAGTAACCATTATAGTATGCGCCAAAATCAAGCGTTACAAGTTCGCCTTTTTCAATTACTTTGTCAGAAGCAACACCATGCGGTAAAGCCCCGCGATGCCCTGAAGCAACAATTGTATCAAAAGATGAAGATGTTGCGCCTTGTTTTCTCATAAAGAACTCCAGTTCATTCGATACTTGAAGCTCTGTTAAACCAGGACGAACAAAGGTTAAAATATGTTCATATGCTGCATCTGCTATTTTTGCAGCTTCCTTTAATATCTTAATCTCTGAGTCACTCTTTATCAAGCGTAAGTTTTCGATTGCGTGCGAGATTGGAACAAGTTCCGCTCCGATATGCTTATCAAATAATTGATGCTGTCCATATGTAACATAATTCTGTTCAAAACCAAGCTTTTTAATTCCAAATTGTTTCACTACATTCGCTACTTCTTCTACAATAGGACCCTTGTGCTGAACGATATCAAAACCTTCTGTTTGACTAGTTGCTTGTTCAACATAACGAAAATCTGTTACAAATGCCGCTTTGTCTTCAGAAATGATAACGACACCAGCAGATCCTGTAAAATTGGTCATATAGCGTCTGTTATATTCACTTGTAACGACAACACCGTCTACATTCAACTTTGAAAACTGTTCGCGTAGTTTTTCGATTTTCATTTTATTTCCCCCTTAATTGTAAAAGTGCCTGCAGAGCAAGCTCGTATCCGTATAAACCTAACCCGACAATTTGACCATGCGTAACAGGTGCCGTCACCGAATGGTGGCGAAACTCTTCACGCTTATGTACGTTCGAAATATGCACTTCAATAACAGGAACAGATATACTGGCAATCGCATCTCGAATGGCATAACTGTAGTGAGTAAAAGCACCAGGATTGATCATAATCCCATCAAACTTCTCATCTGCTTCGTGAATCCAGTCGATAATTACACCTTCGTGATTAGACTGTACGCACTCAACTTCTACCTCATGGTCTCTGCCTGCTCGCTGAAGCTTCTCTTCAAGATTTTGAAGATTATCTGTCCCATATACCGCTGGTTCGCGTACGCCTAAACGGTTTAAATTAGGACCGTTTATTACTAAAATCTTATTCATCTTATTTCAACACTCTCCCCTACTACGAACCCTTTATGCAGCTCACTTGTGTGAATTTACACTTTATTTTTCTTTTTAAATCATTATATAGAATATATTAGCATACGTTGGAACATTCACACTACTTATTCGCCGTTTGAAAATCTGTAGATTCATCTTTTGTTTGAAGCTCTGCCGCTTCAAAAGAAATGGAATATCCGATGAATACACCATATAAAATATAAATACAGAGGGATGAAATAATTGTGTTAGCTGGAAGCTCTCCAATTGTTTTCAAGTTAGGAAAGAGCGGATTCAAAACAACGAATACGATTGCCCACCATAATAAGCCGTAAGCAAAACCTATCCAAATTGTTTTAAACTTCTTTAATAGGACGTAGTATAACAACCCGACAACAATAGATAATACCCCTATGAGAAAAATACTGACGATAACACCTATTCCTTTATCCTTCCAATCACCTAATGCCCATGGATCTAAAAGCATATTTGGATTGATAACACTAAAGCTAAACAGATAATTTAAATAGCCAATAAAGCTCCAGAAAACCCCTCCAAAAAAGGAAATAAAGATGGCTTTAAATAAAAAAGATATTTCCTGTTTATGCGTAGGTTGGTTATCCTGTTTTTTTTCATGCTGTTCTTTAGGTTCTGACATATTAATCACCTCTTGATGTAGTATGAACTTTTTTCTCATTTCCTACCGACTCATTTCTAAGTTTTTACGTTTATTACTCTTCCTATACGCAAGAAGGGCGCCTGATATCGCAGAGACATTTTAAAACTACTTCGCACAGAGTTTCATAAACAAATTTTATAAATGAAAGGAAAAAAATTCATATGAAGGGTGTGGAGATGAAAAATATTGGCTAAACTAGATAACATGCATCCGCCTAGAGGTTTATTTGATTTTGCTGTAGAATATAAAATACTAAGAAGTCTAGTCTAGTTAAGTTAGGTTGGTGCCTGAAATGTCTAAATTACAAAAACCTGCGTATGGTGGTCAAGCCGTTATAGAAGGTGTCATGTTCGGTGGCAAACGTATGATGGTGACGGCTATTCGCCGCAAAGATCAATCTATTGATTATTTTCATTCAAAAAGAAAATCAAATTCCGTACTCACTGCTTTAAAAAAAATTCCTTTTTTACGAGGAATTGCTGCTATTGTTGAAGCCAGTGCAAACGGTACGCAGCACTTGAACTTTTCCTCTGAACGCTATGACGTGAATCCAGAAGATGATGCTCAAGTAGCAGCAGAACAACAAAAAGAGAAAAAAGAATCAAAACTATCTTTAATATTTGGCGTTGCAACTATTGGTGTAATATCCTTTCTTTTCGGGAAAGTACTATTTACATTGATTCCTGTGTTTTTAGCACAATTGACACGTCCTGTTTTCACTTCAAGTGTAGCTCAAGTTTTTATTGAAGGAGTATTTAAACTATTATTGCTCCTTGGCTATATTTATGTGATTTCACAAACGCCACTTATTAAACGGGTGTTTCAATATCATGGAGCAGAACACAAGGTCATTAATGCATATGAAAACAATGCTGAACTTACGGTAGAAGCCGTTCAAGCACAATCTCGACTTCATTATCGCTGCGGAAGTAGCTTTATCCTCTTTACCGTAGTTGTAGGAATGTTTGTCTACCTACTAGTTCCAACGGATCCTCTTTGGTTACGAATTGTGGATCGCCTTGCATTAATTCCAGTTGTCCTTGGTTTATCATTTGAAGTGTTACAGTTAACCAATAAAGTTCGTCATGTCCCTCTTCTTCGCTTTTTAGGTTATCCCGGTTTATGGCTTCAGCTTTTAACAACCAAAGAACCAAAAGATGATCAAGTTGAAGTTGCGATTGCTTCATTTAAAGAACTTTTACGCGTTGAAAATGAACTTTCTTCTACCACTGACGAACAAGTTGTCTAATCCACACCGTTTTGCTTTCTTTTTTTACTATTTTAGGAGGTGAACAAAATGAGACGTCCATTCGTGAAACCACTTGTATATGGTCTAATCGGGTTAGGAGTCATTGGCTTTGCATTTACGTTGATTACAGATCCAGCTGTTTTATTACGTCAAGCAGGTTATATTTTTCTGTTTATCATTTTGTTTTACTTAGTTTATCGGTTTATTCTCCGCCCTTCTCAGACAAAAGGTCAAGATAGAGGCTATGTGCGCGCAGTAAAGCAATCGAAACTGCGTCAAAAAGAAAAAGAGCGAGGAAGCAACAAAGTTGATATGCATACGTACCGAAGCTCAAATAAGCGCCCGGTATCCAAATCAACGAAACCGCTAAAGAAAAAGAAAAACAACTCACACTTGACCGTCATCGAAGGTAAAAAAGGAAAAAAGAAAAATAGAGCATTCTTTTAAAAAAACAAGGAGAAAAGCCTCCTTGTTTTTTTAATAGCACCATTTTTTCAAAAATGCCCTTGTACGCTTTTTGCCAAACGCAATCAGCTCTTCCTTCCGTTCTTCTGTGAGGGTAAATTCTGTCGCAAAAACTTGATTAACAGGTAAAAAGATAATATTTTTTTCGTGACGTTTTGAAATATGTCTTGCATCGTGCGCATCTTTCATCGTCTCAAAAAGCGCACTAAATAAACCAACGGCATTTTTAATTTTATTCCGTTCTCTCTCTTCGTCCTTCGGACTCAGCTTCACACCAATTACCGGTCGTTTCTTCAAACTTTTATCATCATCAAATAAAAAAATTGGAAAGTTGCTTAACACTCCCCCGTCGACTATTAAACTGCTTGGAGTAGATTTTAATTTAACCGGCTCAAAAAAATATGGAATGCTGCAGCTCATCCGAACGGCTCTTGCTACAGAAAAACGATTCGGATCAATGTGATATTTAGGCAAATCATCTGGAAGAACAAGCATCGTACTGTTGGTCAAATCTGACGCAATAATACGCAGCGACTGATCAGGCAAATCAGCAAATGTACGAATTCCTCTGCTCCGCAACTTCTCAGCAATCCATTTTTCAAGCCTTTCTCCTTTATATAATCCCATTTTCCAATATAAAAACAGCCATTTTGTCAAGCTCGATGGTAAAAAGGACATTCTTTGATCTAGGAAAGAAGATAACTCAATTTCATTCATCATTTCAACGATTTCTTCACTTGTATAACCAGCTGCTACAAATGCACAAATAATGGAACCCGCACTCGTTCCCGCTAACCGCCGAAAAATAAAGCCTTTTTCTTCTAGAGCTTGTAACGCACCAATCAGTGCAAGCCCTTTAATACCGCCACCTGAAAATACTCCGTCGACGTACACAGCCTCTCCTCCAAACTACCTACTCTACATTTGTAGTCGACTCAACAACAAGTTATGATAAAAAGAAAAAAAGCAGTGACGCTATTGGCCGCTGCTTTTTCCTTATAATTTTTGCTCTTCTTCATTTCGTTTCTGTACATTGCGAAGATCTTGAATACGGTTATGATTTTCTTCAAAGTATTGAACCAAGTCCCCAATTCGATCAATGGAATTCCAGCTTAAATGATGTTCAATTCCTTCTACGTCATCATAAATATTCTTCTCATCCACGCCAATAATTCGCAATAGCTGCTCTAAGAGCTCGTGGCGATAAACAAGACGTTTTCCAATCTTCTGTCCCTTAGCTGTTAAAACAAGGCCTCGATATTTTTCATAAATTAAGTACTCATCTTTGTCTAGTTTTTGAACCATCTTTGTTACAGATGAGGGGTGAACCGCCAATGCATCAGCAATATCAGACACTCGAGCGTATCCTTTATCTTCAATTAGCATATATATTTGTTCAATATAATCTTCCATACTCGGTGTAGGCATGAAATCTCCCCCAATTAATATTATGTATTGCTAATAATAAGTCATAAATGTCTGTTTCTTATAGTGATATCGTGTTCATGTTTGATAATCTATGTGAAAAAAACGTGTAAATAAAGCGATGTCATAAGATAAAACTGGATAAAAGACATTCAATTAAAATCATACTACAATGCTTATTCAAATACAAGAACCGTTCTCTCCCGCTTCTTATTTATGCCCCATTTTCATACATAATAAAAGCCGACTCACTTGAGTCAGCTTTTACTAGTCAATCATGATTAAAAATTAAAGGCCGCATTTCAGCTGTGCACCACAGTTTGTACATGTGTTGCATCCGCCCATTTCCTCTACCGTTCCTTGACGGCAAACCGGACACGTATTACCTACTTCAGAACCGATTGTTACATCAGTTGAACGAATTTCATTAATTGTATCAACTAACACAACGTGTGGTTTTGTTTCTTCTTTTGGCGCTTCAATTTCTTCATCAAATGTATTTTCTTCTGCTTTTAGCGTTAAGACTTGTGCATCACGGCTTCCGTCTACGTACACCGTACCGCCTTTTGCTCCGCCTTTATACAGACGCTCGTACACTTTTTGAACTTGCTCTACCGTGTAACCACGAGGAGCGTTTACTGTTTTACTAATTGAGCTATCAATCCAGCGCTGAATCACACATTGCACGTCCGCGTGAGCTTGTGGTGCAAGTTCCATAGCTGAAATGAACCATTCAGGAAGATTGTTTGGATCTGCTTCTGGATGCTGATCTAAATACTCTTGAACGATATCAGCTTTCACTTCAATAAACTTACCTAAACGACCGCTTCGGAAGTATGAGAATGAGAAATAAGGTTCAAGACCCGTTGATACTCCAACCATCGTTCCAGTACTGCCTGTTGGCGCTACTGTTAATAAATGAGAGTTTCGGATACCGTGCTCTTTAATGTTTTCACGAATATCTTCAGGCATTTTTTTCATGAAGCCTGTATTTGTGAATGCTTCACGTAAAGAAGCCGTTTCAGCATCTGTTTCGCCCACTAAGAACGGGAAGCTTCCTTTTTCTTTTCCAAGCTCTACAGACGCGCGGTAAGCCGTCGTGGCAATTGTTTCAAACACTTTATCTACTAACTCATTGCCTTTGTCAGAGCCGTATTCTGTTTCACAATAAATAAGAAGATCGTGAAGACCCATTACACCAAGACCAACGCGGCGTTCGCCAAGCGCTTGCTTTTGGTTCTCTTCTAAGAAATAAGGAGTTGCATCAATAACGTTATCTTGCATTCTAACGCCCGTTTCAACCGTTTGACGTAGCTTTTCAAAGTTAACTGTTTTTGTTTCTTTATCTGCCATTTGCGCTAAGTTAACAGCAGCTAAGTTACAAACAGAGAATGGTGCAAGTGGTTGTTCACCACATGGATTCGTTGCAACAACGTGCTGACCATATGCTTGAGCATTTGTCATGTCATTGGCATTGTCGAAGAAGAAAATGCCTGGTTCAGCTGAGTACGTTGCACAAATATTAATTAAGTTCCATAGCTCTTTTGCACGGATAGTTCGGTACGTACGAACTTTGTTTCCTTGTTTTACCCACTCGCGCACGTCGCCTACTTCGTGCCAGTTTTCATTGTAGTTAGCCATTTCTTCTTTTGAATAGCTTTCTACGTCTGGGAAGCGAAGTTCGTATTCACCGTCGTTTTCAACAGCATCCATAAAATCTTTTGTTAAGCATACAGAAATGTTTGCTCCTGTTAAAAACTCTGAGTTATGAACGCTGTACGTTCCGCCTGTTTGCAGCTTTTCTTCTGCATCTTTAATGATTTTTTCATTAAATCCACCAAGACCAGGAATTTGTTTATAGTTAATGATTCCTTGGTACATTGCTTCTTCAGACTCTGTTAGCGGCGTGAACTTCAATTTATCTTGAGCGTGCTTTTTAATCATTTCGTCATTTGTGTTTTCAATTAAGAAACGTAAAATGCGAGGGTTTTGCATTTTAGAAATAATAAACTCTACAATGTCAGGATGCCAGTCGGCAAGCATGATCATTTGTGCCCCACGACGCGACCCACCTTGCTCAACAAGATGCGTCAGTTTAGCAATATCATCTAACCATGAAACCGAACCAGATGATTTGCCGTTTACACCGCGAGCCAGCGTGTTGCGCGGGCGAAGAGTTGAACCATTCGTTCCAACACCGCCTCCGCGGCTCATGATTTCCATTACTTGTTTGCGGTGTTCTGAAATACCTTCACGTGAATCTTTTACATAAGGCATTACGTAACAGTTGAAGTACGTTACGTCCGTGTCAGCACCTGCACCGTAAAGAACGCGGCCAGCGGGTACAAAGTTTAGCTGAACAAGCTCTTGATAGAACTTTTCAAACCACTCTTTGCGCTTTTCTTCTGTTTTTTCCACAGAAGCTAAGCCTGTTGCATTACGTTTTGCAATTTGCTCATAGAAGACCTCTAGAGGTTTTTCAATGACATCTAAAGAACGAGTAATTAACCCATTTTCTGCTTCTTCAGGTGATAAAGCTCCTCTAAACTCATCTTCTACCTTGACAACAGCGGTTTTTTGCTCAAAATTAATGCTTTCCACATAGCCAAGTCCTCGTGCTGGAAATTTTGGGTCTTCCTTTACAGTTAGAACAACAAAATCTCCTTCTGATAACGTTAATTTTTCCGTATCTTTAAACGCATAGCGGTCTAACATTACCAATCTTGAAACACCTTTATGAGTCAACTTCATATCCGGTGTAATCGGATGTACTTGCGGAAAGCGTTCAATATCTGAATTGAGCTTTTCAACATTCATATTCACTTTTTGATTTAACAAAACAGTCATTCTCACAACTCCTTACCTATCGAACATCTATAAATTTATTAACTATATTTCCTTTTAAAGGAAATAGAGTTTTTCAATCAACTATCAATAACTTACCACACGGCTTGGACGAATTCAATATATAGTATTTTACACTCCTCCAAACATCTACATATAGAAGGGTGTCAAGTGAAATATTTTTTTTTTCGTAAAAAAAGTGTTTGACTTTTCTTCCCTATGTATTCTATTAGCCAAGCATTGTTTCTAAAAATTCCAATAAAAAGTGCAACTTATAAGAAGTTGCACTTTTATCTATTTACCATCCGCATTCGTTTAGCGCTTAAAGTTCCATTCATCCGATCCGTACTTTGTGCGCGCTAGTTCTTCTACATATGCTTCCTCTTCTTCAGACAGTGTATACGGTTCTAAATCGATATCAAGAGCAGAAGCAAATCCTTTATAAAACGCTTCTTTTGCTTCTTCGATAGAAATTTTGCGGCCCGCAATTGCATTGATGGCTACCGCTTTAGAACGAAATGCGCGCTGCATTCTTTCTTTCACGCGGTCATTTGGATAATTAAACACGCTGAATAATTTATCTTCATCAATCTCTAACAGAATAGAGCCGTGCTGTAGAATAACTCCTTTTTGTCTAGTTTGGGCACTTCCAGCAATTTTGCGGCCCTCTACAACAAGTTCATACCAAGAAGGAGCATCAAAACATACGGATGAACGAGGGTTTTTTAAGCTATTTTTTTCTTCTTCTGAACGAGGAATAGCAAAATAAGCCTCGAGCCCTAACGAACGAAATCCTTCCAGTAAACCTTCTGAGATCACGCGATATGCCTCTGTAACTGTCTTAGGCATATTAGGATACTCTTCAGATACAATGACGCTGTAAGTAAGCTCTTCATCATGAAGCACGCCCCTGCCGCCCGTTGGACGTCTCACAAAGCCTAGTCCTAATTCTTTTACTTTATCAAAGTTAATTTCTTTTTCAGCTTTTTGAAAATAACCGATTGACAGCGTTGGAGGGTTCCATCCGTAAAAACGAATCGTAGGTGGAATTTCTCCTTTACTATGCCATTCTAATAATGCTTCATCTAACGCCATATTGTAATAAGGCGAACGGTTGTTGGAATCAATAAATCTCCACTTTGCTTTCATCTACCTCATCCTCAGCTATATGTAATATAAAAAATAAATCCGTTTTTTAGTCTACCAAAAGATTGAGCTAAGGAAAAGCAAAGAGCAACATAAAACTGCGAATTCAAATGTGGTAGTTTTTTCATTTTGGGGAAGAAATCCGCTAGATTCAAGGCAAAATCGCTTTACTTCTAATTTCATTCACTTATATAATAAGAGTATGGATTTTGTCGAAGAAAGGAAGAATCAGCATGTCACCAATTACAGCAGTACTCATTTTACTTGGAGTAATCATCATATACTCTGTCGTTATGTTCTTTATCCAACGTCGCATTATGAAAACGTTAACTGAAGAAGAATTCCGCAGCGGCTACCGCAAGGCACAGCTAGTTGATATTCGCGAACCGAATGAATTCGAAAACGGACATATTTTAGGCGCACGAAATATTCCTCTTTCACAGTTCCGTATGCGCATTAAAGAATTTCGTCCAGATCAGCCTGTGTACATCTATTGTCAAAGCGGAATGCGCACAGGACGTGCAGCACAAATGCTTCGTCGCCACGGTGTTCAAGAAATCTATGATTTAAAAGGCGGCTTCAAAATGTGGAACGGTAAAGTAAAAAAGAAAAAATAATGGTATGTATATAGAAAAACCTCGCCTTTGGGCGAGGTTTTTTTGTTAGACGTTTTGAACAGCCTGTTCTTTCTGATAGCGAAGAACTGGTTTTCTCGCTGCTAGCGTTTCGTCAAGGCGCTTCACAACCGTTGTATGCGGAGCTTCCTGTACGAGTTCAGGCGTCTCTTCTGCTTCTTTTGCAATTTGAATCATCGCATCGATAAACGCATCTAGCGTTTCTTTCGACTCCGTTTCCGTTGGTTCGATCATCATGCACTCTTCTACGATAAGAGGGAAGTAGATAGTCGGCGGATGATAGCCAAAATCAAGCAGTCGTTTCGCGATATCCAATGTGCGCACACCAAGCTTTTTCTGACGTTTTCCTGATAAAACAAATTCGTGCTTACAGTGACGGTCAAACGGCAGCTCATAGTGTTCTGCTAAACGACGCATCATATAGTTGGCATTTAGCACAGCGTTTTCCGTTACGGCTTTTAAGCCGTCTGGACCCATTGAACGAATATACGTATAAGCGCGAACGTTGATACCGAAGTTGCCGTAAAACGGCTTTACGCGTCCAATTGACTGAGGACGGTTATAGTCAAAGTGATAGCCTTGTTCTTTTTTCACAAGCACTGGTTTAGGCAGATACGGAATTAAATCTGCTTTTACCCCTACCGGACCAGAACCAGGACCGCCGCCTCCATGGGGACCTGTAAAGGTTTTATGAAGATTTAAATGAACAACGTCAAATCCCATATCTCCAGGACGAGCTTTGCTTAATACTGCGTTTAAATTTGCACCATCATAATAAAGTTTTCCACCTGCTGCGTGAACAATTTCAGCCATTTCTAAAATATCTTCTTCAAATAACCCTAGCGTATTTGGGTTTGTTAACATTAAAGCGGCTGTATCTTCTCCCACTACGCGGCGTAAATCCTCTAAGTCCACTAAACCATGTTCATTTGATTTTACCGTTACCGTTTCAAATCCCGCAACTGTTGCCGAAGCAGGGTTCGTTCCGTGAGCTGAGTCTGGAACAATGACTTTTGTTCGCTGCGTCTCACCATTTGCTTCATGATAGGCACGAATCATCATAAGCCCAGTCCACTCGCCATGAGCACCCGCTGCTGGCTGAAGTGTTACTTCATCCATTCCCGTAATTTCTGTTAAATGCTCTTGTAAATCATATAAAAGTTCGAGAGCACCTTGAACCGTTTGCTCATCTTGAAGCGGATGAATATGCGCTAACCCAGCAATGCGTGCTGCTTGTTCATTCACTTTTGGATTATATTTCATCGTACATGAACCAAGCGGATAAAACCCTGAGTCCACTCCGTGATTTCGTTTTGAAAGCGCGGTGTAATGACGCATAATATCAAGTTCTGATACTTCAGGAAGCTCAGGAGCTTCGGTACGGACATACGCTTTTCCAAGCAGCTCTTCAGCATTTACTTGCGGAACATCTAACTCCGGCAATGAATAGCCGATTCGCCCTTCTTTACTGCTTTCAAAAATAAGTGATTGATTTTGATTAAGCATGAAGATCCCCCAATTCATTTACAAGTTGGTCAATTTCCTCTTTTGTACGGAGTTCTGTAAAAGCAAGCAGCATGTGATTTTCAAGCGCTTGGTTATCACGGCTAAGATCATAACCGCCAATTATTTTTGATGCTAATAAATGATTGTTTGCTTCTGTTACCGAAACAGGAAGCTTCACGACTAGTTCGTTAAAAAACGGTCCTTCAAATGCTACATTTACCCCTTTTGCCTTTAACGCTTCATATGCATAATGCGTTTTTGATAAGTTTTGCAGCGCCATTTCTTTTACACCTTGCTTGCCTAAAGCTGTCATTGCAACTGATGCTGCTAAAGCATTTAACGCTTGATTTGAACAAATGTTAGACGTCGCTTTATCACGGCGTATATGCTGCTCACGCGCTTGAAGGGTTAAAACAAACCCTCGCTTACCGTTTTCATCCACCGTTTGCCCTACTAATCGTCCTGGAATTTTTCGCATAAGCTTAGACGTAGTTGCAAAGTATCCGCAGTGCGGGCCTCCAAATTGACTTGGAATACCAAATGGCTGTGCATCTCCAATGACAATATCAGCTCCAAATTCTCCAGGAGGCGTAAGTAAACCTAATGATAAAGGATTGCTTGAAACCACAAACATACATTTTTCTTGATGAATAATTTCTTCAATTTCTTTTAACGGCTCGATTTGTCCGTAGAAATTTGGATACTGGACAATAACAGCTGCCACGTCACTTCCCATTTCTTTTTCTAATGCAATCATATCTGTTACGCCGTCTGCTGCAGGGATTTCTACCACTTCAATGTATTGACCCTTCGCATACGTTTTTAACACATCTTTTGACTCAGGGTGAACGGCCGCAGAGACAAGTACTTTTTTCTTTTTCGTTTGACCCGCACTGAGCATAGCGGCTTCTGCTAAAGCAGTTCCTCCGTCATACATAGAAGAATTGGCCACGTCCATCCCCGTTAACTCACAAATCATTGTTTGAAATTCAAAGATGGCCTGAAGTTCTCCTTGAGAAATTTCTGGCTGATACGGAGTATAGGCCGTATAAAATTCCGAACGAGAAATAACATGATCAACAATAACCGGCATGTAATGATCATAAACTCCCGCTCCTAAAAAAGAAGAATATTCTTTCAAATGAGCATTTTTTGCAGCCATATTATTTAATTCTTTTAACAGCTGAGGCTCTGAAGCCGCTTTTTTAATATTGTATTCTCCTTGAAAACGAACGCGCTGCGGAATATCTGAAAATAAATCATCAACAGATGAAACACCAATTGCTGCTAACATTTGCTGCTGATCTTGTTCTGTCATTGGTAAATAGCGATGTAACATGTTAAATTCCTCCCCAAAGCTTACTTTGAACGTTTATAAAAAGGTGTTGAAACCACTTTTGCTTTTAAGCGTTTTTTCCGAACCTGCACTTCCACTTCTTGACCAAGCTCTGTATACTCTGCTGATAATAGCGCTAAACCGATGTTTTTCTTTAATGTCGGTGACTGTGTACCTGTTGTCACAAATCCAATTTGTTCTTCATCTGCAAATACTTCGTAACCGTGTCTTGGTATACCTTTATCAATCATTTCAATTCCTACCAGCTTACGAGGTGCCCCGCTTTCACGCTGTTCTTTTAACACTTCTTTTCCAATAAAGCTGTCTTTGTTCGTCTTTACTGCAAATCCAATTCGAGCTTCAATGGGCGTAATATCTTTTGAAAGCTCTTGGCCATATAAAGCCAAAGTAGCTTCAAAACGAAGCGTATCGCGAGCTCCTAGTCCGCAAGGCAACACACCGTCCTCACTTCCTGCTTCTAAAATAGCCGTCCACAAGTGAGAGGCGTCAGCTGAAGAACAATAAATTTCAAAACCATCTTCTCCGGTATATCCAGTACGTGAAACGAGAGCATTTACATTCGCTACTTCTACATCATCAGCAAATGTAAATGGCTTTAATGAAGCTAAATTTTCATTCGTTAACGTTTGTAAAACTTTTTCTGCTAAAGGACCTTGTAATGCTAGCTGCGCAGTTTCATCAGATTGATTAACGAGCGTTACATCTCCTTGCTTGTGAGACACAAGCCACTCATAGTCTTTTTGAATATTAGCAGCGTTTACGACCAGCAAATACTCTTGATCTGCTTTTTTATAAATCAGCAAATCATCTACCGTGCCTCCGTCTTCATAACACATAGCCGTATACTGCGCTTTTCCATCTACAAGGGTAGAAACGTCATTTGTCATCGTATGCTGAAGAAAAGCTAAGCTATCAGCTCCTGTCACAAGAATTTCTCCCATATGAGAGACATCAAAAAGACCTGCCTTTGTACGTACAGCTTCATGCTCTTCTTTAATAGAAGAAAATTGAACGGGAAGAGCCCATCCTCCAAAATCAATTGTTTTGGCACCATATTTTTGATAGGTATCATAAAGCGGCGTTTTGTGTAATTCTGTTGTCATATTTATGTCCTCCTCTTTTTCACGTGAAACTTTTCATAACGGGGAGTTTTCAAATAGTGTGGGGATCACTATGTATCCAAACAAAAAAGGACAGAAAACCCCCTACTGTATTTAGTAGGAAGTCTCTGTCCTTTTCACCTGAAAGTTTACCTATAAACGAATAGGTTTGCCTCGTGGGTGGTCTATAAACGCATAGACACTCTCCAGAGCTGCGTCAAACAAGAGTCTTTTTGCCTGAGAGATTCACAATTTTATTGCTTGCTCCTTCGGCGCTACATTCAAGTAGTCTCTCCCCGTGTCGTCATTCGCTTCTATAAAGTTGGTAAAGTTGGGCATACTACTGAAAGATGTATCTATCTTTATTCACACAATCATTTGTAAAGTGCTAATCTATTTTCTTTTTCAAATTTTCTAAATATATTTTTATCCTACCTGATTCTTATCATTTGTTCAATAAAAATTTTTTACAAAGGAGCATTTTTATCATGAAAGTGAAATTAAACATCGATGAAACATGGGAAGCAGCCTTCTCAACTAAATTGGAGCAAGACGGCCCTTGGTCTGCATGGGATTTGTATAAACTTGCCTATGAAATAGAAGACCAAACGCTTATCTCAGAATTTGAAGGGCTACAAAGCCCAAAACATCTAGCCGATTTAACGCCGCTTCCTCATCAGCTCGAAGTAGCCAAACAAGTAGTCGAAACAATGAATGGGAAAGCCATTTTAGCAGATGAAGTAGGACTAGGGAAAACGATTGAAGCAGGGTTAATTTTGAAGGAATATATGATTCGCGGGCTTGTTAAAAAAGTTCTCATTTTAGTTCCAGCTTCGCTTGTTTCACAGTGGGCTATGGAATTGAATCAAAAATTTTATATTCCCGCGGTCCCTCAAAGAAAATCATATGTGTGGGATCAGTGTGACATCGTTGTGTCTTCAATTGATACAGCAAAACGTTCTCCTCATCGAGAAATTGTGCTAGAACAAGACTACGACCTCATCATCATTGATGAAGCTCATAAACTTAAAAACAACAAAACAAAAAACTATGAATTTGTTCAAAGCCTGAAAAAGAAATTTTGTCTGTTGCTAACCGCAACACCGATTCAAAATCGAATTGAAGAAATTTTCAACTTAGTCTCTCTTTTAAAGCCTGGCCATCTCGGCAATAAAGACTATTTCGAAGAATTATTTTCTGCTAAAAAACGCTCTTTGCAAAACGATGAGCACTTAAAAGAGCTTGTTAACAAAGTTATGATTCGAAATCGCCGCCATGATACGGGTATCGAATGGACGAAGCGAATTGTTCAAACCATTCCTGTTGAATTTTCACCGAAAGAACGCGAGCTATACGATGCGATTACGTCTTTTAAAGGAAACGGACTGCACCCTTCAAGTGCTTTTTCAATTTTAACCCTGCAGCGAGAGGCCTGCAGCAGCCGTGAAGCGGTGTATATGACATTAAAAAACATGCTGGAACGTCAGGAAGATCAAAACAGCGCATTAACGGAACATATGATTACTCCGTTAATGCAACTACTTCAGCAAGTGCCGCAAAATGCAAAAGCAGAAAAAGTTCTGGAGCTCGTTCAAAAAATTGATGACAAAGTTATTATTTTCACTGAGTACAGAGCAACTCAACTGTACTTACAGTGGTATTTAAAACAGCATGGAATTACCTCTGTACCGTTTAGAGGAGGATTTAAGCGAGGTAAAAAAGACTGGATGAAGCAGCTTTTTGAAAGCCACGCGCAAGTATTTATTGCCACTGAAGCGGGCGGAGAAGGAATCAACCTTCAGTTTTGTCATCATATTATTAACTATGATCTACCGTGGAATCCAATGCGTCTAGAACAGCGAATTGGAAGGGTACATCGTTTAGGTCAAAAGCATGATGTTCACATTTACAATTTAGCGATTCAACATACGGTCGAAGAACATATTTTAAAATTGTTATACGAAAAAATAAACCTTTTTGAACGAGTTGTTGGAGAGTTAGATGATATTTTAACAAAGCTTGATTTAAAAAATATCGAAGAGCATATTCAAGATATTTTATTTCATTCACGGAGTGAAGGAGAAATAAAAATCAAAATGGAGAACTTGACGTCTATTATTCAATACGAAGACAGCGAGGAGGATCAGCATGCAGCAAACTGATATTCATCAATTTTTAAAGCGTTACTTTCTAGCTAATAATTGTTCTATTGTCACAGAAACACCATCTTATCTAACGGTTCAATTAACAATCGAACTTGACAAAGAGTTGATGAATCGTCCATTTTATTGGCATTATGTTGAAAAGACAGGCGGAGAAGCAAATCCTGCTTCACTCACTTTCATTACAGACCCCGCGTTTGAAGACGATTCTGTTCAAGGAGAACGAATTCATTTTGGCTCACCTAGGCTGCATCAAATTTTCGCTTCTACTCAAAAGCTAGGCGGGTTTATTCATCTGTATGAACAAGTTTCATCAGCTCAGCCAACAAATCAGCCTTTACACCCTTGGCTTGCGTTAAATATTAAAGTCTCATACAAATGCGACCGTAAAAAGGATGAGCTTTTGTCGCTTGGTATTAATTTAATCAATGGACAAATCGTTGAATCATTTCATGAATTAATCATTAATCAAAATTTGTCATCTAAAATCTCAGACTATTGCTTTACTCTCTCACCTTTTATTAAACCGAAAAGTGCCATCTCACGACTCACATCATATGTGACTGACTATGTTAAAACTCAGCCAACTGAATGGGCTGAAAAAGCGCAGGAAAGATGGTATGAAGACTTAGCGCTTCTTGATCATTTTTACGAAACGGCGGAAGAGCTGCCAGAAATATATATGACCGAAAAAACAGCGCTTCAAGAGCTGTACGAACCGACTATTTTATTCAAGTTTATAAACGGTGGCTTATTTTACATATCGCCTGAAACCATGTCTCGTCAATTTAATAAAACACAAGCCGGTTAAAAAAAGATGAGCATATGATATGCTCATCTTTCTTTTTTCTTTCGGTACCACAGCATAAACGACAGCGGAATCATTCCAAACCATCTGTTTGCAAAAGGTGCTCGCTCTTCTTTTTTTTGAATCTTTTTCGTTTTCCTCTCTTCTTTTGGCTGATCCATATATTGTACAAATTGCTGAGTCATATATTTTACATAATCATTCGTTTTCATATAATCATCTCCTCAGCACTATTATATCCGGAGAGAAAGAGACTTAATCCGTCCACCTCACAATATGTTGATCCTTTTTTTGAATATATGCGGTTTCTGTCAATGCTCTTCCTTGCAGTGTTTGACACTTTATTTTTAGGATAATCATCTGTTCATCTTCACTTACTACTTCGTATGAAACCGTACCCGTTTCTAATATTAGGGGTGCAGATGGAGATTTACTATGTTCTTTTATTTCTTTTTTCACATGTACAACCGCGTTTTCTAAAAGATGCTGCAGACGATTTTTCTGCTCTACTTCTTGATAAAATGAACTTTTCGTCACAAAATAAGTGGTTTGCTGAGCTACTAACAGAAGAAAAAGCGCACAAAACGCCAACACAACCGGGAGAATAAACCCTTGCTCATTATGTTTCATAAGCAAGCATCAAAAACGTCGTAATGGTTTCTTCTCTAACTTTGTTAACACCGTCTGTTGAACGAATCAGCAGCCTTTCTTTTTGCTGTTCATACATAATATTCTTAATATGCTGAAGCACAACTTCATGACCGCTTTCATCCACTCGTCTTCTTATCTTGTCTTCGTATCGTTCATACGTGATGACCTGATTATTTTCCATTTTCAACGTAAGAGTAGCCGCATGAACTCTCACTTCTTTTGCTTCTCGATATTCCATAGCAAGTTGATTCACAAAAATTTCCCACTCCATTTCATTCATACTAAAGTCTGGATTATATGTTTGCTTAGCTAGCGGAATGATAATGGGGAAAAATGAAACAATGATCAAAAAAAGAGCAAAACTGACTAACATTTCTACAAGCGTAAAGCCTTTTTCACTTTTCACTTCAACATCACATCACACTTCTTTTTCATTTTATCAGCGGAATCTATCCATTCTACACAAAGCTTTT
This sequence comes from Priestia sp. 179-F W1.4 NHS, assembly GCF_045369295.1. Lineage (NCBI taxonomy): Bacteria > Bacillati > Bacillota > Bacilli > Caryophanales > Bacillaceae > Priestia > Priestia sp. 179-F W1.4 NHS. Next base: position 402,080 of record NZ_JBIQFF010000001.1, on the reverse strand, counting down.
GAGCACTTTCTCCGTTCCATTTCAGATAAAACACAACGTTTTCTTTTATGATTTTTTCTCGCCGTTTATATCCTGCTTCATATTTATATTTCAATAGCTCTTCGTGCAAGATAGCATCGGCTTGATACGAAACATATTGCTTCTTTTCTGCTTCTTTCATCTGAACATACAAAGGAATAATTGTACCGGTTAGGAGTAAAAGCATGCTAAATGACACAAGCATTTCTAACAAGGTATAGCCCTGCTGACCCTTACATCTTGTCCACATAAAAACGCCCTCTACCTATTTGAAAAGTAACTTTGTATTTAAATTTTTGGCTGCTGATAAAAATGGTCTTCGCTTGAGAAATATTTCCATTTTTATTGTATTGTATCGTGGAATTACCGCTTCCAAACGTGATATGAATGGTGGAGTCATAGGCGCGCTTATAAAGAACGGCACGAGAATCAGAAACAATATATTCTGTTCCCTTCGGTGCGAAGTTAATTTTAATTGGAGATTCGCGGTTCATGGCTGTCTGCTGCACATAAAACGTGTCACTTTGCAGCTGTCGCAAGAATAATGTGATTTTGTAATATTCCACAAGCGGCCGAATGGTTACGATAATGGAAAACATCATCACTTGCACAATAAATAAAACCATCAACATCTCAATGAGGGTAAATCCTTTTTGCTTAAGAAGAACCACTAGCCGTAACCTTTCCGGTACCGTCAATTTGAATAGCTTGACCATTTGGACACACGGTGCCTTCTTTTAAGTAGCCTCCTGCTTCAAGCTCTTCTAGACTTGGTTTTTCGCCGTTTTCAAGCTCATATACTTGTACCTCAGCCTCTACGGTTTTGACAAGAGCTGAGCAGCCTTTGTTGTTAATAACCGTATTATGCTTTAATACATTTGGAATCATAATGAGCAAAAGCACGGTAATAACGAGCATAACGATTAACATTTCAATAAGGGTAAACCCTTTATTACCTTTTAGAATCATATTCTTTCACCCTTCTACAAGCTCGACATCACTTCTAACATCGGAAGCATAACAGACATATACATAAGCAGAATGACAATTCCGATGAACAAAAATGTAAGCGGCTGTACATATTTTAAAATACGAAAAATAAATTGTTCCATTCTTTCCATCATAAATAGACTGTAATCATACAGCTCTTGAGAAAGCTCACCGTTCTGCTGACCATGCACAATAACATGAGCCAAGTCTTTTTCATAATGAGATTTAGCTGAAACGATATGATCTAATCGCATTCCTGAGGAAAGTTGATCTGTAAAAGCAAAAGCTTCCACTTGAAAGAACGGATGATGCTCCTGCTTTTGAAAAAGAGCAAAACATTCATAAATAGATAAACCACCGTTTAATAAATTGCTCATATGAACAGAAAAAAAGTAGGAGTTAAATAGCCGTGTGAACGTTCGGATAATGGGAACTCTCATAAAAAGCTGCATTTGAACTACTGGAGGCAATTTTTTAATGTAAATTACATAAAACAAATAAAGGATGATTGGCATACTGATGACTGCAGGTAACACAAAAGGAAAGAACGACATCGCCTGCATAAATAAGAGGATAAACGAAGACTGCTTGTTTCCAAAGGATAAGTACAGAGCTTCAAACTGCGGAAGTAAAACCGTACTTAAAACAAATAAAATGGAAAGAATAAACAGAAGCAGCAATACGGGATATTGAACAAGCTTTTGAAATTTTTTACGGTGCCTTACTTTTTCTTCAATCATTGAGCTACTTTCTTTTAAAGCAAATTGAAGGTTTCCATGCTGTTCCGCAAAATATAAATAGCTTAAAATATCACGGTGAAACTGAAGTTTAACAAAAGCATCGTGCAAAGATTCTCCTCGTTTTAACTGCTCAAGACATTTTTCAATATCCGTTTTTTCTTTGTTAGATACTTGAAACGTCAAAAATGAAAGAGCTTGAGAAAGAGTGTAGCCTTTTTCTAAGAGCTTGGAGACCTGCTTAAGAATTTTTGCTTGCTGAGCCAGAGACCACCTTTTTTGTCTATTTGTCTTTACCCCCATCCATCTAGCGAATGCGGATATAAATAGCCTAGCGCGATTCCTTTTAGAATAACATCTCGGAGCGTCTTATAATCATAATCCGCATTTTCTCCTTTCACTTCTCTCATCACTGCGCTAAGCTCCTTGCCATAAAGCAATTCGTATATGCTGGACTGACGATGCTTCCTCATTTTTTTACAAGCAGGGTGGCATTTTCCCGAACACACCGGACAGCGAATTTCTACAAGACGCTGTGCAGCTACTGCTACAAGAGTCTGCTCCATTTCTTGAAAGCTAACGCCAAACTCAAGCAGCCTGTACAAAGATCCTTTTGTATCTTTAGTATGCATCGTTGTCAAAACCAAGTGTCCGGTAAGCGCTGCTCTCACAGCAATTTTGGCGGTCTCACTATCTCTTATTTCTCCCACCATGATAATGTCTGGATCATGGCGCAATATAGCTTTTAAACCAGTCGTATACGTAATCCCTGCGCGTTCATTTACCTGCACTTGAAGCACGGTTTCACTCGGTTTTTCAATAGGATCTTCTAGTGTAATAACATTTCGATTAAAAAGGTGCTTTACTTCGTGTAAAAGAGTATATAGAGTAGTGGTTTTACCTGATCCTGTAGGACCGGTAAAAATAATTAATCCATGAGAGAATTTCAAGAGAGAAATAAGCTTTTTAGTATGTTCAGGAAAAAGAGATAAATGTTTGAGAGAGGTAGATTGTTGATGAGGCAAAAGCCGAATAACAAGACTTTCATCATGAGAAGTAGGAAGAGTTGATAAACGCAAATTTACTTGATAGTGATCAACGGAAGTGGTCAATGCACCATTTTGAGGTTTTCTGCGCTCCCCAATATCCATTCCCCCTAAAAATTTAAAATGCGAAATGAGCCGTTCAGACATTTCCTTTGAAATAACCCTCTTTAAAATAAGCTCCTGGTCAATTCGCAGCTGAATCACAGCATCTTTCTTTCGGGGCACAATATGCACATCAGAACTTCGACACTCACATGCATCTCGTATAACGTAAGTAGCAAACTGTTCAATTTCGGTCAAACGATGATCACTCCTTTATTTGTAATGAAGATGATTCTTAAAACACCTAGAAACAGTAATTTCGACCTTTTTCGAGATTTTCCTCCTTCTTTTTTCATTTTTATAATTTTTTTCGTATACGCTTCTTTTCTTCGCTTCAGTCCTTGTACACGATGTACAACTTCTGTACACCTCTAAACGATTACATAAAAAAAAGACAACGTGATGTAAAACTCTACGCTGTCGTTTTATTCGTTATTTACTGAATTGAGCTTCTTCATCATGTATGCTTACACAACTAGAGACGCAAGACTTGTTTTTTTCTTGACCAAATTTTTAAGTGCAGATTCGTTATAACCTACTACAAGCTTTTTGCCATCCGTTAAAATGGGGCGGCGAAGCAAACGAGGATGTTCAATTAATAGATTGACTACTTGTGATAACGTCATGCTGTCCACATCAACATTTAACTTTTTATATTCCTGACTTCTTTTAGCAAGAAGTTCATCCATCCCTTCTGTTGTCATAGAAAGAAGTTCAAGCATTTCTTTATGAGTAGGTGTTTCTCTAAATAAATGACGCTCTTTAAAATTTACATCTTCCTTCACTAGCCACTTTTTCGTTTTACGACATGATGTACAGCTCGGGTACGTATAAAATTTAATTTCTTCCATATGAAACCCTCCCGTTTTTTAGTTATAGATTGTTTATATACATTGTACACGTTTTGTATAACCTTTGTATAGTATTTTGCATACGTTTTGTATAACTTTTTTTCTTCTGTCGTATTTCAAGGAAAAGATAGCGTTTTCAGGAAAGAAAGGATGTATTATAATGGAAAAGTATCGATATAGTTTCATAAGTGCTTTCTAGTGCTTACACAGCGATGACATTCATCATGACACTAACTAAGTTTGATAAAGGAGGAAATGGACGTGGAACGAATGTACCGTGTAATGGGGTTCTGGACAGCAATTTTCACTGTAATGTTTTACCTCGGTCACATGCATAAGACTTCTTTACTCTTTTTAGCTCAAACAGGCTTTTTTGTAATTCTTAGTTATTTAAAGCTGTCTGAAAGAATGTACATTTACGTTTTTGGAGCATATTTGACCGTCTTTTTTGTGGGGTTCACATACTGGTCAACTTTTATGATGACACCAGGACAGTAAAGAGAAAAGCGATGGGCTTCCATCGCTTTTTGTATTCTTAAAACCCATTTAGAAAAGGATTTTGATCCATTTCGTGTCCCACAGTTGTTTCAGGTCCGTGACCGCTTAGTACAAGCGTATCTTCTGGAAGGGACAGCAATTTCGATTCGATGCTTTCTAACAGCTGAGCTTGATTACCTCCAGGTAAATCTGTGCGCCCGATGCCGCCTGCAAAAAGCGCGTCACCAGATACTACAAAGTTACCCGGTTTGAAATAATATGAAACGCTGCCAGGAGAATGACCAGGCGTTTCATACACCTCAAATTGGAATGAACCGATTGTTAAATTGCCTTCTGATGAAATAATATCGGTTGCATCTGGAGCTGTAATTTCTCCTAGGTCAAAAAATTTCGACCCGTTTAAGTCACTATTATGAAGCCATTCTTTTTCGTTTTTATGTACATAAAGCGGGATAGAGTAGTGATTCATCACCTCATCTACTCCTCCAATGTGATCGAAATGAGCGTGTGTCAGCAAAATAGCTAATGGTTTATACGTTTGTTTTTCGAGAAATTCAACGAGCTGTTTTCCCTGAGCTCCCGGATCAAAAATTAAACATTCTTTTTTTTCGTTAGCAACGACATAACAATTCGTTTGAATAGGTCCTAGCGGTATACGATGATAGTTCATAATGTGTCCTCCTTGTGTAAATTTATTTCCGTTATATGCATTATCATACACACATCATCTTATAAATGAAAGTAAGGACCTTTCTAAGCCAAAGAAGCAAAAGAAAGATTGGTTTTCATCTCGACAAACGGTTAGAAAAGTTTTACAATTGAAGGGATAAGCTAATGATAGCGCTTTAATTTTAAGTTACCTAAAGGAGGTTTCTTCGAGTGGGTCTTATGATTATTTTTGCACTAACAACATTGCTAGGCGTATTTGCAGCTATTTCATCTTTGAGAAATAAAAACATATTAGGCATTGGTTTTTCGGTACTAACATTCGGTGTATTCGGATGGTTTACCGTGATGACCATCATACATCACGGCTATCCGGCGGTACATCATTAAAAAAGCCATGCAAAGCATATGCTTTGCGTGGCTTTTTAAATAGACAGATAATCCATTGCCGCAACTAAAATAGCTTTAGTCGGATTATATACGCGCGATATTTGAGATAAAGGCAGCGGATTAATCCCTTTTCCCAATTCTAGGGTGAACCCCAGCTTTTTCTTTTCTAAAATAAACCAATCCTTAAATCCCGCGTGACTATCAATCGTTTTGATAGCTTTATAACCGCTTACCCTTTCAAAATAGCTTGCTATTTCCTCTGCTTCCTCAGGCTCTTCATTCATATACCCCCAATAAAATTCTTCTCCTTGGGTATGTAAAGCAATCACACAATCAAAATCATGACGCTCAACGAGTTTTACCATTGCCTGAGCTTCAGGTTCAGAGAGAGATTCATAGCCTGGAAAATCTCGATAATGCGGCGCTTTAGGTTCTTTACGCTTTTTTTCGATTTCCCAATAAGCCGGAAACTGATTGTTTAAGTCCACCCCTCGGATATTTGCTTTCCAGCTTTGAAAATCCGGAAAATCTCTCCCTATTTTAGAAAGAAAAGACGCATAAGGTTCGCCTACACCAGGACCTTTTAAGACCAGATCTACTCCGTCTGGGTTAACAATTGGAACTGCAGAAAGCGTAATTTGATTAAAAAGAGCTCTTGAATCTTGCCCGTTCAACGCCTGATCATAATGAAGAGCAGCTAAATAATCTTCCATAAACTGTAGAAGAACATTTGTCGTAATCCATTCATTAGCATGAAACGACGCATTGATATGAACCTTTCTCTTTCCGTTTCCAATTAAAATATGAGGAATCGGCTTTCCAAGCACGCTGCACCCTATCCATTCAAGAGAACCATAGGGATAATAAGTCAAAAGTGTTTGTATGTCTTTTATGGTTCGCTTGTAATCGTAAGGCTTTTGGATATCTATAATTCGCATAATCTTCACTCCTTTACACTATGTATATGTAAAGATTGAAAAGATGCATGATAAAAAAGCGCTTTGACTAAATGTCAAAGCGCTTTTTTATCTCAGTTAGATTCATGCTTATTATTCAAAATAAGATTTAACTAACCAAGCTCCTCCAATAATTCCCGCATCATTTCCTAAAGTAGCGATTGCTAGTTCAGCACCTTGCGCTACGCGAGGAAATGCAAAACGTTTGAAATAGTCTCTTACCGGTGCAAGTAATACCTCGCCTGCACGAGACACACCGCCACCTAGAACGATTTTCTCAGGGTTTAATGCATTAGCAGAGTTTGCTAGCGCTAGGCCTAAATGAAAGGCAACTTTATCTACAACATGCATAGCTAACTCGTCTTTTGAACGAGCTGCATCAAATACATCTTTAGATGTAACTTGTCCGTTTTGTTCTAACACTGTGCGAAGCTCACTTGGTTTGTCCGTTTCCGTTAACTCTTCCATCGTTAAACGTACAATCCCCGTTGCTGAAGCAATTGTTTCCAAACAGCCGGTTTTGCCGCAGTTACACGGTGCACCGCCTTCAGGAATAGATGTGATGTGGCCAATCTCACCAGCTGCTCCATTTACGCCTTGTACAATTTCACCGTTGGCAATGACACCGCCGCCAACACCTGTACCAAGCGTAACGCACAGCAAATCTTTTGCTCCGTCTCCAGCACCTTTCCACATTTCTCCAATGGCTGCAATGTTTGCATCATTGTCTACTACAACAGGAAGAGAAGTTTCTACTTCCAAGATATCTTTGATAGGGAATTTTTCCCAACCTAAATTGACAGCTACTTCAATCGAACCGTTTGCAAAGTTGACAGGCCCCGGTGCACCAATACCAATTCCTACCAACCTTGATTTTACTTCTCCAAGATCGTTTAACTTTTTATCAATTGCTTTTGCAATATCTGTTGGAATTTTACGGCCTTGCTCGCTCACATCCGTATTAATTTCCCACTTGTGAATGATTTCTCCATAATGATTAATAAAGGCCATTTTTATTGTTGTACCGCCTAAATCAACTCCAACTAACCATTTGTCATCCATGTTCATTCATCCTTTTTCTCTTTTTGTTGTTTTAACTCTCGACGAAGCAAAAGAATTGCCATTTGGTAATCACGTACATCAATCAAATTAGACTGATATAATTCTTTTACTTCCGCTTCCATCAGCTCTAAATCAGCAGTACGATCGCCTACGTATATAAAAATGCCGAAGGACTTTAATAATTGTTGTACATCATATAACGTATTCATTCTGTCACCTTTATCCTATTTTCTAGGTGATATGATTCATTTATTTTGAAATAACTCAACAGTCATTCAGTCATAAACAGCGGCCGTATTTAACGCCCACTGCTAGGTCTACATATTAATATTCTAGTAAACGTTCTCACAATAGTAAAGTATAAAATATTAAATTCGTCATTCAACAGTTTTAATTTTCTAGCTGTTGCTTCAGCTTTTCATATTTTTTACTTTGTGGTTCAAGCGCAATTGCTTTGTCGATATTTTGTGTGGCCGCTGAAATATCATTCAGTTTTATATTCACCAAAGCTAAATAGTAATACGCCTCATGAAAAGTTGAATCATACTTTACAGCCTGATTCAATTGCTGTTTAGCTTCTTTATAATTTTCAAGATAAAGTTCTGCGCTAGCACTGATAAAATATATGTCACTATTGCTTGTCCCTTTTTCAATAAAAAGCTTGATGGCGTCTTTTGCTTCTTCATACTGCTTCTGCTGAAGATACGTAGCCGCTACGCTGAGTGCATATGGCTCATCTTGATAAACAGAACGCTCATGATATCCATAAAAAAGCAGACTTCCTACTAATAAAAGCGTGCAAATGAAAGCCGGAATCTGAATATACAGCTTTTTTTGTTTCGGTAAACTGACGATGCTTGCAGCTAAAAATCCGCCAACCAAACCGCCAATATGCCCTGCATTATCGACGTTCGGCGCAACAAATCCAAAAATCAAGTTAATCACAATGATGACAATGAAACTCGATCCCATTGTTCGAAAAAAGAAGCGTGGATTTGTTCTTGCTAAAAACAGTAAAGCTCCAAAGCAACCGAAAATGGCCCCTGAGGCTCCTGCGGAAATAGACGTATTCCATATAAAACTTCCTAGAGATCCTGCAAACCCGGCAAATATATAAATAAAGACAAAACGCCCGCTGCCATATATCCTCTCTACAAGCGTTCCTAAATAATACAGGGCTACACTATTCATAAGCAAATGCAGAAGTCCTATATGCAAAATTATAGGTGTAAAAAAACGCCACCATTCGCCTTCTATAATTAAAGGGTTATATTTAGCTCCGTATTGAATCAGAGTGAGCGTATTTTGCGTACTGCTTTTCCACTCCAGAAATAGAAACATTAAGATTTGCATCGCTAAAAATATATATGTAAAAATAGGCTTTCCGTATCCAGCTATTTGCTGTTCTTCGCTTTGTTTTTTCTGCACAAAAAGCACAATTTTATGTTTCCACTGTTCTATCCGCTGAGCTTCTTCTTCGGAAGAGAAATTGTCTGCGCTTTCTAATGTAAGACCCAGCCGTTCGAATAGAGGTTCATAAGCGCTTGCTTTCTCTGCCGTTAGTTGTTCAACATAACTATTCACTTTAGAGGGACTCGGCGCACTTTCTAAGGACTGCTCTGTATAAAAAGGATCAAAATCAGCAAAGTAAATTGTGTTAAGAGTAAGCGTTGATTTACCGCTCTGCTTTCGCACATTCTCAGCTCTTTGTAATGCATACAATACATCTTTTTGCTGCTCAACGACTGATTTGAAATTACGGCGGACTATGCGGATTATTGACTTATCTTTGCGATAGTGAGATTGAAACCATAGCTCTGAAGCATCAGCTTTCATCGAAATCAGCTCATATGAAGAATGGCCAAGCAATTGCTGTGCCACCTGCAAATAATAAAAATCTTGCCTAGACAAATAGTCACCTCCTCACACTCTCTATATGTAAAGATGGCAGAAAGCCAGGAAAAAAGCAACGATTTTCCCTTTTTCTTTTTCTACGAAAAAACACCTTACATGTCTGTAAGGTGTTTTTTATGTATCTTTCGCTCTTAGCGGAAGACCTGCTTCATTAAACGATCCCGAACAAACGGCAAATTAAAAAATGAACGAACAGCTAGGCTGCGGATAAATGAATTTCCAAACAGCGAATTTAAAACACGGTATCTCATTTGGTAGCCCAGCGTTCCAACAACTAAAAGCGTAAGTACTAATACAATATGTCTCATTTTCAAGCCTCCTTACGTTTACTTTGCTCCTATGACGAACATTTTATGCTCTTATATAGGTAAAAGCAGGATAAGGATTCCGCCTGTAAAAGCAGCAAGCAAAATAGCGGCAAGATTCACGACATCATTGTTAAAGAACGTTATTCCTTTTTCTTTTACGGTTGGCTTGCCGCAATGATCTTTCCGTTCCGTTTCAATACCGCAGCTTTGACAGCGAAAGCGAACTTGCACGCTTGCTCCAAGAAGAGTGTCTATAGCGTTTCCAATAAAACCAAAGCACCCAACTAGCAATATACTACTCAGCGATACGGATGGAAAAGCAAAATAACAAGCGGCAGCAATAAGAAAAGCTCCGGCTGCTCCGGCTGCTGTACCTAAAAGTGAAACGGCTCCTGAAGTACCCGCTTCTACTCTCTTTAACGTCCAAATGTAAAACGGCGGCTTCTTACTAAGAGACCCTATTTCAGATGCCCATGTGTCAGCATTAGCAGCTGAGATACTAATCATAAACATCCACATGTAAACAGGCAAAGCTGTTGCAGCATATAACAAACCGCAAGCAGCAGCTACACCTCCATTAGCAAGGACTTGAATGTAATCTCGCCTGTCGTGCTTCTCTAGCTTTTCTTCTAATGCGCGTTTTTTTTCTTTTTTATACTTACTACACAACGTAGAAGTGCTAAAAAATAAGAGTAAGAGTAAAAAACCTTGAAGCGAAAAACCGATGTAAACGCTCGCTCCTACGATGAAAGACATGCAGGCTCCCGATACTGTCAGTGCTTTTGCTATGTAGCCCGCTCCTGCCATGAGTAATATCACGATTATCATGACAGCATCAAACGGATTCACAGCAAATAAGCTCCTTCTCTGTCAAAATATATTCAACGGGAATATCATGAGATTCATATGGAACCTCTGAAACGACTTGACAATCAAACGCAAGGCTTAGCTTCTGTCCGGTATAATCTGTTAAATAACGATCGTAATAGCCGCCTCCATAGCCGATACGATATCCATTCTTGCTATATACCACGCCAGGCACAAGGATTAAATCAATTGAAGATTTTGAAACGTGAACCGTTTCTTCAACAATTGGTTCGGCTAACCCGTAGTACACTGTTTCAAGCTGTGAAAAATTCGTAATCTCGTAGAAAACCATTTGAGATGTTGTGGGGTTGCATTTTGGAACAGCTACTTTTTTTCCATCTTTCCAAGCGCGTTCAATGATGACTTTCGTATTAACTTCTTTATTTCTTGAAACCGTAGCTGCAATGACTCTAGCCTCTTTCCATAAACAAGTTTCATACAGTGCATTTGCTATGCTTGTTGAATGTGCCTCGTGCTGCTCTTCAGAAATTAAATTAAGAACGCGCTTCATCTCTTTGCGCAGATGAGATTTCATTTTAATTCCCCCCCTATAAAAAAAACAGCAGGATTGTACTCCTACTGCTTACTTTGTTTCACGATGAAGTGTAACTTTTTTAAGTCTTGGGCTGTATTTTTTTAACTCAAGACGATCTGGGTTATTACGCTTGTTTTTAGTTGTAATGTAATTACGGTCACCAGTTTCAGTGCAAGCTAATGTAACGTTTACGCGCATCTATTTTCCCTCCAAACATTATAAACATAAATCAGACTTTAATATAATATCATTTTTCGAAAGGAAATGCCAGTCTGTTTTTTTGAAGAAAGTCATTTAATTTCATTTCTTCACTTTTTCTTTCCTCTTAGAGTCCTGAGCTCCTTCTCTGCTACGCCTTATATATAGATGAAGTTTCTTAAAATAGGCGGAACTCTTTTTATGAGAGGCGTATTTCCTTTCTTTTAAATAAAATCCATTATTTACACTCTTTGATATTCTTGTATTTTTTCTACAAAATATGCCGACAGCTTCTTGGCAGTCTGAGTGTTTAACGCCTCTGAATAAATATTTAATACAGGCAAGTGACCATCGGGCAAAATAAGCGTCCATTCATGAGGATCATGGTAAATTTTTAAACCATCAATGACATACACTTGTTTACCGATTGCTTCTTCTAATAACTTCTTCATCACTTGTTCTTGAATTTCTATCGGACATGAAATATAGCGCCAGTTCATATAAGCGTGGGGAACATATTGAATCATTTCAGAAATTTTCCGCTGCTGCACCATAATTAATTCGATCAGCTGACATAAAGCGTACATGGCATCTAACTGAAATTGAACAGGCCCCAAAAGACTAAGCAAATCACGTTTTTTTGCTTTTGTCCTCATAAATGATTGATTGAGAGATTGAGCAAATGTTTCTAATGTGGATGAATAGTGTATAGGAATAGGAACGAATGCTACTTTTTTTGTCATGTATACGCTATAAATATAAAGCGACATAATTTCTGAGTCATTTACGCTGCAGCCTTTTTCATCATATAGAGCAAATGTTTCTCCATCTTCTTTAATCTGAATACAAAAAGACAGCTTATTTCGTTTAATTATTCGTTTGGTTTCTTCTGTTTTCTCCCACTTGTTTAAAAATAACACATGAACACGAAGACGCTTACATAATAATTCGACAACTTCCTGTATAAACGGTGAACAAATCACACCAATCCGCGTACTGTCTTCTAATAAAACATGCTGATTAATTGATTTTACTAAAGCATCACAATATTCTTCCCTGATATTTCCTATGCTTGTTTCTTTAAGTGAAACAGAAGTCGTTATGTTTGCTTTTTTAGCTTGAAGATACATCCGCTCAATCTTTTTTTCAATAAGCTGATTAACTAATTGTCCTTTATTATCATATATTTCTAAAAACAGACCGCTGTTTTTGCTATCCACACCAATGTAAATACCAATGCTCGCTTGTGAAGTCATCATATAATATCGAAATACCGGAAGGGCTTCTTTTTTAATATCATACACAGCCGAATGATTACTCCGTAAAAAAGAAAAGCATTCTTTACGAAGTTGAATAGCTTCTCCTTCATCATCGCTTGCTAGACAGAACGATCCTTGATGTTTGCATACAAGTAATAACGCATTGTATAGTCTTTCTCGATCAACAGATGAATGTACATACAGGCGACCGTTTTTGAAGATAGAAACATCTGGTTTTACAGAAAGTTGAGGTAGCACTTGATTTTCAGCTACTGTATCTTGGACATACGTAGTCATTGCTTGAACATTTACATACGGACCTATCGTAGCGTTGTATAAAAACGATTCTGCCCCCACCGTTACGTTTTGAAGCAAAATCGTTTTATCGATTGCAGCATGTGCTTCTATGATACTATTGGTTCCGATAATCGTGTAAGGACCAATTGAAGCACCTTTTCTAATCACCACATTTTCTCCTACGTAAACCGGATCGTAAACAGTCACCCCTTCTTCTATAAGCGCGTCATCTGAGACAATACTTTCCTGTCTATTGCCAAACCACTTGCTCCATAGATCATAGTGTGCTTGACGATAATGGTGGATTTGCCCAATATCAATCCAATAATCCTCTGTTACAAAACTGCACACAGTATGATTATATTCCAAAAGAAGCGGGATAATGTCAAAGCTAAAATCTGTAGGACCATAAGAATTCACGTAATCAAGAACGGATTTTTTGATCACATACACTCCCGTATTAATCAATCGGCTATTGGCCTGTTCGTAGGTCGGTTTCTCTACAAATCCCGTGACTCGATTCCCTTCATCTATCGTCACCACTCCATAACCCCGCACGTCGTTTACTTCTTTTGTAACAATGGTCATTTCGCTTTTTTGTTCATAATGAAAATGAATAACGTCTTGAAGATTAATTTCTGTTAAGGCATCTCCACTAATAATAATACAGTCTTCCTCAATAAAAGCCTCTGCTCGCTTAATTCCGCCCGCTGTTCCAAGAGGCTCTTTTTCGATAAAATAAGTAAGCGTCACTCCCCACTGAGAGCCATCCCCAAAGTATTCAATAATTTGTTCATGCCTATACTGCAGCGTAATCCCAATCTCTGTAATTCCATGTTTCTTAAGCAGTTCAATGCTATATTCCATCACAGGTTTATCGTAAAGCGGCAGCATAGGCTTTGGAATCGTATAGGTCAAAGGCTGCAGTCTTGTTCCTTTACCGCCAGCAAGTATAATGGCTTTCAATTTTTTGCCTCCCTCCTTTTTTTATCCTGGCAAATGTGATGTTGAAACAGCTTACTTGTATCGATAGCGATTTTTTCCCAGCTAAACATAGTTGTTGCTTTTCTATACCCATTTTCGCTGATTTTCGCAGCTGTTTTTTCATTTTTTAACAAAAATTCAATACAGTTGATTAATTCGAGCGTATCTCCTCGGGCAAACGTCAGGCCCGTGTCGAAATGTGAAACAATATCGCTTAGACCTCCTGTATCGGCAACGATGGTTGGCTTCTTGGCTACCATACCCTCTAAAGCTACAATTCCAAAAGGTTCATATAGACTTGGAAAAACAACCATTTTACAAGCTTGCAGAAGCTGATTTCGTTCGTTATCGGTAATGTACCCAATAAAATACACGTATTTGTCCAATTGCTTTTCACTTACCTGCGTTCGAAACTCATGAAGTAAAGGCCCTTTTCCCGCCACAACGAATTGAACATCTATTTGTTTTTTCTTAAATAGTTCCGCTGCTTCAATAAATAGCTGAAATCCTTTTTCATATACAATTCGTCCAATTGAAAAAATAATAGGGGCCTTTCTAAAATTATATTTCTTTTGTAAACTTTCTTTTAACCGCTCATTTACTGCGTCGACTACCAGCTGCTTGTCAATTCCATTTGGAAATACAGCAATTTTATCTTGTTCTACGTGAAATAAAGTGATTAATTCTTTCTTCATATAGTCGCTGCAGACAATGATTGAGCTTGATTGTCGAATCAGCTCCTCTTCTTGCAAGTGAATTTTCTGCTGCATGTCATTATGAATACCATTATTGCGCCCATGTTCTGTCGCATGAATGGTCGTAATGAGCGGTCTATCCGTTTTATCTGCTAAACATTTTGCTGCGGATGCAACAAGCCAGTCATGAGCATGAATAACGTCAAAAGACAGCTTGTAGCCTAACTGCAGTCCTCTAAGAGCCATAGCCACGTTCAAACTGTTTACCCATGTCAAAAAATCCGGATGATGAGGCTGCAGGCTTTTAACTCTGTAAACGTGAACACGGTATAAACGTTCATATTCCGGCAGCCCCTCTACATACGTCGTTAATACACTAACGTGATGGCCCGCTCTAGCTAACGCTCTGGATAAATCAAATACATGTCGTGCAAGTCCTCCGATAACTAGAGGAGGGAATTCCCATGCAAGCATTAAAATGGAGAGACCGCCTTTATATTGATTTACTGATAAAGCCGACGGCTCTATCTCTTTTACAGGGTATAAAAAAGAACTTCCTGAAAGAAAACTGTTTTCACTATCCATCCTTGGATTCTCTTCGTGACAGAGAAAATCAAACAGCTTTATTTGCCTTTCGTATTCACCTCTGACTTTTTCAAAAGTATAAAGCCAATCGCTGCTACTTAAAAGGAGCCACTGTCGGTAGATGGCATTCACCACGCTAGGATGTTTAAAATCGATCACACCTAGCATCGCCTCTGACTTCTGTACGGTTGAAATAAACAATTCATTGTTCTCACTGACAAATTCGGCGCTTTTTGTTGCACCATAGAGTGCAAGAGTTTCATTTGGATAAAACTCTATATCCCTCGCGTAATCTAAAGGGTATTGAAATGTACCACTTGCTGCTTGCATTCGCTGAAAGCCAAGCGTGTCCTTCGCTTTCAAATCCAAAACAGCGCTCGCTTTATTCATTGTTCCTTCCTCAACTTGTTTTCCTTGCTTAGGATATGGAAACAAGATAATACCAGCAGGGGACTTTTTTAGTTCATCTGTTGATGACTTCACAAAGGTATAGCGCATTTCATGAGATTTCAGGAGCATATCTACTTGATGAGTATACTCTCCTTGCTGTATAAAAAAACCGACGGGCTTTTTTTCAAAAAACTGTTGAAAAACACGTATTGCTTCTGTAATTTGGAGATTTAACGTTTGTTCTGTTTTAAGGATGGAAACGAACGCGTTCGTTACGGTAGTAGGAATACATTCCATCATGTCATGCTGAAAGAAATATTTGCAGGCTGAGAACAAGCTCCCGTCCCACTTTTTTAAAAAAGTGAGTGCTCTCTGATGCTGCCGGCTTGAAAACTGGTGTAAATACTGAGCGTAACGAGTATTAAACTCCTCGTCGTTTAATACGTTCAAAAATACACAAGACATCGCAGCTGTTGCACCTATCAATTTTTCAGACTCAATTTGATCTAAAAAAGGGATGAATTCGTTCGTTACTTGTTCAAACAGCGGATACTCACTCTCTGCTTGAAGTACATGTAGCAACGGATAATGCATATAAGTTAAAAGAATACAGTCATCACTATTCATATTGCTTCTTCACCTGCTCCAAGTCATTTGAATATAAGGAATATGTGCTAAATTCATTTTGAACACCTTGGTGAACTTTTACAGGTTCGTACATCCAGCTCAACGACGTTACATTCACTTGTTCATGCTGTTCTTTCATCAAATAAACCGGATTCGAACGAAGAAGGGAAAAAAAACTTCCTTCTTTATCTTGAATACCAATATCTATTACATACGTGCGCTCACTTTCCAAGCTATTCATAAACATGAAGTCTTGATGAGCGGTAAGACCCTTCATATAATAGCGGTTTGATTCATGGCCGTTAAAATGAAGGCCTGTTATATCATACGTACACATAGCTAGATTCAATTCTTCCCATCGTGTCGAAAACATACTTTCTACCATCTCTCGAATATGCTCTGAAAACGACCAGTGAACATAAATACGAGATGAGTCAAGCTGAGTAGCTATACACACATTTAAGTTTTGAATAAGATTAGGAGCCACTGTTTTATCACTTCGTTTCTTAGATTGTTTTTTCTACATATAAATGCCGTATAAACTTATTAACATCTTACCATTCAGAAAAAGTTGCCACAATAAACGCAATTTGTCGATTTGTGTTAAAAAATCCAGCCCAGCAAATTGGATGCATGAGCCCGTATGAATCGTTTGTTACACCGCTGTTGATTTCCGTGCAAAATGTCGCTTTCCGAGGGCGGCGATGAGCCTCCTCGTCGCTTCCGCTTTTCCTGCAGGAGTTCTTTGCCCTTCCCTCTCATTAACAGCTAGAAGCAGCTACATTAAACCTACGTTTCTCGATACAATGAAAAAAATCCGAACGATTCATCGTTCGGATCTTCCTTCAACTAAAACACTTTTTTCCCAGCCTCTTTTTCCACTATTCATTTAAATCGTAGCGTTTGCCTTTTACAAGGTAAAATACGCTTTCTGCTACGTTAGTGGTATGATCAGCCATACGCTCTAAATAACGGGCTACAAATAAAAGCTGTGTAATTTGGTTCATAGCCTCCTGCTTTTCTTTAGCAAGACTTAAAAGTTCTTTAATTGTTATTCCGTAAAGCTCATCCACTTGATCGTCCATTTCCGCTACTTTTTTAGCCAACACCAGATCTTCTTCGTGATAAGCTTTTAACGAAAGGCTCAGCATTTCAATCGAAATATCGTGCATTTTCTTTACATGTTCTAACGGCTTAATTAATTCTTCGTTTCCAATTCGTATAGCTGATTTTGCTACATTAACGGCAAAATCTGCCATACGCTCAACATCCGAAGCAATTTTAATTGCCACAATAATACGTCTTAAATCAATAGCCACGGGCTGCTGCTTTGCAATCAGTAAGATAGCTAGGTCATTAATTTCTTCTTCTAAGTCATCCACGTATGAATCACCATCGATAATTTCTAGCGCCAGCTCAACGTTACTTGTTTGCAACGCTTCAATTGATTTTGATAACGCCTCATGCGTTAAGCGCCCTATTTCTAATAATTTTTCACGTAATATCTTTAAATCACCATGAAACTTTTCGCGTACAACCACTCATCCCATCTCCTTGTATGTCTTAACCGAAACGACCTGTAATATAATCTTCTGTGCGTTTATCAGATGGCATTGAGAAGATTTTATCTGTTTCTGCGTACTCTACCACTTCTCCATTTAAGAAAAATGCTGTTTTATCTGAAATACGTGCCGCTTGCTGCATATTATGTGTAACAATAATAATGCTGAAGTCTTTCTTTAATTCTTGTACTAACTCTTCTACTTTTAATGTCGAAATTGGATCGAGTGCAGAAGTAGGCTCATCCATTAAAATAACGTCGGGTTCAATAGCCAAGCAGCGTGCAATACAGATACGCTGCTGTTGTCCACCTGACAACCCATTCGCATTTTGATTCAAACGATCTTTAACTTCGTCCCAAATAGCTGCTCCTCGTAAACTTTTTTCAACAATTTCATCTAGTTTTTTCTTGTTGCGGACGCCATGAATTCTTGGACCGTACGCGATATTATCATAAATAGATTTTGGGAACGGATTTGGTTTTTGGAAAACCATTCCTACTTGCGTGCGCAGCTCTTCCACATGGTACGATTTATCAAAAATATTTTTTCCTCTATACTCAATTTCACCTGAGGTACGGACAATTGGCGTCATTTCTACCATACGATTTAACGTTTTAATATATGTTGATTTTCCGCAGCCCGATGGACCGATGATCGCGGTAACTTCGTTAGCATGAATGTCTAAATCAATATTTTTTAAGGCATGTGTGTTGCCATACCATAAATTCAAACCTTTTGTTTTATATACAATTTCTTTTGTTTGCGGAGTATTTACTTTTTCTTTGTTAGTCAATTCCATTGTTATTGCCATTAGATAATCCTCCTTCATCGTCTTTAACCGTTTTGAGCACAATAAAAGTCTCTCTATGTCTATTTAATATCTATTGTTTACTATTAGTGTAAATACATACGAGAAGCCGAACGCTTCCCCTTACTTTGATCATTTCTATTAATCCTTACACTTACAGAATAATAGCCGACTATTAATTGTGTTTTAACTCAATGTAAAGCTTTTGTAAACGAAGGCCTATCTGCGTGTTTTTTAGGTAAAAAACTAGTTCTTACGACCCTTAAATTCAATAAAAAACCATATATGTAAAGATTTCTAACAAAAAAAGAAGAGGTTGAGACACAACTAAATTAATTTGATATAAAGATAAGTAAATTAGATAAATAAGCCAGTACGAATCACTTCTGACACCACTGTTGATTTCCGTTCAAGCAGGCGGCCGGTGAGCCTCGTTGTCGCTTCCGCCCCTGCGGGGTCTCACTTCTTCCGCTTTTCCGGCAGAAGTCTTCGCCCTGCCCTCCAATCAACCGCTTAAAGCACCTACTTACATGAAATCTACGTTCACCCTCTCAATAAAAAAATCCGAACAGTGTTGATTCTTAATCAACGTTGTTCGGATCTTACTTCAACTAATATGCTTTTTCCCAACCTCTTTAATTGGCGTCGTTTGCAATGACAGCCTGTTGATTCTCTTCTTGATCTTTTACTTCTTGTTCACCTTTTTTCTTTAAATCAAAATACGTATCGAGCGCAGAACGAGCAAGCTCTTTTGTAATGGTATTTGGTGCACTTGGCACAAATGCCGATGGTACCACGACAGCTACTGCAATTTCAGGATCATTTGCCGGAGCAAAGGCCACAAAGTTTGAATTATTAACTTTAATTGGATCCCCTCCGCTTGGGTTTTTCTCATAGGCTTGTGCCGTTCCAGATTTACCAGCAGGATTATAGTTCGCTGTATGGAAAGCTGCGTACCCTGTACCGCCTTGTTCCTGCGTAACCCGTTTAAAGCCATTTTGAACATCTTTAATGTATTCTTCTTTCATCGTGATACGATTTA
The DNA here is from genome assembly GCF_045369295.1 of Priestia sp. 179-F W1.4 NHS. Lineage (NCBI taxonomy): Bacteria > Bacillati > Bacillota > Bacilli > Caryophanales > Bacillaceae > Priestia > Priestia sp. 179-F W1.4 NHS. The sequence continues at coordinate 382,693 of NZ_JBIQFF010000001.1, read as the reverse complement.
ACACATCAGGTTCAAATGAATGCTGCGTACCACCAATTTCATCGGTCTTTATCGTTGGCTTTCGGATTTCTTTTACTAGCTGCGGCTTGATGCGATACCCTCCATTAGCTATTGCAGAAGTGTATTGAACAAGCTGCAGCGGCGTGTACGTATCATACTGGCCAATTCCTAAATCAAGTGCTGTACCTGGAACATTGCTTCCGCCTTGTACACCTGTTGATTCGTTATCGAGGTTTATGCCTGTTGATACGCCTAAGCCGAACTGACTGTAGTACGAACGCAGTTCGCTGAATGTGTCAGGTTTAATCGGTAAAGTCATGTTCTTGTGGTACTGTAATCCAGCCATCGCCATTATCGTTTTAAACATAAATACGTTGGATGAATATTTTAACGCGGATGAATACGTTAAGGGTCCTAACCCCTCAGCCTCAGCTGATTTCTTAATTGGTGTTCCTTTAATTTTTAACGGTTCATCAACGAACACTGTGTTTGGCTTAATAGCTCCTGAATCTAAGCCAGCTAGAACCGTTGCCCCTTTTACAACAGAGCCCATTGTATAAGATGTTGAAATATTCCCTAATGCAAAATCTTCTATTTTAGGTACCCCAGTCTTCTTATCAATGGTGTATTTTTTACCTGCCATTGTTAAGATTTCTCCTGTGTGAGGATCCATCATAATCACAAAAGCACGGTCTAAAAACTGCGTTCCTTTCATTTTCTTTTTGGCTAAAAGCTGGTCCGTAATTTGTTTTTCTACCGCTTTTTGAAGCTCCATATCAATAGTTAAAACTAAATCACTGCCGCGTTCGCCTTTCGACACTTGAATTGTATCAAGGAGATTTCCTTTATCATCTGTTACATACTGGACTTTTTCTTTTTGACCGCTGAGCTGAGCTTCGTATTGCTTCTCTAAATAGCTCGTCCCAACTTGGTCATTTCGACTATAGCCTCTTGATAAGTAATACTGTACTTTATCTTTGGGCAGACCCTCGTTGGCAGAGGATACATTTCCAAGCAAAGTACGGAGAGTGCTGTTTTCTGGGTATGAGCGATCCCAATACGTTGTTGTATCAACACCCGGAAGTTCATCTAAATGCTCACTTACAACGGCATACTCTTCATTTGTCACACCGCTTTTAACAACTTGCGGGGTGTTAGAATAACCTGCCTCCATTTGGCGCTTAATAGCTAGAACTTCTAAATCACTCTTTAAACTTTCTAAATCTTTTTTAGAAATGCGGTCTAACTGACGTTGATACAGTTCGTCATCAGTCATTTCACCATCTTGAACTTTTTTGCGATCAGCTTTCGTAATTTTCTGCTCCGCTTCTTTAGGGTGAAGCATAATCCAATAATCCTTCATGTCGCGTTCTGTAATTTTTACCACGTTTTTAACATCTTTATTCTTTCTATTTTCTGGAATATCAATCACATTTGTGGTGTAAGGAACATCGATCATAGTGGCTAACTTCTTAGCGATGCGCAGCCTTTCTTCAGCTGTATTTCCTTGAAAACGAGTATATGTAATCGTATTTAAAGAGGTATTATCTACAATTACGCGGTTATACCGATCGTACATTTTCCCTCGAGGAACAGGCGTACTGACTGTAACGTCCTGTGTTTTTTCGACTTCTCGTTCGTAATTCTCACCGTACACAATTTGAACAAGTCCCAACCGCAAAATTAATACGGAAAATAGGGCAAATACGGTCAAGAAAAGTAAGTTCACACGAAAAGGCACGTGACTTTTTCTTCTTTTTTTCTTTTTCATACCAACACCTACACTTTATAAAACATATATACCATAACACCATAAAATCAGACATTTAGCAAATAAATAGACACCTGGCAGGTGCCTATTTACACAACGTATTTATTCTAAAAGAAAAGCGAGGCATTTTCCATAGTACAAATGAAGGAGCTAATAATACTCTAAGCTGGAGACTCTCCGTCTCCTTCATTTAATACTGGAGGAGTAACAGTCGTTTCTTTTTTGTGCAGAGGCTGTGAGATATGTCTTACACAAAAATAAATGATCGTATGCCCTGCTCCAACAATAGCTAATAAAATGGGAATACTTTTTGCTTCATCAAAAAATAGTACGGCTATTAAAAATAAAGATATGGAAACAACGCGCCCAATATTCAGAAATACTTCTCTGACAACAATGTATTCGATTCTTTTTGAAACAACGTCCTTTGCTCGTCCAATCACATCGTACGTTAGAGAAATGAATGGAACCAACAAAATAGGATAGGCAATAGCAATACAAACAGCATATATAATTAACTTTGGATACGATAAGTTAAAGATAAGCAAAAAGACTGCTCCATAGAGAAGGAGGCCCCCGGTGAAAATAAATCGAAGGCGATTTTTTTGCTTAATAAATCTTGAGGCTACATAGTATCCTACAAACGCCACCGCTGAATTCACCAGTCCATAAGTTCCTAAAGCTAATTCACTTCCCGTCGTAATAAATACCATGACAGATACGACAAAAATGAACGTACCTTCACGCAATCCTTGAAAGAAATGAGCCTGTAATACTCGATTCCAGTCTTTGTTGACTTTTCGTTCAGCCCACACTTCTTTAAATTTGTATACTCCTTCAGCTGCGCGTCTTGTAATAAAAAAACTAAGCACAACGGCACCGACAAACAATAGCAGAGATACACCAAACACAATTTTATACCCAAGTGATTCATACAAAGCGGAAATAACAAAGCCCGCTCCTAAAGGACCAATCATCCCTGCAAAAGAGTTTAAGATCCCTAAAAATCCGTTAAAAAAGTCTCTTGTATCAGGTTCTGTAATTTCAAAAGTTAGCACATTAAAAGCTAGCCAATAAAAGCCATATCCTATACCCAGCAGTCCACCAAGCAATACTAAATACTCGGCTGCGTTAGCTCCACAGACTAATACAGCGATATAAAAAACAGCTAAAAAAGATACGCCTAACCTTAAAACCACAACCCGGTCAATTCGTTTGGCCCATTTACCTGCTAAAATAAACGTAAGCGGCTGAAGCACCACTACCGCTAAATTATAAATAGCGAGATCCGAAAATTCGCCTGATTGTTTCCACAGATAAATGTTAACAAACGAATTGGAAATTGAAATAGCCAAGGCATAAAGACCGCCTATAATTAAAAGCAAAAGTAAATCTTTACTAACTTCTACATCTCCAACTACTTTTTTTAATAAAGGCATATCAAAAAACTCCTTTTCTCTTCTACACCTAGTGTGTGAAAAAGAAAAGGAGATATGTAAAAGAATTGGAAAACAAAAAAGCCAGTAAAGGTAATAATTACTTTACTGGCTCTTAAATACATCTTCAGCTTATTTTGCAGCGTCGTAACGCTTAGTAACTTCGTCCCATTTTACAACATTAAAGAATGCTGAAATGTAATCTGGACGGCGGTTTTGATAATTTAAGTAGTAAGCGTGCTCCCAAACGTCTAGACCAAGAATTGGCGTTTTGCCTTCCATTAATGGGCTATCTTGGTTTGGTGTGCTTGTTACTTCTAATTCGCCGTTGTTTACAACTAACCAAGCCCAGCCAGAACCGAAGCGAGTTTTAGCTGCATTTGCAAATTCTTCTTTGAATTGATCAAAGCTGCCGAATTTGCTAGCGATAGCGTCTGCTAATTCACCAGTTGGAGCACCGCCGCCGTTAGGGCAAAGGATTGTCCAAAATAATGAGTGGTTCGCATGACCGCCACCGTTATTGCGTACTGCTGTACGGATATCTTCAGGAACAGCATCTAAGTTTGAAATTAACTCTTCAATACTTTTGCTTTCTAAATCCGCTTTGCCTTCAACAGCAGCGTTTAGGTTTGTAACATATGTGTTGTGATGTTTTGTGTGGTGAATATTCATTGTTTCTTTGTCGATATGTGGTTCCAGTGCATCGTATGCATAAGGTAGTTCTGGTAATTTGTAAGCCATGAATAATTCCTCCTTCAAAATATGTAAGCATTTTGGCGCAAAAGCACCATATACGTTTAGATTAGCAAATTTACCCTACTCTTTCAAATAAAAAGTACCTAATCCATGATTTATATTTACCTAATTCCCATTCGCTATTCTTTTAAACATAAAAAAAGCTTCTTTTTCTCAAAAGAAGCTTTGAATAGACAATAGTATGGCGGAGGAAGAGGGATTCGAACCCCCGCGGGCTTTAACACCCCTGTCGGTTTTCAAGACCGATCCCTTCAGCCGGACTTGGGTATTCCTCCAACCCTATAAATGGTGGACCCTGCAGGACTCGAACCTGCGACCGGACGGTTATGAGCCGTCTGCTCTAACCAGCTGAGCTAAGGGTCCACGTGGCTCCACAGGTAGGACTCGAACCTACGACCGATCGGTTAACAGCCGATAGCTCTACCACTGAGCTACTGTGGAACAATATGAATTATGTATGTCACAAACGTAAATTGGAAAATAGCGGCGGAGGGGATCGAACCCCCGACCTCACGGGTATGAACCGTACGCTCTAGCCAGCTGAGCTACACCGCCATGGCTCCACAGGTAGGACTCGAACCTACGACCGATCGGTTAACAGCCGATAGCTCTACCACTGAGCTACTGTGGAACAATATAACATTTACTAGCGACATTAAAAATTTAACATGTTTCTGGCCTAAAGTCAATATATTATTTTAAAACAGCGTATAAAAAATAGGCAATCATCAACAGTTGAATAAATCCTTTCGAGATAGCGCCACTAAAAAAGCCAATAACCGAACCTACTCCAATTTTTACTGCGTTGCTAATTGTGGTCCGATGGACAATCAGTTCTCCTACAATCGCTCCGATAAATGGCCCTAAAATAATTCCAAATCCCGGAATAACAAACGGGCCCACAAGCAATCCAACTGTACTTCCCCAAACGCCTGCTTTAGTGCCTCCGAATTTTTTCACACCAATAATATTAGCGATATAGTCTGCTAAAAAAAGTGCGACAACTAACAATCCTTGTATCACCCAAAATAACCAGCTATAGGAGCTAAAATCATAAAATAAACCGTATATGACAAATCCTAGCGCTACAAATAGCACGCTTGGGATGATGGGATAAACCAACCCAACAAACGATACAACAAAGCTAATGATAACTAATGCCCAACATAAAATAGCCATGCCCGCACCTATCCTTTTTATTATTACTATTTATCATACAATAACCACTCCTATAAAGAAAGACCTTGCACCACGAGACCTTCCTTTATTTTACTTTCGAATATATCTTCAGATAACGATTTTCGAGTGTACCACTGTACTATTAACAGCACAGTCCTCAAACTGCCCGTAATAACCCCCAAAAACAATGACAGCAAAATCTGTACATATAAAGAAATGCTTTTGACAAAACGCTCCATCGCACCATTTTAATTGGTAACGTTTTCTAAAATCTATTGTAAACCTTAAATTTCCGCTATAAAATAAGGTATAATCAGAATTTTCAATAATAGGAGGCTTTACAATGAGCATGCTGAAAAAGATAGCATGGAGTTTTACTTCCTTCAAAAAAATAAGGTCGCTTCGCTTTGAGCATACGAATAAAACAATTGGCTTTGTGCTGTTTTTAACATTCATTTCTTTGCTGCCTACATTTTTCTTTATGACTTTGACGATTGTAAACGGCTATCATACCGCGACTACAGATCTCCCGAAATCTGTTTCTTCTTTTTCTATTTCAAATTCACAGCTTACGTCAAGCCAACCTTTCACAAAAAAAGTAAACGGTACCGCTTTTATCTTAGACCCCTCACATTCTATTGAACGGTTTCATTCTCCTGCTCATGCGATTGGCTTTCTAAAAGACGGAATTTACATCACAACTAATTCACAAACACAAACGTATTCATATGATTTATTAAATTGGCATCATAAAGATAAAAATGAACTGTTAAACTTATTGCACGAACAAAAGTCGTCTTTATACATACTTGTCCCTATCGCTATGCTTTTACTGTACGTATTAACATCTGGACTAAACTTCCTTTCTATTACCTGCCTTGCTTATCTTGGAAAACTGATTGGACTCATCACTAAGAAGCAGCTTCTTTTCAAACAGCTATGGGCACTGAGCGCTTATAGTACGGTAGCCTTCACGCTGCTTTATACGCTTTTGGAAGCTTTTTCTTTGTCTCTAGCAACACATAGCTCTCTTTACTGGATAGGAACGTTCTTCATTTACTTATTGCTCGTCACAAGGGTTCCTATGAGAAAAAAGGTAAAACCTAATAAAGCGATTGAAACATAACGAAATGAATCCAATCAACCGCTAGAAGCACCTACATACATAAAATCTATGTTTACCCTGCCAATGAAAAGCTCCGAACGAATTTAATTCTTGATCAAGAATCAAATTTGTTGGGAGCTTCTTCAACTAACATACTTTTGTCCCAGCCTCTTTATTTCTGTACAACTTTTCTTCTCCCCATTGCAGAAGAAAGAATCTTCAACTGATACAAAACCCACAAACCTCCTGCTGCGAGCAAACTAAAGCTATAAATAAACATCAGCCTTTCAGTATGCATCCACACTTCAAAAACAACGGGTCCCAACGCTACTCCTAAAAATCTCACCGTTCCATAAATGGATACAATAAATCCTCTTTCTTCGTCTGAAACCGCTGAAGTAATCATCATATTAATACAAGGAAGAACAAATCCTAAGCCGCCAAAGGCGACTGTCAAACAAAACATCAGCACGGGAAGCGTATAAATCACCGTTAATACTCCAAACATTACGAATAAAAGAATTATTCCTACTATCATCAATTTTTTCATGAGCACTACATCTGTTTTGATTCGCTGACCGGTCCAATAAGAAACGAACGTCATCGCGCCAAGAGGAAATAAAAAAGCGGTTCCTTTGAAAAAACCGTCTATATGATACGTTTCCTCTATTAAAAAAGATAAGTAATATAAAATGCCAAATAATAAAAACAACCCCAGTCCCCCGACAAAGAATAAAGGAAAAAGCGATTTTCTTTTATCATAGACAATCCCAATGGCTCTCTTTAAATACTCTCCAACAGATACTGAATCTGAACCTGTTTTCGCTTCTCTCACATACATGGCTATACCTACTAAAGCAGCACCTGCAGCTAAAGGATAGACCAAAAATGCGGCATACCATACGACGAGTGCCGCCGTTGCTCCAATTATAGGTGCAACCACTTTTCCAGCTCCATTATATACTTCTAAAATCCCAAGGACTTTTGCTCTTTTTTCCCCTGTAAATACATCTCCAGTTAATGCCATTGCCAACGTTGTAGTACCAGCAGCGCCAATCCCTTGAATCACTCTTCCAGCCATCAACACAGCAAAGCTTCCAGAAGAGACCAAAGCGCTACTAGCAGCGACAAGGCTACCGATTATCATCACGATGAGGGAATACATAATTAATTTTTTACGTCCATATCGATCTGATAAAATTCCTACCGCAGGAATACACAATGCAGCCGGAATCGAAAATACACTCAGTATCAAACTGGTTTGGACTCCACTTAAGTGAAGTGACTTTTGAATGCTTGGCAGCAGAGGAATGAGCATGGAATTTCCCAGCACCATGATTAAAGGCAATAAGCCTAATGAAACAATCATTAATTTTTCTTTCAAATTTCGTTCTCCAATCATATTTAAGTAAGACAAGCATAGGCTTTACACATAAGCAAAAGAATGAAGGAGGAGCATAATGAAAAAGCTATGTGCATTAGCCGCTTTCGCTTTTATCGGATATATTTGTCACTACGACATTAAATACGGGACCATTCCTACTGCGACTGAAGCAGTTCAAGTCAGCAAAGCGCAGCCTGCAGAAACAAAAGCCGCCAGCTCTTCTTCCACCTATACAAAAATAAAAATTAAGCCAGGCGATACAGTTTTGTCCGTCATTGAAGAGCTTACAAAAAAATCGATACCGGTTTCTATGAACCAAATGATTAAAGACTTTAAGAAGTTAAATAACGGTACAGCGCCTGAAGATATTCAAATTGGAAAAACGTATAAGTTCCCTATTTACAAGTAATGACAGCATTCTTCTTGTCAAGATGGGATAGTCATTGTTAAAATAGCTAAGGTAGTACTTTCTACTAGTTATTTTGTTCATAAAGAGTTATTCTATTAATGAATTCAAATTCTTGATTTCATTTTGAAGGAGAGATTATCACGTGAGTGAAATTATACATCGTACAAAAACACGTCCCGTTAAAGTTGGAGATTTAACAATTGGGGGCAGTAACGAATTAGTTATTCAAAGTATGACAACCACTAAAACACATGATGTTGAAGCAACGGTTGCAGAAATTAAACGTTTAGAAGAAGCAGGATGCCAAGTTGTTCGTGTTGCTTGTCCAGACGAGCGCGCAGCAGATGCGATCCCTGAAATTAAAAAACGCATTAACATTCCATTAGTTGTAGATATTCATTTTGACTATCGCTTAGCGTTAAAAGCAATCGAAGGCGGAGCGGATAAAATCCGTATCAACCCAGGTAATATTGGACGCCGTGAAAAAGTGGAAGCTGTTGTAAATGCTGCAAAAGCTAAAAATATTCCAATTCGTATTGGAGTTAACGCTGGTTCACTTGAAAAACGTATTTTAGATAAATACGGCTATCCGACAGCAGATGGCATGGTAGAAAGTGCACTTCATCACATTAAAATTTTAGAAGACCTTGATTTCCATGACATCATCGTTTCAATGAAAGCATCCGATGTTAACTTGGCAATTGAAGCTTATGAAAAAGCTGCTCAAGCATTTGACTACCCTCTTCACTTAGGAATTACAGAATCGGGTACATTATTTGCAGGAACTGTAAAAAGTGCAGCAGGTCTTGGCGCTATTTTGTCTAAAGGAATCGGAAATACATTACGTATTTCTTTAAGTGCGGATCCTGTAGAAGAAGTAAAAGTTGCACGCGAGTTGCTAAAATCATTCGGTTTAGCTTCCAATGCTGCAACGCTTATTTCTTGCCCAACTTGCGGACGTATTGAAATTGATTTAATTAGCATTGCTAATGAAGTGGAAGAGTATATTTCAACTGTAAAAGCACCGATTAAAGTAGCGGTACTTGGCTGCGCAGTAAACGGCCCTGGTGAAGCTCGTGAAGCTGATATCGGGATTGCAGGAGCACGCGGTGAAGGTCTTCTATTCCGCAAAGGTGAAATCGTACGCAAAGTTCCTGAAGAAACAATGGTTGAGGAACTGAAAAAAGAAATTGATAAAATCGCTGCTGAATATCACGCAAAGCAAGAAGCTGAAAAAGCTGCGGCTAAATCATAACCAAAAAAAGCGAGGCGCATATGCGCCTCGCTTTTTTTATGAAAAGAACGGTAATATAAACGTACCGACAATAATCGATACAACTCCGATCCCTATTGCCCATGCTCCTAGCGTAAGTGCTCCTTTTCTGCGTGCGATAAACCCTAGAATAATCCCAGCGGCACCAAGAATAATTGGTAAAAAGAATAGTGAAAGAATCGAAAGCACGAGTGCGAAACGACCGTATCCCGTTCCTTCTCCTCGTCCAGCGACTTCATGATTGCGATTGCGGTCAATATCTATAACTTCACGCTCTGCATGTGGCTCTGCTACTCGGTAAGGAACGCCCACTTCAGCTGCAGTTTCTTCCATGAAATCAGCTTCATATACATCTTTTCTACGCCTTTGTTCTTCATTCTCCATGCTTAATCCCTCGCTTTCGTAAATAAGGAGCATTTATAGTATCTGAATGCGAGAAAAAATTATAAGTGTTAATCTTATACAGCTGCTCATTTTCTTGCAAAGATAGATATCTGCACGATTCCCACACCGTATAATCATCCTTATCTTTTTTCTTAAGGAGTATAAAAAGTATTACTGTTTCTCTTTAGGCTTTATGTTACACTAGACAAGAATAATCAAGCACCTAAGTAGAATAAACGTATTAAAGGAGTGCACGTAGTTGACAAAAAAGTTTGGAATTGACATTGATGGAACTGTTACCTCTCCTGAAACTTTTGTTCCTCATTTAAATAAAGCCTTTAACTTAAATTTAACACTTGAAGATATTACAGAATATGATTTCAGCCCTTTTGTAAATGTATCACCTGCAGAACTCGGGAAATGGTTTAAAGCAAATGAACGCTCTATTTACGAAACCTCTCCACTTGCAGACGATGCAAAAGCGGTTTTGCAAAAGTGGCATCAAAAGCACGAATTATTCTTTATTAGTGCAAGGCACGATCAGCTATTGGACGTCACGGAAGAATGGTTTCAAAAAAATGAGCTATCGTTTCATCACATTGAGTTAGTCGGCTCTCATTTTAAAGTTGAGACAGCAAAACGATACGATGTTGATATCTTTTTTGAAGACAAACATGATAATGCTTGTGAAATCAGTGAAGAATGCAATATTCCCGTTATCTTATTTGATACTCCTTATAATCGCTTACCTGTTCCAAAAGGAGTGGTTCGCGTATATAACTGGCTAGAAGCAGATCAGTGGGTAGCCGACTGGTTAAAAGAACAGCAAAAATAAAAAAGAGAGGTGCATAGCACCCTCTCTTTTTTATTGATTACATTCTATACATTGACCGTAAATTTCGAATTTATGGCCTGTAATATTATACCCTCGCAAATCCTCGTCTACATACTCCATCGGACAAGCTTCAATTTCTTTTGTTTTTCCACAATCTAAACAAATGAAGTGGTGATGATGATGAGCAGTTGCACATTTAAATCGAAAGTGCTTTTCGCTCGAAAGCTCCGTCATTTCAAGTACGCCTAACTCCACAAATAATGATAAATTACGGTAGATTGTATCAAAACTTAGACCAGGATAATCAGGCTTCATATATTCTAATACATCTTTTGCCGTTAAGTACTTATTTGATTTTGAAAACAAGGCAAGCATTTCTTCACGTTTTCCTGTATGTTTATATCCTTGATCTTTTAATAAATGAATGGCTTCAGTTAAATTCATTTTTGTTTCCCCTTCCGTCCTTTATTAATCATAATAGATATGATTAAAATAACAACAGCAATGACAACAATTGTACCGCCTGGTGCTAAATCCAAGTAGTACGCTGAAAATAATCCGCCTAAAACAGATATTTCACCAAAAATCACCGAAAGCAGAATCGTTTGTTTAAAGCCTCTAGCTAAGCGAATGCTTGCTGCTACAGGAAGAGTCATAAGCGATGACACCAATAGAATACCGACGATACGCATCGATACAGCAATGACAAGAGCAACCATCACGATAAATAAAAAGTGCATCCACTTCGATTTAATTCCAGAAGCAGAAGCATGCTCCTCGTCAAAAGATAAAATAAATAATTCTTTATATAAGAAAAAGACAATAGCTATTACAAATACGGCTATGACAACAACTGTCCAAAGATCCGAACGACTAACTGCACTCACGCTTCCAAACAAATAATTCATTAAATCATTATTAAAACCGTCTGCCAGCGAGATACAAATTGCACTAATACCAATTCCGCCCGATAAAATAATCGGAATGGCCAGCTCTTGATAGTGCTTGTAGACCCCTCGAAGCTTCTCGATAAAAAGAGCCCCTGTAACGGAAGACACCATTCCTAAATAGACGGGGTTCACTCCTTGCATAAACCCTATTTTCTGACTAAGAAGCAAGCTCGCAGAAATTCCGGCTAGCGTCACGTGACTTAACGCGTCTGCAATTAAAGAAAGACGTCTTACTACGATGAACGTGCCCAATAAAGGAGCTAAGACGCCAATAATCATACCTGTTAAAAATGCATTTCGCAAAAACTCAAATTGAAATAAACTGCTTATCATACGTGCTGCCCTCCATGATGATGATCATGGGTTAACACATGAACATTATGACCATAAAACATAGATACGTCATGTTCACAAAGCTGTTCGAATTCTTTGGCATTCCCATGAAAGTGTAAAAATTTATTTAAACAAGCAACGTGGGTTACTTTTTCCGAGACAGTTCCAATATCGTGAGTAACAAGCACAAGCGTAATTCCTTTTTCTTTATTTAACTTTTCAAGAAGCTCATAAAAAGTGTATACATTTTGTGCATCCACTCCGACCGTAGGCTCATCTAAAATTAACAGCTCGGGCTCACTTACAAGCGCGCGTGCAATAAAAATTCGCTGCTGCTGACCACCGGATAGCTCTCCTATGTTTCGATTCAAAAATTCGCTCATCCCCACTGCTTCTATCGCTTCTTTTACCTTTTGTTTATGAGAAGCATTCATAAATCGAAACAAACCTAGTTTTGAAGTAAGGCCCGTGGAAACCACTTCAAAAACGGTAGCAGGAAAGCCGCTGTTGAAACTATTCGCTTTTTGCGATACATATCCAATTTTACTTCGTTCTTTAAACCTTCTCTGATCTTTTCCAAATAAACGAATTGAACCTTGAGATGGTTTTTGCAAACCAAGCAAACATTTGATTAGCGTTGATTTCCCAGAACCATTTGGACCAACGAGCCCCAAAAAAGCTCCTTTTGGAATTGAAAAACTTATATCTTCTAATACATTCACTCCATCATATTGAAATGATAAATGATCAATTTCAATGATATCAGGTGTATTCATATGCGCCTCACCATTCTTTTTTTATATTTCTCCATACAAAAGAGGGCACGGTTTCTATCGTATACTCCGTTACCCATTTACTTTCTCAGAATCATTACGATTTAGTCATTAATGTAGTATACAGGATTGTCTTTTATTTGTAAACTAAGCCGTTTCACTCTTTCGTTTTCTTGCCTCCGTAAGTTTATCCGACTCAAAATATTGTTTTATTACACAATATAGTCACATCTTTCTTTTTTATTCATAAACTGTATATGACGAGGAGGTAATCATATGAAAATTGTACAGCAGATTGTCAATAAGAAAGTAAACAATATTACCCCGAAAGAGCTTTTAAAGTATAGCAAACAATACAACATCCCCATTACAGATCAGCAGGCACACACCCTTGTATCTGTCATTAGACAGCAGCCCGTAAATATTTATAACCTTGAAGAGCGCCGAAATTTAATCAAACAAATTGCTCAAGTAACAGATCGTGAAACTGCCAGACGCGTGAACGAATTATTTCAGCAGTTAATGTAAAAGAAGAGGTCATGTCTGTAGACATGACCTCTTTCAATCACATATGAAATTACATAAGCTTTTGTTTTAATTCTGAATCAAAGCTTTGTGCACGAATCATATCAATTTCCAATTGATATGGCGCTTTTTTATTTTTCTTATCTTCTCCTACATAAGGAGTTTCTAGAATTTTAGGAACTTCTTTAAACGCTGGGTGATGAACAATATAATTCAGTGCACCAAATCCGATTTCACCAAACCCAATGTTTTCATGACGGTCTTTTCGAGCACCACATACATTTTTACTATCATTGATGTGAAGCACTTTAATTCGCTGTATTCCTACGGTTTTGTCAAATTCATTTAATACACCGTCAAAGTCTTGAACGATATCGTAACCAGCATCATGTACGTGACATGTGTCAAAACAAACAGAGAGCTTTTCATTGTGCGTCACACCATCAATAATTTGGGCGATTTCTTCAAAGCTTCTTCCACACTCTGTTCCTTTTCCAGCCATTGTCTCAAGCGCAATTTGAACTTCTTGATCAGCTGTCAACACTTCGTTTAGACCGTTGATAATTTGCTGAATACCAGCATCTGCTCCGGCCCCCACATGAGCCCCTGGATGAAGAACAATTTGCTTTGCGCCAAGAGCATGGGTGCGCTGAATTTCAGACGTTAAGAAATCTACTCCAAGCTCAAATGTTTCGGGCTTTGTTGTATTCCCTAAATTAATGATATAAGGAGCATGTACAACAATATCTTTCATTCCATGCTCTTTCATATGCAAAAGACCAGCTTCAATATTAAGCTCTTCAATCTTTTTGCGACGAGTATTTTGTGGAGCGCCTGTATAGATCATAAACGTATTTGCTCCATAAGAAGCTGCCTCTTCACTTGCCCCTAAAAGCATCTTTTTGCCGCTCATCGATACGTGAGAACCAATTTTCAACATTCTTTTTTACACCTCTAACCTATTGCGATTAACGATTGTTGCGTCTTTCACTACGCTTTTTCTTTTGCACGTACTTTGTAATTTCACGAGCACGTTTTTTCTTATAGCCAGGCTTTACTTTCTTAGGCTTTTGAATAAAGCGATGTGCCTCTTCTCCCACTTCATCCGCTTTCTTCACACGCTTTTTACGGCGGTTACGGTCATCAATAGAAACCCATTCTTGCTTTTGAAGATCTTTGTTTACAAACTCGATTCCCATTTTCTCTAGCTTATTTACTGCATCTTCATCTTCCACATCGAAGATTGTAGCAGCAATTCCAGAATGACCAGCACGAGCTGTACGGCCTACGCGGTGAATGTAGAAATCTAGATCTGAAGGAAGCTCAAAGTTAATAACGTGTGAAATCCCTTCAATATCAATACCTCGAGCTGCTAAATCTGTCGCTACTACGTATTGAAATTCTAAATTATTAATTTGCTTCATCATTTTCTTACGGTCACGAGGAGATAAGTCTCCGTGAATTCTTCCTACTTTTAAGCCTTTAGACAGTAGGTCATCTGCTACTTCGTCCGCCATTTTCTTTGTATTTGTAAAGACGATAGCTAAATAAGGATTATACGAAATAAGCATATCGTGCAGCAGCTTAAACTTGTTACGATGACGTAGTGGAACTAATACATGCTCTAATTTAGCCGCTGCTGCTTGCTTCGGCGAAACATGCGTAAATTTTGGATTTTCCATGTATTTTTTTAAGAATGGCTTTAATTTTTCAGGAATCGTTGCTGAAAAAACAAGCATCTGTAATTTTTCAGGCATGTTGCTTGCCAAACGGTCCACATCTTCTAAGAATCCCATGTCAAGCATTAAATCAGCTTCGTCTACTACTAACGCCTTAGTTGTATACACAACTAACGCTTTTTCATTTACTAAATCAAACAAACGAGCCGGTGTTCCTACAACCACTTGAGGCTGTTTCTTTAATTTGTCGATTGTACGCTGCTTATCTGTACCGCCGATAAAACATTTTGCTGAAATTTCTTCTCCTTCAGCACTGTGTTTTGTTAGCTTTAAGACTTCTTGATAAATTTGAGAAGCAAGCTCACGAGTTGGAGCGGTAATTACAACTTGTACTTCTTCTTTTTTAGGATCTACCTTTTCAAGTAAAGGCAATAAATAAGCGTGTGTTTTGCCCGTCCCTGTTTGTGACTGACCAATTACACTTTCCCCTTTTAAAACGGAAGGAATTAAGCGCTCTTGAATCTCTGTAGGCTGATAAAAACCTAATTGTTTAATTGCTTCTATTAAAAATGGTTGAAACTCAAAACGTTCAAAGTTTGTTTTTTCCATAATAGTCTCCTTTTTTACATTCACGTTCATCTTTTAAGGCACAATATATGATTATAATCGATTTTTCCTTCTGTGACTACTTCTCATTCATATTACTAAAACTTATTACCTGTTTCAAAAACATTTTATCGCGAGTTGCATACGATAGTAAAAGAAAATCTACTTTACTAAAGGAGGTGCGTCCTTTGCTACAGCGAAGACCACCATTTCCACCCGGTATGCAAAGAAGAATGATGCCAGGAATGCCACCGCAAAACGGTTTTGGGCAACAACCTGGTAACTTTGGCCAATTTAATCCATTACAGCAGTTTCGTAACTTTGCCCAGCAAACAAATGCTCAACAATCATTTTACCCGAATCAGCAAGGCCTGAACCGTGGAGGAGGTAACTTCTTAACTCGCCTATTCCGAAGAGGCGGGAATAGAAACATCCCCTTTCAACAAGCAGCAGCTGCTGCTCCTCGAGGTTCTTTGTTTTCAGGCCTTTCAGGAGCCCAAGGTGCTGCAGGAGCGACCAACTCTTCTTCCCTGCTTGGAGGTTTGCAAGGTTTAACGAACCCTGCTAACTTAAGCTCCATGATGGGAAATGTTCAGCGAGTATTAAAAGCTGCGGAAACGATGGGACCTATGATTCAACAATACGGACCTCTTGTCAAAAATGCTCCTTCTCTATGGAAAATCTATCAGGCCCTGCGCTCAAGTGACGATACAGATGAAGTACTCGAAGCAGAAGGAACAGAGGTTGCTGAAACTGATGAAAGCAAAGACAGTAAGGTTTTGTCAACAGGCGCAGAAAGCACGGATTCATCTGATGATGAGCTGGATTTCTTCGAAGAAGAAATTGAACTTTCCTCTAGAGATCGAGTGTCTAAACCAAAACTTTATATTTGATAAATCTGCTAGTTCCGTAAGTAAAGACAGTAAGTAAAAAAAGAATATCTTTGTATTCTTCCTTTCTCTTTTATATAATAGAAGCGAGTTGAATTGCTCGTCAGGATTATGATGAGGAGGAAATTGAAATGAAAGTTATTAAAATCGCACCGCGCGGCTATTGTTATGGTGTAGTGGACGCAATGGTCATTGCACGAAACGCCGCTTTAGATAAATCATTGCCTCGACCAATCTATATCTTAGGAATGATTGTTCATAATAAACACGTTACAGATGCGTTTGAAGAGGACGGCATTATCACACTGGACGGTGCTAATCGCCTAGAAATCTTAGACCAAATAAATGAAGGAACCGTTATTTTTACGGCGCACGGAGTATCTCCAGAAGTAAAAGAACGAGCAAAAGAAAAAGGTTTAACAACAATCGATGCTACATGTCCGGATGTTACAAAAACCCACGACCTTATTCGCCAAAAAGAAAAAGAAGGTTATGACGTTATTTATATCGGAAAAAGAAATCATCCTGAGCCAGAAGGTGCACTTGGCATCGCACCAGATATCGTTCATTTAATTGAAAAAGCAGAAGACGTAGCCCATTTAAATATTCAACGTGAAAAAGTCATTGTAACCAATCAGACAACAATGAGTCAGTGGGACGTTGCAGATGTCATGGAAAAAGTAAAAGAAAAATATCCGCACGCTGAAGTTCACAAGGAAATTTGTTTAGCTACACAAGTTCGCCAAGAAGCTGTAGCTGAGCAAGCAGGTGAAGCAGATGTTACAATCGTAGTAGGAGATCCTAAAAGTAACAATTCAAACCGTTTAGCTCAAGTATCAATGGAGATTGCCGGCACTGAGGCATATCGCATCGGTGACATCTCAGAGCTTCAGATCGAATGGCTGATGAACGCGAAAACCGTAGCTGTTACGGCAGGCGCATCTACCCCTACTCCAATCACAAAAGAGGTCATCAATTTTCTAGATCAGTTCGATCCGGAAGATGAAACAACATGGACACGTGAAAAAAGTGTGCCTCTTTCGAAAATTTTACCAAAAGTTCGAACAAAAAAATCGTCTTAATAGACGCAAAAGAAGGTGTTGACATTCGTCAACACCTTCTTTGTTACATAAACGTAAATGGGTTTGTGTCTACTTTTGAATCAAATACTTCACACTCAAAGTTTTTCGTTTCAAAAAGACTGTTTAATACGCGTGTTACACCTTGTCTCATGACTTTTTCAACATGATGACCAGGATCTACAACGTTTAATCCCATTGCCATTGCATCATGCGCAACGTGGAAATACAAATCACCTGTTACATAGGCATCTGCTCCGCTAAATTTTGCGTTTGTAATATATTTGTTTCCGTCTCCGCCAAGAACAGCTACTTTTTTCACAGTGGCATCCATAGACCCTACTACTCTGACACCATCTACATCCAATGCTTGTTTAACGTGATCGGCAAACTGTTTTAACGTCATCTCTTCTTTTAACTTACCAATTCGTCCAAGTCCAAGCGTTTCGCCCGTTTGTTCCACTGGATAAATGTCATAGGCTACTTCTTCGTAAGGATGAGCACTGAGCATGGCACGAATAATTTTATTTTGTTGACCCGCTTCAAAAATAGTTTCAACTTTTGTTTCATTGACACGTTCTAGCTCTCCTTTTGAGCCAATGTATGGATTGGCTTCTAAAGAAGGTTTAAATGTGCCTTCGCCTTCTGTTGAAAACGTACAGTCGCTGTAAAGGCCAACATGTCCAGCTCCCGCATCACAAATAGCTGTGCGCACTGCTTCAGCGTCATTTGAAGGAACAAATACAGCTAGCTTTTTCAATTGAATCGACGTTGTCGGAACCAGCACTTTTGTCTCTTGTAGCCCCAACGCTTCGGCTAACAAGTCATTTACTCCGCCTTTAGCTATATCTAAGTTTGTATGAGCAGCATATACGGCAATATCATGCTTAATGCATTTCTCTAAAATACGTCCTTCAGGACGATCTGTAACCACTTGTTTTAGAGGTCTAAAAATAGGAGGATGATGAGCAATAATTAAATCCACTTGTTTTTCAATTGCTTCGTCTACGACCGTTTCAAGAACATCTAACGTTACCATTACTTTTTTTACAGGCTTGTTTAACGTTCCAATCTGTAAACCAATTTTATCTCCTTCAACCGCTAAATGCTTGGGAGAAAATGATTCAAACGCCTCAATTACTTGAAATCCGTTAGGGATTTTACTCATTTTAACGCCTCCTCAATTAATGAGATGTCTTGGGTAAGTTTTTGAAGTTTTGCTTTGCTTTCCTCTGACTGAGCCTGTTCCATTTGACTGACAATTTGTTTAAGATGATTTAGTTCATGCGTCCACTTTGTCATAAAAGCAGAAGAGCGCTTTTCTTTTAAAATAGGGCCCATTAACACACCGGCTTCCACTTCCCCGTTATACGGAGCTAA
This sequence comes from Priestia sp. 179-F W1.4 NHS, assembly GCF_045369295.1. NCBI lineage: Bacteria > Bacillati > Bacillota > Bacilli > Caryophanales > Bacillaceae > Priestia > Priestia sp. 179-F W1.4 NHS. The sequence goes on along the minus strand of NZ_JBIQFF010000001.1, from coordinate 363,946 downwards.
AGGGTTTCCAGGTTCAGCGACGATGACTTCATACATACGACCGTCTTCTTCGATGATTTTTTCATCAATGATTTCCCAGTTGTGTTGAATCAGCCAGCTGCGAATATGATGTGAACCAATATTCGGCTGAAGCACAAGTCTTTTTACTCCTTCTAATTTTGCCTTTCCTTCTTCTAAAATCATCGTAATAAGCGTTCCGCCCATTCCGCAGATTGTAATACAGTCTACTTCATTCGGTGATATTACTTCTAGGCCGTTTCCTTTTCGAACATCAATAACATCCGTTAAGCTTGTTTTTTTCACCTGCTGAATAGCCGATTGCAGGGGACCTTCTGTAATTTCACCTGCTACAGCGCCGCTAATATATCCATTTAAATAAGCAAAACATGGCAAATACGCATGATCTGAGCCAATGTCTGCTATCTTTGCTCCCAAAGGAATCGACTTTACTACTTCTTCAAGTCTTGTTGATAAGTTTAATTCATTCATTTTGTCACCTATTCTCTATGTGATTACTGTTCATTATTTTAACATAGATAGCTGCATGATTCCTATTTCTCTTCATGTTTTCCTTCTAGCTGAATGCGTATAAAAAAATCATAAAAAAAAAGCCTGCTTTATAAATGAGCGGCTTTCCAGAAAATCATGTTTCTGAACTCTATTTAATTTCGGATACCCATTTAGCCATTTCCTTCGCTTTTTCCGGAGGAACCAGCCCGGCCGGCATGTTTCCTTTACCGTTTACAACAATATTTGCAATTTCTTCTTGAGAAACTTTTTTCCCAATTCCTTTTAACGAAGGACCTACTCCACCTTGATACTGATCACCGTGACAACCAATACAAGTTTTTTGATAAATTTCTTCTGGTTTAGCTGAAGCCTGCTGTTCCGCGCCACCGCCTTCTTTTTCAGCCGCGATTTCTTTTGCGTTGTTCAATCCGTTGAACGAAAGCGTTAACATTAAAGCAATCCCAATTACCGCAATTAATAAAAATGGTATTAGCGGATTTCGCTTCACTCACTATACCCCCTTTATGTATTCCCATCCCTAGAAATAACAAAATAGTATAAGCACTTTTATTTTACTTGAAAATGCTCATAAGTGAAAGGGTTTTATTTACATAATTAACTAATTTCTTATTACTTATCTTAACAGCCAATTTGCCTTGCAATAACAGAGCGCTGAATTTCCGAAGTTCCTTCTCCAATTTCTAAAAGCTTGGCATCCCGTAAATACCGCTCCACGTGATACTCTTTCATGTAGCCGTATCCTCCATGAATCTGCACAGCTTGACTGGCTACTTCCATACAAATTTCAGAAGCATACAGTTTACACATAGCTGCTTCTTTCGTAAATGGCTTTCCTTGGTCTTTTAACCACGCTGCTTTATACACCATATTTCTTGCTAACTCAATTTTCATGGCCATATCAGCTAATTTAAACTGAATCGCTTGAAACGATGAAATAGCTTTCCCAAACTGCTTTCTTTCCTGCGCATATGACAGTGCTTTTTCATAAGCCGCTTGAGCGATTCCAACGGCCATTGCCCCAATTCCAATTCTTCCCCCGTCAAGCGTCATTAGAAATTGTTTGAATCCTTCTCCTCTTACACCGAGTAAATTCTCTTCAGGCACTTCAACATCCTCTAAAACGAGTTCAGTTGTATTTGAAGCATGTAGACCCATTTTCTCGTAATTGTCTATTACAGTAAAACCTCGAGCTTCTGTAGGCACGATAATAGCTGAAATTTCTTTTTTACCTTCTGTACGGTTTGTAACAGCTGTTAAAGCTAAAAACTTTGCATAGCTGGCATTCGTAATGTAGCATTTACTTCCATTAATCCTAAATGTTCCATCCTTCAACACTGCTTCGGTCTCCGTTCCCCCCGCGTCACTTCCTGCGTTAGGTTCGGTTAAACCAAACGCTCCAAAAGATTCCCCGGAGCATAAAGCAGGTAGGTACTGTTCTTTTTGCTCCTTTGTTCCGAATAAATAAATAGGTGCCCCCCCGAGCGAAACATGAGCTGAGTATGTAATTCCTGTAGAGCCACAAGCTTTACTTAACTCCTCTACGACAATAGCAAAACTAACCGTATCTGCGCCTCCGCCTCCATACTCTTCAGGAAAAGGAAGGCCCATTACACCAAGCTCACTTAACTTTTTAAAAACATCAAGCGGAAATTGCTTACTTCGATCGCGCTCTAATGCATTTGGTGCTACTTCAGCTTCTGAAAACTCTCTCAGCGTCCGTTGAATCATCTTTTGTTCATTGGTTAATTCATAATTCATTTTTATTCCCCCTAAAAATGTATACGCTTACATTATCTAATTATAATTCATTTTTGTAAATTTTCTCAACTTTTAAAACGTTTTAATTTTTTCATGTTATAATAGAGGAGTATTCATCGATGCAAGAATAAAATGAGAGCGATTCCATTTTTTTCGGATGTTTAAATGAAATTTGAACAGCTTACGCTTCTACAACAAAAGAATATAAAGGAGCATTTGCAAAACGAAGGACAATTCAGTAAAATATATGAAAGAAGAAAAGTTGGTAAAAAAATCAATATACTTCTTTAAAATGCGTTTTCATGAAATTTATTCCATAAAAAACAGACAGCCTCTTTCCGCAGGGAAAGAAGCTATCTCATAAGCGCTATTTACGCTTTTATCTATTCTAAGAAATCTTTTAAACGTTTGCTTCGGCTAGGGTGACGAAGCTTGCGAAGCGCTTTAGCTTCAATTTGACGAATACGCTCACGCGTTACGCCAAATACTTTTCCTACTTCTTCAAGCGTACGCGTACGTCCATCGTCCAGACCAAAGCGGAGTCTAAGAACATTTTCTTCGCGATCTGTTAACGTATCAAGGACGTCTTCTAACTGCTCTTTTAATAATTCATATGCAGCATGTTCAGAAGGTGATGTTGCATCCTGGTCTTCAATGAAGTCACCTAAATGAGAATCATCTTCCTCACCAATTGGCGTTTCAAGAGAAACCGGCTCTTGAGCAATTTTTAAGATTTCACGAACTTTTTCTGGTGTTAAGTCCATATCTTCTGCAATTTCTTCAGGAGATGGTTCGCGACCTAAATCCTGTAGAAGCTGACGTTGAACACGAATTAGTTTGTTAATCGTTTCAACCATATGAACAGGGATACGAATCGTTCTTGCTTGGTCAGCAATCGCACGAGTAATAGCTTGACGAATCCACCATGTCGCATACGTACTGAATTTATAACCTTTGCGATAATCAAATTTTTCTACCGCTTTAATAAGACCCATGTTTCCTTCTTGAATTAAATCAAGAAACAGCATACCGCGTCCAACATAGCGTTTAGCGATACTTACAACAAGACGTAAGTTTGCTTCAGCAAGACGACGTTTCGCTTCTTCATCGCCTTCTTCAATACGTTTTGCTAAATTGATTTCTTCCTCTGCCGACAACAAGTCAACGCGTCCGATTTCTTTTAAGTACATACGAACTGGATCATTAATTTTCACACCAGGAGGTACACTTAAATCATTTAAATCAAACTCTTCTTCTTTTGACAGTTCTTGAATATCGGGATCGGCATCGTCATCATTTGCTTCAGATTCACTCATTACTTCAACACCTTGTTCTCCAAGGTATTCATAATATTCATCCATTTGATCGGATTCAATTTCGAAGTTCGCCATACGCTCTGCAATTTCTTCGTATGTTAGCACACCACGTTTTTTTCCGATTTCGGTCAATTGATCTTTTACTTGTTCAATTGTTAAATCTGAATCAAGTTGTTTTGATTGAGCTGATTTTTCAGCCATCAGATCCCCTCCTTCCAAAATTTTAAGGAAAACCTTCTAAAAGTGGGACTAATACGCAACATCGTTTATTTTAACGTTTTTTTCAACTGTAAAATTTCCATTGCTATTGTCGCAGCTTTTAAATAATCTTTTTGACGCTCTGCTTCTTGCTTTTCTGCTTCTTTTTTTTCTATCGCTACCCTTTGTGGATAAATCAATATCGTTTGGATATAATCATTCAAAGCTTGCTCCGACAATTCATCATTGATTGACATCATCGCCAATTCTGAAGCTAGACTAGACAACGAAGATTCAGGCAACCGCTCAATAAATCCGCTCGGATTAGGCTCGTGTCCTTCCTCGTAATAGGCATACAAATATAGAACAAGCGCACGATGTTCTTCGACATTGAACTGACCTTGAAGTCGGTCTTGAATTCTAAATGCTACATCCTTATCTTTCAACATATGAGCAATCAAAAAACGTTCTGCATTTTGATAAGCCGGTAATAAGCTTCTCTTTACGACTGGTTGTCTATTTATATTATTTCGATTTGGAGAATCATTATCCTTTTTCTTTTTTTCCGTTCGATACACTTGATACTGCTGTTCTTTAAGCGCATCTAATGAAATGGAAAACTCTTGTGCCAATTGGCGTAAATAATGATCTCGCTCTACAGCTTTTGTAAGGAGGCTTATTTCTTTCAAAACGTCTTCAATGTATTGCATACGTTCAGATTCATTTTGTAGATTTCGTTTTCGGCGGAGATACCTCATTTGAAATGCCATAAAGGTCAAGCTGCTATTAATAACATCATTTTGAAACTTCTCTGCCCCGTATTCTTTAATATAATCATCCGGGTCATAACCATCCGGCATCACAGCAATCTTAACGGTACAACCCACATTTGTTAAGATAGCAGTTGCTTTGTGCGCTGCTTCAATTCCAGCAGAATCTGCATCATAGCAAATGATAACGGACTCTACATTTCGGCGAATAATTTTGGCTTGTTCTTCTGTTAAGGCAGTTCCCATTGTTGCAATTGCGTTTGGGCACCCCGCTTTAACAGCTGAAATAACATCTGCAAATCCTTCAAATAAAATAACCTGCTGATTTTTGCGTATATGTTTTTTAGCGCGGTGAAAGTTGTAGAGTGTGCGACTTTTGTTAAAAATAGAAGTTTCGGGACTGTTTAAATATTTAGGCTGCCCTTTTATCTCTTTTAGCAGGCGCCCTGAAAATGCAATTGTTTTGCCTTGCAAGTCAGCAATAGGAAACATAATTCGATCGCGAAAACGATCAAAGTACGTTTCATCTTGGTTGCGTTTAATGATTAAACCTGCATGTTCCATCTCTTGCGGATTAAACCCACGTTTTGTTAAGAACTTACTTACAAATTCCCACGAATCTAAAGCAAAACCTATCTCAAATTCATCGATAATTTCTCGTGAAAACCCTCGATTTATTAAATAATCATAAGCATCTTGGCCTTCTTTTGTATTTACCAATAAATGATGGTAAAATTTCTTTAAAAGCTCGTGTGCTTCAATCATTTTATTGCTAGGCTTTTGATTATCTTCTTCATGAGGATGTATCTCATGTTCAAAAGGAATGTCTCCTTTTTCAGCAAGCTGCTGAGCTGCTTCCGTGAAGGACAGTCCTTCTAATTCCATTATGAATGAAAATGAATTCCCTCCTGCACCGCATCCAAAGCAATGATAAATTTGTTTATCAGGCGATACTGAAAAAGATGGTGTGCTTTCCCCATGAAACGGACAGAGTCCAAAATAATTGCGCCCTTGTTTTTTTAGTTGTACATAATCGCTTATGACGTCGACAATATCTACTGAATGCCGAATACGGTCGATTACTTCATCAGGAATTCGATTTGCCATAGTAACAGCTCCGTATTTCATATAATATTCTTCACTAAGTGCTAAATTCCTGCAAGTTTCGACAACATTTTTTCAAAAGCTTGAATGAAATGCTGGCGATCTTCTTCACTAAATGCCTTTGGGCCTTTAGTATGACGCCCTGACCGTCGCTCTTTTGCAGAAACATAGCGAAAGAAAAGCACCGTATTCATTTCGTCGTCATTATAGTACTTTCCACGAGGAGACAGTGCGTAAACCCCTCGACTTACTAACATGCTTGCTAAGCCAGTATCTTGAGTTACGACAATATCCTGCTTGGCTGCGTGATTTAAAATATATAAATCTGCGGCTTCCTTTTCTGCATCTACATAGACCCATTTTCCTGGTGTAGGATTTGTTTGCATGTGAGCATAGGAAGCAACAAACACAAGCTCGATGTCATATGTATGTGTAAGTTCAACGATTTCTGCTTTGACAGGACATGCATCAGCATCGACAAAAACTTTACTTTTTCTTTTGCTATAACTCTGTATTCTACATCCCTCCAGAGATTCCTTCTAACAAATTGTTATTTCCTGTAGATGGCATTTGTCGAATACTTTTTTCGATTTTGACTTGACTTTTATATAAATAGTTTATTCGTTCTTAACAAAGTCTAAACCTAAAACTATTCTTTTTTATCACAATTTTTTATTATAATATAAACAACCTATATTTTCTATACCAAAGTCACTTGTTTTTAAAAGTTCTGTCACATTCATCTTTGGTATATTTTCTTAGGCTTACAGCATACAAACATAAGAAAGCAATCTCCTTTATGTCACGCACGGAGGAGATTCATCGTTTATTTCTTTTTGATGGTATTGAGAATGATACCAGCTGTTTCTTCTACGGCCCTGTTGGATACGTCAACCACTTCACAGCCAATCTTATCTACAATCCCTTGGAAAAATTCAAGTTCTTCTTTAATACGACCAATATTAGCATAAATTGCTTTATCGTTTAGACCAAGAGACTTTAAACGCTCTTTACGAATATCGTTTAATTTTTCGGGACTGATAGTAAGCCCTATACACTTCTCAGGTGATACGTGAAACAGCTCTTCTGGTGGATCTACTTCAGGTACAATCGGAACATTGGCTACTTTCAAACGCTTGTGTGCTAAAAATTGAGAAAGAGGCGTTTTAGACGTTCTTGATACACCGATTAATACGATATCCGCTCTAAGAATTCCTCTCGGATCACGCCCATCATCATATTTCACTGCAAATTCAATCGCTTCTACTTTCTTAAAATAATCTTCGTCTAACTTTCTAGCCATTCCAGGCTCATAGCGAGGAGAAAGTTGATAAGAAGATTGAATTTTATCAATTAAAGGTCCAATAATATCAAATACCTCTACCCCGTTTTTGGACGCTTCTTGAATTAAAAATTCTCTCATTTCGGGCTTTACTAGCGTAAAGCCAATAATAGCGTTGTTCAACTTTGCTACTGAAACCACTTCTGAAAGTGTTGCGATGTCCTCTACATAAGGTACTCTTTTAATTACAAAGTCTGTCATATTGAACTGACTAGAGGCAGCCTTTACAACTAGTTCAGCTGTCTCACCTACAGAATCCGAAATGACATAAAGACATGGGTTGTTCATATTTTGTGCATCCCCTTTTTAATCCTTTTTCACTTATAATACTTCATCATTTGCTAATGCTACTAGTAATTTTGTAATATTTGTTTTGGTAATGCGTCCCACCACTTCAAAATTGCCGTCTCCCTCTTTAATAACGGGCATAGCATCAATCTGTTTTTCAATTAAGATCTTAGCAATATCAATCAACAAATCTTCGCGATAGCAATATGTAATGTTGGGCATTCTCGTCATGATAATATGAACAGGAATAGATGTTAGCTCTTGCTTTCCGATACTCGCGCGCAATAAATCTTTACGCGACAGTACTCCCACTAGCTGAGATTTCTCATCCACTACAAAAAGGGTCCCCACGTCTTCTAGAAACATTGTACAAATAGCATCATATACCGACACATTTTCGTTCACGACTACCGGGATAGACTGATATTCTTGCACCTGTATTTTTTTTATTTTATCTGTAAGAAGCTGTGCTCCTGTTTTACCTGTGTAAAAGTAACCTACGCGGGGTCGCGCTTCTAAATAGCCGGCCATTGTTAAAATAGCAAGGTCGGGTCTTAGCGTTGCACGCGTAAGGCTAAGCTGATCTGCAATATGTTCGCCTGTAATAGGGCCTTCATCTTTCACAATTTGTAAAATTTGTTCTTGTCGTTTGTTCAGTTCGATTGTACTCACCACCTAATCATTAAATGTGACATACTATTTATAAAACATTATATACTTTTTAAGCAAAAGTAAAAGCTATAACTTATTAATTTTAGCATTTTATCTTTTTAGAATGCCGTTTATTTTACCACGGCTTCTCAAAAAAAGCAGACATTACGCTTACAATAAGTGAAACTACCCCTTTGCTCCACAGTAAAAAGGGTGTCCCCTACATACTACGAGGCACCCTAGCGACAGCAATTCCTTGCATATCACTGATTATCTTTTCTATTTCTCATCAGAGAGCGAGTGTTTTAAAGACTCCATCTGATTCAAAAACCGCTTTGTTTTTAAAAACAATCCCGAATATTCTTCGTAATATTGATCAATTACAAATTTTAGTTGTTTTTTTGTTTCGGGCTTAACAGAAATAGAACCTAACCGCTTTAAATCAATGTAATAAAATAGCCTTAATAGTTTAACCGTCATCGGACTAATTTTCAAATGATAAGGATCTTTTTCTAAGCATCGATGACAAATAAACCCTCCTTCTCGAATGGAAAACTGAAAGGTTCCTTCACCTTGATGGCAGACTGCACATTCATTTAATGTAGGATGAAGACCTAGAACGTTTAACATTTTCATTTCATAAATAAATGTTAAGATCTCTGCATCATACTCTTCGTTCATATAATGAATGGTTTGGTGCAGCAGTTCAAATAGAAATGGATTTGGTTTATTGTTCTCAGTAGCTTTATCTGTTAATTCAAGAATATAAGAAGCATACGCTGTTGTGAAGATATCTTCGCGTATGCTTCTCATAGATGAGATAACTTCTCCTTGATGGAGAGTACCCATTCCTGAACCTGCTTGTATAAAAAAGTATCCATACGTAAATAATTGTGTGACGGAAGCTAAGCGACTACTGGGCTTTTTTGCCCCTCTTGCCATGAGACCCACTTTTCCGAGTTCACGTGAATAAATGGTGACAATTTTATTTGATTCACCGTAATCATTCGTTCGAATGACAATTCCTTCACACTTTTTAAACAATCATCATCACCGCCATCTTACAGAAGGCTAAGACAAGGGAGAATTGAGACTTTCGCTGTTGTCCTCATATGTTTCGGGTCTTTCTTTCACTTCATTTTCAAGTTCCTTAAAAATGAGATAAGTATCAATGCTACCTGTTTGTGAAAAAATGTTCCAAGTAAAATTCAACATAGAACTCCCACCTTTCTAACCATAAAGATCAGATACATATTTCAATTCCTTATGTTTAGAATAGCCTTCCGACGTAAAATCATGTAACACAATTTTTTACAAATTACCTTCTTTTATGAAGGGGTATAAATCGACGCAAACAAGAACTCAAATGATTAATATTCGTCTTCTCTAAATCCGAAGTCACGGAGATGCGACGCTCGGTTTCGCCAATCTTTTTGTACTTTTACCCATAGTTCTAAAAATACTTTTGAACCTAAAAGGGCTTCAATGTCTGCTCTTGCTTTTCTTCCTACCTCTTTTAACATCTTTCCTTGCTTTCCAATTACGATGCCTTTTTGTGAATCTCTTTCGACGATAATTGTAGCCCCGACGTAAACAGCGCCATTATCTCGTCTTTGCATAGAATCCATCACAACGGCAATAGAATGAGGTATTTCTTCCCTCGTTGCATGCAGTACTTTTTCACGAATTAATTCCGTAATAATAAAGCGCTCTGGGTGATCTGTTACCTGATCTGCCGGGTAATACTGCGGACCTTCCGGCAATCTCTGCTTGATTTGATCAAGCAAACGCTCCACGTTATTTCCTTGTAAAGCTGAAATTGGCACAATTTCAGCGAAAGGATATAAGTCTTTATAATTCGTGATAATTGAAAACAATTCGTCTGGATGAATTTCATCAATTTTATTAATCACAAGGAAAACAGGCGTTTTTGTATCTTTTAAACGCTCGATAATAAATTCATCGCCTCGACCTAAGCCCTCTGTTGCGTTAATCATAAATAAAATTAAATCTACTTCTTTAAGCGTATTTTGCGCTACCTTCATCATAAAGTCGCCTAATTTATGCTTTGGTTTGTGAATTCCTGGTGTATCAATAAACACAATTTGCGCCTGATCTTCCGTGTACACACCCTGAATTTTATTTCTAGTTGTTTGCGGTTTGTCACTCATAATCGCAATCTTTTGACCAATTACTCGGTTCAAAAAAGTTGATTTCCCTACGTTTGGTCTTCCAATAATTGAAACAAAACCTGACTTAAATTCATTATTACTCATGTAAATCCTCCGATGAAAATGCTCCTGGAAGTAATTCTTCCACAGTTAGTTCTTGTATGTCATTTTTTAAATTGGTTAATATAACTTTCATTTCTTTTGGACAAAGCTCAGAGATTACTTGTCTGCATGCTCCACACGGAGAAACAGGACGATCAGTATCAGCTACTACAACAAGTGCTTTATACTCTTTATCTCCTTCTGAATAGGCTTTAAATAAAGCCGTACGCTCAGCACAATTGCACATGCTATAAGCTGCATTTTCAATATTGCAGCCGCGATAAACCTTTCCATCTTTCGTCAATAAAGCTGCACCAACTTTAAATTTCGAATACGGTACATAAGCCATTTCACGAGCTTTTTTCGCCTCATCAATCAGTCCGGTCTTATCCATTTATCCGCTCTCCTTTTGCGCTTCTACATGTCTTTTAACTTGTCCTTTTTTATTATACCACGGGGGTGTAAAGAACCAAAAAGAATCCTTTTTAAAACAAATACTTTAAGAAAATAATTCCTCCTATAAGGACAGCAAAACACGCATAGACCAACACCGCGGCTGCGGCTGCATCTTTTGCGTGTTTTGCTAGTATGTGATATTCAGGAGAAACTAAATCAACAACTTTTTCAACCGCTGTATTCATTAACTCTAAGCTGAACATGCCTGCAATCAGAAGCAGCACAACCGTCCATTCACCAGCTGTAATTGACAGCACAGCGCCTAAGAGAAGGACGATGAAAGAAGCTGCTACGTGAATTTGCATATTTCTCTGTGTTTTACAAACATAGAGAAACCCTTCTATCGCATAACCAAAGCTACTGACAACTTTAGCTATCCCTTTTTTATCGCGAGAGTCCATATTGTTCTAAAATATCTTTTTGACGTGTAAACATCTCTTTTTCATCTTCTGATGTTTCATGGTCATACCCAAGCAAGTGCAAGAAACCGTGAACCGTTAAGAAGCCTAGCTCCCTCATAAACGAGTGGTTGTATTCTTCTGCTTGCTCATGAGCTTTTGGAATCGAAATGACAATGTCCCCTAGGACTCTTGGCATCTCATCTCCGATAATTTGCATTTCATCTTCGCCCATTTCTTCTAGCGCAAACGATATTACATCCGTTGGCTGATTTTTATGGCGGTATTGATGATTGATTTCTTGAATGCGATCATTATCCACAAATGTAACGGATACTTCTGCATCCTCTTGAAGATTTTCATATATAGCAGCGGCTTCAAGCAGCTTCTCAAGCTCTTTTTGCTGCTCTTTACTCACTTCGTTTGTTTCATCAATAAAATCAATAACTAAACTCATACCTTCACCTTCTCTTTTTTTATCTCTGGATATTCAATTCGGGAATGAAAAATCCCATTTAAAGTTTCACATAGTGCTTGGCGAATTAACTCTAGCTCTTTGAGCGTTACGTTACACTCGCTAAGCTGCTCATCCTGCAGGCGATCTTTAATAATATTTCGCACCAAGTTCTCAATCTTTTCCGGAGTTGGATTGGACATTGACCTTACGGCTGCTTCTACACTATCAGCTATGCAAATAACCGCTGCTTCTTTTGACTGAGGTTTTGGTCCAGGATAGCGATATTCTTTTTCATCAATTTTTTCTTCTGTTTGTTCAAGTGCCTTATGATAGAAAAACTTAAGCAGGGTCGTTCCGTGATGCTGCTCTGCAATATCTACAATCTCTTTTGGAAACTTGTGATTTCGCAAAATGGTCGCTCCATCTGTAGCATGTGCGATTATAATATTTTTACTAGTCTTCGGACTTAGTTTATCATGCGGATTGGTAATATTCATTTGATTTTCAATAAAATACTGCGGTCGCTTCGTTTTACCAATATCGTGGTAATAAGCCCCCACTCTCGCTAATAAACCGTTAGCTCCTATCGTTTCGCACGCCGCTTCAGATAAGTTTGCCACCATTACACTGTGATGATACGTTCCCGGTGTTTCGGTTAAGATTTTACGTAATAGCGGATGATTAGGACTCGATAATTCAATCAGCTTCATCGTAGATAAAATGCCAAATCCACTTTCAAAAAACGGAAGCAAACCTATAGCTAAAACGGAAGCAATAACACCAGATGCAATTGACATCATGCTGTAATAGCCAAGCTCTACAGTACCAATTTGGCCATTTTTAATAAAAATAATAGCAAAGCTAATAATTACGTTTACCATAGCCACAAATAGACCTGCCTGCAAAATCCGTGAACGCCTGTGCTGCCTGCTTAAAAATAAAATAGCAGCAATATTGCTAATTAAAAAGTAAATCCCAATGTTCATATTAAACGAGGTTGTCAATTCACCATTAAAAATAATGCTTCCACAAATAGCAAATACAATACTTGATAAAATAGCAATGCGTTCATCCATTAAAATTCGAATCAGCAAACCTCCCACTGCAACAGGAGCTAAGAAACCAATTTCCGATAAATCAATTTGCTGAAACACACTTAAGATTTTCATGAGGCCAATCGTAATGGTTGCTACCAATACATACAACAACAAGGGCTGATATGTCTTGGTGTGAAATTCACGCAAATAGTAAATGAGGCCCGCTATCATCATCACAATCAGCAAAGCTAATCCCGCAAAAGGCTGAATAGATCCTTTATTATTCAACAATCCCGCGAGCTGGAGCTGACGATATATATCAGGATTAATAAGCTGATTTTCTTCTACAATAATCTGGCCTTGTTTAATTCGAACAGGCTCCACTTTTTCCACAGCTGCTTGACGGTTTTCAGCTGTTTTTTGGGGATCATAAATCACATTTGGAATGATAGCGAATTTAGCAATTGCATTCATTGAATCCTTTAGAGAGTTGCTGACATTGGTGTAAACAAGCTGACCTTCTACCTGGTCTTTTTTCTCTTCTACATCGCTAATCTTCACTTGATCTTTCATCACATGATGAACGGCTGTAACTACAGCGTCTTTCGCAATCGATAAATCACTGTTAGAAGACTGAAGCAGCTGCTTGATGGTATCCTTTGGCAAGTTTTTTTGAATGTCTTCAGGAAGCTTGTCCTCTAGCATTTTTTGTTTGGTTTTTAATACGGCATCGATACTGTCATCTTCATGATCTTCTTTTTCATATTCTGTATTAACTTCCATCATCGCATCAAAAATAGATGCAACAAGATCGACTTGGTTCTGTGCGTATTCTGTTTTTTGTGTATACACATCTTCAACGGCTTGTTCTGCCTCTGCCCGTTTTTTCTCTGTGCTCTCTTTATCTTCAATGGTAACGGGTGAGTAAATGGTTTGCGGGGAAATAGACAATAGTCTGAGATCTAATTCCTGCGGCTTTACATTGCTATACATAGACGCAAACATCATTATACCTAACAAGGCATATAACCCAATTTGAATTAACCGTAATCGCTCGATCTGTGCCATTGTTTGCTTGATTATCCGAAACGTTGACACAAACGTACCCCCTTTACAAAAAATAGACCCTATTAAGAAAGGGTCTTTTGGTCAGCTTGTTCGTACGCTTGAATGATGCGTCCCACAAGTGGATGGCGCACAACATCTGACTGTTCTAGATGAACAAACGAAATACCTTTAACATTGGTCAGGATTTTCGAGATAGCCGCTAGACCAGACTGAGCTCCTTTTGGTAAATCAATTTGTGAAATATCTCCTGTAATCACCATTTTAGACCCAAATCCTAGTCGTGTTAAAAACATCTTCATTTGCGCCATCGTGGTGTTTTGTGCTTCGTCTAAGATAACAAACGCATCATCTAGTGTACGACCTCGCATGTAAGCAAGGGGTGCTATTTCAATAACTCCGCGTTCGATTAGGCGTTGCGTATGTTCTGTTCCTAATACATCATGTAATGCATCGTACAGAGGCCGCAAGTACGGATCTACTTTTTCTTTCAAATCTCCTGGCAAGAAGCCAAGACTTTCACCTGCTTCAACAGCAGGACGTGTTAAAATAATACGCTGTACGTGACCATTTTTAAGAGCATTAACGGCCATGACAACGGCTAAATACGTTTTACCGGTACCAGCAGGCCCAATTCCAAATACCAAATCATTTTTCTTAATAGCAGAAATGTAGTGACTTTGTCCTAATGTCTTAACACGAATAGTCTTACCTTTTACGTTTTTACCAATCTCTTCTTCATATACATCTTCAAAAAACTCGAGAGAATTTTTCTTAGCTAATTGAATCGCATACACAACATCTCGTTCAGATATGGAAATATTTTTGCGGATAATGTTCAGTAACTTTTTAAGCATTTCTTCCACTAGCTGAACATTTTCTGTACTTCCGGAGACTACAACCGTCTCACCTCTTGAAATGATCGAGACCTGCATTTCTTCTTCAATTCGCTTTAAATTCGCATCTTGTACGCCAAATAATGAAATGGCTTCGTTTGAATCATCAAGTTGTACGTTAATTGTTACTAGCTGTTCTGACATTCATCAATCTCCTTGAATAATTGGTTGAGTGTTCGCAATATTTTCTATAACTTGGTAATGTATTGATAATCTAACTTTACCATTGTCCTGTTCTTGGTGCAAAACTTTTTCACCTTTTATTTTAGCATCCTCACCTAAAGTTGATAGTAATTTTTTTCGACCGATTTCCAAAGCTTTTTCCACCGCCTCTTGTTTAGAATAGACGCGCTGCGAATTCTGTTCTTCTCGTACAGCAACTTTCTCATACGACAGAGGTAATTTCCATTTAAAAAAATAGAGTGGATGCTCCACTTTTTCTGTCACCTTTGAGCCATATTTCTCTTTGTTAAAAGCCCAAAGAGGCATTTTAAAAGCTTGAAAATCTAAATAGTGCTTCGTATATCCATTACCCGTTAATACTTGAAAATCAGTTTTTAAAGGCACTTCCACCTCAGACTTATACCATGTTTCACCGTAGACTTTTCCTTTAGCAGCTACTACTTTTTTATTTTTTTCGTTTCCAATAATACCGGAAACTAAGACCTCGCCTTCGTTGACAAAATCATTAACCTTGACTAAAGGTTGTCCTTTTTCGACAAACAAATTCGTAATAATAGCTTTCTTTTTAGCAATTAAATGTTGGTAAGGTGTTTTTTGCTGAGGCTTGGGCTCATTTTTTTCAACCACTTGGAAGTGATAAGAAGTGCCGCGCACTTCTACTCCCACCCAGGTAATATTGTTCATATTATCCGTTAAATAGCGCTGAATTTTTTCAGGACTCTCTAACAGAAATTGAAACTCTCCTCTTTTTACACCTATTTTGGCCAGCTGCTTCGTCATTTGATGTTCTGTTTGTGGTTCTGCACCGCTAATTTCCACTTTCCACACCATGTTGGAAAGCAAACCAAGAATAATAAAAAAAGAAAGAAAACCTAAAGCAAATCCACTATTTTTAATCACTCGTTTTGTTAAAAAAGGAAAACCTCGGCCTCTTATAAAATAAATTTTACAGTCTGCGTTGCGAATTAGTATACGAATTTTCTTTACATCTTTCAATAATATCGTTGCTGTAGCTAGCTGACCGTCAACTTTATGGACATTCGAGATCATAATCTGTTGTCTCACACAATTATTTAAGAAACGTTCAATTCCTTTTCCAACAATTCGAATACGTACGGTACCAATAACAAAGTTTGTCCATCCATTCTTCATTTTTTTCCTCCTTGTGTTATTGTTCTAAATAAAGAACTTGATTGATTTTACCTTCTAAAACCAGTTCTTCCGGCAGTATTACTTTAATGACCAGTCCTTCACCTCGAATTAACATTTGTCCCTGTTTTAGTAACACGCGTATTTCAGTATCAGAAAAGGCTAATAAACCTTTATGATTTTCAATATAAATGTGTATTTGTCCAACTAACGTAATACGGGGAAGATCCATTAATACATCAGCGGGTAGTTCCATTGTTTTTGTCATCCATCTTTTCATTTGGTGTCTCCACTTTTTGCTCATAAAAAGAACCCCCTTTCATCTCATGTTTATGAGAAAGGGGGTTAATGTATCACATCTATTTATCGTTTATATTTACGTTGTTTCGATTTTGGCGGCCCTAGAATTTCGGACCATATCACTCCTTGAACAGCTTCTTTACGAGAAATGGGCTTAAAAACGTTTTTCTCATCAGTTATTTTTGGTTTTTCAACTGCGGTTTTCTTTTGAATGGAAGGTTCATGATACGAACGGTTTTTTAGCTCTTCCAGTTTTTCTTGCAAAGGATTTGTTTCTGCTGAAGGAGCGATTTCTGGCTCCATACGAGCTGTTTTTGGCTCTTCTTTGACAGGGCGATATCTAGGTCTTTCCCGCCTTGAAGGATTGTTTACAGGAGGCATAGGAGCTCTTTTAGAACGCTGCTGTTCTTCCTCTTTTGACTGAGCCATAAAACGCTGCACAACGTTAAAAATAATCCCTCCAATGATGACAAAAATGAAAGCATTATTAATAATTAGTTTAATAAGCGTTTCAACGATATTCATTAGGAGAAAACCTCCTTGTTAAACTGATTCATTATTTCTCATCGTCTTCTTTAGACATTTTTCCAATTGAATCACGCATATCCGTATCAGCAGTCAAGTTTTGAATATTCATATAATCCATGACGCCAATATTGCCAGAGCGCAGTGCTTCTGCCATCGCTAATGGTACTTCTGCTTCTGCTTCTACTACTTTTGCACGCATTTCTTCTACTTTTGCACGCATTTCTTGTTCTTGAGCAACGGCCATAGCACGACGTTCTTCGGCTTTTGCTTGGGCAATATTTTTATCTGCTTCTGCTTGGTCTGTTTGAAGAACTGCCCCAATATTTTTACCAATGTCGATATCAGCAATATCAATGGATAAGATTTCAAACGCTGTTCCGGAATCCAACCCTTTTCCTAAAACCGTTTGAGAGATCATATCAGGGTTTTCCAATACTTTTTTGTGATCTTTTTGTGAACCGATTGTAGAAACAATCCCCTCGCCAACACGGGCAATAATCGTTTCTTCTCCAGCTCCCCCTACTAGTCGATCAATGTTTGCACGAACGGTAATTCGGGCTTTTGCTTTGACTTCGATTCCATCCATAGCCACCCCTGCAATAAAAGGTGTTTCAATAACTTTTGGATTAACGCTCATTTGTACAGCTTCTAGCACATCACGGCCCGCTAAGTCGATAGCTGCTCCGCGCTCAAATGTTAACTCAATATTTGCTCGGTGCGCTGCAATCAACGCATTTACCACGCGGTCCACGTTACCGCCTGCTAAATAGTGGCTTTCTAATTGATTAATGGTAATACCTAAACCGGCTTTACTTGCTTTAATTAACGGGTTCACAACGCGAGATGGTATCACTCGACGAAGTCTCATTCCGACCAGTGTGAAAATACTAATACGAACGCCTGCTGCTAATGCTGAGATCCATAACATAATCGGTACAAAAGTGAAAAAAACAGCTAAAGCAATAATTGCTAGGCCAATAACTACAAAAAACAATACGCTACCTGCTTCCATTAATTAAGGTCCTCCTTTTTCAAAGGCTCTGTGAGCTTCCGCACCACAACCCTTGATCCCTCTACTTTTATAATATTTACTAACACATCTTTGTCTAAATATCCGCCTTCAGTGACTACATCCACATACTCTTCATCGATGAGCACGGTGCCTGAAGGACGCAGCGGTGTTGTTGTTTTACCTTGTTTTCCTATTAATTCATACCGATTTTGATTCGATACATAACCAGATTCGGTATTAAGTGAATCATTAAGCACCATTTTTTTGAAAGGTGTAAGCTTTCTTTTAAAAAATTTCATCATCACAAACGCACCTCCCAGTGCCACCACTATTGCAATTACAAGAGAAATTCCCATTTCGACATTATTATCTGTTGACATAAAAAAACTTAAAATGATAGCTCCAAGCCCTAGCAGCCCTAAAACGCCGCCTGGCACTACAATCTCTAATAGAAGCAGTATAATTCCTGCTATAAATAAAACGAGGGCTTCCATTCCTGCTAATCCTGCTACCATATGACCATAGAAAAATAAAAGAAGTGAAGCTACTCCAATGGAGCCCGCAATACCGAATGAAGGCGTAAACAATTCAATTACAATTCCTAAAGCACCAATAGATAATAAAATGGGAACAACAAGCGGATGGGTAAGAAAACGAGCAATTTGTTCACTTACACTCATTTTTGCATACGTCAGTTTAGCATCTTCATAGCCAAGCACGCTCAGGAGATTATCTAAATTTTTTACAGTTCCTTCTGAATAACGAACTTGCTCGGCTTGCTTCGGAGTTAGCGTCAACAATTCGTTTCCTTTTAAGTTGAGCTCAGGTATGACCATCTTTGTGTTTGCCATCGCTTCTGCATATTTAGGGTTTCGGTTATTTTGTTCTGCTGCGCTCTTCATAGCCGATAACCAGTAGGACTGAGCTTTTTTTCCTGCTGCATTTCCCTGTTGGTCAATCACAGCTGCCGATCCCATTGTAGAACCGGGTGTCATATAAATTTGATCGGCGTTAAGTGCAATATACGCTCCGGCCGATAATGCTTTTTTGTCGACAAAAGCAGCGGTAGGAATAGGTGTTGAGGTTAAGCTTTTAGCTATTTCAGAAGCTGCATCTACAGTTCCTCCAGGAGTATCTATGTCCAATATAATCAAATCTGCACCGTCATTTTCCGCATCTTCAATGGATCTGTTTAAAAAAGAAAGCAGTCCATTTTCTACCGTTTTATTGACAGGAATAATGTGTACACGCTTCACGTCAGCGGTGCTAATAGTGGGGAATAACCCAGTGGCTAAAATAAGAAAGCACACGAAAGAAAATAAGGTTTTCACCGAATACACTTCCCTCCTTCCATAGATAGTATGAGTATGTATCTGTGTATACGAATAACTTTAACAATAGTTTCAAATTTTTTAAAATTTATCTATTTTATTCTTTGCACTAGAGAAACAAAACATACGTTCGGATATTATCTATATAAAAAACACCTTACACAAGGTAAGGTGTTTTTTATGATAAGTGTTGAAGGACAAGCTTATTAACAAGAGAGCCATCCGCTTTGCCTTTTACTTTCGGCATAAGCGCTCCCATAACTTTCCCCATATCAGCTTTAGAGGAAGACTGCGTTTCTTCAATCGTCGTTTTAATAATTTCAGATAACTCTTCTTCAGTTAGCTGTTTAGGAGCGTAAACTTCTAAAACCGCTAATTCAGAATGAATTTTATCAACAAGATCTTGACGACCTGCTTTCTCAAATTCATGGAGGGAGTCTTTACGTTGTTTGAATTCGCGAGAAATAACCGTCAACTCGTCTGCTTCAGTTAGGTCAGTGCCTAACTTAATGGCTTCGTTTTGAAGAGATGCTTTGACCATACGAATGACCCCAAGCTTCTCTTTCTCTTTGTTTTTCATCGCTTGTTTCATATCACTATTTAAACGCTCGAGAAGACTCATAAATCCACCCTCTTATTAGAACTTGCGTTTTCTAGCAGCTTCAGATTTCTTCTTACGCTTTACGCTAGGCTTTTCATAGAATTCGCGCTTTCTTGCTTCTTGTAACGTACCAGTTTTTGAAACTGAACGTTTGAAGCGACGAAGAGCATCTTCAAGCGATTCGTTTTTACGAACAACTGTTCTTGACATTCTAATTCCCTCCCTCCGAACAAAACCACTAACATCATAATGAAATGACATGTTAGACATGTCTTTTGCAATTATAATATAATGATTCCTTAAGGTCAACCGCTTTACATAAAGTAATGCAGTTATTCCCCCTTTATTTTATGAACTTTCTTGATAAAACATTACTCGCTCAGCTGTTTTATACGTATGAAAAAAGCTGCGCAAACACGCAGCTTTCCAATAAGTGTTATGAGCTCATTTTCACCTGATCTTGAAGATGAACCTCATCTAGCACGCGAACAAACTCACCTTCATTATAAGGATATCCAGCTTTTGAAATTTTCACTTTTACAAGCTTTCCAACCATTTCTTCAGACGCTTTAAACACAACCTTTAAGTAGTTATCAGTATATCCTACATATAAACCACTTTCAGGATCTTCTTTATATTTTTCTTCCGGAATTACTTCCAGTACTTCTCCTTCAAACGTTGAAGCATATTCTTTTGCCAATTGGTTTGAAAGTTCGATTAAACGGTGCACACGTTGATTTTTTACTTCTTCATCAATCTGGTCGGTCATACGAGCTGCTGGCGTACCTGTACGTTTAGAATACGGGAATACGTGAAGCTCTGAAAAACCGTGCTCTTTAATAAAGTTATACGTCTCCATAAACTCTTCTTCTGTCTCACCTGGGAACCCGACAATCACATCTGATGTAATCGCTAATCCAGGAAGAGCTTCTTTCAGACGGTTTAAGCGCTCGCCAAAGAACTCCATTGTATACTTACGACGCATGCGCTTCAATACCGTATTTGAACCTGATTGAAGAGGGATATGCAAATGACGTACAACCATTTCTGACTGATCTAGTACCTCTATCACTTCGTCCGTAATTTGACTTGCTTCAATTGATGAAATACGAATGCGTTTTAATCCTTTTACTTGAGACTCTAAATCACGAAGAAGCTGGGCAAGATTGTAATCTTTCATGTCTTCTCCGTATCCGCCAGTGTGAATACCTGTTAACACGATTTCTTTATAGCCTGCATCCACTAGCTGCTGTGCTTGTGCTACTACTTCTTTAGGATCACGAGATCGCATTAAACCGCGTGCCCATGGAATAATACAGAATGTACAGAAGTTGTTACAGCCTTCTTGAATTTTTAACGAAGCACGCGTACGGTCTGTAAATGCCGGTACATCTAGCTCTTCATATACGCGTGTTTTCATAATGTTTCCTACACCGTTAATCGGCTGACGCTCTTTTTTAAATTGTTCAATATACTCAAGCATCTTAACACGATCTTGTGTACCTACTACGATATCAACACCAGGAATGGCCATAATTTCAGCTGGCGAAGTTTGAGCATAACATCCAGTTACACAAATAACCGCATCTGGATTTTTTCGCACAGCTCTGCGAATAACTTGACGGCTCTTTTTATCTCCTGTATTTGTTACCGTACATGTATTAATTACATATACATCGGCAGTTTGTTCATATTCAACACGCTCATAGCCTTGGCCTTTGAACAATTGCCAAATTGCTTCTGTTTCATAGTGATTTACTTTACACCCTAGCGTGTGAAAAGCAACTGTTGACATAATCGTCACCTCATTAACTCAGTTTGATAAGATATAGCAGACAGCGCATATAATGGAGCTGTTTCTGCTCGTAAAATCCGCGGACCAAATCCGCTTATTGTAAATTCATTTTCTTCTAATACTTCTACTTCCTGCTCGGTCAAACCACCCTCGGGGCCTACAACCACAAGCACGGAATTGCCGGGTTTTAAAGCTGAAAGAACAGCATGCAGATGAGATGTTTCTCCTTGCTTTGCTCTTTCTTCATAGGCTACAACTTTATGAGTATAGTCACCGCTAATTTCTACTAGTTTCTTAAAAGAAATTGGGGCTTCTACTGCTGGTACAATCGTACGATGAGATTGTTCTGCAGCCTCTTTAGCAATCTTGTTCCAGCGATCTACTTTTTTTTGACTCTTTTTATCATCCCATTTAACAACTGAACGAGCCGCAATAAAAGGGATAAACCTATACGCTCCAAGTTCTGTCCCTTTTTGGATAATAAGCTCGAGCTTATCCCCTTTAGGCAGACCGTTCACAATTGTAACATGGACTGGAAGCTCTTTTTCTTCGCTTATCCATTCTATAATAGATGCTTTCACTTCGTTAGCGGAAATATTTTCAATTTCACACAAAGCAGCTTGCCCCTGTTCATTACAGGCAATAAACTGTGATCCTTCATTCATTCTCATGACGCGTGAGATATGATGGGCATCATCTTGTATCACTGTGACACTTTGCTCTTGAAATTGATCATTTGGCAGAAAATAACGTTGCATCTTGACACCTTCTCACTTGTTAAGCTTGTTTTTGCGCAATAATTGCTACCCAGTCTTCCATAAGCGTTACTTCTTGAATAACAAAGCCCGCTCCCGTTAACGCTTTTTTGACATCTTCTTTTTTCGCACTAATAATACCTGATGTAATGAACATGCCTCCTGGCTTTAATACCTTTGCAGCATCGTCTACAAAACGAACGATTACCTCAGCTAGAATATTCGCCACAACAATGTCAACCGGCCCTTCTATGCCTTGCAATAAGTTGTTTTGACCTACTGTTACGATATTTCCAACTTGATTCAGTTCAATATTTTCGCGGGCAGAACGTACGGCTACTTCATCAAGATCTAGAGCTTGTACATTACTTGCTCCTAACAGGGCTGCGCCAATACTTAGCACTCCTGATCCTGTACCCACGTCAATAACGGTATCTCCTGCTTTCACTGTTCTTTCCAATGCTTGAAGAGACATAACCGTCGTTGGATGCGTACCTGTACCAAAAGCCATTCCGGGATCAAGCTCGATAATCAATTCATCTGTGCTTACTTTTTCATAGTTTTCCCAAGTTGGTACAATCGTAAAACGCTCTGAAATTTTCACAGGGTGGTAATATTTTTTCCAAGCAGTGGCCCACTCTTCTTCGTTCACTTCACTGATCGTAACTTTGTTAGCTCCTAAATCAAAGTCGTAAACAAGCAGTCCATTAATTTCTTTTTTGATACCATCCACAGTTTCTGCTAAAAAGCTGTTAACTGGAAGGTATGCTTTAATCACTACACCTTCCTCTGGGTAGTCTTCTACGTTTAAATCATAGATTTCACCAAAAGTTGTATCTCTGTCCTTCACTAAATCAGCAGGATCTTCAATGACTACCCCGCTAGCTCCTGATTCATGTAAAATATGAGAGATGGGTTCAATTGCTTCTTGCGCTGTATGAATACAAATTTCAGACCATTTCATTGCTACCAACTTCATCCTTTCTGCCTTCAGTAATATAGGATTTTAAATATGAACATGACAGATGACAGGTTGGCAAAGTACCTTTACCAACCTGTCTCTGTTTATTATGAAAGACAATTATTCTCCTTTAATTGCTCGTTTTACTTTTGCAAAAAAGGAATCATGCTGCTCATCAACGGCTTCTTGACCGCTCAGTTCAGCGAACTCACGCAATAATTGTTTTTGTTTTTCTGATATTTTTGTTGGCGTTACAACGCGAACGTGAATATGCTGATCTCCTTGACCATACCCTCGTACGTTTGCCACACCTTTTCCTTTTAAACGGAATTTCGTCCCCGTTTGTGTACCAGCAGGAATCTTCAGCTTCACCTTGCCGTGTAGAGTTGGTACTTCTACTTCATCACCTAGTGCTGCCTGAGCAAACGTTAAAGGCATTTCGCAGTAGATATCGTCTCCATCACGTTCAAAGAATTCATGAGTGCGCACGTGGAACACTACGTATAAATCTCCCGGAGGACCACCATTTACCCCTGGTTCTCCTTGAGCACTAACGCGCAGCTGTTGACCATCATCTACACCAGCTGGAATTTTAACATTAATTTTACGTCGTTTTGTTACTTTACCGTCACCGTGGCACGTTGCACATTTGTCTTTAATGATTTTTCCCGTACCATTACAATGATGACACGCACGTCGATTTACCACGCGACCAAACGGCGTGTTTTGTTCAACGTTTAACTGACCTGAACCATTACAGTGCGAACATGTATCAACTTTTGTTCCAGGTTTTGCACCTGAACCGTGACATGTTTCACACGTTTCTTCACGTGGAATTTCAATTGTTGTTTCTTTTCCGAAAACAGCTTCTTCAAAAGAAAGTGTCATCGTGTATTGTAAATCGGCACCTTGTCTCGGAGCATTAGGGTCACGTCTGCGACCACCACCACCAAAGATCGAGCTGAAAATATCTTCAAAGCCGAAGCCGCCAAAGTCTGAGCCGCCTCCACCAAAGCCGCCAAAGCCTTGATTTGGATCAGTATGACCAAATTGATCGTATTGTGCTTTTTTTTGGTCATTACTCAATACTTCATATGCTTCTTTTACTTCTTTAAATTTGTCAGCAGCATCTTCCGCTTTATTAATATCTGGATGATATTGTTTAGAAAGCTTGCGGTATGCTTTTTTTATTTCATCTTTTGTAGCGCTCTTACTGATACCGAGTACTTCATAGTAATCTCGCTTACTCATCAATACTCACTCCCGAATCGTTTCACATAAACGTAATTGTATCATTATTAATAATTCCATAGCAACATAAAAGTTACTTTCTATTGCTCACGTGCACGCAGAGAGCCAAGAGAAAAACTTCCCCTTTCGCTTTTCCACGTTAAAAAAGTCAAAGCCAAGAAATAAGCTTGACTTTGACTTTTTAAAAAGATGTGAATCGCACCATGGCGTCATTCACGTTAGTCGTCAAGATGCATTATTTTTTGTCGTCGTTTACTTCTTCAAACTCTGCATCTACAACATCATCATTTTGAGCGCCTTGTTCACCTGCTTGCTGAGCTTGTTGAGCTTGCTCATACAATTTTACAGTTAACGCTTGAACGATTTCTTGAAGTTCATCTTTTTTCGCTTTGATTTCTTCAAGGTCATTCTTTTCAATCGCAGCTTTTAAAGCATCTTTTGCTTCGTTAGCTTTTGTTACTTCAGCTTCTTCTACTTTTCCTTCAAGATCTTTTAATGTTTTTTCAGTTGTAAACACTAGTTGATCTGCTTCGTTGCGTAGTTCCACTTCTTCTTTACGTTGCTTATCAGCATCTGCGTTTTCTTCCGCCTCTTTTACCATGCGTTCGATTTCGTCATCTGATAAACCAGTTGAAGATTTAATTGTAATCGCCTGCTCTTTGTTTGTACCTAAATCTTTTGCACGAACGTTTACGATACCGTTCTTATCAATATCGAATGATACTTCGATTTGAGGTACTCCGCGTGGTGCAGGAGGAATGTCTGTTAATTGGAAACGTCCTAGCGTTTTATTGTCTGCAGACATTGGACGCTCACCTTGAAGAACGTGAATATCTACAGCCGTTTGGCTATCTGCAGCCGTTGAGAATACTTGTGATTTACTTGTTGGAATTGTCGTATTACGCTCAATTAGCTTTGTAAATACGCCACCCATTGTTTCGATACCTAGTGATAAAGGCGTTACGTCTAGTAATACAACGTCTTTTACATCACCAGTTAATACGCCACCTTGAATTGCTGCACCAAGTGCAACTACTTCATCAGGGTTTACACCTTTATGAGGATCTTGACCAGTTTCTTTTTTGATTGCATCTTGTACCGCTGGGATACGAGTTGAACCACCAACTAAGATTACTTTATCAAGTTCGCTTGCAGAAAGACCTGCATCTTTTAAAGCTTGACGCACAGGGGCCATTGTACGTTCAACAAGACCTGCTGATAACTCGTCAAATTTAGCACGTGATAAAGATACTTCTAAGTGAAGAGGACCAGCTTCTCCAGCAGTGATAAATGGTAAAGAAATTTGTGTAGATGTTACGCCTGATAAATCTTTTTTCGCTTTTTCAGCCGCATCTTTTAAACGTTGAAGCGCCATTTTATCTTTGCTTAAATCAACGCCGTTTTCTTTTTTGAATTCAGCTACTAAATAGTCGATGATTACTTGGTCAAAGTCGTCACCACCAAGGCGATTGTCACCTGCAGTTGCGCGAACTTCAAACACGCCGTCGCCAAGTTCTAGAATAGATACGTCAAACGTACCGCCACCAAGGTCATAAACTAAAACTGTTTGATCTTCATCTGTTTTTTCTAATCCGTATGCAAGCGCTGCTGCAGTAGGCTCGTTAATAATACGCTCTACTTCTAAACCAGCAATTTTACCAGCATCTTTTGTTGCTTGACGCTCAGCATCATTAAAGTAAGCAGGAACTGTGATAACAGCTTTTGTTACAGGCTCACCTAAATACTCTTCAGCATAACCTTTTAAATGTTGAAGAATGATAGCTGACATTTCTTGAGGCGTGTATTGCTTGCCTTCAGCTTCCACCTTATGGTCTGTACCCATATGACGTTTAACTGAAATAATTGTGTTAGGGTTTGTGATAGCTTGACGTTTCGCTACTTCCCCAACTTGACGCTCACCGTTTTTGAATGCCACAACTGATGGCGTTGTACGGTTTCCTTCTGGGTTTGGAATTACTTTTGGTTCGCCGCCTTCTAATACAGCGACACAAGAGTTAGTTGTACCTAAATCGATACCAATGATCTTACTCATTGACAATGACCTCCTTCATAATATGTAGTGTTATTGATTCACTTTAACCATCGCAGGGCGGATGATTTTATCTTTTAATTTGTAACCTTTTTGAAGCTCTTCTACTACCGTGTTCGGTTCGTATTCATCGTCTTCTACTTGCATCACTGCTTGATGCTCGTATGGATCAAATGTTTTCCCAACTGACTCAATTGCTTCAACACCTTCTTTTTGAAGTGCCTCCACCAATTGACGGTATACCATTTCTACACCTTGTAGCACAGATTTAGTTTGTTCGTCCGCTGTGTTAACTTGTAATGCACGTTCAAAGTTATCAAGTGCTGGTAAAATATCCGCAACCAATGATTGAGCACGGTATTTTTGAGCAGCTTCTGCATCGAGACGTGAACGACGACGGAAATTATCGAAATCAGCTTGTAGACGTAAGTAGCGATTCTCTTCTTCTTCAAGCTGTTGCTTTAATTGATCATTTTCTTGTTGAAGAGGGTTTACTTCCTCAGACGCTTCAGCTTCAGTTGCTTCAGCAGCTTCTGTTTGAACTTCTTCAACCACTTCTTCGTTTTGTTCTTCTACTTGCTTTTCGTTTGACAATTCATTCACCTCCCTTAAATGTTTACACACATTTTCACATTTTAAACAACGATTTTTATTTTATCACAGGGAAAGGATGGAAGTAATATATTCCACCCGATTCCTTTATTCTTTATACAAGTTTGTTAACACTTGAGACATATCTGATGATAGCAGTGTAAGCAAACTAATCACACGCGCATATTCCATGCGGGTCGGTCCCAGTATAGCAATTGTGCCGAGCTGTTCGTGACCAAAAGAATAACTAGCTGTAATTAAGCTGCAGCCTACCATTTCATTCAACTTATTTTCATGACCAATTTTCACGTGTATGCCAGCCTCATTTGGGCTTAGCAGCTTATAAAACTGCTGTTCATGTTCAATAATGTTGAACAGCCCGCGAATTTTATTAAGATCATGAAATTCCGGCTGAGCAAACATATTCGTTTTGCCGCCAACTACTAATTTGCCATTCATGTTGAGCTTTAATGCATCATTGAGTATATCCATCGTCTGCTCATACCCTTGAATGTGGCTTTTTAAGAGCGTCGCTACTTCTTTGTACATTTTATCATGTAAATCAGTAATGCGAACGCCGATGAGCTTTTCGTTCAAAATGTTAACCATCTTTTCAATATCAGAAGGTTGAATACTGCTCGGTAACGTAATCGTCCGACTTTCAACGTGTCCTGTATCAGTCACAATAATGGCAACAGCTGACTGAGCCGTTAAAGGTAAAATCTGCAGCTGTTTTAACTTATGGCTGACCGCTTTTGGCCCTAGCACAATGGACGTTAAACTCGTTAAATCAGATAAAATTTGCGCTGATTTTTGAACGAGCTGCTCCAGTTCTACAATGCGCTCAGCAAATACCGAACGTACTGTAGAAACATCGCTTGCTTTCAAGTGCTGCGGGGACACTAGGTGATCAACATAATAACGATAGCCTTTCTCAGACGGAACGCGCCCTGAAGAAGTATGAGTTTTTTCAATAAATCCAAGTTCTTCTAGGTCTGACATCTCATTACGAATCGTAGCCGAACTAAAATTAAACTCTTCTTTCTTAGATAATGTTCGAGAGCCTACCGGCTGCGCAGATCGAATGAAATCATCAATAATGACTTGTAAAATTAATAACTGTCGATCAGTAAGCACGCTTCATCACCTCTGTTAGCACTCTAAAACTCTGAGTGCTAAATCTAATAATAAATTACCAAATCACTATAGCGATGTCAACGATTTGGTATTAGATTATCCCAATAAAGGCTTGAAAAACTTCATTCCCCAAAAATCGACCATTGTGTGTTAAAAAGACGGAGCTATTGTCTTCACCCAAAAGTCCTTTCTCTTTGTATTCTTGAATAGGTTCTCCAAATACATCTTTTAATTCTCGATTGAATTTTTGCTTAAACTCCTCTTTTGAGACTCCTTTCGTTTTACGAAGACCCAAAAACATTTCTTCTTCCATTTTTTCAGCCTCGGTCACGCTCACTTCATTAAGATATGCATTTCCTTTTTGCTCGACTGAATCAATGTACTTTTTTAATGGTCCAATATTTGCTCGTCTTATTCCGTCAATATAGCTATGTGCGCCTGCACCAATTCCGTAATAATCGTCGTTGTTCCAATATGTTAGATTATGAATACTCTCGTAGCCTGACTTTGCGAAATTACTGATTTCATATTGATGAAAACCTTGTTTGTCCATTTCTTTCATAAGCAGCTCATACATAGCTGCCTCTTCTTCTTGAGCAGGCAGCGGCAGCTTCCCTTTATTCATTAAATTATAAAATACCGTTTTAGGTTCAATAATTAACGAATAGGCAGACATATGCTCTACCTCTAATGAAAAAGCGGTTTGAAGCGTAGAAGAAAAATCAGCTACCGTTTGTTCCGGCAAGCTATAAATTAAGTCTAAGCTTATATTCGACATTCCAATCTTTCTCGCTTGCTCAATACAATCAAATACCTGCCTATTTGAATGCACACGTCCAATTTTCTCCAATAACCTTTCATTAAACGTTTGTACACCAATACTTAAACGATTCACGCCATAGTCATGGAGAAGCTGAAGCTTTTCTTTTGTCAATTCATTCGGATTCGCTTCAAATGTAAACTCACCTTTCTCATCATAAGGAAGATACATACGAATGGATTCTAAAAAATACTCCAGCTGCTGTTCATCTAAGGCTGTGGGCGTTCCACCCCCAACGAATATCGTGTTCAAATTGGTCGTTGGATAACGTTCGACTGTTTGTTTCATTTCTTCTCGCATGCTTTCCAAATACGGCATAACGGGCTGATTTTTGAAAAACACTTTATTAAAGTCACAATAGTGACAAATATGATGACAAAACGGGATATGCAGATATGCTGCCTTCACCATGGACTTTCACCTCAATCACATTTATAAATGATAAAAATACCGCAGAGTCTCTCTGCGGTATTTTTATCTATGTTCGTTCACACTTATTTACAGCGCTCAAAACTCTTTACTATCGTATCAGATTCGCTTCATTTTCAAAACTAATTTGACATGTTAAATAATAGAATTTCAGCTATTAATCTTCGTCCATGCGAAGCACAGCCATGAATGCTTCCTGCGGTACTTCAACAGAACCGACCTGCTTCATACGTTTTTTACCTTCTTTTTGTTTTTCAAGAAGTTTACGTTTACGAGAGATATCTCCTCCGTAACATTTTGCTAAAACGTTTTTGCGAATGGCTTTAATTGTTGAACGCGCCACAATTTTTTGACCGATTGCCGCTTGAATCGGCACTTCGAACTGTTGACGTGGAATAAGCTCTTTAAGCTTTTCTACAATGACTTTACCACGATCATAAGCTGAATCTCTGTGAACGATAAAGGACAGCGCATCGACCGTTTCACCGTTTAAGAGAATATCCATCTTCACAAGCTTCGAAGGCTGATATCCGATAAGCTCGTAGTCAAACGACGCGTAGCCTTTTGTATTTGATTTTAGTTGATCAAAGAAATCATATACAATTTCAGCCAGCGGAATTTCGTATACAATACTCACGCGATTAGCATCCAAGTACTGCATATCAATAAAGTTGCCTCGCTTCTTCTGACAAAGCTCCATCACAGCACCAACATAATCGTTTGGTACCATCATTGTGGCCTTCACATACGGTTCTTCCACGCGTTCAATCTTTTGTGGGTCCGGCATATTAGAAGGGTTATCTACAGACAGATGAGTCTCGTCTGTTAAATATACGTCATAAATAACGCTTGGAGCTGTTGTAATTAAATCAATTTTAAATTCACGCTCAATACGCTCTTGGATAATCTCCATGTGAAGCAGTCCTAAGAATCCACATCGGAAACCAAACCCTAAGGCCTGAGACGTCTCTGGCTCAAACTGAAGTGCAGAGTCATTTAGCTCTAACTTTTCTAGTGCTTCACGAAGATCGTTATACTTCGCTGTATCAATCGGATACAGTCCGCAGTATACCATTGGATTCAGACGACGATAGCCAGGAAGAGGTTCACTTGCTCCGTTTTTGGCAAGAGTAATCGTGTCCCCTACTCGCGTATCTCCAACATTTTTAATAGCTGCTGTTAAAAACCCTACGTCGCCAACAGAAAGTTCATCTTTAGCAACGGCTTTTGGCGTTAACACACCTAGCTCCGTTACCTCAAACTCTTTTCCTGTTGCCATCATTTTAATTTTGTCGCCTACTTTTACTCGTCCCTGTACGATACGAATAGATGCAACTACACCTCGGTATGCATCATAAAATGAATCAAAGATTAACGCTTGAAGCGGTGCATCTGGATCCCCTTCAGGAGCAGGAACTTTTTCAACAATTTGTTCTAAAATTTCTTCGATTCCAATTCCTGCTTTAGCTGAAGCTAATACAGCTTCCGACGCATCTAATCCAATTACGTCTTCAACCTCTTGGCGCACTCGCTCTGGCTCTGCGCTCGGCAGGTCAATCTTATTAATGACAGGTAAAATTTCAAGGTTGTTATCAAGCGCTAAATATACGTTTGCTAGTGTTTGAGCTTCAATACCTTGAGCTGCATCTACTACTAGAATAGCACCTTCACACGCGGCTAAACTTCGCGACACTTCATATGTAAAATCGACGTGTCCCGGTGTGTCAATTAGATGAAAAGTATACTCTTCTCCATCTTTTGCTTTGTATTGAAGCTGCACAGCATTTAATTTAATGGTAATTCCACGTTCACGTTCTAAATCCATCGAATCTAAAAGCTGAGCTTTCATTTCTCGCTGTGTTAACGCATTTGTTTTTTCTAAAATACGGTCTGCTAATGTTGACTTACCGTGGTCTATATGAGCAATAATCGAAAAGTTTCTGATTTTCGATTGTCGTTTCAATCTTGCTTCTCTATCCATATTTTTTTCACTCCTACTGAAAATCGGCAAAATACACTAAACTAAATTATAACAACACATTCGTCAACATTCAATAAGCATTCCATTGGGGATTTTTCCATACAAAAAAGCAGAAAGAGATTCTGCTTTTAATTAAGAAGATGATGGATAGCCTTAAAAGCTTTTCCTATTGTACTTTTCACGCCTTCCGCTAGACTTTGACCTAGCGAGGAGAAAAAGTTAAAAGCCTTTCGTTTTTCTAAAAGCTGCTGTTTTTCATCAATGTTCACAACTTTTTTTGAACCTAAAACAGCAGCTTCCACCTGACCATCTGACGTTTTAGACACATTAATAACATGTTCAATCGAAGGATCATTATATCCCTTCATTTTAATCAGCCCTTGCTGAGCCGTCTGCATTCCTAAAAATACGACGAACAGTAAAAAAATAGTTAGCACTACTGATTTTAAAGTAAATTTAATCATATTATTAGGCCCCTTACTTCTTTATCTTCTGTAGTACTAACCATTATGACTATATTCTGAAGAACTCATTCATCTAAAAGCGTATTAATGAGTATATGCCCCAAAGTTCTCTTGGTCCACTTCATGATGCAAAGCAGCGTTAAGTCCTCCTGCAACTACATTAGCCATATCTTCAATAAACATATCCACTTCTTTTGGCGTAACCATCAAATTATGACCTAAAGGTGCAAGCACTTCATGAATAAGACGTCTTTTTTCTTCATCGGGAAGAGTGCCAATCATACCGAGGTACGTTTGACGCTGCTCTTCATTGGGTAAATCATCCTCCGTGAGCTTCTTTTTTTCTCCAAACGTCATACCGGACGGAAGCAGCGACTTAGACGGCTTTCCCTGCTCTTTCATTTCTCGGCCGAAATGTTTTAAGATAAAGTCAATTGTATCGCTTGTAATGGACACAGCATCCACCACCGTTGGAATACCTATTGCAATAACTGGAATGCCAAGTGTTTCATAACTGATTTCTTTGCGCTTGTTTCCAACCCCAGACCCAGGATGAATACCTGAATCTGAAATTTGAATGGTAGCATTTACCCGTTCAATCGAACGAGCGGCCAGCGCATCGATTGCAATAATAAAATCTGGATTCACTTTCTTTACAACGCCAAAGATAATATCACTTGTCTCAATACCCGTCATTCCCATTACTCCCGGAACAATGGCGCTAACGGGTCTAAAGCCATCTTGCACGCTTTCAGGCTGTAACTCAAACAAATGTCTTGTAATCAACAGATTATCTACTGCCTTTGGTCCAAGCGCATCTGGTGTCACACTTAAGTTTCC
The DNA here is from genome assembly GCF_045369295.1 of Priestia sp. 179-F W1.4 NHS. NCBI lineage: Bacteria > Bacillati > Bacillota > Bacilli > Caryophanales > Bacillaceae > Priestia > Priestia sp. 179-F W1.4 NHS. The sequence continues at coordinate 331,228 of NZ_JBIQFF010000001.1, read as the reverse complement.
AAGACCTACTACAAGACAGCTAGCATCATCTGGAATGTTGAGGCTTTTAATAAAAAAATTCAGCTCTTTAGCAAATACTTCTTCCATAGCCTCTTGCTTTTCAGTATCCTGCTCGCGAATGCCTACCGATTCAAGGGTTACATATCGGCCTTTTTTCTTACCGATTGCTTCTGCGCCCTCTTCCGTAATTTCTACCATTGAAATTTTGACACCTTGTTCTTCTTTTTCTTTTACAATTACGCCGTTGATTTCTGACTGGTTATTCGGTTTAGGCTGATTTTCTAACGCTATGTCTTTTGCTTCGACAGCTAAATCCGTGCGCACGCTATATTGACTTAAATCAAGTTCTTTTTCCATTTCTTAACCTCCTAGACAATCTTTGTTGAAATTATTGTCACCGAGGACTGGCAGATTCATGCATTTAAGAAATGAAAAGTAGAAGGAAGGGCACAATATCAGCTACAAGCTTTTAAAGAGAGGTCTGTCATATAAAATTCCTTGTCAAGGCTATTGCATTCTGTCCTTGTGTTTGATAAAATATCTTTTGTTCTTATTGTGAAGAATGTCGAGTTCTATATAATCTCGATTGTTATCATTTCGGGAGGTGAAACGGATGCCAAACATTAAATCAGCTATCAAACGTGTAAAAACTACTGAAGCTCGCCGTGCTCATAACATTCAAGCTAAATCAGCTATGCGTACTGCAATCAAAAACTTTGAAGCTTTAGTTGAAAACAACGATGTAGATAACGCAAAAGCAGCATTTGCTGTTGCTTCTAAAAAATTAGACAAAGCCGCACAATCTGGTCTTATCCACAAAAATGCTGCAGCTCGTCAAAAATCTCGCTTAGCAGTAAAACTTAACGGTTTATCTGCATAATTGAGACAAAAACGATCCCATTAGGATCGTTTTTTTATTGCGCTCTTTTTAATAAAAACAGCTGTAAAATAAGCGCTTTATCCATTTTTCCCGTCTTCATTTCATAATCTGCCTCTGCTAAATCCTTTAAAATTCCTTTAAGCTGCTGTTCCTCAAAACTTCTGCTCTGCTGCAAAGCGATTTTCACACGAAACGGATGAACCTTAATCGTTTGAGCAATTTGCTGCTGACCGTACCCTTGACTAGACAGCTGCTTCGTATGATAAATTAAACGAAACTGCGTCGCTAACAAAGATAAAATTTTAATAGGCTCTTCGTTGTTACGCAGCAAATCCTGATACATATTTAAAGCGATAGAAACCTTTCGCTGAATAACAGCATCAATAAGCGTAAATACGTTTTGTTCAAGCGTTTTTGCCACAAGCTTAAGCACCACTTCTTTTGTAATGACTCCTCCTTGTCCAACGTATAACACCATTTTTTCAATTTCATTTGTCACGAGCGTTACATTAAGCCCCACAAGCTGAATAAGCAGCGTTTCAGCATCTTCATCCATATTCACTCCATCTTTTGAAAGCAAATTATGAATCCACTGCTTCATTTCTTTTTCACCAAATTCGTTCGCTTCGATGTAAGCTGCTTGTTTTTTTAATAATTTTGTTATTTTTTTTCTTTCATCCAGCTTTTCATAAGGGGCTAGAAGAATTAATGTTGAAAAAGACGGGGGCTGTTCGACATATTGCTGAAGTTTTGCCAGATCATGCTCAACTTTATCTTTTGATTTTTCAGCCGTTAAAAATGCTGCATTTTTCGCAACCACTACACGCTTGTCTCCTAAAAAAGGAAGCGTTTCAGCATCTTCTAGAACTTGATCAATCGATGTCTCTTCTAAATCGTATAGGGACAAGTTAAATTCTTTATCTTCTTCATTCAACGTATAGTCGACGATTTTATCTCTAATCTTTTTACTCATAAATGCATTAACCCCGTGTATTAAATAAACGGGGGCGATATTATTTTTGGTAATACTTTTTAAGCTATCAACTGCCAACGTATATACGCTCCTCTTTTTTTATTCATCTATATTGATTATGTATAGTTACTGATAAACAAAATACAATTTCTATCGTAAAGGTGTTATGAGTTTTTGGCAACAATACAAAAGGAATTGTCTTAAAACGACAATTCCTCAGTTTATGATAAACATCAACAATATAAGCCCTAGGTTACTTATTTGTTAATGATTAAACCCTTATCTCTATTTTCTCCTCATGCTCATAAAGTATAGTTGTTAACTGTTGTCAGTTTGCGAAAACGCTTTTAAATTGTCTAGATTTTTAAAAAAAGTTAGATTATACTGTAAACAGGAGGGGTGTTAATGAACCAATTTGAAGAAAGTGTCCAAAGTAAACGCAACGACGCTGTCGATTCTGCCGTAGGATTTGGTGTTTCATTTGGCTTTTTCACTGCCTTATTTGTTATTGCAACTGTGATTCACTACTTGGGTTCGTAAAATTGCTTCAAGGCTGCTTCTTAGCAGTCTTTTTCAGTTCGTTTTTCTTACTATAGACTATGGAAGTTGCTGCGAAAACGTTCCTGACTTTTTTGTAAATTCATACATTACCCCACCATCTTCATCCGTTCGGTAAATATACACCCCGTAGCTTTTCAGAAGCTCTAATATTTCTTGATGAGGATGACCATAACGATTTTTTTGCCCCGCTGAAACAAGCGCTACTTTAGGGTTTAAATGTTGAACAAACTCTTCTGAAGTTGAGGTTTTACTGCCATGATGACCCACTTTTAATACATCTGCTTTAAGGTTGGGAAAGTCTTTCAATATTCTTTGTTCTCCTTCCTTTTCTAAATCTCCGGTGAATAGCCATCTTAAATTTCCTAACTTAGCGTCTATTACAATTGAGCCGTTGTTGCTCGTTTCTTCGAAACCTATGGGAGAAATAACCTGAAATAAGACACCTCCTTCTTGCCAGCTATCTCCTTGTTGAACAATTTGAACAGGCACGCTTTGTTTTTGAGCAGCGATCACCAAGCCAGTCTCTACGTCATTTAATTCGGCTTTTTTCCCAAGCACCAGCTCTCCGACAGCCACTTGTGAAAATAAATGCTGTGCCGCCCCTGCGTGATCATAATCGCCGTGTGTAATAATCATTTTATCTACCTTTGTCATTCCTTTTGAATGCAAAAAGGGAACAAGTACGTCTTCTCCCACGTCAAAAGAAGAACGGCGTTTTTGCCATGGTTCTTTTGGAAATGAAACGGTTCCTCCGGTATCGATCATATACACGCCTTTTCGATAAGGAAGCTCAATGATAAAGCAGTCTCCTTGTCCTACATCGACCATTGTGACCGTTCCTTTTGGATTCAAATAAGGATACATACATTGTGCGGCTAACAATGCCGCGAGAAGAAACATATAGCGAACGAAAAATTTCCCTTCTTCGACCGCCACAAATAAAGCATAAATGCATAGGTACATGCCCAAAAACAGCAAAATGTGGGGTTTTCCCGTTACGAAATCAGCGGGAATCCACTCAAAAAAATCAAGCAATTTTTCACAAGCAAGTAAAAGAACATGAAGAATTTGCTCCAGCAATTCACTCAATCCCGGCAAGATGATACGAACAAAAAGAATGAGCAAACAAAGAGGTAATACAACAAGAGAAAACAACGGTACAAAAACCATATTTAATGGCAAACTGAGGAGAGATACTCCATAAAAATAGTACAACAATAAAGGAAGTGAACTGACTTGTGCAATCGCTGAAACAGCCATGAGCTGGCTGAAAGAAGAATGAAAACGAGGTAAAATTGTCTGACTCGATAAAATCAAGGCAAAACTAACGGCAAAAGAAAGCTGAAATCCTACATCAAATAAATAGTACGGTTTGAAAAGCAGCATGCTCATAAAAGCAAGGCTGATGCTATCAACCAAAAGAATTTTTCTTTGTATTTTTATCGATATAAGCATCAGCATACTCATAAAAACAGCTCGGACAACTGAAGCGCTGCCACCGGCCAAAACCATGTATACAGGAAGAAGCAAAAGTAAAAGCGTAATGGCTCGCTCGCGCGTTATTCCAATCCGAATGAGCAAATAAAAACACATCGCTGTCAGCAGTCCAACATGAAGACCTGATATGGCAAGCAAGTGTATTAAACCAAATTGCTGATAGCGCTTGATACTCTCTTCTTCGATCCCAGTACGCTCGCCGTAAATTAGTGCCTGCATAAATCCAGCGCCTGGATCCGACATGTTTTGTTGAATATAATTAATTCCTTTTTGACGAATAAAGGTAAGGTACGTAAGTGGAGTTAAGGTGGGGAGCTGGCATTTTGCCAAATCAAGTCTCTTGACGTTAAGCTGCCAATGAATAGACTGATGGTATAAATATTGCTGATAATCAAATGCATGAAGGTTACGAGCAGATGAAGGAGAAGTTAATTGCCCTGCTAGTTGACAAACTTGATGAATCGTTAGCTTTTCGAGCTGCTGTTTCTCTTCCAGCGTTTTTAGTTTATAAAAAGCCATGACTTCTTCATTTTGAACCGTAAACTTAAAAGTAAGCTTGTCGCCGTCACTATGCGGAACAGATGAAATTTCGCCTGTAAAAGTAGAAGATTCAGCTAAAAGAACCGTTTTGTTATGGTTATTTGCCTCAGCTAATAGGTAGACGCACAAAACGCTCAACAGTGCAGAAGCAATAACCACTTTCCTCGGACATTGTAGCCATTGAAAAATGAAAAGCACGATTAGCAAAAACAGGCTTACAGCGGAATGATTATCATATACATATAAGGCTAGCATCATGCTAAAAGCACAGTAAATATAATATCCTTTCACTTTTAGCTCCTTTCTTCCTTAAAAGAAAGAGGCTTCTTACTGTTACCAAGTAAAAAACCTCTTTTACCTTTAATTTGCCGTAAACAAAGCGAGAGCTTCACGCTGTAAATTCATCACTTCTGCTTCGTCAGCTCCGCTTTTTTCTAAACGAGTGAGAACATCCGTTACAAATTGAAGCTTCTCTTTACTTTTTAAGTCAATGATTGCTTCATCAAGTTCAACTTTTGCTGTTTTCACTCCCGCCTGTTCAAATAACTCAACAGCATACGGATGATTTTTGTAATCATTAGCATAATATACTGTTTTAATTCCCGCTTGAATAAGAGCTTTACAGCAGTTTAAACAAGGAAAATGCGTGACGTATACTTCCGCATCTTCTGTCTTCACACCAAACTTAGCACACTGCAAGAGTGCATTCACTTCTGCATGAACAGTTCTTACGCAGTGGCCATCAATTACATAGCAGCCTTCGTCAGCACAATGCACGCCTCCGCTGATCGAACCGTTGTATCCTCCAGCTATAATACGTTTATCACGCACCACTGTAGCTCCAACAGCCAGACGTTCACAAGTGCTTCTTAAAGCTAGCAAATGGCTTTGTGCCATAAAATATTGATCCCATGAAATCCGGTTCATCTCATTCCCTGCCTTTTTATTTAAAACTGAATAATGATACTTTTCTCTTTCATAGTGTAGCGTTTTTTTTCCTTTTTCGTCAATAAGTCTCTACTGTACCGTAATTTGAGCTTTAATTTTTTCTAGCGACTTCTCGCCAATACCTGATACTTGTCCCAAATCCTCTACTGTTTGAAACAAGCCATTTTCCTCTCGATATGAAACGATGGCACTGGCTTTTGAAGGTCCAATGCCATTTAACGTTTGCAGTTCATCAGTGTTCGCTGTATTGATATTAACAAGGGGCTGATCATTTGAAGTTCCTGAGGAAGAAATTGAAGAAACTGGAGATGAAGGGGGGATTTCTTCTCCAGCAGCTGGAATATACACAGCCATTTCATCTTGTAGCTTGCTAGCTAAATTGAGCTGTCTTAAGTCCGCTTCTTTCGTAGCGCCTCCGGCTTGTGCTAGAGCATCTTTTACCCTTGCATCTTTCGGAAGCTGGTATACACCAGGCTTCTGAACAGCTCCTTTAATATCCACCATCACAAACGGGGAATCTTGGCTTGAAATTACTTGATTAGACGACTCTCCTTCTTTTTTTGTACCAGAAGATTCTGCCTTGATTATATCTGAGGTTTGAAGAGAACTTTCCGGTTTCTCTCCTCCTGTTCGATAGATATAAAAAGCCAACCCAACTGCTAAGCAAATACACCCAATTAGCCATTGTTTTTTTGAAAAAGTCAACTTGTACACTCCTTTGAATTTTGAAGTAACGTCATAAATTCAATTACGTCTTCATAGTGTTTAGAAGAAAAGGCTTTTGAAGGAGGGAATGAATCAGTGAACATAGGGTTTATCGGAACAGGAAACATGGGGAAAATATTAATTGATGCGTTTATTGAATCAAAAGCCGTACGTCCTTCTAAAATTACTATTATGAATCGTACAAAAAAAAGGGCCAAAGAGATTCAACAGCAGCATAAGAAAATTCATGTTGCTGATACAGCTGAAGAAGTTGTTCACGCATCCAAAGTCATTTTTATTTGTGTTAAGCCATTGGATATTCACCCCCTTTTAATACAATTAGAACCACTGCTGACGAAAGATCACTGCATTGTATCCATTACGAGTCCAATTAGCGTAGAACAAATCGAACGCCTCATTCCGAGTCAAGCAGCTAGAATTATCCCTAGCATTACGAATCGGGCATTAGCAGGTGTTTCTCTTTTCACGTTTGGAGAAAGATGTACGCCTTTTTACCAAAATTATTTACATGAATTATTTTCATCTATGTCAAAGCCTGTGGCTATTGATCAAACGATTACCCGCGTATCATCCGATATCGTAAGCTGCGGTCCTGCATTCTTCAGCTTTTTGCTTCAACGCTTTATTGATGCAGCAGTTCAAGAAACAAATATTTCTGAAGAAGAAGCTACCGTCATGGCCAGCGATATGATTATTGGAATGGGAAAACTGTTGGAAAAAGAAATATTTACGCTTCCTACCTTGCAGGATAAAGTATGCGTAAAAGGCGGTGTAACCGGAGAAGGTATTAAAGTTTTAGAAGCTGAACTCGGAGAGATGTTTGTGCACGTATTTCAAAAAACACACGAAAAATTTGACGAAGACATTGAGCTTGTTCACAATCAGTTTGATAGTCTTATTCCATAATTTCTGTAGAAATCCTGCTTTGAAACAAAAAAAGAAGCCTCTACTCGGCTTCTTTTTTTTGCGCAGAGAAAAAGATGCGCTCACTGTTTGAAGTAGGCTTACTCATTTTGAAATCTGCACTTACTTCTATATTTATAAAACCAGCTTGGCTCAACCATGATTGATAATGGTCAATCGACCAAGTGCGCTGAGCATGCACCTCATCAAAGCGATGATATGCATCGATTTCTTCATCATAAGCAAAAAACGTAATATCATGCTCTACACGCATGTCTGTATCGTCATAGGTGCAGTTCCAAATATATGACACGTCTTCATCTACATAAGAAAAAGATTGATTTCCAAATACGTCCTTCATCTTGTGCACTGAATGAACATCAAATATGAAGAGCCCACCTGGTTTTAAGTGTTTATATACACGTTGAATGGTTTCTTGAACTTCTTTATCACTTTGCAAATAGTTCAAAGAATCACAAAAGATTACTACACAATCAAACTCTTTCAATAACTCAAGTTCCGCCATGTTTTGCTGAAAAAGAGATAGCGTTACCCCTGCTTCTGCTGCCTTCTCTTGAGCTACCATAAGCATATCATCAGACAAATCAACGCCGACTACGGAGAAACCTTCTTTTGCAAATCGAACGGAGAGTTCTCCCGTGCCGCAGGCAAGGTCTAATATACTGTTAGGCTTTGTTTTTGCTTTTGCCACCTGCTGATTAAAAAATTCAGCCCAATCGTCATACGGAACGTCTGCCATTAGCTGATCATATACGTAGGCAAATTCTCCGTACCTGCTCATAGCTGTAGCTCTTCTGAACTTACAAATGGTGCATCTCCCCATAAGCGTTCTAAGTTATAATATCCGCGCTCATCTTTATGGAAAATGTGAACCACAACATCTCCAAGATCAACAAGCACCCACTTAGCCTGCTCAAACCCTTCTAAACGCTTCACAGAAATGCCTTGTTCGTGTGCTTTTTCTTTAATTTCACGAGCAATTGCCTGCACTTGTTTATCTGAGTTACCGTGACAAATAACAAAATAATCTGCCACAAGTGAGATTCCTTCCATATTTAACGCTACGATATCGATTGCTTTTTTATCATCGGCTGCTTCTACAACAAGAGATAGCAATTCACGTTCAGTCATGTGTTTGACCTCCTAAGATTAAATCATTATATGTCATCATCGTATCGGGATAAACGGCCTGATGTTTGGTCATTAAAAAAGAAATAGTATTCTTTAATGATTGAATAAGTGCTGCATTTAAGTCGGTTTTAGCTAACTCCCGCACTTCATCAACACCTGGAAATCTCCTTCCAGGTTCAATATAATCAGCAACGTACACAATTTTTTCAAGTAACGTCATGCCAGGTCTTCCAGATGTATGGTACGCAATTGCATCCAATACTTCCTTATCCGTAATCCCTACTTCATTTCTCACTAAAAACGCGCCTACTGGAGCATGCCATAATTCGGTATTGTATTCCAATAAAGAAGGGTTCATGTTTTGATCAATAATAATTTGCTTCATCTCTTCCTTTGGACGAAACTTGGCATAGTCATGAAAAATAGCTGCCAGTTCTGCTTTTTTTTCGTCTGCTTCAAAACGTTTAGCTAATTCAATTGCTGTTTCCATTACCCCGACAGTATGAATATAACGACGTTCTGTTAACTGTTTCTTTACGATTTCTAATGCCTCAGTTCGATTCATATAATTGATTCTCCTCGATATATTGTTTGACACCAGCAGGTATAAAATAACGAATGGTTTCTTTCTTTACTACTCGTTCGCGAATAAAGGAAGAGGAGACATCAAACTGCGGAACTTCTACTTCTTTTATCGGGTAAGGGGACGTAATGGTATACCCCGGGCGCTTTACACCTACAAATGTAACCAAATTGACTAATTCATCAATTTCATACCACTTCGGCAAATATTCTACCATATCAGCACCAATGATGAAATGAAACTGATACGTTGGATATTTCTCTGTTAGTATTCTCATCGTATCATATGTATATGAAGGCTCTTTGCGCTCAAACTCAATCGGCTGCAGGGTGAATTGATCATGTTCTTCAATAGCTAGCTCTAGCATTTGTAAACGATGATATGGCTCAATAGGCTCTTTGATTGTTTTATGAGGTGGAATATATGACGGCATGAACCATATCTCATCTAATTTCAAGGCATGCAAAACCTCATTTGCCATCATTAAATGCCCCAAATGAGGCGGATTGAACGTTCCACCTAAAATTCCAATACTCTTCAACAATCCCCGACTCCTTTAATTTACTTCATTTTTAAATAGAGCGGGTTTCCCCGCTCTATTTCATTTCACTTTTGGAAGCATTAACTGCTTATTTTCACGTGATTCTTTATATAACACAATTGTATTTCCAATTACTTGTACAAGCTCTGCTTTTGTTCCTTTTGTTAATCGAGCAGCAACCGTGTCACGATCTTCGTCACAGTTTTGCAGAATGCTTACTTTTAATAATTCTCTTGCTTCTAATGCATCAGCAATTTGACCAATCATATTTTCATTGACTCCACCTTTTCCTACTTGGAAAATTGGATTTAAATGATGTGCTTTTGAACGTAAAAAACGTTTTTGTTTGCCTGTTAACATAAAAACCTCCGTTGTATCTTATCTCTTAGTTAGTGTTGAAAGAACAATGTGTTCCATTGCCTCTTCGTCAGGACGGACCTTCGTCCATTTTTCAAATGCAAGTGCACCTTGCAGTACAAACATACCAACACCGTTATGAGTGCCTGCCCCTTTTGCTTCAGCCTCTTTCAAAAGCTTTGTTTTTAAAGGGTTGTAAATAATATCGCTGACTACCGCTTCTTTTTGCAATAAAGTAAGTGCTAAAGGCAGCTCATCAACGTTAGGATACATCCCCACCGAAGTGGTATTAATAATAATATCGAATGTATCTAGTTGTTTTTCCGCATCAGAAATAGACATCGCCGCCGTTTTCGTCGAAAAAGGCAGCTCGTTAGCTAGTACAGCTGCTTTTTCGACGGTACGATTGCATATCGCAATTACATCGGGAGCGTGCTGAGCTGCAATTGTATAAAAAATAGCTTTCGCAGCTCCTCCAGCTCCAATAATTAAAATTCTTTTTTGGGATAAGCCGCCTTCTACTGCTTTGAGTAAAGAAGTCACATACCCCTCTCCGTCGGTATTGTATCCAATATAACGGCCATCTTGATTAACAACTGTATTTACAGCGCCAATTGCCTTTGCTAATGAATCGACTTCATCCAAATGATTCATAATATCAACTTTATACGGAATCGTGACATTAAATCCTTGAATGTTTTTATCTTTTAGCTCTCCAATAGCTGACTCAAAATGAACAGGTTCAATTGGAAAAGCCTCATAATGCGCATCCATGTTCAGACGTTTAAAGGCATCATTTTGCATCAATGGCGATAGTGAATGCCCAAGCGGATAACCAACTAGCCCATATAATGTACTCAAGATTTTTTCCCCTTTTTGTTTAAATTAAAGAATCGCGCACAAATACGCCGACTCCTTTTGGTGCATGCGCCACAACTTTTGAACCTGACTCATTAACCGTCACCCAGCCAAGCCCTGAAAAAACAATATCCGTCTTTTCATTTTTGATTGTAAATTCATGTGCAACAAGTTCAGGAAACTCACTCATTTGCTCTGGGCGCGGCGGCTGAAGCAGTTCACCTGCTTGCTTTTCATACAACTCATCTGCTTTTTCAAGCTTTGTACGATGGATATGCAAATCATTCGATACATAACATGTTAACGACTTGCGGCCTCCCTGTACATAATCTAAGCGCGCCAGTCCTCCAAAGTATAACGTTTGCCCTTCGTTTAGCTGATAAACCTTCGGCTTTATTTCTTTTTTAGGAGAAATTAACTTTAAGTCTCGTTTATCTACATAGTGAGCCATTTGATGATGATTAATAATGCCAGGCGTATCATATAAAGACGCGCCGTTATCAAGCGGGATATCAATCATATCAAGCGTTGTGCCCGGATATTGAGACGTAGTAATAATATCTTTTTCTCCCGTTACTTCTTTAATAATGGCATTAATAAATGTCGATTTACCAACGTTTGTACATCCAACAACATATACATCTTTACCTTCGCGATAATGTTCAATGGCTTCGGCAATTTCTCGAATTCCTTGTCCTTTTTGCGCGCTCATGAGGAACACATCCACTGATTTTAGGCCAAGCTCTTTCGCTTCTCGCTTCATCCAATGAATTAGTTTATTTTTCTTTATAGACTTGGGCAATAAATCTGCTTTATTTCCCACTAAAAGAACCTTATTATTTCCAACAAATCGATGCAAACCAGGTAACCAGCTGCCGTTAAAGTCAAAGATATCTACAACTTTTACAACCAAACCGTCCGTTTGACCAATTCCATTTAAGATTTTTAAAAAATCATCGTCTGTTAAGGAAACATCTTGTACTTCATTATAATGCTTCAAGCGAAAGCATCGCTGGCAAATAATAGCTTCTTTTTCTAATGCTGATTTTGGAGCGTAGCCAAGTTCATTCGGTCGTTCTGTTTGAATCTCCACTCCGCATCCTACGCACTGTATTTTTTCTTCACTCACGTTTTAATCCTCCCAGTTAATCATACCTTTTCGTTTCATCCAACCTAAAATTCTTCGTTCCATTTTACGGTTAAATTTCGTTACAAATCCATCTGTTTGCGCAACTGGTACAACCAAAACCGTATATACGCCTAGGCGATTTCCTCCTAATACATCCGTTAAAAGCTGGTCGCCAATGACCACAACCTCATCTTTTTGCAGCTCCATATCACGAAGAGCTCTTCTAAATGCTTTACGCATCGGTTTGCGTGCTTTATATACAAATGGAAGTCCAACTGGATCTGAAAACAGCTTGACTCGTTTCTCCACATTATTCGATACAATCGTAATTTTAATTCCACTATCTTTCATTAACTGAAACCACTCAATTAATTCCGGAGTGGCATCAGGGCGATCCCATTCCACCAACGTGTTATCTAAGTCGGTAATAATTCCTTTTATCCCGCGCTCTTTCAAATCGTCTGGCTTAATTTGAAACACGTTTTTCACATGTTCATTTGGTAAAAAAAGTTTCAACACGTATCATGCACCTCGAATATATAGTTACATACTAAAATTAACGCCGTCTATCATTATAACGACTTCTTGTTATTTTCCAACCTAAAATTTTATTCTCTTCAAAAACAGGTCTTTTCTTAGTATAAAGGATATGCCTTGTGAATGCTTTAACTTTATACAGAAAGTTATTGACAAAAGGCAGTAAACCTCCATTTGTTCGTGAGCTTACGATATATTTACCCACTGCAAACTTAAAATAAAAAATAGTGCAGAAAACGTTTATTACTTATCAAATAGGGTAAGTGGTAAACAAATTCTGTTAAAAGTTTTCGACAAAAAATGATAACCCCAACTATGTGGATAAGGTTATACACATTATCCTCTGTTATAGTTCAGCAATTAATGGTAATTATAAACAACATACCCACATTTTATCCACCGAAAGCTGTGGATAACAGAACGATTGTTCCTTTATTTGATTCATGTTAGATTATAAATAAGGAATTTATTAGCATTTAAATATAACTTTTTAGGATATTTATTTTAGTAGGAGGTGGCGGCAATCTTATGAGAAAATTATCAGATGAGCTGCTTATTGAGTCATACAGCAAAGCAACCGAACTGCAATTAAGCCCTGATTTTATAAAATTAATTGAAGAGGAAATTGAAAGAAGATCATTAAAGATTAGCATACAAATTCCTTCTTAACGAATAAAAGAGCCTTCTTAATAAAAGAAAGCTGCATCTTCATTTATCTATCTACTCTTTTATTATATAGGCTCTATTTTTTCAAATGAGCAATTGGTTCTCCACATTTTACGTAAGAACCTGAGTGGACGTTAGAATCAAAAGTGATTAAGTTCTTCTCAAATAATAAAATGACAGTCGAGCCAAACGTGAAGTAAGCCATTTCTTCCCCTTTTTCGACTACTTCTTTTTTAGAAACCGCTTCAATGCTGTTTATAAACATGGCTCCTACTTTTACCATCAGCATGTGACCATTTTCAAATGTTAACTCCGTGAGCTTCCGGAAATTTTTCACAAGCGGTTCTTTCCCATACTTGATTCCTAATGAATTTACTGGATAAGACTTTTGTCCAACGGTCCACGTATTCCCTACTTGTGCTTTAAGAGGACTGTGAATGCGATGATAGTCTTTTGGACTAAGATAGAGGATGATAAACTGTCCTTCTATATATTTTTCAAGAATGAGATCATTTGAAACCATTTCCTGTATAGAATAAGGTTTGTTTTTTACAATCATTTCTTTTTGAGGCGTAATGACTCCATATGCTTCTATCTTTGCATCTACAGGACTGACAACGCTGTCTTTCTGCTGATCGACCGGACGGGCAGAAGGCTTCAAACGACGAATAAATAGCTCGTGTAAGTTTTGATAATGATGCAGAGGCTTGTCCATTTCTTCTTTATTTACTTTAAAAACTTTTGTATAGGAGGGTATAATAAACCGACTCCATTTAGAGAAAGTGAATTTTCGAATGAGCTTCGATGATCCCTGGTGATTCGTAAGCTCAATAAACGTTCGATACAGGTGCTGCAACAATAATTTTACCTCCACATACTGAATAGTTCTTTACTAGAATAAGGTTTGCGTCTACAATGAAATTACCATTATTTTTACCTTTAGTTCATTCCATCCTTTAAAGGAGTGAGGAAATTGTTTTTATTAGACTATCTAGATCATACAATTAAAAAGCTGAGATCCCAAGCGGCAAACTCCTTAACGATTGTTAATTTAAGTTTAGGAAGCTTTGCTATTTTATTTGTCATGAAAAATGAATTGAACTTAAGTTTATTACTAATTTTTTTAGCAGCGTTAGCAGACCGATTCGACGGCATGGTAGCCAGAAAGCTGCAAATTGAATCTGAACTTGGAAAACAACTGGACTCCATGTGCGATATTATATCATTTGGCATCGCTCCAGCTCTACTACTTTATCAAAGTATTTTATCTCACTTTGGTGCTGCAGGTTCAATTGTTACCATCTGTTACATTGCTTGCGGAGCACTTCGTCTTGCCCGCTTTAACATCACAGAAAATACTGGGTATTTTACAGGGCTCCCTATTACCGCAGCAGGTTGTTTATTAACTCTTAGCTACTTGGGCGTCCCTTATTTGCCTTCACACTTTTATATGTTTTTAATTATCGTACTCGCTTGCTTGATGATTAGTACGTTCAAGCTAAAAAAAGTATAGAGCTCCATTTACTTTTACAAAGGAATATTATCATCTTGCTTCTTTTCTTAATTATAGAATAAATCATCTTCTTTAAGAAACAAAGCGAAAATTCCTTAAGAATTCTTAAAAATGAATGGTTCTATTCGGTAGGATATGTCATCTAAAAAAACTCATGCACATGCATGAGTTTTTTTTAACACCAGCAGCTAAAAAACCAATAGAAGCTTCCGAAAATTAATAACAGAACAAATAGAACAATCAACAATCCAAGTCCCCAGCCGAACCCTCCTCCGCATGGGTAAGCTGGATAATTAGGATAACAGCAGCCTCCGTAACCGTACATACTCTCCCTCCTTACACTATGAACTACTACTAGCGTATGTACATACTTTTTCTCTGTATAGGCTGGTAACTATCTCTAAAGAAAAATCTGTGGACTTTTTCAAACTCTCTTGTCCCTGGGGGGAATTTTAAACGTACAGGCAAAGACATCCTTCTTTTTACATATAGTGTAATGTTAGTCTCTCACAGGTTGATATCCCCTTATGGAGGTGAAGAGATGTCTGCATTATTTACCGCACTAGGCTATTTCTTTAAAGAATTGGTTTTCCTTGTTTCCTACGTAAAAAACAATGCGTTTCCTCAACCCTTGTCTGCTGCTGAAGAAAAGAGATATTTATCTTTAATGGAACAAGGAGATCAAGAAGCGCGAAACCTTCTTATTGAACACAATCTCCGACTCGTTGCGCATATTGTTAAAAAGTTTGAAAACACGGGAGAGGATGCGGAAGATTTAATTTCAATTGGGACAATCGGTTTAATTAAAGCAATCGAAAGTTATTCGCAAGGAAAAGGAACAAAATTAGCTACTTATGCCGCACGCTGTATTGAAAATGAAATATTGATGCACTTGCGAGCGCTCAAAAAAACAAAAAAAGATGTGTCGCTGCATGATCCAATTGGCCAGGATAAAGAAGGAAATGAAATCAGTTTGATTGATGTATTAAAATCAGAATCAGACGATGTAATTGATATGATTCAACTAAATATGGAATTAGAAAAAATAAAAGAATACATCGATATCCTCGATGATCGAGAAAAAGAAGTAATTGTTGGCCGCTTCGGTTTGGATTTGCAGGATGAAAAAACCCAGCGAGAAATTGCAAAGGAGTTAAATATTTCAAGAAGTTATGTTTCGCGAATTGAAAAGCGAGCGCTGATGAAAATGTTTCACGAATTTTACAGAGCCGAAAAAGAGAAAAAAAAGAGCGGAAAGAAGGAGAATTAATCCTTCTTTCCGCTCTTTTTTTAAAATAATTTCCAAATGATAATCCGCAGCAAACACATCATTACTCCCCCTACTAGTCATTTAGGTGGAATCTTTCTCCACAAGCAGCCATACAACGATATATCCTTTTTGATTAATCATCATTCATCCACTCCTTTCCACTATTTAAATTAGAAATGACGATAAAATTCATACTTGCGGTCTTTTATTTCTTCTTCTAATTGTCTTACATACTGTTCATGCTTAATTTCTTCCTCTGAGTATTGACGGGACTTTATGGTAATAGTTAAAAAGAAAATATTCAGTGTCATTCCAATCACCTCCTTATACAAAAAAAACCACAGTTATGCATAAGCATCCTGTGGCTGAAAGACAATAAAAACCACAGGGCTACTATTCGCACCTGTGGTGAATTAACGTGTTTTAACGATCAAGGTAAGAAAGTTACTTGATACAGGAACACGGCCGAATAGTATACATATATAGACGATTTTTGAACATAGCCCAAACTGAATGATCCATACCTGATAAACGTCTTAACATATGACTCGACCTCCTTTTAATAAAGTATTTTCCTTACAATGGTAATTATATCCACGAACTTATAAAAAGTAAACTGTTTTTTTGAAAAATAGGGAATTTTTTTATTTTTTTAACCCTCATAAAAAAAGACGATGGATCATCGCCTTTTTGTATCTATTATTCTTTTTCTTTCATTAATTCTTTTTTTAGTTTTTTAGTTTGATAACTAAAATAAAAAGCAAGGGCGGTAAAAAGAATAACGATCGCTTCCATTATTCCAAGCTGCATATCACTTTTTTCACCTTGGCCAATCATAACACCAATATACAAGAATGTACTTACGGCTAGAAGGACGTAAATAAAGCGGCTGTAATCTTCAATTTTTGCTTTGATGTGTTGAGCTTTCATACAATCACCTTCTCAGTAGAATGTTATAACTCTACTCTATCATAGATCTATAGGTCTATAAAAATCCTATTTTTACCACCTTTATTCCAATGCTCTTTCTAAGTCTTCAATTAAATCTTCTACATCTTCAAGACCTACAGAAATACGAATTAATCCATCTGTAATTCCTAGCTCTTTACGTCGGTCGCTCGGTATAGAAGCATGAGTCATTTTAGAAGGAATGGAAATGAGGCTTTCGATGGCTCCTAAACTTTCTGCTAATGTAAAATACTTCACTTTGCTCAGTACTTCTTCCGCTTTCTCTTCGCTTCCCACATCAAACGAAACCATTCCCCCAAAACCTCTTGCTTGCTTTTTAGCAATGAGGTGGTTTGGGTGGGTTTTTAATCCTGGATAATATACTTTTGCCACAGCAGGATGGGCAAGTAAAAATTCTACTATTTTCCCCGTGTTGAATTCGTGTTCTTCCATTCGTATTCCTAATGTTTTAATCCCTCTCATTAAAAGCCAAGAATCCTGAGGTCCTAAAATGCCTCCAGTCGCATTTTGGATAAAATGAAGGTCTTCAGCTAATTTAGGTGAATTCACCACTGCTAGCCCTGCTACAACGTCACTGTGTCCCCCTAAATACTTAGTTGCACTGTGCAGAACAATATCTGCGCCTTTTTCGATAGGATTTTGCCAATACGGCGTACTGAATGTGTTGTCAACGATGGTAAGTAAATGGTGTTGTTTAGCTACTGAAGAAGCATGCTGCAAGTCAGTAATTTTTAGAAGAGGATTCGTTGGAGTTTCAATAAAAATGGCTTTTGTGTTAGGGAGAATTTCTTTCTCGATATTTTGGATATCGCTTGTATCAATAAAAGTAGCCTCAATGCCGATACGGCTTAGTACCTTTGTGATCACTCGATACGTTCCTCCGTATACGTCATCTGTAATTAACACATGATCTCCGCTGTTAAACAGCATGAACACGGCAGTAGTAGCGGCCATACCAGATCCAAACGCAAACCCAGCATATCCTCCTTCAATTTCTTTGATAAGTTCTTCTAGGGCATGACGTGTAGGGTTACCGGTTCTCGAATACTCATATCCCGTATGTTTTCCCGCTCCCTCTTGTTTATAAGTACTCACTTGATAAATAGGAACAGAGACAGCACCCGTCTGTTCATCGCCAACAATTCCACCATGAATCAACTGTGTTTTACGTTTCATCTTATCTTCCTCCACTGTAAATATTTTTACTTAAGTACCGTTCACTGCTATCCGGAAAAATCGTGACGATATGAGCCCCTTTTTCTGCATTTTTTGCTTCGATCAGGGCTGCTTCAAAGGCTGCTCCTGAAGAGCTACCTACTAGTAACCCCTCTTTTAAAGCCAGCTCTTTCACTCTTTGAAAAGCATAAACATCTTCAACAGTATGAATAGCATTAAAATAAGACCGCTCCATATAATCAGGGATGAACTCCATTCCAATTCCTTCAGTTAAGTGAGGACCGGATTTCCCCCCGTTTAAAATTGAACCTTCTGGCTCCACGATGACTGTTTTTAGAGAAGGATTTTTTTCTTTCAAAAATTTCGCTGTACCCATAAATGTCCCCCCTGTACCTGCTCCAGCTACAAACACGTCAACTTTTCCATCAAGCTGTTCATATATTTCTGGCCCTAAGGTTTTATAATAAGTCATAGGGTTGGCCGGATTAGCAAACTGTTGAGGACAATAAGAACCAGGGATTTCACGCAGCAGCTCTTGAGCTTTGTTTATAGCACCTTTCATACCAGCTTCAGTAGGCGTTTGAACCACCGTTGCCCCCAAAGCCTTCATAAGCTGCTGTTTTTCAATACTGAATTTTTCTGGAACACATAGTATGACGTTTATTTCGTACTGAAGAGCAGCTAAAGCCAGCCCGATCCCCGTATTCCCAGCAGTAGGCTCAACCAGCGTTCCGCCTCGCTTCAGTCTTCCAGAGCCAAGAGCTTCTTGCAGCAGTTCTTTTCCTAAACGATCTTTTACACTTCCTCCTGGATTAACATATTCCAGCTTGGCAAATATCCTGATTTCCCTAGGTAAATCAAATTGTTTAATCTCAATCATAGGTGTGTTTCCAATCAATTCATGAACGTTTTTGACTACCTTCATAATCTTGAACACCTCGCTATCGAAATAATATAACTTAACCTATAAATAAAGTAGGAATTAAGATAAAAATATAGTCTACACCCCATGTTATGACAAACGATGCAGAGTGTAGACGAAAACAAACTCTATATTTTATGAACAGCTTATTTTAATTTTGTGATAAAATTCAATACTAATTTCGTTGAATTAACAGCTGCTTTTTCTAAAAATTGCTCAAAAGAAACATTTGATTCTTTGCCGGCGATGTCAGAAAGAGCACGAAGAATAACAAACGGTACGCCAAATTGATAGCATACTTGAGCAACAGCCGCTGCTTCCATTTCAGCTGCATAAAGGTCTGGAAACTTAGAGCGAACAAACTCTACGCGCACAGGATCGTTCATGAACGAATCTCCTGTAGCAATTAATCCTTTTACAATTTTCATATCCGTTACTTCAAGAGCGCTTTCTTCAGCAAGGCGAACTAGTTTTTCATCTGCTTTAAAAGCTGCAGGCAAGTTTGGCACTTGACCGTATTCATAGTTGAATACCGTTACATCTACATCATGATGACGAACTTCTGTTGAAATAACCGCGTCCCCTACGTTTAACTCTGGATGGAAACCGCCTGCTGATCCTGTGTTAATAACGTAATCAGGTTTGAACTTCTCTAGTAAGATGGCTGTAGATAACGCCGCATTTACTTTTCCAATACCTGATTTTAATAATACAACCTCCACGCCGCTGATTGTTCCTGTTGAGTATTCACATCCTGCGATTACTGTTTCTTGACGATTCTCAATTTTATCGCGTAAAATCGTCACTTCTTCTTCCATTGCTCCAATGATTGCTACTTTCATTTTAAAACCTCTTTCTACTATTGTTTCGTTGCCTCCAATACCCACACAAAGTGATTAAATTGTGTAAAGGTTATGTGAAAACCATTGCTTTCAAAGATTTGCTTTAAGACAGGGATCGTTGTATAGTATTCCCTCTCTAGATCTTCTGCTAGTTGCGTATACCCTTTTTGTTTTGCCTGAACAATGGTATCAGCAAATGAATCCGCTGTTTCAAACATTGTATCGGCAAACACTATTTTACCACCGGTTTGAAGTAACTTTCCATAGTTTATCACAGCTTCTTCTTTTTCTTTATCTGTTAAATGATGAAATGCATACGTACTAACTAAGCTCTCTGCTGGAAACAACGATGTATCAAACTGTAAAAAGTCTCCCGGTGTGACTAAAACATCTGCTCCTAATTTCTGGTGTGCCAATTGTCTCATTGGCACTGACGGCTCAATTCCTACTACCGTAAGTTCTTTTTCTAAAAGTTTTTTTGTTAAGTTTCCAGTGCCTGTTCCAAATTCTATCACATGCCCTATTGAACGGTCTGCTACATATTCTAAGATTTCATTATAATTGCGAAACACTTCTCTATACTGTTCATCTTTCCCGCTTACCGATGCATCATACTCATTCGCCCACTTTTCAAAGATATCTAAAAACTCTAGCCCCATAAAAAACGCCTCCTCATAACTAATAATTCTTATGGATATAGTATGTTTTTAGTCATCGTTTGTTCTTCATTTACAAATATTTTAAGCTTTTAACTTTCTATTTGCTATACTATAGTAATGAGGTAAGGAGGCCGTAAGATGAATTTTGAATTTGAAATGATTGAAGATAAAATAGAATTTTTTGAAGCGCCTGATGTTAAAATGCTTGAAAAACAAATTGCTGAAAAAATTGATCAAAATAAGGCGATTTTACTTGAGGTACATAGCGTATCTCATCAAATGTCTGTGGACTATGAACAAGGTAAAAAACTGTACTCTGCAGTTGTTCATTTCAAAATAAAAAAGCAGCGCTAGCGCGCTGCTTTTTTTATTGAAGCTTATCCACTACTGCGGGCTTCCAGCCTTCTCCATCTACCCATTCAATTTGAACGCGGTATTTTGTTGATGAGTTGCCTTTAGGACTAACCGTAGCTACGGCTTTACCTACGCCACCGTTATTACCTAGACGCCATACGGTCATATTGCTTGGGCTAATGCCTGACCCTTCGCCTACAGCTTTTAGCATTTCGTTCCAATCCGTTGATCCTTTTTTATATGTTGCTGCAGGAGCATCTTGTGATGTACCTACTGAATCCCATGAAGGATCTACCTTGCGTTCTGCCACGCCAGGCTCTGGATTTTTCTCTACTTCAGCCTGTGAATCTGAGTCGTTTGATTCTTCATCTGTTGCTTGATCATCTTCAGAGCTTTGATCGTCCGTTGCTTGATCCTCTGTTGCTTGATCATCTTTCGAAGAATCATCGTCTTTTTTAGCCGTCTTGTCCGTTTTTTGGTCATTTGTTTGCGGATTGTTTTGAGTTGTTTCCGCTTGGTTATCCGATTTATCCTTGTTTCCAAGAATCATCGTACCACCGACAAATACAATTAAAACCGCTACGACAGCAATTAACAGATTATATAATCGGTTTACTTTTTTTTCTTTGTTTTCGTGTCTTGAAGAACGATTGTTATTCATTGCTACAATTTCCTCCAACTTTTATAATGCTTTATTCTAACATGTGTTTTCTTATACATGAAGCATCAAAATTTATTTGAAGTATATTTGTAATATTTTTTACAAATTCTTCTTGTTTTAACGTGTATTTAAGTCATACATCCCTTTAACAATATCATAAAATACGCTGTTTGTGGGAGATATCGCACTTTTTGTATTTAAATCCACTACTACCATTGCGTATTTTGGATCATCTGCCGGAAAGTAACCCGCAAACCATTTATTGACGATATCGGCCTTCACATTGATTTCAGCAGTTCCTGACTTTCCTGCCACTTCATAAGGAAGCGTTTGAAATCTTCTTCCTGTTCCTTTTTCGCTCTGTACGACGCCTTTTAAAAGCTGCTGCATAGAAGCAGCTGTGGCTTCATTAATCGTATCTCCTTTTAGCTCATGCTCTTTAAACGTATACAGTGACGTATTGTTTTTATAGTCCAGTGCATCTACCGCTTTTACCTGCTTCTTTTCTCCTCCCCGTGCAATTGTCGCCATCATATTTGCTACTGCAAGCGGAGTCACTTTTACGTCAAGCTGTCCAATTGCTGTTTGCGCTACAGCATTTGGTACTTTTTTTTCTCTATCATTTGTCCAAACTCTTCCCGATTTTTCTCCTAAAAACTGCTTAAAATGTTCAAAGTGAAACACATCACCCGTCCATCCTACAGGCTGAAGAAGCCCTAACTTATCAGCATATTGTTCAATGATATCCGGATTAGATATTATCATTTCTTTTGCTAGCTGGGCAAACGTTGCATTACAACTTTGCGCAAAGCTTTCTTCAAACGTCAGCTGCCCTTTTTGATGATCTTCTTCTACATTATTGCCATAAATACTTTTATCGCAGTTATAGGTAAAAGAAGGCTGAATTTTATTTTGTTCAAGCGCTGCAGCTGCTGTTACGGTTTTAAATATAGATCCAGGAGTTTGCGGCGTCAGCAAACGATTTTCTACGCTGTCTGAACCGTTTTGCTTTTTAAATGGATCTTTCTTATTAATTGAAGGCCTGCTGGCCATCGCAATTACTTTATTGTTTTTTATATCAATTAAGACGGCTCCTCCGTCTTTTAACTTATAATGATTCAATGTATTCTCCACTAGCTCCTGAGCAGACAAATCAAGCGTCGTACGCACACTGACTGGATAATAAGGGTTAGCTGTGCCCGTATATTTTACATCGATGCCAAACATAGGCCCACCTAGTCGATCAACATGATAAAGGAGCTTAGACTCTTGTTCAGGCAGCAAAAACTCGTCAAAAGCCCTCTGCATCCCTGAGATACCTACAGGCGTAGTTGATTTAATAGCTCCATTTTTCAATTTATCACTGTACTTCTCTTCAATTATTTGTTTGCTTTGTGCTTCTAGTCCGATTAAATGTTCAGCAAGAGGAACTGGACGCTCATCTTTTAGAGGAATTCCAAACACGCCAGGTACCTTTAATGCATTTATTTTTTCGACTTGTGCATGGGATAATTCTTTTGTAATAACAACCGGTGTTTTAGCATTCGCTAGTCTGTTCGTTAATTCCTGTGGTTGCATTCCCACAATTTCGCTTACTTGCTGAACGGGCCACTTCATTTTTTCTAAAAATGGAAACAGGACTAAGCGATTATGCGTGATAGATGTTAAAGACTGTCCATTTTTATCTTCAAATTTCCCTCGCCCGTCGTCTACCACCATTTCCTGCGTACGCTGTTTTACGCTTCCTTCAATTAAGTTAATATTTTTATCAGTAAAAGATTCTGTGCTGACAAGCTGGAGTTGAACAAGCCGTGCTCCCAGTCCACTAATTAATAATAAAATAAAAATAAGAGTAATATAAATTCGCTTGTGAATTATTTTCATGACTACACCTCACTCTTTACAAGTGTCGACGTTGCCATTACTTTTAAAACCATTATCTTAAGAAATATTCATTCTTTTTTTCATTCCATAAAAAAACTTGCTGATTCAGCAAGTTTTTATTATTCATTTTCCGTTAAAAATTGTTGAGTTGTTCGTAGCTTTCCTATTTTCGGAAAGATGTAAGAAAGAGTGGCTTCATGCTCTTCTTTTGTAAATGTCGCCATGGCATCCGTGATAAAAATTTGGTTATATCCATACTGAAATGCTTCACGAGCTGTGCTTTCCACACCAATATTTGTTGCAATTCCGCAAAGGACAATTGTATCAATTCCTCTTCGGCGAAGCTGAAGGTCTAAATCTGTCCCAAAAAAGGCTCCCCACTGACGTTTTGTCACAATGTAATCAGTCTCTTGAACATTAAGTCTTGGATCGAATTCTGCCCAGTCTGCAGGTCTTTCTTGAGGAGCAGATGGCTTTTGATCCGTTTCTGGCGTCAACGCATCTTTTCCATCTTGAAAATCTACTCGTACAAAGCTAATAAATCCATTTTGTTCGCGGAAACGATTCACAAGCTGAACAGATTTTTCTACGATTTCGTCTCCTCCAATTGGAACAATCCCTTTTTGTAAATCAATTAAAACAAGCGCTGTTTTAGTAAAATCGATATCTTTCATCTTCATCTTTCCTTTCCTTTCCTACATATCTTTTCTATTCTCTCCGTTTTTTTAAATCATATAAAAAAAGCTGACGCGTGTCAGCTTTTTTACTTACGAGCATTCAGTAGAACGCTTCCAACCATATGTTTTACTTAACAGATACAATTTTCACTGACATATCTCCACCAGGAGTTTGAACAGTTACTTGATCTCCAATTTGTTTGCCCATTAGACTTTTAGCAATTGGTGAATCATTTGAAATTTTCCCTTCAAATGGATCTGCTTCTGCACTACCTACAATTGTATACGTTTCTTCGTCACCATCTGGCAACTCTACAAATGTTACAGATTTACCTAATGATACGATAGAAGAATTTTCTACATCTTCTTCAATAATTTTCGCATTGCGAATCATATTCTCAAGCGTTGTAATACGTCCTTCCACGAAAGCCTGCTCGTCTTTTGCAGAATCGTACTCAGAGTTCTCCGATAAATCTCCAAAACTGCGGGCGATCTTGATACGCTCTACAACTTCTTTACGTTTTACTGTTTTTAAATATTCTAGCTCTTGCTCTAGCTTTAGCTTTCCTTCTTCTGTCATTGGAAATACTTTTTCTTGTGCCATAATCCCTTCACTCCTTCTTGAACTCAAAATCTCTAGTGTATACAGTCGATTTCTGTATGTACAAAAAATTTTCCACTCTGTGGAAAAATCAGTTAATAGAGAAATGACAGCTTCAAAATAGAAGCTGCTCGTTTCTCTATTCTTTATAATGTTTGTGTTTAGTTAGCAGAATATGTCTGCATTGTCTTCAAAAAAATTCCTGCATCTATGCTATGTTATTATAAAATGGCATTTTGTTCAAGAATTGTTTGAATTTTAGTGACCATCAAGTCAATCGCTACGTGATTTTGACCGCCTTCAGGAATGATAATATCTGCATAACGTTTTGTCGGTTCAACAAACTGATTATGCATCGGGCGAACGACAGATACGTATTGATCAACAACTGACTCAAGCGTACGCTCTCGTTCTTTAATATCACGAAGCATACGACGAATGATACGAAGATCCGCATCTGTATCTACATATAGCTTGATATCCATTAAATTACGCAATCGCTGATCTTCTAGTACAAGAATACCTTCTAAGATAATAACATCTTTTGGTTCTTCTGTAATGACCTTCTCAGAGCGCGTATGAATTGCGTAATCATATACCGGTTTGTCAATGCTCTCATAATTTAATAAGTTTTGCAAGTGTTCAATCAGCAAATCATTATCAAATGCTAGAGGATGATCGTAATTTGTTTGCAAACGCTGTTCAAACGGTACATCGCTTTGATCTTTATAATAATAGTCTTGCTCAAGAAGCATAATAGAATGCCCTTTAAAATACTCATAAATAGCTTTGGTTACAGTTGTTTTACCAGAACCGGATCCACCAGCGATACCGATTACAACGGGCTTTTTCCCCATTTTATATTTAAATCCCCTTTCGCATCATGTTATATGAAAATAGAGGTTGGTCCACTTTAAATTTCACAATTTGCAGCGGATGACGCGCAGCATCTAGTTCATTGCCATCTTCGTCCCAAATTTTATCTATTTTTTGCGTAAAGTTTTTAATTTCCGGACCAAAAAATTCCACTTCTTCTCCCGGTTTAAAATAGTTACGCTGTTGCAATGTCACGATGCTTGTTTCTTCATCATAATTCAATACTAAACCAGCAAAATCAAATTTTGTTTTCTTGCCGTGTACGCCAAACATTTGTTCATCCACTCCAGGAACCCCTTCAAAAAAGGCGGGAGCCGTATCGCGGTTCGCACATTTGTCTAGCTCATCAAGCCATTCTTTTTGAATCACAAAATTCTCAGGATCTGCACAGTATGCGTCAATCACTTTGCGATATACGCTCACCACTGTTGCAATATAGTGGATCGACTTCATACGTCCTTCAATTTTCAAGCTATCAATACCCAGCTCAATCATTTGAGGGATAGATTGAATTAAATTTAAATCTTTTGGACTCATTGCAAACGGATCGTCTTGCTCATCAAATAAAGGCGTTTCCGTTTTACCGTCTTCTACTTTAAATAAATCATAGTCCCAACGGCATGATTGACAGCAGCCTCCGCGGTTTGAATCACGCGCTGTCATGTGGTTACTTAGCACGCAGCGGCCTGAATAAGCAATACACATCGCTCCGTGAATAAAAGCTTCAATTTCAATATCCACTTTTTCTTTCATTTCGCGCATTTCTTCAGCACCCGTTTCACGAGCAAGTACAACACGTTCTAATCCTTCTTCTTTCCAGAATTGAACGGCTTTCCAGTTTGAAAGTGATTGCTGCGTACTTAAGTGTACTTCAAGCTTAGGTGCAACGCGTCGACAGGTTTCGATAATTAACGGATCAGCTACGATGATTCCAGAAACGCCAGCGCGCTCTAATCCCATTAAATAATCTTCAAGTCCGTCCATATTTTCATTGTGAGCAAAAATGTTTGTTGTAACATAAATACGTGCGCCGTATTTGTTTGCAAACTGAACACCTTCTGCCATTTCTTCAAATGTAAAGTTATCTGCATTTGAACGAAGGCCAAACTCTTTTCCTCCGATAAACACAGCATCTGCTCCATAGTGTACGGCAACTTTTAATTTTTCAAGGTTACCGGCTGGAGCTAACAACTCAGGCTTTTTAGTAATAACTCGTTTACCTTCTACTACAGTATCGATTTGAACAGCCATCGTTTGTACCTCCTTTGTTTATCTTTCTTTGCATGCTTTTTAATATACCGTTTCTTTAAAGAAAAACCCTGTGTCTAACGGGCGGTTAATTGGCTGCAAGCTTTCAATTTCTTCTAACAAATCGTCTTTAACGTTTTCGTATTCTTCACGGTCATCTACACATAAATCAATCGCTTGACGATATTTTTTTGTTACTTCTAAAATATATTGCGGTGACTTTAATACGCCGTCAATTTTAAATACATCTACTTCAGCGTCAATCATTTCGGAAAGCTCATCGATAATGCACATATCATTTGGACTCATAATGTGCGTTCCATTTTCATCTTCGAAAATTGGATACTTATTGTTTCGCTCATTATCAAGTAAAAACATATCTTTTTCTACTTTACGATTTTCAATTTCCATGACTTTTCCTTGATACTCAAAGTAGTTGCCAAGAAGTGAACGTTTCGATTGGAACATACACGTCATGCCATGCACCTGAACTTCAATTTCTACTTCGGCTTTTTCTTTGATATCAATGATGCTATCCATGCTTAGCTCACGAGCAAGAACTGCACGCTTAGCTCCTTTGCGGCCCCAGTAGTTACATGAATACCAGTTTGTTCCCGTTGTTTCAGTACTCCAGTGCATCTTCATTTCTGGAGCTGTTTCACGCACTGCCATTAATACAGCCGGATCTCCAAATACAATCGCATCCACGCTTGCTTCTTTTAAAAATAAAATATATTCATTTAATTCGGCGATTTTATCATTGTGAAATAATCCGTTCATCGCTACGTAGACTTTTGCATCATGCTGATGAGCAATATTTACAGCTTCTACGATATCTTCACGTTTGAATTCACCTGCTAAACGCAAACCGTAGCGCTGTTCACCAACCATAATAGCTGTTGCTCCAGCTTGTAGTAATGATTCGATTTCCGAAACTGCAGTTGGTGTCACTAATAGTTCTGGTTTTTTCATTCTTGGTCACCTCTTTTAATACTAATCGCGATTCCGTCTCCAATAGGGAGAATAGTTGTATAATAATCGGGATGATTCATCAGCCACGTATTGTATGCCTGAATTTTTTTAATTAAGCTGCGGCGTCGACGTGTTTCTACTTCCGCCAAATCGGTCGCTACGTGACCTTTAAATAGTACGTTATCCGAAATAATCATTCCTTTAGAAGATAGCATCGGCTCATAATGTTCGAAAAAACGCTGATACTGACCTTTAGCTGCATCGATAAAGACTGCATCATAAGGACCATGACGTTCAATTTCATCTCTAAGCTCAAGTGCATCTCCAAACAACGACACAATTTTATCTTGTTTTCCCGCCCGTTCAATAAACTCTTGCGCTTTTTGGTAACGCTCTTCATTTCGTTCTACCGTAACCACTCGTGCCTCTGGAAGCGCATGGGTGATTCGAATAGACGAATATGCAATCGCTGTTCCAATTTCTAATATATGTTTTGGCTGATGAAGACGAAGAATTTGCAATAGCGTTTCAACACCAATCAGTTCCATAATCGGAACGTGATGTTCTTTTGCATAAGCTTCCATTTCTTCAATAAGCTCCTGGCGCTTAGGAATAAGCTTTTCCACATACTGCTCTACGTTTTGTAAAAGCAAAACACTTCCTCCGTTCTCAGAAGTACATTTTACATTATGTTTTCATAACGTTTCATTACTGCAAAATAGTAAGACAACTAGTCTATTATAAGTTTTTTTCGTTTTTACGTAAACCCGATATATTTTAACATAAAAGATGGGGAATGCGAAGTATCGCGATTCCCCAATTTTAAATTTCCAATTATTTTTCGGTATTTTGCTTTTCTTTACCTGTAATATGCTTGGCTTTTTCTTTGTTATGTTCTTCTAACGTTTTGGTAAAAATAACTTTTCCTTCAGGTGTAGCCAAGAAGTATAAATAATCTGTATTGGCTGGATGTAACGCAGCTTTGATTGACATCAATCCAGAGCTGGCAATTGGTCCTGGAGGCAACCCCTTTACTTTATACGTATTGTAAGGAGAGTCCACTTCTAAATGCTTATAGAACACCCGGTCTTTATGCTCTCCTAAGGCATATAATACGGTTGGATCCGTTTGAAGAGGCATGTTTTTTTCAAGGCGATTATAAAAGACGCTGGCAATTTTTTCTCGGTCGACTTTCGCAGTCGCTTCCTCTTCAATTAGAGAAGACATGGTTAACAATTTATGTGCACTGAATTTTTTCTTTTCCATTTGCCTACTGTACTGACCTAATACATTATTTGTTTTCCCTACCATTTTATCCAATATTTCATCTAACGACACATTTTTATCATAAAAATCATACGTAACGGGATATAAATAACCTTCTAGCGGATGTTTAATATCTTTTTGCATCACTTCATCCGTTACTAAATCTGGATACTTTTCTTTCATTTTATTGATGAATGCCTTATCGTCTAGCTTTTTCATGACTTCGTCTTTTGTAAACTTTGTATTTTTAGCAATGATATCAGCAATTTCGACAAGCTGGCGTCCTTCTGGAATGGTGACACGAATATCAGGTTGTTTTGAAACCTCGCCTTTTTCCATTTTTTCAACCATTTCCCCTAAGCTCATGGAAGGAGAAAATAAATACGTTCCAGCTTGAAATCCAGATACATGGGTTAATTTTACGTAATAGCGAAAGGCACTTTTACTTTTAATTAAATCTTCTTTTTTCAATACCGTCCCAATCGATTGAACAGAAGAACCTTGTGGAATGGTCACATTTACTTTTTTATTGCTGTTTCGATCCACGGGTGTTAAGCGGGATTGAGCATAGAAAAATGCACCGCCAACAAGTAAAAGAAGTACGATAATTGTAATAAAAATAACTCGTTTTTTCCTTGAACGATTAGGTGGTAAAAATGTTTGTTGCGACAAGCAGCTTCCTGGTTAAATCTACTTCTGTAAAAGAAGATACAACCAGTTTCACCTCTTTTCTTCTTGATTTTTTGTAAGTATGAACAGAGAGGATATATGAGATTGCGATTCATTCGTATCTCCTATAGGTGTGAGATGGTATCGCTTCCTTAAACTATCGCCTCTCCTAAATTTTTTCCATGATTTATGTTATTGTCTGCCCAAAGTCTAGTTTCATCCGTTCAAACAATGAATTCTTTTATTAAAATGCACTCTCACACGCAGGAATTATTATACTACAATTTATCTCATTTTTCGTCATTATCATACAATCTCCCCTAAGAATGCAAGGAAAAACCTTTTTATATCTAAAAAGAGCGGCCGCTATGTAAAAAAAAGCTGATAACGATTGTCATCAGCTTTTTCACTATAATTATTCGCCTTCTTCGTCAAGGAATGTGTTAACCATTTCCTCAACCATGTCCCACTCTTCTTCTGTTTCAATCGGTTGAAGCTCGCCGTCTTGACCGTCTTCACTTGGTGTGAAAGCAGATGCATGAATTTCAATTTCTTCTTCATCATCTTGGTCTGCTCCGATTGGATAGTAAATTACATATGATTTGTTATATTGATCAGAATCAAATGTGAATAAAATTTCGCATAGCTGCTCATTTCCATTCTCATCGACGATTGTAATTTTATTTTCTTCTACGCTCATGTTTGCACCTCATTTTATATTGTAAGCTCTTAGCTTAACTTTTTCTTCAGCGAAAAGCAAGCTGTTCAGTTATTTCACTTCCCTTTTACGTACGAAAGAATATGTAAAAGGGAAAGTTATAACTTGTCAGCTTAAGCAAAGCCTGCTGCTTTTCTTATTGCTTGCTGTCTAAGTATCCTTGAAGAATCATAACAGCTGCCATTTTATCGATTACTTTTTTGCGTTTCTTGCGGCTTACGTCGGCAGACAGCAGTACTCGCTCTGCTGCCATCGTTGACAAGCGCTCGTCCCACATCATCGTTTCAATGTTAAGTTTTTCTTTGACGTTGTCAGCAAACTCGATGCACGCTTCGCCTCGAGGGCCAATCGTACCATTCATATTTTTAGGAAGACCCACTACGATTTTCTCTACGGAATATTCGTCAATTAACTGCTGTAAACGAGGATATGATTGCTCCATCTGCTCATCTGCAATTTTAATTGTTTCAATTCCTTGCGCTGTCCATCCCATTTCATCACTAACTGCCACACCAATTGTTTTGGTTCCTACATCTAATCCTAATACGCGCATTTATGAATCCTTTCGATGCTGTTGTAAATAAGATTTAACAAGTTCTTCAATGAGCTCGTCTCGCTCTAACTGGCGAATTGTGTTTCTCGCATCGTTATGACGAGGAATGTAAGCAGGGTCTCCTGATAACAAATACCCAACGATTTGGTTAATCGGGTTGTAGCCTTTTTCTTGCAGTGCGTCATAAACCGTAAACAATACTTCATGTACGTTTGTTTCAGCTGGCTCATCTTGAAAATTAAATTGCATGGTTTTATCAAATGAACTCACGGTCCCACCTCACTCTCTTAATTTGTGAACACATTGTGCACTATGCTAAGTCTTATTTATATTGTACACCAAGAAAGAGGAGAATTAAACGGATTTAACCCATTCTTCTACAGTGCCAAGTGCTTTTTCAATTTGGCTAGCGTCTTTTCCTCCAGCTTGCGCCATGTCAGGGCGTCCGCCTCCGCCTCCGCCGCAAATCGTTGCTACTTCTTTAACAAGTTTGCCAGCATGATGGCCTTTAGCAATTAAATCTTTTGTTACACCTGCAATAATATTTACCTTTTCACCTTGTGGAGAAGCTAATACGATCACAGCAGATTCTAATTTTTGTTTTAAATCATCAACCATTGCACGAAGGTTATTCATATCCGTTGCATTCACTTTTGCTGCTAGGACATTTACACCATTAATGTTTTGTACGCGGTCAACAAGATTGCCAGCTTCAATATTGCCAAGCTTTGTAGATAGTGAATCATTTTCACGCTGAAGATTACGAATTTCTTCTAGTAATCCTTCAACGCGCCCTACTAAATCGCGCGGGTTGGATTTTACTTTTGCCGCAGCTTCTTTTAGTAAACCTACTTGATCATTCATTAACTGATAGGCAGCTTTTCCAGTTACAGCTTCAATACGTCGAGTACCTGCACCGATTCCAGATTCTGATACAATTTTAAATAAACCGATAACAGATGTATTTGGCACGTGACATCCACCACATAATTCTAAGCTGTAGTCGCCTACTTGTACTACGCGCACGATATCTCCGTATTTCTCACCAAATAGTGCCATTGCACCCATCGCTTTTGCTTCGTCAATTGCTTTGTTTTCAATTTGTACAGAGATGCTGTCCCAAATCTTTTCATTAACGATTTGTTCAATTTTCTCAATCTCTTCTTGTGTCACTTGACCAAAGTGAGAGAAGTCAAAGCGCAAGCGATCCGCTGTTACTAAAGAACCCGCTTGATTAACATGCGTTCCTAACGTATCTTTTAATGCTTGATGCAATAAATGCGTTGCCGTATGGTTTTTCACAATTGCACTGCGGTTTTCTTCATCAAGCGTTGCCATGTATGTTTCACCTTTTACAAGCTCACCGCTTGTTACAGATACCGTTTGGACATTTTGACCATTTGGCGCTTTTTGAACGTCTTTTACTTCCGCTTTTCCTGAAGCACTTTGGATCGTACCTTGGTCCGCAATTTGACCGCCGCTTTCTGCGTAGAATGGCGTGTGGCTTAAGATGACTTGCGCTTCTGTTCCAGCTTCAGCACGGTCAACAAGCTCACCGTCTACAATAATTGCTTCAACAACTGTTTCTACTTCATTTTTATCATAGCCCACAAACTCACTTGCAACCGTTACTTCACCAAGTACGCCGCCTTGAACTTGCATAGAACTAGAATCTTGACGAGCAGCACGCGCACGCTCACGCTGTGCTTCCATTTCACGTTCAAAACCTGCATGATCGATTTTCATGTTCTCATCTTCTGCGTATTCTTCCGTTAATTCAACAGGGAAGCCATACGTATCATATAGACGGAAAACATCTTCGCCTTGTACCGTATCACTGTTTTGCGCTTTTTCTTTTTTAATAACAGTTGCCAAGATAGCTAGTCCGTCATTTAACGTTTCGTGAAAACGCTCTTCTTCATTTTTGACTACGCGCTGGATAAAATCCGTTTTTTCCTTTACTTCCGGATAGAAATCAACCATGATTTCACCTACTACCGGCACTAGGTCGTACATGAACGGACGATTAATGTTTAACTTCTTAGCATAGCGAACTGCTCGGCGTAACAAACGACGGAGTACATACCCGCGGCCTTCATTTGAAGGAAGAGCACCATCACCTACAGCAAATGTTACCGTACGAATGTGGTCAGCAATGACTTTAAATGCCGTATCTTGCTCATCATTTGTACGATATTTAGCGCCTGAAATATTTTCTGTTGCTTCAATAATTGGCATAAACAAATCTGTATCAAAGTTTGTTTGCACATCTTGAATAACAGAAACCATACGCTCTAAGCCCATTCCTGTATCAATATTTTTCTTTGGAAGCGGCGTGTACGTATTATCAGGATTATGATTAAACTGAGAAAATACAAGGTTCCAAATTTCTAAATAACGCTCATTTTCTCCACCTGGATATAATTCGGGATCAGTTAGGTCATTTCCGTATGCTTCTCCGCGATCATAAAAGATCTCTGTATTTGGACCACTCGGACCTTCTCCAATATCCCAGAAGTTACCTTCTAAACGAATGATACGCTCTTTAGGCACGCCCATTTTTTCATTCCAGATCTTAAATGCTTCTTCATCTTCAGGGTGAACTGTTACAGATAGCTTATCTGCGTCGAATCCAATCCATTTATCGCTCGTTAAGAATTCCCATGCCCATTGGATTGCTTCTTCTTTGAAATAATCACCGATAGAGAAGTTACCAAGCATTTCAAAAAACGTATGATGGCGAGCCGTTTTACCTACGTTTTCGATATCGTTTGTACGAATAGATTTTTGTGCGTTACAAATACGCGGATTTTGAGGAATAACACGACCATCAAAATATTTTTTTAATGTAGCTACTCCACTGTTAATCCATAATAAAGATGGATCTTCATGCGGAACTAAAGATGCGCTTGGTTCTACATCATGGCCTTTTTCTTTAAAGAAATCTAAATACATTTGACGAACTTGTGCTGACGTCAGTTTTTTCATGATTGGTCCTCCTTTAATACTCTTCTTATTTATAGACAAAAAAATGATGACATAAAAGCATCTATTTTCCCTGTGTCCAAAAGTAATTGCTAGTTATTTGCACACAAAAAAACTCTCATCCCTGTAGCAGGGACGAGAGTTGAACTCGCGGTACCACCCTGATTATAAATGCCAAAAGCATTTATCACCTTCATAGCGTTAACGTTGCTGACACGGCAGGTTTTAGCCTGCACTCTGGACTAGCGTTCAGCTGCTCTTTGTTTAGCGCTTCTTTCAGCCAAGGAAGCCCTTCTCTAAAAACCAGTGTGCAACGTACTCGATCCATCATTGTGTTCAAAATATGTAGCGTTTTCTTATGGCGATATTATGACAAATTAACCGCTCTTTGTCAATGTTTGAGCGTATAAGAGCGGATATGCAAAATAGATATTTTAACGACTGCTAAAATTGGCACAGCCAAAATGAGACCCAATACTCCTCCAAACTCTCCTCCTAAAAGGAGCGCAAGCATGATAAACAAAGGATGAATATGAAGGCTCTTTCCTACGATAAGCGGAGACAGCACATTTCCTTCTAGAAACTGCAGCACAAAGATAATAATGACAATGGTAATAACCAACTTTATCGAGATAGTTGCTGCAATAATAGCTGCTGGAACCGCACCAATAATCGGGCCAAAATACGGAATGATATTCGTTACGCCAATAATAAAGCCTAAAAGAAGTGCATAAGGTACATGAAAGAACCAAAGTGCTGCTGTAGCAATCACACCAATAATGAGACAAACAAAAAATTGTCCTCTAATATAATTGCCAAGCGATTCATTCACATCCGATAAAAAACGTTCGCCTGGTTTGTGCCACTTTTTAGGTGTGACATAAGCTGTTGCTTTCTTAATAGAGGAAAAATCCTTCAGCATATAAAAAACAATAAATGGAATAATGATTAAAATCAAAAAAGAGGTAATCAGTGATTTTAATCCTTCCGCCACTTTTGTAAGCCACACGTTGAGCGTAGCCTCTACATCATCAATGCTGCCTTCAATTTTCTCATGTACACCGTTTGGAAGTGAAGTTGTACGATCATGAATCGATTCTACCCAATGTCTATATGTATTCGTAAAATGAGGCAGCTGTTCATTTAAATCTTTTACTTGTTCCACAAAAATAGGATACGACTTATAGGCTCCGAACCCGATTCCTCCAAAAAAGATAATGTAGATCAGTAAAATAGCTAGAGGACGAGGCACGCCTTTATCATGCGTTTTTTCAATAAGCGGATGAAGCAAATATGTAATGAATGCTGCAATAAAAAAAGGCAGCAGTGCTTTTAAAAACATGTAAATAACAGGCAGCCATAAAAACTGGACTTTAAAAAAGACTAATATGCACAGCAGGGCTAATAACAGCAGTCCGAATCTATAGAACCATTTGAATGAACTATCTTTCAACGTAAACTCCTCCTCTCTTCTATTTTTTGATAAAGAAAGGAGTTTATACATGCAGTTGTATCTTCTGCCTGCAAAAAAGCACTATTGCAGCTCAGTGCAATAGTGCTTTTTTATTAGTGAATAGCTTTCATCATACGTTTACGCATTTTTTTCATATTTCTTTTTGTAAACATCTCTCGATCATCTGCCATTTTAAATGCATAAGCTCCAAGACCGAAAGCGACTACTGACGGAATGATTCTGCCCATTGCTCTTCCTCCCGGTAAAAAAGAATTAGAAATTGATTGTGCGCTCGTCATCTGAGAACAAATCATCAAGCGAGCTCAATGTTCCATCTTCTTCTACTTGGTGAGTATTAATTTGTCCTTTTGAAATAGTCATTTCAATAAAACAATTCCAGCAGTAATACTGATTTACACCAATTTTGCCAACGTCAATACTTTTACAGTTTGGACATTTAAACAAAGTCGACACCTCTTTATACGTTCTACTTATATAAACGCATTATGTCCACTTTTTTTCACGCCCATACTTTATTTTCTGACAATTAGCAAAGAAGGATGGCAACAAAGGAGTTTATTTAACTCTTTGTTAGCATACGAAAGGTTACATGAAATCATACGGCGTAACGTTTTCCATCCCAATATTTGCATCTTTCATAAATGGAATTTCGGGATCTTCTATGTCGTTATCCAAGCTTTCTCGAAGCAGGGGCTGTAAATTCGTTTGTCGAACGCTGTCTTCATTCCGGCTGACTCCAAGCTGAAACGCTTCGTCTTCGCCGCATAAAATTAAAAACTGTTTACTTCGCGTAACGGCGGTATAAAGTAAATTTCGTCGCAGCATCCGGTAATAGCTTTTGACAATTGGAAGCACAACAATGGGAAATTCACTTCCCTGCGATTTATGAATGGAACAGCAGTATGCATGAGTTATTTGATTAAAGTCTTGCTTTGTATAAGTTACTTCGTTTCCTTCATATGAAATAACCAGCATATCCTGTTTTTCCGTATTTTCTTTGGCAAAGAAAACTGAGACGATTTCTCCCATATCTCCGTTAAATACGTTGCTATCCGGCTGATTTACAAGCTGCAGCACTTTATCTCCGACTCGGTACGTAATATCTCCGTGCTTAAGCTCTCTTCTTTGCTCAGAAGCCGGGTTAAATAATTCCTGAAGAACTTCATTCAGTTTATCAATCCCTGCAGGACCTTTATACATAGGAGCTAGAACTTGAATATCTTTAGCCGTATAGCCTTTTTTTAACGCATTCCCGCAAACTTGTTGCACGACATTCGTGATGTGCTGTCCTTGACAGCGAATAAAGGAACGATCTCCTTGCTGCCTCGATAAGTCTTCCGGAAGCTTTCCTTTTTTTATTTCATGAGCCAAATCAATAATCGACGACCCTTCCGCTTGCCGGTATACATCTGTCAGACGGACGGTAGGAACTACTTCTGAACTCAGTAAATCTTTTAACACCTGTCCCGGACCTACTGAAGGAAGCTGGTCTTCGTCTCCAACTAAAATAACCTGTAAATTAGCAGGAAGAGACTTAAACAGCTGATGAGCAAGCCACAAATCTACCATCGATACTTCATCCACAATCAATAATTTTCCGTCAATTGGATTCTCCTCATTATGGTCAAATCCTTCTTGTCCGTTCCATTTTAATAATCTGTGAATTGTAACTGCCGGAAGTCCGGTCGCTTCGCTCATTCGTTTAGCAGCGCGTCCAG
Source organism: Priestia sp. 179-F W1.4 NHS (assembly GCF_045369295.1). Taxonomy (NCBI): domain Bacteria; kingdom Bacillati; phylum Bacillota; class Bacilli; order Caryophanales; family Bacillaceae; genus Priestia; species Priestia sp. 179-F W1.4 NHS. The sequence continues at coordinate 294,370 of NZ_JBIQFF010000001.1, read as the reverse complement.
TAGGTGCCACAAGTAAAACAGGAAAAGCTTCATCTTTTTTATAATCCCCTGGATTTAACGAACATCCGTGAAGTTCTGCATAGAGTTCGACTATTCCTTTAATAACCGTTGTTTTCCCTGTACCTGGTCCACCTGTTAAAAGAAGCATTGGAGACATTAAAGCAGTTTGTATGCCCTTGCGCTGAGACGATGCATATTGCACGTCTAATCGCTCTTCTAGTTCACCTAAAGCTAGTAAAAATTCTGATTCTGGAAACTGCTCTTCGTATTGCGTTTGGGCCATAATTTTTTGAATAGCTTTAACCAGCCCTTTTTCAGCATAGAAAAGGGGGGGAAAATAAATTTTTTCGTCTTGAATGATAAGCTTTTTGTCTGCTTTTAATGCGTCCACTTCTCTTGTAAGATCCATTTCAGACAGGTTCTCATGCCTGCTTTTTCGAAGAAGCTCTGCTGTTTTTCCATACAGCTGATCTGCCGTGACGTATACATGTCCCATTTGATTACATTCTTGCTCAATGACGTATAAAATACCTGCACGCAAACGATCAGGATGGTTGGTTGCCATACCAAGCCTCTTTCCAAGTTCATCGGCCCTGCTAAAACCAATACCTTGAATATCTTCTACGAGCTGATAAGGATTATTTTGAACAATTTCAAGCGCTTCTTGTTTGTACGCTTGGAAAATCTTCATCGAAAGCTGCGGTCCAAACCCGAGGTCTGTCAGCTTTACCATTACTTCTTCTAACCCTTGATGTTCACGAAGCTGCGTTACTAAAGCCTCTGCCTTGTCGGCTGAAAGCCTCGGAACCTCTTTTAGCACGGACTCATTTTGCAAAATACGAAAAATAGCGCGTTCTCCTAGGGCGTCCACAATATTTTCAGCGGTTTTTTTACCGATTCCATGAAATAAATCGCTTGATAGGTACTGAACAACCCCTTGCCTTGATTGCGGAAGCTCTTTTTTAAACTGCTCAACATGAAATTGCAGACCAAACTTTGGATGCTCTTTGAAGTCCCCGTAAAATGTGTATACTTCATCTTCATTAAGCTTAGGAAAATAGCCTGTAACGACCGTTTCTTTATCTTCAATCTCTAAATTTGTTTTTTTGATCCGTATCCGCGTAACGTTATATAAGTTTTCTTCGTTATGAAAAACCGTTACAATTGACGTGCCGCTTATATAATGACGTTCTGGCTGTGAAGGGTTCACTAGTTCTTCGTTCATGTTATCCTTCCTTTACCCGCTTTCTTAATGTTCTAATGTAGACAGAACTTGTTTAGCATTTGCTGCCATTACGTGATCTGGCTGCACGTTTAAAGCTTCATCTAACATCTCAATTGCTTTGTCCTTATCATCTTTCATGGCATACGCTACGCCCAAATTATAGAAAGCATCGGCATGTTCTGGCTCTTGATTTACTACCTTAAGAAATTCAGCAATCGCTTCATCTACCATTTCGAGCTGTGCTAAACAAAGACCATACTGAAATTTTGCTTCTACATCATGTTCGTTTAGTTCTACCGCTCGCTGCAGATAAGGCATCGCAAAACGAATTTCTTCCATATGAAACAGCGTTAAACCAAGCATAAAGTAGGCATCGGATGAATCTAAGCCTTTTTTGATTGCTAAATCAAAGTAGTGCTTTGCCTGCTCAAGCTGCTCTGCATTAAAATAAATATTTCCTGCTCCGTAATACGCTGTTGCCGTTTCTTCATCTAATTCAATCGCACGTTCATAAAATTTCAAAGCACGATCCATCTCACTAACAGCCGCTAACAAATTACCAAAATTCACATACACAATTGGATCTTTTGGATTATCTTCAATTGCTTCTGAAAATGTTTTAGCAGCCTCTTCAAATTTCCCTTCCTGCATATACTGAATTCCTAGCTGATTTTTATCTGTCATTTTTTCGTTCACTCCACTGTTTTAGTTATGATTTAAAAGATTTTCACATCATGAAAATCTAGAATATGTAAGTTATTAGTTTACCCAATAAGTAAAGTATATCATAGAAAAACCTCAGCTATATACAGCTGAGGTTTTTCGTTCTTGCTTATATAAATTATACGTACCAAATTTGCTCTTCTTCTTGAAATACTTTGTCAATAGTTGCTCCGCCAAGACATTCGTCATCTTTGTAAAACACAACTGCTTGACCTGGCGTAATTGCCCGCACGGGTTCAGCAAAAATAACTTTAATTGTATCATCATCGACTTTTTCAACGGTTACTGCTGAATCGGTTTGACGATAGCGGAATTTTGCTGTGCACGTCATTGGTGACGACCAGTCACGGTCGCTTACCCAGCTGACATTTGTTGCTGTAAGAGATGTAGAATAAAGCAGCTCATTGTGAAAGCCTTGATCGACGTATAAAACGTTTTTTTCTAAATCTTTTCCAACTACAAACCAAGGTTCGCCGCTGCCTCCGATACCCAAACCATGGCGTTGACCAATCGTGTAGTACATAAGGCCATCATGCTTGCCTTTCACTTCGCCGTCAAGCGTTTGCATCACACCTGGCTGAGCAGGAAGATACTGACTTAAAAATTCTTTGAAGTTGCGTTCACCAATAAAGCAAATACCTGTGCTGTCTTTTTTCGTTGCTGTAGCAAGGCCTGCTTCTTTTGCAATTTCACGCACTTTTGATTTCTCGATTTCTCCAATTGGGAACATTACTTTTGAAAGCTGATCTTGTCCTAATTGATTTAAGAAATACGTTTGATCTTTATTTCCATCTACGCCTCGAAGCATTTTATACTCCCCGTCACGATACGCAACGCGTGCATAATGTCCTGTCGCTAGATAGTCTGCTCCTAGCGTCATTGCATGCTCCAAAAAGGCTTTGAATTTAATTTCTTTATTACACATTACATCAGGATTCGGTGTACGACCTGCTTTATATTCATCTAAAAAGTAGGTAAATACTTTATCCCAATATTGTTTCTCAAAGTTGACTGCATAGTAGGGAATACCAATTTGATTACATACGCGAATAACATCGTTATAATCTTCAGTCGCAGTACAAACGCCGTTTTCATCCGTATCGTCCCAGTTTTTCATAAAGATTCCGATCACATCGTATCCTTGTTGTTTTAATAAAAGAGCTGCTACAGATGAATCAACGCCTCCGCTCATTCCGACTACTACACGTGTATCTTTAGGTGATTTTGTCAACTTCGCCACCTCCGTTTTCTTCATTTTAATTAAATTGTTCGCTAAAAAGCGAAAGAAACGACACAAACCATCAGTGAGGGATGAAGACCCTACTGATGGCTGCTATTTACATCGTTAGTCGCTTAACGATGTTTGCTGTTTGACGTGCGGTTTTTTCAATTTGCTCAGCAGAGTTTCCTAGGCCAAAGCTAAATCGAATAGAAGTTGTTAAACGCTCAGACCCTTTTCCAAACATAGCAACAAGCACATGAGAAGGATCGATTGCTCCCGCTGTGCAAGCTGAACCGCTCGATGCCGCAATTCCTGCTAAGTCTAAATTTACGAGCATCGATTCAACATTTGTTTTTGGAAATGATAAATTTAACACATGTGGCAGAGCATTTTCAAGATGTCCGTTAATTTCAAATGAAATACCTTCTTCTTTCAACACAGCTACCATTATTTCTTTGTATCTTCTATATTCATCTGCACGTGTTTGCAGCGTTTGTTGCGAAATTTTCACAGCTTCTTCAAACCCGACGATACTTGTCATGTTCTCAGTTCCAGCTCGTCGTTTGCGCTCTTGTTCTCCTCCAAATAGCAAAGGAGACAGTGAAACGTGAGCAGCTGCATATAAAAAGCCCATCCCTTTTGGTCCGTTAATTTTATGAGCCGAAACGGATAAAAGATCGACACCTAATTGTTGCACATTTAACGGAATTAATCCATAAGCTTGCACTGCATCCGTGTGGAAATATGCTCCATGCTCTTTTAATAGAACGCCAATTTCTCCAATTGGCTGAATAGCACCTACTTCATTATTTCCAAACATCACCGACACAAGAATTGTTTGATCCGTTAGGGCTGATTTTATTTCATCCACAGATACTTGTCCGTACTCATTAACTGGTAGGTAAGTCACTTCAAAGCCCTGTGTTTCTAAATATTCACACGTATGAAGCACAGCGTGGTGTTCAATTTGCGTGGTAATAATATGATTTCCTTTATGGCGGTTTGCAAGAGCGACTCCGATCAGTGCCATATTATCTGCTTCTGTCCCACCACTTGTAAAAATCAGTTCATTTTCGTGTGCTCCAATACTTGCTGCAATCGTTTGGCGAGCTTCGTCTAAATAGCGTCGACTTTCCCGCCCGTAGTGATGAATACTAGACGGATTTCCAAAGTACTCATGCATAAAAGTCGTCATTTTCTCAACGACTGCTGGATGTATTGGAGACGTTGCTGCATGATCAACATAAATACGTTCCAAAATAAACGCCTCCTAGCTCATTATTAAATATAAAACATATAAGACGCTTGATCATCATCAGAATGATTTGCTAAATCTTCAAGCGTTGTACTATCTAGCACTTCTTTAACTGCATCTCGAATACGAATCCACAGCTCGCGTTTTGCAGGCTCTTCATCTTCAATTCCTTCTACAGGACTAATAGGACCTTCTAAAACGGAAATAATATCGCCAGAAGTAATGTTAGCAGGTTCATGTGCCAAGATGTAACCTCCATAAGCTCCGCGCACGCTTTTTACAAGCCCAGCGTTACGCAGCGGTGAAATAAGCTGCTCTAAATAATGTTCAGATAAATCATGCGTTTGAGCAATAGTTTTAAGCGAGATAGGACCTTCTCCAAAGCGCTTCGCAAGCTCAATCATAATCGTTAAACCGTAGCGTCCTTTTGTTGAAATTTTCATACGATACACTCCTTCAATACACTTTTTTTATTTATGAAAAAAATAAGACCCTCACGTTGTCACTGAATGCTGTGATGAGTCGTTTTTTACTAAGCTATATGAACTTCTCTATACGCGTTTCTTGAAAATGTAACTGTTGATATTATAACATACTATGCCTATAAGATAAATTTCCACCACCTATTCACCTCTTGTGATACAGTGAAAGAAAAGAAAGGAGAAAAACATGTCTACAAAACCTCTCGCATTTCGAATGCGTCCGACTCATTTAGATGACGTTATCGGGCAGCAGCATTTAGTTGGCAAAGATAAAATGATTTATCGAATGGTAAAAGCAAATCACTTAAGCTCGATGATTTTATATGGGCCTCCAGGCGTCGGGAAAACAACAATTGCCACAGCTATTGCAAAAACAACCAACACGGCGTTTCGTCAGTTAAATGCCGTTGTAAACAATAAAAAAGATATGGAAATTGTCGCCGAAGAAGCCAAAATGTCAGGCAAAGTAATTCTTCTGCTAGATGAAGTTCATCGCCTTGACAAAGCCAAGCAAGACTTTTTGCTTCCTTATTTAGAAAACGGCATGATCATTCTAATCGGAGCGACAACAAGCAATCCTTATCACGCGATTAATCCTGCTATTCGAAGCAGATGCCAAATCTTCGAATTAAAATCTCTTACGCCAGATGATATCAAAATGGCGCTAACAAGAGCACTCAACGACTCATCCAATGGATTTGGAGATAGAAAAATTGCCGTAGAAGATGACGCCATGAACCACTTTGCCAACAGCTGTAACGGTGACGTGCGCTCGGCTTTGAATGCTCTGGAACTAGCTGTTTTATCAACAAGTGAAAGCGATGGTAAAATCGTTATTACCTTACAAACGGCAGAAGAATGTCTGCAGCAAAAGTATTTTTCACATGATAAAAATGGTGACGCTCACTATGATGTATTATCGGCTTTTCAAAAATCGATTCGCGGCAGCGACGTAAATGCCGCTCTTCATTATTTGGGACGGCTAATTGAAGCAGGAGACTTGATCAGCATCAATCGTCGCCTTTTAGTCATTGCCTATGAAGACATTGGACTAGCTGATCCGGATGCCGGCATGAGGACACTAGCAGCTATTCAAGCAACTGAGCGATTAGGACTTCCAGAAGCACGTATCCCGCTTGCAAACGCCGTTATTGAGCTTTGCCTATCACCGAAGTCCAACGCTGCTTACAAAGCATTAGATGAAGCGATAAGTGATATTAAAAAAGGGTTGTCCGGCGACGTTCCCATTCATTTGAAGGATGCTCATTACAAAGGAGCAGAGAACCTTGGACGAGGCGTTGAATATCAATACCCGCATGATTTTGATAACGGATGGGTCCTTCAACAGTATTTACCGGATCGCATCAAAAACAAACAATATTTTCATCCTAAACAAAATGGACAAGAAAAATACTTTTCAAAAGTTTTCAATCGTTTAGAGACATTAAAAAAAGAAAATGGCTGAAACTGTTGCTCAGTTTCAAAGCCATTTTCTTTTTTGTCTTTATCTATTAAGCTGCACTTTTAACGTCTTTTCGTTTTTTCGTTTTTGTTGAACCTTTAAAGTAGCTGTCTAAAAATTTTGCTACTAAACGAGCGATGATATTAAACAACAGAACCATAATGATTAGAATAGCAGCTGACTTTGTTGCAATCAATCTCGCATCAGGTACAATTCCTTCAGAGTTTAATTTCCAAATGTGGACGGCAAGCGTCTCCGCTGGTCGAAAAATATTAAACGGGTTTACAGGACTCGTTAAGTCGGCATTTGAATTTAACATCGGCGTCGTTAAGCCAGCTGTATAAATCAGCGCAGCTGCCTCTCCAAAGATTCGTCCCGCTGTTAAAATAACGCCCGTGATAATTTGTTGAATCGCTGATGGAATCACTACTTTGACAATTGTTTGCCATTTAGTCGCACCCAAGCCTAAACTCGCTTCTTTTACACTCGCAGGAACAGATGCAATCGCACTTTCACATACGCGCGTTAAACCCGGTAAATTTAAAATTGTAATCACAAGTGCTCCGCCGATAAGCGTATAGCCCCAGCCTGAAAATGTGACGAAAATTAATAATCCAAATAAACCAACTACAATGGACGGTAATGACGCCATTGTCTCAATACATAAGCGGACGAAATTTAGGAAACGACCTTGCTTCGCGTACTCCGCTAAGTAAATTCCGGCTCCTAAACCAAGAGGAATAGAAATGATCAGCGTTAAAACAAGCATGTAAAACGAGTTAAACAGCTGCGGTCCAATACCACCACCTGCCATCGTATTGCTTGGCTTTCCAAATAAAAAGTTCGGATCCCAAAATCCCCAGCCCTTGGCGATAATTTCAACAACTAAATACACTAATAGCGCCACAACTAGAGCGGCAATGCCATAAAAAACACCTGTCCATATATTATTTACTGTGCGTGCATTTTTGTTTCTCATTGATGAGCACCTCGTTTCCCAATTGCTCGGATAATTAAAATGAACACGAAAGAAATAAGCAGTAAAATCATGGCTAACGTCCACAATACGTTATTCCATGCCGTTCCGTTTAACGTATTAGACATATCCATTGTTAAAATACCTGTTAATGTTGCCGTTGGGCTGTATAAGCTTTCAGGAAGCTTAACCGTATTTCCGATAACCATTTGAACAGCTAGCGCTTCTCCGAATGCACGGGCAAGCCCTAACACGATACCTGTTAAAATACCTGTTTTAGCAGATGGAATAATAACTCGGCTAATTGCCTGCCATCTTGTTGAACCTAGTCCATAAGAAGCTTCTAAATATTCAGGTGCTACGCTTCGAATTGCATCGTCAGCAATACTTGCAATTGTCGGAAGAATCATGACGCTTAAGACAATAATTCCGGCAATCAAACTAAAGCCCACTCCGCCAAAGTTATCGCGAAGAAGCGGCACTAAAATGGTAACCCCTAAAAGACCGTATACCACTGAAGGAACTCCGACTAAAAGTTCTAAAACCGGTCGTAAAACCGTTGAACCAAATTTAGGCGAAATATAGTTGTTAAAAATGGCAATAGCAATTCCAATTGGAGCACTTATAATAACTGCTCCGATTGATACAAGCATGGAACCTAGTATAAATACAAGTGCCCCGTATTCTTTATTGTTTGGGCTCCATTTTGTTGAAGTCAACATTTCACCGATTGATATATTACTTTGTAAAAATGACTGTATGCCTTTTTCACAAATAAACACGATAATAGCTAACGTAACAAGTACAATTAAAATACCGCAAAATGTAGAAAGCGTACGGCCAATGTATTCGCTTTTTACATAATTAATGGATTTTTTCCCCTTCATCGCTCTGTCTCCTTACATATTCAGTATATATTCGCTTTTCTTTTTATTCTCTATATACTTTATTAACATTCAAATAGAATAAGACTGACTGTATTAGTCAGCCCTATTCTTTTTAAAAACACTCTTATTTTTTGAATTCAGTCATTGGGATATAGCCCATATCTTCTACTTGCTTAGCAAAGTCTTTACCAGATACATAATCAATGTACTCTTTTGCACCATCTTTTGGCTCACCGTTTGTAATCATGTACTCATAAGACCAGAACGGATATTTTTTAGAAACAATATTTTCTGTTGTTGGCTCCACACCATCAATATTAAGCATTTTTAAACTTTCTTTTTTATCGCCAATTAAATACGACATAGCAAGGTAACTTACTGCTCCTGGAGTTGAGTTTACTGATTGCTCAACCGCTCCGTTTGAATCTTGAGCTGTACCAACGCTGTCATTTACTTTTGCGTCAGCCATTAATGTTTTCTCAAATGTAGCACGTGTACCAGATGATGCTGGACGGTTGATTACGTTAATTTTTTCGTCGTTTCCGCCAACTTCTTTCCAGTTTTTAATTTCACCAGAGAAAATCTTTTGAATTTGCTCTTTTGTTAACGATTCTACTTTTACATCTTTATTTACAACAAGTGCGAACCCAATGCCCGCTACTTTCGTATCGACAAGTTTATCTGCTTTTGATTTATCTTCGATTTTATCGGCTGCTGGAACGTCAGAGTTTCCAATGTCAACTGCTCCTGATGCTACTTGGTTAACACCAGTTCCACTACCTCCACCTTGTACCGTTACTGAAAGGTTTGGATATTTTTCCGTAATTCCATTCGCTGCTTCTTCTGCAAGTGGTTGTAAAGCTGTAGATCCCGCCGCTGTTAACGTACCTGACACTTCTTCTTTGCTGCCCGAACCACTGTCGTTGCTTGCTCCGTCTTTACCACATGCTGCTAGTGCTCCTACCATTAAAAAAGCTGCTAATGTTACTTTAAAACCCTTTGTTTTCATTACATTACCCTCCAATAAATATATGTGTAATTAGTACTAGTCCTTTGTACTCGAACAACAGGTACAAGACACATTATACGAGTAGATTGTTGTCTTTATATGAAGTGAATTTTAAGTTACTGTAAACTTACTTATTTGGGGTTTATTTTTTCTTATTTCTATCAAAACCCTTGATATATAAGACTTTCTGAATATTACTGTAGAAGATACAACAGAAAGAAAGCCAAAACGTAAATTTTATGTAAATAAAGCGTTAAATAAATTTACATAAATCTCTTTTTTTACTACAGTGTAAATTCACCATCAAGCCACATTTTTCAATTTATTAGTACTTTTTATACATATCAAACAGAAGATTCCATCCAAAGCATAAATAGAACAGATATTTCCATAAAAAAAAGAAGGCTGCGATAGCCTTCTTTTTATTGATCACCTACGCGGCGAATCTTAATATTACTTAATAATTCATTGATAACATGACCGCCCATAATTAATCCCGCTACAGATGGAACAAAAGCATTAGAAGATGGGGGCATTTTCGCTTTTCGAATTTGCGCTTGATCGTTTCCTACTTCTTTGCGAACTTCTTCGCGAATAACGATTGGACGTTCATCAGAAAAAACGACGTTAATTCCTTTGCGAATTCCTTCTTTACGCAGACGAGTACGAACCACTTTTGCAATCGGATCTGTATGCGTCTTTGAAATGTCTGCAATTTTAAAACGTGTTGGATCCATTTTATTCGCAGCACCCATACTTGAAATAATCGGAATATCACGTTTTAAACATTCTTTCATTAAATGAATTTTATACGAAATCGTATCGGATGCATCCACTACAAAGTCCGGTTTGTAACTAAAGAACTCTTCATACGTTTCTTCCGTATAAAACATTTGAAGAGAAACGACGTCACAGTCTGGGTTAATATCCAAAATACGCTGTTTCATTAATTCTGTCTTGGGCTGACCTACCGTCGAAAGCAGCGCATGAATTTGACGATTTACGTTTGTAATATCAACATCGTCTTTATCTACAAGAATTAAACGACCTACTCCTGACCGAGCCAAAGCCTCAGCAGAAAACGACCCTACTCCTCCTATCCCTAAAATAGCAACCGTGCTGCCTTTTAAAGTAGCTAACCCTTCTTTTCCTATCGCCAGTTCATTACGCGAAAACTGATGCAACATGTTAAAACACTCCTCTATTAAATACACCAACGTGTATGATTAATTCAAATAAACAACGAAATTGACTATACCATATTTTTAGCAAAACGAACATGAGCATTCGTTATTTCTCCATAAAAAAACTCTATGCAAATCATTACATAGAGGATTTCTTATATGTATGCTAGTCCCGATCGTGCCGTCTCGAGTGCCTTCGTTTTGAACCCGCTCTCGGCAGGTGGGTGCTCTGCTTTAACCATTGTAAGTCCTCGAGATGAGGCATGTACGCTCGTTAAAAACTCCGAGCTCCCAAGCAAAAAATTGTTCGGTCAAAACTGGATTAAGGACGAACACATCAGGACTATTTAGTTCTTGAAAGTATCTTATCACAGAAAAAATCACTTTGCAATTAATAAGTAAAACAAAAAAAATCGAGCCTGTCGTGCTCCAGTGACAGGCTCGATTTAACAGATGGTTTAATCGATTACGCTTCTGTTTTTTGCTTTTTTACCTGCAAATGCAGCTCGTCTAATTGCGCTTCACTTACTTCACCAGGTGCGTTTGTTAATAGACAGCTTGCACTTGCTGTTTTAGGGAAGGCAATTGTATCGCGCAAGTTTGTGCGTCCTGCTAAAAGCATAACCAAACGGTCAAGACCTAACGCAATTCCGCCGTGAGGAGGAGTACCGTATTCAAATGCTTCAAGTAAGAAACCGAACTGCTCATATGCTTCTTCTAATGTAAATCCAAGCGTTTTAAACATTTTTTCTTGAATATCACGCTCATAAATACGTAAAGATCCTCCGCCAAGTTCGTAACCATTCAACACTAAGTCATATGCTTGTGCACGGACTTGTCCAGGATTGCTTTCTAACATTGGTAAATCTTCACGAACTGGCATTGTGAATGGATGATGAGCCGCGTAGTAACGGTTGTCTTCTTCGTCATGCTCAAGAAGAGGCCAATCTGTTACCCATAGGAAGTTAAATTTCGTTTCATCAATAATCCCTTGTTCTTTTGCAAGCTTTAGGCGAAGAGCGCCAAGTGCATCTGCTACAACTGACTTTTTATCAGCTACAAATAAAAGTAAATCTCCTTCTTCCGTTTGAAGAGCTTCAGCAAATTGCTTTTGCTCATCTTCGTTGAAGAATTTTGCAATCGGTCCTTTTAAGCCGTCTGCTTCAACTTTCAGCCATGCTAACCCTTTAGCACCGTAAATTTTCACGAACTCTGTTAAAGCATCGATATCTTTACGTGAATAGCTAGAAGCGGCACCTTTTACGTTAATCGCTTTTACTTCTCCGCCGTTTTCAACTGCTGCGCTAAATACTTTAAACCCGCAGTCTTTCACAAGCTCTGATAAGTTGACTAGCTCCATTTCAAAACGTGTATCCGGCTTATCTGAACCATAGCGGCTCATCGCTTCATCATATGACATGCGCGGAAAAGGCGTCGTTACATCTAAATCTTTTACGCGCTTCATTACTTTAGACATCATTTCTTCCGTCATTGTCATGATGTCCTCTTGAGATAAAAATGATGTTTCAATATCGATTTGAGTAAATTCAGGCTGACGATCTGCACGCAAGTCCTCATCGCGGAAGCAGCGAGCAATTTGATAATAACGCTCAACTCCGCTTACCATTAACAGCTGCTTAAAGATTTGCGGTGATTGAGGAAGAGCATAAAATTCACCTTCGTGTACGCGGCTCGGCACAAGATAATCACGTGCACCTTCTGGCGTGCTTTTTGTTAAAATAGGTGTTTCAACATCTAAAAAGTCATTTTGATCTAAGAAGTCGCGAATTGTTTTTGTAATGTCATTGCGCATTTTAAGCGTGTTAAACATTTCAGAACGTCGAAGATCTAAATAACGATATTTTAATCGAACATCTTCTGATACTTCGGTTTGATCCGCAATGGCAAAAGGAGGTGTTTTGGCTTTATTCAACACCGTAATTTGCTCAGCGTGAACTTCAATTTTACCTGTTTTTAAGTTCGGGTTAACGGTTCCCTCTTCACGAGCTACAACAGTTCCCTGCACTTCCAGTACGAATTCATTACGTACATCTTCAGCAATTTTTAGCGCTTCAGCAGATTTTTCAGGATTAAATACAACTTGCACAACTCCGCCGCGGTCGCGTAAATCAATAAAAATTAATCCGCCTAAATCACGGCGCTTTTGAACCCATCCTTTTAATAGAACTGTTTCGCCAGTTGCTTGTTCTGTTACATCTCCACAGTAGTATGAACGTTTTGTCATCATGGTTCCCCCTTATACTTGTTCCTGCAAATAGCTAACCAATTGATCAATTGATACTTCTTGCTGTTCGCCAGATTCCATATTCTTTACGTTTACAACTTGTTTTGCTAGCTCATCTTCACCTAGAACAACAACAAATTTTGCTTGTACACGATCGGCTGCTTTGAACTGAGCTTTCATTTTTTTATCTTGATAATCTTTATCTGCTACAAAACCTGCACGTCGAAGCGTATTTACAATTGAAACAGATTTTTCTTTCGCCTCATCGCCCATTGTCACTACATAGCAATCTACGCCAGTTTCTACCGGAAGCTCAATTCCTTCTGCTTCCAATGCAGATAATAAACGTTCAATGCTTAAAGCGAATCCGATACCTGGTGTTTCAGGTCCGCCGATTTCTTGAATCAGCCCATTATAACGGCCTCCGCCGCAAAGAGTTGTAATGGCGCCAAATCCTTCTGCTTCACTCATTAGTTCAAATGCTGTGTGATTATAATAATCTAACCCGCGTACTAGCGTCGGATCTACAACATAGTCAATGTCTAAATCGGTTAAGTACTGCTGTACTTTTTCAAAATATTCTTTTGAATAGTCGTTTAAATAATCAAGAATAGACGGCGCTGTAGCCATCAGTTCATGGTCACGATCTTTTTTACAATCTAAAATACGAAGAGGATTTTTCTCCAATCGGCTTTGACAGTCGCTGCAAAACTCTCCGATTCGAGGTGCAAAGTGATCGATAAGTGCTTGACGGTGAGCTTGACGACTTTCTGTATCTCCTAAACTGTTAACAACCAGCTTTAATTTTTTTAATCCAAGCGATTGGTAAAAGCTCATTAACAGGGCAAGAACTTCAGCGTCGATAGCTGGATCATTTACCCCTAATGCTTCTACGCCAAACTGAACGAATTGACGGAAACGTCCCGCTTGAGGGCGTTCATAACGAAACATAGGACCGATATAAAACAGCTTTGTTGGCTGCGTTGGATTTCCAAACATTTTATTTGAAACAAATGATCGTCCAACTGCAGCTGTTCCTTCTGGACGAAGTGTTAAGCTGCGGTCGCCTCGATCCTTAAATGTGTACATTTCTTTTTGCACGATATCCGTTGTTTCTCCCACTCCGCGCAAAAATAATTCAGTGTGTTCAAACATTGGTGTACGAATTTCTTGGTAGTTGAACGCACGGCAGATTTCTCTTGCTCGCTGTTCAACAAACTGCCAATATTCTACTTTGCCCGGTAAAATATCTTGTGTGCCTCTAGGTATTTGAACTGACATAACGTGATATGCCTCCTATATTTAAAATTTACAATACAAAAAAACTCTCGCCTCTACTATTTTTCCATAGTAGGGACGAGAGTTAATCTCACGTGGTACCACCCTAATTGAAACATATGACATGTTTCCACTCATTTCGTTAACGCACGAACACGTTCATCTCCTACTAAGTTTCCCTTTTCAGAGTGAAGCCTCCTGAGTGTTCTTTCATAAAGTCATCATGTAGAAATGCTTTCAGCCTAAGACATTTCCTCTCTAGCCATGTGTCATCTTTACTACTTTTCTCGATCTTTGGCTTATCAATATAAAAATGTTATACATTCATTTTAATTTAGCAATTGCTTTCTATATTACGAATGAAATGAGCAGTTGTCAAGCACCTTTCATGTTAAGAGCGGTCTAATTGTTTTCTTAGTTTCTGAATATCTCGAAGCGTTAAACCAAATTCAGAAGCCAATTCAAGGGATGAAGCTTCACTTTCTCTATCAATAAAATCATGAAAATGAATGCCAAATACTGGATTTACCTGTTGAAATGATTGTTCACCTTTTTCACTAAACTTCATCGTTTCTTCCTCCCTGCCTACACTTACTTATCCTTTTATTAGCATTGCCCAAAAAAGATGTTTTTACATAAGAGAAAGGATTTTTTTTCTTTTCATCGAATACTCTATTTTGTTATAAAAAGGAGGTCTATCTATTCGCCATCTTAACATGAAGTCTGTATCTGTTTTGGCTGCAAGTATCCTTTTGTTACTGTGCTCTTCCTCATTTGAGCGCCCAAATGTACCGGTGCATCAACCCATTGTTGTAACAGCTGACTCTCTTCATGTACGCAGCGGTCCAGGACGTTCATTTTCAATTACAAATAAATTGACGAAGAATACAAGACTATCCGTTTCAGACCGTCAAGGAGATTGGTATTATGTAGAAAGCTCGGGTATTCAAGGCTGGGTGTTTAAAAAATTCACGAAAACCGTAGCGCTCCGCAGCGTTCAGCCTAGCATGCAAGTAGCGCAGCGCCAGCCTGTTTATACGCTGAGTAAAAGCTTGCAGCACCTAAAGGGCAAAACCATTATTATTGATGCAGGCCATGGAGGAAAAGACAAAGGAGCCATCGGCACACAGGGCACATATGAAAAAGATCTCACTCTCCGAACAGCGCTGATTTTACAAAACAAACTTCAAAAAGAAGGCGCACACGTCATTTTAACCCGCACCCGTGATGAGTACGTTCTACTTTCACAGCGCACGCTGCAATCGACTAAAGCAGATGCTTTTATAAGCGTTCACTACAACAGTACGAACAGCTCACAGCTAACTGGCCTTATGACGTATTATTATCATCAGCATCAGGACAGTCCACTCACACATTCTATTCATCAGTCACTCATTGAACATGCAAAATTGAAAGACAAAGGAGAACGATTTGGAAACTATTATGTTCTTCGCGAAAATACACGTCCGAGTACATTAATTGAACTGGGCTTTTTAAGCAACGAACGGGAAGAAACGTATATTAATTCCATCAGTTATCAGCAAATGATTACATCCGCTATCGCTGAAGGATTAAATCACTACTTTCAAAACAAAGAAAAAACGCAGACTCATCTGTGAGCCTGCGTTTTTTCTTTGCTTTCTACAATAAGTGTGACCGGTCCGTCATTCGTAAATGATACGTCCATCATTTCGCCAAATGCGCCGGTTTCTACTCGAATATTTTTTCCTGATAATACTTTATTAAAATAGTTGTAAATCGTTACAGCATAATCTGGCCTAGCAGCTTCCATAAAGTTTGGTCTTCTGCCTTTTCGGCAATCTCCGTAAAGCGTAAATTGAGATACCGATAAAATTTCTCCTTCTACATCTAGAAGCGACAAATTCATTTTGCCAGACTCATCTTCAAACACTCGCAAATTTACAATTTTGTCTGCTACATACTCTGCATCGGCTTCAGTATCCTCGTGGGTAATACCGACTAAAAGCATATATCCGTGCTCAATCTCGCCGACCGTCTCGCCTGCAACAGTTACTTTTGCATTCTTTGCTCTTTGTACGACTACTCTCATGTATAACGACCTTTCTTAATGCATAATTCGGCGAACTGAATAAATGTCTCGAAGCTGCTTAATGCGCTCGACCACTTTATGAAGATGACTGATGTTATGAATAGAAATTGACATATGAATCGTAGCCATTTTGTTTCGGTCCGATTTTCCTGAAACGGCTGAAATATTCGTTTTAGTCTCGTTTACAACCTGCAGAACTTCATTTAATAAGCCTCGACGGTCGTAGCCCGAAATTTCAATTTCCACATTAAACTCTTTGCCTTCTTTAATATGTGTTTCCCACTCTACAGGAATAAGACGGCTTTCAGCATCATCTGTGTGAACGTTTAAACAATCTGCTCTATGAACAGATACTCCCCGCCCCTTTGTAATAAAACCAACAATCTCATCTCCGGGAACTGGATTACAGCATTTAGACAAGCGAATCAGCATGTTCTCTACACCCGGTACGATAACACCGGAATCTTTTCGTTTATGCTGGCGAACACGTTTAGCCGCAGTGTCGCGTGCAATGTCATCAATTTGGATCTCTTGTTCTTGATCGCGCTGCTTTCTCCACTTCTCGGTTAAACGATTAGCTACTTGAGCCGCAGTTAATCCGTTATATCCAATAGCTGCATACATATCATCTTCATTTGAGAAATTAAACTTCTCCGCTACTCGTTTGATATTATCAGCTGTTAATACTTCTTTTAAGTCAAACTCCATTTGACGAATTTCTTTTTCAACCAGCTCTTTGCCTTTTTCAATATTTTCATCGCGGCTTTGCTTTTTAAAGAATTGGCGAATTTTATTTTTGGCTTGAGACGTTTGAGCAAGCTTTAACCAGTCCTTGCTTGGACCATATGAATGCTTAGACGTCAAAATTTCGATAATGTCCCCCGTTTTCAAACGGTAATCAAGCGTAACCATCTTGCCGTTGACTTTTGCTCCAATGGTTTTATTTCCGATTTCAGAATGAATACGATAGGAAAAATCAATTGGAACAGAACCCGAAGGAAGCTCAATGACGTCGCCTTTTGGCGTAAAAATATAAACCATGTCAGAAAATAAATCAACTTTTAGAGATTCCATAAACTCTTCTGCATCGTTTGCATCATTTTGAAATTCTAAAATTTCTCTAAACCACGTTAACTTTTCTTCAAATGAAGCATGCTCAGCTGTTTTTCCCTCTTTGTAAGCCCAGTGAGCAGCAATTCCATACTCAGCAATTTGGTGCATGTCAAATGTTCGAATTTGAACTTCTAACGGATCACCTTTTGGTCCGATAACCGTCGTATGAAGAGACTGGTACATATTTTGTTTTGGCATCGCAATATAATCTTTGAAACGTCCTGGCATTGGTTTCCAGCACGTGTGAATAATCCCTAACACCGCATAGCAGTCTTTAATGCTATTTACAATAATGCGCACAGCTAGTAAATCGTAAATTTCATTAAACTGCTTGTTTTGCAGTGCCATTTTACGATAAATGGAATAAATATGTTTTGGACGTCCTGAAATTTCAACTTTAATCGACACTTCATCTACTTGCTCACGAACTTCATCAATAACTTCAGCCAAATATTGCTCGCGTTCCGCACGCTTTTTCTTCATCAAATTGACAATGCGATAATATTGCTGAGGATTTAAGTAACGTAAAGCTGTATCTTCAAGCTCCCACTTAATTTTTGAAATACCAAGACGATGAGCAAGAGGAGCAAAAATTTCAAGCGTTTCATTTGAAATGCGTCGCTGCTTTTCCTGCGGTAAATGCTTCAGCGTACGCATGTTATGAAGACGATCCGCAAGTTTGATCAGTATGACTCGAATATCTTGAGCCATTGCCACAAACATCTTGCGGTGATTTTCAGCCTGCTGCTCTTCTTTAGACTTATATTTAATTTTTCCAAGTTTCGTTACGCCGTCTACTAGCATTGCTACTTCTTCGTTAAAAGCTTTTTCTAAATCCTTTAGTGTTATCTCTGTATCTTCGACCACATCATGTAGAAATCCAGCTGCAATTGTTGCTGGATCCATATCTAGATCAACTAAAATTCCTGCGACTTGAATCGGGTGGATAATATATGGTTCACCCGACTTGCGATATTGTTCTTTGTGAGCTTCTTTTGCAAAATCATATGCTTTTTGTACAAAAGCCACGTCTTCTTCATTTAAATATCGCTTCGTATTGTCAATGACCTGTTCCGCTGTTAGGACTTGCTCATTTGCCATGAAATCACCTTTTATCAACTAGCATTTTTAATTCATATTGTAACTATTATCTTGAAAAAATCCAAGGATGTAAAGCCTTTGCGTCTAATTTATGAAATTTACATCATTTCCATTTTACGTATTAACGTTTTTTAACGAAAAAAGAGCACCTGTATCAGGTACTCTTTTTTATGTGATCGTTCGTCTTAATACGTCATTAATGTGAATACATCATAACCGTCTAGTTTGTCACGGCCGTCAAGGTAAGAAAGTTCAATTAAGAACGCAGCTCCAACAACAATTCCGCCTAATTCTTCGACAAGCTTAATTGTCGCTTCAATTGTACCGCCTGTTGCTAATAAATCATCTGTAATCAACACGCGCTGACCTGGCTTAATTGCATCTTTGTGAATCGTTAATACGTCTTTACCGTATTCTAAACCGTAATCTACTTTGATTACTTCACGCGGTAATTTTCCTTCTTTACGAACAGGTGCAAAGCCGATACCTAGCGCATATGCTACTGGACAACCAACGATAAATCCGCGAGCTTCCGGTCCTACGATAATATCAACTTGTTTATCATTAGCATATTTTACAATCTCATCCGTTGCGGCACGGTATGCGTCACCGTTATCCATTAATGTTGAGATATCTTTAAATGTAATACCTGGTTTTGGCCAGTCAGGTACAATTGTAATATAATCTTTAAAATTCATTCTAATGTTGCCTCCTCATTCAATCGAACGCTTAAAAATATCTTGAAATTGATTTTTAAGCTGTACATATGACGTATAAATAAAGTTTTTTTCTATTTCAATCTGCTGCTGCTTTTGGCGATAAGTCGCAGATTCTATTAAATCACGTTTCGTAGAATTTTTCACTAACGAAATTAAGCCATTGTTTATTGTAACAAATTCTAACTCAAAAAACACCTTTGCCATAAAATCAATCGTTTCTTTCGACCAGCCCTTATGAATTGCTAAATCTTCTTTGTAGCGTTTTAAATCAAAAGGACCCTTTTTCGCTAAAAAGCCGTAGAACCATTTAAAGTGATCGCGAGTTGGGATTGTATCAAAATAATGGTCTTCTTCCGTTAAGAAAATAGCGTATATCCTAGAAGGAATACCTTGGACAAACAAAGCTTCAAGCCACTTCTGTGACGGAGGCAAATCTAATAAAACGATCTGTTCTCCTGCAAACATGCATGCTTTTGCCTGTTCTTCATTTTGAATAAGAACAACATGCTCCATCGGCAGCATCGACTTGTATTTATCAATTGTTGAATCGTGAAAAGCAACAACTTTCATTTGATCTGTGAATACCTGCTCAAAGAAACGTTTGACATCAACCGCGCTGCGATAATCAAACATCTGCCACTCATCTACAGAAATATCTTCTACCATCAGCTGCGGTTTGCGCATATTGTTCCACTCATTAATAGATAGTTCACCTACTAATGATACCTTAGCTATAGGAGATACTTCATCTAATATATAGCCTAACCCAAAGCCTACTGCATCAACCGATACACCGCTGTCTTCAAATACGAGTTTTAAATGATTTTTATTCGCGCCAATTTTCCGCATAGATGTTGTATGAACATCTTTAATGAGAACTTTTGGCTTCGGGTTATGCATACCAAATGGAGCAAGCGCACTCATTTGTTCAATGTTTTCCAGCGTAATTTCCTCTGTTGTACATACTGTATCAACTGATGTAATTGGAATAAAATCCCGTTCGGTTAACACGTTGCTTGCTTGTTCATTAAGGCGTCTGCGCAGTTCTTCTACATCCTCGCTGTTTAACGTCATGCCGGCTGCCATTGGATGACCTCCAAAATGCGGCAAAATGTCACGGCATTTAGATAAGTTCGCGAATAAGTCAAAGCCTTGGATACTTCTTGCTGAACCTTTGGCAATACAGTTTTCAGAGTCAATACTTAGTACAATTGTTGGTCTGTAGAATTTTTCTACGAGCCTAGAAGCGACAATTCCAACAACGCCTGCATTCCATCCTTCTCCCTCTACAATAAGAACGCTGTTTTCATCCGGAGGATACATACTCTCAACAAATTCAACGGCTTCTTCTGTAATATCGTTTACGATTTGCTGCCTTTCCTTGTTTAACGCATCAATTTCTTTAGCTAAACCTTTTGCCTCTTCAGCATTTGTCGTCATAAGTAAATGAACAGCTGGATCGGCATCTTGAAGACGTCCTACTGCATTAATGCGAGGAGCCATCGCAAATCCAATTGTATCCTCATTAATTTCTTCACGTTTTACTCCACATACGCTCAGCAGCGCTTCAATTCCGGTGCGCTTCGTGAGCTTGAGATAATCAAGACCTTTGCGAGCAATTAAACGATTTTCGTCGACTAAAGGAACTAAGTCAGCAATCGTCCCAATTACTGCTAGTTCTAACAAATGTTTCGGAAGCTCTCCTAACAGCGCATGAGCGAGTTTAAAAGCCACTCCTACACCTGCCAGTTCTTTAAATGGATATGTACTTCCCGGCAGCTTTGGATGAATAATTGCATAAGCATCCGGTAAAACCGGCCCCGGCTCGTGGTGATCAGTAATAATTAAATCAAAGTTTAATTCACGTGCATACGCAGTTTCTTCGACTGCCGAAATACCTGTGTCTACCGTAATCACCAGCTGATAGCCGCCTGCGCTTATTTTATCAAATGCCGCCTTATTCGGCCCATAACCTTCTGTAAAGCGATTAGGAATATAAAAATCAACATCAGCGCCAAGCTGCTGTAAAGCAGATAACATAACGGAAGTGCTGCTGACGCCGTCAGCATCGTAATCTCCATAGATCATAATTTTTTCCTTATGATCAATTGCTTGCTGAATGCGAGCTACCGCTTTGTCCATATCGTGCAATAAAAACGGATCGTGGAACGTTTGTGCATCAACGTGTAAAAACTCACGTGCCGCTTCTACTGTTGTCATGCCTCTATTAAGTAATAACGAAGCTACTAGAGGTGTAATATTGAGGTTTTCTACAAATTCATTAACAAGTTGTTCATCACATTCTTGAACATTCCAACGTTTTTTTGACTGTAACATGTCTCTTCACCCCTTAACCCACATTATTATACTAGAGTGGATGAAATGGAGCAACGAAAGAAAATAAGCACATTTTTCTGACAGTACGCCTTGAATTTTCACGCACAAAAAAAACGTGCGAATACTTCGCACGTTTTTGAATTACTTGCTTTCTACTTCTTTTTGTTCCTCACGCTTCAACTGTTTTCCTTTCCACACAAGCCATAGCTGAGCAGCAATAAACACAGATGAATATGCACCAAGGATTAAACCTACTAACAGAGCAATTGAGAAGTTTTGAATCGATTCACTTCCGAATAGAAGAAGTGCTACAACTGCAATCACAACTGTTAACACGGTATTCATCGAGCGAGTAAACGTTTCGCGTAAACTTAGATTTACGATAAACGCTAAGTCGTCAAACGTTTTAGATTTAAATTTCTGCATATTTTCACGAATGCGGTCAAACGTAACGATTGTATCGTTAATTGAGTAACCAACAATCGTCAAGACAGCAGCGATAAACGTTAAATCTACCTCTAACTTTGTTAAGCTAAAGACCGTAACGATAAAGAACGCATCATGTAACAACGCAAGCACGGCTGCAAGCGCCATGTAAAACTCAAATCGAATCGTTACATAAATGATAATTCCAATTGAAGCAATCAGAATTGCAAGCATCGCATTTTTCGCCAGTTCTTTTCCAACCGTCGGCGAAACGGTGCTTACATTTGGTTCAGAACCGTATTTATCTTTAAAGTGATCTTTTAAATTGGCGATTTCTTTTTTATCGAGAACCCCAACTACACGTACGACACCCGTATCATTACTTTTTCCTGTAATAACTATGTCATCCGTTTTGATATCAAGAGACTTCATTTCGCGCTGTATCTCAGCCTGCGTAACGGTATGATTTGCCGGAATCTCTATGCGAGTTCCGCTCGTAAAGTCAATACCGAGGTTCAGCCTGAACACAGCAACCGAGATAATACCGATAATGACGAGCACGCTTGAGAACGTGAAGAACGCTTTACGGTATTTTACAAAGTCAATCTTATCCCACGCTGTAGGTAAAACGGTTGTGCCGTCGTCTTTGCTCAAATCGTGAATTTGCTCTTTCTTCACGCCAAAGTAGCCTGGTTTTTTATCAAACCAGCGGCTGTTTACTAAAAGACTCATTAGTAAACGAGTACCATAAACAGCAGTTACAAAGCTTAGCACAATCCCGATCATTAATGTTGTGGCAAATCCTTTTACCGAACTTTGACCATAAAAGAACAGTACAAGAGCCGCTAACATTGTTGTAATATTGGCATCAAAAATGGTCGCAAGTGAGCGACGATTTCCTGCCCGGTAAGCCGATATAACAGACCTTCCTGTTTTCAGTTCATCTTTAATCCGCTCGTAGGTAATAATATTCGCATCTACTGCCATACCTACGCCGAGAATAAGAGCCGCAATCCCTGGAAGCGTCATAACCACGTGCATCCAGTCAAATACAACTAAGTTTAAGTACACATAGAAGCTGAGTGTAATAACGGCAATAAGCCCCGGTAAACGGTAGAAAAACAGCATGTAAAGGAAGATAATTCCGATGCCGATAATACCCGCTAATATAGTCGTATGAAGAGCTTCTTCTCCAAACTGAGCTCCAACGGATGTAGAGTATAGCTCATCTAATTTAACTGGCAGCGACCCGGCATTTAACAATTCCGCCAGCTGCGTTGCACTTTTCACTGTGAAGTTTCCACCTGAAATTTCAACATCTGGCTGTGTTAACACGCTGCTAACAGAAGCTGCAGACAGGTACTTCGGATTTTGTTTTGCTGATTCTTTTTGGTACGAGTCTTTTCCTTCTTCATAATCCAGCCAAATGACAATTAAATTGTTAGGTGCTGGTTTTTGAGAAAGCTCTCGCGTAATCTTTTCAAATTTTTTCGCATTTTTTAACTTTAGTGAGACGCTAGGCTGATTGCTTTGGTCAAACGATTGCTTTGCTCCGCCTTGCGCTAAGTCTGTACCATCCATCAGCACCTTATCGTTCACGTCACGGAACGTTAAGTTTGCTTGAGTTGATAACAGATCCCTGGCTTGCTTTTGATTCGTGACACCAGCTAGCTGAACGCGGATGCGGTCGTTTCCTTCAATTTGAATGCTGGGCTCACTAACTCCCAGTACATCGACACGTTGACGCAGCGCTTCAACCGTGCTGTTAAGTGCCTTTTTGTCAATGACATCGCCTTTTTTAGCTGGACTGACTTTATATAAAATTTCAAATCCACCTTGAAGGTCGAGGCCAAGTTTAATATCTTTTGTAATTCCAGTCATCGTTGTTCCGATTGTACTAAACACAAGCAGTACTAAGAGGAAAAAGGCAACGATACGTCCTCTTTTAACCATCGACAGAAAATCCTCCTTCTTATGTAAAAAACATGAAATGATAACAATAGATAAATGACCAATCTAATTATCATTCATAACCTAATGTCTGTCAAATAAAGACCTTATCAAATTTTAATACATGTATTTTACAAACTCTACTTTAATAATTCTTTCCAGTCTTCTCCATTATTAACACTTGAGAACATATCAGATTTATAAGATTCAATGGTTACATAGCTCATCACCTGCGTGATCTTAACAGATAAAATATCATTTACAACTTGATGGAGAGATAGCTCCTTTTCTTTTTTCCATTTTTTCATTTCCAAATAACTCAATAAATCGTTCTCCGTTACTTCTTCATATCCGAGCATATGAAATTCTTCCATTTTGCTGGATACGACAGGCTGTATAAGTTCTTTCGAAGCTGAAATAAATGGATGTGTCATATTGATCCTCCTTTCCGTTTGACATTTTGCGTAAAATTTCTTTCTCGTATGAGGAATACTTGTCATGCTTGGACACCGACGCCGCATATATTCACTGTATAAACCTCAAGAAAGCAGTGAGTATATGTCTAAATTTTTACAGGGAACTATTATTTTAATAATTGCTGGCTTAATTACACGTGTACTCGGGTTTGTCAATCGAATTGTGGTGGCTCGAATGATTGGAGACGAAGGTGTGGGACTTTATATGATGGCGGTCCCCACGCTGGTATTAGTAATCACCTTAACACAGCTTGGGCTACCGGTTGCCATTTCAAAGTTAGTGGCAGAAGCAGAAGCTTTAGGTGACAGGCATAAAATAAAAAAAATACTTGTCGTCTCTTTAAGTATTACGTGTACGCTGAGCGTTTTATTTACGCTCGGACTAATATTATTCGCTCCCGTTGTAGCAAAAACCTTCTTTACAGATTCACGTACGATCTATCCGCTGCTTGCGATTATTCCTGTTATTCCGATCATCGCCGTGTCGTCTGTCATTCGCGGATATTTTCAAGGAAAGCAGCAAATGAAGCCCGCTGCTTATTCTCAAATTATTGAACAAGTGGTGCGAATTACGTTAATTGCTGTCTGTACAAAAGCATTTTTACCTTATGGAATTGAGTACGCCGCGGCTGGCGCTATGCTCTCTTCGGTATTTGGAGAGCTCGCTTCCCTGTTTTACATGGTGTTTATGTTCAAGCGAAAGAAGAAAATAACGGTAAGACGAAAATTTTTTGCTTCTTTACATGCGGGCAAAGATACGTTCCTTGACTTAATGCGAATCGCTCTTCCCACGACAGGAAGCCGCATGATTGGGTCAATTTCTTGGTTTTTAGAACCGATTGTAGTAGCTCAAAGTTTAGCAATTGCAGGAGTAGCGACAGCGGTAGCAACGAAGCAGTACGGAGAATTAACAGGCTTTGCACTCCCTCTCCTGATGCTGCCTTCTTTTGTAACGGTGTCTCTATCCACTTCTTTGGTTCCCGCAATCAGTGAATCTCTTGCACAGAATCAAATGAAACAAATCGAATATCGGCTTCATCAAGCTCTCCGCTTGTCATTTGTAACAGGCGGACTGGCCGTTGTTGTTCTTTATGTATTTGCTAATCCGGTAATGGAATTGATGTATGGTTCTGACAAAGCTGCTATTTTTGTCAAAGTCATGGCGCCTTTTTTTATCTTTTATTACTTTCAAGGGCCGCTTCAAGCTGTTCTGCAGGCGCTAGACCTTGCAAAAGCCGCCATGATTAACAGTTTTATAGGAGCAGCGGTCAAAACGTCTCTTATCTTCTTACTCGCAACTCAGCCCAATCTAGGCATTATGGGAGCTGGCCTTGCAATTGTTGTGGGAATGATGCTTGTCACTCTTTTACATCTGTCTACGGTCATGAAAAAAATCACGTATAAGCTTCATGTGTTTGAGTATCTTCGCAGCTTTGCTGTAATGGGCATATCAGGCTTTATTGGACACTTTGCTTATATGAACCTTTTCACTTCCATCCCGTTAAGCTTACGAACCATTTTATCAATTGCACTGACAAGCTTTGTATATGTACTGTTTTTGCTGCTTTTTAGACTGATAACAAAAGAAGAATTAAATCGCTTTTCTGTTTTACGTTATTTTAAACGAAAATAAAACGCGGAGCACTCCGCGTTTTATTGTTTCACATCTATTAAATCTATAAAGAATTTTCCGTTGTCGTAGCTGCAATATGAAATCTTGTCTAAGTTTGAATGCCCCAGTTTCTCTAACTCCTGCCTTAACCATTCCGTTGTTTTATGTTCATGCAACAGATGCTCTTCTTGAATAACGCCGTCAATGATAAAAGGCAAATTCAAATTGCCTTTTTTACCTGATTGCTGATCTTTTTCAAACACGGATAGCCTTCCTGAAGATTCTAAAATAGCAAATTCAACATCAGCTACATTTTTTATATTTTTATCTCGCAGCTGCACAAGCAAATCATTGAAGTTATATCGCTGCCTTTTCATTTCATGTTCATTTATTTTTCCATTTTCAATGATAATACTAGGTTTACCATCAATAAAATTTCGCATTCGATTGCTTTTAAGAGACCATATAGCTAAACCAATTTGAATAATAAGAAGCGTTAACATCGGAAGAATTGAATACAGCAAAGGATCTTTTGGGTTTTCAATAGCCATTACTGCCATTTCAGCAATCATAATAAAGACAACTAAATCCAAAATGCTCAGCTCTCCTATTTCCCTTTTGCCCATAACGCGAAAAATAATTAAAACTACTACATACAAAAGCACGGTTCGCGCAACCATGATTAATAGTTCCACTGCAAAGACCTCCTTTATGTATTCCCTTGTAGTTTGTACCATTTATTTTAAAATAGCCTTACTTTTATGCGTCTATTTTGAAGTCATCCCGAATATGCTCGTACTAAGGGTTCACCTATCTTTTTATTTCATAAGGGGGAAACAAGTTGGGTGCAAAACGAATGAGCAACGCTGTATTTGCAGGGGTAGCAACAATCTTAGTAATGGCTTTAGCGATTAGCATTATCTTTTCGCTTATTTTAAAATTCACATCGCTTGAAGAACAGTCCGTACGTTTATTTTTACTTATTCTCTCATTTATTACACTGTTTATCGGAGGATTTATAGCGGGAGGACGAAACGGTTCAAAGGGACTGCTTGTTGGAGGAGCCACTGGTATTTCTTATTCTTTTTTAATGTTTTTGCTGCAATTCCTCGGCTATAGTCACCTGTTTTCTGCACAGCAGCTTTTATTTCACGCTGGGTTTATTGGAGTCGCTATTCTCGGGGGAATTGTTGGCGTAAACATTGCCGGTTCACGAGAAGCATAAAAAAACGTCACGTACATGTACGTGACGTTTTTTATTAATCTACGCTTCTTACTTCACGAATAGCATTGCGGTCAAATGTTAATTTTGAACCGTCAGTGCTGCGAACCACAACTTGTGACTCATCGATTGCTTCTACCAAACCGTGCATACCGCCAATTGTAACAATCTTATCACCTTTTTTAAGTGCTGATTGCATTTGCTGTACGTTTTTTTGACGTTTTTGCTGTGGACGGATTAACAAGAAATAGAAAATGACAAACATTAAAAGTAATGGCCAAATATTTTGTAAAACACCCATGAAAACTCCTCCTTTTATTTATATTATCAACAGGTACTCATTCATAAATTTGATGAAAATTCCTGTAGTGACCTAGAAATTCTTTGCGTCTGGGCCGTTAAACCCATATTTTTCAAAGAACTCATCGCGGAAATCGCCAAGTCGGTCTTCGCGAATGGCTTCACGGACTTGCTCCATTAAGTTTAGCAGAAAATATAAGTTATGGTAAGATGTTAAACGAATTCCAAACGTTTCATTACAGCGAATTAAGTGGCGAATATACGCTCTTGAATAATTTTGACATGTGTAGCAGTCACAGTTTGGATCAATCGGACCGAAGTCTTCTGCATATTTGGCATTTTTAACAACAAGACGACCTTCACTTGTCATAAGCGTTCCGTTACGTGCAATACGCGTTGGTAATACGCAGTCAAACATGTCAATCCCGCGAATTGCCCCATCAATTAACGAGTCAGGTGATCCTACTCCCATTAAATAACGAGGTTTGTCAGTTGGCAAGTATGGCGTCGTAAACTCTAGCACACGATTCATCACATCTTTTGGTTCTCCAACTGACAGGCCTCCCACAGCATAACCTGGGAAGTCCATTGATACTAAATCAGCTGCACTTTGACGGCGTAAATCTTCAAACTCTCCGCCTTGAACAATTCCAAAAAGACCTTGGTCTTGAGGGCGGCTGTGAGCCTCAAGGCATCGCTCTGCCCATCGGCTAGTACGCTCTACTGAACGTTTTAAGTAGTCATACTCTGCTGGATAAGGAGGGCATTCATCAAATGCCATCATAATATCAGACCCAAGCGCATTTTGAATGTCCATCGCTTTTTCTGGAGATAGGAAAAGCTTGTCTCCATTCAAATGGTTGCGGAAATGAACGCCTTCTTCTTCAATACGGCGCAAATCGCTTAAACTAAAAACTTGGAAGCCGCCTGAATCTGTTAAGATAGGACGATCCCAGTTCATAAATTTATGCAGACCACCTGCTTTTTTAACAATTTCATGACCTGGACGAAGCCATAAATGGTACGTATTACTTAAAATAATGCCTGCCCCCATTGCTTTTAAATCTTCCGGAGACATTGTTTTTACTGTAGCTAATGTGCCTACTGGCATAAAAATAGGCGTTTCAAATGAACCATGAGGCGTGTGGACAATACCTAAACGCGCTCCTGTTTGTTTACAAGTTTTTATATGTTCGTAACGAATTGCTGTCATTGATGTATTCCTTTCATGTTAAATTACACGATTAGCATCGCGTCGCCGAAGCTGAAAAAGCGATACTTCTCTGCTACAGCTTGTTCATAGGCAGAAATGACGTTTTCTCTTCCTGCTAAGGCACTTACAAGCATAATGAGCGTAGATTTTGGAAGATGGAAGTTTGTAATCATTCCATCAATTGCTTTAAATTCATACCCTGGGAAAATAAAAATATTGGTCCAGCCTGAAGAAGCAACAAATTTTCCGTTATGCTCAGTTGCAATTGTTTCAAGAGTACGGGTAGAAGTTGTACCTACTGAAATAATGCGTCCGCCTTTTTCGCGTACGCTGTTTAGTAAAGCCGCGGTTCCTTCACTCACTTGATAAAACTCTGCGTGCATATCGTGCTCTTCTAAGTCGTCAACGCTGACTGGACGGAACGTACCTAATCCGACATGAAGCGTTAAAAATGCAATATGCACACCTTTTGTTTTTAACTGTTCAAGCATTTCTTCTGTAAAGTGAAGACCTGCTGTTGGCGCTGCTGCAGAACCTTGCTCACGGGCAAAAACCGTTTGATAGCGCTCTTGATCATCCAAACGCTCTTTAATATAAGGCGGCAGCGGCATTTCTCCTAACTGTTCAAGCACCTCATAAAAGATGCCTTCATAGTTGAATTCTAGCAAACGTCCGCCTTGATCGCTCGTTTCTTTGCACACAGCAGTCAGACGTCCGTCACCAAACGAAATAACCGTTCCTTCTTTTACTCTCTTAGCCGGTTTTACAAGCGTCTCCCACGTATCGCCTTGTGTCTGTTTTAGAAGCAATACTTCAATATTAGCACCTGTATCTTCTTTTGTGCCAAATAAACGTGCAGGAAGAACACGCGTATCGTTTAACACTAAACAATCTCCTTCTTGCACATAATCAAGAAGGTCATGAAACATATGATGTTTCACATTTCCTGTTTCTTTGTTTAATACCATGAGTCTTGATGCATCTCGCTGCTCAAGTGGTGTTTGCGCAATCAATTCTTCTGGTAAATGAAAATCAAATAAATCTACTTTCAAAATGTTCACCTGTTTCTACTTAATTATTTAAACCTGCCAATTACATAAAAAATAAGTGATAACACAACGCTTACTAGGATACATGTCACAATCGGGAAATAAAAGGTTGTATTTCCTTTTTTAATAAAAATATCGCCAGGAAGCTTGCCAACGAACTGCCATAACAGCCCAATGACTACTAAAATGCCTCCTAATGTAATCAGCATCTTAGGCATATCATTCACTGATCAGGCACCTCCAGCTGAAAATGATCATAAACCAAAGGAGTCACAATTCGTCCTCGAGGCGTTCGCTGCAAAAAGCCAATTTGTAGTAAATAAGGCTCGTATACATCTTCAATCGTGTGAGATTCTTCACCAATAGTAGCTGATATTGTATCTAAGCCTACAGGCCCGCCTCTAAATTTTTCAATAATCCCTCTTAATAATTTATGGTCAATATGATCAAGACCTAAACGGTCCACCTGTAACATTTCTAATGCTTCAGTAGCAAGGGTTTCAGTTATAGCTCCGTCTCCTTTTACCTGGGCAAAATCTCTGACTCTTCGAAGCAAGCGATTCGCAATACGTGGAGTTCCCCTAGCACGCCTAGCCATCTCAAACGTCGCTTTCTGATCAATCTCTACATCTAAAATAGCTGCTGTTCTTTCTACTATCGAAGCAAGATCTTCTTCTTGATAGTATTCCAAACGGCTTAAAACGCCGAAGCGATCACGTAAAGGAGAAGATAAAAGCCCTGCTCTTGTTGTTGCACCTACTAGCGTAAACGGAGGCAAATCAAGACGGACAGAACGTGCACTTGGCCCTTTTCCAATCACAATGTCCAAACAGAAGTCTTCCATTGCTGGGTACAGTACTTCTTCAACTGAACGATTTAATCGATGAATTTCATCAATAAAAAGCACATCTCCAGGCTCTAAGCTGGTTAAAACCGCGGCTAAGTCGCCTGGACGCTCAATGGCTGGCCCTGAGGTCGTTCGGATTTGCACGCCCATTTCATTAGCGATAATAGTGGCAAGGGTTGTTTTACCTAATCCTGGAGGACCATATAAGAGCACGTGATCTAACGTTTCGCTTCGCATTTTGGCAGCTTTAATAAAAATGTCAAGATGGGATTTTACTTTATGCTGACCAATATACTGCTGTAAGGTTTGCGGCCGCAAACTTTGCTCGATGATTTCTTCTTCACCAAGAACATCTCCCGTTACAATACGATCGTCCATTTTACTCCTCCCTTACTTATTGTTTCAATAATCGTTTTAGCGC
Organism: Priestia sp. 179-F W1.4 NHS; assembly: GCF_045369295.1. Classification (NCBI taxonomy): domain Bacteria; kingdom Bacillati; phylum Bacillota; class Bacilli; order Caryophanales; family Bacillaceae; genus Priestia; species Priestia sp. 179-F W1.4 NHS. The sequence goes on along the minus strand of NZ_JBIQFF010000001.1, from coordinate 263,565 downwards.
TTCTTTAATATACTGATCTGTTGTCATCGTTTCCTTCATTAAAGCTGGAACAATTTTTTTGATTTCTCTTTCTGCGTAACCTAATACTTTAAGTGCTTCAATCGCTTCATCGAGTGCTTCTGAACTTTGAGATTTGACTTCTTGTGCGTCCAAATCTGCAAATAAAGAAGGAACGGCATCTGGTACAATATCATGCAGCTTTCCTTTTAAATCTAGAATCATCTGTCGAGCTGTTTTTTTACCTACTCCTGGAAACTTAACTAAAAACTTCTCGTCTTCCTCCTCCACAGCTTGGACAACCTGCGCTGGATTACCTGACGCTAAAATAGCTAAACCGCCTTTTGGGCCGATTCCTGACACGCTAATTAACTTCATAAATAAATCCTTTTGTTCTCGCGAAGCAAACCCGTAAAGTGCAATTACGTCTTCTCTTACATATTGATAGGTGTAAACCGTTTTTGGTTGTTCATCAATTGAAAACACGTATGGATTCGGCGTAAAGACCTGATAGCCTATTCCGTTGTTTTCAATTACTATATACTCAGGATTTATATATGTAACCGTGCCTTTGATATAATCAAACAATAAGCTCTCTCCTTACTCACGTACGCGCGGGCAGTGACCTCCCATCTTACCTATGAAGAGTCCTGCCCGCATCGTTCTCTATTTTCCTTTAGAGTTCCTTTTAAAAAGACGTTCAAGAGAACGTTCGCCTCTTTTCATCTTTCTCAACCCACTTTTACAATAGCTGTAAAAAATAGAACCGCCCACTTTTATTGATGAATGACCTTTTAAATTATATACAATACTAGACTGCTGAATACCATTTTAACATATCGCCAAAAGCAAATAGAAGCAATTTAGAATGTTGAATTCAATAATTATTTTACCATACTAAAAAACGGCTGCTTGATCGAAAGCGGCCGCTGCTGGAGCTGATAGATTTTATAGAAATTAATGAGGGAAAGATATTCATCTTTTGATTGAACGCGAATACCTTTCTTTAATTGTTCATGCTGATAGCTTTCAAGCCTTTTGATGTCAATTTGAAAAAACGACTGTATAATGTGCTGCGACGAAGCTGGCTTGCCTTCAAATGCTGAGAGAATACCGTTAACAGAAAGCCCTACGTAGCCGTTGTCTTTTAAAATAGGTGAAATATCGTCTATGCTTGTTCTAAAAACTAGCTCTCGATCGGTTTCTTTAAGCAGTCGCCAATTTTTATATTTTTTCATTAATTGTTTTTTTGTCATAGAAGGGCTTTTGATCATCTCTTGACTTACGACTCCATCCACATACACGCGCTCAAGAAATAATGTCATCGGCTCCTTTTCATTCGCATCTGCACGGTATGGCATTATACAAAGCACAATACTTACTAGCATTAAAAAAGCTGCTTGATGAATGACTTTCTTCACTCACCTTCACCTCACACGTTAATCATACTCTTTTTAGTATTATCTAAAAAGGTTTTGTGAAAATCTACACTAATAGTTTGACCTACTTATTTTCTTTTATCCTCTTATTTTATGAAGCGAATCCTTTTCACGATATTATGTTAAGAAAACATGGAGTATTTGTTACATTTGTACACTATTTGTAAAATTTTCTCTTAAACGTTTTAATTAAATTTTCGCAGGGTATGTACATAGTGGAAGTAATTGTAAGGACTTCTATTATCTATTTTCATAAAAAAGGGAGCTGAAGTAATGAGAATGAATAAACGTGTAGTCGGAACTTTTTTTTCAGAAAAAGAAGCTTTAGATGTTATCCATAATTTAAAACATCAAGGTTATCGAGAAACAGACATCATGGTCATTTCTAATAGTAAAAGCAATACATTTCAAATAGGTCATGATACAAATGTAATTATTGAAGCTGGTTCGCCTGCCGTAAGTTCATTAGCTGGCGTCATGATGGATAACTTTTTTACCATGATGACAGGCGGCATGGGGCTCAAACAAGGAAGCGGCTTGAAATCAAAATTAATCCGCATGGGCATCCCAGACATCTCAGCCGTGCAGTGCGAGACAGATGTAGCTGCTGGTAAAATTCTAATTTTGATAGATGCCGTAAGCTCTGAACAAACTCCAGCGTACGGAACCTATACGGAACACAACGAGCATAGAGCTGTCCAACTGCGTGAAGAAAAATTAGATGTCTTAAAAGAACGCGTTCAAGTAGGTGAAGTAAAACTCCACAAAAAAGTAATAGAGGAAGAAAGAACTGTACACGTTCCTGTTACAAGAGAAGAGTTTTATATTGAACGCCGCCCTGTAATTGACGGAGACTATAACGCTGGCCCACTTACAGAAGATGAAATTATTCGTGTTCCAATCATGGAAGAACGAGTAGAAATAACCAAAAGACCAGTTATTGTTGAAGAAGTAATTATAGGAAAAAAACTTATTCAAGAAACAAAAGAATGGACTGAAACGATTAAGAAAGAAGAAGCAAGCGTAGAACCTGATGGACTCGCGAGCCCTGAAGTATACGAAAATATGATGAACTATACAGACCATACTTACGCTCAAGTTTCTGCAGCTCTAGCAAGCGACGTGGAAGCTGAATACGAAAATAGTCAGACAACTAACAACGAGAAGCCAAACACACAAGCTAATAAGACAAGCTCTTCTGCAAAAAATGTTAAAAATACAAAGAGTGTCGCTACGGCACCAGCAGATACGAAAAAAAGAGAAGGTCGCCTCAAACAAAACGAAACTAACGCTCAAAATGAAGAAGCGGAATCTAAAACAACAAACAAATCTGCTTCTAACAAGAAAAATTAATAGTTACATGTTCGAGGAATAGCTGCCTGGCTTCAATGGCAGCTTTTTTATATGTATTCTCATCAAAAAAACAGCCGCCCTTCACAGACAGCTGCTTCTTCATTTAACGATGTTTATGATTGACATTCTCATCGACTGATTCAAATAGACCATTGAAATTAGTTTGAATCGTATTTCGGTCTTTTCCATTTCGAATATCGTCATCAAGAGAACGAGCATTCATAAATACATCGTGATCTACTTTTACTTGAACATTGTAGTCCTTCGCAATAGGCTTTACTTTATCGAGCACATTTTGTCTTAAACGGCCGTTATTTATGTCTTTGGCAGGATCCACAGCAACTAATAGCTGATCTCCACGGACAACGGCGCGACTATTTTCTACACCTTTAACGCTTGCAGCTCGATCAGCCACTTTTTCCGTAAAGTCTCTTGGATAATCTTCACCGTAATACATATTAGCCACGCCATTTGTACGATCATTTGTATTATTGATGTTTCCATAAGGGTTTGTCGGATTGTCAAAACGTCCATCACTTACGTTTAACGGATAATTAGGTGTTCCATTCCCATCTAAAACTTCAGTCATTGGACCTTTCGGATTATCTACGCGATGTTCATTCGCTTTTTCATTTGTATGATACCCAACAGGCTGTGTCGTATCTGTATAGCGTTGTTCCATACCTTGGTCTTTGTTATTGCAAGCGCCAAGTCCCATCATACATGCAAAAGCTAAAGAAGTTGCTACATACCTATTCAACATAATCGCCCCCTAATTTAAGCTCTATTTACTCTGAGCTTACTATTAGGATTAAAAGACAAGCCGTTTCTTATTCGATGAAGTGTTTATAAACTCTTTACATGTCATGTAGGTTTTGTAAGTGCTGGTAAATCACTCGATAAAACCGTGTACGCTGTGACCATTCTTCAACTGATTGCTGCATTAACCTTTGACGGGTTGCCCATGATAAAGCAGAGGGGTTTATATTCCAGTTTCTCATCAGCATCGATGGAAATAGCAAAGAAGCAAGAAAAAAACGCTGCTTGCTTAATTCTTTTATTTTCGAGTGTTGAAGTAGTTCTTTCATCGACCATTGGACGTAAGGCAAAAAGCGCTGGGCCAGCTGAACATAGTCATAAAGAGCAGGAGCTTTAGCCGCTAAGTCAAAATCAATCATAACAATACCCAAGTGGTTTGTTTTCAAGAAATTATGTGAAGCAACATCACCATGAATAATGGAATAGTTCAACCCTCTATCTTTGAAGCGCTCCATTAAGACTAAAGCTTTTTCTCCCCAAGTCACAATATCTTTATATACATGAAATTGATTAAATTCTCTAAATATGTGTGATGCTTCTTGAAAAGAAGAAAGCCGCTTTTTCCATTTTAAAATAAGATCATACTCAGAAAGCTTTGTATACGCGGCTATTTTCTTTTTATGAACTTCTCCATGATAGCGGCTCAATGCTTGTAATACTTCTTCTCGATCCTGAAAACTTTCATACGTTACCTCTTTTACTTGCTTAACAAAGGGCATCATCGCCCAATACAAATGACGGTCCTTTATATAAAGTTCACCTTGTGGGTAAGCTTCGAAATTAACAGCGTACCCTTGTTGAATCTGAGATAAAAAATGATAAACATGTTCAATTTTACCTTTATCTCTGTAAGCTTTTATTACTTTTTTTCCTTTATTCGTATCCGCTATGATGACATGAGGCTTTTTCATACGGTAGGCCTCAACTTGAATATCTCTTTTTTTCAAATAGAGAAAGAGACGATTTAAATTAAAATCGTCTCGTGTATAATAATCAATCCTCATCTTCGTCGTACTCATCATATTCTGGAATACTAAATGCATTTGGGTCAAACGCAGGATACGGAGGTACACCAATCATGCCATATGGGGCTGGATAGGGTGCCCTTGGGTCCTGAAAGCCATAAGGTACCTGCTGGTACTGTGGATAAGGCTGCTGTGGTGCATAGTCGTCAGGTCGTGGTTCACCGCAGCCGCAGTCTCCTTGCTGCTGTGGCGCATAGTGCTGCCCATAATGGTAAGGCGCGTTTCCAAAACCTTCGGAAGAACTTTCATAATGGCCACCTGTCATAGCTCCTTGCACTTGTGGATACATCGGTGCTTGATGATAGGCCGGATAAACGGGCTGCTGATATCCCCATGGAGGCGGACAAGGAGAACATTGTACCGGTCCATAGCAGCTGTGTGGCATCATTGGATACATTGGCATCGGTGCCATGTGAGCGCCCATTGCATGTTCTTCAAACGATTCGTTTTCATAACCGTGATGATACATTGGAGCCTGTTGATACATTGGCATTGGATATGGCTGCGGTGCATACATTGGCGGATGACACGGCATATAATTAAATCCGCAGCCTGGCATCACAGGCGATATTGGCATGATTGGGTAACATGGCATTTGAGGAGGCATTTCTATACTCTCCATCTCAGGACTTTCTGGCGATTCATGCTTGGGTAGTTCTTTTGGTGCTTCTTTTTTTGGAGCCTGCATCGCCATATTAACTGTGTAATAATTGTTAATATCAATCTCAGGTGCAATTGGCTTTAATTTAGGAAGCTTTGGCGCAACTGGCATTTCTTTTTTAGGCTGAACAATTGGTGCTTCTTTTTTAGGCTGGGCGACCGGCGCTTCTTTCTTTGGCTGCGCAATCGGCGCTTCCTTTTTCGGTTGAGCAATCGGTGCTTCTTTTTTAGGCTGGGCAATTGGTGCTTCTTTTATCGGTTGCATAAACGGTGTCTGAGCAGGCTGATTAGCTGACTTTTTCTCATCTGGACTTTCATCAATTTCCGTTACTGGATAAGCTTTTGTGGATTGGTCACTATAAGGGTGTTGAACTTTAGGCATTTCTTTTATCCCAGGTGAAGGAGCTCCTTCTTTTTGAACAGGCACTCCGCTTGTCGGCACTTTAATTTTCATTCCAGGCATGATCATATCTGGATTGCTTAATTGAGAATTCGCTTTTTTTAACTCTTCAAAATTAACCCCATACTTTTCAGCGATTTTCCAAAGGGTATCCCCTTTTTGAACGATATGGATTTTCAACGTCATTCCCCTCCCGAGTAGAGTCTCTGCCATCTATATGTGCAAAATCAAAGTAAGTTCTGTTTGTTCATCACAAGATATGCCTTGAACCATTTTTTTATTCATTTTGCCCACAGTTTGGTTCAAGTTTTTATGATAAAGAAAAAAAGACTTATCAACACAAACAATATGTCAATAAGTCTTCTTTTAGACCTTCTTTGTTTAATTGTCTTAAAAATCTTTATGCTCGTTCTAACATATTCGTTAGGGCTTTGATAGCACCTTCTGCTGTATGTTTATCCACCTTGATTTGATTTACTTCTTTTCCTTCTTCGATGCTTTCTAAAGCCCACAGCAAGTGAGGCAAATCAATTCGGTTCATCGTCAAACAAGGACACATATAGGGATTAAGTGAAACAATTTCTTTATCCGGATGACTATTGATAATCCGTTTCACTAAGTTCATTTCCGTGCCAATGGCCCATTTAGAGCCTGAAGGAGCTTGTTCAATTGTATCAATAATATATTTTGTAGAACCTGCATAATCTGATTTTTGCACCACTTCATGGGAACACTCTGGATGAACAATAATATTCATCCCAGGCTGCTTCTCGCGTAAATAATCAATATTTTTAACCGTGAAATTTTCGTGCACAGAACAGTGACCTTTCCATAGAATCACCTTGATGTTGTTTATATCGCCTTCATATTCAAGCATTTCTTCAATAGGATTCCAAATGGCCATTTCATCTAGTCCAACACCTAAATCATAAGCTGTGTTTCTGCCCAAATGCTGATCTGGTAAAAAGAGAATGCGCTCTTTTTTAGAAAATGCCCACTCCACCATATTTTTTGCATTTGAAGATGTTACTGTTGCACCATCATGTTCGCCTACAAAAGATTTAATTGCAGCTGTAGAATTTACATACGTAAGCGGAATAATCGTATCTCCGAAAAGATCCTGCAAGACAGGCCATGCCTTTTCTGTTTGCTGAATAGTAGCCATATCAGCCATTGAACAGCCAGCTCGCATATCGGGTAAAATGACTTTTTGGTTTTCACCTGTTAAAATATCAGCTGTTTCTGCCATGAAGTGAACGCCGCAAAACACAATATGCTCAGCTTCTCTATTTTCAGCCGCTATTTGAGCCAGCTGTAAGGAGTCTCCTACCGCATCTGCAAACTCGTACACTTCGTCTTTTTGATAATGGTGGCCGAGCAGAAACAATTTGCTTCCGAGTTTTTTCTTGATTTCTAATACTCTTCTTTTCATTTCATTTTCTGTGAGCTCCGTATATTTAGCGGGCAGCGTTTGCTGCTGAAGCGTTTGTAATAAACTCATCATTTTCTGTTCCCCTTTCTGTTAATAAGTCCAAGCTGATATCGATAGACCCTGCTGAATGCGTTAAAGCTCCAAGTGAAATATAGTCCACTCCGCTGTCTCTAAAAGAATGGAGCGTGCCAAGCGTAATTCCACCGGATGCTTCTGTGACAATATGAGCGGGAACCAGCGGTATCCAATCTTTAATGACTTCTGGAGAACAGTTATCGAACATAATGACATCTGCTCCTGCCTCTATTGCTTCTAGCAATTGACTTTTATTTTCAATTTCTACTTCCACCTTAACCATATGTCCAAGCTGCTCTCTTACTCTCACAACAGCGTCTAGAATAGATCCTGCATGTGCAATATGGTTATCTTTTAACATGACGCCATCGTACAAGCCAAAACGATGATTATAACCTCCTCCAGCACGAACGGCATACTTCTCTAACATTCGCAGACCAGGGGTTGTTTTTCGCGTGTCACATATGCGGGTATGTGAGCTGCCAAGCATCGCTACGGCTTTGTGCGTCATCGTGGCAATGCCGCTCATTCTTTGAAGTAAGTTTAAAATTACCCGTTCACCGGTCAAAATAGATCGCACGGATCCTGAAACGGCAGCTATTTTATCTCCAGGCTTAAGAACATCTCCATCTTTTTTTTCAAAATCCACTTTCACATTAGGGTCTATTAAATGAAATCCTTCTTTAATCAATTCCACTCCTGCAATAATACCTGATTGCTTTGCCGTAAACAGAGCCTTTCCTTGGTCAGACCGAGAAAAAATAGCTTCACAAGTTATATCTCCATCTCCAATGTCTTCTATAAAAAAAGACTGCAACAGTGTTTGTAATTTCAACGTGTTCATTGTACTACCTCACCTTTCTTTTTAGATTTCCTTGCTTATAAAATCAATGATTGTTTTGTTGAAGCAGCAGACTGCTTAATAATTCGCTTATGCTCCCACTCTTGCTTTTCATGCGGAAAGTCACTTCGGTAATGACCTCCTCTACTTTCTTTTCTTGCAAGAGAGGACTCGGCAATAAGCAGACCTGCAGTTAGCATATTGCAGATGGTTGCAGCTTCCCTCGAATATATAACTTCTTGATCAAGAGATATTCCATCCAAATAATTTGTGAATTCATGCACAATGGTAGCCAATTCGTTTTCATGACGAATGATTCCTACACAATCCATCATTTTATGCTGAATTTGTCTTGTGGCAGGCAGTATTTTAGGCATGCCTTTATAGACGTAACGAACGGGAGTATAACGAGATACCGTTCTCGCTTTATGTAAAATATGACGCCCTGCCCGTTTTCCGAATACAAGACACTCTAACAATGAATTGCTTGCTAGACGATTTGCTCCATGAACGCCTGTAGAAGAAACTTCCCCCACGGCATACAATCCTTCAACACTTGTTTGTCCGTAAGCATCTACTTCAATTCCACCCATTAAAAAATGTGCGCCCGGAGTAACAGGTATTCGTTTTTTGTCCAATTGAATTTTATACTTTCGACACAGTGCCGTAATCGTAGGAAATTTTTGTTCAAAATGAGCCACTTTTTCAATGTCTAAAAATACGGATCTTCCTTTTTTCATTTCATTAAAAATCGTCCTTGCTACAACATCTCGCGGTGCTAAATCCTTAAAGAGATGAACGCCTTCCATTATGCGTTCATTCCATTCATTTACCAGTACACCACCTTCACCTCGAACCGCTTCGGATACTAGACCTTTCGCTTCCTTTTGATACAAAAGGGTCGGATGAAACTGAACAAATTCTAAGTCCGCTAATTTTGCTCCAGCCCTGTACGCAAGCGCTAGCCCATCTCCTGTCGCAAGCGGCTGGTTAGATGTATGCTTGTACAAAGCGCCGATTCCTCCGGTAGCAATAATGGTTTGACGAGCATAATATATAGTAATTTTGTTGTTTTCACCTTGTCCGATAGCACCTCTGCACGTTCCATCTACAGTTACTAAATGCTGAATCATTTCGTTTTCAATCACTGTAATATATGGCATTACTTCTTTTTTCAAAAAAGCGAACAGCGCTTGTCCTGTTGCATCCCCACCTGCATGCAAAATACGATTGACACGATGGGCTCCTTCTTTTCCAAAATGCAGCGTACCATCTGGATTTTTATCAAACTTCATTCCTTTATGAATCAATTCATTTACTACAGCCGCACCTTCTTCCACTAAAGTGCGTACCGCTTGTTCATTGCAATGCTTATTGCCCGCAACCAACGTATCATAGAGATGTTCACTCCAGTGATCGCTGCTTCCAATAGCAGCTGCTACTCCGCCTTGAGCAAGAACTGAGTTATTGCGGTCAATTTTCCCTTTCGTTACCATTACAACTCTGTTATGACGACACAGTTCATAAGCTGCAGAAAACGCTGCTAATCCGCTTCCAATAATTAAAACATCCGTCTCTAACATTTTACACCTCTTTATTTACATGTGTCTTGACACCTATATTTACATATTATTAAATGAAAGACAAGAAGTTTTTTTATCGGGGGGAGAAAATGATTTATCTGGACTATGCAGCAACAACGCCAATGAGACAAGAAGCAATTGAGGTATATACTGAAGCGGCAACGAGCTATTATGGAAATTCCAGCAGTCTTCACACACTTGGAACACAAGCAGAGAATCTGCTTACACTATGCAGAAAAAAATTAAGCCTGTTAGTAAATTGCCGAGAGGATGATCTTTTTTTTACAAGCGGGGGAACAGAAGCTAATTACTTAGCTATTCACTCTCTTTTAAAAGGAAACACTAGCAAACGAAAACATTTGGTTACAACGAAGCTTGAACATTCTTCAGTTCTTCATACGTTGCAGCAGCTTGAAAAAGAAGGCTTTTCCTTATCTTACGTACCTGTAGATCAAAACGGCGTTGTGTCTGTAGACGACTTAAAGAAGACGATTCGACCTGACACTGTGCTAGTAGCCATTCAGCATATCAATCATGAGATCGGTACAATTCAGCCAGTTGAGGATATTGGCCATTTTTTATCTAAAAAAGAAATTCTCTTTCACTGTGATTGTGTTCAATCTTTCGGTAAGCTTCCTATTGATGTTAAAAAGCTGAAAGCTGATAGCATCTCAGTTTCTAGTCATAAAATTTACGGACCAAAAGGTGTAGGAATGGTATACATGAATTCAAGTTCTTCTTGGAAGCCTATTTATCATAAAGCAACTCATGAAAAAGGCTTTCGCCCTGGGACTGTAAATACCACAGGCATTGCTGCCTTTACTGCAGCAGCTGAATGCGCATATGCAGAAATGAAGACCGCCAGAAGCCATTATGAGCGCTTAAAATCGTACTTACTGGAAAAACTAGAATCTCTTGCTCCTTTTATAGAGGTAGAAGGCCTTGGGAACTCTCATTTTCCTGGAATTATTGGACTGACATTTTCAAACATACAGGGTCAATATGTTATGTTACAATGTAATCGTCACGGAATTGCTATATCTACGGGAAGTGCCTGCCATGTAAATCAGCAGGAACCATTAGCTTCTTTACTTGCGATTGGCAAATCGACTGCGAATGCTAAGAACTTTGTACGTCTTTCATTTAGTCAACATTCAACGTTTAAGCATATTGATCGACTCATATCCGTTTTTCATTTATTACAGCAAGAATTTATGACAGTGTAAAAGGAGGGATTAAAGGTGCCAGGAACTCAAAAGAAAATTCTTGGAGAAGAAAGAAGAGAACTTATTCTACAATGGTTACAAACAGAGAATAAACCAATGACGGGCAGTGAGCTTTCGAAAAGAACAAACGTTAGCCGCCAAGTCATTGTACAAGATATTTCGCTGCTTAAAGCTAAAAATGAGCCCATTATCGCAACAAGCCAAGGATATATTTATATTCAAAATCCATCTCAAACTACCGTGCATCAGCGAATTATTGCCTGTCAGCATACGCCAGAAGATGCTGAAAAGGAGCTTCTCCTGCTTGTTGACCACGGCGTTCTCGTAAAAAATGTAACCGTTGAACACCCTGTGTATGGTGAATTAACGGCTTCCGTTATGATTCAAACCCGAAAAGAAGTAGAAACGTTCATAAAAAAAATTCAAGAAACAAACGCAACTTATTTATCTCAGTTAACAGAGGGGATTCACCTTCATACAATTGAAGCAGATACAATTGAAAAACTGAATGCTGCCTGCTTAGCTCTTGAAGCGGAAGGTTATTTAGTTTCGAATGAGTAAAAAGGTGTTATAACAAAAAAAATCCCGCTTTAAAGCGGGATTTCTGTTTCAAGTAGTGTATGAGGATAGCTTCCTAACAGCTCTACGCTACAGCTTAGTGCCTCAAGTTCAGCCATAGCCCCAGGAATTAATACTTCATCCATTTTTTGTTCAATATCAACGATAAAGAAATAGTTTCCAAGCCCTGTTTTCATGGGACGGGATTCAATTTTAGACAGATTTAGCTTACGCCAGGAGAAAGCTGAAAGCACTTGATGAAGCGCTCCTGCCTGATCAGATGGAAGTGTAATCATTAACGTTGTCTTGCACCCGTTTCCAGCTAAAAATGGCACCTCTTGCCCTCCATCTTTATGCAAAATAACAAATCTTGTTGTATTATGATCATAATCATGAATGTTCGGGCAAGCAATATGTAATCCATATTCACGGGCTGCTAATCCATTCGCAATAGCTCCAATATTAAGCTCAGGGTGTTCGCTTACATATTTAGCAGCAAACGCCGTTGATGTCATCTCTTCTACTGCAGTTGACGTACATTCTCCGTGTAAAAATTTATGACACTGCGCAATTGCATGAGGATGAGAATAAATCGTTTCAATGTTTTTCCACTGTTCTGCACGAGATGGATGAACCATTAAATGCTGACGAATTGGAAGCACAATTTCTCCAACAATCGGCAGACGACGTTCGTGAATGAGATAATCAAGTGTTAAATTTACAGATCCTTCAAGTGCATTTTCTAACGGTACAATTCCATACTCAATTTCTCCTTTATCCACTGCATCAATGCATGCTGGAATTGTTTTGTATGGAATATGGTCGTGCTGTTTAAATACGCCTTGGACGGCCACATGTGTAAATGTTGCCTTTGGTCCTAAATATCCTACTTTCCCCACAATCATGCCTCTCCTTATCTATATCTGTTTACCATTATGCCCCTGAACCAAGCACGTCCACTTTATCTACAAACTCTAAGCTTTTCAGTCTTCGCAGCATTTCATTTAACTCAACACTCATACTTGCTGTATCTAATGAAAGAGTTACGTTGGCACGCCCTTGTAAAGGGATGGTTTGGTGAATCGTTAACACATTGCATCCCGATGATGCAACGGTGCTCAATAAATGTGATAAAGTTCCTGATCGATCTTCAATATGAAAAAATAGTGAAATAATGCGCTGTTTGACAACCGTCTGAAACGGAAAGACCGTGTCGCGGTACTTATAAAAAGCACTGCGACTCAAGTCTACGGCTTGTACAGCATCTGCTACCGACTCAGCTTTTCCCCGTTCAATTAACAGCTTCGCATCCAATGTTTTTTTCATCGCTTCCGGTAATACATCTTCGCGAACTAAATAAAACTGCTTATCGCTCTTATGCAAGTAAAGCCCCTCCCCTTATCCTATGAACAACAATTAGTCAATAAATTCAAATTCATATTCAAATAGCTTTACAATATCGCCATCTTTTGCTCCTCGTTCACGAAGGGCTTCATCGACGCCCATGCCTCGAAGCTGGCGCGCAAATCGACGAACTGATTCTTCACGTGAGAAATCAGTCATCTTGAATAATTTTTCGATTTTTTCACCGCTTAATACGTATGAGCCATCGCTATCACGCGTAATAACAAATTCCACTTCTTTCTTTTCATGCTTGTACAGTACGCGGTGCATAGATAAATCTTCCTCTTCTTGCATTGGGAATTCCGGCGTAGTTTCTACAAGATCAGCTACTGTAAATAACAGTTCGCGGATTCCATTACGCGTTGCTGCAGAAATTGGAAAGACTTTCACTTCGTCCCCTACTTTTTCCTTGAATGCAGCTAGATTCTCTTCGGCTTGCGGGATATCCATTTTATTTGCTACCACTACTTGCGGACGTTCTGTTAAACGCATATTATATTGACGCAGCTCTTCATTAATGGTTAAGTAATCTTCATACGGATCGCGGCCTTCTAAACCTGACATATCGATTACATGGACAATAACGCGGGTACGTTCAATGTGACGTAAAAACTGATGACCTAATCCTACACCTTCATGTGCACCTTCGATTAGCCCTGGTAAATCTGCCATCACAAAACTGCGATTATCTTCTGTTTCAACTACTCCTAAATTCGGATTAATTGTTGTAAAATGATATTCAGCAATTTTTGGCTTTGCAGCAGACGTTACGGATAATAACGTTGACTTTCCAACACTTGGGAAACCAACTAATCCTACATCGGCTAATACTTTTAATTCAAGAATGACATTTCTCTCTTTACCCGGCTCTCCATTTTCTGAAAGCTCCGGTGCTGGATTTGCAGGTGTAGCAAAACGCGTATTCCCACGCCCTCCGCGTCCACCTTTAGCAATCACTGCGCGCTGGCCGTGCTCAACTAAATCAGCAATCGTTTCGTTCGTATCTTCATCCAACACAACGGTACCTGGTGGAACTTTTACAATCATCGGCTCAGCGTTACGTCCGTGCTGTCCTTTTGACATTCCATGTTCACCACGGCTTGCTTTAAAGTGACGCTTATAGCGGAAATCCATCAGCGTACGTAATCCTTCTTCTACTTCAAAAATGACATCTGCACCGTGACCACCGTCACCACCTGCAGGACCTCCTTTTGGTACGTACTTTTCGCGACGGAAGGCAACCATTCCATTTCCTCCGTCGCCACCTTTTACATATACCTTGACCTGATCTACAAACATTTCTTTTTCACTCCGTTCTATATCTTAGCTCTTGCCATAGCAAAAGCGCTTTTAACTTATTGTGAGCATAAGGCTAAATTCATCTTCAGACATATGCTGTTCAACCAATGCAACTCCTTGAGCGCACTCATAACATTGTAGCTTGTTTTGTAGCTTCTGTATATCTGTTAGTATTCCACTAAAGTCAAAAAAGAAACGAATTCCCTGTTCTTCAATGCATACTGAAATACTCAAATAGTTTTCTGCATGATAATCAACATATTTTTCGAGTGCTTCTGTCAAATAGCAACACCAGTTGTATACGAACTCATCGTATTGTGATAAATCCTTCAATTCTCCAAGCACTTCCACATCTAAGCGAACAGCATGGTTATTCCAATGATAGGTCATAACAAAGCCCGCGAACAGTCGCATATTGATGTTTGTTAACTTGGATTCATGTTTGGATTCATTTACAATTTCTTCAATGATTTCATTCGCTCGATCAAGCCGATTCAACGCTAGATTGCCTTTGATTAATTGCAGCTTATTTAACCAATCATGCCGCGCGTATCTTAATACCTCTACGACATCCCATTCTTTTTCCATCTTAGCACTCCTAACTTTGACTCGAGCATAAGTATTTCACAACGCTGACAAACATCTCGTATCAATCTTCTTAGATATGTTCGATTATAACAAATTCCAATGGGTAATAGGTGAAATATTCTACAAAAAGAAAACTCTAACCTACTTGGGTTAGAGTTTTCTTTTTGTATCTTATGCTTCTTGAGCAACAGGGTATACAGATACTTTTTTACGGTCACGACCGAAACGTTCAAATTTAACGATACCGTCGATTTGAGCGAATAAAGTATCATCTCCACCACGACCTACGTTTGCACCTGGGTAAATTTTAGTACCGCGTTGACGGTATAAAATTGAACCACCAGATACGAATTGGCCATCAGCACGTTTAGCACCAAGACGTTTCGAGATTGAATCACGACCGTTTTTAGTACTACCTACTCCTTTTTTAGAAGCGAAGAATTGAAGGTCTAATCTTACTAACATGACATCCACCTCCTGTTTAGTTGTCGTTAATTTTTATATAATTACTGTAATCTAATTCGATCGTTTTCAGTGAAACAACCATACCTTCTAATAGCAATTGAATCTGTTCCAATGTGAACGAATCCACATCTTTCGGAATCTCACAACGGAGATAGCCACCATCTCCACCTTGCTCTAAGTGCGGTTCAACCCCACTTATTGAAAAGATAGCATTAATTGTTCCAAATGAAACTGCAGATGCTCCCGCACAAACAAGATCTTTTCCGTGTTCGGAAAAGTCAGCATGTCCACTCATCGTGAACCCGTCAACTTTCTTATTTGCATCACGAGAAATCGTCACCTTAATCATTTGTTATATTTACGCGTTGATAGCGTCGATTACAACTTTTGTGTAAGGTTGACGGTGACCTTGCTTACGACGATAGTTTTTCTTTGCTTTGTATTTAAATACAGTGATCTTTTTAGCGCGACCTTGTTTTTCAACTTTAGCCGTAACTGTTGCACCTTCTACGAAAGGAACACCAACTTTCACGCTGTCGCCACCTACAAATAATACTTTGTCAAAAGTAACTGTTTCGCCTTGTTCACCAGCAAGTTTTTCAACGTAGATTGCTTGACCAGCCTCTACTTTAATTTGCTTACCACCAGTTTCAATAATTGCGTACATTCTCTGCACCTCCTCTAAAAACTAAGACTCGCCATCACAGGTGTTCAAGTGAACTTAAAACCTGTTCTGAGCGGTTGTAGCACGGGTGCTACAAACCAACATATTAAATCTTACTACAAATCAAAGGTTAGTGTCAATTGGAATTCATGTTTTCTTCTAAAAATTTATATAGAAGCAGAGACCCTTTTTTGAATCTGCTCTTTCGACCCCAATTGACGCAAAACAAATGCGTTTGTATAATCATCGCTTGGCGTAAGATATACGGTTTTTTTAACCATTTTCTCTAGAGCTTTGAGAAACCCTTGAGCTTTCATTTCATTTATAACATTACTTCGCGTCTCAATCCAAATAGCCTCTTCTTCCGCGCCGCGATGTTCCCAAATTACACGTTCAATTTGAAAAGCAACCGTTTTGGAATCAATCATTTTACCGGTTCCTTCACATACTTCACAAGGCATAGTTAATGTTGACCCAATGCTATTGCGCACTTTCTTCCGCGTTAATTGCAATATGCCGAGCTCTGTAAAGCCAACTACATTCGTCCGCACTTCATCTTGTTCACATAGCTTTTTCATGTACCTTTCTACTTCTGTCCGATCTTCTTTATGAGACATATTTATAAAATCAATTAAGATCATGCCGCCTAAGTGACGTAATTGCATCTGTTTGGACAGTTCATACGCAGCTTCCATATTTGTTTGAAGCATCGTCTTTCGAATATTATCTTTTCCTGAAAACTTCCCCGTGTTCACGTCTACGACCGTCATCGCTTCCGTTTCGTCAATAACGATATAACCTCCACTTTTGAGCCACACGATTCGCTTTAAAAGCTTCTCTATTTGCCGTTCCACATCATAAAAGGAGAAAATATTTTCATTTCCTTTATAGTACTCTATTAACGAGTTAGGGTAGGCAGCTTGAAGATGCTGATATAGGTCAAAGTCATCTACTACTATCCCGTCAATTCCTTGTTGAAGTGCAGCTTGCACTCTTGTTTTGAGAAAATCTTGTCCCTTGCTGACTAGGGCAGGAGCTTTCATTCCCTGTGTCTGTCGTTCAAGGCGCTCATATTTCTTCTGTAGCTCTTTTATTTTGTGTTGGACCGCAGCTTCTGATTTTTCCTCAATCGCTGTTCGAAATAAAAAGCCTTCCATCCCCTGTTTTAACCGCTCGCCAAGCTGTTTCCACTGTTGTCGTTGTGGCTCATCTATTTTTTTGGATACAGCGACATAGTTTCCGTGCGGTAAATATACAAGCTCATCAGAAGAAAATTCAATAATACCCGTCAGCTTCGGCCCTTTTGTTCCAATGCCTTCTTTTACAACTTGAACCAATACTTTTTCTCCTTCACGAATAAAAGCAGACATCGGCTGCTGATCCTTGTGAGGATTATCTGACTGCTGATAGGATACAAGTTCATTTCGATGAATAAATCCGTTCATTGATAAACCAATATCGATAAAGGCTGCTTGCATATGCGGCAGGACTTTTACGACTTTACCCCAATATATATCACCAATAATTTGATTCTCGCTTTGTTCTTCTAAATATATTTTTTCTAGTGTTTTATCGTTTATCACGGCTATACGTTTGGAAGAAGTAGCCGCGTTAATGATACATGCCTTCACATACATTGCCTCACTTTAATCTAAATTCATAGGAAAAAGTTCGGTCAGTGCAACCGAACTTTTTTCATTCTATTCTATGTTACTAGAAATCAGTAAACTGTTACAAGTTCATCTAGTGGGCTATTTGTTCTTTTTTCTACAAAGTAAGCGTGTAAAAGTTCATTTTCATCAATTTGTACATGCTCGCCTGTTTGAGATGTAGCAATAATCATATGCTTACAACCTCTTTGGAATTTTTGCAGGACTTGATGGAGCGTCTCACTGGTTGATACACTTAGCGTTTTTAAAGCTCCAATTGGATGCTCTTTTCCATGATACCTCTCCAACAAAAAGCGCATGTAGACAAATTGCCTGCTCTTCCATTCCAAATATCCGGATATAATTAAAAATGAAATAACAATCCATAAGTGCAGCTGAAAAGGATGCATAATGACGGCGTAGATAATACCGATAGCTAAAAAAAACGTTGATAACCGGAGTGCAAGCTTATGCGCTTCTAAAAATGGTAAAGAACGACTGCACATTAAAAAAAGCAGCTTCCCTCCGTCCAATGGCCAAATGGGCAAAAGGTTAAACAGTAAAATTACTGTGCATTGAAACATAAATTGCTCATACGTTTCCAAAGACAACACATTTATTTTCATTAATAAGAAAGCAGCTCCAAACATCCAAAGATGCTGAAGAGGTCCACTTATTGTCACAATAAACTCTTCTCGAAATGGACGATTACCATGTTCATCTACTTCTGCTACTCCTCCAAAAGGTAAGAGCATAATTCTACGAATTCGCCAAGAAAAACACTGAGCCGCTACGGCGTGGCCCAGTTCATGAATAATTACAATAATAAATAACAAAAAAAGCTGCTTTACCGTAGCCGTTAAGATACCAATTACGAAAATCCCCCAAAACAATGGATGAATGTGAATTTTCATTAATAACGAAAAAGCACTATTCAAATTGAATCACCTGACTAGGATCCACAAACTTATCGCCTTTTTTAATAGCAAAATAGAACGTTCCAGCATCGCCTTTTTTACTGTTTTCCACAATCCCTACTTCTTTGCCTTTATTCACAAAATCATACATGCTAACATTGATTTTTTTGAGCTGTCCATACCAAGTTTCAGTTCCATCGGCATGTTGAATAATAACGGTATTCCCAGTATCATCACGTTTTCCTACATACCTTACAATACCTTCACTCATTGCTTCTACAACAGAATCCACTCCTGTTTGAACCGTCACGCCTTGCTTACTTTGAGCAAATGTTTCCGTTACTTTCCCTGAAGCTGGAGTAGCGTATTCTCCGCTTACACTTTGCTCCGTTTTGCTAGACTCCTTATTCGGCAGTAGCGTTAACGGCTTCCCAAACTTATCTTCATACCAAGAGGAAACAGCCGCAAACTGAAATTCTTTATCCATTGTTTGTTGAACCACCACTCTGGCCTGTTCAAAAGCAGGAGAAGCGTTCTTGAACATAATCCCTACAATTAACACTAAGCAGGCCGAAGCTAAAATTTTAAATAAAAAGCGTTCTTTTCGAAATAACGGGTGATATTCCTTTGCTGATGGTGTGTATTCAACCGCAGAATAATCCATCGATCCATATTTTTCTTCTTCACTCATTAAGGACGTATGAAGAGGTTCTTGAGGAAGACGCTTCGTTGTATTTAATTGTTTTCGCTTGCGCTCAGCAATTCGTTTACGGATTTCATCAGCACGTCGATTCATGATTCATCATTCTCCTTGTTCTTATCGTATAATCAACTATATGACTTGTCCGTGGAGCTTATGACAGCTTGACTCTACAAAATCACATAAATAAAAAAAGCTTCCTCTATCGGAAGCTTTTTAAGAACGAACACCAAAGAATCGTTTAATACGTGCAAACATTCCCTTATCTTCTTCATCTAACGATTGAAGAGGAACCGTTTCACCTAGAATACGTCTTGCAATATTACGATATGCAATTGATGCTTTGCTTGATGGATCCATGACAATTGGTTCACCGTTGTTAGAAGCACGAATAACATTTTCATCGTCAGCAACGATTCCAATTAAATCAACAGCCAGAAGCTGAGAAATTTCTTCCACGTCCAGCATGTCTCCATTTTTCATCATATGACTACGGATTCGGTTAATAACCAGTTTTGGAGATTCGATATCCTCTTGCTCCAATAATCCAATAATACGGTCAGCATCACGAACAGCTGAAACTTCCGGTGTTGTCACAACGAGTGCCTTATCAGCGCCAGCTACGGCATTCTTATAGCCTTGTTCAATACCAGCTGGGCAATCAATAACCACATAGTCATAGTCTTGCTTTAACTGAAGAACTAACTCTCGCATTTGTTCTGGTTGAACAGCTGTTTTGTCACTCGTTTGAGCAGCAGGAAGTAAGTACAAACATTCAAAACGCTTGTCCTTAATCAAGGCTTTTTGCGGTTGGCATCGACCTTCTACCACGTCTACAAGATCATAAATAATACGATTTTCAAGCCCCATTACAACATCCAAGTTGCGTAAGCCGATATCAGTGTCTACTAGACACACGCGCTTTCCAGCTAATGCTAGAGCAGTACCTAAATTGGCTGATGTCGTTGTTTTTCCAACTCCACCTTTACCAGACGTAACAACAATAGCCTCTCCCACTGTCAAATTCTCCTTTCTACCCTGGTCAAATTCGGTCTTAGATGCGGTAAAGCTTGCACGCGATCTATCACCATTTGATCATTATCATCTAAGTATGCACATTCCATTATATTCTCTTCCTTCTCACTGCGCTCTTCTTCTGATCGGGTAATGATATCAGCAATGCGCAGCTGTGAAGGTTTCATTAACGATGCAGCAATAACGGCGTTTTTATTGCCGCGATATCCTGCATGAGCAATCCCTTTTAAAGCACCTAATACAAATAAATTTCCTCCAGCTACGACGGTTCCTCCGGGATTTACGTCTCCGACTAGAAGCAAATCGCCTTCTACATGGAGAACCTGTCCTGAACGAACTACCTTTGTAACAGATACTAATTCACTTTCTTCTCTTACTCGGACTGCATCTTGCTTTAAAATAACGTTACTATCAATTTGTTTAACTACTAAATACTGATTTTCTTCTATGAGCGCCTTCAATTCGGTTTCCTGCTCTGTAGTTAAATAACGATTTCCGATTTTGACATACACTGTGACGATTTGATCGGCATCGCCATGCTTATTTGTCAAAAGCTTCGTCTTAAGTTCCGTCAAAAGCTCTGCAAATGAACATGTATCATTGAGATGCAACGTTAATCCATCTTTTGTTCCTTTAATTGTCACATTTTGTTGCTTTTGTTTATTCAAGACGCTCACCTCAACGAATATATAATTTCGACAGAGACTTACTCAATTCCTTTTTTTCGTTTCTTCAATCAGCATTTTTATCACATAACGAACGAGAAGCGTAATATATTTTCGTATCAGCGTTCATCGATAAATTTAGCGAAATATTGAAAACATCTTTGAAGCGGAAATGCAAAAATGAGTGCAAATATGGCATTTAAAATGATGGTTGCGTAAAATCGCTCTTGCAAGAAGCGACCAATGGTCATATCGGATATATTAATAATGCTATTAATTCCATATACATAAAACTCAATAATGGCTACAGCTAATAGCGACATGCAGATTACGATAAGCGTATTTTGCTGAAAAACCTTCATTAGTTTTGATACGATATAGCATACGGCCGGCAATCCAAGCGCGTATACTCCTAAGACATCCGTAAAGGCAATATCGTACATGAATCCAAGGATTACCCCATATAGCATCGCTTGCTTTGGGTGATAATACACTGCCATAAAAGCCAGTACCACTACAACAAAGTGAGGCGATAGAATCCAGTCTCGCCATGGTGATGCCATGGCGACAAAATTAACAAAGATACTTTCAAACATAAAAACGACAAGCACGAGAATAGGAAGGACAAACCGCTTCATCAGTTAGCCTCCTCCGCCCCTAAATCGTCTTCAGCAGCGGGCGCACTTCTTTTAGCTACAACTACGTTATCTAAGTCATACAAGTCAGCAGCAGGTTTGATATAAGCTTTTTTCGTTAATCCATATTCATCAGGCTCAATTTTTGTGATAACGCCAATTGGAAGATTGCTAGGAAAAATGCCGTCTTCTTGTCCTAGACCGGACGTTACTACTTTTTGCTTTTCTTTAATATCAGCATCAAAAGGAATACGACGCATAACAAGCGCCTGTTCTTTATCATCATAGCCTTCAATTAAACCAAACACTTCTTTTTTAGCCTGAATTTTAGCAGATACACGGTTTGTACGATCTGATGAACTAATTAACTGCACAGTAGATGTGAACTTAGATGCATGCTTCACTTTACCAATCAGCCCTTCAGGAGTCATAACAGCCATATTTTCCTGTACATTATGAACCGTCCCTTTATCAATGGCAATTACCTCATGCCAACGGTCTGGATTACGAGCAATAACTGTTGCTTCGATTGGATTGTATTGACTTAAATCCGTTTTTTTGTTGAGCTGTGCTCTTAATTTTTTATTTTCTTGCTGCAAAGCGTTGGCTTTCGTTTCTAATTGCATGCGTTCGTCTAAACGGGCTTTTAATACCTCGTTTTCTTCGTATGTACGCTTTAAGTCACCTACATTCTGAAAGAAACCCGCTACAAATTGTGCGGGTTCATTAAAGGTAGCCTGAACAAGACCAACCGTATCTTTGACAAACTGTTCAGGCCACGTTACATTTTTACGACCATTTAACGAAAAACCAATCAATGCCACTAATACAATAATACTGACCAATAAAATAACTAAACGTTTATTTAAGAAAAATTGTGGCACGATCTACACCTCTTAATATTTAGCGATATGAATCGCTTGTACGATTTTTAAATAAATCAATGTGTTCTAACGCTTTACCAGTTCCAATTGCAACACAGTCAAGCGGATCTTCTGCGATGACAACCGGCATATTTGTTTCTTCACTAATAACTTTATCTAAATTACGTAGCAATGCGCCACCGCCTGTTAATACAATACCGCGATCCATAATATCTGCCGCAAGTTCAGGTGGTGTTTTTTCTAATGTACTTTTTACTGAATCGACAATAGAAGCCACTGTATCTTTTAGCGCTTCTGCAATTTCTTCTGCTGAAATTTCGATTGTTTTCGGTAGACCTGTTAGTAAGTCACGTCCGCGAATTTCCATGTTTTCAATACCTTCTGGAATTCCGGCAGAACCGACTTCTACTTTTAATGCTTCTGACGTACGCTCACCGATCATTAAATTGTAATTCTTGCGAATATATTGAATAATCGCTTCATCCATCTCGTCCCCAGCGATACGGATTGACTGACATGTTACGATTCCGCCTAAAGAAATAATCGCAACCTCTGTTGTTCCTCCGCCAATATCTACTACCATACTTCCCGTTGGCTCCCAAACCGGTAGATTGGCGCCGATTGCTGCAGCAAACGGTTCTTCAATTGTATACGCATCACGCGCGCCAGCCTGACGAGTCGCATCAATAACGGCACGCTTCTCAACAGCTGTAATGCCAGAAGGTACACAAACCATTACATACGGCTTACCCGCAAACAAACTTTTTGTTTTTTGAGCTTGATTGATGTAATATTTCATCATCGTCGCAGTTGTTTCGTAATCTGCAATAACTCCATCTTTCATTGGACGAAGGGCTACTACGTTCCCAGGTGTACGACCAATCATATTTTTTGCATCGTTACCTACCGCAACGATTTGTTTTGTATCAGTTTGCAAAGCCACAACAGACGGCTCACGCACAACAATTCCTTTTCCTTTTACATAAACGAGCGTATTTGCAGTACCCAAATCTATTCCAAGGTCTCTAGTACCGATTCCAAACATGTGTCTCTTCCTTTCTCTTACCAAAATGCAAAGGTAAAAATTCCATAATTCAATTTCTTCATTTCATAAGTAACATTTTTTATTTTCTATACTTTTTTCATAGATGTCAACGCCAAATATTGTATGATAAAAAGTCATACTTTGTCTATTAATAACGAATGATTGTAAAGAACTTGTCATTTAAAATCATGACTACTATTATAACCCAAGGATTTTAAAAAGCATAGCCTTACATGTATCCTTTTTCTTTTAAACTAATATATTTTCGATCTCCGATAATTAAATGATCTAACAATTCAATTCCTATGATAAATCCGCACTCTTTTAAGCGCTTCGTTACCTCTATATCTTCTCTGCTGGGAGTAGGGTCGCCGGAGGGATGATTATGAATACAAATAAGAGATGCAGCTGAACGGCGAAAGGCTTCTTTAAATACTTCTCTTGGATGGACAATAGATGAATTGAGGCTTCCGATAAAAATGGTTTGCTTGTGGAGAACTTGATTTTTCGTGTTGAGGTATAAACAGACGAAATGCTCTTGGGACAGCACGCGCATTTCTTCCATCACATAATTAGCTCCGTCTTCAGGGCCATGAATGGTATATCGCTCACTAGATTTCCGCTGTACAATCCTCTTACCTATTTCAATAGCCGCTATAATTTGAATCGCTTTTGCAGGTCCGATACCTTTAATATTCATCATTTCATCAAGCGATGCATGCTGTAAAAGTTGAAGACCTTCAAAATGCGTTAATATGCGATTGGACAGCTGAAGAACAGATTCATCTTTGGTTCCGGTGCGCAGCAAAATAGCAATAAGCTCGTGGTTAGAAAGACTAGAAGCACCCATTGCCACAAGGCGCTCTCGAGGTCTTTCATCTTGAGGAAAATCTTTAATTAGCAATGATTGATCCAATTTCGTCACTCCTTTTTAGTAGACGAAACCGTATTGTTTTAGCTCACGTATTGTTCGGGAGAGCGGCAAGCCCACCACGGAGAAATAGTCTCCTTCAATTTTTTTAACTAGCGCAGCACCGAGACCTTGAATTCCATAAGAACCAGCCTTATCAATAGGCTCTCCTGACTCTACGTACTGTACGATTTCATCTTGTTCAACCGGCCAAAACTCTACATTAGTTTGTTCATAAAACGTATGAACTTTTGCATTTGATACGAACGCTACTCCAGTTAACACCTGATGTTTTTGACCTGACAGCATCGTAAGTGTTTCAATCGCTTCTTGTTTCGTTTTTGGCTTTCCTAAAATACGATTGCCATATACGACAACTGTATCGGCGCCTAGGACCATATCCTCTTTATAATGCGAAGCGACGTCCACTGCTTTTTGCCTAGCTAAATCCATTACTACCTCGGACGGAGTGTATGATGGATTGACGATTTCTTCAATTGTACTAACGTGAACGGTAAAGGGAATGTGAAGCTGCTGAAGTAATTCTTTTCGACGAGGAGAGCCTGAAGCTAAAATTAATGTTTGTTTCATACATCTCACCTTTGCATTTTGATTTTAAAAAAGAAGGACACACCGTTATTTTAGCAATTTCATCTCTAAATGACAATAAACAAGTGAGGCAGCATTACACTACCTCACCTGTTAAGACGTTACAAGGCTTTCATACTGCTGAAGAGCTTTTAACACGTATCGCTGAGCAAGCCAAGCGTCTTTACTGCTTTTATTGTCTTCATATGAAGAAAGAGAAGCCGCAGCCTTTTGAAGGGTGCTCACCATGGTTTTAATGTCTTCATTTGACGCTTCTTTCTGAACTTTTGTCAGCTCTTTTTTCAAAGATTTGATATCGGCCACCCGCTCTCCCTCAATCGCTTTAACAGATTGATCTAAGAGATTAGCCATAAACGGCTGCGCCGTTGTTATAACCGTTTGATCTTTTTTCCCTAATTCGCTGGTGGGCTTAATTTCATAAGACTTTACATATACATCTTTACCTTGTTGTTTATACGTTTTACTAAGTGCCTTTGCTTTTTCTTCTCCAGTGGCAGCACCAACGACAAGAGAATAGGTTTTAGGTGAAAAAATCTCGCCTGCTTCGTTCTCTTCTTTCCATTTATCCATTGCTTTATTTGCAGCAGTTTTTGATGAAAAAGCACCTGCTTGCACAATGTAAAAGGAAAAAGGGTCTAAAGTAGAAGCAGCAGCTGACGTATCCTTCGATTCCTGTTCGCTTTTCTTTTCAGCTTTACCAACACTTTCAGTGGCAGACGCTGTTTGAGCAGCTTTTTCTTCTTTCGCTCGCTCACTTGTTTGTGCTTTTCCTACAGGCTGTTCGCTTCCTGTCATCATTTTCACACCAACCATACCAATGCCGCTGCCTATTCCGACTGCTAGTAATACAATCACAGCCGTTCGTTTGATCACACCGCCGTTTACTGTTTTAATCGAAACATTTTTAGGGTGTAATCGCGGCTTTTTCTTCTTTTCATTCCTTACATCTTCAATAAACACCACTTTATTTTCTTCCACATGAGAATCTTTGGATGCCGGTTCCGGAAGAACCCACGTAAATTCGTCTTTTTCCGGCGCTTGTTCTTCCTTCTCATCCTTAGATTGACCATTGATTTTAATTGAAATTTTTCGTTCCTGCTTGTCCACTGCCCCACCGCCTTTAGTTAACGTAGTCTTAGTACCGGTTGTAAGCTGAGGTAAACCGACATAAAACATACACTTTTTTCCATGCTATCATAGAAGAAAAAAAAAATAACAAGACATTTGTCGTCTTGTTACAAAAGGTTTTCGCTATTTAGTTACAGAAATTTTAACTTTGTCGAAGACTTGAAGCTCAATAAAAATAGTTGCTAACATACCAATCTATCAATTCGTTTCCATGAAAATAAGCAGCGATTGTCCCTATAAAAATAAAAGGAACGAAAGGAATTGGTACACCTACCTTTGCCTTTTTCATTAATAATGCTCCTATACTAACGGTTCCGCCTATTAATATAGCTAAAAAAAGTGATAGCAAAACAAGCTTTACTCCAAGCACAATACCAATCAAACCATACAATTTAATATCTCCTTCTCCAAGGCCTCCTCTGCTGAGAAATGCGATTAGAAAGAGGAGAAAAAATGCGATTCCTCCTCCCATTAAAGAATCACTCCACGAAGTTAATGGAATGAAAAGACGCTCAAGAAGAAAGATAGGCAAAAAGAAAAGCAGCACCTTATTTGGGACAATCATATAGGCTATATCTGAGACAACGATAATTGTTAAAAAAGAAACAAAAGTTAATATGACAATCAGTTCTAACGTCATATTCAATTTTAAAAAAGCATATACAAATAAACTTCCTGTCGAAAATTCTACGAACGGGTAGATGAAGGAGATTTTTTTGCGACACATACTACATTTTCCTGCATTTTTAATGTAGGAGACTACGGGGATTAACTGTTGTGGAGAAAGAACGTATAAACAGTGTGGACAATGAGATCTTGGAGATAAAATAGATTTTCCCTGAGGAATTCTAAGGCCTGCTACGTTGTAAAATGAACCTAGAGTGATACCTGAAACGAATAGATAAAGGTAAATTATACTCATACGACTCCTTCCATTTCAGGGGTATAGAATACTAACTGTAGATTTTCTTTTGAATGGGGCAATGTATCTTTTCCTTTTAAATAGCTGCCAATAAACGGTATGAGAAAAGCTGATAAAAGACCTATTACGATAACCAGTATGATCACTTGCGTGAGAGAAAGTCCTTTATTCTCTTTTGACAGTTTATCCATTTCCACACCTCTCTTTTATTGATTAGTATCAAACAGCTCCTTCATTAATAAACTGAATCTTAATACCCATAAAAGTCATATTCTGTATGCCTCCTTCCTTAAAACACACCTTTTATAGGTAATAAGGATTATACCACTAAAAAACAAAAACAGCATAAAAAAACGTCTGCAAAAGCAGACGTTTTTTAATAGTAAGGAGCCATAAATAAGTAGACAATTACACCTGTAAGGCTTACATAAAGCCAGATTGGCATTGTCCATCGCACAATTTTTTTATGTTTTTCAACTTGCATTGTCCAGCCCCACACAAGTGCAAACAGTGCCAGCGGAACGATAATCGCTGCTAAGAAACTGTGTGTGATCAAAATAAAGAAGTAAATGGGACGAACAATTCCTTCTCCACCAAACGTAGCTGTTTCGGTTGAGATATAGTGGAACGTTAAATATGAAACTAAAAAGAGCAGTGTAGAAGTGAATGCCGCTAAGATAAACCCTCTATGAGCATTGATGTTTTTTCTAAAGATTGAAATCAACGCTGCCACTAAAAAAATAAACGTAAAACTATTCAAAATAGCATTTAACCGTGGAAAGATAGTCAAATCAAAACTTACTTTTCCTTGATAGCCAATATTCGAAAAGAATAGCAGTAAGATAATAACATTCGCTATCACTGAAAAGGTAAGAATAATACCGGTAAAGTTTTTATTACTTTTCGGTACAATTTTTTCATTATTCTTACTCATGTTAACAATCTCCTTATTTAGTGATGTACATGTTTATTATATATCACTTACCTAGGGGGTGAAAGTGACAATACTTTGAACTTAGTGCTTCCTTATTATTTGTATCCCTTTCTTATATTATGTTAAAAGCAGCAAGAGTTCACTTGCTGCTTCTGCTCATTTGAGAAGAAAGGCCCGCACTTCTGATATAAAATACAGAGACCCTGTAATCACGACCATGTCTTGTTCACCTGTCGCCTTTTCCTTTACGTAAGCAATTGCTTTTTTCCACTCCTCGTCCATATGCTTATTATGATGAGTACTCATCTCATAAAGCTCCCCAGCTGCGCGAGCACGAGGAAAGTCAAACGACGTAAATGTAATGCTTGCAGCGATTGTTTCAAGTTCTTGGACCATTCGATCAGCGCTTTTATCATTTAAGCAGCTGAAGATTAAATGAATGTTTCGATCTTCATAATGAAGGCGTAAAGTAGATAACAAGCTATCAATGCCTTCTGCATTATGAGCCCCGTCAATAATCGTTAAAGGATGCTCATTTACTATCTCAAAGCGGCCGTTCCACTTTGTATGCTGAATCCCTTTTATCATTTGCTCATTGGAGATAGAAAGCTTTTTCTTTTCTTTTAAATAACAAACGGCCATCACAGCCAAAGCTGCATTTTTAACTTGATGATAGCCAAGCATATTTAATTGCAAGTGTTCAAATGTACCATACGGCGTTTTTAACGTAAAGCCTTCTCCATTTGCTAAGGGCCCATAGTTTTCAATTTTAAATTCTTTTCCTAACACAAATAACGAAGCCTGCTTCAAATTTGCCTCTTCTGTAATGACGTCAAGCGCCTTTACTTGCTCTGCACCAGTAATAATAGGGACTTCTTTTTTAATAATCCCCGCTTTTTCTGCTGCAATTTCTTCTACCGTATCACCTAGTATCGCCATGTGATCAAATCCAATGTTTGTAATAATACTCACCATAGGATTCACAACGTTTGTTGAATCATATCGTCCCCCAAGACCTGTTTCAAACACAACATAGTCAACTGAATCATGATAGCCGAAATAAAGAAAAGCCATGATTGTAATCACTTCAAATTCCGTTGCTGACCCTAAGTCCGTATGTTCTAGTCGCTCCACTACAGGCTTTACTTCCTGAACAAGAGCGGTCATTGCTTCATTTGAAATAGGCTGTCCATTCACGCTAATCCGCTCATTAAATGTTTCGATATAAGGGGAAGTAAACGTTCCAACTTTATACCCTGCTTCTTCTAACATATTTCGCAAATACGAAACAGTAGAACCTTTACCATTCGTCCCAGCAACGTGAATAGCATTTATATTTTGCTGCGGAAAATCAAGCTGCTCTAGCATCCATTCCATTCGTTCTAACCCCGGCTTGATTCCAAAGCGAAGTCTGTTATGAATCCAATCAAGCGCTTCTTCATATGTCGTTATCATCTTTTATTCACCTTTCTTTTCCATCGCTATTATTATGTAAAGAAAAAGCGTCGCTATACAAGCCACGCTTTTTCTGTTAGTTTATTAACCCATTGATTATCCGCGTAATTCAGCAATACGAGACTGAACAGCTTCACGTTTTTCAACGTAATCTTGCTCTTTTGCACGCTCTTCTTCTACTACTTTAGCAGGCGCTTTTGCAATAAAGCCTTGGTTGTTTAATTTCTTTTGTACACGTTCTACTTCTTTGTTTAACTTATCGTATTCTTTTTCTAAACGGGCGATTTCTTCTTCGATATTAATTAAACCTTCAAGAGGTAAAATTAATTCTGCGCCTGTTACAACAGCAGTCATCGCTTTTTCATCTAATGAAACATCGGTTGAAATCACAAGCTCACTTGGATTACAGAAACGTTCTACATACGCACGATTCTTTTCAAGCTGACTTTGAATATTTTCATCTTTAGCTTTAATAAATAATTTTACTTGTTTGCTCATCGGCGTGTTCACTTCAGCACGAATGTTACGAACAGCACGGATAATATCTACAAGTAAACGCATATCGTTAGCAGCTTCTTTATCCGAAAGCTCAGCGCGTACTTCCGGCCATTTAGCTACTGTAATTGATTCACCTTCATGCGGCAAGCTTTGCCAAATTTCTTCAGTAATAAACGGCATGAATGGATGTAAAAGTCGCATTGTGTTATCAAGTACATAAGCTAAAATTGAGCGAGTGGTCTTTTTAGCTGCTTCATCTTCTCCGTAAAGAGGAAGTTTAGCCATTTCAATGTACCAATCGCAGAAGTCATCCCAAATAAAGTTATAAAGAATGCGTCCAACTTCACCAAATTCATATTTGTCAGCTAATTTTGTTACGTGCTCAATCGTTTCATTTAAGCGCGTTAAAATCCATTTATCCGCAACTGACTTTTCGCCTGATAAATCAAGCTCTTCAAATGTGATGCCGTCCATGTTCATTAATGCAAAACGAGAAGCATTCCAAATTTTATTTGCAAAGTTCCACGTCGCTTCGACTTTTTCAAAGCTGAAGCGTAAATCTTGTCCCGGTGAGCTTCCTGTAGATAAGAAATAGCGAAGAGAATCTGCACCGTATTTCTCGATTACTTCCATTGGATCTACGCCGTTACCAAGTGATTTACTCATCTTACGACCTTCAGCATCTCGTACAAGACCGTGAATAAGTACATCGTCAAACGGACGTTTACCCGTAAATTCAAGACCTTGGAAAATCATACGAGATACCCAGAAGAAAATAATGTCGTAGCCCGTTACAAGCACATTTGTTGGGTAGTAGCGTTTGAAATCAGCTGCATCCACATCCGGCCAGCCCATTGTTGAGAACGGCCATAGCGCTGAACTGAACCATGTGTCTAATACATCTGAATCCTGTTCCCAGTTTTCGATATCTGCTGGAGCCTCATGATCTACGTATACTTCTCCAGTTTCTTTATGATACCAAGCTGGAATGCGATGTCCCCACCAAAGCTGACGCGAAATACACCAGTCGCGAATATTTTCCATCCAGTGTAAGTATGTCTTTTCAAAACGATCAGGCACAAAGTTTACTTTTTCTTCTTGTTTTTGAAGATCTACTGCTTTATCTGCTAACGGCTGCATTTTTACAAACCACTGAGTTGATAAATAAGGTTCAACAACGGCACCGCTTCGTTCACTGTGACCTACTGAATGCATGTGGTCTTCAATGTTGAACAATACGCCGTCTTCTTGAAGGTCTTTAACAATTTGCTTACGGCAAGCAAAACGATCCATTCCTTCATATTTACCTGCTTTGTCATTCATCGTGCCGTCTTGATTCATCACTAAAATACGCTCTAAATTATGACGGTTTCCAATTTCAAAATCGTTCGGGTCATGAGCAGGCGTAATTTTTACCGCACCAGAACCGAATTCCATATCTACATAATCATCGCCTACGATTGGAATTTCACGACCTACAATCGGAAGGACAACCTTTTTGCCGATTAAGTGCTTATAGCGATCATCTTCAGGGTGAACAGCTACAGCCGTATCTCCTAGCATTGTTTCAGGACGAGTTGTTGCGATTTCAATATGTCCAGAACCATCTGCCAACGGATAGCGCATATGATAAAACGCACCTTGTACATCTTTGTAAATAACCTCGATGTCTGAAAGAGCTGTTTTTGTAGCTGGATCCCAGTTAATAATATATTCTCCGCGATAGATTAACCCTTTTTTGTAAAGCGTTACGAATACTTCGCGCACTGCTTTAGAAAGACCTTCATCAAGCGTGAAGCGCTCGCGTGAATAGTCCAAGCCAAGTCCTAGCTTCGACCACTGCTGGCGAATAAAGCTTGCATATTCTTCTTTCCATTTCCACGTTTCAGCTACAAAGTTTTCGCGGCCTAAATCGTAGCGGCTTTTCCCTTCGCTGCGAAGCTTTTCTTCTACTTTTGCCTGCGTTGCAATCCCCGCATGGTCCATGCCGGGAAGCCATAGAACGTCATAGCCTTGCATGCGCTTCATACGCGTTAAAATATCTTGTAACGTTGTATCCCAAGCGTGGCCTAAATGCAGCTTGCCCGTTACGTTTGGGGGTGGAATTACAATTGTATATGGCTCTTTTTCAGGGTCATTTGTTGCTTCAAAAAACTTCCCGTCTAACCAATACTGATAACGATTTTCTTCAACGGTTTTTGGATCATACTTCGTTGGAAGAGTCACTTCTTTTTCAGACATAATGTATACCTCCATAATATAAAGTTTCAGTCTTTAGAAACTGTGTAAACCTTTTATAAACATAAAAAAACTCCTTTCCTAATAAAAGGACGAAAGGAGTTGATTTCGCGGTACCACCTTTTTTTATAGACGTATCCCGTTTGATAAGCCTATACACTTCATTTCATAACGGTTGATTAACCGGCTTTTTCTACTGAGCTATGCAGCTGTTCAAAAAAGCTACTCACAGGCGACATTCCGAGTGCACATTCTTAAGAAATCTCACAGCAGCTGATTTCTCTCTCTGAAAGACGAACATCCCGTACTCTTCCTATTCACTGTATTTATGTATGAATTTCTCTTAATTATACTATATGAAAAAATGTTGAATCGTCAATAATCTTCTCCATTTTTTTATGATTATATTCATAATTTTTTTGTTCTGCTCTTTATTTTTTCATTCACTCGCTAATTTTGGAAATAAAATGAAAAGTCCGCTCAAAAAAATGGCACCATTTCTTTCTTTTTTCATATACTTACTTTAACCTGGGCACGTGGATTGAAAGGGGCATGTACAAATGAAGAAACGAATAAATGTAAATTCGTATCAGCTGCAGCGGTGGCTCAAAACAGCAGGAGCGGCTTGTGGACAGTTTATTGTTCCTTTAACAATTTTTCAAGGTATACGTACACTATTCTTCCCCACAACCTTTGATGTACTGTTGTTGGCACTTCTTGCCATACTAGCGGTTGCTTTATATTCGGACTGGATTTAAAAACCCAAGCGCTATTCGTTCGCTTGGGCTTGTGCAGCTGCTTCCGCTGCCATTTTTTTTTGCTGATCTACTTCAAATATTTTAATATTGAGCTGTTCAATGTTTTTCGTCAGCCAGTATGCTCGAATAAATGACTGCATATGTTCAAGCTCCGTTTTACTTTCTTTATGCTGCCTATATTGAACGATACACTGATACAAGGGTTCTGGAAACGCTAAATAACTGTGCAAAAGCAGTCTTTCCTCTTCTCTGAGAGCAAAATGTTTTTCATACGTACTAAACCACTCATAGCTGTCATAGGTAGTTACTGGGTACGTGCGAAGAGTACGGAAATAAAATGAGACCAAATCATAAATCGGTGAAGCATCTTTTGCATGTTCAAAGTTAATAAAAAAACCATTTCCCCGTTCGTCATAGATAAAATGTTTAGCCGATAGCTTTCCATGAGACGTAACCAGCCGGATCTTTTCCTTTTCTTCCATTTCATCGTTCCACTGATCGAGCTTTCCAAAACCAAACTCAAGCGCTCTTGTCATTTCATAATAAAATGTACAGTAATGCAATTCAAACGGGGACATATACACTTTCTTCTCGCATTCTACTACGTACTGCTTCAGCTCTTCCTGACGTTTTTCCCACGTTTCTTTCATCGATGTATAATGATTTTCTATATCTTCTTTTTTTACTTCTACTTCCTGCGCCGAAGCACCGTGAAGCTTAGCAAGCTCTTGAAATAATTTATGATATCGAATATCACGCTCTTCGGTTGGGTTATTTGGGAGCCACGGCATTAAGTAATACGAGCCGCCTTCATCTGAAACAATGGGCTGAGAACGCTTCGTTTGATAAATAGGGACAAAGCCCA
Source organism: Priestia sp. 179-F W1.4 NHS (assembly GCF_045369295.1). Lineage (NCBI taxonomy): Bacteria > Bacillati > Bacillota > Bacilli > Caryophanales > Bacillaceae > Priestia > Priestia sp. 179-F W1.4 NHS. The sequence continues at coordinate 229,890 of NZ_JBIQFF010000001.1, read as the reverse complement.
TCCACCCTTTTTGATACACGTTCTGCAGCTTTTGAATGAAGTTCTGATTTCGCTCTTGATGATTCGCCATTTCTTTAAGCGCAAATACGCCAGTTTTTGTATAGACTTTTTTTACTTTTCCGTAGTCTTCGATAAAGTCAACATCTAAGTCATATTCTTTTAACAATACTTTGTAGTCTGCTACTGTCCGCTGCATCTATATTCTCCTTCCTCGTAAAAAATAAAGAAAACAGTTAAGACATTATATGCGTCAAAACTGTTTTCTTTCCGACTTTAACGAACGGGAATATTTAAGATGCTTCCTTCTTCCAGCTCATATTCATCTCCTAAATTATTCACTCGTAAAATGTTTTGTACATTCGTATTATAGCGGTTTGCTATCGTATCAAGCGAATCTCCGTCTTGAACAATACAAAGCTTCCACGTTGAAAAAGCTTCTTCTTCCCGAGAAAAGAGCTTTGTTAAATAAAGGGCATTTTCATTTCGGCCGCTTTCATTTTCTTCTTTCCGAAATTCAACAATAATCTTTTCCTTTTCTTGCTCAGCCTCTTGTTGAATGTCAGCATACGTATTTAATTCACTAGCTTGCGATTCTTCGAAGCTTTCTTGCTCTTGACGAAGCTGAAAGAGCTCAATCACGTTGTCTTCTCTTTCTTCCTCGATTGGTGCCTCTTTTTTCACTTCGACTTCAAATGGTTCATATGCTTCCTCTTCATATTCCACGACCGGCTCAGCACGAGATTCTTTTTTAAATACAGATGAAAAATAACTAGGAGGCTCTTCTGAATGATCTTCTTCAATAGCCTCTGCCTCTAAAAGTGCGGGAGCTTCACGATAGCTTACGTCAAACTCTTGCTCCTCTTGTTCCTCTTCTTCTTGAGCAACGTTTTCAGTATATACCTCTTCAGCATCGTCTGCTTCTTCATAGGAGACGATGTGCTGTTCTTCCGCAAACTCTTCCTCTTCTTCTCGTTCTTGTTCTTCATGCTGTTCCCCGTACAATCCTGTGATGGACAAGTCAGCCATTAGCTGCAGCTGATTTGTGCCTGGTAATTCATAATCAAATAAATCAATAGATACATATACATCTTCAATACTTTGAATACGATTTTTAGGAATGGTAATATCAACAGGAAATTGATGTGATAATTCAGCCGTTCCGTCTTCACGGACAGAGATAGATTGCACTTGATTCTCATTTGTATATTCGCGTAACGAGTGCTCTCCCTCGTACGTTTCGTATTCACCTGTTAATTGTAATGCTCCTCGAATAGACACATATTGGTCATATTCTTGAATAGATACTTGAGGCTCTAAGGAGATAGACAAAAGTTGTGAGACTTCCTGTCCTTTTTGAAACCATACTGATTCTTCTACGGAAAAACGCAGACATGATAAATTATCCTGCGACAAATTGTTCTCCCCCTTCCAACACCCGCCAGGTAATAGCGCGGTCATTAAAGATGTATGAACAAATAAATTAAAATATGTCTTGAAAACTAAAAAAGCTTACGGAATCCTCCGTAAGCTTCTTTATAAAAGTTATTTCTATTTAGCTGTTTATCCACGCAACTTTGAAAAAGCTTTTTCAGCTGCTGCAATTGTATGTTCAATGTCTGCATCTGTATGAGAAGTTGATAAAAACATTCCTTCGAATTGAGAAGGAGGTAAAAACACGCCTTCATTAGCCATTTCACGATAGTAAGCTGCAAAATAATCTAAATTCGATGTTTTCGCTGTTTCGTAATTTATGACCTGTTCGTTTGTGAAGAAGAAACCGATCATTGAACCAGCTCGGTTTACGGTAAACGGCACATCATATTTTTCAGCTACTGCCATCAATCCTTCTTCTAAGCGATCTGCTTTACGAATGAACTCATCGTAGGATTGAGGTGTCAGCTGTGTTAATGTCTCGTATCCAGCTGTCATCGCAAGCGGATTACCTGATAATGTACCTGCTTGATAAATCGGGCCGCTTGGTGCAACTCGCTCCATAATTTCAGCTTTACCACCGTAAGCACCTACTGGTAAACCACCACCGATTACTTTTCCTAAGCAAGTTAAGTCAGGCGTAATGTTGTAGTAGCCCTGTGCACAGTTGTACGCTACGCGGAACCCTGTCATTACTTCATCAAAAATGAGCAGTGAGCCATATTCTGATGTGATATCACGAAGCCCTTGTAAGAAACCGGGCTGAGGTGGTACCACACCCATATTTCCTGCTACCGGTTCAACGATTACTCCGGCAATGTCATCTCCGAATTCTTTAAAAGCATATTGTACGCTTTCTAAATCATTGTACGGCACTGTAATCGTGTTTTTAGCGATTCCTTCAGGCACTCCCGGGCTATCTGGTAGGCCTAACGTTGCAACGCCTGAGCCCGCTTTAATGAGAAGAGAGTCACCGTGTCCATGGTAACAGCCTTCAAATTTTAAAATTTTGTTGCGGCCCGTATAGCCACGCGCTAAACGCAGTGCGCTCATCGTTGCTTCCGTACCTGAACTCACCATACGGACGATTTCGATTGAAGGAACGCGCTCAATCACAACTTTAGCGAGCTCATTTTCAATTAATGTTGGTGCACCAAAGCTTGTACCAGATTCCGTTACTTTTTTTACTGCTTCAACTACTTGATCGTTGGAATGTCCGTGAATTAAAGGTCCCCATGATAAGACGTAGTCAATATATTTGTTGCCGTCAATATCGTAAATCGTAGCGCCTTTTCCTCGTTCCATAAAAATAGGATCCATATCTACTGATTTAAATGCACGAACAGGACTGTTTACTCCACCCGGCATTAGTTGCTGCGCTTCTAAAAAAGCTGCTTTTGACTTTTCATAACTTCTCATGTGTAAGCCTCCTTAATTACTTGTCAGATAACCAGCGTGCTGCGTCTTTAGCATGATACGTTACAATTAAATCCGCTCCTGCACGCTTCATGCTAATTAATTTTTCAAGAACAATCTCTTTTTCATTTACCCAGCCGTTTTGAGCTGCCGCTTTAATCATTGAATATTCACCGCTCACATTATAAGCCACTACAGGTAAATTAAACGTATTTTTCACATCGCGCATAATATCTAAATATGATAGAGCTGGTTTTACAATTAAGAAATCTGCTCCTTCTTCGACATCAGATTCCGCTTCTCGAAGTGCCTCTAAGCGATTAGCTGGGTCCATTTGATATGTTTTACGGTCTCCAAATTGAGGAGAAGAATGCGCTGCATCACGGAATGGTCCGTAAAAAGCAGATGCATATTTAACAGCATAAGACATCACCGGCACATCTTCAAATCCAGCTTCGTCTAGACCGTGGCGAATAGCTGCCACGAAACCGTCCATCATGTTTGAAGGCGCAATAATATCCGCTCCTGCTTTAGCTTGACTTACCGCTGTACGCGCTAATAAGTCAAGGCTAGGATCGTTTAAGATTTTTCCGTCTTCAATTACACCACAGTGGCCATGATCTGTGTATTGACACAAGCATGTATCTGCGATAACAACAAAATCTGGAAAATTTTCTTTAATTTGACGAATACCTTTTTGGACAATTCCGTGGTCATGGTATGCCTGTGAGCCGACCGCATCTTTTTCAGCGGGAACACCAAATACCATAGCTGACTTGATTCCTAAATCGACTAACTCTTGGATTTCATCATTCAAGTAGTCTAAAGAAATTTGATCCACACCTGGCATTGATTTTACAGCATTTCTTTTTTGTTCACCTTCTACAATAAAAATAGGATATATAAAGTCTTCCGGATGTAAATGTGTTTCACGTACAAGCGCACGCATATTTACAGAATTACGAAGACGACGATGACGTGTAAATTGTAAATCTTTCATGTTAAAATCCTCCTTTATTATTCAAAACAACTAACCAACATATTTATCATACCATTTATTGTGTATGTGTTAGGAACAAGATGCTTAATTCCATATTCGCTCGCTGTCTGACTCGTAATAGGACCGATGCAAACAACTTTGGTTTCATTTATAAGCTCAAGCCAATTCGGAATATCTTTAACTGACTCGACAAAAAATCTCACTGTAGAAGAACTTGTAAAAGTAATGGCATCAATTCCTGTTTCTAAATGTTGCTTAACCAAGCGTTCAGAGCCTTGATTTCGAATGGTCTGATATACAACTAAATCCGTTACCTCACACTCTTTTAACCCATCTTTTAAAACAGAGCGGGCTAATTGTCCTCGTACAAGGAGAACTCGCTCGTGATGTAACACATTTGCTTTTAACGACTCAAGAAGTGATTCGGCAACGTATTCTTTTGGAACAAGTTGCACGTTAACATCGTATTTTTCCAGCAATTTTGCGGTTTTTTCTCCAACCGCAGCCACTTTTAATCTTTTTAAAGCACTCCAGCTGATATTTAACTCTTTTAGCCATTCAAAGAAAAAAGAAATGCCGTTTTGACTTGTAAAAACAATCCAATCAAAACAGTCAATCGACAGCAGGACATCTTCCACTTCTTTTTCATTGTTAGAACGTGCAAACGTGAGGACTGGTAAGCTTAAAGGTATGCCTCCAAGCTTTTTAATCTGTGCTGCAAATGAATAAGCCTGCTTCGCTTCTCTTGTAATCAAAACTTTTTTCAAAAAAAGAGGAGCCTCATGACTCATTATTTGTCCAGCTCCTCTTTTACGCGGTCAATTAAAAGCTTAGCTCCTTGAGATGTTAAGCGAGTAGCAGCTTCTGAACCGATAGCAACGGGGTCTTTTCCCGTAATGTGCTCTTTATAAATCGTTTTGCCATCAGGAGATGCGACTAGCGACGTTAGCTCAATATTTCCACCGTCTACTATACGCCCATATCCCGCAATCGGCACTTGGCATCCGCCTTCCATCTCTTTTAAAAATACGCGTTCAGCTCTAACAGCACGAGCCGTTTCATCATGATTTAGAGTTTGAAGAAGAGATAATAATTCATCGTCATTTTCTCGGCATTCGATAGCTAAAGCTCCTTGTCCTACAGCAGGAACACTTATTTCCGGCTCTAGGTACTGAGTGACCGTATCTCTCGACCAGCCCATACGAGATAGTCCTGCAGCGGCCAAGATAATCGCATCGTAATCTTCATTTTTTAATTTCTCTAGGCGTGTATCGATATTTCCTCGAATCCATTTAATTTCGATATCTGAACGCATAGATAGAAGCTGTGCCCCTCGACGCAAGCTGCTTGTCCCAATCACAGCACCGCTTGGCAGCTCCTCAAATCGCTCACCATTTTTTGAAATAAGCGCATCACGGTGATCTTCTCGTAAAGGAATACATCCAATCGTTAATCCTTCTGGCAAAACAGCCGGCATATCTTTCATACTATGAACGGCCATATCAATTTCTTTATCTAACATGGCTTGTTCAATTTCTTTTACAAAAAGACCTTTACCGCCTACTTTGGACAGCGTTACATTTAAAATTTTGTCCCCTTTTGTTACCATTTCTTTAATTTCAAACTCAAAAGGAAGACCTTGTTTTTTTAACTGTTCAATGACCCACTTGGTCTGTGTTAACGCAAGTTTGCTTCGACGAGAGCCGACAATAATTTTTCGCATGTTGTCCTCCTAATTACGAACCCCAAAAGTGAAAATTCGATAAACTGCCAAATAAAAAGAAATTAATAAGTAAGACTAAGAACAATCCAATATTCCACATCGCGATTGCCTTTCCTTGAATACCTCTACGCAGTCTAGCATACAAGTAAGCGCTGTATGCAACAAACATTAAAAATGAACCTAACACTTTTGTATCGTACCAATGAAAATCTACGTATTTAATATAAGCCCATATGATTCCTAAGATTAACGAAAGCAATAACAGCGGTACACCAATTAAAATTAATACATAGGACATGTAATCTAGCTTTGTTAAATCTTCAATTCTTAGCAAGCGCTTGCCCCATTTCTTCTTTTTCAATAAATTATACTGAACAAGATACAGAGCAGAAAAAACAAAAGAAACTGAAAAAGCGCCGTAAGATAAAATAGCCATGGTAATATGGATGATTAATAGTTCTGACACAAGGCGCTCCGACTGGACAGCCGTGTATGTTTCAAGTGGAGCAAACGTATGAATAGCCATAATTAAGAAACCAATCACATTTGTAAAAAACACCATAAAATCAACGCGGAACAGGCGATTAATCACAAGTGAAAGAGTAATTAACACCCACGCGTAAAAATACAGCCCTTCAGAAACAGTAAGAATAGGAAACCTTCCCGTCTCAAACATTCGTAAAATTAAAAAGGCTGTTTGCAAAACCCATACAATAGAAAGTAACCAGAAGGCTATCGAGTTTGCCTTCCGGTTATTTTGTACAAAATCAATAAAATATAATAAAACGCTCACCGCGTATAAAATCACAATCAATTCATAGATTCTGGTTAATTCCATATCAACCATTATTCAATCCTCACTTAAGACTGATAAGCTACTGAATGAGACGTAATCGATGTATGAAGCTGCTCTTCTTTTTCTTTTTGCAAAGCAACTTCCTGTTCAATATTAAAAATCTTCATGAACAGCTCTAAAGACTCTTCAGCATGTTTCTCTCCAGCCAATTCTTTCGCGTGTAAAATTGGATCGCGAAGAAGTTGATTAATTATACTTTTTGTATGTTTATTTAACACTTTGCGCTCACGCTCAGATAAATCTGGGAGCTTACGATCAATGCTTTTCATCGTTTCAGCTTGAATGGTAAGTGCTTTTTGACGAAGTGCAGAAATAACAGGTACAACGCCTAATGTACCAAGCCAAGACTTGAAAGCAACAATTTCAGCTTCAAGCATAATTTCAATTTCATCCGCAGCTTTTTGACGCTCTTGCAAATTAGATTCTACAATCCCGTTTAAATCGTCGATATCGTATAAAAAGACCGTCTCTAGCTCATCTAGTTCTGGATCTAAGTCACGCGGAACGGCGATGTCTACCATAAACAATGGACGACCTTTACGCGTACGCTCTGCTTCACTCATCATTCGTTTCGTTACTACATAGTCATTAGCTCCTGTTGAACTAATTAAAATATCTGCTTCGCTTAAAGCATGTTGAAGATCAGCAAATGGTTTGGCTTCTCCAGAAAAACGGTTTGCTAGCTCCTGTGCCTTTTCAAATGTTCGATTCACTACCGTTACTTTTTTAGCTCCGCTGCCATATAAATTCTGCACGGCCAGCTGACCCATTTTTCCCGCACCAAGAATCAATACGTGTTTAGATGATAAGTCTCCAAAAATCTTTTTAGCAAGCTCTACGGCTGCGTAGCTGACAGAAACTGCATTCGCACCAATTTCTGTTTCATGATGAGCTTTTTTGGCTAATGTCACAGCTTGTTTAAACAGCTGATTAAAAACCGTTCCAATTGTTTCTTCTTCTTGAGCAAGCAAAAAGCTTGAACGCACTTGTCCAAGAATTTGTGTTTCACCAATCACCATTGAATCTAATCCACATGCTACTCGGTATAAGTGTTCGATGGCTCCATCATTTTCATAGATCGTTAAATAAGGCGAAAACTCTTCTTTATCTATTCCGAACCATTCAGCTAAAAATGCTTTTACATAATAACGGCCCGTGTGTAATTGATCAACAACAGCATAAATTTCCGTACGATTGCATGTTGAAACAATGATGTTCTCCAAAATGCTTTTTTGGCCGCTTAACGTTTTCATGGCAGATGCTAATTCTTGCTCATTAAAACTAAGCTTTTCTCTTATTTCAACAGGGGCTGTTCGAAAGTTTAAGCCGACTGCTATAATATGCATTTGTACATACCCCCTATAATTGAAATGTGCTTATTTATCCGAATTTGACGGGCAGTAACCCCTAAATTTCCAAAGAGCTACAGTGAGATAACTGCCCGTAAAATCCGGCGGACTTCATTCTACTGTTCGTAAAATCCGGCGGACATTACACAGATGTAATCTTCGCCTTATCTCTAACTATTATAACATGTTCTATAAGTCATTCGAAAAAAAAATGTGAACAGTCTTTGAAAACATGTGTTAAGATATTAACTGTTATTCCGTAATAAATTGTATCAAAAAAGCAGCGTTTTATCACGTTTTCTGTTTTGAAACACCTGGAGGTTACTATGAAAAAGCAATCAATGTTTTTTGGTGTCTTACTAGTTGGATTTGGAATCTTTTTCTTACTGAATGAACTACATATGAGCATTGCAGCAAAGGTATACACGTGGCCTGTACTGTTAATTTTAATAGGAGCGGCACTGTTAACTGAGTCTGCTTTATCTCAAGATCATTCAAACTTGCTTGCAAGTTACATATTAATCACTTTAGGTATTCATTTCTATGTAAGTGAACAAATTCCCTTTTGGCCTACGAATATTAGCATGGTCGTTTTTATGGTGGCCATTAGCTTTTTACTCAGTGCTAGAAAAGCCAAATCGGGCTTTTTCCAAGGCGGCACCCTTTTAATTATTGCCATTTTAATGATGTTTTCAGACCGTCTTAAACTATTTTTGCCAAAAGTTGAAGACGGCGTAAATTATTTAACAACCTTCTGGCCTATTTTATTGTTACTAGTTGGGCTATATTTATTATTTTTCAAACGAAAGTAATCTATGTAAACAAGTTAAAAAAATGGAACGTTTGACTCACTTCCTGGTAGAGTGATGATAAACGTTCCATTTTTTTAGCTTCTATTTCTTTGTTTAGTGAGTCATGCGATACTGCAAAGATTTCCACGCTTTATCTTTTCCTTCACCTGTTTCAGATGAGAAATGAATTAATTCATCATTTGGATCTAAATCCAGCGTTTCTCTCACTACTTTTAAGTGCTTTTGCCATTTTCCTTTAGGAATTTTATCGGCTTTCGTCGCAATAACCATAACGGGAAGGTCATGGTGCTTCAAAAACTCATACATCATAACGTCATCCTTTGAAGGAGCATGGCGTAGATCAACAATCATTAACACAGCTTTAAGCTGCTCACGATTTGTTAAATACGTTTCAATCATTTTCCCCCATGCTTCACGCTCTTTTTTAGACACTTTTGCAAATCCGTAGCCAGGTACGTCTACAAAGTGAAGGATTTCATTAATTAAAAAGAAGTTAAGCGTTTGAGTTTTTCCAGGCTTAGACGACGTACGCGCTAAGCTTTTGCGATTGAGCATCTTATTAATAAAAGATGATTTTCCTACATTTGAACGGCCTGCTAACGCAAATTCTGGCAGGTTTTCTTTAGGATATTGTTCAGGGCGTACGGCACTGATAACAATATCGGCTTGAGTTACTTTCATTTTACCTCTCCTACTAGCGCATGTTCCAATACTTGGTCCACATGTGACACAAGAACGATGTCTAATTCCTCTTGTACACTGTCAGGGATATCTTCAATATCACGTTCATTATCGTGAGGGATTAATATTTTAGTTAATCCGGCACGGTGTGCACTAAGTGACTTTTCTTTTAAACCACCGATTGGTAATACGCGACCTCTTAGTGTAATTTCTCCTGTCATTCCTACTTCTCTACGCACTGGTTTACCCGTTAGTGCTGATACTAGAGCAGTGGCAATGGTAATTCCTGCAGAAGGTCCATCTTTTGGTACAGCTCCTTCTGGAACATGGATATGAATATCATGTTTTTCATAAAACTTCTCATCAATTCCTAGTTTCTCTGCATTTGAACGCACGTAGCTGAATGCCGCCTGAGCTGATTCTTTCATCACGTCTCCAAGCTTTCCGGTTAGCACTAGTCTTCCTTTACCAGGGGATAAGCTTACTTCAATGGCCAGCGTGTCTCCTCCTACAGTTGTGTAAGCAAGACCTGTAGCAACGCCAACTTGATCTTCCGTCTCAGCCTGTCCGTAGCGGAACCTAGGCTTACCAAGGAATTCTTCAAGCGTTTTGGCCGTCACCACCACGCGCTTTTTCTCACCAGAGACTACGATACGAGCTGCTTTTCGACAAATGGAAGCAATTTCGCGTTCAAGGTTACGAACACCAGCTTCTCTCGTATATAAACGTATGATTGCTGTTAAGGCGTCATCGCGAATCTGCAAATTGCCCTTTTGCAATCCGTGATTTTCTAGCTGGCGCAGCAATAGGTGACGCTTCGCGATTTCAAGCTTTTCCAGCTCCGTGTAACCAGCAATTTGAATAATTTCCATTCGATCGCGCAGCGGCCCCGGAATCGTAGCTAAGTTATTAGCTGTAGCCACGAACATCACTTTTGATAAATCATACGTTTCTTCTATATAGTGATCGCTGAAATTATGATTTTGTTCAGGATCCAATACTTCTAACAAAGCAGAAGACGGGTCTCCTCGGAAATCATTGGACATTTTATCGATTTCATCAAGCAGAAATACCGGGTTAATCGTTCCTGCTTTTTTCATTCCTTGAATAATGCGTCCAGGCATAGCTCCCACGTACGTGCGACGATGACCGCGGATTTCTGACTCATCTCTCACACCGCCTAGAGATACTCGTACAAAATGACGATCTAGAGACGTAGCAATTGAGCGGGCTAGGGATGTTTTCCCTACGCCAGGAGGTCCTGCTAAACATAAAATAGGACCTTTAAGGGATTTTGTCAACTGCTGCACGGCTAGATATTCTAATACGCGTTCCTTCACTTTTTCAAGGCCATAGTGCTCATCGTTCAGCACTTGTTCGGCATTATGAATATTGAGCGTATCTTCCGTTTCGTTTGTCCAAGGTAGCGCAATCAACCACTCGATATAATTTCGAATGACTGAGCTTTCAGCGGAGGTAGCAGGAATTTTTTCATAGCGATCCAATTCTTTAAACGCCACTTGTTTAACATGGTCCGTCATCCCACTTGCTTCAATTTTTTCGCGAAGTGTTGCTACTTCTCCCGTTTTTCCTTCTTTGTCTCCAAGCTCTTTTTGAATCGCCTTCATTTGCTCACGAAGATAATACTCTTTCTGAGTGCGTTCCATTGATTTCTTTACACGCTGTCCAATTTTTTTCTCCAGCTGCAAAACTTCTTGCTCGTCTTGAATATGAGAAATGATCGTATTTAATCTTTCTTTCACATCAGTTATTTCTAAAATTTCTTGTTTAAGCTGAATTTTTATTGGTAAATGAGAGGCTACAATATCCGCTAATCTTCCTGGTTCTTCAATGTCACTTACGGTTGAAAGAGTTTCAACGGACACCTTTTTGGAAAGTTTTATGTATTGTTCGAAATAATCTAAAAGCGTGCGCATCAGCGCTTTATCTTCTACATCAACCTGATGTTCTTCGTTTTGCTTTTCCACGTGCACAACAAAATATTCTTCGCTGTCTTCAAATTCTGTAACGGTTACGCGATTCAGTCCTTCTACTAAGACGCGCATCGTTCCATTCGGCAGCTTTAGCATTTGTTTAATTTTTGCCAACGTACCGGTTCTATATAAATCCTCTTTTGTTGGTTCATCGATACCCATATCTTTTTGTGATACTAAACAAACTAAGTGATCATCCATCATTGCTTTTTCTAATGCTTGCACAGATTTGTCTCGCCCAACATCTAAATGAAGCACCATTGTCGGATAGACGATCAAACCTCGTAAAGGCAGTAGCGGCATTGTCAATTTTTCTTTTTCTGCCATGCAATGAACACCTCCAATGCTCGTCAATTAAAGTATGTAAAGTGTGAATTCTTTTAACAATTTTATCTCATTTGTATACACATTGTCTAACAATAGTAATTACTAATTGTATCATGAGAAAGAATTAAAAGGCAAAATATATCTTTTTAAGCTCTTTTCATAAAAAAACGCCTTTTTCGTTGGCTGTGTATAAAGGTTTTATACGCGAAAAAGGCGATGAATATTCATCTGACCATTAATTTTTAATTATCATGATAGAATTAGCTAGATTCTCTATTTGGAATAGCTGGATCTACCGACAAATGTGCAACATGCTCATGTACAGACAATAGTGCTTGTTCAAACACCTCTGTTAAATGATGGACAGGAATAATATCGATACCTTTTACCTTTTCTACCATTGCATTCATATTTTCTTTTGGCACAATCACCGTCTGAACGCCTGCTTGTTTTGCTGCCTTGATTTTTGGAATTACGCCGCCAATTGGCTTTACGTTGCCGTGCAGACCAATTTCTCCTGTCATTGCTACCGTATGTTTGATTGGAACTTCATAAATAGCTGAGTAGATACCTGTTGCCATAGCAATACCGGCAGAAGGCCCATCAATTGGCACACCTCCCGGAAAGTTTACATGAATATCATACTCATCCGCTGGAACATCCATTGAGCGAAGAACAGTTATGACATTTTCAATTGAGCTTTTAGCCATACTTTTACGGCGAATAGACTTCCCTTGAGTCCCTATACTTTCCTCTTCAACGATACCCGTAATAATAATGTTCCCTTTCTCTTTTGCAGGAATCGCTTTGACCTCAATTTCTAAAAGTGCTCCAGAGTTGGGCCCGTACACCGCCAATCCATTAATAAGCCCTACTTTTTCCTCATCTGCAATTTTCGGATCGTGTCTTGGAGATAGTTGACTAGAATGAACGATCCATTCAATATCTTCATTTTTAATGTCCGTTCGTTCCTCTGATATCGCTAATCCAGCCGCAATTTGCATCATATTAACCGTTTCACGTCCATTGCGTGCATATGTAGAAAACAGAGATAAACCTTCTTCTGATATATCCATTCTTACTTTATTTGCTGCTTTTTTTGCAACTGTAATAATTTCGTCGCGATCAAGCTCACGGAAAAATACCTCTACGCACCTGGAGCGAATGGCAGGCGGAATTTCATTAGGCGTTCTAGTCGTCGCACCAATCAAACGAAAGTCTGCTGGCAAACCATTTTGAAAAATATCGTGAATATGTGTTGGAATTTGTGTATTTTCTTCGCTGTAATAGGCACTTTCCATAAACACTTTTCGATCTTCTAGAACCTTTAACAGCTTATTCATCTGAATAGGATGGAGTTCTCCAATTTCATCAATAAATAAAATTCCGCCGTGTGCATCTGTAACCGCTCCTTGTTTTGGCTGCGGAATTCCAGCTTGGCCCATAGCGCCTGCTCCTTGGTAAATGGGATCATGCACTGATCCAATTAAAGGATCTGCAATGCCTCGCTCATCAAAACGCGCCGTAGTTGCATCTAACTCTACAAATACAGCTGCTTGTTTAAAAGGTGATTTTTTATTTTTCTTTGCTTCTTCTAACACTAAACGTGCTGCTGCTGTTTTTCCTACTCCAGGCGGCCCGTATACAATCACATGCTGTGGATTAGGGCCGCAAAGGGCAGCCTTTAGTGATCGAATTCCATCTTCTTGTCCGACGATATCGGAGAAGCTAGATGGTCTCACACGTTCGGCAAGCGGCTCAGTTAAAGAGATGGCTCTCATCTTCTGCAATTGCTCCATTTCTTTTTTTGAATCCCGGTCAATTGAGACTTTTTGCGTACGCTGATTGCGTAATAAATTCCAAAAATATAAGCCAATGATGATACCAAAAAAGAGTTGGACCATTAAGGCAATATTCGTCCAGTTCATAGATAAACCTCCTGCGCAGTTTAGTAAGATAATTATCAGTTATTATCTCCCTGCAGCAGTAGGAATAAACAAGATTCTAGTAAAAAGTAAAATTTAGTTTTCCTTCATCAACAGAAAAAAGCCGGGTACTCAAATTGAGTACCCGGCTTTTTTTATGCTGATGTTTTGCTGCCTTCTTGAATAGTAGATCCGTCTTCTAATACGAACTTAGGAGCCGCTTGATCACGAACTGTTTCACCTGTGATAATACATTTTGTAATATCATCACGTGAAGGAAGATCAAACATTACATCTAACATAATACCTTCAATGATTGAACGTAGACCACGAGCACCTGTTTTACGCTCGATTGCTTTTTTAGAAATTTCTACTAAAGCCTCGTCTTCGAACTCAAGTTCAACGTCATCAAGTTCAAGCATTTTTTGATATTGTTTCACTAGTGCATTTTTCGGTTTTGTTAAAATCTCGACTAGCGCTTCTTCATCAAGAGGCACTAAGCTAGCAGTAACCGGTAAACGACCAATAAACTCTGGAATTAAACCAAATTTTAATAAATCTTCCGGTAATACTTTTGCTAGTAACTCTTTTTCTGTAAAGTCTTGTTGTTTTGTTTCTGAACCGAAACCAATTACTTTTTTACCTAGACGGCGCTTAATAATAGGTTCGATTCCGTCAAACGCACCACCGCAAATAAATAAGATATTTGTTGTATCTATTTGAATAAATTCTTGATGAGGGTGTTTGCGTCCACCTTGAGGAGGAACACTTGCTACAGTACCTTCTAAGATTTTAAGAAGAGCCTGCTGCACACCTTCACCTGATACATCACGTGTAATAGATGGGTTTTCAGACTTACGCGCTACTTTATCAATTTCATCGATGTAGATGATACCTTTTTCAGCTTTCTCCACATCGTAATCAGCTGATTGAATTAATTTTAATAAGATGTTTTCAACATCTTCTCCTACATAACCCGCTTCTGTTAGAGATGTTGCATCTGCAATCGCAAACGGTACGTTTAAAATACGAGCCAATGTTTGAGCTAGTAAAGTTTTACCGCTTCCTGTAGGTCCAATTAATGCAATATTACTTTTTGATAACTCAACGTCATCAATTTTACTGTTTGAATTGATTCGTTTGTAATGGTTGTATACTGCAACAGATAACGATTTTTTCGCATCCTCTTGACCAATTACATACTCATCTAAAATGTCACGAATTTCTTTTGGTTTTGGTACATCTTTAAATTCTACTTCTTCTTCTGTACCTAACTCTTCTTCTACGATTTCCGTGCAAAGTTCAATACATTCATCGCATATGTAAACACCTGGACCCGCAACTAACTTGCGTACTTGTTCTTGTGTTTTACCACAAAATGAGCATTTTAACTGCCCTTTTTCATCGTTAAATTTAAACATAATTTTCACCCCTTGTAGTATTTACTAAAGTGCTCGAAGCTGATTTCTATCCGCGCTATAGCCCAACAACATGAACAACTCATCTATTTGTAGGTAAATGCCCCTCTTTATCACATAGTAAAAGCGCTATGAAAAGATTTGTATTGCATTTTACCATACATTTTCTTGAATAGATACTAAAACGTTTTATGTATATGTTGTTGATGAGCATAACAGAATGAAGATCTGCTATTATATAGTGTCCTCTTATTGGGCCTATTTCATAACCACGGATTTCAAACAATGGGTTAAAGCTGCTTCTACGGTGTTGGTTATGATATAAAAAAACTATTGAAGTTTATAAAACAAGGCACGATCAAGTCGCGCCTTGTTTCTTACTTACTATTATGCAACAGCTTTGCTGTTTTCTACAAGAAATTCAACTGCTTTACGTACTTTCATGTCTTCTTTAATGCTATCAAGACTGCCAAGCACTTTCTTAATTTCTTCGACAGGCATGTTGTACATTCCTGCCATGTTTTCTAATTCTTTTTCTACTTCTTCTTCGCTTACTTCAAGATTTTCAGCTTTTGAAATAGCTTCTAGCGTTAAGTTGATTTTCACACGCTTTTCAGCATCCGGACGCATTTGGTCGCGAAGAGCTTTTTCATCTTGACCTGAGAATTGGAAGTAAAGTTCAAGGTTAAGACCTTGCATTTGTAAACGTTGTTCAAACTCTTGCATCATACGATCCATTTCAGTGTTGAACATTGCTTCTGGAATTTCTACTTCAGCATTTTCAGCAGCTTTTTCTACTAAAGTGTCGCGAAGAGCTGATTCTGCTTGGTTTTCTTTATCGCTTTGTAATTTTTCTTTTGTTTTTGCTTTTAACGCTTCTAAAGTTTCTACTTCTTCATCTACGTCTTTTGCAAACTCATCGTCTAAAGCTGGAAGCTCTTTAGATTTGATTTCATGTAATTTCACTTGGAATTTAGCAGCTTTACCAGCTAGCTCTTCAGCGTGATACTCTTCAGGGAATGTTACTTCCACTTCTTTTTCAGCGCCTACTTCAAGACCAACTAGTTGCTCTTCAAAGCCAGGGATGAATGTGTTAGAACCGATTTCTAAAGAATAGTTTTCGCCTTTTCCGCCTTCAAATGCTTCGCCATCAACGAAACCTTCAAAGTCGATTACAGCTGTATCGCCTTCAGCTACTGTTCCTTCTTCTTTAACAACTAGTTCAGCGTGACGCTCTTGAAGTGTTTTTAATTCAGCTTCAACGTCTTCGTCTGTTACAGTTGTATCTACTTTTTCTACTTCTAAGTTTTTGTATTCGCCTAATTTAACTTCAGGCTTAACAGTTACTTTAGCAGTGAAAACTAGAGGTTGTCCTTTTTCAATTGTTTCAACATCGATTTCTGGACGATCAACCGGCTCGATACCAGCTTCAACAATTGCATTGCTGTAAGCTTCAGGTAATAAGATGTCTAGTGCATCTTGGTATAAAGACTCTACGCCAAAACGTTTTTCGAAAAGTGGACGAGGCATTTTACCTTTACGGAACCCTGGTACGTTTACTTGTTTTACAACTTTTGTGAATGCTTTATCTAAGGCTTTATCAAACTCAGCAGCTTCAACTTCTACTGTTAAAACGCCTTGATTTCCTTCTTGTTTTTCCCATTTTGCAGACATGAATGTTTCCCTCCAAAATCATTTTAAGTAGTGATTTCTAAATTAGATAATGCAGATAGCCTATCAGTTCAAACCTCAATCATTATCTATTTAACTCCCTACTACTTTAAAGTAAGTAGGAATGTAATGTAAAGATGAAATTCTACTATACGTATTTAAGTGCATTTTACAACCATTATATTATAACATACAACAATGACGTTTCAACTAAACACCACATTTTATATAAAAGAAATTTCTTCAATTTCTTTTAGCTCTTTAATTGCCTTTCGTAATTCAGCTGCGGAGAAACTTCCATCTTCCTCTGCTACAGCTGCATCTGACTCTTCTCCTTGCATCATCAGACTAACAGCATACACCGCTTCTGTCCAAAGTTTTACATTATCACCCGGTAAAAACGGAAATGTTATAAATAAATGACGCTGCCATATTTCAACGGCAACCTGCAGCAATGTAGGATTTTCATGCTCCAGCTTTTCCGTCAGCTGCGCTTCTACTTGCTCGGCAAACAAATACGGTGTTGTTCGTTGAAGCTGAAGCGCATTTACTTTTTTCGTCTCTCCAAACTTACTAATCATAAAATCAATGTCTACTTCTTCTTCCATGACTGTTTTTAAAGCGACTGTTTTTACGATAGGGTGAATAGCTTCAGATGAAAATAGCTGTTCCAGAAAGAAGCGCTGCTTTTCAATTCTCTTTGTTTTTAATGAATGAACCCATTCAAGCTGATCTTGAATATTGTCTAGAGCTGTGAATGATTTAAACTGCTCTATCTGTTCTTCTTCTGTTTGTTCTTCTATGACTTGTTCTTGATTCATTCTATTTTTGCAGAACTCCAATAGCTGATAAAGCTGTTCAGCATGTTCAGAAGGGAGTTTGTGTTCTTGAATAACTGCTTGTAGAGTGACATATCCTTCATGATAATGACCAAGCTGAATTAACACCATGAGGTACATTTGCAAATTATGATAATAATCGCCAATATCTTCTTTCAGCATTTGCTCACATAATTCCTTAGCTATGCCTGCATCACCGAGCTCCACGTGACAAATAACAAGGCCAAGCAAAATTTCATGATGCTTATTATCAAGTTCGTAGGCCTGCTCAAATAAAGGAAGTGCTTCTTGAAATTGCTTGTGCTGCATATGTTCTGTAGCTTTTTCAACCAACCGTTCTTTTAATAGAGGAAAAGCTACAATTTTGTTTTGTTGTTCATTCGACATGTTTTCTCCCCACTTCGCGGTCCATTTGCTTTACAGTTTAGCAATTGAATTAACGGAACGCAAAAAAATCGAGCAAAATCATCATTTTGCTCGATTTTTGGTTAATATCTTACCGTTTTTGCTTCATAAGCAGAAATGTCGTCTTCAAAAGAAAGCGTATAGCCAATTTCATCATATCCGTTAACAAGCATATATTTCCAATGGCCATTGATCTCAAACGTACGTTCAAAACCTGCTTCATCGGTAATTTTTTGCTGATGAAGATCGATTGTACAGGCGTAAGAAGCACTTTGAGACTCTTTCATTAAATAGGAAACATCTTCTTTTGGTAAAACAATAGGTAAAATACCATTTTTTAGACAATTTTGTTTAAAAATATCCGCAAATGACGGTGCGATAATGGCACGGAACCCATAGTCTAAAAGCGCCCATGGAGCGTGTTCACGTGACGAACCACACCCGAAGTTCTCGTCAGCTACCAGAATTGTTGCTCCTTGATTTTGAGGCTGATTTAGTTCAAACGTTTCATTTAACGTTTCATCTTCATTATATCGCCAATCAAAAAAGAGAAATTGGCCAAAGCCAGTACGCTCAATTCTTTTCAAAAATTGCTTTGGGATAATTTGATCAGTATCTACGTTTGCTCGGTCGAGACCTGCTACTTTTCCTGTATGGATTGTAAAAGCATTCATCTGTGTTCTCCTCCTTATCGCACCGCTTGTTCTTGTAGTTTGCGTACATCAACAAAATGTCCATATACCGCTGCCGCTGCTGCCATTACCGGGCTTACTAAATGCGTTCTGGCACCTTTTCCTTGACGTCCTTCAAAGTTTCGATTAGAAGTGGACGCACAGTGTTCGCCTTGTGGAACTAAGTCAGAGTTCATGCCTAGACACATGCTGCAGCCCGAGTCTCTCCATTCAAAGCCTGCTTCAATAAAAATAGCAGATAACCCTTCTTCTTCAGCCACTCGCTTTACTTTTTGAGAACCTGGTACAATCATCGCTCGCACATCTGGTGACACTTTCTTTCCTTTAATAAAGGCTGCCACGTCACGAAGATCAGACAAACGAGCATTTGTACATGAACCGATAAATACATGCTGAACTGGGATCTCTTCTATTGCCATGCCGGGCTGTAAGCCCATATACTCAAGTGCTCGTGACAAAGACTTTTTCTCAGCTTCTGTTGTACACTCTTCTAATGTAGGAACTTGCTTGCTAACATAAGAACTCATCGCCGGGTTTGTTCCCCATGTTACAACAGGCTCAATTGTATCTGCATCAATTTCTAGCGTTTCATCGTATGTTGCACCTTCATCTGTTGCTAAAGCTGCCCAAGCTTCCACTGCTTTTTCAAACTGTTCTCCTTTAGGAGCATACTGACGCCCTTTAATATAAGAGAAAGTAACATCATCTGGACTGATTAAACCAGCTTTTGCACCGGCTTCAATAGACATATTACAAATAGTCATGCGCTCTTCCATTGAAAGGTCGCGAATACATTCGCCCGTAAATTCTACGATTGAACCCGTTCCAAAATTCACGCCGAATTTTTGAATAATTGCTAACACAATGTCCTTAGCATAAACACCAGGCTGTTTTTTGCCATTTACTTTCACTTGTAGCGTTTTTGGTTTCGCTTGCCATAGCGTTTGCGTTGCTAAAACATGTTCTACCTCACTCGTTCCTATACCAAAAGCAAGCGCTCCAAATGCACCGTGAGTAGATGTATGGCTATCTCCGCACACAATGGTTTTTCCAGGCTGCGTCAATCCTAATTCCGGTCCAATGATATGCACAATTCCTTGCTCTTCGCTTGTTAAATCTAAAAGCTTCACACCAAACTCATGACAGTTTTCAGATAGTTTGTCTACTTGTTTCTTTGCAATCGGATCTTTAATATTAAAACGGTCAACCGTTGGAATATTGTGATCCATTGTAGCAAACGTTAAGTCCGGACGCTTCACTTGACGATTTGCCACGCGAAGACCTTCGAATGCTTGAGGAGACGTTACTTCATGAATAAGATGAAGATCGATATATAATAAGTCCGGCTTCCCCTCTTCTCGACGTACAACATGTTGTTCCCAAAGCTTATCAATAATTGTTTTTGGTTTCATACTGCTCCTCCTTTCTGATTATGAAAAACGTTTCTCACAAAACGTGAGAAACGCATGATTAACTGTAAGCTGTCATAATGCTTGAAATGGCAGAATCGTTGGCAATAACCGCAGTTATTGCATCCACCATTTTATCGGTACTTAAATAATGATTACCGTCTGCTAAGTCAGCTGTTCGATGACCTGCATGTAATACACTTTCAACCGCTTGTTCAATCACCGCTGCTTCTGTTTCTAATCCAAATGAATGTCTAAGCAACATTGCTGCAGATAAAATAGCAGCAATCGGATTAGCTTTGTTTTGTCCAGCAATGTCTGGTGCAGAACCGTGAACCGGTTCGTATAAAGATGGACCATCAACCGTTAAACTCGCAGATGGAAGCATCCCTAACGATCCTGTCAGCATAGAAGCCTCATCACTCAAAATATCACCAAACATATTTTCAGTTACCACTACATCAAAATATTTCGGATTACGAATTAACTGCATAGCAGCTGAATCTACAAGCATATGCTCAAGCTCTACATCCGGGTAGTCTTTTGCTACTTCTTCAGCTACTTCACGCCACACTCGACTAGACTCAAGCACATTCGCTTTATCAACCGACGTTACCTTTTTACGTCGATTTACAGCCGTTTCAAACGCTTGGCGAATAATCCTTTCTATTTCTGTACGCTTATAAAATAACGTGTCGACAACTGTCTCTTCATTTCCTTCTGTTCGACGCTCGCTAGGCTGACCAAAATATAAGCCCCCTGTTAGCTCACGAACGATAATGAAGTCAACACCTTCAATGTATTCTTTTTTCAAAGGAGAGGCATCTGCTAAGCTATCATAAAACGTCACTGGACGAAGGTTAGCATATAAATCCAATTCTTTTCGAATAGCTAGCAAACCTTTTTCTGGTCGCAAATGTGAAGGGTTACGATCCCATTTTGGCCCTCCAACGGATCCAAGTAAGACGGCATCCGCCTGCTTACAAGTCTCAATTGTACTTTCTGGAAGAGGTGTGCCAGCCTCATCAATTGCAGCTCCGCCAATTAATCCATACGTAAACTCGAATTGATGATCAAAGCGCTCTCCAATTGCTTTTAAAACGGCAACAGCGCCTTTGGTTACTTCTGTTCCTACGCCGTCACCCGGTAATACAGCGACTTTTTTTGTCATGGTGGTCTCTCCCTTCAGTTCACATTACTTCTTGCTTTGTACGATGCTGCTGAATAGCGATTAATCGATTAATGGCATTTAAATAGGCTTTCGCTGACGATTCTAATACGTCAAATGCTACTCCGCGTCCGCTTGCTTCAGTTCCTTCGCTTTCAACCTTCACAAATACTTCAGCCAGTGCATCCGGCCCGCCGTTAATAGACTGAATACGATAGTCTAATAGTTTGACATCTTGCTCAACACAGCGTTGCAGCGTATTATAGATAGCTTCCACGCTTCCAGATCCCGTAGCTGCTTCTTGAATCTCTTCGCCGTTTTCTTTGCGAAGCGTAATCGTAGCCGTAGGAATATTGTTCGTACCATACTGAACCTGCAGACTTTCAAGCTTATATTCACTGTCTTTGCTAACTTGCTTTTGAATGACTAATGCCAATAAATCATCGTCGGTAATGTCTTTTTTCTTATCTGCTAAGTCTTTAAATTTCTCAAAAAGAACGTTTGCTTCTGTATCTTCCAATGTGAATCCAAGCTCTACTAGGCGTGTACGAAACGCATGACGACCAGAATGCTTGCCAAGCACAATCGGATTTTGTTTAACACCCACAAGTTCTGGGGAAATAATCTCATATGTTAACGGATTTTTTAAGACGCCGTCTTGGTGAATACCTGATTCATGAGCAAAAGCATTTTTTCCGACAATTGCTTTATTTGGCGCAATATTCATTCCGGTAAGCTTACTGATAATGTCACTCGTACGCTTGATTTCGGGCAAGATCAAACCTGTGCTCGCTTGATAGAAGTCTTGACGGACATGAAGCGCAAGTGCTACTTCTTCAAGAGCCGCGTTACCGGCACGTTCTCCGATTCCGTTAATCGTTCCTTCAATTTGAGTAGCTCCTGCTTCAATAGCAGCCATTGAATTAGCAACAGCTAACCCTAAGTCATCGTGGCAGTGAGCTGACAAATCGACCTTATGAATATTTGATACATGTTCTTTTAAGTAATTAAATACGGATTGATAGTCACCAGGCGTGATAAATCCTACCGTATCTGGAATATTAACGACTTTTGCACCAGCATCGATAACAGCTTCTACAATTCTAGCTAAAAACGGTAAATCTGTGCGACATGCATCTTCAGCAGACCATTGAACAACCGGGAATTTTTCACTTGCGTATTTCACCATTTCCACTGCTGTTTCAAGTACTTCATCAGGTGTCTTTTTCAATTTATGCTGCATATGAATTTCGGAAGTAGCGATAAAAACATGCAGTCTTGGTTCTGCACTTTCTTTTAACGCTTCCCATGCAATGTCAATATCTTTTGTAACAGACCTTGCAAGGCCTGTTACAGAAGAATTTTTGACAATAGACGCAATTTCTTTTACGGATTGAAAATCACCTTTTGAAGAAGCGGGAAATCCGGCTTCAATGATGTCGATACCTAATCGCTCTAACTGCTTAGCAATTTCAAGCTTTTCTTGTAGGTTCAAATTGACTCCAGGTGACTGTTCACCATCGCGTAGCGTCGTGTCAAATAGTTTAATTTTTTGCACTAGCGATCACCGCTTCTTTCTTTTGTTTTTTAACAAATGGCATCATTTCACGTAATTGAGCGCCAACTTTTTCAATTAAATGTTCGTTTTCACGGTTATTGATAGCTGTAAATTCCGGACGATTTGCTTGGTTTTCTAGGATCCAGCCTTTTGCAAATTTACCTGTTTGGATATCTTCAAGCACTTTTTTCATTTGCTCTTTTGAACGCTCATCTACAACGCGTGGTCCTGAAACGAAGTCACCCCATTGAGCTGTATCAGAGATTGAATAACGCATGCCTTCCATTCCGCCTTCATACATAAGGTCAACAATTAATTTTAATTCGTGTAAACACTCAAAATATGCAACTTCCGGTTGGTAGCCAGCTTCTACAAGCGTTTCAAAACCAGCTTTAACTAATGAAGTTAACCCACCGCAAAGTACTGCTTGCTCACCGAAAAGATCTGTTTCTGTTTCTTCTTTAAATGTTGTTTCTAACACACCCGCACGAGCTGAACCGATTGCTTTAGCATAAGCTAACGCTACGTCTTTTGCTTCTCCAGTTACATCTTGGAATACTGCGAATAACGCCGGTACGCCAGCTCCTTCTTCATACGTTCTTCTTACAAGGTGACCAGGGCCTTTTGGAGCTACTAAGAATACGTCAACGAATTCAGGTGCTACGATTTGGTTAAAGTGAATGTTGAAACCGTGAGCAAATACTAAAGATTTTCCTGGTTTTAGTCCTGGAAGAATTTCTTCGTTATAAACTTTTGGCTGATACTCATCTGGAAGTAATACCATTACTACTTCTGCTTGTTGAACTGCATCTTTTACAGATAATACAGTGAAACCGTCTTGCTCTGCTTGGTCCCATGATTTACCTTTACGTAATCCTACTACCACGTTTACTCCGCTGTCGCGTAAGTTTTGTGCATGGGCGTGACCTTGTGAACCATAGCCTACGATTGCTACTGTTTTACCTTGTAATAATTGATCCTTTGCATCTCCGTTATAATATACCTTTGTCATAATAAATCTCTCCTCTTAGTTTATATAGTTTTATATAGTTTACTTGGTTAGTAACTAGCTAGAATTAAATGATTGATGAAAGTTTGGCTGCTGCTTTTTGCGTACCGCGCGGAACAGCTACTGTACCCGTGCGCGTTACTTCTTTTAATCCATAAGGCTGAAGCAGATCAATCATCGCTTCAATCTTGCTGGATTCACCTGTTACTTGAATAATTAAGCTGTCGCGACTTACATCAATGATGGTTGCACGGAAAGGCTCAATTACTGCATAAAGTTCGTTACGGCTCGCTGGCGTAGAGGCTACTTTCATTAAAGCAAGCTCTCTTGATACCACCGCTTGATCCGTAATATCTTGAACCTTCAACACGTCAATCTGCTTATTTAACTGCTTAATCACTTGTTCAGCAGCGTTATCATGCTCTACGTTCACAACAAACGTCATGCGTGATACATCTTCAGATTCAGTGTGACCTACCGAAATACTCTCAATATTGAAATTTCTTTTTGTAAATAACCCCGTCACGCGATTTAATACGCCCGCACGGTTTAATACAGTTGCTGTAATAATTCGCTTCATGGTTTCACCCCTACCATTTCATGTAATCCTTTTCCAGGTGCAACCATTGGATATACGTTTTCTTTAGGTGCGACAAAGAAATTTAGTAGAACAGGTCCATCTGTTTCCATTGCTTCTTTCAAAGCCGCATGCGCTTCTTCTTCAGTAGAAGCTTGTAAACCTTTGATATCATAAGCTTCTGCAAGCTTCATTAAATTAGGCTGATTCGGAATTAAAGAGTGTGAGTAGCGTTCTTCATAGAAGATTTCCTGCCACTGACGAACCATACCAAGCGACTGATTGTTAAGTACAACGACTTTTACAGGTAAATTTAATTCTCTAATAACTCCTAATTCTTGAAGCGTCATTTGAAATCCACCGTCACCAACGACTGCTACAACTGTTTTATCTTTATTTGCCAGCTGAGCGCCGATTGCAGAAGGTAATCCAAAGCCCATGGTGCCAAGGCCACCTGAAGTTACCCATCGATCTGGATTATTAAATGTGTAGTATTGAGCTACCCACATCTGATGTTGCCCAACGTCCGTTGTAACAACGGCATCTCCATTTGTATATTTGTGAAGCAACTCAACTACTTTTTGTGGTTTCAACACGTCCGCTGAGTTCTGATACCATAATGGATATTCTTGTTTCCACGCCGCTAATTTCTCATGCCATTTCGTATAATCTCCAACTTCTCCTTCTTGCAGAAGCAATTGCTTTAATACTTCTTTTGCATCTCCAACAATTGGAATCTTGGTTGGAACATTCTTTCCAATTTCCGCTGGGTCGATGTCAATGTGAGCAATTTTTGCATTTGGTGCAAAATGCTTTAAGTTACCTGTTACTCGGTCATCAAAGCGCGCCCCGATACTAATGAGAAGATCACTCTCATAAATTGCCATGTTTGCTGTGTACGTTCCGTGCATGCCAGCCATTCCTAAATGAAGCGGATGATCTGCAGGAAAACAGCCTAACCCTAAAAGCGTATTAATAACCGGAATATTTTGACGCTCAGCATAATTTTTTAATTCTTCTGAACCTTTACTCAATAATACTCCCGCACCTGCTAGAATAACAGGTTTCTTTGCAGCTGCTACTGCGTCTGTTAACTTTTTAACCTGCAGCTGATTTGGAAAATAAGTTGGCTGATAGCCAGGTAAATCAATTTCTCCTTCGTAATTAAATGTTCCATCACCCTGTGCCATATCTTTTGGAATGTCGATTAAGACTGGACCAGGTCTTCCTGTTGTCGCAATATGAAATGCCTCTTTGATGATTCTCGGCATGTCGCTGATATTGCGTACTTGATAGCTATGTTTTGTAATTGGCATTGTAATTCCTAATACATCTGCTTCTTGGAACGCGTCAGAACCAATTACACTTGAAGCTACTTGACCAGTAAAAACAACTAAAGGAAGTGAGTCAATCATCGCATCTGCCAAACCTGTTACGATATTTGTTGCACCAGGACCACTTGTTGCGATAACTACACCGGGTTTACCTGAAATTCTTGCGTACCCTTCTGCTGCGTGAATTCCACCTTGTTCGTGACGAGCAAGTACGTGAAACATTCCTGAACCGTATAGCTTATCGTAAATCGGTAAAACGGCTCCCCCTGGGTAACCGAAGATGACGTCAACGTTTTCTCTTCTTAGAGATTCAATCAACATGTCAGCTCCATTCATTTGTGCCCCAGCGCTTACAGGTTCTTTCGTTTGCATATTGGCTCCCACTTTTCTCATCCTTTCGTTTTCTAGATAAAAGAAAAAAGACTTCTCACCCCTAAATAGACCCTATCAAATGATATAGGTCAAGGGGCGAAAAGTCTTTTGTACTTTACGCGGTACCACCCTCGTTTGTAATCGTAATGATTACCTTATGAATGTATACTGTACATTCTTTTTGATAACGAGTGCTTTGGAAGTACACTCGGTCGCCCTTACTGAATTTCAGGGTGACACTCTGAGGTGAGTTCATTTTGACTTGGTAACGCCGGCTTCCAGCAACCCGACTCTCTGTTGATACCTAAACATCAAAACTACTTATCCTCTTCAACGTTTTAAAACGCTATATGCTTTTTGAACAATGCTTTACACATCATATTTTAAATTAATTACAATTAATTAAAATTTTTAGAAAACTTATATTTGAGGACTATCTTACGCCCATTTCTATGCATAGTCAACCACTTTTCAAGATTTTTTTAGACAATTTAGACTAAACAGAATATTTGAATGCGTTTTCATTATTGATGCAATAAGGGTTTATAGCAGTTCAAAAAGTTTTTCTGAAACGTTCATTTGTACACACTGAATGAACAAACATTCACTTTTAAGATAAATAAAAAAATCCCGGCTTTTACTAAAAAGTAAAAGCCGGGATTTTTTTATAGACGTCCCAGGAGAGATTCGAACTCCCGACCGACGGCTTAGAAGGCCGTTGCTCTATCCTGCTGAGCTACTGGGACATAATGTTAAAGTGTATCAAAGACAATACTTATTATATTCAAATATAATTTAAAAGTCAACGTTTTTTTGAATTTTTATGAGAAGAGAGGTAAAAAACCTTCTCTTCTCCCTATATTTGGCTATATTATGCTGAAAGTGTACAGGTTAACTGCATGCTAGGAATATGTTTACCGCTTATATCGTAAAACTGCACGGTAGCTTCTGTACCATCCATTACTAGTATAGCATACGTACGTTCTTTTCTCATACGAGGAAGTAACATACTTCCTGGATTGATAAATAAAACTCCGTCCATGAGCTCAGCTCCCGCTATGTGAGAATGCCCAAAACAAACAACGTTTGCCCCCACTTCTCTCGCTTTGTAATGCAGATTCATCATAGACATTTTAACATTATATAAGTGACCGTGTGTAACCAGACACGTGGCTTCTCCAAGTGACTCTACTCGATCATTGACGTAAGATGCATCATAATCACAATTTCCTCGAACGCCTAAAAACGAAGACATTTCTTTGCTGTCTTGTGGCAGCTCAGAGTCACCACAATGAATCATCTTATCTACATCAGCATGTCTTTCCCTGATAGTGAGCAGTTCTTCTTGTAACCCGTGGCTATCGCTTACAATTAATAGTTTCACACGTCATCACTCCTTCTAAAATTGCGCATCAATTAGCGGTGCTAGTTTTTCTAACGCATTTGCTCGGTGACTAATTTGATTTTTTTGTTCTTTAGACAATTCTGCCATGGAGCAGTTCCATTTTTCTACAAAGAAAATAGGATCGTATCCAAAGCCGTTCTCGCCTCTTTTTTCTTCCAAGATGCGCCCTTCACACGTGCCTTCTACGAACTCTGTTCTCTTTCCAGGCACTGCAATAGCAAGCGTACAATGAAAACGTGCCGTGCGCTTTTCAAACGGCACGTCATGTAATTTTTGAAGTACCTTCTCTATATTAGCATTATCATCTTTATTTTCACCAGCATAACGCGCGGAATAAACGCCTGGCTCTCCGTTTAAGGCATCAATAGCAAGCCCAGAATCATCGGCAATAACCGGCTTATTTAATGCTGATGAAATGGTTTCTGCCTTTAGCGTGGCGTTCTCTGCAAATGTAACGC
The DNA here is from genome assembly GCF_045369295.1 of Priestia sp. 179-F W1.4 NHS. Classification (NCBI taxonomy): domain Bacteria; kingdom Bacillati; phylum Bacillota; class Bacilli; order Caryophanales; family Bacillaceae; genus Priestia; species Priestia sp. 179-F W1.4 NHS. The sequence goes on along the minus strand of NZ_JBIQFF010000001.1, from coordinate 202,061 downwards.
CCGTTTCTTCCACGTCCTCAATTTCAGGAAAATCAAGAAGCGATGTTACTTTAAATCCCTTCGGTGAGAATAGTGTTTCAAAATCCTTTACTTTGCCTGCATTTTTAGTTGCAATAATGATTTCACGCACGTTAATCCCTTACCTTTCTTTAACCGGAATGTAAGCAGCCAGATGATCAAGAACTTCCTTTTGCTGTTCAATCAATTGATAAACACCCTTTTCCCCTAAATCCAGAAGATGGTTTAACTGTTCTCTCGAAAACGTCGATTCCTCTCCCGTTCCCTGTAATTCTACAAACTGTCCGCTTCCTGTCATCACAATATTCATGTCAACTTCCGCTGTCGAATCTTCTTCATAATTTAAATCTAAAATCGAATTTTCTCCATGGATACCTACTGAAGTCGCAGCTAAATAGTCATGAATAGGAATTTCTGTCAGCTTGTTCTCTTCAACCAGCTTTCCAAACGCTAAAACCATAGCCACAAATGCACCTGTAATCGATGCTGTTCTTGTTCCGCCATCTGCTTGAATAACATCACAATCAATCCAAATGGTCTTTTCTCCGACCTTTTCCAGGTCGACTACAGAACGAAGAGCTCGTCCGATCAGACGCTGAATTTCCATTGTTCGTCCTGTGACTTTACCTTTTGTTGATTCGCGTATATTTCTTTGTGCCGTAGCTCGAGGCAGCATAGAATATTCAGCTGTAATCCATCCTTTTCCTTGTCCACGCATAAAAGGAGGCACTCTGTCGTCTATGCTTGCTGTACAAATAACCTTCGTATCTCCCACCGAGATTAATACAGATCCTTCTGGATGCTTTAAGTATGAAGTATGAAGAGATACAGGTCTCAATTCATTAAATTCTCTACCGTCCAAACGCATTAAGCATGTCCTCCTATTAATTCATTTATATGTAATAGCTTCTTCCATTTTAACTATAAAACAGCGGAAAGAGGTCGCTATTTCAGCAGACCTCTTTCTACTTAGTCCTTTACTAGTATAACAAAAATTTGTTTTTAAAAACTACCTGTGTTCACATTTTTAGGTCTTGAAACTGGCTCCGTTAGCTTTTTCCCTTTTTCATCTTTTAGCGTTTTTTTGCCATTCACCTTAATGGCAACGCTGTCTACGGCTTTTTGTTCCGTCAGCGATAACACCAAGGAGTCGAGAACATACTGAGAAATTTCCGTTCCTTTTAAATTTCCAAAGATATTTTTATTAAAGTTCAGCGTTAACTGACCGTCCGCATACTTTGGAGCTGCTACGAGCTTTGCATCAGGATTAAAATCTGTCACTAAACTTGATGCAGGCGCAGGTCCTTCTACAAGCTCGTTCACAATTGCAGTGTACATATCTTTGTCATCAGAAGCAATTCGTTTTGTAACAGGAACATAGTAAGTTTGTTTGCCCTCTTGAGCTAAGTAATAGATCGTAACTGGCTTCGTTTGGGTTACGTCAACTACTCCAGTATTATCAAAGTTAATGCCATCTGCTCTGCTCAACCCTTTACTGATTGGTGTATGATTTACAGGCATCTCATCTTTATCATAGCCGTTAATGCGAATTTTAACTTTATTTACGCCTTCAAACTGCGTCAGCGTCCACGTTACGGCCTGCAGGATACGGAGTTCATCTTCTTTTTTATATTCAGCAAATTCAGGTGAAAAATCTGCTACCATCGTGCCGTCACTTTCCAGCTTTGTCCCTAAAACTCTTGTATCAGCAGGAAGAACTGCTCGGAAATTATTTGGCAATAAGTTTGTGACTGGTCCACCCTCTACTAAATATTCAAGAGACTGTTTAGCGACACCTTTTGATTTAGGAATTTCAAGCGTCTGGGGAACAACATACCCGTTTTTATCAATCAAGTAAATTTCTCTTTTGGTAGGCGCAGATGTTTCTGCCGCTTTACTTTGTTTTTTATTAGCTTCCGTTACTTTCGCTTCAGTCGCTAATGATTTTTCATCTTTCACATAGGTGACATCCTTTGGCGGATCAATTTCCTTTGCTGCGTTATCCCCTCCGAAAAGTCCACAGCCGGATAACAACACAGATGTGGTCACCACGGCGGATATGAGAACAAATTTGGTCTTTTTGGACATTCCTTTCCCTCCTCAGACTGTTTGTACTACTATGTATACGAGCTTATTTGCATTTTAGACCAGCTCAAACAAGTTTTTGGTCACAAAAAAAACCGAGCTTAATATGCTCGGTTTTAAAGCTTGATATGCTCAACATTATATACAGGGTGTTCAAACCATTTAGATGCAATAGATTGAAACAGTTCTGTTGAGCCTGTTGTATAGAAGTAGTGTTCGGGCTCCATGCTTCTAGGAGCTAGTAAATTGCTATAAGAAAGAATGGCACTTACCTCTATTGCCGTTTCTTCACCAGAACTAATTAACTGAACTCGAGGTCCAATTGCTTCTTGAATAACTGGCTTTAATAACGGATAATGCGTACATCCTAAAATAAGGGTATCCATATCTGTATGATAAAAAGGTTTTAATGTTTCTTTTACAATTCGCTGCGCTTCCGGTCCTTCATAATTACCGCTCTCCACAAGAGGTACAAACAAAGGGCATGCTAAATTTTCCACTTCCACTCTCGTATGAAGAGCGCGGAGTGCATGTGTATAGGCTTGGCTTTTAACGGTTCCGTTTGTGCCGATTACGCCTATTTTATGATTTTTAGTTACTTTAAGCGCAGCTCGTGATCCTGGTTCAATGACGCCTATAACCGGAATATCGAGCTGTTCTTGAATTTCATCTAGTACCACTGCCGTAGCCGTGTTGCACGCAATAACAAGCATTTTAATATCTTTATCTACTAAATAATTAGTCATCTCCCATGTGAAAGCTCGTACTTCTTCACTGGGACGAGGACCATATGGGCAGCGGGCTGTATCTCCAATGTACATAATTTGTTCTTTCGGAAGCTGTCTCATAATTTCCTTTGCTACCGTTAATCCGCCCACACCTGAATCTATAACACCAATTGGTCTACTCAAAACAATCGCCTCATTTTTCTTTCATTTCATCATGTAATTTTCGTAACGTTACTCGTAAAACTTCTGTTTCACTAGGAGAGAAGTTTGCCAGTACGCCATTTAAATACGTTTGTCGCTTTTCAATTACTTCTTCGATAACGCGTGCTCCTTCAGGAAGCAAATGAATACGCACTACGCGGCGGTCTTTCGGATCTTTGACCCGAACCACCAACTTATTTTTTTCCATACGATCTACTAAATCTGTCGTTGTACTACAAGCGAGAAAAATCCGATTTGATAAATCGCCAATCGTCATATCTCCACGTTCAAACAGCCACTGCAAAGCAATAAACTGAGGTGGCGTAATCGTATAGTCTTCTAAAATTTCTCTTCCTTTTTGCTTCACAATAGCTGCAATATGTCGAAGTGACTTTTCTAATTCTGCCACTGTATCCTCATTATTTTTTGCTGTCATACCGTAATCCTTTCCACCTATGAGTCTTATTTTCTATTATTTCTTTCAGTTAAACCCGTCTCTATTGTTTCTCTTTTCTATTTTATATTGTGCTCTTTTTTCGGTGATTTTTCAAGGTTAACATGAGGATTCTACAACGTTCAGCATTAAAAAACAGCTGCTCCATAAAAGGAGCAGCTGTTTCTATTAATTATTGATATACAGCTCGAAAACTGAGCTGAAATCTTTTGTTGTGTAGGCTGTTTTTTTATCTAATAACCAAGAAAACGCGGCTTCGTTAATTTCTTTAAATTCACCAGCAACACTTCCACTTGTATTTCTTGTACTGCTTAGCGTAGAAGAAGCTAGCTGAATGCTTTGTTTAGCAAAATCGAGCGCAATTTCATTTTCACGCGTTATTTCAGACATTTTAAACAGCGCTTTATATAAATCTTTTACCTCTTCTATATGCTTTTTGTGTACATCGATAGAAAAAGTTTCGGAGCCAATTTTAAATTTAATTTCCACATCTAAATCGACAGTTCCAGCCGTTTCTAGCATTACGTTTGAAATGTGATTTGTGCTGTAGTTATAGCGGCGAAGCATTCGCTTTTTACTTGTAGCACTTGTTCCATCAAGGTGAATGAGCGCTTTATTGGTAAAGCAATATTCATCTGACTTTGATTTGATTAGAAAATAAATTTTTTCTTGTTCTTCATGCATAACGTAATCGTCTGCATCTACCTTGTCATAATCAACTGGCTTAATAACAGAACCAATATCACTTAGCCCCAATACATCAGCAGCTACTTTTCCAAACATTTCTCCATCTCCCTTTTAAAAACGATTGTGTTATTTTCATGTTTTAAGTGTACTGTGCAAATGAGGGGATGTAAATAAAAAAAGGAGCTTCTTTAAAAGAAGCTCCCCATTTATTAAAAGAACAAATTTAAAATCATATAGATAAGTGCAGCTAATGAAGCTGAAATTGGCAATGTGATAACCCATGTAATCACCATGCGCTGTGCAGTTCCCCATTTTACACCTTTCACTCGGTGAGCAGAACCTACACCTAAGATAGAAGATGAAATAACATGAGTAGTACTGACAGGTAGATGAATAAATGTTGCTCCAAAGATAATGGCAGCACCCGTCAAGTCCGCAGCTACTCCATTAACAGGACGAATTTTCATAATTTTACCGCCAACGGTTTTAATGATTTTCCATCCACCAATTGACGTTCCAAGCCCCATTGCGACCGCACAAGCCAGCTGTACCCACCACTGAATCTCAGTACCGCTTTGCATATTGTTAGCAATAAGCGCTAGCGTAATGATACCCATTGCTTTTTGCGCATCATTCGTACCGTGTGTGTAAGATTGTAGAGCTGCAGTCAGGATTTGAACGCGGCGAAAACGCTTATTCGTTTTCGTCAAGTTATGGTTTTTAAACGTTAGCTTGATAATCGTATAGACAATATAACCTACTACAAAAGCTAGAACTGGTGAAATTAGAAGGGCTTCGATGATTTTGATGAAACCTTTGTAATTTAAAGCACCAAATCCAGCAGCTGCAATAGCTGCTCCTGCAATCGATCCAATAATTGCATGAGAAGAACTACTCGGGATACCGAAATACCATGTGATTAGGTTCCACGCGATAGCAGAAATTAATGCTGCTAAAATAACGACAGAACCATTTTGAAGCGTATAAGGATCAACGATATCCTTTGTAATCGTTTTGGCTACGCCCGTAAACGTCATAGCCCCGACAAAGTTCATGGTTGCGGCTAAAAGAATTGCATGTCGCGGTTTTAAAGCTTTGGTTGAAACAGAAGTCGCAATGGCATTAGCTGTATCGTGAAATCCGTTGATAAAGTCAAAACCAAGTGCACCAACTACAATTAGAATGGTTAATATTAGCATTGAATCCATTATACTATAGCCCCGTTACGCATTCTTCATAATAACTGATTCTAAGTTGTTCGCAACCGTTTGACAATAATCCGCGATTTCTTCTAGCGTTTCATAAATTTCTTTATATTGAATAACTTTAATTGGATCTTTACATGTTGCAAATAATTGTTTTAGTGCACGACGATATAATGTATCACAATGTGACTCATACTCTTTAATTTTAATTGCATGCTCACTAATTTGAAGAAGCTTTTTCTCAGACAACAAATTAATCGTAATTAAAATTTCTTCAGCACAGCCTTGAATATTTTTAACAAATTCAGCTACATATTCATCAAATGTCGTAATTGAATGAATTTCCATTAAAGCAGCAAAGCTGTCGATGCCATCAAGTACATCATCCATGCTCATCGCTAGCTGTAAAATATCTTCACGCTCAATTGGAGTAATAAATGCTTTGTTCAACTCAGTAATCACTGTATGCACGTATTTATCACCTTTTGATTCATACGCTTTTAAAACGTTGGCAAATTCCTTTAGGTCAGATACATTTTGAAGTTCAAAGCTGCCTAAAAACTCCGCTGAGTCCTTAATATTTTGGGCAATGTCCATTAACATTTCAGAAAACTTGTCTTTTTTTCTTTTGATCACGTTGCAATCCTCCATCCAATTTATCGAAACTTTACCACTCGTTTTTTCTCTCTATCTTTTTATATGTGTTCTAGTTTCTTTTTTCATTTAAAGTAATGGATAAAACCTAGCTGTTCATTACTATAACGAGAGAAACCACCTCTCTTGTGTATCAAAAAATTCTAAAAAAACAAACGTTTACCAGAGCAAAAGTCCCAAAATGTGGTTCTTTCACCTATAGGTTATGCGATTCATTTTTTTACGCCAAGTCAAAAATTACTCCTATTATTGTTAATTGTCAATAACTTTTCAAACACATTTTTTTAGGCTTCTTTACAATACATTAACAATAATACGTTGATTCCTTTTAAAATAAGGGTTTTCAGAGTTTGTATAAAATTGGGATTTACAAAAACTTAACATTACTCCCCTTGTGTAAATAATAAAAGCCAGCTCTTTTAGAACTGGCTTTTATTATTTACTTATTATATTGCTGAAATACATTTTTTACTTTCGGCACGACATAATGACTTCCGCCTTTATCCTCTACCCCTTCAACCATCATTGAAACGAGTAAGTTTTTCTGTTTTGTGTCCACAGCTACAAACCATCCGTTTTCCTGCCCTTTTTCACCTTGAGTTTTCTTTAGCTCTGCTGTTCCCGTTTTTCCAGCCAAGGTTAACCCATCTATCTTTGCTGCATGACCCGTACCGTTTTTATCTTCAATGACATCAACTAAATCATTTTGAATTAATTGCGCCGTTCCTTTAGATATTACTTGTTTTTTCCATATTCCACTCTCATCACCGTTCATAAGAATAGGCTTTACTATATTTCCATCGTTTACAATCGATGTATACATCAATGCCAAGTGGAGAGGATTCACTTGCAGTTTCCCCTGGCCATAGCCAGAGTTTGCTAATACTCCCTCATCTTTAATATCTTGATCACCTGCAATTTTAGACGTTTCAAAAGGATAATTAACAGGCAATTTTTGATTAAACCCAAACTGTTTTAAACCACTGTTAAATTTGTCTAAACCTAGCTTCAAAGCAGTCTGCGCAAAATAAATATTATCAGATGTAACATAAGCATCACGTAAATTAACATTCGGTTTGCTGCCCACTCGTGTTACGTAGAAATTTCCCCAGCTTTTATCTTTCTGCCATTTCTTCCCGCTGATTGATATACTTTCGTTTGGATTTAGCACGTCTTCATCAACCGCTAAAGCTCCGGTGACTAACTTAAATGTAGATCCCGGAGAATACGTTTTGGTAAAACGACTCATTAACGGCTTATTAGGATTCGTTGAAAGGGATTGATACGTATTAGCATCGATTCCAAAAGAAAAAGAATTCGGATCAAAAGCTGGCGTGCTTACAAGACCTAATATTTCTCCCGTTTTAGGTTGAAGAGCAGTAGCTACTCCTTTTTCATCTTTTAACTGTTCATAAAGGGATTTTTGAACATTCGTGTCTACCGTAACCTGAATGCTTTCCCCGTCTTTTAGATTCACTTTTGCAATTTCATTCTTTTTATTACCATCTTTATCTACACTATAAATCGTGACGCCGTCTCGAGCACGAAGCTTATCTTCATACAAAGATTCTAAGCCAATCATTCCAGCTTTAGACTGAGCATTATAACCTTCATCTTTATGCTCTTTTAAATATTCAGCTGTGACAGGCGCAACGTATCCAACTAAATGAGCACACGCTTCTTCACAAGGATATACGCGCGCATTCACCTTTTTTTGTTGAATGCCTTCTACTTTTTTCAAAGAATTCTCTAAATTAGAGGCGTCTTTTTGACTAACTGTTTTAATAGGAACAAATTGATTCTCTTTCACCCAAGAAGCGCTCAGTGCTTGATTAATACTTTTTTCTGAAAGAGCAAGAGTCTTGCTTAATTGTCGTATCGCTTGCTCGCCGCCTTTAGAAAACTGCTGGGGAACAACTCCAACTTGAATCGCTTCTCCGTTTTGAGCTAAATATTTCCCTGAACGATCCATAATTTCTCCACGCACAGCTGACTGAGTAGCTACTCTTACTTGCTCTCCTTGCTTAAGTCCTTTAAAAAGCATATTAGGCTTCCAATTAATATACCAATTCTCTGTATCCCCTTGTTTTTCTTGAACCACAGCAGCATTTTCTTTAAATGAGATTTCACCGGCTACAGAGTTCATGTTTACTTCAAAAGGTAAAACAGCTTTATGGTCTTTTATTTCTAAGTCTTCTATTTTACTTGCCTTCACTTTAAGCTTGTCCGCTTCAATTGCATCGTAGATATTTTTATATCGATTTACAAAGTCTTTTTCTGAAATCGTCTTTTTAGCATCTTTAGACAAGTATCCATACATACCTTCAAAATCTTCTTTATTCCACATGGCTACATATTTATCAAATCGATCCTGTGCTTTCTGTTGATCATTTGAGCAACCGGCAGTTATGAGTAAGAGAATTGCCATAGTAAAAAATAGCCACCCAATTCGTCTCATGATGATTTTCCCCCTTTTTTCAATACCATTTCTATCATATAAAATTTTACATAAACTTTCCATCAGAAAGTTACACCCAGGAATTAATTGGTATTACAACCCACTTAATTTACATATCGACAAAAAAATCAATAGGTAAATAAGAAAAAAATTGAATATTTTGTGTCTTTTTTGGAAAGTATTTGATATAATAAGTGTAAGAAGAAAAAGAATAGGAGGCGACTAAAATGAGAAGATTCTTACAGTTTTACTTTATGTTTAGTTCTCTGTTCTGTTTTGGAAGCGTTTTCGTCCTACTTATGTCTCAAGAATATTATTTTGCACCGTTATTCCTCACACTGGGCTGTTTAAATATTTTTCTCTTTAAAGTATATATTCAAGAAAGTCGAAAAGATAAACAAGCTGCACCTGAAAAACCAAAACCAACAATTTAACGGACTCGTCTCTCGGCTGAGATGAATGTAAAAGAAGAACCGGTGAAAAATTCACCGGTTCTTCTTTTACGAGGTTGAAGCTTTTGGAAACCTATCGTTTGCAATAATCTCACCGATGCTTTCACTCTTTCCTTCACCCTCATCAATATTTAAAAGCGGGAACAATAACTCTCCTACGTGATAAGCTTCTTCTAAATGCGGATAGCCTGATAAAATAAAAGATTCAATTCCTAAAGCTTCATATTCTTTTATTCGTTTCGCTATATTTTCAGCACTGCCTACCAGGGCAGTTCCTGCACCTCCCCGGACGAGCCCCACACCTGCCCATAAGTTAGGGCTAATCGTAAGTTCCTCTCGGGTTCCTCTATGAAGGCTCGCCATTCGCTGCTGCCCAACTGAGTCATACCTTGCAAAAGTACGCTGTGCAGCTTGAATTGTGTCGTCGTCCAAATGCTGAATTAATCGATCGGCTGCTTCCCAAGCTTCTTCTTCCGTTTCCCGTACAATAATATGCAAACGAATCCCAAACTTAACGGTTCTGCCTTCTGCTTCTGCTTGCTTTCTCACAGCCGTTATTTTTTCTCTTACTTGTTCAGGAGGCTCTCCCCACGTTAAATACACGTCAGAATGTTTTGCTGCAACTTTTTGTCCTGCGGGTGAAGATCCGCCAAAATAAATAGGTGGAGAAGGTTTTTGAACAGGTGGATACAACAGCTCACTGTTCTCTACATGAATATGTTTTCCTTCATAATTAACCGTATCTCCAGCCAATAACCCTTTCCACACATCTAAAAATTCATCCGCAGCTTCATAACGTTCATCATGTGATAAGAAAAGGCCGTCTCCGGCTAATTCTGCTGGATCTCCTCCTGCTACTACGTTAACTAGTAAACGACCGTTTGAAATTCGATCAAGAGTCGAAGTCATGCGCGCTGCCACGGAAGGAGCCATAATGCCTGGACGTACAGCTACTAAAAATTTCAAACGCTCTGTTTCAGGTATAAGTGAAGCAGCCAATAGCCACGGGTCTTCGCATGATTTCCCCGTTGGAATCAGAACTCCTTCAAATCCTAACCGGTCAGCTGCTTGAGCAACTTGTCGAAAATATGAATAGTCTGCTGAACGACCTCCTCGATTTGTCCCTAGATATCTTCCATCTCCATGGGAAGGAATAAACCATAACATTTTCATGATTCAACACTCCTTTTCGTTTGTTCTAGATGATATTCAAGCTCTTTTAATGAACGTTTAATTCTCGCTTCTGCTTCTTCCGCAATAAACTCAATTTCATTTTCTTTCGTATAGGCCACCTCAGAATCAACAATATAAACTCCATGAATAAGAGCAGTAGCTCCTAAAACGGATAATGTCGGCTTAAATACATAATCAAGAGCCAGTAGATGAGCAATGGTTCCCCCTGTAGCTATCGGCAGCACAGTTTTATTGTGCAAACCTTTTTCAGGTATTAAATCTAAAAATGTTTTTAAGATTCCTGTGTAGCTAGCTTTATAGATTGGGCTGACAATAATAACGGCATCAGCATCTGCCACTTTCTTTTGAGCTTCTTGAATCGCAGGGCTAGAAAAGTTAGCATATAGTAAGTCTTCAGCTGGTAGATCGCGGACATGCACGGTTTTTACTTCATGTTTTTCATTTTGCAGATATGCTGCAATATACTCACTTAAAGCAGCTGACCTTGATTGTTTTGAAGGGCTTCCCGTAATAATTGTAAACTGACTCATTATCATCTCTCCTTTTAACTTATAAAACTGATAGATTTACAAGGATTAATAAGTATATAAATCCTTCTTTTATTTTTCACCTGCGTAGCTGTCTCTCCATTTAAGAAGACGCTTTTCTAATACTCGGACAAATGAATCAGTTAATTTGCCTACAACAGCAAAAATGATAATTCCGACAAAAACTACATCTGTTTGAGAAAACTGCCTAGCATCCATAATCATATATCCTACACCTTCACTTGCTCCCATTAATTCAGCTACTACCAGTCCGAGCCATGCAATACCTAAAGACAATCGGACACCAAGTAAAATATTAGGAAGAGCGGCTGGTAAAATGAGTTTCGTGATTTGTTTCCATTTACTAAATTGCAGAACACGCGCAACATCAAACAATTTCGAATCAACGCCGCGAATGCCTAAATACGTATTAACATAGATTGGGAAAAACGCACCGTTTGCAATTAGCAATATCTTTGAAATTTCCCCAAAACCAAACCATAAGATAAATAAAGGAGCCAAGGCAAGGTGAGGAACAGTTCTAAGCATTTGAATGGATGGATCCATATAGTGCTCCGTTTTCTTTGAGAAACCGACAATAATACCAAATAGTAAACCTAGACCAGCTCCAACGGCAAAACCTATGGCAGCACGTAAAATACTGATTTGAAGATTAGCTCCGAGTTCTCCCGATACGATGAGCTGTTTGAAAGAAAGTACAATATCAACAGGTGTAGGAAGAACGGTTTTAGATACATAGCCCGCAGAACCAATGATTTGCCACACGACGATAAGCAAAATTGGCACGACGAGAGAACGAAGGAAAATTCCCTGCTTATTTTTCGCTTCTTCCTTTCTTTTTTTCACTTGTTGCAAGTGAGCTGCTGAAGACTGGACATGTCCTGAAACCACGGATGTTTTACTCATTTTCATCACCTCATTTTTCTTTTAATGCTTTTTCAATAAATGAATTATCAACGACATCTCCCGTATCAATTTTCTTTTTAATAACGCCTAAAGATTGTTGAAAATCAGCTGTTCGCTGTTGTTCTGCAATAATTTCTTTAGAGGTTGGGCGATTATAGGCAGGATTATTTTTTAACACTTGTCTTACTACGTCTTTATCTAGATTTTTTTGTTTTGCTAGAATATCCACAGATTCTTCAAAATGTTCGTTTTGCCATTCAAGTGCTTTTTGATAAACTTGTAAAAACTTAACGACTAACCCTGGATGATCTTTTGCAAAGCCTTCTCTTACAATAGTAAAGCCTGGTGAAGCAACCTTTAACGAATCGCCGTCTGCTAAAATACGAGCTTCATTTTTTAAGTTTTGCAGGGAGATAAACGGTTCCCAAATTGACCATGCATCCACTGACCCATTTTCAAATGCTGGCTGAGCTTCGTCTGGCTGAAGCTGAATAATCTTTACGTCACTTGGCTTCAACCCATTTTGATCAAGAGCTCTGTACAATAAGTTAAAACCGCTGCTGCCTTTCGCAACCGCAATCTTTTTACCTTTTAAATCTTTTACGCTTTTAATCTTGCTGTTTTTTCCTACTAAAATAGCATTTCCTTTTAATCCGTCGCTCGAATTAGCAATTTCTAAAAATGGAATATCTGCCCCTTGACCAGAAATAACCGGTGAGTTTCCAACTTGGCCGAAATCCAAGTGTCCAGATGCTAACCCTTCAAATTGCGGAGGACCGCTTTGAAACTCTGTCCATTTAACGTTTACACCTATTTTTTTAAATTCTTTTTCAAACCATTTTTGGTTTTGTGCCAGCATTAAAGGTCCTAGGCTTTGTTGAATGCCAATATTGATCGTAACGTTTTTCGAATCTTCGCCGCTCGCTTTTTCTTTGGTCCCGCACCCAGCCAATGCGAGAACAAGTACAATAGCTGCAGTTAAAAGTAGCTTTTTCATCTGTTCTGTCTCCTTCTCTGTCTGATTGAATCTTTAATGTTCTCCTGCTTCTTCAAATTCTTTCAGCACTTGCTGCCTTAGCTGCTGAAAAGGTACTTCTGTCTTTTTTCGCGGATGACTAATTTCTACTGGAACAACCCGACTAATTTCTCCTGGTCTGGCACTCATAATCACAATTTTAGTTCCTAAGTAAATGGATTCATCTAAATCGTGGGTAACAAAAATCATGGTTGTTTTTTCTTTTTTCCATATGTCTAACAGCACATCTTGCAGATGAGTGCGAGTAAAAGCATCCAACGCACCAAACGGTTCATCTAACAATAAAACCTCTGGATTTCTTAAAAGAGCACGCGCAATCGCAACTCGTTGGGACATCCCCCCAGATAGTTCTCGAGGATAAGCTTTTTCAAATCCTTTCAACCTGACAATATCAATTAGCTCATCTACGCGGCGCCGAACGTTCGAATCTTTCAGCGATAAGTCAGCCGCTATATTTTGCTCCACATTAAGCCACGGGAACAAGCGGTGTTCTTGAAAGATCATTCCTTGTTTAATGCTAGGTCCGGCTATGTGCTTCCCGTTGATTTCAATGCGCCCTTCATAATCTATATCAAGTCCAGCGATCATTTTAAGCAGCGTACTTTTTCCGCATCCACTCGGACCAATAATGGTAATAAATTCACCTTTATTAATCGTAAGATTTACATTTCGCAATGCTTGAGTTACTTGTTCTCCTTTTTGAAATGAGCGGTTAACCGATTGAATCACGACACTCACAGCAATTCCTCCTCCTTGAATTTTTAAATCAAAAGCTATTTCACCTAAAAACATAAAAGCTCCTACCTAAAAAAGGTAGGAGCTTTCGGTTGACCGATCAGCCCATTGCTATAGTTAACTGATTTGTTATTGGATTATTTTGAATTTTATCATATTAATCCGATTTGTCAACTGTGTTTTATATATTTTATCTATTAGATTCTTGAGGATTTGCTTTTTTCCATTTAAATATTGAGTTTAAAAATCCATATATATGCTTAGACTCCTTCGTTAACAAAGGACCAATAATAGCTAAAATCAATACATAAAGCGCAGCGAATGGCTGAAGGATGGCCGATAATCCTCCTTCAATTCCGATGTTAGCCATAATGATTGAAAACTCACCTCGTGACATGATTGTTAATCCAATATTGGTAGAAGCCTTGTGTGATAGCCCGCTTTTTCTTCCTGAAATCATACCGGCTGTAAAGTTACCAATAATCGTAAGCGCAACTGCTCCAAGAGCAAGCCATCCTGCATCCCAGAGCGTGAGAGGATCAATACTTAATCCGAAGCTGAAGAAAAAAATGGCTCCAAAGAAATCACGAAACGGTACGACAAGATGTTCAATCCGATCGCGATGTTCTGTTTCAGAAAATACAAGTCCAAGCAATAATGCTCCAATTGCTTCTGCCACGTGAATTGTTTCTGAGAAGCCTGCCACAAAAAACAATACCGCAAAAACGACGATTATAAAGATTTCATTCGATGAAATATTTAAAAGTTTATTTAGTAGAGGCGTAGCTTTTCGAGCAATGATAAAGAACAGCATCATATAGCCAAACGCAATTAAAATAGATGTTAAAGATCCAGCAAGCGATCCGTGGTCTCCAAGCACCAACCCTGAAACGACAGAAAGATAAACCGCTAAGAAAATATCTTCAAACATGATGATCCCTAATATCAATTCCGTTTCTGGATTTGCCGTTCGTTTTAAATCAACCAATACTTTTGCGACAATTGCGCTGGACGAAATCGTAATAATTCCAGCGATAATCAGCACTTCAAGAAGAGGATTTCCTGTCAGGTATCCATACAATAATCCTAAGGTAAAGTTAATTAAAATATAAATAGATCCTCCCACCGCGATGGACTTACCTGATTTAATTAACTTTCCAACTGAAAATTCTAACCCTAAATAAAAGAGTAAAAAGAGAACTCCAATTCTCCCCATAAATTCAATAATCTCTTGGCTTTCAATAAACTTTAAACTGAATGAGCCAAACTCAGGAGCATGGGGACCAACCGCCATGCCCAGCAGAATGAGGAATGGAATAATCGTAAATTTAAATTTATGTGCTAGTATAGCCGCTAAAGCGACTAATAACAAAGCTGTCCCAACTTCAAATACTAAATGATCCAATTATGAACTACCTCCTTGTGAAAGCAATTCTTTAATGAGCGTTTTTAAATTTCCTCTTTCACCAGAGATGACAAGCGTATCTCCTTCTTCAATTAACGTATCTGGTCCTGGGGTGGATAATTTTTTTTGCGTGTTTTTAATGACAGCGATGATTGTGACATCATAGTTGCTGCGAACGTCAATTTCGCCAATTGTTTTACTGTGAGCTTTCGCCTGTTTTTCAACTTTGTACCATTCAATCACTAAGTCATTGAATGCCACTTCAATGGTTTCCATTGCTTTTGGCTTGTAAATCATGCCGCCTAAAATTGCAGCTAGCTGTCTTGATTCCGTATCTGTTAACGTAATGTCAAAAATGCTTTCTTCTAAATCTTTTTGATCGAAGTGGTAGATCTCACGCCGTCCATCATCATGAATAATAACGACCACACGGTTTCCTCCGCTTGTCTCAATTTCAAATTTACGGCCGATTCCTGGTAATTCCGTTTCTTTAATCATCATTGAATGATCACTCCTATAAAGTTTTTAAGAAGAATATTAAATTTTCATTGCATTATTTGTATAGAAAATCCCCATGACAAATAAGCCTAAGAATAGTAGGTAATTTTAGGTTTGAAGAAAAGGCTGCTGAAATTTCAACCTTTTTTATTTAATTGAGGTAACTTGATTGAAAGATTTTTGGATAAAAAAGTGTTTTCTTGAGGAAAAAATACGCAATTTGATGCGTCGGAATGATGAGCTTGGTACTCACCCATACTAAAGCAAAAGTTACTATCACATTTTGTATGAGAGATCCTATTTGTTTGACGCTGTGCTTAGCTCCTGGAGACATGTGCACGATATCCGTGTAATGCTGTACCGAACTTTTTGTGACCTTTACTTTTTCAAAGTCATTATCAATAAATTTATCTGGCAAACTCGCAAAAGGCAAGCAGAATATCATGCATAATAATACCCCTAACCATACATTTTTCATCATCTCACCTCTCTTTCTTTTGAAGTAGTATCTCCTTACTTAAAAGTATACGTACTCTGAAATTCAATTTCAAGCAATAAGTTTCTTTTATAAAGATTTACCTTTTTTATAATATTTTCTTAATGATATTCTTGTTAGATATGTATGCGCCACTAAAAAAAATATACAAAAAGCTGGCTTTCTAAGAAGAAAGCCAGCTCATGTTATAGTTCAAGTTCTCCCATTCGAAGGAGTTCTACGACTGCTTGAGAACGCCCCTTGACTCCAAGCTTTTGCATCGCATTAGAAATATGATTTCGAACTGTTTTTTCGCTAATGAATAGTTCACTCGCGATTTCTTTTGTTGTTTTGTCCTGTACTAAAAGCTCGAATACTTCTCGTTCACGCTTTGTAAGTAGCGGTTTAGGTTGAAACTCTTTTTCTTTCAATGTAACCCTCCTTGCCTGATCCTGAGTTGAACTATCGGATGGGTGTAAATTTAGTCAACATATCTTATGTGCGGTATGCCTACGCGGTTACTAGTTTTAGAAAAAATATGCAAAAAACTCTTTTTTACCTTTGAAAAAGAAAAAAAGCCTGAAGAAAGAGCCTTCAAGCCATTTTTATATAGTCGATAAACACCTTTTCATCTCTTCATTCCAAGGCACGCTTTTTCCTGTTTCTTTAGAAATTTGCACCATTGTTCCTCTCCCCGTGAGTACAACCTCTCCTTGCTCATTTTGAATCATATAGTGTAAATCAACCGATGAACGTCCGATTTTATGGGCTTTTACAAAAACAGCTAGCACGTTGCCAAAATACACTTGTTTGACATAGTCGCACTGCAAATCAGCCACCACCGGTATCGTTCCCTCATACTCACTCGTCCACTTTTGCATAAAGCCAATATGGTGAAAGAATTCCGTACGTATTTGTTCAAAATAAACAAAAGGAACCGTATTATTTAAGTGCCCAAACATATCTGTTTCCGAAAATCTTACCTTGATTTTCTGCTTAAACGAAAATGACTCTTTCCAGTGATCCATGTCTTCAATATACGAAATATTATTCATCTGTATTTCCTCCGTTCGTCATAGACAAAATAAAACCTCTCCACGTGGAGAGGTTTTGAGTGGTTATACTTGATCGCTACCAAAGAAACTTCTGAATGCTTGAATTGTTGTGTCGCGGTTCAAAGCTGCGATTGAAGTAGTCAATGGAATTCCTTTTGGACATGATTGAACGCAGTTTTGAGAGTTCCCGCAGTTCGCTAGCCCTCCATCACCCATAATCGTCTCTAAACGTTCTCCTTTATTTAACGCACCGGTTGGATGGGCATTAAACAAGCGAACTTGAGAAAGCGGTGCTGGACCGATGAAGTTTGACTTGTCGTTTACGTTTGGACAAGCTTCTAAGCAAACGCCGCATGTCATACACTTGGATAACTCATACGCCCACTGACGTTTCTTTTCAGGCATACGCGGTCCTGGTCCTAAATCGTATGTGCCATCGATCGGAACCCACGCTTTTACTTTTTTCAGTGAATCAAACATACGGCTGCGGTCTACCTGCAAGTCACGAACAACAGGGAATGTTTTCATTGGCTGCAAGCGAATCGGCTGTTCTAGTTTATCAACAAGAGCTGTACATGACTGACGAGGTTTACCGTTGATAACCATTGAACAGGCTCCGCATACTTCCTCTAAACAGTTCATTTCCCAGTTTATCGGAGCAACCTCTTTACCTGAAGCATCAACAGGGTTACGTCTGATTTCCATCAGTGCTGAAATAACGTTCATATTCGGACGATACGGAATTTCAAACTCCTGATTGTAAGGAGCAGATTCAGCTGAATCTTGACGTGTAATAATGAAGCGCACTGTCTTTTGGACTGTTTGTTGTTCACTCATTGATTAACGAACCCCCTCTTGTTGTTTTTTTGGTTTTTCATCTTTTTTCTTTGTGTAGTCGCGCTTACGCGGTTTGATTAACGATACGTCTACCTCTTCATAATGGAAAGAAGGAGCCGTTTTCTTATCAACGAAAGATGCCATTGTTGTTTTTAAGAATTCTTCATCGTTACGATCTGGGAAATCCGGCTTATAATGAGCACCGCGACTTTCGTTACGGTTGTAAGCTCCAAGCGTTACAACACGTGAAAGTTGGAGCATGTTTTGAAGCTGACGAGTAAATGTTGCCGCTTGATTACTCCATTTAGCCGTGTCATTAATGTTAATACGATCATAGCGTTCAATTAATTCTTGAATCTTTTCATCTGTTTTTAACAGTTTGTCATTGTATCGTACGACTGTCACGTTGTCAGTCATCCATTCCCCTAGCTCTTTATGAAGAACGTATGCATTTTCTGTACCTTGAAGATTCATGATATTGTTCCATTTCTCTTCTTCTTCTTTCACATGACGATCATATACGCTTGAAGAAATAGCATCTGCGCTCTTTTCTAAACCATTGATGTATTCAACGGCTTTAGGACCAGCAACCATACCGCCATAAATAGCTGACAATAATGAGTTTGCTCCTAAACGGTTCGCTCCGTGCTGCGAATAATCACACTCACCAGCTGCGAACAAGCCAGGGATATTTGTCATTTGATCGTAATCCACCCATAAACCGCCCATTGAATAGTGTACGGCTGGGAAAATCTTCATTGGTACTTTGCGCGGATCATCGCCCATGAATTTTTCATAGATTTCGATGATACCTCCAAGTTTAATGTCTAGCTCTTTTGGATCTTTATGTGAAAGGTCCAGATAAACCATGTTCTCTCCGTTAATTCCTAACTTCTGCGCTACGCAGACGTCAAAAATTTCACGAGTTGCAATATCACGAGGTACTAAGTTACCGTATGCTGGATATTTTTCCTCTAAGAAATACCAAGGTTTACCGTCTTTATATGTCCAAACGCGTCCGCCTTCTCCACGAGCAGATTCACTCATAAGACGAAGCTTATCATCTCCCGGGATAGCAGTTGGATGAATTTGAATAAACTCTCCGTTTGAATAGTATGCACCTTGCTGATACACGATAGATGCCGCTGAACCTGTATTAATAACTGAGTTCGTCGATTTTCCAAAGACAATACCAGGTCCACCTGTAGCCATAATAACCGCATCAGCTGGGAACGTTTTAATTTCCATTGATTTTAAATTCTGTGCAGAAATTCCGCGACAGCTGCGCTCATCATCAAGAACAGCACCTAAGAATTCCCATCCTTCGTACTTTGTCACAAGTCCGGCAACTTCATAGCGACGAACCTGCTCATCTAATGCGTACAATAACTGTTGACCCGTTGTTGCTCCAGCAAAAGCCGTACGGTGATGCTGCGTTCCGCCAAATCGTCTGAAGTCTAACAAACCCTCAGGAGTACGGTTAAACATAACACCCATACGGTCAAGTAAGTGAATAATACCAGGAGCTGCTTCACACATTGCTTTTACAGGTGGCTGGTTGGCTAAAAAGTCTCCGCCATACACTGTGTCATCAAAGTGTTCCCATGGTGAATCTCCTTCACCTTTCGTATTTACGGCTCCGTTGATTCCACCTTGCGCGCAAACTGAGTGAGATCTTTTTACCGGAACTAGTGAAAATAAATCTACTTGCTTGCCAGACTCAGCAATTTTTATTGTTGCCATCAAGCCAGCTAAACCGCCACCGACTACGATGATTTTTCCGTTACTCATCGGAACCCCACTCCTTCAAAACCTTAATTTTATGCAAATGCGAATAATGTACGAACACCTACGAATGTAAGTGCTAAGAAGATTGCTAATGTCACATAAGTTGAAATTCTTTGAGAACGTGGTGTTACAGTTAACCCCCAGCTAACTCCAAATGACCATAGACCGTTTGCAAAGTGGAAGATCGTAGATACAACACCAACTATGTAGAATGCAAACATTGCTGGGTTGCTTAAAATTCGTTCCATCATTTGAAAATCTACTTCTTTTCCAAGCGCAGCTTGTATTCTGGTTTCCCATACGTGCCATGTGATGAAGATAAGTGTGATTACACCTGAAACACGCTGAAGGATAAACATCCAGTTACGGAAAAATCCATAGTTGTTAACGTTTGTTTTAGCAGTGAATGCGATGTAAAGACCGTATATTGCGTGAAAAACGATTGGTAAGAAAATAATGAAAATTTCTAGAGCATAGCGGAAAGGTAAGCTCTCCATGAAGTGAGCTGCTTGATTAAATGATTCTTCTCCCTTTGTCGCGAAATGATTCACAACTAAATGCTGTGTTAAGAAAATCCCGATTGGTATTACTCCAAGTAGTGAATGGATTCTCCGATATTGAAACTCTCTGTTTGCCGCCATCTGCGTAGACCCCCCTTAGTTAAATGAACATAGTTTGTGAAGAACTTTCTTACTCCCACTAGACAAATAGATTAATCGTGAATACAGGAAATGAAAACCTTTGCATTTCCTAATAAAGTATGTGACAGGTTAATTTTACTCCCATCGATTAAGAGCGTCAAGGCAAGATGTTTAAATCTTCTATAAAATATAAATTTATAAAATTTTATATTTGTTAACGCTTACTGCATTGATGTTAAAGATTTTTTCTTTCTATTATAATATCGCTTGCCACAGTTAAGTAAGCGTTTACTTTATACTTTTATTGTAAACAAGTTCACAAAACATTTACACAGGTAAAAGTACCCTTTTAAAAGTAATTTTATGGATTTTTTATCTTTACATCTAACTCTTTTTACCATAATAAAGATCCTCTTACATTTTATTAAAAAAATGCGTGAGAGGTTTTTTAGATTTGTATATAATAGTAGTAAAGAAAGAGGGGAAAGCATGAGCAATTTACAAACAGAATCACAGCAAGAACTTGAAGAGACGATGGAAACATTAGAACCTAATGCCGCAGCTGAAACAGAGAGAGCTCTTGATCACGTTCCATATTTCGGATACAGCCTTTTGCGTGACGTGTTAATTCCAGAGCTTCTTGGAGACGAAACGAATACCATCTCATACTGGGCAGGAAAACACCTTGCGCGTAAATATCCATTAAATACAATGGATGAAATCGTCGCATTTTTTAAAGCAGCTTCCTGGGGAACACTGACGCTTGCCAAAAAAGATAAATATTCACTAGAGCTTGAGTTATCAGGTGATGTGGTCAGCAAAAGATTTCAGCAGGAAACTTGTTCATTTCATCTTGAGTCAGGGTTTGTGGCTGAACAGATTCAGCGTCAAAACAACTGCCTAACAGAAGCCTACTTAACACCTAAAGAAAAGAACGGAAAAGTGCTGATTTCCGTGCAGTGGGACCGAAAAGATATCTTACCTACCGAAACCCGTGCGGAGCGTTATAAAAAGTAAGAAATACGTATATATAAAAGACGTGGAGATACCACGTCTTTTTTCTTTTCTTTATACTTGCACTGCCTGCTGCTCTTCTAATTCAAATGCTACGTGAAGCGTCTCAACAGCTTTTACCATATCAGCATGCGGTACAACTGTAGATACTTTAATTTCAGACGTGCTGACCATCTTCACTTCAATTTTCTCTCCTGCCAGCACTTCAAACATTTCGGCTGCAACACCTGGATTAGATATCATGCCAGATCCCACAATCGATACTTTAGCCAGACTGCTTTCATGTTCAATACGCGTATACCCCAAGGTAGATTTATACTCTTTTAAGACGGCAAGAGCAGCTTCTACATCTACAGTTTTAATAGAAAATGAGATAGAGAGGCGATTATTAGCCGTTACGTTTTGAATAATAATATCCACATTTAACTGTTCTTTTGCTAATGCTGTAAAAATAGTAGAAAGAGTTTGTAACTCGTTGTTTAACCCTTCAATTGTCACCCGTGAAATATTATCTTCAAACGCAATTCCTCTTACGACTAAGTTTTGTTCCATTGAAACTTCCTCCTCAACAATCGTTCCATTCTCGTTTTCTAAGCTTGAACGCACTTCTAGCGGTACCTGATAATTTTTTGCAAACTCAACAGCGCGCGGATGCAGCACCCCTGCTCCTAAATTGGCTAATTCTAACATTTCGTCATATGAAATAGAATGAAGTTTACGAGCATCTTCTACGTAGCGCGGATCCGTCGTAAACACTCCTGTTACGTCTGTATAAATATCACATTTTGCAGCTTTTAGTGCCGCGGCAAGAGCTACTGCCGTCGTGTCAGAGCCGCCTCGACCTAATGTTGTAATGCTTCCATCTTCTGAACAGCCTTGGAATCCAGCTACTACTACGATTCGACCTCTATCTAATTGGCTTTGAATACGAGTCGTGTCAATGTGCTGGATTCGTGCATTGCTGTGAACTGCTTCCGTCTGGATACCAGCTTGCCAACCTGTTAGCGAAGTGGCTTCATGACCTTTGCATTGAAGAGCCATTGTTAACAGGGAAATCGTTACTTGTTCTCCAGTTGTAAGAAGCATATCCATTTCGCGTTTACTTGGACTGTCCGTAATATCACTTGCTAATTTCACCAGTGCATCTGTGGTTTTGCCCATTGCCGATACAACAACTACTACTTGGTTACCGCGCTCTGCTTCTTGAATAACACGGTTTGCTACATGTTGAATACGTTCAACAGAACCAACAGATGTTCCACCAAATTTTTGAACGATTAATGCCATAATTTTGTTCATTCCTTTTCAATAAATTTGCATATGCAGGATGATGAGAAGCTGAATTTTTTTACTCAGACAATAAAAAAAGCAATGAGATGAGCTCTCATTGCTTAACGAACGAAAATTATAAAACATAACCGTCCACTGCCGTGAGATAGCTCTCCAAGAATCTACATCTTGACAATCCTACGTTTATTCAACGCAGAACCAGCAATCATTACTATGAGGTAATGTTCACTTCGGCAAATTTCCCTTTCCGCATCGTTCATAAGGGCTCATACCCTTCCTGATGCGTACTGATTAAATTTGCACCTCTATCTTCACTTCATTTGATGAAGTGTCGTATGAAATTAGTTAATAGCTTATCAAATATTTTCTATTATTTCAAGACTATTTTTGTAATGTTTCATAAATTTTTTCAGCAATGTTTTGAGGAACACCTGAATTTCGTATATCTTCAACCGTTGCTTCTTTCAATTTTTTCACCGAACCAAAATGCTTTAACAAAGCTTTCTTACGCTTTTCTCCCACTCCCGGAATGTCGTCTAGAACTGACTGAAAAGCGGACTTAGAGCGCACTTGACGGTGGAAGGTGATTGCAAAGCGGTGAACTTCATCTTGAATTCGCTGAAGCAAATAAAATTCTTGACTATTGCGTTCAAGCGGTATGATTTGAGGAGGCTCACCAATCATCAGGTTGGAGGTTCTGTGTTTATCATCTTTAACAAGACCTGCTGTAGGCACTAAAAGTCCCAATTCATTTTCGAGAACGTCCTGGACTGCAGCTAAATGCCCTTTGCCTCCATCTACAACAATTAAATCCGGAAGCGGAAGGCCTTCTTTTAACACTCTGGAATACCGTCTGCGAACGACTTCTCTCATGGAACTGTAATCATCTGGTCCCTTTACGGTCTTAATTTTATATTTGCGATATTCTTTCTTTTCCGGTTTCCCATCAACAAAAACAATCATCGCAGAAACTGGGTCTGTTCCTTGAATATTTGAGTTATCAAATGCTTCAATCCGGTAAGGCGCTGCAATTCCAAGCTCTTCTCCTAACCGTTCAACTGCGCCAACCGTGCGCTCTTCATCTCGTTCAATTAAATAGAATTTTTCTCCGAGCGCAATTTTTGCATTTTTACACGCAAGTTCTACTAATTCTTTCTTTTTGCCTCGCTTTGGATGCTGAACCTCTACTTCTACTAATTTCTCAGCTAACTCTGCATCAATCGTTGCTGGAACCAGCACTTCTTTTGGCTTAATATTTTTGGCATAAAACTGACCGATAAAAGTTAAGAAATCTTCTTCTGGCTCTTTATAAAAAGGAAACATAGAAACTTCCCGCTCAGTTAATTTCCCTTGGCGAATAAAGAAAACTTGAACACACATCCAGCCTTTATCGTAAGAATAGCCAAACACATCTCGATTAACAAAATCATTAAACGTTACTTTTTGCTTTTCCATTGTCGCTTCGATATGAGCAATTTGATCTCGGTATTCTTTAGCCCGTTCAAAGTCAAGTTCTTCTGAAGCTTTTAACATTTTTTCAGTTAACTCTGTTTTGACATGCTCATATCCACCATTTAAAAACCGCGTGATATTTTCAATAATTTGTTTGTTTTGCTCTTCTTTTACCTCTTTTACGCAAGGAGCTAGACATTGCCCGATATGGTAATACAAACAAGGCCTATCTGGCATAGTGGAGCACTTTCTTAACGGATAAATGCGATCAAGAAGCCGCTTGGTTTCATTTGCTGCTTGAACATTAGGATAAGGACCGAAGTATTTCCCTTTATCTTTTTTTATTTTTCTTGTAATAACAAGTCGGGGCTGTTTTTCAGCTGTAATCTTAATAAACGGATAGCCCTTATCATCTTTAAGCATAATATTGTATTTTGGGTCATGCTTTTTAATTAAATTCATTTCTAAAATAAGCGCTTCTAAATTAGAAGATGTGACGATATATTCAAAGTCGACAATGTCGTTTACAAGTCGAAGCGTCTTTCCGTCATGAGATCCGGTAAAGTAGGAACGTACTCGATTTTTTAATACTTTTGCTTTTCCTACGTAAATGACCGTTCCATATTTATCTTTCATCAAGTAACAGCCGGGCTGATCCGGTAAAATAGCCAGCTTTTCTTTTAAATAATCGTTCATACTTTTCTCCTTCCTCTTCTCTTACTCTGTCCATCTACACAATCGCTTATGAAGCGTAACCTACATTCTTTCCTGTCTTAATACATGTACATAAGCTGGATTTATGGCGGTGTTCCTTACATCTAGTATAAAACAAACGAACGCATATTCGCTAAATAAAAGTATTCCCAAAAGAGAAAAAGTGGAGAAAAAGAAAAAAACCTAGCCTGAGCTAGGTTTTGACTTACGCGTGTTTATTAATTAATTCTGTTAATGCTTCTTTTGGTTGGAAACCAACTACTTGATCAACTTTCTCTCCATCTTTGAATAATACTAAAGTTGGGATACTCATAACACCAAATTTTCCAGCTGTTTCTTGATTTTCATCAACGTCTACTTTTACGATTTTAACTTTATCGTTAAGTTCGCCATCAATTTCTTCAAGAACTGGAGCAATCATTTTACAAGGGCCACACCATGGTGCCCAAAAGTCAACAAGCACTAGGCCTGATTTAATTTCATCTGTAAAGTTTTTATCTGTAGCATGTGCAATAGCCATTTTAATTCCTCCTAAATATATGCAATATCCAAATTCTACTCACAGTATATCACCTTCAAATAAGGTTTGCTAACTTTTTGCTTACATTTATACTGTTTATTCTCCGCTCTAGTTTGTACAATTTGCCTAAAAATATGCGTAGAAAATTTCGTTTCCCATGAGGCTGAGACCTGACTAAATGAATCCAAAGACGAACAAATAGTATACATGGGTTGAACCGCTTGCGACACCGCAGTTGATTTCCATGCAAGACTTCGCTTTTTTAGCAGGAGTCTTCGCCTTGCCCTCCAATCACCTGCTAGAAAGACCTACCCTGCGTTTACCCTAACAAAAAAACGAACCACTAATCAAAAATCTTGATCAACGGTTCGTTCTTCACTTCGTCTCAAATACTTTTGTCCGAGAATCTTACGCAGACTGTACTTTCAGCTTTTTAAATTCTTCCGTTAGCAGAGGCACTACTTCAAATAAATCTCCAACGATTCCGTAGTCAGCTACTTTAAAAATATTCGCTTCAGGATCTTTATTGATTGCAACAATAATTTTTGAATTTGACATACCTGCCAAATGCTGAATAGCACCTGAAATTCCGCAGGCAATGTATAAATCTGGTGTGACTACTTTACCCGTCTGACCGATTTGAAGAGAATAGTCGCAGTAATCTGCATCGCACGCTCCGCGAGACGCTCCAACAGCTCCATTTAACACGTCCGCTAGTTCTTGGAGAGGTCCAAAACCTTCCGTGCTTTTTACACCTCGACCACCTGCAATCACGACTTTTGCTTCGGACAAATCAACCCCTTGCGTTGCTTTGCGTACGACTTCTTTTACAACAGTACGCAGGTTTTTGATTTCAACATTTAAATCCTCTACATCACCTGTACGCCCCTCATCTTTTGCAAGCGGTGAAATATTATTTGGACGAATCGTGACAAACGTAAAAGCATCGGTCATGATTTTCTTCTCAAATGCTTTACCAGAATAAATTGGGCGAGTGAAGACTACTTGATCCCCTCCCACTTCTACATCCGTCACATCCGAGATAAGTCCTTTATCTAAGCGAGCTGCCAGTTTTGGCGCTAGATCTTTGCCAAGAGCCGTATGCCCAAATACGATAGCTTCAGGCTGTTCACTTTCAATGATGGCTAATAATGCCTGAGCGTAACCATCCGATGTGTAAGCAGCTAAATCTTCATGCTCCGTCACAACAACTTTATCTGCTCCGTATGCAATAAGTTCTTCACTTAAAGATTTTACGTCCTTTCCTACTAACGCTGCAATAATTTCTCCCCCGTCAGCTACAGTAGACGCTGCGGAAATCGCTTCAAACGATACGTTTCGTAATCCCCCATCACGTGCTTCTCCAAGAACTAACACTTTGCGTCCCATTACAATACCCCCATTGTTTTGACTTTTGACTTATTAAATGACTTTTGCTTCCTTATGCAGTAAATTGACCAGCTCTGTTACTTGATCTTTTATATCTCCTTGTAATACGCGCCCCGCGTCTTTTTTCGGAGGTAAATAAATTTCAATTGTCTTTGTTTTTGCTTCTACATCATCTTCATCTAAATCTAAATCGTCTAATTCCACTTCAACCAACGGTTTCTTCTTCGCTTTCATAATCCCTGGAAGAGATGGATAGCGAGGCTCATTAAGTCCCTGCTGAGCTGTTACTAAAAGAGGAAGCGACGTTTCAATAACTTCCGAATCTCCTTCCACATCGCGTACAACCGTCACTTTTTCACCTTCAATATCCAGCTTTGTAATCGTTGTAATATAAGGGATTTCTAACTGTTCTGCTACGCGCGGTCCCA
Source organism: Priestia sp. 179-F W1.4 NHS (assembly GCF_045369295.1). Taxonomy (NCBI): domain Bacteria; kingdom Bacillati; phylum Bacillota; class Bacilli; order Caryophanales; family Bacillaceae; genus Priestia; species Priestia sp. 179-F W1.4 NHS. The sequence continues at coordinate 175,194 of NZ_JBIQFF010000001.1, read as the reverse complement.
CCTGGCCTGAACCTCCGTCAATCGCTACGTTTCCTGCTAAGATTAAATCAGGAGATTGCTCTTTTAAGTACTGTGCCAGCAGCCTAGAAGTCGTGTACTGATCACCATCTTCTATGTCATCTTCCGTATTGATTAAAACCGCTTTATCTGCTCCCATAGCCAAAGCTGTTCGGAGTTCTTTTTCTGATTCTTCCCCTCCTACACTCACGACCGTAATCTCTCCGCCATGCTTTTCCTTTAGCTGAATAGCCTCTTCAACTGCATACTCATCGTAAGGATTAATAATAAATTCAGCTCCATCTTCAACAATTTGACCATTTTTTAGTGAAAGTTTCTCCTCTGTATCGAACGTTCTTTTTACTAACACATAAATATTCATTCAATTCCCCTCCTAAGCTTATTTTCCTAAAAATTTAGGCTGGCGCTTTTCAATAAAAGCGGCTACGCCTTCTTGAGCATCCCGGCTTTTGAATACGCTTCCAAAAAACTGTGCTTCTTTTTTGATGCCGCTGTAATAAGCATCTGTTTTTACATGTTGAAGCAGCTGCAAGGTAGCTTTAACAGAGATTGGGCTTTTTTTGGCAATTTTTCTAGCAAGTAAAAATGTTTCATTGATAAGCTGACTTTCTTCAAAAGCTGCGTTTGCCAATCCTAACTCCACTGCCTCGCTGCCCGATATTGGATCACTTGTCAGCATCATCTCACAAGCCTTATGAACCCCTACATAACGAGGCAATCGCTGAGTTCCTCCAAACCCTGGTATAATTCCTAACTGAAGTTCAGGCAAGCCCAGCTTAGCATTTTCTGTTACCAAACGGATATGGCAGCTCATAGCAAGCTCTAATCCTCCGCCTAAAGCAGCTCCATGAATAGCTGCAATAACTGGTTTTGGGTAATTTTCAATATACTCAAAGAGCTCTTGGCCGTTAACAGCAAGTTTCTCGTAATCTTTTTCCTGCTGCAGTGATGTAAACTCTTTTATATCAGCTCCAGCACAAAAGAATTTCCCTTCGCCTTTAATGACGATAACCCTTGTCTCTTTGCTATCTTCTAAATGTTTTAAAACACTTGAAAGATCTTTTAATAAATCTTGAGACAAAGCGTTAGCAGGTTGTCTATTCAACGTAATGAAGCTTATTGCATCAACAGTTTCAACCTGGATAATCTCCATTTGTTTCCCCCACCCTTTCTTTCTATTTTCATTACCTTGCGCTTCTCCCCTCGCAAGGGAGCAGCAGGCTCACTTACGATTATGAGCCGCTGCAGCCGTTTAACAGCAGGGAATGGACTTTATCTACCGATTCTATTAGACCATATCGATGATCGTTCATTACCCATGTTGTGACAGTTTCATCAATTGTTCCAAAAATCATCTGTCGCGCAAGACGAATATCTATATTTTCAGAAAACTCACCCGTTTCGATTCCTGTCTGTAAAATAGAATCAATGAGAGTCAGATAATCTTTTAATACATCGTTAATTTTCAATCTTAAATCTTTGTTCGATTGACGCAGTTCAAGCTGTGTCACTGTAGCTAAATGATGATCCTCCGCTAGAAACGAAAAATGCTTGTCAATTAATACGTGAAGTTTTTCTGCCGCAGTTTCAATTCCCGCCAGTTCTTCATAAATTTTTTCTACAAACTGTCCCATCTTCTCTTGAAATAAGGAAATCAAGACATCTTCTTTGTTTTTAAAATATAAATATATCGTACCGTCTGCAACTCCAGCCTGCTTAGCAATTTTAGAAACCTGAGCATTGTGGTATCCGTTTTCTGCTATTACTACTACAGCTGCATCGATAATCTGCTTATACTTTGGCTTATTTCTTCTCAATCTTATACGCTCCTTTAAAATATGAATGATTATTCATTCATATCTTTATAATAAAGAAACCGCAAGTATCTGTCAATTATGTTTCAGCAAAAAAATCAAAGGCGACGATCGATTACGTCGCCTTTTTATGCTTTTCATTTTCTTCTTCAATCAGCGCTCGTCGCAGAATCTTCCCGACCGCTGTTTTTGGAAGCTCATTTCGAAATTCATAAAGGCGCGGAACTTTATAAGCAGCTAAATACTTTCTAGAAAACTCATTTAACTCTTCTTCAGTACATCTTACACCATTTTTTAATACAATGTAAGCCTTCACTGTTTCTCCTCTATATGGGTCAGGAACACCTACCACTACAGCTTCTTGAATTTTTTCATGCTCATATAATACTTCTTCAACTTCTCGAGGATAGATATTATATCCCCCGGCAATAATAATATCTTTCTTTCGATCTACTACATAAAAATAACCTTTATCATCCATATAGCCAACATCACCTGTTAGCAACCACCCGTCTCGCATAACAGACTCCGTTTCTTCAGGCTGCTTCCAATATCCTTTCATGACCTGAGGACCTTTAACCGCAATTTCTCCTACTTCGCTTACAGCAGCTTCTTTACCTGTTTCAAACGAGAGAATTTTGGCATCTGTGTCTGGCCAAGGCACTCCAATGCTTCCTGGTATTCTCTCTTTCCAAAGAAAATTAGCATGAGTAACAGGAGAGGTTTCCGTCAATCCATATCCTTCCACTAGTTTACCTCCAGTGAGCTTTTCAAACTGCTCCTGCACTTCCACAGGAAGAGGAGCCGAACCGCTCATACATGAATCAATAGAAGATAGGTTGTATTTTGCTAAATCAGGATGGTTTAATAATGCGATGTAAATTGTCGGAGCACCTGGAAATAAAGTAGGCTGCTGCTTATGAATGGTTTTGAGCGTCGTTTTTGCATCAAATTTAGGCAGAAGCACCATCTCGTAGTTTTGCAAAACCGATAGAACCAGAACCGTTGTTAAACCATACACATGAAAAAACGGGATAATTCCAAGCACTTTTTCTTCTCCATGCTTGCAGCGGTATAACCAATGTGAACACATCGTTGCATTGGCTACCAAGTTTTTATGAGTAAGCATGACTCCTTTTGGAAAACCTGTTGTTCCCCCGGTGTATTGTAAAATCGCGATATCTTCGTCTGAAATTCCCTCAGCATTACATACTGCTGGAGAGGATTCACTTATAATGCGTTTAAATAAATGAGTAGTCTCCGTATGACTCACATCCACGCTTATCTTCTGCTGTTTGCGCTGAATAAATGGATAGATTATGTTTTTGGGAAATGGGAGATAGTCTTGAATAGAGGTGATGACTACGTGTTTTACACTTGTTAACGCTTTCATTTTTACTACACGCGGATATAGCAAATCGAGTGCAATAATTATGGTCGCTTCTGAATCATTCAGCTGATACTCTAACTCCCTTTCCGTATACAAAGGGTTTGTTTGAACGACTACTCCTCCGGCAAGAAGAACAGCATAAAAGGAAATGACAGCTTGAGGGCAATTTGGAAGCATAATGGCTACTCTATCCCCTTTTTTTAATCCCAGTTCAATAAGGTAAGATGACAGTTTCAAAGAATCTTGATGCAGTTGGGAAAACGTCATTTTTTTCCCTAGAAAATAGATTGCGTTTTTTTTAGGGGCTTTTTGAACTGCTTCTTCAAAAAGCTGTGCTAAATTTTTTTGCTCATAATGAAGCGTAGCAGATATTTCCTCTGGGTATTGAGAAAGCCATATCTTTTCGGTGGATTCCACACGTATCCTCTCCCTCAAAAAAATAAAAAATTAGAATTTTCTAATTAAAATTATAGTTCATTCTTTTTTTAGATGCAATCGTTATTGAATGTTCTCTTTCCTGTCTAATCACTCTTTCATCCTGCAGCGTAATAAATAAAAATTGGATTTATCCCTGTACATTATCCGAATTTTTTGTATATAATAAAAATTAGATTTTTTTAAGGAGCTGTATAAATTGATAACAACATTGACTAAAGGACCGTTCAAAGCAGATCACGTTGGAAGCTTTTTGCGTCCTGAGCGTATCAAGCAAGCACGATTACAGGTAGAAAACGGGGAAATGACAAAGAAACAGCTTCGAGCAATTGAAGATGAAGAAATTAGTAAGCTCGTAGAAAAGCAAAAACAAATTGGATTAAAAGCCATAACAGACGGTGAGTTTCGCCGTGCGTGGTGGCACTTTGATTTTCTATCAGAACTTGTGGGCGTAGAACTTTACGAAGCAGAGTCGGGAATTCAGTTTCACGGGGTCCAAACAAAAGCTCACGGTATAAAAGTTACTGGAAAACTAGATTTTAATCACCACTCTATGATTGAAGATTATAAATTTCTTCATCAAGCGGCCGGAAAAGAACACGTGGCTAAGTTCACCATTCCAAGTCCCAATATGCTGTTTTTCAGAGGTCATATTGAAGAGTCTGCTTACTCGGATACGGATGTATTTTTTGCTGATTTAGTTAAAACATATCAAAAAGCCATTCAAGCATTTTATGATGCTGGATGCCGCTATTTACAGTTAGATGATACTGCGTGGGCGGTCTTTTTCTCAGAAAAAGGACAAGAACAAATCGCGTCAAAAGGATTTACGCCCCAAGAATTACTGAAACGTTTTACGGATGCGATCAATGAATCCATTGCGCATAAGCCAGATGATATGGTTATTACAATGCATATTTGCAGAGGGAATTTCCAGTCTACTTATACAGCAAGCGGCGGATATGAAAATGCGTCAAAAGCTATTTTCAGTCAGTTAAACGTAGATGGACTATTTTTAGAATTTGATGATGAACGCTCAGGAGGATTCGAACCTCTTCGACATGTAAAGCGAAATGACCTTCAGATTGTCCTTGGTCTTATCACATCAAAATTTGGAGATTTAGAAGATCCTGAAGCAGTGAAAAAACGAATTGCTGAAGCGGCAGAATTTGTTTCTCTTGATCAAATTTGTTTGAGTCCCCAGTGCGGATTTGCTTCTACAGAAGAAGGAAATTTACTAACTGAAGAACAGCAGTGGGATAAAGTAAAGCACGTGATTGCAATTGCTGAAGATGTATGGAAGTAATCATTAAAAAAGCTGACCTGCTTTAAGGTCAGCTTTTTTGCTGTCATCACAATGTTAGGAAAAGCTATATAGATAAATAGATAAGACCAATAAGCATAAACACTCCGCATAAAATGAGTAAAATTTTCGCTAACTTCTCCATGACTCTCTCCTATCCTATCCCTGCTCCTATTACATAGGACATACCGATTGAAATAACAAGTGAAATAAACCCAACGGCTCTGTTATCTTGTTCAATTTCATCATCGATTCGAAATTTCGGCGTCAAAAATTCGAAAATAAAATAGCTTACTAGTAAAAGAACAAACCCATATATTCCCCATCCAAGCATTCTTAACAAATTGTCGTTGTGCTCAATCGAATAGCGAAAAATATTAGCTAATCCAAATATTTTCCCACCTGTTGCCATCGCAACAGCCATATTTCCTTTTTGAATCTCTTCCCAATTCTTATATTTAGTAACGAGCTCAAACACAACAAGAAAGACGACAATGCTCAAGACAACCACGCTGTAATAAGCGGCGGATTCAATATACGGGTCTTTCCAAAAATCCCTCATTTTTGCATCACTCCTAATTTATATTACACTCCACCTAATGAACTGACAGGTCTCTTTCCTTTACTTGCATCGTTCTTAAAAGAGATAGAAAACCCAACATAGTTCATGAGCCATGTCGGATTTTCCATCTTCATATATGCTTGTTCAGCGCATCGACTGACACCTTTATCTCAGCATTCTTTTACTTAAATTCCACAACCGTAACGCCAGAACCTCCTTCAGAAGCTTCTCCGAAACGAATATTTTTAACAGAACGATGATTTTTCAAATATTCCTGTACACCTTTACGAAGAGCTCCAGTTCCTTTACCGTGGATAATCGAAACGCGCGGATAGTTGGCTAACAAGGCATCATCAATATATTTTTCAACTCGAATCAGCGCATTTTCATAGCGCTCTCCTCTTAAATCCAGTTCTAGATTTACATGATAATCTTTTCCTTTTACCGTAGCAAGCGGCTTTGTTTCTACAGGTTTTGGGGAACTAATATATTCGAGATCTTTTTCTTTCACCTTCATTTTCATGATTCCCATTTGCACTTGCCATTCATTATTACTTACTCGTTCCACAAGCGTTCCTTTTTGTCCCCAGCTTAAGACTTTCACTTCATCTCCAGCTTGAAGAGTGCGCTCTTGTTTTTTCGGCACAGCCGGTTTCTTTTTACTTTTTTCAAGAGTTGGAACTGCATCTTCTAGACGCTTACGTGCTTCAATCAATTCATGCTCTTTTACAAGCGCATGATTTTTTTGACTCATTTTACGCAAATCGCTAATGATTTTCTCTGCTTCTTCAGATGCTGCTTGAACTGTGGCTTGAGCTTTTTCTTCAGCTTTTTCGTACAGCTTATCTCGTTTTTCATTAAACTCAATAATCTGACTCTGTAATTCTTTATGAAGCTTCTGAGCCTCTTTTCTTAGCTGTTCAGCTTCTTCTAGCTCATGTTCTGATTGACGGCGGCTATCTTCAAGAGAAGCGATCATATTTTCTACTTTATTTGTTTCTGAGCCAATATAGCCTTTGGCACGTTCAATTACTTCTGCACTTAAACCTAAACGTTTTGAAATTTCAAAAGCATTGCTTCGACCCGGTACACCAATCAGCAGCTTGTAAGTAGGGCTCAATGTTTCAATATCGAACTCTACGCTAGCATTGACCACTCCTTCACGGTTATAGCCGTACGCTTTTAATTCAGGATAGTGAGTAGTCGCAACTACGCGAGCGCCTCTTTCATATACTTGATCTAAAATCGAAATCGCAAGCGCTGCACCTTCTTGGGGATCTGTTCCGGCTCCCAATTCATCGAACAAGACCAGACTTTCATGATCTACTTTTTGTAAAATATCTACAATGTTGACCATATGAGATGAAAAAGTACTCAGACTTTGTTCAATGGACTGCTCATCTCCAATATCAGCAAATACGTGTTTAAACACAGCCATTTCCGATCCATCCAGCGCAGGAATCTGCAAACCTGCTTGAGCCATCAATGTGAATAACCCAAGTGTTTTTAGCGTTACGGTTTTACCGCCGGTATTTGGTCCTGTAATAACGATAGACGTATATTGATCACCTAGCTCAATATCATTTGCAACGACATCTTCCTGGGCAATAAGAGGATGTTTTGCCTTCACTAACTTAATATAGCCTCGATCGTTCATTTTAGGTTTTGAAGCTTTTAGCTCATGGCTATAGCGCCCTTTAGCAAACATGAAGTCCAGCTCACCTAACAAATAAACGTTTTGACGGAGTTCATTTGCCACTTCCGCTACCTGAACGGTTAGAGCAATAAGAATACGCTCAATTTCTTGTTTTTCTTTTACTTTTGCTTCTTGAAGCTCATTATTTAACGTCACAATCGCCTGTGGCTCAATAAATAACGTTGCTCCAGATGAAGACTGATCGTGCACAATGCCTCCATACGCACTGCGATATTCTTGCTTAACAGGAATAACGAAACGTTCGTTTCGAATGGTAACAATCGCATCTGACAACATTTTCTGAGCAGACGAGGAGCGAATAAGACTATCTAGCTTTTCGCGAATACGAGACTCCGTCGAGCGAAGTTTTTGACGAATGCCTCTTAGCTGGTCGCTTGCACCGTCTAGTACTGTGCCATTCTCATCAATGCTCATTTTAATTGTTTGCTCTACCTCAGGAAGAGGCATTAGTTTTTCGATATGTTCAATTATAATTGGAAGCTGTAAATCTTCGTCTTCTACTACTTGCTCGATAAATTGCTTGACTTGTCTTGCAGCATAAATAGTACTTGCTACATCAAGAAGTTCATTAGAGCTTAGCGTTCCTCCAATTTCAGCGCGCTTTACGCTAGGTCGAACGTCAAAGATGCCTCCTAGCGGTACGTTGCCACGCAATCGCAGCACGGTTGTAGCTTCATCTGTTGCTTCCTGCCATTTGACTACTTCTTCATACTGAGTCGAGGGAATCAAATTCGCTACTTTTTCTCGGCCTAAAGAAGAAGCTACTTTTTTCTGAAGCTGTTCCTTAACTTTATTAAACTCTAGTACATGGAAAATACGTGATTGCAAAACTGATTCCTCCTGTTGCTTATTTATGTCGATTTAAAAAGGCGGTTAATTCTTTGAGGCTATACGTATTTAATACCGTTTCTGGTTTAAGCCAGCCTTTAATTCCCGTAGATATCCCAATTTCCATATGCTCTAGCATGTCTAGATTGTGAGCATCTGTATTAATTGCAATTTTAACTCCTGCCTCTTGTGCTTTTTTTATGTGCTCAGCGGCTAAATCTAAACGGTTTGGATTCGCGTTTAGTTCAAGAGCCGTTTTTGTTTCCTTAGCTAATTCAATTAGCATATCAATATCTACATCATATCCGTTGCGGCGACCAATCAAACGACCAGTCGGATGAGCGATTAAATCTACATGAACATTATTTAACGCTTGCTTTAAACGATTCATAATTTCTTCGCGTGATTGTGAAAAACTAGAGTGAATGGACGCAATAACAAAATCTAGCTCAGCTAGCATTTCATCATCATAATCAAGTGTTGCATCGGGCAAAATATCCATTTCAATTCCTGCTAGTATTGTAAAATCATCAAACTGTGCGTTTAAACGATTAATTTCTTCACGCTGTTTGCGAATGCGTTCAGGCGTTAGACCGTTAGCTACTTTTAAATACTGAGAGTGGTCTGTAATCGCCATGTATTCATAGCCTCGCGCGCGACATGCTTCCGCCATTTCTTCAATTGAACACGCTCCGTCGCTCCACGTGGAGTGCATATGCAAATCACCTTTTACCGCACCGTAGGTCACAAGCGTTTGAGGTTTTATAAATGCATCTACTTCCGTTCCATCTTCACGAAGTTCCGGCGGAATAAAAGACAGCCCAAAATGTTCATAGAATGCTTGTTCAGACTCAAATGTCATAACTTCGCCTGTCTCCGCATTTTCAACGCCATACTCGCTAATTTTTTCACCGCGTTCTTTTGCTAATTGACGCATGCGCACATTATGATCTTTTGATCCTGTAAAATGATGAAGCGTCGTGGCAAACGCTTTATCTTCTACAAGACGAAAATCCACGGACACATCGTACTCATAGGCTAACGTTACCGATACTTTTGTATCTCCATTTGCAATGACATCCTTCACATTTGGCAGCGATACTAGCTGTTCACGGACAGCATGAGGCTCAGCTGTTGAAATAATAAAATCAAGATCTTTTACAGTTTCTCTCATGCGGCGAATGCTCCCTGCTTGAGAAAAACGCTCAATGCTATGCATATGTTTAAGGGCTTCTAAAATTTCTTCCGCTATTGGAAGCATAAAAGCAAGAGGCAAACGATCAGGACGTTTCCCAAACTCCTCAATAGCAGCGATAATTTTTTCTTCCGTCTTTTTACCAAAACCGCTTAGTCCCTGCACTCGATTTTCCATACAGGCCTGATGCAGTGATTCCATGTCTTTAATATCTAGCTCTTTATATAATTTAGCGATTTTTTTACCTCCAAGCCCCGGCAGCTTAAGCAGAGGAATAAGTCCTTCAGGAACTTCTTGCTTTAGTTCTTCTAGTACGCTTGACTCATTTGTTTCCATATACTCTGTAATAACTGCAGCCGTTCCTTTACCAATCCCTTGGAGCTTGGTAAAATCCTCAATCTCTGTCAGCGTTCTCTCGTCCGTTTCTAGCGCTGCAGCTGCTTTTCGAAAAGCAGAAATTTTAAAAGGGTTATCTCCTTTTAATTCCATATATGTAGCAATTGTTTCTAACAATTTAATAATATCCTTTTTATTCATCTCTTTTCACCAGCCTATTATCATAATAACGAAACTTTCAAAACATGATGAGTGACATATGTACTCTCTCAAATTTTTATCTAGACATACTTTTATCTCCGTGAAAACCGCAGAACAGACTGCGATAAAAAAAGAGGGTATCTCAAAAGTATTATGACACTTTCGACACACCCTCTCAACAAGCTATTGTAATTTCATTACATTACACCATACTGAGTCCACAAATCTTGAATGGCAGACGATAAGTATGGAGTATTTTGTACGATATTGATTGCAATTGAAGACTGTTGAATTGGCGTTTGAATTTCACTTACAGGAATCACGGCTCCAATGTATAACAAAATAAAAACGATGATATACACTTCAACGAATCCAAGTGCACCTCCGCCCCATTTATTTAACTGGCGCAGAATTGGCAGTTCGGTTAAAGCCGTTAAAACAGAGCCTGCAAGGCGAAGTACAATGTGAGTAGCAAAAAATAAAATCGCAAATGCAATCATTCGATAAAAAGCGTCTTCTATCGTTCCAGAATCAAATACAAACGATGCGACACTTTGCTGCTGAATATTGTCTGGAAACGGAATCAACAAGCGAAGTCGGCTTGCCAAATCTCCACTAAACATATAAGCGACGATAAACGAAACCGCAAAACTGACAATATGAATGAGCTGCAAAATAAATCCCCTTTTAAGACCTGTTACAAAGCCTAAAAGAAGCAATATAATTAAAATGATATTAAGCATTGACTCAGTCATTCCTCTTTTCCATAAAGTTTTTGTTCAAGTCTCTCATAGTCTTCTTTCAGTTTTATATATTCGTGTACAGCATTCACAGCTGTTAATACTGCTAATTTATTGATATCTAAAGAAGGGTTTTTAGTACTGATTTCACGCATTTTTTCATCCACTATAGAGGCGACAAGTCGAATATGGCTTGTACTTTCGCTACCGACGATGCTGTACTGCTGACCAAAGATGTCAACTGTCGCACGTGTTTTATCTTGTCTTGACACGAGAAAATCCTCCGTTCCACGAAAAATCCTAATCCCTATCATACCACGAAGAAGACTTCAATGGAAACATATCTATATTTAAGCTATCATAAGGGATAGTGCTTATAAAGTAAACTAAAATACCCCGAAAGGAGTGAAGCATTATGTCACATGCTGTTATTAAGGTATCAGCTGATCAGATAGCTAAAATGAAGCTTCATTACACATCCTATTTGCAGCCTAAATTGCCGCAGGGAAGTATTTTTTCGGCTAAAACTCCCGGCTGTTCTATCACTGCATACCGCTCTGGAAAAGTACTTTTTCAAGGAAGAGAAGCTGAAACAGAAGCAGCTAAGTGGGGAGGTCCTTTAGATGCTGCTAAAAAGGCTCCCGTCTCACACCTCCCATCAAACTTCAGTTCACTATCGGTCATTGGTTCTGATGAAGTAGGAACGGGAGATTATTTTGGTCCCATGACCGTAGTTGCTGCCTATGTTCAAAAAGAGCAGCTTCCTTTGTTAAAAGAATTAGGAGTACGAGATTCAAAAGAGTTAACGGATGCTAAAATCATTGAAATTGCCAAGCAGCTTGTTTCGTTTATTCCTTACAGTTTGCTTGTCTTACATAACGAAAAGTATAATGCATTTCAAGAAAAAGGCATGTCACAAGGTAAAATGAAAGCTCTGTTGCACAACAAAGCTTTATCCAACGTGTTAAAAAAATTGGATCCTGAAAAACCTGATGCGATTTTAATTGACCAGTTTGTTGAAAAAAATACCTATTATAAACACATCGTAAAGGAAAAAGAGATTATCAAAGAAAATGTCTTTTTCAGTACAAAAGGAGAAAGCGTTCATTTATCTGTAGCCGCTGCTTCCATTATTGCCAGATACGCATTTTTAAAACAAATGGATTTACTAACGGAAAAGACGGGGATGGTCATTCCTCGCGGAGCTGGAGCACAAGTTGATATCGCCGCTGCTAAAATCATTAAAAAACATGGCGTCAATGCGCTGAACTCTTTAGCTAAAATCCATTTTGCTAATACAGAAAAAGCTTTAAAATTAGCTAAAAAATAAGAGATGTGGAAATCCACATCTCTTTTTTTATTCTTATGAACGAAGCGTTGCACCAAATTCTTTTTCAACAGCTTCTAAAACTGCACCATGTGCTTTTGCTACTTCTTCATCTGTTAATGTACGTTCAGGATCTAAGTAACGTAAAGAGAAAGCTACAGATTTCTTGCCTTCTTCCATACGCTCGCCTTCATATAGATCAAATACTGTCACGTCTTTTAAAAGTTCTCCGCCCGTCGTATAGATGACGCGCTGAACTTCTCCTGCAAGAACGTTTTTATCTACAACAAGTGCAATATCACGTGTAATAGATGGGAATCTTGGAATAGCTGAATAACGAACTTCTTCGACATCTGCAGCTAATAGCTCTTGAAGGTGTAATTCAAACACGTATGTTTCACGAAGGCCATACTGTTTCTGAGCAACAGGATGAACTTGACCCACGTATCCAATTTCTTTTTCATCTAACCATACAGCCGCTGTACGTCCAGGGTGCATACCGTCTTTTTTAACGGGAGCATATGAGATTCGTTTCTCTAAACCAAGCTGTGCAAATAACCCTTCTAGTACACCTTTAATCACATAGAAATCAACGACTTTCTTTTCACCTTGCCAGCCGTGAGCATGCCATAGACCCGTGATTGCACCAGCTACGCGCTCCTGCTCATCCGGTAATTCCCCTTCACCTTTAGATAAGAACACTGAGCCTGTTTCGTATAGCGCAATAGAATCCGATTGACGAGCATTATTGTGCTTCACTGCTTCAAGTAAATGAGGCACTAAGCTTTGACGAAGGATGCTGCGATCTTCACTCATCGGCATTGCTAAACCAATCGTACTTGTTGCATTGAGTGCAAACTGAGTAGCTTTTTCAGCGCTCGTTAACGAATAGGTTGTTGTTTGCGCTAGCCCTGCTCCCTCTAAGAAACGGCGAACTTTACGGCGTCCAAGCTGATACTCTGTTAATTTTCCTGGAGTTGCCACTGTTACAGGAAGCGTTGTAGGAAGGTTGTCATAGCCATACATGCGCGCTACTTCCTCCACGATATCTTCTTCAATTGTAATATCGCCTCGACGAGTCGGTACCGTTACAACGATTGTTTCATCTTCGACTTTGCTTTCAAATTGAAGACGGTTCATAATATCTTGTACTTCTTCCATCGATAGTTCTGTACCAAGCACATTGTTAATACGTCCAAGTGACACAGCTACAACAGCAGGTTCCACAGTTAGTGTATCTACTTCTACAGTACCGCTTACCACTTCACCTGAAGCGTATTCAGCCATTAATTCTGCTGCGCGGTCAGCAGCTACACGCGTACGGTTAGGATCAATTCCTTTTTCAAAACGAGCACTTGCCTCACTGCGAAGACCGTGGTCTTTGGAAGCTTGACGAACTGTTAAACCTTTGAAGTAAGCTGATTCAATAAGAACATTTACCGTATCGTCTTTTACTTCAGAGTTTGCTCCCCCCATTACACCTGCAAGGGCTACCGGTTCACTGCCGTTTGTAATAACAAGCTGATTGCCTTTTAATACGCGCTCTTGATCGTCAAGCGTTACAAACTTCTCGCCTTCTGACGCGTGACGTACAACAATTTCTTTTGAACCAAGACGATCATAGTCAAAAGCATGCAGCGGCTGGCCGTATTCAAGCAAAATATAGTTGGTAATATCAACAACGTTGTTATGAGGTCGAATACCAGCTGCCATTAAACGCGTTTGCATCCATAATGGTGACGGAGCAATTTTTACGTTTTTCACAACGCGCGCTACGTAAAGGGGATTGTCTTCTTTTGCCTCTACTTTAACGGAAATATAATCAGCTGCTTGCTCATCAGACGTTTGCACGTTTACTGACGGATACTTCACTTCACGACGTAAAATAGCAGCCACCTCATGTGCTACACCTAACATACTTAAGCAGTCTGAACGATTTGGTGTTAGCCCTAGTTCTAATACTTCATCGTTTAAGTTTAATGCATCTAGCGCATCCGCTCCTACTTCAGCATCACTTGGGAAGACGAAGATGCCTTCTTGATAATCTTTTGCCACAAGCTTGCTTTCAATGCCAAGCTCTTGAAGAGAACAAATCATACCGTTCGATTCTTCACCGCGAAGCTTAGCACGCTTGATTTTAAAGTTACCTGGAAGTACAGCTCCCACTTTTGCAACCGCTACTTTTTGACCTTGTGCCACGTTAGGTGCTCCGCACACGATTTGAACGATTTCTCCTCCGCCAAGATCTACTTGACAGCGGCTTAATTTATCCGCATTTGGATGCTGTTCACGTTCGACAACGTGACCAATTACCACTCCGCTGATGCCTTTATTTAAGTTTTCTACACCTTCAACTTCAATTCCACTTTTTGTGATTTTATCAGCTAACTCTTCTGCCGTTACGCCTGATAAGTCAACATACTCTTGTAACCAACGATAAGATACAAACATCGTAGTCCCTCCTTTATACTTGTTTAAATTGATCTAAGAAACGAACATCATTTGTATAGAAATGACGAATATCATCCACGCCGTGTTTTAACATAGCAATACGCTCTACACCGATTCCAAAAGCAAAACCACGATATTTAGTTGAATCGTATCCAGCCATTTCAAGAACATTTGGATGAACCATACCGGCTCCTAAAATTTCAATCCAGCCTGTTTGTTTACATACATTACAGCCTTTACCTCCACATTTTGCACACGATACGTCTACTTCTACAGACGGCTCAGTGAATGGGAAGAAACTTGGACGAAGACGAATTTCACGGTCTGCACCGAACATCTTTTTCACAAATACTTCAAGCGTGCCTTTTAAATCGCTCATACGAATGTTTTCGTCTACTACAAGACCTTCAATTTGCATAAATTGATGTGAATGCGTAGCATCATCGTCATCGCGGCGGTACACTTTACCTGGGCAAATAATTTTAACAGGTCCTTTGCCTTCATTCTTGTTCATAACACGAGCTTGGACAGTTGATGTATGCGTACGAAGAAGCGTTTCTTCCGTAATATAGAACGTATCTTGCATATCACGTGCTGGGTGACCTTTTGGCAAGTTCAGCGCTTCGAAATTATAGTAGTCCTGCTCTACTTCTGGTCCTTCTGCTACTTCATAGCCCATTCCTAAGAATAAATCTTCTACTTCTTCAACCACGCTTGTGAGCGGGTGATGCGTACCTGCTTTAACCGGGCGTCCCGGCAGCGTTACGTCAATTGTTTCTGAAGCAAGTTTACGCTCTACCTCGGCTGCTTCTAACGCCGTTTGTTTTTCTTCAATTTTAGATGCAATCGCTTCACGTACTTCATTTGCAAGTGCTCCCATTACAGGACGCTCTTCAGCTGAAAGTTTTCCCATACCGCGAAGTACTTCTGTGATAGGGCCTTTCTTTCCTAAATAAGCTACGCGTACGTCGTTTAATTCTTTTAAAGCACTTGCTGCTTCGACTTTTGCAATTGCTTCTTGTTGAAGTTCTTGTAAACGTTCTTTCATCACTTATTCCTCCTTTTAACGTAAAAAATGACAAATAAAAAAACCTCCTCCCAAAAAAGGGACGAGGATTAGTCGCGTTACCACCCTTGTTAACTATATACACAGACGTATACAGTTCACTTCATTCAAGTTAACGGAATCTCCGGAACACCTTTACATCTATGTAAGATGGTCTAAGTGTCAACTCAAGAGGTGAATTCACTTATTACATTTATAAAAATGCTTTCAGTCACGGCATTTTCTCCCTGCATAAACGGACATAAGCTACTGCTCTCTTTCATCGTTTTTTACATATGTAACTATTGTATTATTATAGTGAAAACACGTTCTCGATGCAACTACATTCCGCGTAAATAATAAAGTAAGATTCCAGAAGCGATGGCAACATTTAACGACTCGCTCTTTCCATAGATGGGAATGTACAGATTCTGATCCGTTTGTTCCAACACTTTCTCACTTACGCCATTTCCTTCATTTCCCACAATCAGCGCAAATTCGTTTGAAGGTTTTACGTGTGTGTAGACCTTTCCATTTTGTAACGACGTGCCGTAAACTGCTATTCCTCTTTCTTTTAACAATGAAATTATTTCGAGTAAATCGCCTTTTACAATTGGAAGGTGAAAAATAGCTCCTTGCGTTGAACGAACGACTTTTGGGTTGTACACATCCACGCTGCCCTCTCCAATGATAATAGCCTCCACTCCCGCAGCATCAGCGGTTCGGATAATGGTGCCTAGGTTACCTGGATCTTGCACGGCATCTAAAAGCAATACTTTCTGTGCTGTATGAATAATTTCCGCATGCTTTGTTTGAAAACACACGGCAATAATTCCTTGAGGTGTTTCTGTGTCAGATAATAACTTACTAATTGCTTCGTTTACAACGATTATTTCGATACCGTCTATATCCCACTGTGCGGGCACTTCGGTCGATTCGCGTATAATTAGTTCCTTTACGCAATCCTTATTTTTGATAGCCTCTTCGACTAAATGAAAGCCTTCTACCATAAAAAGGCCCTGCTTATCACGGTCTTTTTTATTATGCAGTTTTTTCCACGCTTTTACCTGCGGATTTTTAACTGAATCAATTTGTTTCACAAACATAACTCCTTTATCTATACAAAAATAAATAGTTCGATTACATTTTGTTCAATAATCATTAGATAAGTTTCACTTTATTGTACATAGAAATCGCAAAGAAAACAAAAACTATTGGTAACTTTACGATAGCTGAGGTGAAAATGATGGATCTTAATTTACGAAATGCTGTTATTGCAAACGTTTCAGGAAACTCAAAAGAAGAGCTTGAGGCTACAATTTCTGACGCTATTCAAAGCGGTGAAGAAAAAATGCTCCCTGGACTTGGTGTTTTATTTGAAGTGCTTTGGGAAAAGTCTCCGGAATCAGAAAAAGAAGAAATTCTGACAACGCTTGAAAACGGTTTAAAATAAATAACCTTTTCCTATGTACAACAAAAAGCTCATTCTCCTAGGAGAATGAGCTTTTTTCAATTATACGTAATGGCGTTAACCGTATCTCGGTCTAAGCGCTTAATGACTTCCGCAATTAATTTAACTGCGTTTTCATAATCATCACGATGAAGCATTGCTGCATGAGAATGGATATAACGAGTTGCAATTGTAATCGAAAGTGCTGGCACCCCGTTAGCTGAAATATGGATAGAACCCGAGTCCGTACCGCCTCCAGCAATTGCATCAAATTGATACGGAATATTTAATTCATCTGCCACATCTACCACTGTATCTCGAAGTCCTTTATGAGAGACCATGGAAGCATCATATAAAATGATTTGCGGACCCTGCCCCATTTTAGAAGAGGCTTCTTTATCAGAAACACCAGGTGTATCTCCAGCGATACCGACATCAACAGCAAATGCAATATCCGGTTCAATAAAGTTAGCAGATGTTTTTGCACCTCGGAGTCCAACTTCTTCTTGCACCGTTCCTACACCATACACAACATTTTCATGTTTTTCATTTTTTAAAGCTTTTAATACATCGATAGCGATTGCACAACCAATACGGTTATCCCAGGCTTTCGCTAGCAGCATCTTTTCATTGTTCATAACCGTAAATTCGAAATAAGGTACAACCTGATCACCAGGTTTTACTCCCCACTCCGCTACTTCTTCTCTGCTAGAAGCACCAATATCGATGAACATATCTTTAATGTCAACTGGCTTTTTGCGAACTTCTGGAGGCAAGATATGAGGTGGCTTTGAGCCAATAATCCCCGTTACCTCTCCTTTAGATGTCACGATGGTTACGCGTTGAGCAAGCATAACTTGAGACCACCATCCGCCTACCGTTTGAAAACGAATAAAGCCGCGTTCATCAATTTGAGTCACCATAAAACCAACTTCATCCAAGTGACCGGCTACCATAATTTTAGGCCCTTGTTCGTTGCCTACTTTTTTTGCAATCAAACTGCCTAGCCCATCCGTCGTTACTTCATCTGCATAAGGTGCAATATATTTCTTCATAACCTCACGCGGTTCACGCTCATTTCCAGGAATTCCTTTTGCATCTGTTAGTGCTTTAAGCATCGTCAATGTTTCATCTAACTTTGTCATATGGATTACCCCTTTCATATGTATACCTCTATTATAGCTAAAAAGAGGTTGAAGTAAAATTTCCCATCCCTTTATTTCTAGTATCCTTGTTCTTGGCGTTTAAAATTCACTTCATTTTTTGACATGTACGCCTCTTCAATATGTTCAGCAGAAAAACCAAACATATCGCCAAGCGTCATGTAAGATGCAAACATGTTCACATAGTTTTCTTTTGACAGGTCCTGCTCGAAAGCAGAAACTTGTGCAAATACCTGTAAAAATTGTGCTGTTTTTGAACCAGCTGCTTTTACTTTTGGCAGCTCAGTTAAATCATCGTATCCTTTTTCAATACCTAAAGAAAGAATGAAATGTACGCCGTCCACAAATTCTTCTAAAATAACAGCATCTTCAGCCGGAGGTTTAACGCTCCAAAATTTGAAGCAGCGCGTTTCGTTTGCCAGCTCTCCCATTTCAACAAGCAGAGCTAAAAGTTTTCTTGGAACCAAGTCTTCCTTATGAAGCTGATGCTTGTCCTCTATATGCTGATCCAGCTGGCGCTGCATGGTAAATAGCTGTTGTAAATTCAATGTAATCACTCCTGTAATTATGTATATCTTCTTCTTTTTAAACCAATAAAGAAATTATATCAAAAATCGTGAAACTTTTTAGAGACTGAAACGTAAAGTAAGAAAACTGTGCCTTGTAAAGGAGGGAGCGTTATGTTTGTTATTGTTATCGTTCGCGTGTTCATTTTCGCGCTTGTTGCTTACACACTATTAAAGCTGGTTCAGCATTTTCGCAGTCCAAAGCGGAAGCTTGTAGCAGCTCAGGAACATCAGCAATTTTTTGTCGTTGACGAAAAAACGAATATCCGCAAAAATTTTCTACTAACGTATAAAGGTATTTTATTTGAAGGAGAAAAATACCGCAATCCCAATGAACCAGAGTCTTTGTCGATTACAATGGTGTTAACAGATCCATCTCGATTGCATGAACTGCAAAAACAAGATTTCAAGCTGCTGGAAAATCACGTACACAACATGTATCCAAATGCTCCTATTCGCTGGAAAAGCCCCGTTCGAGAATTTTTACACTGAGCACAAAATCATTTGTGCTCAGCTGATAACAAAAAAGAAAAGTAAATCAAGAGCGGCAAGAATAGGAAAACCTACTGTAAACGATGTGTGCTTCGTTTTATGACGATAGCAATACATACCAATCAGTCCTCCAATGGCTCCTCCGATAGCAGCTACCGTCCACAGTGTGCTTTCGGCAATTCTCCATTCATGTCTTTTCGCTTTTTGTTTATCTCTATACATCATTCCTATCCCTACTATGTTAATAACAATAAAATAGGTAAGCAGCAGTTCATTCATGATATGTCCTCCGATAGCAAAAAAGCCTCATCATCTAAAGATGACGAGACTTTATATTCATTACTTATCTAAGCCTTTTTTAGCAGCAGTTGCTAATTCAGCAAATGCTTTTTCATCAGCTACAGCTAAGTCAGCAAGCATTTTGCGGTTAACTTCAATACCTGCTAATTTTAAACCGTGCATTAAACGGCTGTAAGAAAGACCGTTCATACGAGCAGCTGCATTAATACGTGTGATCCATAATTTACGGAAGTCACGTTTTTTCTGACGACGGTCACGATAAGCATACATGTGAGATTTCATAACTTGCTGATTAGCAACTTTATATAATCTATGCTTCGAACCGAAGAAACCTTTAGCTAATTTTAAAACTTTTTTACGACGTTTGCGTGTTACTGTACCGCCTTTTACGCGTGGCATAATTGTTTACCTCCTGTATTGTTTCTATCTCAACCCAAATTACTTAATGTTATCTAATAAGTGACGGATACGTTTGAAGTCACCTTTGCTTACTAAAGAACCTTTACGTAATTTACGCTTTTGTTTTGTAGATTTGTTAGCGAATAAATGGCTTGTGTAAGCACGAGCACGTTTTAATTTACCGCTTCCAGTCTTTTTGAAACGCTTTGCAGCGCCACGATGTGTTTTCATTTTTGGCATGGGGTGTTCCTCCTCGTTCTATTACTTTTCGTTTTTAGGTGCCAAGACTAAGAACATGCTGCGGCCTTCCATTTTAGGAGCCGATTCAACTGAACTTACATCTTCGCAAGCTTGTGAAAAACGTTCAAGTACTTTTTGGCCAATCCCTTTATGAGTAATGGCACGACCTTTAAAGCGAATAGACGCTTTCACTTTGTCACCTTTTTCAAGGAACTTGCGTGCGTTACGAAGTTTAGTGTTAAAATCATGTTCATCAATTGTTGGACTTAAACGAACTTCTTTTAAGTTTACAACTTTTTGGTTTTTACGAGCTTCTCTTTCTTTACGTTGTTGCTCATAGCGGAATTTACCGTAGTCCATAATACGACATACCGGCGGTTTCGCATTTGCAGCAACCATTACTAAGTCAAGATTTACTCGTGAAGCAATTTCTAATGCTTCATTTTTTGATTTAATTCCTAATTGTTCACCATTTTGATCAATTAGACGAACTTCGCGAGCTCGAATGCCCTCGTTTACCATCATGTCCTTGCTAATAAGTAGCCACCTCCAAGGTTTAATGAGCGAATACGCTTGCTTAGACCGATTATTAACTCACACAAAAAAGTGTGAGTACATACTGCACCCACACTTCTATCGTTTTAATTAAGATACGATGTACCTGCTAACTGCTTTATGCGTCACTCAGGTGAGAAGCGGGTGCTTCTTCTTCTGTATAAACAAGTATTCAATTACTTAAGCTATTATAGTATCAACAAAGACAAAAGTCAATGATTTCGTTCTTTTTTCACAACAAAAGTTATTGTATCAAAGGAAAACCATTTATGCAACAGTTTTTTATAAATGTTAGATAAAAAAGCAGAGAATTTCAATTCTCTGCTTTTTTCATTAACGAGATGCTTCTGCTTTTACATTTTGTAAAAAGGCTTGGAAATCCACTGTTTCTGAATTCTGCTCACCATATTTACGTACGTTTACTGCTTTATCTTCTACTTCTTTATCCCCTACAACAAGCATGTAAGGAATTTTTTGCATTTGAGCCTCACGGATTTTATAGCCAATTTTCTCATCGCGAGAATCAAGTTCCACGCGAATACCCGCAAGCTGAAGCTGTTCTTGCACTTCTTTTGCATACTCAAGGTGAACCGTAGGTGATACCGGAATCACTTGAACTTGTACAGGTGCTAACCACGTTGGGAAAGCTCCTTTGTATTCTTCGATTAAGAAAGCTACAAAACGTTCCATTGTTGACACCACGCCGCGGTGAATAACAACAGGTCGATGCTGTTTTCCGTCTTCCCCTACATACGTTAAATCAAAGCGTTCAGGAAGTAAGAAATCCAATTGAACCGTAGATAGCGTCTCTTCTTTACCAAGAGCTGTTTTAACTTGAACATCTAGTTTTGGACCGTAGAATGCCGCTTCGCCTTCAGCTTCATAATAATCAAGGTCAAGCTCATCCATTGCATCTTTTAACATGCTTTGTGCTTTTTCCCACATTGCATCATCATCGAAGTATTTTTCTGTATCTTCAGGATCACGATAAGATAGACGGAATGAATAATTTTCAAATCCAAAATCTTTATAAACCGCTTCAACTAAGCGAACCACACGAATAAATTCTTCTTTGATTTGATCGGGACGTACAAAGATATGTGCATCATTTAACGTCATGCCTCGAACGCGCTGAAGTCCTGATAATGCTCCTGACATTTCGTAGCGGTGCATTGTTCCAAGTTCAGCAATACGGATTGGAAGCTCACGATAGCTGTGAATACCTTGTTTGTACACCATCATGTGATGAGGACAGTTCATTGGACGAAGAACCAGGTCTTCGTTATCCATTTCCATTGCAGGGAACATGTCATCTTGATAGTGCTCCCAGTGACCAGACGTTTTGTAAAGTTCTACACTTCCAAGCACCGGCGTGTAAACGTGCTGATAACCAAGGCTTACTTCTTTATCTACGATATAACGCTCGATAATACGGCGGATCGTCGCACCTTTTGGAAGCCATAAAGGCAGACCTTGTCCTACTTTTTGAGAATTTGTAAATAAGTTTAACTCTTTACCAAGTTTACGGTGGTCACGTTCTTTTGCTTCTTCAAGAAGACGAAGATGCTCGTCTAAATCTGCTTTTGTAAAGAATGCTGTACCGTAAATACGCTGCAGCATTTGATTGTCGCTGTCTCCGCGCCAATAAGCACCTGCTACGCTTAATAGTTTAAACTCTTTAATTTTACCTGTTGACGGCACGTGCACACCTCGGCAAAGATCAAAGAATTCGCCTTGTTGGTAAATCGTCACCTTTTCACCTGCTGGAATCGCATCGATCAATTCAAGCTTTAGTTCATCGCCAACTTCTTTAAAAAGTTGAATGGCTTCTTCACGAGAAACTTCTTTTCGTTCAATTTCAATATTTGAATTAACGATTTTTTTCATTTCTTTTTCAATTCTACCTAAATCTTCAGGAGTAATTGATTCTTCCATATCGATGTCATAGTAAAACCCATTTTCGATAACCGGGCCTACACCTAGCTGTACTTTTACATCTTTGTATAAACGTTTGATTGCTTGAGCCATTAAATGCGCTGTACTATGGCGCATAATTTCAAGCGCTTCAGGAGCATCTTGCGTAATGATTTCAAGACTGCCATCTTGTTCGATTGGCGTACGTAAATCCAGCAGCTCGCTGTTTACTTTACCTGCTAATGCTTTTTTCTTTAATCCCGGGCTAATAGAAGCCGCAATATCTTCTGTTGATGATCCTTTTGGATACTCTTTAACAGCTCCATCAGGAAATGTCATTTTGATTACTTCTGACACAACTTTCCACTCCTTTAACATAACTAATAAACTTTTTGTAAAAACAAAAAACTCGTCCCTTATAAAAAGGGACGAGTTGTGTATACACGCGGTACCACCCTTGTTTCCTCTTCGTATCTTGGATAACCCAAATAACCCGAAGCGGCTCGAGGTTTTATAACGGAAATTCCGTCAGTAATTACTAGAGACGCTGCTCGTTTACTACTGAAGTTTAGAGGTGGTAAGAATATATTCCGTGTTAGGAGATTTTCAGCCTAGATCTCCCTCTCTATAAACCGTAAATATACACTCATGTCCTCATCATAACTTGTGACATATAGCTGTTTTTCAATATGCATTTATTATATTCATTTTCAAAATAGAAATCAACCTTTCACGTTATATTTTGCTTTTGATCAAACGGAAATTCATTTTTTTCGTATAACATCACTTTTTCTTGAAAAATATTTTGAATGGTATAAACAAAATCATGATCATGCTGGTCGCTATACAGATGAATAGCAGCTGGAGATAAACTCAGCAAAGGCGCGATGATAGTTGAGTCTATGTATACTGATTCTTGTTCAGATAGAAAGGCCTCTGCTAGGGCTGCACATTCACGCTCCGGAACATATCTACTGCTTTGGTCGTACAATACAAACTTGTTTTTATTCAAATGCATTACATACACATCGCCTGTAGATGACTGTCTTTCATTAGCTGCTTGACGCAGCTGATGAATAAGAATTTGATAGTCTTGTTCAAGCTTATATTCATCAATCGCCAGCTCAGCATAATAGCGCAGCCGCTCTTGATATTCTTTTAAACGGAATTGGAGAAAAGACTCAAAGGTGAATGTTACATTATGAATGAAGAAGTCTTGAAGAGCCTGGCGGATAAGTAATTCTCTTGGAAGGGAAAATGTTTTTTGCGGAATTTCGCCTCTCTCTCCTTCCATAATCCCCCCCATAATTTGAAGCAGCAAATCTTGTTCTTCCTCTTCTGAATAGAAAAATTGTTCTTTTAATATGTTTACCATCATCTTTTTTTCTTTCTTTTTTAAAATCACGTGCGTTAATACCGGTATCACCATGTCTTGTAAAATGGCCTCTCGATTGTATGTCTCATCAATAACTAAAAGCTGATTATTCACCAACTTCAAGCACTGTGAACCATATGATAAAGCGCTTCGCTTCGCGCATAAAGACTCATATACAATGACTGCGTCTTCTACATATTTAAAGAATATTTTCATTCCTCATAGCCCCCCTTTGGACACGCTTTATTAATGTATATGGGGCAACATGCAAAAAAATGAGCAAGTCGTTACAAGAAATGTAAAACGACCTGCTCATCTATTTCGTTTATTCTCTCCATTCATTTCAACGGGAATGGCTAGAGACTTAATTCGTTCCATGACACGAGCGGCTTTGAGCTCTTCCTGCTCGCCTCGTTGGGTATAAGTCAAATGATGTTGAAGCTCTTTAAAATTTAAATTCGAGCTGAAAAATGTCGGCAAATTTTCGAGCATGCGGAATTGTAAAATGGTTCCGAGCACATCGTCTCGCATCCAGCTCGTTACAGATTCTGCTCCGAGATCATCAAGCATAAGAACCGGTACTTTTTTGACATACTCTATTTTCTCATTGAAGCTTTGATCTTGAAACGAACCTTTTAACTCACGCAAAAACTCCGGGACATACAGAATCGTAGATTTCACTTTCTTTTCGGCTAACGCATTGGCAATTGCTCCAAGAAAATACGTCTTCCCCACACCAAACGAACCGTGTAAATATAAAGCTTTCATTTTCTTATTTGGCTCATATTCTCGCACAAAATCTCTTACTAATTTAATGGCTTCAAATCTTCCCTGCTCAATTTCAATATCAGACATCGTTGCCTGTAAAATTTCTTTGGGCACGTACATACACTGAATAAAAGATTCTTGTTCTTTTCGCTCATCTTCTTGTACTTTTCTAGGACAGCGTTCATACTGTAAATCAATATTACGGCCTTTTACAACCAGCTGAGGGTGATACCCCTTCACCATATTGACACAGCTTTGCAGAGAAGGGCATTTGTCACAGCATTTGCTCTGATCGATAAATTCATGCATCTTCATCAAGCCTCGGTCGACCATTTGCTCATCTAACTCATGGCGATGCTCTTGCAGAAACGTTTTAACTTCGGGATTAGACAGAATACTGTTTCTTAATGCTTCTAAACGTGCTTTAAAATCCTTTTTGTTCACTAACTGATTTAGTGAATCATTGATAGGCTTCATCTTTTTCACCTCATCTCTATCATACCTGCTTTTTATTCTTTATGCTTTTGTTTTAGCTCTTGATCTAACTGCTTGAGCTCTTCTTGTAGCTTTCGTTTTTCTTCTTCAAATCCATCCACTTCTTTTGAAGGCTGCTTTTTCTCTTCTTTTTCTTCATCGCTCAACCACTCTGGCACCATTTCTTTACGCACAATTTTTCGTCCGGCCGTTTTTTTATTTTGCTTTGCCTCGGTCCAGTTCTGATATTCTTTCTGTTCATTTTTAGCTAAATTCATGGCATCTTGAACAGTTTGTACCTTTTTGCGCGCCCAGTGTCCAGCAATTTTCTCTACATAGCTCTTAGATAATTTCATATCGGACCTTAGCATAACATAGTAAATCAGAACATTTACTACCCCTGGTGAAAGCTTTTGATTAAACATCACTTCTTCAATCATTTGCAAATCTGCTTTTGATGGCTCTGCCCCCCCTGAAAACTCGATCAATAGCTGTCGAGGAGAGGTGACTTCTAGCTGTTGAATGAGCTGCTCTTCCTTAGTCTGAGGCTGCTTTTCCTGCATGGTACGAAGCATAGGAGGCTGAATTTGTTCGCTTAGATTGGGAAGTGCTTCTCCATTTTCAAATTGGTAAAAGGACTGTGCTGCTTTTCTAAGCAATTCAATATCAACTTGATCATTCTCATTTAGCGAATCGAGCACTACATTTTTCATTTGAAGAGGATCAATGCCATATAAAAAAGCTAACTTTTCAATCGCTTGTTTTACTTTAGATGTAATGGACCTTTTCGAAATCATTGAATCTGTTAGGCCTGCTAAAAATAAATCAAAATCAAAGGAATCCGGGCTCATCTCAATAGAAGCACGGTTTGAAGAATCTATAAAGTCCGTTTGAGCATCAGGAGAAAATACATCCTTGCTTTCAGACTGAAAACTTGGAGCCAGCTCCGTTGCTTTAACTGATTTAAATACATCGTTAAATGAATGCGTCACATCTTTGAACGATTGATCATCCACGAGTGAATCCGAAAAATAATTTTTTATTTTTTGAAAGATGGATTTTCCTAGTCGGTTATATAAATATACATTTAACACGCCATCGTTAAAGAACTGATGGGGCGTAAGAGGAGGAATGAGCTCATAAATGAACACACGAACATCATCTTCTTCCTTAATATATGTTTTTAACAAACCAATACCTTCTAATTTTAACCGCTCATGGTAAATAGCTTTCAAATTAATTTGCATCATTGACATTAGGTGATGATGCGTAGACTCTTTTCCCCATAAACGATCTTGTTCCAGCTCGCTCCATAGCGTCATATACAAACCAAAACACGTCGTACCCACCAACGGCTGATAGAGCATTGTTAAAATCTTTCGGTCGTATTCCTGCAGTATGCCGCTCGAACGAACAACATAACGATCGACCGGTATCATTTCTTTCCAATGTTGTTCTTTCATGTCGTTCCCTACCTACTTTTAAAGTAATAGAAATGACAAAAAAAGAGCCTAAAGAATACTTCAATAGCTCTTTTACAGTCGTTCCTTCTTAATTAAATCTTTTAATTCATCAATAAATACATTGATGTCTTTAAATTGTCGGTATACCGAAGCAAATCGAACATAAGAGACTTCATCGATAGCAGCTAATCGCTCCATCACCATTTCTCCTACCACATCTGACTGCACCTCTGATGTACCCTGACTGCGCAGCTCTGTTTCAATATCGTGTACGGTATCTTCCAGTTGTTTTAAGCTTACTTGGCGTTTTTCACACGCCTTAATTAACCCTCGAAGGATTTTGTCTTTGCTGAACTCTTCTCTCGCTCCATCTTTTTTTACAACAATTAACGGAAGTTCTTCTACTTTCTCAAAAGTTGTAAAACGATAGTGACACTCTTCGCATTCACGTCTTCTACGAATAGAGCGGCCTTCTTCTACAGGGCGCGAGTCCAGCACTCTCGTTCCATTGTAATGACAGGATGGGCACTTCATATTCTCAGCTCCAATAATAAACCTTGTTTTTCTTTTTATTTTCTCTCATATAAGTTAATTTTCATCTATGTTAGCCGGCTATTCGCCATTTATTATGATTGTCATCATCATTTCCTTTATCAAACACGATGCTATATTAAAGGATTTACTTTATTCCATCTTATAGAAAACAAGGCTTGAATACAAGTAAAGGAAAAGGAATTTCCCCATTTTATTTCCTGAAATTCAAAAATGATAAGGAACTTACGAAGAAAGAGGAATAAGTTTTTGATCAAAGCTCTTATAAAGCGTACGTACAAGTTCTTTGCTAAAACCAAAATCAACTGGCACCACTTTTGACTCTGTTGTAGCAGAAAAATCGATAGCGGTTTCAAGAGGACGTACGCTAATAATGGTAATCACAACAAAAGCTTTTCTTCCTTTTACAACGTTTAAGCTAATTTCTCCTCGCTCTTCATACGCAGCAAGTATCTCTATCCCTTGCATATGCTTCAACATTTCATGAACTTGCTTAAATGCATTCCCAGCCGTTGTTTTGTAATAATGCGTTTTTAGAGTCGGATCTGAATGACGATCGCTTGTTTCTACATGATTAGAAAATAAAGATTTAACTACTTGTACTACCCCCATGTTGTTATCCCCTTTGTTTTTGCATATTAAAAATTTATATACTAAAAAGAGGTGTGTAATACACCTCTTAACTTACGTAATCAATCGACACTATTAAAGTGCATTCGCTTTAGTTTGTTTTACCTGAACAGGACCCATTCCACGTGGTAATTCAATTGTTTCACGTGTCTGTGCACTTAGAGCATCTGCAATATAATCTGCTGCGATTGTAGGATCTAAATGACCACAAGTATAAACATCGATACTTGCATAACCATGCTCTGGGAAGCTGTGAATCGTTAAATGTGATTCTGAAATAATAACAACGCCACTTACACCTTGAGGTGCAAATTTATGGAACGCTACTTCGCGAACTTCCGCACCAGATTTTAAAGCTGCATCAACAAACGTTTTTTCAATATAATCAATATCATTTAACTTATCGAAATCGCATCCCCATAATTCTGAGATGACATGACGACCCATTGTTTCCATAATGATATTTCCCCCTTTAACAATTTTTAATCGTTAAACATGAAGTTCTTTCGCCATATAGCATGTTAACTACCACGGGGGAAAGTTAGTCCAAAGAGGTCCTAACCCTTTAAGTAGCCACATCACCGAAAGGTACACAAGAAGTTCACGAAACATAGTATACTTTGTTTACATTTATTTTGCAATACGTGTTTTGATTTTATTAAAGATTGTTCCCGCAGATAGACCTATACAAATTACCCCTGTATTCTCGTGAGACAGTGTGTAAAAGCTGCTAAACGACTATTCATTTTTTTATTAAAATTGAGGAAAAGAAACACTCCTTTGCATGATTATCTTATTGCTTTTCCCTATTCTTTTGAATAAAAACAAAAAAAACAGGGCGATAGCTCCCTGTTTTTTTAAAAAAGCAATCTATAGCTTTCTTAGCTTACTCTTATCTTTGATCCATTACGCATTTCTGCAGCAATATATCTTACCAAATCGACTACGCGCTGAGAGTAGCCCCACTCGTTATCGTACCAAGCTAACACTTTAATTTTATGATCTTCCATTACGATAGTCGATAGTCCATCTACAATCGCTGAATGAGGATTTGTATTAAAGTCAATTGATACGAGTGGTTCCATTGTTAAATTTAAAATAT
The DNA here is from genome assembly GCF_045369295.1 of Priestia sp. 179-F W1.4 NHS. Lineage (NCBI taxonomy): Bacteria > Bacillati > Bacillota > Bacilli > Caryophanales > Bacillaceae > Priestia > Priestia sp. 179-F W1.4 NHS. The sequence goes on along the minus strand of NZ_JBIQFF010000001.1, from coordinate 146,389 downwards.
TCTTTAATGGTCCTTCAGCAGCTTTAATGAACGCTAGATTAACATCTTCCATCGTCACAGGTTTCCTTACATCCACAACTAAATCGACAAGCGATACGTTCGGCGTAGGAACGCGCAGCGCCATTCCATGAAGCTTTCCTTTTAAATGAGGAAGAACTAATGAAAGCGCCTTGGCTGCTCCAGTTGTTGTAGGAATAATTGATTGAGCACACGCACGGGCTCTTCGCAAGTCTTTATGCGGGTTATCAATATTCTTTTGATCATTTGTATATGCGTGAACGGTCGTCATTAAACCGTTTTCAATTGTGAACGCTTCGTCTAACACCTTGACAACTGGAGCTAGACAATTTGTCGTACAAGAGGCATTAGAGATAATGTTATGCTGATTCACATCAAACTCTCGTTCGTTTACGCCCATCACAATAGTAATATCTTCTTGTTTACCCGGTGCCGTTAAGACAACTTTTTTAGCACCTGCTTCAATATGTAACTGCGCTTTTTCTCTTGAATTAAATTTCCCTGTTGCTTCAACAACTAAATCAATCCCAAGCTCTTTCCAAGGCAAATTCAGCGGATCGCGTGAATTTAATAGCTGGATTCTTTTACCGTTAACAATTAGCGCATCATCATCACATTTAACATCTCCATTAAATGGTCCGTGTATAGAGTCATATTTGATTAAATGTGCTAATGTTTCTGCTGGATAAGATGCATTTATAGCAATAATATCTAAATTCTCCTCTATAATCGCTGTGCGAAAAACCATTCTTCCTATTCTCCCAAAACCATTAATGGCAATACGTGCTTTCATGGCTATACCCCTCTCTATATGTGTTATACTATTTAACTTTTTATATTGAATAGTATAACATAAATATTTAAAAAGTGAATAATATTAATTTTTTTTAATAAATTATTTTAATTAAGTTTTACTATATGTATATAGCGAGAACAGATATTTAACACATTCTTTTTTAGAAGCTCGTAAATATTCTCAATAAAAAAATCCGAACGAGCTTGATTCTACCTCAAGAATCAAGCTCGTTCGGATTTCCCTTCAGCTAACATACGTTTATCTCAGCCTCTTTAATCTAGCCATAGGGCTAATATACTTAAAAGCTGTTGTTTTGTTTCCTCTACAGGTCCGTTGTTATTGATCACCGCATCGGCTAAGGCTACTTTTTGAATCAAAGGCAGCTGTGCGTGGATACGTGCATAGGCATCTTTCGTCGAGAGATCATTACGAGATTTTAACCTTTCTAGCTGCACAGGCTCATCGACATATACAACCACTACTTTATCGACTAAATGCGTCAAATCACTTTCAAACAGCAGCGGAATATCTAATACCACAGCATCATATCCTTCCTCGATATACCTTTCCTTTTGAGAAAGCATTTCTTTTCTTACCGCAGGGTGTACAATTGCATTCAACTTTCTACGTTCTTCCTCTTGAGAAAACACAATTCCCCCTAAAGCCGCTCGATTGATCTCCGCATTTTCGTGAAGAATGGCACGGCCGAACGTCTCTACAATTTGGTTATATGCTTCTTTTCCTGGTTCGACGACTTCTTTTGCAATGTGGTCAGCATCGATTACTGGAATATTAATATCTCTCAGCATTCCGGTTACCGTACTTTTTCCACTAGCAATTCCGCCCGTTAATCCAATTACAATTGACATTGGCCTCTCCTTTATCGCTTTATTTAAAATCTAAAAATACCTAAAATAATAAGCAGAACTCCCGGTAAAAAGGAAAACATTTTCATCCATGATAAACGTGAAAAAACTTTGCCAAACTGTATGCCAGCACTTAAAAAAAGTGAACTCATAAGAGCTACAGCAATTGCTAAAGCATACGGCGAATAACCTAATAAAGCTGCTCCAAACCCTGCTCCAAATGCATCAAGAGATAATGCAATTCCAAGTATAAATGCTTCAATCCCAGTGATGGAACCTGAATTATCTAAATCTGCTGCCGTTGGTTTTTTCAATACGTTAATGACTAAGCCAATTGACTTAATTTCAATTTTCACTAATGTTTTTTCTTCTTTCACTCGAGATGAATCTGCCGGACAAAAAAACTGGTATAAAATCCACATTCCAAGTAGAACAAGAATACCTCCGCCTACTTTATTTAGTACATCCACTGAAAATAGATGCGTAAGTACCTTTCCTAAAAACATAGAAAACATTAAAGAAAATGCTGAGCAACATGAAATAATAAAAATGGATTTCAGCGGGATTTTCACCTTTCGAAGTCCGTATGTCAGGCCAACGCTAAAGCTGTCAAGACTTACGGCAAAAGCAAGAATAAGTAAAGAAAATGTTATCATGATGAGAGGACTCCTTTCCCTTCTGTCTATACGTAGTATATGAAAGGAGCCCATCCATTGTTATTTTTTAGCCGGCTGACAATTTGGGCAGATATGTGTTCCTCTACCGCCTACAACAAATTTTTCAATTGGGGTACCGCAAATTTTACAGGATTCGCCTTTTCTTCCGTACACGTAAAGCTGCTGCTGAAACATGCCTATTTGCCCCTGTGTGTTTACATACGTGCGAATTGTGCTTCCCCCTTGTTTCACCGCTTCTTGAAGGGTCGCTACAATTTCTTCGTACAATTTTTCATACTCTTCGTCTGTTAATTGGCTGGCCACTCGTTCAGGGTGAATCCCTGCGCGAAATAGTGCTTCATCTACATAAATATTCCCTAGCCCAACCACGACATTTTGATCGAGTAAAACCGGCTTGATTTTTCGAGAGGTTTTGCCGATTCGCATTTTTAACTGACTTGGATTAAATGTTTCGTCAAACGGTTCAGGTCCAAGGCCAATAAGAGGAGGAAACAGATCTTCCTCTCCCTTTTTAAATAAGTGCATGGTACCAAATTTCCTTACATCCCGGTATCGTAATTCTGTTCCGTCGGTGAAGTGAAAAAAGACGTGTACATGCTTATCTGGTTCGTCTGCATTTTCATGGAGAGCATATTTTCCTTCCATACGCAGATGAGAAACCATCGTATAATCATCGAGTACAATTTTCAAAAACTTACCTCTGCGTTCAACATCTCGAATGGTTTGTCCAACAAGCGCGTCACAAAACTGCTCAACTTGCTCAGGACGTTTGATAATATTAGGCCATTTAACGGTTACACGCTCAATGGTCTTACCACTGGCTAATTCAATCAACGTACGTCTGACGGTCTCAACTTCTGGTAATTCTGGCACGTTTGTCACATCCTTTTTCCACTACTTTGCTTCGTACCAAGTCTTTCCGTAAGAATAATCTACTTTCAACGGAACTTCTAGCTCTAAAGCATGCTCCATTACTTGTGGTACGATTTTCTCTAAAATTTTAATTTCTTCTTCTGGGGCTTCAAAAATCAGCTCATCGTGTACTTGAAGCAGCAGCTTAGCCTGAAGATTTTCATCTTTTAAGCGCTTATCCATTTCAATCATTGCTTTTTTAATAATGTCAGCTGCTGTCCCTTGAATAGGCGTATTCATAGCTGTACGCTCAGCGAAGCTGCGGAGGTTAAAGTTTCGGCTCGTGATTTCAGACAAGTAACGGCGGCGGTGCAAGAGCGTTGTTACGTATCCCTTTTCTTTTGCATCGCGCACAATCGTATCCATATACTCCTGTACACCCGGGAAGCTTTTTAAATAGCGTTCAATAAAAGTAGCCGCTGCTTTTCTTGTAATTCCTAAACTTTGCGATAAACCGTAATCACTGATGCCATAGACGATTCCAAAATTAACTGCTTTAGCCTGACGGCGCATATTCGACGTTACTTCTTCTCTTTCGACGTGGAACACATCCATCGCTGTTTTCGTATGAATATCTAAGTCATGCTTAAACGCATCAATTAGCTTTTCATCATTTGCAATATGAGCCAGTACGCGCAGCTCAATTTGTGAATAATCCGCCGCAAATATTAACCAATCAGGCTGTGAAGGCACGAACGCACCTCTTATTTTTTTACCTTCTTCAAGACGAATCGGGATGTTTTGCAAGTTAGGATCTACTGAGCTTAACCTTCCCGTTTGAGTTAACGTTTGATTAAAGCGGGTATGAACTTTTCCATCGCTTTCATGAATAACCTTTTTTAACCCTTCGATATACGTAGACTGTAATTTTCCTAGCTGACGGTATTGTAAAATCTCTGGGATAATATCATGGGCGCTAGCTAATTGCTCTAATACATCAGCTGATGTGGAATAGCCTGTTTTTGTTTTCTTTATGACTGGAAGCTGCATTTTTTCAAAAAGAACAACTCCTAGCTGCTTTGGTGAATTAATATTGAATTCTTGTCCAGCGTATTCGTAGATTTTCGCTTCAATTTTTTCAAGCTGTTCTCGAAGATCTTCGCCCATTTCATCCAAACGCGCCCGATCAATTTTCACCCCTTGATATTCCATATCGGCAAGGACAATGGCAAGAGGCATTTCAAGCTTTTCAAACAGCTCAAACTGTTCATTTTCAACCAATTCTTTTTCCAACACTTCTTTTAAATAAGCTACGGCGGCTGCTTTTCTTATAACATGCTCAGCTAGCTGAGCAGCTTCCGCAATGCTTCGCTTAGCTCCTTTTCCATACACCGCTTCATCTGATTGCACTTGATGATATCCTTTTAATTTTGCAATTGTCGCTAGGTCATCATTTGCTTCAGCGGGATTTAAGATGTAAGAAGCAATCATTACATCATGTTCAATTCCTTTAATTTCATGCCCCGCCCATTTTAACGATACAATCGTACGTTTTCCATTAAATACCGTCTTTTTTACATCTTCATCTTCTAGCCATGCTGTAAACTTGGGAGATGAAAGAGCTGTGTCTTTATCAATAAAATAGTGGCCGTTTTTGTTGCTGATTCCAAAACCGAGCAGCTGATTGTGATGATAGTTTTCTTCATAACCTTCTACGATCAGAGCTGCTTCGCTTGTTAACATATCATCGTGAACTTCCTGCACTATTTCAAACGTCAGTTCTTCAAAATCTGCTTCCTCTTCTGCTGATTCACCAAATTTAGCAAGCAGAGAATTAAACCCAAGCTCTTTAAATAAAGAGATGACCTTTGAAGATTCAAACCCGTCATATTTCGCATCTTCTACAGATACTTCAAGAGGCGCTTCGCAATAAATAGTTGCAAGCTTTTTACTCATGATGGCTGATTCACGATTATCTTCTAGCTTTTCTTTTAATTTTTTACCGCTGACTTGATCGATAGATTGCAATACATTTTCAACGGTTTCAAACTCTTTTAATAGCTTTAAGGCTGTTTTTTCTCCAACTCCAGGCACACCTGGGATATTATCTGAGCTGTCTCCCATAAGACCCTTCATATCAATGATTTGCGCAGCCGTGATTCCATATTTTTCATCAATGGCTGCAGGCGTATAGGAATCCACATCCGTAATTCCTTTTCTCGTAATATCTACGGTTACATGCTCTGACACAAGCTGAAGTAAATCTTTATCACCGGAAATGACTTTCACGGCCATTCCTTTTTGTTCTGCTTGTTTTGAAAGTGTACCGATAATATCATCTGCTTCGTACTCAGGCAGTTCATAGCGCTTAATTCCATATGCATCTAATAACTCACGAATAAAGGGAAACTGCTCTGAAAGTTCAGGAGGCGTCTTTTGTCTGCCTCCTTTATATTCTGTAAATGTTTTGTGACGAAACGTTGTTTTCCCTGCATCAAAAGCCACCAGTAAATGCGTTGGCTTCTCTTCCTCTAAAATACGTGTCAGCATTGTAGTAAAGCCGTATATGGCATTTGTATGTATTCCTTTATCATTGTTTAAAAGCGGCAAAGCAAAAAATGCACGGTAGGCAATACTATTCCCGTCAATTAATACTAGTTTTTGTGTCATTCATGTTCCTCCATTTCGCTCTCTTCTTATCTTACCTTTATTTTAGCAAACAATAAGCTTTAAGGACAAAAAGTACTCTTGAATTCAACGTTTTATTTTCATATGGTGATAAGATCTATACATCATAAAATAAAAAACACCGCCTGGTTATTTTAGGCGGTGTAGCATGTGAATGGATAGAAATTGTCAAAAAGAATCGGCGAAAATAGCACGGTTAAAGCTATTTTCGCCTTACATATTGGCTCCTTGGATGAAGGGGTTTCCATGAAAAATTGTATCAATTAATTATTAAGCTACATTAAATAAATTGTAAAAGGAACGTAAACATTTTACATCTGCGGCAAATACTTGTGCAGCTTCACCGAAAAAGTTGTCCCTTTATTGACTTCACTTTTCACTTCAATTTCCCCTTTATGAGCTTCAACAAGATGTTTAACAATTGCTAATCCAAGACCTGTTCCTCCGGAATTGCGGCTTCTTGCTTTATCTACTCTGTAAAAACGCTCAAAAATACGTGAAATTTCATCAGAATCAATACCGATACCTGTATCTTGAACATGAACCGTAATCGTTTCTTCTTCCTCTTCAAGCGAAACGTGAACGGTTCCTCCAGGCATTGTATACATGAGTGCATTGCCAATTAAGTTAACGAACACTTGCATAAGGCGCTGACTGTCACCATCAATCCACGCTTCTTCAGGAAGCGTATCTAACGTTAGAGTGATTTCTTTTTCATTCGCTCGGTTCGATAGCACTGTTATGACCTCATAGAGAAGGGTATTCAAATCTACTGAATGAATGCTTAGTTTAAAACCTTGCTGTTCAACTTTAGATAAATCCAAAAGATCTTGAATCAAGCTCTCCATGCGCTGGCTTTCCGTTAGAATAATAGATAGAAACTGCTCTCGCAGCTTTGGATCTTCCATGGCACCGTCTAACAATGTCTCACTAAACCCTTTAATGGACGTAATAGGCGTTTTTAGTTCATGAGACACATTCGCTACAAAGTCACGGCGCACTTGTTCTAGTTTTTTCAGCTCGGTAATATCATGGAAAACAAGCACAATGCCTTTCCATTCATCGTTTAAGCCAATAATCGGCGCTCCGTAAACATCAAAATATCTTCGTTCAATATTTAAAGGCAAAACGACTTGTTTTCGAACCTTTACTTCGGTCATAAATATTTTTTCCACAAGTTTAATGATTTCTTTGTGCTCAAATACCTCATAATACAAGTGATAAAGGAAGTCGTCCGGATGTATATGAAACTGCTCTTTATAAGCTCGGTTCACTAAGTTTATATAGCCTCGACTATCGATAAGAAGCATACCGCTTCCCATATTTTCAATTAGGGTGCGCAGCCTGTCCTGCTGCATTTCTTGATTAGTGATAGACTCTTGCAGATTACGAGCAAGTGCGTTAATAGACTGACTCAGCATCCCTGTTTCATCTACATAATCTTCATATGTACGAGCTTTATAATTCCCTTTTGCAAGTTCCATAGCCACCTTGGTTGCCGATTCAATAGGACGGGTATAGCGCCCCATAATCTTTACACCTAAGAGTAAAATCACAATCAAAGCTAGACCTAAGCTTCCAATAAGAAGCCCCCAGATTTGCTGATTTACTTGTTTTAATGAATCAAACGATGTACTCAAAACAACAAATCCCTCTTGCTTACCTTCTATAATAAGCGGGATACCATAGTAATATAAGTCGTAATCTTCTTTAATTTGATCAAAGCTTTTTTTGCTGTTTAACTGCTTTTTTAATACTTGTTGGATTACAATACTTTTTTCGATTCTTTGCTGCTTGCTACCTGGATTTGAGTCAACTAATATTTTTCCATCTTTTTGAACGACAGTCGTTCGTACACTTAGCGAATGACTGATTTGATCAACTTTAGATTTTAAAGCAGGACTTGTGATGCCTTCTTCACTAATGTACATTTCCACAAGCTTTGCTTCTTTTTCCATTCGCTCTTGAAACGTTTGAAAATAAAAGTTTTTAAACAACTGCCCCAGCAGCAGGCCAAGACCTACTAATACAATAATAATAAGTACTAATAGAGCCAAAAGTAGCCTTGAACGAAATTTATTCATCTACCTTTGGTTCCTCCAGCTTATATCCTAATCCTCTAATCGTTTTTATATAAACCGGTTTTCGCGTATTATGTTCAATTTTCTCACGCAGATGGCTGATGTGCACATCTACAATTCGCGTATCTCCGGCAAAATCATAATTCCACACTGCACTCAGCAGCTGATCACGAGTTAATACCCGTCCTTTGTATTTTGCCAAATATAATAATAACTCGAATTCTTTCGGAGTAAGCTCAAGCTGCTGTTGATTAAAGTAGGCCTCATAATGATCTGGAAGAATTTTTAAATCACCAATCATGATGCGTTCGCCATCTTCCTCCTGTTCATTTTCCTGAGCAATAATTTGTGTTCTGCGTAAAATGGCTTTTACACGGGCTACTACTTCTCGAGGACTAAATGGTTTCGTCATGTAGTCATCTGCGCCAAGTTCTAGCCCTAATACCTTGTCAAACTCATCGTCTTTTGCAGTTAACATTAAAATAGGCGTCATCACTTTTTGCTGACGAAGCTTTTTACAAACTTCAATTCCATCCATTTTAGGAAGCATCAAGTCTAACACAATTAAATCAGGTTTTCCTTCTAATGCCTTGTTGTATCCTTCTTCCCCATCTTCAGCTGTTTCTACTGTAAAGCCAGCTTGTTGTAAATTATATTGTAATAATGTTGAAATTGATTGTTCATCATCTACGACTAATAATTTCTTACTCATATTAACGATATAAGCCTCCATCTAGTTAAATTAAACCGCAGCTTCATCCAAATGATATTATTTTCTATTTATCTTCTCTTATCATACAATGTTTTAGCCTCGTTCTCCAATACATTTCAACATTTTCAGAAAATATGGCTAAAGAGCTTCTTCTATATTTATCAATATTTAGGGCGTTTTAAAAATTTTCAAAGTCATGTGTCTCTACTGATGGAAGTCTAAGCGGCGGATACACAAGAAACCGAGCCGTTACTACTTTCTCTTTTTGTTCATTGACCGCTTCTACTTCAATCGTAACAGTTTTAGAAGAAACATCTACCTCTGTGACTTCAAATAAAAATTCAATCGTACTATAATGATGAATTTTTTTGGGAAAGGCAACCGTATGTTCTGCAACATGGCTTCCAGGTCCGGGCAAGTACTTTGAAATGGCTGCTGTCATAATACCGGTAATCATAATGCTTGGCACAATAGGTTTCTTAAAAGGTGTCTGAGATGCATAATCATGCTGAATGTATAAAGGGTTAGAATCATTTGTCAGCCCTAAGTACAATAAGATATCTTTATCTTCAATTCGTTCAGTTAGCGTTAATTTTTCTCCAACTTTTATATCTTCAAGACTTCGACCTATTTTTTGTTTTTTACCTAATACCATCATCATTCCACCTTTTGTATAAAGTAATAGTTTTTCTTTATATACAAGAAAAATTCGAGGTTTCCCTCGAATTTTCCTTGTGACTATTGTTTGAATATCCATAAAAACCTATACTCAAACCTACTTTATTGTATTAAGCTAATACACCCATGACAGTTTTGACTGATTTTGCTGATTGATCTAACGCAGCTTTTTCAGAATCAGTAAGTTCTAATTCAATTACTTGCTCAATTCCTGCAGCTCCTAATACGGTCGGAACACCTAAGTAGATGCCGTTATAACCATATTCACCCTCTAGGTAAGCAATCGCTGGTAAAATACGACGCTGATCTTTTAAGATCGCTTCTGTCATTTCCACTAAAGAAGCAGCAGGAGCGTAGTACGCACTTCCGTTGCCTAATAAGTTAACGATCTCGCCGCCGCCTTTGCGTGTTCTTTCAACAATTGCTTCAAGACGCGCTTTTGGAATAAGCGTTTCAAGAGGAATACCGCCAGCATATGAGTAGCGTACAAGAGGTACCATATCGTCGCCATGTCCACCAAGTACAAAACCTGTGATATCTTTCACTGAAATGTTTAACTCCTGCGCTACGAACGTACGGAAACGTGCAGAATCTAATACGCCTGATTGACCGATTACGCGGTTTTTAGGAAAACCAGATTCTTTAAATACTGTGTACGTCATAGCATCTACCGGGTTTGTTAACACGATAATGTGACAGTTTGGCGAGTATTTAACAACTTCTTGAGTAACAGATTTCATAATTTTTTGGTTCGTTGTGACTAAATCATCGCGACTCATACCTGGCTTACGCGCGATACCAGCTGTAATAATGACAATGTCAGAATCAGCTGTGTCTTCGTAGTTGGCTGTTCCTGTAATGTTAGCGTCAAAGCCTTGTACAGGACTTGCTTCTAACATATCCAGCGCTTTACCTTTAGCTGGATTTTCTAATTGCGGAATATCAACTAATACAACATCAGCTAATTCTTTTTGACCAATTAAAAAAGCAGTTGTAGCTCCCGTAAAGCCCGCTCCGATAACAGATACTTTTTTACGCATATTTGCCATTATAATTCCTCCCCTAAATGAATAGCTATTAAACTGTTACTTGTTTTCCTAGATTGCTAATTAATTCATCAGCAAACTCTGAACACTTCACTTCTGTTGCGCCGTCCATTAAACGTGCGAAATCATATGTTACTACTTTTGAAGCAATTGTTTTTTCCATTGATTTCATGATTAAATCCGCTGCTTCATTCCAGCCAAGGTGTTCAAGCATTAACACACCTGATAATAATACAGAAGATGGGTTTACTTTATCTAAACCAGCATATTTAGGTGCTGTACCGTGAGTTGCTTCAAAGATAGCATGTCCAGTTTCATAGTTGATGTTTGCTCCTGGAGCAATTCCGATACCGCCAACTTGTGCTGCTAATGCATCTGAAATGTAATCTCCATTTAAGTTCATTGTTGCTACTACATCGAATTCACGTGGACGAGTTAAAATTTGTTGTAAGAAGATATCTGCAATAGAATCTTTTACAATAATTTTTCCTGCTGCTTCCGCTTCTGCTTGAGCTTTGTTTGCAGCTTGTGCACCTTCTTTTTCAACGATGCGGTCATATTGAGCCCAAGTAAATACTTTATCGCCGAATTCTTTTTCAGCTAGCTCATAGCCCCAATTTTTAAATGCGCCTTCTGTATATTTCATAATGTTACCTTTGTGTACAAGCGTAACAGACTTGCGGCCCTGTTCAATCGCATAGTTGATTGCTGCACGCACAAGACGCTCTGTTCCTTCAGAAGAAATAGGCTTAATACCTAATCCAGAAGTTTCAGGGAAACGGATTTTATTTACGCCTAATTCCGTTTGTAGGAATGAAACAAGTTTTTGTACTTCTTCAGAACCCTTCGCATATTCAATACCAGCATAAATATCTTCAGTATTTTCACGGAAGATAACCATATCTGTATCTTCTGGGCGCTTAATTGGAGAAGGTACGCCGTCAAAGTAGCGAACAGGACGTAAGCATGTGAATAAGTCTAATTCTTGACGCAATGCCACGTTTAGAGAACGAATTCCACCGCCTACTGGTGTCGTTAATGGTCCTTTGATTGCAATTATGTATTCGCGAATTGCATCTAACGTTTCTTCCGGTAACCATTCGCCAGTTTGATTAAATGCTTTTTCACCTGCTAATACTTCTTTCCAAACGATTTCTTTTTCACCACTGTATGCTTTTGCAACTGCTGCTTCTAATACGCGGGAAGCTGCTGCCCAGATATCCGGACCAATTCCGTCACCTTCGATAAATGGAATAATTGGGTTATTTGGTACGTTTAAAACGCCGTTTGCTACAGAAATTTGTTCACCTTTTGTCATGAGAATGACCTCCTTAAAAAATTGTCTACTTTCACTTATGGAAAAGTGCTCAACGAACGTGAGCACCTTCGTCACATTGTTTAGCTGCGCTCTTCAAGCGGAATGTACGTTTGTTTTCCAGGACCGATATAATCAGCTCTTGGACGAATCAAACGATTGTTTGAATACTGCTCTAAAATGTGAGCAATCCATCCTGATACGCGGCTTACGGCAAAAATCGGAGTAAATAAATCGTGATCAATACCTAAGCTGTGGTATACAGAAGCTGAATAGAAATCAACGTTTGGCGGAAGCTTTTTCTCGCCTGTTACGATTTCCTCAATTTTCACTGACATATCGTATAGCGTTGTATCTCCTGCTTGTTTTGTAAGTTTTTCAGACATTTCTTTCAAGTGCTTGGCACGAGGATCACCCTGCTGATACACACGATGTCCAAATCCCATAATCTTTTCTTTTTTCGCGAGCTTTTCGCGAATGTAAGGTTCTGCGTTTTCAACTGTTTGAATGTCAGACAACATTTTCATAACAGCTTCATTCGCTCCCCCGTGAAGAGGACCCTTTAACGCCCCAATAGCGGCTGTAATCCCTGAATAAATATCGGATAACGTTGCCACACAGACACGCGCTGTAAAAGTTGAAGCATTTAGCTCATGGTCAGCGTGTAAGACAAGTGCTTTATCAAACGCTTCTACTTGGATATCAGTTGGCTCTTCGCCGGTTAACATATATAAAAAGTTAGCGGCAATGCTATAATTTTCGTTTGGCTCAATTGGCTCTAATCCGTTGCGAACTCTTGAAAAAGCCGTCACCACTGTTGGTAATTGTGCTTGCAAACGAACAGCTTTGCGATAATTTGCTTCTTCATCCATTAAATCAGCTTCAGGATCGTACAACCCCAATAGTGATACGACTGTTCTTAAAGCTGCCATTGGATGAACATCTTGAATTGGATAAGTTTTGAAATGATTTAAGACTTCTTGGGGTAATTTAGCGTTTTCTGCTAGTAATCTAGAAAACACAGATAATTCTTCTTTATTAGGTAATTTTCCGTGCCATAGTAAATACACCACTTCTTCAAATGTTGCATAATTCGCTAAATCATCAATATTGTAGCCTTGATATGTTAAAGTGTCATCAATAATTGAACTTACTGCTGACGTTGTAGCGACTACCCCTTCTAGACCTCGAGTTGCTGTCATAAATCTCCACTCCTTTACAGAAAAAATTCCCCATACCTTTCTGTGTAAAACGTGAAAAACAAAATTGAGCTTCTGCTCAACTAGACATTAAATGATATACGAAGCGCCTCTTTTGAATATATATCTTGGAAGAACATTCCTTCACCCCACGTAAAGAAAATGCTTACATTTCCATTTGTTTCAATAACACACAAAATTAAAACATCTGCATGTGTCATTGCTTTGTTACAGCCCTATAGGTAAAACATACAATTGTATGTAAAAAGATGCGGCCTCAAAATATATTATAAACAATTATCTGACTTTTGTGAATCAAAAGAGAGAAGAAATTTTAAAAAAATTATTATTATACAAAAATTTCTACGAAAAAAGTTCAGTTAATTTCATAAATAAATAAGCAATTCCAGCACCGATTAACGGACCTACTGCTACCCCTTGAAACAGCGCCACAGCAAGAATTGTGCCAAAAACTAAAGCGGTCGTAATATGCGGATCATCTTCCAAGAGCGTAAGCCCATATTTGGCAATAATTGCTACAGCAATGCCGGCTCCTAGAGCAATCCAGGCATAAGAAGATTTCACAGCTTCTCCTAATTGTTTAAACCCTATGTCTCCTGTTGCAATTGGCACAAGAACGGCAATTGTAATCACCGTTACCCCAATATTAATTCCTTTTGATTGTAGAAAAGGAAAAACCTTACTGTCTAACCCGATTAATTTTAAAATAAGTAAAAATGCAACTGCAATGATTAATGATTGATTTTTAGCCACTAATCCAATTACGAGTAAAACAGCTAAAAAAAGCATCGGTTGTGAAAACATTTTACTCATCCTTTCTTTTTTTATTGTGATAATTCTAAAGCGTATTACGTAACTATTTTATGAGTAGCTTTTTCTTTTGTTGACTATCGTTTACAAGGAGGCCTCTATTTATTGTGTACAAGCTTCATTTACATCGCCTATTTCGCTTAGCTTGTGTGTTGGTAATTATTGCAGCAGCTGTATTTCTTAGTTATTATGTCTCTTCTCTCCTCTATCCATTTATTATCGCCTGCTGCATCGCTTTTTTTATAAATCCTATGGTTAATCTATTTGAATTAAAGCTGCGCTTACCACGCTACTTAGCTGTTTTACTGTCAATGGTTCTTATCTTCTCTCTTTTGGCTGGACTTATTACGTTACTTATCACAGAAATTATTGCAGGAAGTACGTATTTAGCGAAAGTTGTTCCCACAAATTTCAAAGAAGTGGTCATATTTATTGAAAATATTGCTACAGAACAAATACTTCCGTTTTATGAACGCATTACTTCTATGTTTAATAACTTAAATACCGGTCAGCAAGCAACTATTTTATCGAACATTAAAGGGGTAGGCAACCATATCGCTCAAACGGTGGGCGATTTTCTGCAAAATGTATTGCAAAGCATCCCAGTATTTTTATCCGTATTGCCTAATGCAGCTACTGTGATTATTTTTTCATTGCTGGCTACTTTTTTTATTAGTAAAGATTGGTACAAGCTGATGGCTAAAAGCAGCGTGTTTATTCCTAAAAAAGTAAGAGAAAATGGACAGACAGTTGTTATGGAACTTAAAAATGCACTGTTTGGTTTTATTAAAGCTCAGCTTACGCTTATTTCGATTACCACCATCATCGTTCTTTTTGGTTTACTTGTTCTTAAGGTTGATTATGCTATTACAGTCGCTTTATTAATCGGCTTAGTAGATATTCTTCCTTACCTCGGAACGGGACTGGTTTTTGTTCCTTGGATGATTTATGCGTTTGCAACAGATAATGTGTCATTTGCTGTAGGACTTTCGGTACTATATGCTGTAGTACTTGTCCAGCGACAAATTATGGAACCCAAGATTCTGTCATCGAGCATTGGTCTTGACCCTCTTGCTACATTAATTGCTTTATTTGTAGGATATCAATTGATTGGATTTTTTGGATTAATAGTTGGCCCTGTTATTCTTGTTATTCTAAAAACACTTCATACAACGGGGGTTTTTAAAGAAACGTGGCAGTTTATTATAGGAAAATGAAAAAGTGTGTGAAAGAAGCTTCTTTCACACACTTTCTAGTTAACGAATAATCGTCATTCGATTACGTCCTTGAAAAAATCTTCTTAGCCACGTTAAAAGGAAAGGCTTAACGATTTTGCGTGTAAATGGCAGTAAAAAGATAAAGCCTACAACATCTGTCAAGAAGCCTGGAAACAGTAGAAACAAACCGCCAAATAGTACACACATACCATCAAGGATTTCACCGCTTGGAACATGTCCTTGGCTCATCTGACGCTGTGCTTTTTGAAAAAGAGATGTTCCTTGTTTTTTCGCTAGAAACGCACCAATAAAACTGGTAGCAATAATCAGTAAAAATGTTGACATTACACCAATGAGATGACTTGAATAAATCAAAATCATTACCTCAACAGCAGGTACAATAAGAAGGAGCGGAAGAAGCTTCCTCACCATCATCACCTCTTCGCTTATTGAATTGCCTAAACAAAAAGAGAAGGATTTCCCCTTCTCTTTTTTTCAATCATCTACGTGTTTCTTACAGTACGCTTGCGTGTCCGTTGTATACAACACCACGTGAAGCATCAACTGTAATATCTTGATCTTCTGAGAATACGCTTGTTGCGTTTTCTACACCTACAATGACAGGAATGCTTAAGTTTAATCCTACTACAGCTGCATGGCTTGTTAGACCGCCTTCTTCCGTAATAAGAGCCCCTGCTTTTTCGATTGCACTGATCATATCGCGATCTGTGCTGTTTGTAACAAGGATAGCACCTTCAGTCATTTTTGCATTTGCTTCTTCAGCAGTTTTAGCAATAACTACTTTACCAACTGCTGCTTTACGACCAATTCCTTGTCCTTTAGCCAGAACGTCACCTACAACTTGAACTTTCATTAAGTTCGTTGCACCTGATTCTCCAACTGGAACACCAGCAGTAATAACAACTAAATCACCGTGTGCTACAACGCCTGTTTTTACTGCGTCATTTACAGCGTGATCTAACATATCGTCAATTGTACTTACGCGCTCACCAACAACTGGTGTAACACCCCATACTAGAGAAAGACGACGTGCAACAGAATCGTTTGCTGCAACAGCTACGATTGGAGATTGCGGACGATATTTAGAAACGATTTTCGCTGTATAACCACTTTCTGTTGGCGCTACGATTGCACTAGCGTTTAAGTTAAGCGCTGTGTGTACAACAGATTGTCCGATTGCATCTGTAATAGATGGGCCAACTTGCTTGCTGCGCTGTTGTAAAATCTCAGAGTAGTTTAGAGCTTGCTCAGCACGAGAAGCGATTGAATGCATTGTTTGTACAGCTTCAACTGGGTAAGAACCCGCAGCTGTTTCACCAGATAACATAATTGCATCTGTACCATCAAAAATAGCATTGGCAACGTCACTTGCTTCCGCACGAGTCGGGCGCGGGTTGCGTTGCATTGAATCAAGCATTTGTGTAGCTGTAATAACTGGTTTGCCAAGTGCATTACATTGTTTGATTAGATCTTTTTGTACTAATGGTACTTCTTCAGCAGGAATTTCTACTCCTAAGTCACCACGAGCAACCATTAAGCCGTCTGAAACTTCAAGGATTTCTTTGATGTTATCTACGCCTTCTTGGTTTTCGATTTTTGAGATGATTTGAATGTGAGCTGCATTGTGTTTTTCTAGTAGTTCACGAATTTCTAATACATCAGATGCACGACGCACAAAAGAAGCAGCGATAAAATCAATGCCTTGTTCGATACCAAATACAATATCGTTTGCATCTTTTTCAGTGATACCAGGAAGGTTTACACTTACGTTTGGCACGTTTACACCTTTTTTATTTTTTAATGTACCAGGGTTAAGTACTTTCGTTTTGATTTCACCATCAGTTTTATTGACATCTAGTACTTCAAGACCGATTAAACCGTCATCTAAAAGGATTTTTGATCCTACGTGTACGTCATCAATTAGACCTGGATATGTAATTGAGAATTTTTCAGTTGTTCCCACTACTTCTGTCATAGAAACAATGATTTCAGCGCCTTCTTCTAACTCAATTGCACCATTTTCCATTGTGTTTGTACGAATTTCAGGTCCTTTTGTATCAAGTAAGATACCTACTGTTTTACCTGTTTGTTTCGCAGCTTCACGAATGTTAACGATACGTGCACCATGCTCTTCAAAGTCACCGTGAGAGAAGTTTAGGCGACAAACGTTTAAGCCTGAGTTAATTAGTTCAACTAATTTTTCTACACTTTCACTCGCTGGTCCAATAGTACATACAATTTT
Source organism: Priestia sp. 179-F W1.4 NHS (assembly GCF_045369295.1). Classification (NCBI taxonomy): domain Bacteria; kingdom Bacillati; phylum Bacillota; class Bacilli; order Caryophanales; family Bacillaceae; genus Priestia; species Priestia sp. 179-F W1.4 NHS. Next base: position 129,150 of record NZ_JBIQFF010000001.1, on the reverse strand, counting down.
AGTTTTACGCATTCAAATTTCCTCCTATATATTTACTATTTACTCTTTAGGTAGAGCAAACAGCTATTTCCTTTACTAACCTTTTACAAGCAGGCTGTGAACAAATATTTTGTTGCCTTAACCTGTTCACCTTGCTTTACGTGTAACTTATGAAATACCTACATAGCGCTGAATCAAATAGCAAACAAATACACAGCACTTTAACGATGAATTTCTTCATCGTTTGCTTCTTGTTTTACTATTCCCTGCAATTCATACAGCAATACTTGCTGCGTGATTTGTCTTATATATCTCACGTTTTAGAGAAAAGACAAACGCTCGCACAGCTACTAATAACCATAGGAATTTTTTTAAAAACACTCTTTTTCTACTTTTACTTAAAGGTTTTTGCTGTCTATAAAATACCACGAAGAACTTGTAAACACAATAGAGAAGGGCTATACAAACCGCACAAAAACGCGCACCCTTATTTTTCAAGAGTGCACGTTTCTTTATTTTATAGTAATGGCATCGTTTTCAGCTGCAAATTGTCCGATTTTTTTGTATTTTAAATAACGCTCTTCCACTAGCTCTTCTTTTGATAAATTCATCAGTTCTTTTAATGACTTCTTAATAATGCTTTCCATGTATCCAGCTTGTGCATCGATATCTCGATGAGCTCCGCCTTTTACCTCTGAAACCATTTCATCTACAATACCCAGTTCTTTCAAATCTGGTGCTGTAATCTTCATCGTTTCAGCAGCTTTTTTAGCAAGAGAAGAATCTTTCCAAAGAATGGCAGCCGCTCCTTCTGGAGAAATAACTGAATACGTCGAGTTCTCAAGCATATGAAGGTGATTTCCTAAACCTAATGCCAAGGCTCCTCCGCTTCCTCCTTCTCCAATGACAATACAAATAACAGGTACAGTTAAGCCAGCCATTTCGAAAAGATTTTTCGCAATAGCTTCGCTTTGTCCGCGTTCTTCTGCCGCTTTTCCTGGATAAGCTCCTTTTGTATCAATAAAGCAAATAATTGGGCGGTTAAATTTTTCCGCTTGCTTCATTAGACGCAGTGCTTTACGGTAGCCTTCAGGATGAGGCATACCAAAATTACGACGAATATTTTCTTTCGTATCTTTACCTCTCTGATGTCCAATCACGGTAACAGGCACGCCATTAAACTTGGCAATTCCTCCTACGATTGCTTCATCATCTCCATAAAAGCGATCGCCATGACACTCTAAAAAGTTTGTAAACAAGCGAGTAATATAATCGAGTGTTGTAGGACGCTCAGGATGACGAGCAATTTGAACACGGTTCCACGGGCTTAGATGATTGTAAATATCGTTTTCTACTTTTTCTAAGCGCTTTTCCAACTTATCAATTTCGCTAGATAAATCCACTTCTGTATTTTTAGCAAACTCTTTCAGTTCTGCAATCTTGTCGCGTAACTCAACAATTGGACGTTCAAACTCTAATTCACTTACCACTCGATGTCACCTCCTGCTACGTGTATATCTAAAATAGTTGTTAACGTGTCTTTTAAATCGTGACGGTCAATAACTCCATCTAATTGACCATGCTTCAACAGAAATTCAGACGTCTGAAAATCTTCTGGAAGCTCTTCTCTAATTGTTTGTTCAATAATACGTCTTCCAGCAAAGCCAATTAACGCGCCCGGCTCGGCTAAATTATAATCGCCTAGCGAAGCAAAGCTTGCTGACACTCCTCCCGTAGTAGGATGTGTCATGATCGAAATGATTAAGCCGCCTTCGTCACTGAACATTTTAAGGGCTGCGCTAGTTTTAGCCATTTGCATCAAGCTCAGAACACCTTCTTGCATACGTGCACCGCCTGAAGCTGTAAAAATAAGGAATGGGACATGCATTTCCTTTGCTTTTTCAATGGCGCGAGTAATTTTCTCACCTACTACAGAACCCATGCTTCCCATACGGAAATGTGAATCCATTACAGCAACCACTACTTTAATTCCTTCAATATCTCCTTCACCCGTAACAATCGCTTCACTTAAATTAGTTTTCTCACGATCTTTTTCGAGCTTTTCAAGATAATCCGGGAATCCAAGAGGATTTTCTGACGTCATATCTTTGTCGTATTCAACAAACGTACCGCTGTCAATCAAGCTTTCAATACGCTCTGGTGCTGTCATTTGATGATGGTATCCACAGTTTAAGCATACTTTTAAGTTTTTATTTAACTCTTTTGTATACATGATTTTCTTACACTTTTTACACTTGGTCATAATCCCTTCAGGTACATCTTGTCTCATATGCTCAGAAGGAATCGTAGCATATTTTCGTTTTTTTGGAGTTTTTGTGTTTTTTGTAAATAAATCTCGTAACAAGGTGTAACCTCCTTTTGGTTCTTTTCTTTAACATAAGAACCTTTCTTCTTCCTCTTCCTCTACTTTACACGTTATGAAAGCCCGTCTCAAACGCAAAAACAAGCGACATATAAGAAAAAATTGGATGAATTATTCGCTTCACTTTATTAGTTGCTATTTACTTTACTAGATGACGGTTTGATTTTGTGTAGAAAGATGGCATGTCTCTTTCGACAAATTCCTTCTTTCACACTTGTTTGTAGCACTGATGGTGAAGATTTAATACAGCTGCTTCATCTTTTTTAACTAGCGCCTCTACTAATTCATTTATAAGAGTGTCGCTTGGCGCTGAGTTTTGTTGAAAGGTTTGAGAAAAGCGGCAAATAATCAGCCAAATTCGGTGCAATAGCCGATTAGCCTGCAAAGAAAACAAATAGTCAAACAAGTTCTTTAAGCGATCGTCATTCTGCTTTTGAATTACTTTTGAAACATTGATTTTGTTCTGTTCCGCTAAAACAGAAAACAAACAGCTTTTTTCCAGAATATATCTCGTCTGAATTAAGTCTGACTTTGTTTTGCCGTCTTGTATTAAAAAAGTAGCTAATAAATCAATAAATTGATGATCTCCCACTTCTTTAATAAACGTACCTTCACCTCTTCTAGTTTCAATCAATCCAATTAGCTCTAACGCTCTGAGCGCTTCTCGAACGGAAGAACGTCCTGCGCCTAACCGTTCAGAAAGCTCTCGTTCTGACGGGATTTTATCACCCGTAGTTAAACGATCATCTTCCATTAGCTGGCGAATTTGTTTTAGAATTTCTACATATACTTTTGAACGTTCATTCTTCAAGTTTATTACCACTCACTTTACATTACTTTAACAGGCATGCTTGAAGCATCATGCCTGTCAAAGAACAGTTGATGTAACCTTATTCAATAATCGCTAAACGGCGTGTATTTTCAGCTACGGCTTCTGGCTTTACTTTTATTCGGGCAACGCCTGTTTCCATAGCTGCTTTTGCAACAGCTGCGGCTACTGCCGGAGCCACTCGTGCATCAAATGGCCCTGGAATCACATAGTCTGTATTCAAGTCCTCTTCCGTAATTAAATTAGCAATGGCCTCAACTGCAGCCATTTTCATTTTTTCATTAATATGAGTAGCACGCACATCCAGTGCACCTCGGAATATCCCCGGAAACGCTAAGACATTGTTCACTTGATTAGGAAAATCTGAACGTCCGGTGCCGATTACTTTCGCGCCAGCTTTTTTAGCTTCTTCTGGCATAATTTCAGGCACTGGATTTGCCATTGCAAAAATGATTGGGTCTGGATTCATCTTTCCAATCATTTCCGATGTGAGTGCTCCTTCAACCGAAACTCCAATAAATACATCAGCTTCTTCTAACGCATCGGCTAACGTACCTTCTACTTTGCTTCGATTTGTATAGGCTGCAACTTCATCTTTTATACGGTTCATGCCGTGAGGACGCTTGTCATAAATCGTTCCTTTGGAATCACACATAATAATATCGCGCACTCCATAGCTGTATAATAATTTAATAATAGCAATGCCAGCAGCTCCTGCTCCATTCGCTACTACTTTGATTTGTGACATTTTTCTTCCTGTCAGCTTCAGGGCATTAAGAAGACCCGCTACCGTAACAATAGCCGTCCCATGCTGATCATCATGAAAAACCGGGATATTTGTTTCCTTTTTCAACCGCTCTTCAATTTCAAAACAGTTAGGAGCCGCAATATCTTCTAAATTAACGCCTCCAAAAGTTGGTTCTAGCAATTTAACAGTTTCTATAATTTTGTCCACATCTGTCGTGTTTAAACAAATTGGGAATGCATCTACGCCGGCAAAACTTTTAAAAAGGACAGCTTTCCCTTCCATTACTGGCAGAGCAGCTTCAGGGCCTATATTGCCCAAGCCCAATACGGCAGTGCCATCAGATACAACAGCTACCATATTTCCTTTCATCGTATATTCATATACATTGTTTACATCATCATATATTTCTTTGCAAGGTTCTGCTACACCAGGGGAATAAGCAAGGCTTAAATCCTCTGCGTTTCGAACAGGAATTTTGGACTTTGATTCTAGTTTACCTTTGTTAATGCGGTGCATATGCAATGCTTCTTCACGTAAAGACAATGAATTTCACTCCCAATAAACAAAATGATAACAAATACTGCGCCTGAACCATGTTCTTTCCCACACTCATATGATGTTATAAATCCAATTGCATTTCATTTCAAGAAAAACGCATCTAATTCGTATATTTTATAAAAAAACGGTGGTCAGACCACTTTTTTAACTATTTTACCATATAACATCACATGAAATCTGTAAAGACTATATCTTCTTGAACACAACGTGCTTCTCTCCAAGCATTGCTTTTAACGTTTTGATCAACTCATCGCTTCGTTCAACAGAATAGTGAACAGGAAGCTTGACCAATTGGCGTTCTGCCTCATAATAAATTTTCACGGGGATTTTCCCTCTATGAGACTGAAAATGCTGATAAATAGTATGAAGCAGCTTTTCCGTACCTTGCTTTGTTTCTATACGTAAGTACAATTCTTCTGACGGTAATTTTTGAACCGCTTCGCTAGCAGCTTCAGCACGTTGACAAACAATTTGCTGCTGCCCATTTCTTTCATCTATCTTTCCGTGTATCAGTAAAACCTTACCTTGTTCAAACAGCAGACGATTCTGCTCAAATACGCGGGGAAACGCAACAACTTCTCCTTCTCCACTTTCATCCGTAATGCGCAAAAAGGCCATTTGCTCTCCTTTTTTCGTGCGAATGACGCGAATTTCCAATACAAATACTAAAAGAGAGACCGCTTTTCCTGAAGCGTGTTCTTTCATATCGTGAAGAGAAACAACAGAATAAAAGGAATTCAGTGCTTCATACTGAGAAGCAGGGTGGCTTGATAAATAAAAACCTAGCATATCTTTTTCATACTGAAGCCGATCTTCTATTTTCAGTTCCTCTTTTTCCATATATTTAGGCTTTAACGAAAATTCAGCTCCAAATCCAAAGTCATCATCAGGGAGGACCAAGCTTGCATGTTCAAATGCTACATCAATGGTTGCTAATAAAGTTGCTCGATTTTCTCCAAATTCATCAAAGCCTCCGGACAAAATCAAAGCTTCAAGCGCTTTTTTATTCACGGCTTTTGGTGAAACACGTGCACAAAAATCAAATAAGTCTTCAAATCTTTTTTTCTTTCTCTCTTCTGTTATTTCCTGCATAGCTGCCGCACCAATATGTTTAATCGCTGCAAGGCTATATCTTATTCTTTCACCTTCTACATTAAACGAATACATGCTCTTGTTAATAGAAGGTGGGAGAACTTGTATTTTTTTTCTTTTGAGTTCATTAATATATTGAGCAATTTTCCCTTCGTTTCCAATAACGCTCGTTAACAACACTGAAAAGAACTGTAGCGGATAATGTGTTTTTAAATAAGCTAACTGATAAGCCACCATACTGTAAGCAACGGCATGGCTCCGGTTGAAGCCATAATCAGCAAAGCGCACAATAAGGTCATATACTCGATTAGCAACGGATAGGTCATATCCTTTCTTCTCGCTTCCTTGAACAAAATGTGATCGTTCACGATCAAGCACGGATCGTTCTTTTTTACTAACTGCTCTTCTCAATAAATCTGCTTCTCCAAGAGAAAAACCGGCCATCTTTGAAGCAATCTGCATAATTTGCTCCTGATACACGATAACGCCATGGGTGGATTGTAAAATGCCTTGAAGCGTGGGATGGTCATATATGACGCTCTCCACTCCGTGCTTGCGCTTAATATAGGTTGGAATATTTTCCATCGGACCGGGTCTATACAGCGCGTTAACTGCTACAATATCTTCTAGCTCTGTAGGTTTTAATTGCTGAAGAACCCTTCTCATTCCATCTGACTCTAGCTGAAAAATCCCCGTCGTATCTCCTTTGCTCAGCAGTTCAAAAGTTTTCTGATCGTTAAATGGAATACGAGACAGTGACAGCTTTTGGTTCATATCCCGCTCAATTTTCTTTAAAATGTGATCTAAAATGGTTAAGTTACGTAAACCTAAAAAGTCCATTTTCAAAAGCCCAACGTCTTGCAGAGCTTCCATTGGATATTGAGTCAGATATACATCATCATGTCCTTCTTGTACAGCTATAGATTGCGTCAGCGGCTTCTCACTGATCACAACGCCTGCTGCGTGTGTGGAAGTATGCCTTGGCAGTCCTTCTATCTTCATGGCAATGTTATACCATTGCTTTCTGGCTTCATTTTCTGCTAAATAAGTTTGAAGAATTCTTGAATCACGAAGGGCGCTTTTTAACGTTGTACCTGGTTTAGTTGGAATCGCTTTAGACATTTTGTTTAACGCCTCTTGATCAAATCCCATCACTCTTCCTACATCACGTACGGCTGCTTTAGCCGCTAATGTTCCAAATGTAATAATTTGAGCTACATGCAGCGCTCCATATTTTTGAGCCACATACTGAATGACTTGATCCCGTTTATTATCAGGAAAATCGATATCAATATCAGGCATCGAAATACGTTCAGGATTTAAAAAGCGCTCAAAGAGAAGCTGATGCTGAATTGGATCAACATTTGTAATTCGTAAGGCGTATGAAACTAGTGAGCCCGCCGCTGAGCCACGACCTGGACCTGTTAAAATACCATGTTCATGAGCATAATTCATAAAATCCCACACGATAAGGAAGTAATCGCTAAAGCGCATACTTTCAATAATGTTCAGCTCATAATCTAAGCGTTTCTGGTATTGTTCCGTAATCACTTGAACTCTTTCTTGCAGTCCTTTCTCGCAAAGAGTGCGTAAGTAGGTTGATGATGTAACGGACGGAGGAACAGGGTATTTTGGAATAGACATGACGCCTAGAGAAATTTTAAGCTCGCATCGTCTTGCGATTTTTATACTTTCTTCTATTAAAAAATGCTGATCATGAAAGAGAACTTCCATTTCATGAGGTGATTTGAAATAGTACTCGCTGCTTTCTTCTTGCACCTGTTCACCACTATGTAATTTCTCTCCGTCTCGAATAGCCGCTAAGCAATCATATGCGTCCCGATCTTCTTTTTTTAAATATTTTACTTGATTCGTTGCTACGAGCGGGACATTTTCTTCAGCAGCAAGCTCCGTTAACTGCTGATTTATCAAAGCTTCATCCTGTCCATGGCGCTGTATAGATATATACAAAGACTGAGAATATACTTTTTTAAAGAATTGAAGCACTCGCTTTGCATCTTGAAGTTTGTTTTCTGCTAGCAGAGTTTCTACTTCTCCCCTTACGCCAGGTGTAATAGCAATCAGCCCGCTGCTATAATGCTGGAGCCATTTTTTCTTTACACCGTGTTTTTCCTTTGTTTGAACTAAACTGCTTAGTTTTAATAGATTTTCATAGCCTTTATCATTTTCTGCTAGCAAAACTAAAGGATACGCTTGCTCGCTTTCTTCATGTTCCAAAATTGATAGTGTAAGCCCAATAATCGGCTTAATCCCCGCTTTCACGCAGGCTTTATAAAAAGGAATGACTCCGTACATTACATTTTCATCGGTCAAAGCAATCGCTTCATAGTTCATTTTTCTAGCTGTTTCTACAAGTTCATGAATACGAACGGAACTGCTTAGTAAGCTATAAGAACTTTGAAGCTGTAAGTGAACAAAAGGCACAGGACTTCCCACCTTTCTTTAATTCTTTATTCTCATTATAAATTTTGTTGCGGGCGTAGACAAATTACATAACTCTGAACGTTTGTCCATATATATGTAGGAAGCATGAGTTATCAATAAAATAGTAAAGGAGGACGCGTCATGACAAAAGAGCCTTTTATGTCTCTTTTCATTTGGAGTTACTTTACTTCATTAGGTATTATTTTAGGCGGTTCATTAATCGGAGCATTTGCGGGGTTTTTAATTGGAAAATCTCCCCTGTACGTTATGCATACCCTCAGCAATAGCTTAAAAATCTGGGCAATTGTCGGAGCCATCGGAGGAACATTTGATACGTTTTACAGCTTTGAGCGAGGACTCTTTGAAGGAGCGACAAAAGATGTATTCAAACAAATTCTTTTAATTCTATCCGCTATGGGAGGAGCTCAGACCGGAGCTCTGATCATCAAGTGGTTAACGCAGGAGCACTTTGTATGAGAGTACCCAGCGAGCGAATGTTCAAGCGCTCCGACTGGCAGCGTTTTTTCGCCGGTATTGTCATTGGAGCAATTGTCAGCTGGGGAGTGTTTTTAACAATTTACGGCGTTTCAAGAGATAGAGAGCTAGAGGAGATTCGAATTGCTAATGATAAGCTAAAAAAAGCAAATTTGCAAATTAGCGCATGGCAAGAAGATGTAAAAGCATTAAACAAGGAAATGAAGCAGCATTTGATTATTCAAAATGTGAAAGTAAAATTAGTGAACGGCCATCGTTATAAAGTAAACTCTGTGGTGGAATACAATATTCAAAAAAGCGTCGACGAAGAAGCGCAGCACTTAATTGCCCAAGATATTGAAAGTGCGTATCGAAGCAGGGATATCTTAAAAAAAGCAATTGAAAACAAAAAATACGAATTCGATAAAACGATTTATGAAGTTGAAGTTCATCAAATTTATTTTTATACAACGCTTTCGATTGAAGTTCGAATTAAAAAGATGGAAAAAGTACTATAAAAAGCCGCTGATTTAAAATCAACGGCTTATTTTACAGATTACTCCTGACTGCAGAGCTCTTCTAAATCAAGTAGTAAAGGCTCTACTTCTTCCCATGAGTCAATGGAAGCGCCGGACGCAAGAGGATGGCCTCCTCCGTTGTATTTTCTAGCAATTGTATTAATCACAAGCTCTTTTGAACGCAGGCGGACCCGAATCTGATTTTCTTCTTCTACAAAAAATACCCACGTTTTCACTCCATCAATTTGTCCTAACGAGCCGACTAGCTGAGAGGCATCAGCAGGTGTCACATCATATTTGCGAAGAATTTCATTCGGAATTTTCATGTGAGCAACTCCCGCTGGAGACATCGTGAAGTTTTGCAACACATATCCATGTAAGTGAGCGACGTTTTCTTTTGTTTTGTATAGCTGATTATATACATCCTTAAAATTGAAGCCATATTGAATCAATTCACTTGCATAGCAAAACGTTTTCGGCTTTGTATTTGGAAATAAAAATCGGCCCGTATCACCGACAATACCAGTGAAAATTAACTTTGCTCCTTCATCATTAAGAGCTAACCCCTTTTCTTTTCCTTCCAAGTAAAATTCATAAATCATTTCACTTGTTGAAGAAGCAGACGTCTCAACCCAAAGTAAATCACCGTAAGGAGTTTGATTCGGATGGTGATCGATTTTAATGATCATTTTTCCACTTGCGTAGCGCTGATCTGATACACGCGCTTCATTCGCCGTATCACAAACGATGACAAGCGCATCTTCATAGGTGTCATCAGCGATATCATCCATACGGTATAAAAATTTTAACGACTCCGCTTCTTCTCCCGTTACGTATACCTTCTTCTCCGGAAAAGATGTTTTTAACAATTCCGCTAATCCGCACTGAGATCCGTATGCATCTGGATCTGGACGAATGTGCCTGTGAATAATGATGGTGTCAAACTGCTTAATAGCTTCTAATATTTGTGCTTTCATTTTCTCTCTCCTGTCAATACTGTTCTTGTTTTATGTACGTACCACATGCACTTATATTTCCCCAGCGCTGTATCCATAATCTTTATTAAATCATATCTCTTCTCCTTTTTAAAAGAAGAATCAATCAATAGTAGAATTTTCTGTTATTGACCTGTAAAATAATAGATACTACTGTAAACACTTTCAACACTACGCATTACTAGCATCTAGAAACATTACGGATAGAAATACACCGGACTGGAGGGGCGTCTGTGCCATTTTTTATGATTTTAATCGTTGTGTCCTTTGTTTTCTACATGTATTTAAAAGTAAAATACGTACGTTCAAAACGCCCAATGGAACGAAAGTGGATTTCCGCTAAGTCGAGTATTTGTCTTGGCTCTTTTGTATTATTTTTTGGGATCAATCAATGGTTTATTTACGAAACAAACCTTTCGCTTATCATCGGCATATTATTTGTATTATTCGGTTCAGGTAGCATAATAGCAGGTGTCAAAGCTTATAAGTACTATCAGCCTTATGCAATAAAAGAAGCAAATCAAATGTAAAAAAGGCTGAGGCATAACGAGAGGAATCCAATCTAAAGACGAACAAATGGGAGACATGAGCTGAACCGCTTGAGACACCGCCGTTGATTTCCGTGCAAGACTTCGCTTTCCGCGGGAGTCTTCGTCTTGCCCTCCAATCAACGGCTAGAAGAATCTCAACAGGTGAAACCTACGTTTACCCTAACAAAAAAAACGAACCACTCATCAACATGGTTGATAAATGGTTCGTTTTTCACTTCGTCTAACATACTTTTGTCCCAGCTTCTTTTTTTATACTCTGTCCAATAACTGAGCCATCATCATCGCTTTTCCTACTACAACTCCGGCGTTGTAGACTTCTACATCTAATTTAGCAAACTTCCGACCAAGTTCTAATAGCTTAGGGCGAATTTCAATTACACTTTCAATTTGAACCGGTTTAATAAAATAAACGGTAATGTTTTCAATAACCAAATCACCTTTTTTATATAAGCGCAGAACACGATTGGCAGCTTCCGTCACAATAGTAGTAAAAACTCCGTATGAAATAGTTCCCATATAATTTGTCATTTGTGGCGTTACTTCACAGCGATAGACAGGTGCTTCCTTTGTCTCTTGTACGTCCATAAATTGATTCGTTACAATGTCATCAATGGTTTCTCCTACCTGTGGTTGACGCTGAATCATTTGCAGCGCTTTTAAGACATCTTGACGGCTGATAATGCCTTCTAGTCGGTGGTAATCGTCCACTACAGGCAGCACTTCAATCCCTTCCCATACCATCATATGAGCGGAAGAAGCGACCGATGTTTTCCCGTGAACGGTCATCGGATTTTTCGTCATCACTTTTTCAATCGAAGTGGAAAGATCATATCCAATAACATCTTTTGAGGTAACCATTCCATGAACTTTCATATGCTGATCTACTACAGGAAAACGACTGTGGTGCGTTTGATCGTTACATTCGTGCCATTTTTCAATCGTATCGGTTAACTGCAAGCTAACCGCTTCAGAGACGGGTGTTAAAATATCCTCTACAAGCACAATTTCTTTTTTTATCAACTGATCATAAATAGCCCGATTAATCATCGTTGCAACTGTAAATGTATCATAGCTCGTTGAAATAATAGGAAGCTTAAGATCATCCGCAAGCTTCTTAACCCATTCTTCCGTATCAAAGCCGCCCGTAATTAAAACGGCTGCTCCTGCTTCAAGGGCTAATTCATGAGCGTTTACTCGATTCCCTACGATAAGAAGGTTTCCGGCCTCGGTATACCTCATCATAGCATCAAGCTTCATCGCTCCAATAACAAACTTATTTAACGTTTTATGCAAACCTTCACGTCCGCCCAGCACTTGTCCATCTACAATGTTTACTACTTCGGCAAACGTGAGCTTTTCAATGTTTTCTTTCTTCTTTCGTTCAATTCGAATAGTCCCTACTCGTTCAATCGTTGAAACATATCCTTTATTTTCCGCGTCTTTTATTGCTCGGTACGCCGTGCCTTCACTGACAGTCAGTTCTTTGGCAATTTGGCGCACTGAAATTTTTTCACCAATTGGAAGCGAATCGATATACTGTAAAATTTGCTCATGTTTTGTCGCCACGTGTACTTCACCCTTCTAAAACGTTTTTACGTTTCATATGTCTTTTCTTTTATTATACGGGGGAAGTGAAATGGATTCAATCTAACCTCTTTGACGCAAAGGCTTTCTCGCACTATTTTTTTGAATACCTGTCTTTTTACGGCGCGGTGCATAAAGTAGTGATGACAAATTGCCTCCGGCTACAAAAAGAGCAAAGGTAAGCCAGCTTATACTAAAAATCCCTTGCAAACTCGCAGTTGTTAACACTAAGTGCGGCATTGCATAGTAAAGCATCACTCCGCATAGTAAAAGCGATAAAATAACTCGATTTTTTTCCATAACTCTCCCTCCTTATTATTACTATCGTATGCGGGAAAGTAAAAAAAGCAGAACGTTTCTTTGCAAATAAAAAGAGATTAAGACATAACTGCATCGATTCAATCTAAAGATGAACAAATGTGAAACCTACGTTCACCTTAACAATAAAAAAAGAACGAGTGATCGATATTATCGATTACTCGTTCTTTTTTAACTTTAACTGAAATCGTTTTGTCCCATCCTCTATGATTAAAGATCCAATCCTTCTCCAACTTTTAATACTTTTCCTTCAATACCAGATAAAGACTCAACAAATTGATGAGGATCTTGCTTAATTACAGGAAATGTATTGTAGTGAATTGGCACAACAAGCTTTGCCTGCACCCATTCCGCTGCGATAGCCGCATCTTCAGGTCCCATTGTAAAGTTATCTCCAATTGGAAGAAATGCTACGTCAGGCTCATGGCGACCAATTAACTTTAAATCAGAAAATAAAGCCGTATCTCCAGCATGATAAATTGTCTTTCCTTCAATCGTTAAAAGCAAACCAGCCGGCATTCCTGTATAAATAATTTTCTCATTATTTTCTGTATAACTTGAACCGTGGAAAGCTTGTGTCAATTTTACCGTACCAAAATCAAATGTATAGGCTCCGCCTATGCTCATTGGATGTACGTTTAAGCCTTGCCAGCTAAGATATGTAGCTAATTCTGCTACTGCCACAACAAGTGCACCGCTGCGCTTAGCAATTTCCACCGTGTCGCCTACATGATCATTATGGCCATGAGTCAGTAAAATCACATCTGCTTTTACATCTTCAGCATGTAAATCTGTTGATTCATTTCCAGTGATAAACGGGTCAATTAAAATTGTTTTTCCTTTTGTTTCAATTTTAACAACAGAATGTCCATGATAAGAAACGTGCATCATATATTCTCTCCTTTTACACTAACCTTTTCTATATTCTACCCGTCTGTTTTGGTTACAAAACGAGTGAATACGCGGCTATCATATCACAAACTGCGCAAAAACATGCCTTATTATGCTTGGTCTAATAAAGTTGTTGCATCAGCGTAAGTTAGACCGTGTGCATCTGCAACAGCCGCGTAAGTGACAAACCCATTTAGGGTGTTGATGCCTTGAAGAAGGGAAGGGTTTTTTAAGCACGCTTTTTTATATCCCTGATTTGCTATTTGCAGAGCATAAGGAACCGTTACGTTGGTCAGCGCTAAGGTCGACGTGCGGGGAACAGCCCCTGGCATATTAGCAACAGCATAATGCAAGACCTCATGCTTCGAGTAAGTCGGGTTATCGTGAGTGGTAATACGATCAGTTGTTTCAAAAATTCCGCCTTGATCAATGGCAATATCAACCACAACTGACCCTTTTGACATCGTTTGAATCATTTCCTCGGTGACAAGCTTTGGCGCTTTAGCTCCTGGTATGAGGACCGCTCCTATCACTAAATCTGACTCTTTTACAGATTGTGCGATATTGTAGTGATTTGACATTAATGTTGTCACTTCTTTACCAAACAAATCATCCAGCTGGCGAAGGCGATCAGCGTTTAAATCAATTATTGTGACATCAGCCCCTAATCCGACCGCAATTTTAGCAGCGTTGGTTCCCGCTACTCCTCCTCCAATAATTGTTACTTTTCCTCTTTGCACGCCTGGCACTCCACTTAACAAAATCCCTTTGCCACCTTTGGTTTTTTCTAAAAATTGAGCTCCAATTTGAGAAGACATTCTTCCTGCAACTTCGCTCATCGGCGTTAACAGAGGCAAGCTTTTATTTGGAAGCTGTACTGTTTCATAAGCGATACCCACTACCTTTTTATCAATCAATGCTTTCGTTAACGCTTCTTCAGCTGCCAAATGTAAATACGTAAACAAAATAAGTCCTTCACGAAAATATCCGTATTCTTCTGAAATCGGTTCTTTTACTTTCATAACCATTTCAGCATCCCATGCTTCTTTTGCAGTATTTACAATAGAAGCTCCTGCATTTGTGTAATCTTCATCATGGAATCCAGAGCCTTCTCCTGCCTGTGTTTCAATATATACATCATGCCCACCGTTAACTAAAGCTGTAACACCAGCTGGAGTAATAGCCACGCGATTTTCATTATTTTTTACTTCTTTCGGCACTCCAATTTTCACCTTTATCCCTCTTTTCTTATATCAGTGATTAACTGAAAAAAGAACGCCACACCAAATCCTTTAGAAAACTGGATTTACTATGACGTTACCTTTCGATAGAGCTCAGCATAATCCTGCTTTTCTTAGTCTATATACAGTATATGCATGTAGTTATTCATATAGTTCGTTATCACTCTGTGCTTCTGGATTTTCAACTACAGAAGCCATAGCATCGCCAATAACGCCGCTTGAATAAGAATCCATTAGCTGTCTTGATGTCTCTTTTTCTCCTTCAAAATCATATTCATATACATGCTGCGGATGTTTTTTGTCTTTCATATGTCACTTCTCCTTTTTCACTCTATTTTCTTTACGAATGTGAACTTTATTTCATAATCCCTTACATGATCTTTTCTATTTTCTTCTTAATTGCTCTAGTTATACCATTTATCTCACATCAAAAAACGCCCGCAGAATTTTCTGCGGACGTTTTGAAAACTGTTTTATATTGAAGCTTTTTCATGCAATTCATCTTTAGCTAGCTGAATTGCTTTTTTCACTTGTTCAAACCCTGTTCCTCCCGCGCTATTGCGGCGATTAACAGCTGTTTTTGGACTTAATACATGGTAGATGTCTTCCTCAAATAAATCTGACGCTTCTTTATATTGCTCGAGCGGCAAATCCATTAGGTAGATATTTTTCTGAATACAAACGAGAACTAGTTTCCCAACCACTTCATGTGCTTCACGAAACGGCATACCTTTTGCAGCAAGATAGTCAGCTAACTCCGTTGCATTTGAAAAATCTTGTTTCGTAGCTTTTTCCATAACATTTGTTTTTACTGTCATTGTTTCAATCATGCCAGCAAAGATTGTTAAGCAGCCTTCAATCGTTGTAACCGTATCGAACATGCCTTCTTTATCTTCTTGCAAGTCTTTGTTGTATGTTAAAGGCGTGCCTTTTAACACAGTCAACAAGCTAAATAAATGACCATATACTCGTCCTGTTTTACCACGAATTAACTCTGCCATATCAGGATTTTTCTTTTGAGGCATAATACTGCTGCCGGTTGCATACGTATCATCCATTTCAATAAATTGAAACTCTTGACTAGACCATAAAATTAACTCTTCACAAAAACGAGATAAATGCATCATTAAAATAGAACTGTTGCTTAAAAACTCTAAAATAAAGTCACGGTCGCTGACAGCATCCATACTGTTTTGATAAATTCCATTAAAGCCTAGAAGCTCCGCGCTGTAATGACGATCAATTGGAAATGTCGTACCAGCTAAAGCTCCTGCTCCTAAAGGAGATAAATCAATACGCTTTAGTGATTCCGCATAACGCTCAGCATCACGCTTAAACATTGAAACATAAGCCATTAGATGATGAGCAAAAGAAACCGGCTGCGCGCGCTGTAAATGTGTGTAGCCTGGAAAAATAGTTTCGACATGCTGATCTGCTTTTGTAAGCAGCACATCTTCTAGATTTTCGATCAGTCCTACAATTTGCTGAACATGCTTTTTTAAATATAAGTGCATATCTGTAGCAACTTGATCATTACGGCTTCGACCCGTATGAAGCTTGCCTCCAACCGGACCAATTTCATCAATTAATAGCTTTTCTAAATTCAAATGAATATCTTCATATTGAGCAGAAAATGTTAATTCTTTCTTCTTAGCTTTTTCAAGCAGTGTTTGAAGGCCTTTTTTAATTTGTGACGCTTCATCTCCAGAAAGAATGCTGCATTTCTCAAGCATTGTTACATGTGCTAAACTGCCTTCAATATCTTCTTCTACAAGATGCTGATCAAATGAAATGGACGCACCGAACTCGTCAATCCATTGTTCAGGGCGTTTCGTAAAACGCCCTCCCCAAAGTTTGGTCATACCGTTGTCACCTTCTTTTGATTTACCATGCTGCTCACTTGTGTTGGAAGACCCCATAATGAGATAAAACCAACTGCTGCATTGTGATCAAATTCATCTTCTTTTGTATATGTTGCAAGTTTTTCATTGTATAAAGAATTAGGAGATTTACGTCCCTCTACGATAGCATGCCCTTTAAATAGTTTTACTCTCACTGTTCCGTTCACATATTGCTGCGTGTCTTTTAAGAATGCAAGCAGGGAATTTGTTAATGGAGAGAACCATAAACCCTCATAGATAACTTCTGTTAATTTTTTCTCAATCACTGGTTTGAAGTGCGCGACTTCTTTCACTAATGTTAAATCTTCAAGCTCTTTGTGTGCTTTAATTAATGTCATAGCAGCTGGACACTCATATACTTCACGTGATTTGATTCCCACAAGACGGTTTTCTACATGATCAATACGTCCCACTCCGTGCTTACCTGCAATTTCATTCAATTCTAGAATTAACTGAGCTAGCGTATAAGATTGACCATTTAATGCTACTGGAACACCTTCAACGAATTCAATTTCTACTACATCGGCTGTGTCCGGAGTATTTTCAAGAGAAGCCGTTAGGTCATATGCTTCTTCAGGTGGAGCTGCCCAAGGATCTTCAAGAACGCCGCACTCGTTACTTCTTCCCCATAAGTTTTGGTCAATTGAAAATGGGCTGTCTAAGTTAATTGGAATTGGAATACTCTTTTCTTTTGCATACTCGATTTCTTCTTCACGAGACCATTTCCAGTCACGAACAGGAGCTAACACTTCTAAGTGTGGATTTAATGCTTTAATTGATACTTCGAAACGCACTTGGTCATTTCCTTTTCCCGTACATCCATGTGCGACAGCTACTGCATTTTCTTGTTCTGCTACTTCTACAAGCTTTTTAGCGATTAGCGGTCTAGATAGTGCAGATACTAATGGATATTTTCCTTCATATAACGTGTGTGCTTGAAGTGCTGCTAATGCAAATGTATTAGCATATTCTTCTTTTGCATCAATCACATATGACGATACCGCTCCAACTGTTAAGGCTTTTTCTTTAACGAATTTTAAATCTTTTCCTTCGCCTACGTCTAAACAGCAAGCTACCACATCGTACCCTTTTTCTTGTAACCATTTAATTGCAACTGATGTATCTAAACCTCCGGAATATGCTAAAACAACTTTTGGATTACTCATCATCTATTCCTCCTACAAATTATATATATATTAATACAACCGTTTTAATTTTTATTCATTTAATCTACTATTACTTTAACAACTTTTTAATCTATTTTCAATAGTTATTCAAAAAAAAGTATATAAATTCACATTTTTTTTAATTTAATAGGATAAAATCTTTTAAAACACTGTGAAAATAGAAGTGAATGAATATTCCTGCCTTAAATGTATTGTATATTTATATGCATAAATCAAGTATAAATGATTTATTTTTCACTTAAAGTAGCTCTGGCTTTTGTCATTGTATAAAATGGAAGGGAAGAGGTGAAAAAATGGAGCGCTTTTTTACTTATGACAACAGACTCGGTATAAAAATTCCTGCTCTTGAAAGAGAATGGACATTCTATTCTGAAAAAGTTCAGCAGGATATCCTCCTAACATGGGAATCCATTCGAGGGCAAATTCCAGACAAAATTCAATCTGTAGAAAAGAGGATTAATCAAAAACAAGCGGCGTTAGAAGATGAGACTAATTTTATCCGCTCCTGTGAATTAAATAGCGAGATAGGAGAACTTGCTTCTATTATTAATGATTTGTGGCTTTGGTATCGAACAAATGAGGAAATATCAGAAAAAGTTCACGGATAGACAAAAAAACGAGTCTCATGAAAAATTAATGAGACTCGTTTTTCTTATCCAGCAAATAGCGGTATTGGTAAAAGCGCTTCGCATAATCTGTCACTTGTTTAGCCATTCGATAATTCATCCCTCCGCCAACCATCATACTCACAATTGGCAAACGATTATAAACTTTTTGCTTCGCAGCAAATATAGCTAGCGTTTTTCCAATTTGCACAACAATTTTTTGTAGCCACGTCTTATCTACAATTTGATCAACACCTTCATAAAAATACGGGTCAAATTCTTGGCTTAGCTCACTCTTTAATTGATGCCACCCCTCAGCCTGAAGGTGTCTAGGTAACGTTGCTGCATGAAAAACTTTTAGCGTTAGCATAAGCTCTGAAGGAGTCTGGATATGATAGCCGTAGCTCATTGCTGCCTGTTGCACCGCTTGAATATTCATGCATAAAACAGCGGGTATATCAATACCGACTAGCAGCAATTGGCCGGTTCCTGAAAGTGCTCCTTGACTCAGCGCATACAACCGCAGCTTGGCCATTTGCTGTTCGCATATATAAGAAAGCTGATCTACTTGAAGGGAATTCATTTCTGACAGATCTGTGATATCTTCTTTGAATACACGGGCGGTTTCAATAATTCGTTTTGTCGCTTGAGTTTGCATTTCCGTACCTTGAATTAATGCAGTTAACTGAAAGAGTCCCTCATCAATTTTATGTAAATAGGTCTCACGAACAGAAGTAGGAATTAAGTTAAGCCCTTTTTCTAACCATTCTTCGTACAATAACTCCATCTCAGTTGCTTCTACGCTCTGTAAGCTCTCTTCCCATTTATAGATTTCTTCTAAAAGCTGTTCTTCGCGATTCGTTAATATCATCATGTCACCCTTTCAAGAAATAAGTAGTTTTATTTTTATTATAACAAATAATGCATCCGTTACATTTTGCTTCCTATATTATTTCTTTCTTCTATACGTTGTAAACCTTCTTTCAACCTTCAGCTCCTTGCGCTATATAAAAAAGCTGATTTCCTAACAAGGAAATCAGCTTTTCGTTAGTTTGCCTGACAATTTATGAGAATTCATGCATTGAATAGGCACTTTATGAACTTAAATATTCGCTAAACGAGTAACGTCACGTGCAATCATAACTTCTTCGTCTGTAGGAATAACCATAACTTTAACTGGAGAATGAGGGTAGCTAATAAATGCTTCTTCTCCTTGTACACTATTTAAAGCTGGATCCCAATAAACGCCCATGAACTCTAAACCACGAAGAACGCGAGCACGTACAACATCACTGTTTTCTCCAATACCTGCTGTGAAGATGATTGCATCTACACCAGACATACGAGCAGCATAAGAACCGATATATTTATGAATACGGCTAGCAAATACTTCAAGTGCTGTTTCAGCGCGTTCATTGCCTTCAGCGCTTGCTTTGATTAGATCACGTAGGTCACTAGAAATACCAGATACACCTAAAAGACCACTTTCTTTATTTAATACATTTAATACTTCGTCAGCAGTTTTTCCTGTTTTCTCCATAATAAATGGAATTAATGCAGGGTCAATGTTACCTGAGCGAGTTCCCATTGCTACACCAGCTAATGGTGTGAAGCCCATTGATGTATCAATTGACTTTCCGCCTTCAATTGCAGCGATACTTGCACCGTTACCTAAGTGACAAGAGATTAAGCGTAATTGTTCAATTGGGCGTCCAAGAAGCTCAGCTGCACGCTCAGAAACATATTTATGAGATGTGCCGTGGAAACCGTATTTACGAACGCCATACTTTTCATAGTACTCGTACGGTAAGCTGTACAAGAATGATTTTTCTGGCATTGTTTGATGGAATGCTGTATCGAAGACTGCTACAGCTGGAACATTTGGAAGAATATCTTGGAACGCTTTAATTCCCACAATGTTTGCTGGGTTGTGAAGCGGTGCTAAATCAGATAAAGCTTCAATTTCCGCTAGTGTTTCATCTGTGATTAAAACAGAGTCAGCAAATTTCTCTCCGCCGTGTACGACACGGTGACCTACACCAGTGATTTCATCGTATGATTGAATGATGTTTTGAGAAAGTAACTTTTCAACTAAAATTTTAACTGCAACAGCATGGTCAGGGATTTCTGTAATATCCGTTTGTTTTTCACCATTTACCGAGATCGTGAAAACAGCGTTATCTAAACCAATTCGTTCTACTAAACCT
This sequence comes from Priestia sp. 179-F W1.4 NHS, assembly GCF_045369295.1. Classification (NCBI taxonomy): domain Bacteria; kingdom Bacillati; phylum Bacillota; class Bacilli; order Caryophanales; family Bacillaceae; genus Priestia; species Priestia sp. 179-F W1.4 NHS. Next base: position 108,644 of record NZ_JBIQFF010000001.1, on the reverse strand, counting down.
TTTGTTAATACCGTCTCACTTGGCATTTCAAATAATTGAAACTTAAGTGAAGAACTGCCGGCGTTGATTGCCATGATTTTTGACATAAAAAAACAGCTCCTTCTTTATTATACGTGCATCATAAACATAACGAACAGAACATAAAAGTGTAATCTCTACAATATTCTATGCATTTCGACACGATTTCTATCCTTATTCATTTAATCATTCACGACAATAGATTTCAAGAGCTATACATCATGAAAACGCTACCGGCAAATATTCATTATTTTCGAAAAAGACTTACTTTTTATTAACGCGAAACCATTGGTCCATTTGAGCCATAATATCACTCATTGCTTCTCGATTACTGAACTTCGGCAAATTCACAAGCAGCGCGTTCTCAGGTGCCGTTACCCCTTCTCCTTGCTTTTGAAGAATGATAATACTCTTAGCAGCCTGCTCTTGTTTGAACATTGAAAGCGGCAGCTGAACGATTCCTTGAACGATTGCTTCCTCTTTTAGCAGCGGCTGTAATAAATGAGACTGTTCAGATTCGAACAAGTTATTTGGAATAAGAGCTACTACGTATCCTCCGTCTTTTACATGGCGCAAGCTTTGTTCAATGAATAAGTGATGAGCATAGGTATGACCTTCTTCAGCTCTTACTTTATACTCTTTTGCCCCTTCATCGTTTGGATAATAACCAACCGGCAGGTCACAGACAACTAAATCAACAGGATCAATAAAAAGCGGCTGTAAGCTGTCTTGATTAAATAATTGAACGCCGTGCTTCTGTAAGTTTGCATTTACATATGTCAGTTGAAGTAATAAATCATCCACATCTACACCGTATACATGTTCAATTGACGCAGCGTGTGTATTTAAAATGGTTGTTAATAAGTTTCCAGCTCCTACTGCTGGATCTAAAAGCGTATACTTATCTTTTCCTTCCATGAATTTTCCAACTAAGTAGCTGACAAATAGTCCTACAGCATCAGGGGTCATTTGGTGGTTAGGCTGAACTGCTTCTTTCATCCCTTTTAAAATAGCTAGCTGATATGCTTTTCGAATCGTTTCTTTTTCAAAATGATCAAGCGTGATTGAATCGTATTCTTTTTTTAAACGTTTTTTGGTTACCTCATCTAGCTCTTCTTGCAAAATAGTTCCTTGAAACAAGTTTTCTCCCGTTTCAGCTACTGCTTCTAAATATACGCAGTTTAGTTCTTTTCTTAAAATAATAGCTGTTTGATCAATTACACCAAATAGCTTTTCCATACTAGCTAATTGACTCATATTCTGCCTCCTGTGTAATGAAATGATATCTATATAAATGAGTAAACGTCCTATTTGGAACATCATATTTTATCATAAAAGCTTCTTAAAACACAAAGAAGGCGAAAAACATTGTTTTCCGCCTTCTGCCGAACGCCATCGACAATCTTACTTAGCTGCTTTAGCTGCTTCGATTGCTGCTTCGTAGTTCGGATGCTCAGTTACTTCTGGTAAGTACTCAACATACGTTACGTTGTCATTTGAGTCTACTACAAAGATTGAACGAGCCAATAAGCGTAATTCTTGAATAGCTACACCATATGCTTCGCCGAAAGATAAGTCGCGGTGGTCAGATAATGTTTGAACATTATCAATGCCATTAGCACCACACCAGCGCTTTTGAGCAAACGGTAAATCTACGCTCACTGTTAATACTTTTACGTTATCTAATTTAGCTGCTTCTTCGTTGAAGCGGCGAGTTTGCGCATCACAAACTCCAGTATCAATAGAAGGAACTACACTGATTAGGCGAACAGAACCCTTTGTACTGTCAAGCGTTACTTCTGATAAATCATTTGCTAAAACGGTAAAGTTTGGCGCCTTGTCTCCAACCTTTACTTGATTTCCTAATAATGTTACATCGTTACCTTTAAATTTAGTCACGAATAATTCCTCCTTTAAATAAGTATGTACACTGTTCATATTAGCTTGTCTGTCTCTATATTGCAATTAAATGACATACATACTATAACGCTATATGCTAGAAAACATGCCCAATAAAAAAAGGCTTTGCTTGCTTCTTTTATCGTTCAAAGAAGCAAGCAAAGCTTTATTTTATCCCTACAAATTAAAATCATTTGCACCGTCATGATGCTGATTTTGTTGATTATGATGATCCTGCTGATGGTTATTTCGCTTGAACATTTGCTGCACGCGTTCAATTGCTTGAGGTGCTGTATCTAAAATCTTTTCATATAAATGTGTACTTTCATTAAGGTGAAGCATTTTAATTCCGCTTCCACTCACAATTAAAAAGGCAATTGGCGTAATTGATACACCGCCACCGCTACCTCCGCCAAATGGATGACCTGATTCTTGCTGATGCTGCCCTGGAGAAGATGGCGCATGCCCTTCTACTCCAAACTCGCTTCCACCCGCTGCAAAGCCAAAACCTACTTTTGAGACAGTTAAAATAACGCTGCCATCAGGTGTTTCTACGGGATCACCAATGATTGTATTAACATCAATCATTTCCTTTAAATTTTCCATAGCTGTCGACATTAAACTTTTAATTGGATGTTCTGCCATTAAGATAACCTCCTTATGTTTTCACAGAGTGTGTCTTGTTCTTATTTGACGACTTCCATCTTTTGCGACGCTTTTTGGACGTATGCCGCCAGTATCTCAAGGTCCGTAAACCTACTAGAATAGCTTGACCAACTCGAAAAGAAATTATGCACTCAAATACCGTTTCTGACCAAAGATGTTGAAATACAGGGGTAACGCTCATTACAGGCATATCTTTTAGTTTCATATAACGGCTGATTATACCAACTATGCCCCCCTTTGCAGACCATACAGCCCCGGTAAGTACGCCTGTTAACGCAGCATCACCTAAGCCGAAACGGCTGTGCCATTTAATATCCCTTACCGTCACTTTCTGTAAGAAACGACGAAAAATTTTATGAAAACCGACTACCTGTTCAAGGAATTGCTTCGCATTTTCTAACATGCTTAACCCGTCTTCTACAGAATAATCACTCCATGAATTCTCGTCTTCTTTTCCTTGATCACCCATTCCTTTCTTCTTTTCAACAAGCAAACGAGGAGAATCTTTTTTTACTTTCACTACCGGAATTTCATATGTATAGCGAATAAGACCAAACCAAGCCCTGAGTCTCACTCTGTAATAATCGTTATCTCGGACATGATGAAGCTCTACAAATAGCGTGATTTTTGTCCATACAATAAGTACAATAACAATTAAAAGTGCTAGCAATATCCATAAAAGCCATAGCACATCCTTCACTCCTTCTTAGCTTCACATTATCTCCAAAACACAGAATATTAAACCTTATGGAAACAATAAAAAGAGGTTGAGACATAACGAAATGAATCCAATCAACTTCTAGAAGAATCTAAACAAATGAAACCTGCGTTTACCATAACCCAAAAAGAAGAACCACTAATCAAAAGTCTTGATCAATGGTTCGTTTTTCAATTCGTCTAAATACTTTTGCCCCAGCCTCTTTTTATTATCTGCTTATTGTACCTTCATGTATAACGGTTGTATCTGCGTAGTAATCATGCGCTCCTTGCTTTTTAGGTAAAAAAGCAACTAACAAATAGCCAAGTAAAAAAACTGTTTTAGAAATATAACGTCCAATTCCTTCACGAAACAGCACAACAGGCCAAGTTAAAGTGGAGTCTTTCAGTGATACTACTTTAAGCCCAAACACCATCTTTCCAAGCGTTTGTCCAAAATACTTGGTCATTAAAACAAAATAACCATAAAAGATAATCACCGTCACAATCGTATAGGGAGAAAAAAATCCCTCCCCTTGAGGAATATCTGCTAAATGGAAAATGGGTTTGATCAGCAGGGAGTTCAAGCTAGCTACTACAGCTAGATCCAAAAGATATGCCCAAAAGCGCATCCAAAAGCCTGCATAATGGAATTCACTACCTATTGGAGCACTTACCGCTGGCTCATGTTTTATAGTGTCGTTTGATTCGGTTGAATGAGATTGATTTTCCATGTTCCCACCTCTATTCTGCATATAAATACATCAAGCGCGGAGAGCTTGGCTGCGCAAATGTTTTTAACATTGCGGTAACTTGTTCATCTCCACCAATTACTTTTTGCATGCTCATTGAAAGCCAAGAAGGCAGTCCGAATCCTTGATTGTATTGAATTACTTGTGCACCTTTTAACTTGTAATCTTTCTCCATTCCTTTTACCGTATCTTCAAAATAGCCTAGTTGATCGACCAGCTTCAGCTCTTTAGCCTGACGTCCATCGTACACTCGTCCATCTGCAATAGAACGCACTTTTTCTTTAGAAAGGTGACGTCCTTCAGAGATAACATTGACGAAACCATCATACGAGTTGTCTACAAGTGTTTGCATAATTTCTTTTTCTTCTCCGGTCATTTCTCTTGTTGGAGACATAATATCTTTATGAGCACCGCTTTTAATAACAACAGATTCTACTCCTAGTTTATCCGCCAGCTTGCCATAGTTAACGCTTTGCATAATTACACCTAGTGAACCTGTTAAAGTGTCAGGGATTGCATAGATTTTAGTAGCAGCTGTTGAAATGTAATAGCCTCCTGAAGCAGCCATTGATCCCATTGAAATATAAACTGGCTTTTTCGTGCCTTTCTTCAGCTCTTCAATTTTTTTATGTATTTCAGCACTTTCAACAACGCCCCCGCCCGGTGAATTCACCTTAATAATGACTCCTTTAACTGCCTTATCATTTTTTGCAGCCTCTAGCTGCTTTAAAAATGATTGGTGGTTATAACCATTTTGAGACATAAGCGAAGAGGAACCGCTTCCTGTATCTTGAATCGTTCCATTGACCTCTAGTACTGCGATTTTCTTAGCTGCATTCCCTTTTTCGATAACTGTTTCTGATAGTTCACTGTCGTCTCCTCCAAATATGCCTGCCAGACCGTCATCTTTTTCTTCTTTGACTGAAAAACCAACATTAACAATCGTAGAGAAAATGAATAAGCAGGCCGCAATCAAAAGAGCAATCCACCTTTTTTTGTTCATGAAAATCCTCCTTTTTAGGTGTCAGAATTAAAAGATTATTCTTTTAATTTTTAAAGCAATAATGCTATAATTATTGTAACAAACTTTTTTTAAAAAGTTTACTTTATCGCTAATATTTTACATATCAGACAAACAAGGGGGAACTATCTATGCCAAATCGTCGCAACGTTTATTTCTTTCATCCAAAAAATCAGGAAACAAAGGCGCTCGTAAGTCCACTTATTGAACTTGCAAAACAATATGATTTTCATGTAGTAGACCATTTCGATAGCGCTAACATCATTGTAAGTATTGGCGGTGACGGAGCTTTCTTGCAGGCTGTCCGTCAATCTGGCTTTCGAGATGACTGCTTATATGCTGGTGTCACAACTTCAGATCAGCTAAGCTTTTACTGCGATTTTCATATTGATGAAACGGATAAAATGATTGAAGCTATTACAACAGAAAATATAGAAGTACGTCGATTTCCCGTTTTACAAACTCAAATTGATCAAGGAACTTCTTTTTATTGCTTAAATGAATGTTCCATTCGATCAGGTGTTATAAAAACATTCAGTCTAGATGTTTTTATTAACGAAAATCACTTTGAAACATTCCGTGGGGATGGGATGATTATTTCAACACCAATAGGCAGTACGGCTTATAATAAATCGGTAAGTGGAGCCGTAGTTGATCCGTTAATTCCTTGTATGCAAGTCAGCGAATTGGCATCGTTAAATAATAATAACTATCGTACATTAGGATCTTCATTCATCCTAAGCGCTGAGCATACGCTCACTTTAAAAATATCCAATGACAACAACCACAATCCAATTATTGGAATAGATAACGAAGCATTAAATGCACGTCAAGTTGATCAAGTTCAAATTCGTTTAAGCGACCGTCAAATTAAAACGGTTAAGCTGAAAGATAACTCTTTCTGGCAACGAGTTAAGCGTACATTTCTATAACAAAAAGCGCCCTTGGGCGCTTTTTATTTTTGATATACAATTTCTCCATCAATAGCAGTCATCTGCACCCGTACCCCTGGAATATCATCTGCAGGTATCTCAAACAGATCTCTTTCCAATACGGTAAAATCAGCTACATAACCCTTTTGAACGTATCCTTTTTTATGCTCTTGATGAATGGCCTGCGCGCTTCCTAACGTAAACAGCTGAACAGCTTCAAATACAGTCAGTCGCTCAGAAGGTATGTAAACGACCGAGCTGTTTGGAGAAGTTTTTCTTGAAACCGCTGCATGAATCGTTAACATTGGATTGATAGGTTCAATAGGCGCATCCGATCCCCCTGCACACATAACGCCCTCGTCCAATAACGTTTTCCACGCATAGCAATAATCCAAATGCTCTTCTCCAATTTTTTCAATGACCCATGGAAAATCACTGGCTAAAAATCGAGGCTGAATATCCAATACAACAGGAAGATTTTTTACACGATTAACTAAATCTTTTCGCAAAATCTGCGCATGAATGATACGATCTCTTCGCCCTGTTTGAGGAGGGTATTGCTCGATGCTTTCTACTACATATTGAAACGCTAAATCACCAATCGCATGAATTGCAACGGTCATGTCCAATTCTCTCGCTTTCCTCACTAGCTGCTTTAATTCATCTAGTGATTGAATAGCTACACCTCTTGTAGAAGGCTCGCTTTTGTAGGGAAAGCTTAAAAGCGCAGATTGACTGCCAAGCGAACCATCAGCAAAAATCTTCATTGGTCCTATTTCGATAAAATCGGATGTGTCTTTCTTTTCTTCACAGTATGTATACATATCATCTACAGCTTCATGATGAACAAGTAAATGAGCACGAAACAGCTGCTTTTCTTTATGAATAACGTCTTGAAATGCTTGATATGTACGCAGAAAGCCTCCATAATAATTTAAATCTTCCGTATGTCCACCCGTTAATCCGTGCCGAACACAATCTTTAATGGCCACTGAAAGCGCTTGTCGAATGTATGCTTCTGATACTTGAGGAATATGAGCCGTTACTAATTCTTGCGCTTGATCAGCCAAAAAACCGGTAGGATTTCCAGCTTCATCTCTCTGGATAATACCTCCTTCCGGATCACGTGTTTCAGCTGTAATTCCGGCTATTTTAAGAGCTGTTCCGTTTACTACTAATCCGTGACGACAGACTCGCTTCAACATAATAGGATGTTCAGTTGAAAGGTGATCAAGATCTTGATACTGAATCAAAGAGGAATCTTCCCACTGATTTTCATCCCACCCTTCTCCAATTACCCATTCTCCTTTTGGCGTACTCTCTACTTTTTTCCGAACGAGCCTTAACACCTCTTCCCGAGAAGTAGCTTGAGACAAATCAAGCCTAAGAAGCTTTTCACCGTGACCAATTAAGTGAAGATGGCTATCGACAAAGCCCGGATACATTGGGTGTCCTTTGAGGTGTACTTCTTTGTCAATCTCAGCACCCCATTTGATTCTTAGCTCTTCTTCTGCGCCTATATCTTCAATGAATCCTTTTTCAACATATACGCTTTCTACATGCTCACCTTCTTTTAGCATCGTATATATTTTGCCGCCGTAAAATAAAGTCCCCATCGCCAACATCTCCTTTACTTTATAAAGCTTGATCTTGTCTCTATTATACGTGACAAAACAAACAAGACAAAAGAGTGAGGTTTCCCCCACTCTTTTTAGCCATCATTATTTAATTAATATGACTTATTTACCACCAAGTTGTTGCTCAGCCATTTGAACTAAGCGTTTAGTGATTTCTCCACCAACAGATCCGTTAGCGCGAGCTGTTGCTTCTGGTCCAAGATTTACACCGAATTCAGAAGCGATTTCGTATTTCATTTGGTCGATAGCAGCTGCTGAACCAGGAGCTACTAATTTGTTTGTGTTTGCCATGTGTTTTCACCTCCTTGTTGAATATAGATTGTGTCAAAACACATGGCTTCATACATGATCTCTTTTGGTAATTTTATGAAATTTTACTTTTAAAACAAATCTTCGACGTTCTCTGCCGTATTTGTAGCCGAAGAAGCAGTCATTTCAAGCGTTTCTACATTATTTACCGCTTCTTGAATTAATGTTTCAAAATCATAAAATTGTTCGTATCGATTGATTTTTTCACGCTTTGGCTTCGTTTTAGGTGAGCTTGGCGTAAAAATGGTACAGCAGTCTTCATACGGACGATTCGAAATTTCATGCGTATCAATCTTACGGGCAATTTCAACAATCTCCGTTTTATCCATTGTCACAAGCGGACGCAAAATTGGCGTATTCGTCACTTCATTAATCGCATACATGCTCTCAACAGTTTGGCTAGCTACTTGCCCTAAGCTGTCTCCAGTTACGATAGCTAACGATTCATTTTTTTCACGAATGAGGTCCGTAATTCGAAGCATCATACGACGTGTAGAAGTCATCGTATAATTCTCTGGAATTTGTTTTTGAATCGCTTGCTGCACAGCTGTAAACGGTACAATGTGCAGCTTTACTTTTTCGTGATAAGCCGTTAATTTTTGCGTTAAATCAATTACTTTTTGCTTAGAACGTTCACTTGTAAAAGGCGGACTATAAAAATGAACCGCTTCTATTTCTAAACCGCGCTTCATAGCTAAGTATCCTGCAACCGGGCTGTCGATTCCTCCAGAAAGCATGAGCATCGCTTTTCCACTCGTACCAACTGGAAGACCCCCTGCTCCGCGATAATCAAAACATGTAATATACGTTGCTTCACTTCTCACTTCTACTCGTACATTTACGCTTGGCTCTTTTACATTTACTTGTAGATGCTCTGTATTTCGTAGAATATGACTTCCTACTGCATAATTTAATTCGTTTGTATCAAGAGGAAATTGTTTGTACGCTCTTCGAGTAGATACTTTGAACGTTTTTCCTTCTATATCAAATTCTTTCATTGCTTCTAGCGCTGCTTCTTGAATGGCTTCAAGTTCATTTTCAACTTTTAATGCTAAACTAAAACTTTGAATACCAAAGATTTGCTGAAGACGCTCAATGATAGGCTCGTGATTTTCACCATTTAAGTGAATATACATGCGGTCTCTTGTGTATTTTACGTGAATGTTTTGGAATGCACTAAGAGCCGTTACAATATTTTTTCTTAGCTGCGCAACAAATTTTTTTCTATTTTGTCCTTTAGTGGAAATTTCTCCGTATCGAATTAAAATATGGTTATATATCATAGTTATTTACCTCATTACTTTCTTTAGATCTTCAATTACTGTGAAAATAGCATTTATAATGGGCGTTACTTCATTATAGTCATTTAATCCTGACAAGCTCAAACGAATGGACTGATCGGCTTCTTCGTAATTTTTACCGATAGCTAAAAGCGTTTTACTTGGCTTTTTTCGTTTTGATGAGCAGGCAGATGTAGTTGATACAAACACTCCTTTTTCTTCAAGAGCGTGAACAAAAACCTCACCTTTAATACCTTGCGCTGTAAAATTTATAATATGGGGAGCTGAATGCTCATTCGGCGTATTAATCGTGATTCTTTCGTGAGCAGAAAGTTTGTCCATCAGTTCTGCTTTTATTTTCTGCATTTTTTGCTGATTCTGAGCTGCATGTTCAAGTGTTAAACGAAGTGCTTTGGCAAATGCTACGATTCCCGGAACATTTTCCGTGCCTGATCGATGCTGCATTTCCTGAGAGCCTCCGCTAAGCAACGGATGAAGCTGAACTCCATTTCGTTTATATAAAATCCCCGTTCCTTTTAAGCCGTGAATTTTGTGTCCTGATAATGTGCATAAATCAATTTTATGATTTGCTAAAGAAAGCGGAACTTTTCCAATCCCCTGCACATGATCGACATGAAAAAGCACCTTCGAATAGTTCGTGAGCATCTGTCCAATTTCTTCAATTGGCTGAATGGTGCCAATTTCATTATTTACATGCATAACGGATACTAAAATGGTTTCATCCGTAATAGCTGATTCAATAGCCGCAGGTGAAACAAATCCATTTGAATCTACCGGAACATACGTCACATGAAACCCTAGTGCTTCTAACTGCTTAAATGGTTCATGAACAGAATCATGTTCAATATTTGTCGTAATAATATGCTGACCTCGGCTTTTATATTGCATCGCTACGCCTTTAATAGCTAAATTATTCCCTTCCGTTCCTCCTGATGTAAAGATAATTTCATTTGACGATACGTGCAGCAATTCTGCTACTTGCTCACGTGAACGGCTCAACAAATTCTCCGCCTGTACGCCAAATTGATGGAGGGACGATGGATTGCCATAATAAGTTGTAGCTACTTTGGTAAAAGATTTTATGACTTCATTATAGGGTTTTGTTGTAGCGCTATTATCTAAATAAATCAAGGATGCGCGCCCCCTTCTTCATTTTTTCGGAACAACGTATTATCATACCACACCTTGGTATTTTTTTAAATTAGGCGTTCCTTTTATTATTAATAAACTATTTAGATTTTTTCAAAAAAACCTATATATGATTCCATAAATGTGGTAGTATGTATCACGTACTTTTAGTTTTTAAAAAGTCAGAAAATTTAATCATCAACATAAGAAACACTAGGAGGCATTATGAAAACCAAAGCACTCACTAACAAAGAAATACTTGCCATCGGTCTTATGCTGTTTGCTCTCTTTTTCGGAGCGGGAAATATGATTTTCCCTCCTTTGCTCGGACAGCAAGCCGGAACACACACTTGGAGTTCCATTATCGGTTTTCTCATTACAGGTGTAGGACTTCCGCTTATGGGAATAATCGCTGTTTCTAAAAGTAATGGAAACTTTACCGAAGTAGCTAAAAAAGTTCACCCTATTTTCGGGATTTCTTTTACTATATTGCTTTACTTAGCAATTGGCCCTTTTTTTGGTATACCCAGAACGGATACGGTAGCGTTTGAAATCGGTGTGACCCCATTTTTATCAGAAAATGCGGTTGCAAGCAAGATTCCTTTAATGGTCTATACCGTTATTTTCTTTGGCCTAACACTTTATTTATCATTGAATCCAACTAAAATTGTTGATCGTATAGGAAAAATTCTAACTCCTTTACTGCTCGCAGTATTAGCTCTTTTAGCTATCAAAAGTTTAATGACACCTATGGGTTCTTTTCAAGAACCTCACGCCAAATATATAGCCTCTCCATTTACGGGCGGCTTTATTGATGGATATTTGACAATGGATACAATTGCAGCTCTCGTATTTGGCATCGTTGTTATCAACAGTATTAAGGAAAAAGGCGTAACGGACGAACGAACACTCGCTTCGGTATGTATCAAAGCCGGGTTGATTGCTGCTGCTGGGTTAGCTATCGTTTATCTTTCTCTCGCGTATGTCGGCGCTTCAAGCGTAGAAGCAATTGGTATGAAAGAAAATGGAGGAGCTATTTTAACAGCTGTAGCTACAACATTATTCGGTTCGTTTGGCACCATTATTTTAGGACTTGCTATTACATTTGCTTGTCTAACGACAGCCATCGGATTAACTTCTGCTTGCGCACGATTTTTCACGCAGCTGGTGCCAAGCATGTCATATAAAACATTTGTTGTCATTTTAATGCTGTTTAGTGCTGTTATTTCAAATGTAGGGCTTACTCAATTAATTTCTATTTCCATACCTATTTTGACCTTTGTATACCCTATTGCCATTACGCTAATTGCTTTATCATTAATTGAAAGAGCCATTTCGTTCGGTCGAGAAGTATATGTGACAGCCGTAATCATTAGCTCGATTCTGAGCATTTTTGACGGGTTAAAAGCAGCAGGAATTATCTTAACAAGCATAGACGATTTTTTCAAAAACTATTTGCCCCTTTATAGCCAAGGCCTTGGCTGGCTTATTCCAACAGTTGCTGCTGCCTTCATAGGCTATATTATTAGCATTGCAAGAGGTACACATCACACGGATAGTATACAAAGAAAAGCATCATAAAAAAGCTCGTGTCCAAAGGACACGAGCTTTTTAACTCTGTGAAGATACAATACGCTGTATACGATCAAGCGCACCAGGGTCTACTTGCTCAATAGCTGCAGATGCCTGTTTTAACGCTTCTTTGTATTCATAATGACGAAATGCTTCTTCTGCTTCTTCTAAAGACTGTGCAATCGAGTGATGAGTACTTCTATAACGGTTCCCGTATTGAATCACTCTTTCAACGAGTCGCGCTTCCTCTAACATCGCCTCTGTTTCATCAAATGTATCTTGAACAAAACCAACAGCATCTTCAAGTAAAGATTGAACAGCTTGAATATTAAGCGGTTTTTCTTTCAGCTTAGCGGTTACTTCATTTAAGATATGAACCGTTTTTTCAAGCTGCACTTTATATTCTTCAGGAACACCGGGAAGGTTGCTTTTTTGAATAAGGCGTCGTGCTTCAATCAACTGAGCTTTCAGTTCTTCTATTTTGTCCTTAGCTGAGAGCTCATCTTTGCGAAGAGCTTGTAGCATATCGCTATAGGATTCCTGAGATTCTTTTAATTGATTAAGCTGTTTGGAAACGTCTTCGAGTTCTTCTTGGATCACACTGTAGGCTAAATTGTGCTCCGCTACCTTGTCCGAAATATTATAGTACAAGTTAGTTAATCGTTTTAGTTCGCGATCCATTTTGTAATATACGTCTAAATCGCGCTCTTTAAAATGATAGCTCTGCTGTACAAATAGCGTTTCTTCACGAAGTTCACGGTTTCGTTCTTGAAGCATACGAAGGAAGTTAGATACCGTATGAGATTCACGGTTCATTTTATGATAGGAGAAAACCTCATGCTCAAGTGAGTCATATAACTGCTCTAAGCGTTCGTTAACATCATCTAGTTTTGTAATCGCTTCTTCCACATATAATTCTTCAATATCTGCAATAATTTCAGCAGTTTCTTGTTTTAAAAGCTCTACCGTTTCTTCTACTTGCAGATGTTCTAACACATATCCCTGCTCACTCATTTCGCGGAACCCGTCAAGCAGCTCATTGAATTGAACAGGAAGAGTGGTCTGACACTCAACTAACACTTTCGGAATTTGTTCTAAATACGAATCAATAGCTGTTAAATCAGTTTTTAATTGAAGAACAATCTCACGTGCTTGAAGATAGTTTCCGTTAATCGTCTCTTCCTCGTATTTTTTAAACTGCTCTTTAGATGTATTAATTGCGTATTCTAACGTTTTTTCAGCATTTCCATAGGAATACCGATGTGCGAGCAATTTTTTCTTCACATGGCGGTGAAGCTGATTTAATTCCTCAATATCATATCGATTATCTTGTTCGCTACCAATTAAATTTTGAAGTTCAGTAAGTATGTTTTCAATATCTATCTTGGTTTGTTCTAAGGCTTGATCAATATGTATAGATAACTGCTTCGCTTTTTTAAATCGGTATTTATCTGCTGCTTCTTCCGTTTCAAACAGTTCTTTATCAATTTTGGGGAGATTAGTTGATATAATTTCATCCCACTGCTCACGCCAACGTTCAAATAGCTCTTCAGTTTGACCTGTCATGTTCAATTCTTTTACTTTTGAAATTTCCTCTGCAACTGGCGTATTTGCTAATTCGACTTTGATCGTTTCCAGGCGATCAATTTCTTGATAAATCTTTTTACGTGAAAACATTCCGTACACAACTAATCCGATAATGAGTATGATTAGTGCTATAATGAATTCCATACTAAGCCCCCTTACAGTGCGTTCTACATGACAAGTTTCTTATTTATAAAAAGGGTGAATTTAATCCTTTAAATTTTTTTGCGTCAATGTTTTTATGATACCATGTAAAGCCCAACTTTTGAGCAAAAAATTAAATTTTTTTATACAAAATATTGGCATGGAGTCACTTTGTGTCGTTACAATGGAAAAAGAAGAAAAAAGGAGGCATTTTTTATGAAAGTTGACAAACATATTCATACTCCATTTTGCCCACACGGTTCGCCTGATTCATTGCAACAATATGTTGAACAGGCGATTTCCCTGAACTTTGGCGAGATTTCGTTTACAGAGCATGCTCCGTTACCAAAAAGCTTCATTGATCCGACGCCTGATCGAGACAGCGGAATGGCTCCTGACAAACTTGATCGCTACATCCAAAACGTACAGCAAGTAAAAAAAGAATTTGAGCGCGATATTCGTATTAATATCGGATTGGAAGTTGACTTTATTGAAGGATTTGAACACGAAACAACAGAGTTCTTAAACGAATATGGTCCTTATCTTGATGACAGCATCCTTTCGGTTCACTTCTTAAAATATGAAGAAGAATATGACTGCCTAGATTTTAGCGCTGACGTATTTGCACATATTGTACAGAAATTCGGCAGCGTAAGCAAAGTATATGATAAGTATTACAACACGGTATTACGCTCTGTACAGGCCAATTTAGGCGTTTATAAACCTAAGCGCATTGGTCATATGACACTCGTACATAAATTTCAAACTCGCTTTCCATATGAAGACACACTTTCCCCTATTATTTTATCAATACTCGATGAAATAAAAATGAAAGATCTGGCGTTGGATTATAATGGTGCAGGGTTGTTTAAACCTTTGTGCAAGGAAGCGTATCCAGCTCCCTTTGTCGTAAAGGCAGCCCAACAGAAAAAAATCCCTCTCGTATATGGGTCAGACGCCCACTGTGCGAAGGATTTAGGCCAAGGCTATGGAGAGCTCCATTTAGGATAATTGAACGCGCAGTTTGTTTGTCCGTTCATATGGCAAACATACCGTTGTGTGCACCCATTGCTCAAGCTCAATCGCATATTGCTGAACAAAATACGGTTCGTGAGGCAATATATGAAGAACTTCACTTAGATACTGAGGATGAAGATAAGGCATAGAGAGCATGCCCTTAAGCTCAATGATTGTAAAGGAAACGTGCAGCTTTCGAAACTCCTTTTCTTTCATCCCTCTTTCAAGGATTGTTTTTAAGTAGTATTTTTCCTTGGTTAAATACGTAGTCATAACTTCTCGAATTAAAATCGTGTCAAGAGAGATTTCTCTATATACAAGCCGGGCAATATGCCTGTTTTCGTGCTGGTAATGTAAGATAGCTCGAATCATTACGATCATACTTTCTGTTGAAGACAGCTTTTTCATTTCTTGAAATGCTTGCTCCAGCACCCCAATATAACCTTCAAAATAAGAAATCACTAAACTTTCAAGTAATCCTTCTTTGCTATGAAAATAATATGAAATATTCGCTACGTTCACTTTCGCTTTTCCTGCAATCTCCCGCACCGACGTACCATCAAAACCTTTTACGTTAAAAAGAGAAACAGCCGCATCAATAATTTTCTCTTTCGTTTTTGACTGTACAGCCATCTATCTACACCTCATTTCGATTTATTTTTACAAAACACATATGATTGCAAAATTGTGTAGAAATCGTTACAGTATTTAAAAAGGATTTTAGTAGCCTCTCTACATAATTCGTGATAGGCTTTTTAGTTCCTGTAATCTTTTATCGACAAAGTAGCGTTAAAACTGACGTTTCCTGATAAAAATTCATTAAATCTTATGTTGAATGGAGGAGAATACATTGTTTAATGTCGAAAACTACAGCGGCTCAAAACAAAAAGATTATGAATTAGTAATTAAGCAATTACGCGCCTTATTAGAAGGAGAAAGCAATACGATTGCTAATCTAGCAAATGCTTCAGCTTTGCTAAATCAATTTTTAAATGAAGTAAACTGGGTAGGTTTTTATTTAATGGAAGACGGGGAGTTAGTGCTTGGACCTTTCCAGGGACTGCCGGCTTGCGTTCGTATTCCACTTGGAAAAGGCGTATGCGGTACAGCAGCTCAAAATCAAAAAACAGAGCGAATTGAAGATGTTCACGCCTTCCCTGGCCACATTGCATGTGATGCCGCTTCTCAATCTGAAATCGTTGTACCAATTGTAAAAGACGGTCAGCTTTTAGGTGTTCTTGATATTGACAGTCCAATCAAAAATCGCTTTGATGAAATCGATCAACAGTATCTTGAAGAATTCGTCAAAGAACTCACTTCTTTTCTTTAAATATGAATAAGCAAAAAAAACCGCTGCAAATCAGCGGTTTTTGCTTATTAAACAAACGTTTGATTAGCCATCACCACCGTTTTCTTACGTTCTTTCTTCTCTTTTCATACTTCAAATGAATATATCCTTTCTTTTACATTCTGTTAATCTTCAATCTTCCTTGACTTTATACGAGGAAACACCTATAATACTCGTTGTGTGAAATATTGCAGCTTATACAATCTTCTTTATGTTTTTTCATTTTGTTCCTCATTAAAAGGTTGTTTTACAGAAGTAGCAATTCTTTTAAAAAGATGGTGTATCGTGTAACTCTCTGCTGCTAGAGCGATGGTACATGAAAACAAAATGAGCATATCGCTAGAATGTGTCTGTTTTTGTTTTGCATAAAATAAAAACACAAACAAGGAGGAGTCATCATGGCTCGTTATACAGGTCCAAGTTGGAAAATCTCTCGTCGCTTAGGTCTTTCTCTAAGTGGTACAGGTAAAGAATTAGAAAAACGCCCTTACGCTCCAGGTCCACACGGCCCAGGTCAACGTAAGAAAATTTCTGAGTACGGTTTACAATTACAAGAAAAGCAAAAATTACGCCACATGTATGGTGTAACTGAGCGTCAATTCCGTAACTTATTCGTTGCTGCTGGTAAATTAACTGGTAAGCACGGTGAGAACTTCATGATTCTTTTAGAAGCTCGTCTTGATAACTTAGTATACCGTATGGGTCTTGCACGCACTCGTCGTCAAGCTCGTCAATTAGTTAACCACGGTCACGTTTTAGTTGACGGTAAACGCGTTGACATCCCATCTTACCGTGTACAACCTGGTCAAGTGATCGGTGTTCGCGAAAAATCTCGCAACCTTTCAATCGTGAAAGAAGCGCTTGAAGTTAACAACTTCGTACCAGACTACTTAACAGTAGACGCTGAGAAATTAGAAGGTACATTCACTCGCTTACCTGAGCGTTCTGAATTATCTGCTGAAATCAACGAAGCACTAATCGTAGAGTTCTACTCTCGTTAATAGTAAAAAGCCGTTCCCTATGGAGCGGCTTTTTTACTTTCTTTATACAAAAAAAGGCCTTTCGGCCTTTTTTTATGCGTATTGAATAAGCGTATATTTTTTCTTGCCTCGACGAATTACTGTAAATTGACCTTCAATACGGTCTTCTGCTCCTACTGTTTTTTGCAAATCTTGCTCACGCTCACCGTTTAAGTAAATCGCACCGTTTGAAATATCTTCACGCGCTTGACGTTTAGAAGGAGAGATTTTACTTTCTACAAGTAAATCGATTAAACCAATATCTTCACCTGTATGCGTGTAAGAAGGAACATCCTTGAATCCTTGCTTAATTTCTTCTGCTGTTAACTCTGAAATACTTCCGTTAAATAAAGCTTGCGAAATACGAATGGCTTGCTCAAGAGCTTCTTCACCGTGTACAAGCGTAGTCATCGCCGCTGCTAGTGCTTTTTGTGCTTCGCGTTTTTCAGGCGCTTCTTTTGCAGATGCTGCTAATTCATTAATTTCTTCATGTGATAAGAATGTAAAGTATTTTAAATATTTTATAACATCACGATCATCTGTATTGATCCAGAACTGGTAGAATTCATACGGACTTGTTTTTTCAGCGTCTAACCAAATTGCTCCGCCTTCTGTTTTACCGAACTTCGTGCCGTCTGCTTTTGTTACAAGCGGAACTGTTAATCCAAATGCTTTTGCATCTTCTTCTGATTTACGAATTAATTCTAAGCCAGCTGTAATATTTCCCCATTGGTCGCTGCCGCCAATTTGAAGCTTACAGTTATACGTTTGGTATAAGTTCAAGAAATCATATGATTGTAAAATCATGTAGCTGAATTCCGTAAATGAGATGCCTGATTCGATACGAGATTGAACAGAATCCTTTGCCATCATGTAGTTAATACCAAAGTTTTTACCGATATCTCGTAGGAATGTAATAACATCTAACGTGCCAATCCAGTCATAGTTATTCGCAATAACCGCTGCATTTTCACCTTCTTCAAAATCTAAGAAGCGTGAAAGCTGACCTTTAATACGCTCACTAAACATAGCAACCGTTTCTTTTTCATTTAACGTACGCTCTGCTTTTTTACCGCTTGGATCTCCAATAAGACCCGTACCTCCACCAACTAATGCAATCGGTTGGTGTCCAGCTTGTTGAAAGCGACGCAAAATTAAAACAGGAAGCATGTGGCCGATGTGAAGGCTGTCGGCTGTTGGATCGAATCCACAGTACAAACGAACAGACTCTTTACTCAAAAGTTCATTTAAACCTTTTTCATCCGTTTGTTGATTAATGAGCCCTCGAAACTCAAGATCTTGTAAAATATCCATGTTATATTCTCTCCTTTATCTAATTGCTCGTTACAATTTGTTGAACAACATAAAAAACGCCCCTTCTTAAAAAAGAAGGGACGAAAATATCGCGGTACCACCCTATTTGGAAATAAATTATTTCCCACTTAAATGATGTAACGGTCTACCCGTCTTTTGCTACTGTAAGTTCACAAAAGATGCTCAAGGACGTATTTCATATTTGTCTATGTACTGATTTTCAGCAACCATCAGCTCTCTTAAACAGGGAGACAAGTATTACTTCTTCCTATCACTGCAGTTTATTTTATTTAAAAGTTTACACCCCACAATTATGAATGATTTCATTTTAAAATTCAAGTCCAAAAAAAAGTTCAAACAGCTGGCTGTTTGAACTTTATAAAAATCACTTATTTTCCATACAAAGATTGAAACGTTTACTCCTTAGTCTTCCATCGTCGACAAATCGCCCGTTGGCAAATCTAATTCCCACGCTTTTAAAACGCGACGCATAATTTTACCGCTTCGTGTTTTAGGTAGCTTATCTTTAAACTCGATTTCACGTGGAGCTGCATGAGCAGCTAACCCTTTTTTCACAAATTGACGAATATCTTCAATCAGTTCATCTGAAGATTCATACCCATCTCTAAGTGCGATAAACGCTTTAATAATTTCCCCACGCACAGGATCAGGCTTACCAATGACACCCGCTTCTGCTACAGCAGGGTGTTCAACAAGCTTACTTTCTACTTCAAATGGACCAACTCGTTCTCCTGCGGTCATAATAACGTCATCAATTCGGCCTTGGAACCAAAAATAACCGTCTTCATCCATATACGCGGAATCACCTGATACGTACCAGTCGCCTGGCATAAAGTATGACTCATACTTTTCCTTGTTGTTCCAAATTGCATGCATCATAGATGGCCAGCCTTTTTTAATTGCTAAGTTACCCATTCGATAAGGTGGAAGCTCTTGTCCTTGATCGTCAACGATTGCTGCTTGTACACCCGGAATAGGTTTTCCCATAGATCCTGGTTTAATTTTCATAGACGGGTAATTACAAATCGTCTGACCTCCAGTTTCAGTCATCCACCACGTGTCATGAATACGTTTTTGGAAAACCTTCATTCCCCAGCGTACCACTTCAGGATTTAATGGTTCTCCCACGCTTAATACATGTCTGAGGCTGCTTAAATCATAGCGTTTAACTAAGTCATCGCCAGCACCCATTAGCATACGAAATGCTGTAGGCGCACTGTACCAAACCGTTACGCCAAAATCTTCAAGTGCTTGATACCATGCATCTGGACTAAAGCGTCCTCCTACAATCACATTTGTTGCTCCAGCAAGCCAAGGACCAAAAATTCCGTAGGAAGTTCCCGTTACCCAACCCGGATCTGCTGTACACCAATACACATCGTCATCTTTTAAGTCGAGCACCCACTTAGCAGTTTGATAATGCTGAAGCATTGCATTATGAACGTGAAGCACCCCTTTTGGTTTTCCAGTTGAACCTGATGTATAATGAAGCAGCATACCATCTGTTCTATCTACCCACTCAATCTCCACCTCTTTATTCGCCGCTTCTAATCGCTTCAGAAAATCTAGTTGAATGCCTTCTTCTGCTACATTTTCCCCTACAAGGAGAATGTGTTTTAAAGCTGGCAAATCCTTCACCGGAACGCGGCTCAGCAGTTCAGGCGTTGTAATTAACACTTTTGCATCACTGTCTTGCAAACGATCTTTTACTGCACCTTCCATGAATGCTTCAAACAAAGGCCCAACAATAGCGCCAAGCTTCACCGCGCCTAACAATGCAAAATAAAGTTCCGGAGAGCGAGGCATAAAGATAAACACACGATCTCCCTTCTCTACGTCTGCTTGTTTTAGCACGTTTGCGGCTTTGTTTGACCATTCTTTCATTTCTTTGAATGTATATTTTTCATTGCGCTGCGCATCTCGATAATAAAGCGCAACTTTATTTTTACGCGTAGAGTTTGCGTGCTTATCAATTGCTTCATAAGCTGCATTTAATTTACCTGTTTCATGCCATGAAAATTCCTTCTCCACTTGTGACCAGTCAAAGGTTTGATACGTTTTATCGTAGTCCTGTAAGTTGTATACCCCTTCAATTACAGGAAGCGCTTCCACTTTCATCACAAACTCCCCCTTATGTATAAAATTTACAAACCTATTATATAACAAAAATAGACTTTTCACAATTTTATAAAAATTATTTGTCGGAATTGGGATAATAGTCTCCCTTGTTATATGACAACCTTTGTTATATAAGTGTCGAATTAACAAGAATCTCTTTTAATTTCCTATTCTATGTTTTTGAAAAAACTCCTTTTCTTTTATTTAATTTTTTGAAAACGCTTTAATGTAGAGTTTTTTTTGTATTATAATACAGATAAGACTGCTTGAAGGTGGTGATTCATGTGAAACATTCCGAAACATACAATATGAAAGAACTAAAAACAGCGGTTGGAGCAATTGTTATTGAAGGACCTGTCTCCTCACAAACCTTGCAACAACTTGATTTTCATGAGCAACTAACGGCCTTTCGTCCACCTGAACAGCAAAAAGAAGCATTGATCGAGATTGCCAACTTGCCTGAAGGTAGAATCATTATTGCTCGTCATCATCATACAATCATTGGTTATGTCACCTTTTTATATCCCGATCCTCTAGAACGATGGTCGGAAGGAAATATGGAGAATTTAATCGAATTAGGAGCTATAGAGGTAGCTGCCCCGTTTCGCAGCTACGCTGTTGGAAAAAACTTGCTTATCGTATCTATGATGGATGATGCAATGGAAGATTATATTGTCATTACGACAGAATACTACTGGCATTGGGATTTAAAAGGAACAGGGCTAAATGTGTGGGATTACCGCAAAATTATGGAGAAAATGATGAATAAAGGCGGACTGACGTGGTTTGCCACAGATGATCCGGAGATTAGCTCCCACCCTGCTAATTGTTTGATGGTAAGAATCGGGAGCAGAGTCCCTCAAGAAAGCATACAAGAATTTGATAGCCTGCGCTTTCAAAATCGCTTTATGTATTGAGCTGACCTTTAAGAAAAGGAGCTGTGTCTGATGATTGTTGAAGAGATGATGAAAACCGATCTCGTTACCTTAACCCCCGACCATACGATTGCTGAAGCTATGAAACTTTTAGATACACATAAGATTAGACATATTCCTATCGTTAATGACCTTCATCACGTAGTTGGCATCATTTCTGATCGAGACGTAAGAGATGCAAGTCCATCTATTTTAGATAATACTTATACATCTGCTCTTCTATCCGAACCCGTGCGGATGATTATGAAAACAGAAGTCATTACAGCTCACCCTCTTGATTTTGTTGAAGAAATTGCAAGCATTTTTTATGAACACCAAATCGGTTGTATTCCCGTCACAAAAAACAAGCGGTTAGTAGGAGTTGTTACCGAAAGAGATCTACTACATACGTTTATTCAGCTTACTGGCACTAATAAGCCAGGTTCACAAATTGAAATAAAAGTAGAAAATAAGGCTGGCGTGCTCGCTGAAGTTACATCCCTCTTTGGTTCAAAGAGAACAAACATCTTAAGCGTACTTGTCTACCCTGATGTAGATGAACGATATAAAATCCTTGTGCTTCGCATTCAAGCTATTAATCCATTGATTAGTATAAATACATTAAAAGAAAACGGCTATGAGGTGCTATGGCCTAAATTACCGGAGATGACGTAATGACTAGTAATGCTGTATTTATTTATTCAGATGATATTCTTTCGTACAAATTCAGCAATAATCATCCGTTTAACCAGCTTCGTGTTCAACTAACATATGAACTGTTACGGGAATTTGGCGCTTTAGGCAATCAAGATATTGTATTACCGCGGATGGCATCTGATGAAGAACTTCAGCTTGTCCATGATACTAGCTATATTCAAGCGGTAAAATTAGCAGGAAGCGGCGAGCTTTCTGTTGAAAAAGCAGCAGATTTTGGTCTTGGAACAGAAGATACACCTATGTTTCCCAACATGCATGAAGCCAGTGCGTTTTTAGTTGGGGGTACACTTACGGCTGTAGATTATGTGATGACTGGAAAAGCTAAGCATGCTCTAAATTTAGGAGGAGGATTGCACCATGGCTTTCGAGGAAAAGCTTCCGGCTTCTGTATTTATAACGATAGCGCGGTAGCCATCAAATATATGCAGCAAAAGTACAACGCGCGCGTCCTCTATGTCGATACAGATGCTCACCATGGTGACGGCGTGCAATGGACATTTTATGACGATCCTTCCGTTTGTACTCTTTCCATTCATGAAACGGGACGCTACTTGTTTCCAGGCACGGGAAACGTTAATGAACGCGGGCACAGTGAAGGCTATGGTTATTCATTTAATGTGCCTGTTGATGCTTATACGGAAGATGAGTCTTGGCTCGACGTTTATAAGACCTCTTTAAAAGAAGTAGCTGCTTTTTTTAAACCAGATGTTATCTTGACACAAAATGGAGCCGATTCTCATTATTACGACCCGCTCACTCATTTATGCGGCACCACGAAAATATACCGTGAGATTCCTAAAATTGCTCATGAAATTGCCCATGAATACTGTCAGGGAAGATGGATTGCGGTTGGCGGAGGAGGTTATGATATTTGGCGGGTTGTTCCTCGGGCTTGGTCATTCATTTGGCTTGAAATGATTGAACGAAAGGCAGAAGGCATGCTTCCTCTATCATGGCTTGAAAAATGGACAAAAGTATCGCCTCACCCCATTTGCACACAGTGGGATGATGAACCTAATATCTATCAGCCAATTCCAAGAAAACCAGAAATAACAGAAAAAAACGCTCAAACTCTTGAGCGCGCTCTTTATCCTATTCGTTCTCATACATCTCATTCTTAAAAAAAGGCTATACAAACGTATGGCCTTTTTCACTGTGCTTCGGGATCTGAAATAATAATTTCGACGCGTCTATTTTTTTGTAAATTGTCATTAGACGTGTTCGGAACAAGCGGCTTTGTATCTCCGTATCCAAGTGCTTCAAAGCGGTTAGCAGAAAGAGAAAAGTGGTTCGTTAAATAGCGTATGACACCGCTGGCACGCGCTGCCGATAGTTCCCAATTAGATGGATAACGATAGGTGTGAATAGGTCGATTATCGGTATGACCTTCTACTTTAATATCATTTGGAATAGTACTGAATAACCTTCCTAATTCATCCAGGAAAGGGGTACCTTTCTTCAAAATGTCTGCCTGTCCTGTTTCAAACAGCACCTGTTCTTGTAAAATAAGCACAACTCCGCGTTCATCTCGCTTAGCAGTAATAACATTCTGAAGCTTATTTTCCTTCAGGTAATTTTGCACTTTCGCTAAAATGTTATCCAGCTTTTGAGACTGCTGGCTCTTTTCTACAGAAGCTAATGAGCCACCGCTTGTAAGCGAATTGACAACGGTCTGAAACTTTTGATTATCAACGCTAGACATTGAAAATAGTAAAATAAAAAAAACTAATATTAACGTCACCAAATCAGCAAATGTTACCATCCATTTTGGCGACTGTGCCGAATACCTTTTTCTTCTACGCTTCACGAACGTGTTCTCTCTTTTCTTCCAGCTTTCGTTTTTCAACAGGGGCAAATACTTTTAGCTTTGCTTGCACAAAGCGAGAATTTTGCCCCGCCTGCAAGCCGATGACACCTTCAATAATCACTTCTTTAACAAAAAGCTCATGCTCCGTTTTACCAGCTAATTTAGCTGCGATTGGCTGAAAAAACAAGTTTGAAAGCAGCGCCCCGTAGAAAGTCGTTAAAAGAGCAATTGCCATGTTAGGCCCAAGCGATGAAGGGGTATTAAGGCTTTTAAGCATTAGCACTAGCCCAACGAGCGTCCCAATCATTCCCCAAGCGGGGGCATAATCGCCTGCTTTTTCAAACATACTTCGACCTCTCGTATGTCTTTCTTCTACTGCAGCTATTTCAGCTTCAAGCAGCTCTCGAATCATTTCTGGTTCTACTCCATCAATGGCTAGCAAAATACCTTTTTTCACAAATAAATCATCGATTTGTTCAAGCTCTGCTTCTAACGATAGAAGCCCTTCTCGACGCGCTTTTTCCGATAAATGTACAAATGTTCCTACAATTTCTTCTACGTTTATTTCTTTCGATTGAAACGCTTGTTTCCCTACTCTTCCCATATTTTTTAATTGTTTTAACGGAAAGCTCACGCACAGCGTACCAAAAACGCCTCCCAGTACAATTAAAATCGATGGCACATCAATAAAAGCTAAAAAACCGCTCATTCCTCCACTTGAAATAACCCCAAACACAACCAT
The DNA here is from genome assembly GCF_045369295.1 of Priestia sp. 179-F W1.4 NHS. Taxonomy (NCBI): domain Bacteria; kingdom Bacillati; phylum Bacillota; class Bacilli; order Caryophanales; family Bacillaceae; genus Priestia; species Priestia sp. 179-F W1.4 NHS. The sequence goes on along the minus strand of NZ_JBIQFF010000001.1, from coordinate 83,968 downwards.
AGAGATACCAATTAGTATCCCTATAGGTGTGAGCATATCAATTTTTTTCATATTCTATCTCCCCGTGTCTGAACTTTGGATTCGTTCTTATTCATTCACAGGTATTATTTTGTTGATTGTCTGAACTCGATGCGGTGAGGAAGCTGTACAATGCTGCTGTCTACCGTTTCTTTGTTCATGTATTTCGTTAAGAGACGCATCGCTACTGCACCAATATCATACATTGGCTGTACAACAGATGTTAACTGAGGACGAACCATTGTTGAAAGTCTTGTGTTATCAAAACCGATAACTTCTAGATCGTTTGGTACATTCAACCCGCGATCTTGTGCCCCGTGAATAACGCCTAATGCCATTTCATCCGTTCCAACGAAAATAGCAGTTGGCTTTTCATCTTCTTCTAATAGTTTTTCAACTGCTTCAATACCTGAATCGTACGTGTAGTCTCCTTCTACAATATAAGAATCGCGTACAGGCAATCCGCTTTCAGTAAGAGCACGCTTGTACCCTTTTACTTTTTTCGCATGATTGATCGGTTCTTCTAGCGTACCTGAAACGAATGCAATATTTTTATGACCGCTGTCAATTAGTGATTGCACTGCATCAAAAGCTGCTTGTTCATAATCAATAGTTACAGATGGGATTTGGTTAGTTGATTCGATTGATGCTGCAAGTACAACTGGAACCGGTGATTTTTTTAACTCTTCTACGTGTTCTTCCGTTACATTCCCACTCATGAAGATGATTCCGTCTACTTGTTTACCAAGCATGTTATTTAAAAGATGAAGTTCTTTATCTTGATTTTGGTCGGAGTTACTTAAGATGATATTATACTTGTACATTGTTGCAATATCTTCGATTCCACGCGCTAACTCTGCATAGAAAATATTTGAAATATCAGGAATGATAACTCCTACTGTCGTTGTTTTCTTACTGGCTAATCCACGCGCTACTGCGTTCGGACGATAGCCTAGTCTTTCAATTGTTTCTAATACTTTTTTTCTAGTTGATGGTTTTACATTTGGATTTCCGTTTACCACACGAGAAACCGTTGCCATCGACACGCTTGCTTCCCTTGCTACATCATAAATTGTTACGTTCACAACAAACACTCCTTATCGAAAAACATTTCGTTTATTTTATCCTTATTTCATTTCTTGTATTTACGTATATAAATCCATCTTCCTTTATAGAATGGCTATTTCTAGCTCCTTCACTCTTACATACAGCTTAGATACCCTGTATGCATCTAAATCATTCCTGTTATGCCCTTATTATTACGTGTGCAAAGACAATTTTACCAGTTTATATGTAACAATGTAAAAGACGGTGTATAGTAAGTAAATAAAAAAAGTGAATCGCGAATTTATATCATATGCACTCACAGAATGATAGCGAATATCTGTAACTACTATACGATACTATGTGCTTCACCGCAACGTATTTACCGCCTTTTTCCGACAAGTTTCACGAGAATTTCATAAATTCTTGTTTTTTGGATTTGCACTTATTCTTTCCTATTTTGACAAAAGTTATCGACTGTTTTCAAAATACGTGATAATTTCGCTTATCTTTATTATAACGAAAGGCAAACAAGCTTGAAACCATTAAGTGCCTCAAACTTGTCATAAAAGTATACGAATTTTTCTTTTTTACGTTTTTTTATAAATTTAAGTTACATATAGGTTTTAGCTGCTTCATAAATTCTGTAAATTGTGGAATATCCATTTGCTGAGCTGAGTCAGAAAGTGCTACCGCCGGATCTGGATGAACTTCTGCCATAATTCCATCCGCACCAATGGCAAGAGCCGCTTTAGCCGTTGGAACAAGCAAATCTCGTCTTCCTGTTGAATGCGTAACGTCGACTAAAACAGGTAAATGAGTTTCTTGTTTTAAAATGGGAACGGCTGAAATATCCAGCGTATTTCGCGTTGCTCGCTCATACGTACGAATTCCTCGTTCACACAAAATCAGCTGATCATTTCCTTTTGATACAATGTATTCAGCAGCATTAATAAACTCATCAATCGTAGCAGCTAAGCCCCGCTTTAATAAGACAGGCTTCTTCACCGCACCCGCTTCTTTTAACAGCTCAAAATTTTGCATATTACGAGCACCAATTTGAATCACATCTACATATTCTACAGCTGTTTCAATATCAGCGGGGTCGACAATTTCACTAATAACGGCTAAATCATATTCGTCAGCTACTCTTTTTAAAATTTGCAGTCCTTCTAAGCCAAGGCCTTGAAAATCATAAGGAGATGTTCTTGGCTTGTAGGCTCCGCCTCTAAGCATCCGCACACCCTGCTGCTTTACGGCTTTTGCTACGGCTGCTACTTGCTCATAGCTTTCAACGGAACAAGGTCCTGCTACAAAACGCTGAAGTCCGTCACCAATTGTTTCTCCTTTTACCGTAACGATTGTATTTTCCGGCTTCTTTTTACGGGATACAAGAAGTGCTTTACGATGATCATCTTCTTGAAGCTCTAAATGAGCTTTGAAAATCTCTTTGAAAATATGTTGAAGCGTAGATGTTTGAAACGGTCCTTCATTCTTGCTTAAAATCGCATCAAGCATTGCTCGTTCACGAACAGGGTCAAACCGTTTGGTTGACTGCATTCCTTTTAATTTTCCTATTTCTTGAACAAGCTCGCCTCGCTCATTAATAAGCTTTAACAGTTTCATATTTACTTCGTCAATTTGAGATCGCAAATGCTGAAGATCTGAATTCGTCATGTACGTCCACCCTTTCACTGATTTAAAAAAATCCGTTTAGCAGGGTTACTACATAAGATGATAGGTGATGGAGGATATATGTAAGGGGCTTCTCTGCTTTTATGTGCTAAACTACATCTATTGTACGAAAAAGTGGATGAAACCGCAATCAGCTTACAAAAAAAACCGAACGATTAATCGTTCGGATCTTCCTTCACCTAAACTGCTTTTGTCCCAGCCTCTTTCAATTAATGAGCTACATTTTTCGCTAATTCTTCTTCGTTAATGTTCCAGTGAGAAGCGTGCCACTTCACTTTTCCATCTTCAAACAGAAGCGCTTGAGGTGATTCATGCTTCACTTCATACGTTTCAGCAATATAGTTGGATACGTCTCGTGAATCTTGCACATGAAGATAATAAGAAGGAATGTCTTCATGACTAGAAGCAAACGCTGAAAATGCCTCATGACCAGCTGCACTAATTGGACACGTCGTGCTGTGCTTTAAAAATAAAAAGCGATGGTTTTCCTTAATAACTTGTTCGAACTCTTCAACTGTTGAAATCTTTTTCATTTTTTTCACCCTTTCTGTACTTACTCTTAAGTTTACATGGTTTGACCGTTTCCATACAAAAAGAGTGCTCAGCTTTATGTATAATGCTAATGAATTTATTTATAAGGTGAAGTTATTTTCGGCATAGAAAGAAAAGAACTGGTTAAATTAAAATCCCTCTGATGAAACTAACATTTACTTGCCGTTACCCAACCTAAATTACATACAAAAAAAGCGTTCACCCTATAGGGTAAACGCTTTTGATTCTTTATTATGGTCGTGGCACTGTGCTTTCCACTTCATCTAATGCTTTTTGAGCTTCTGTTAGCTTCTGCTGAACTTCTTCGTTGCTTTGAGACTCCACTTCATCAGCAAGCACTTCTAAGCTTGTTGGCGGTAATGCTTCGTGTTCAGGATCTACTTTACGGAAGTTTTTCACCTTGTCCACTACTTGTGAAGATTGCTCAGACAGTGTTTGCGATAAACCAGCCGTTTTTTCTTTAGCCGTTTGAGCAAACCCTTGTCCTTTTTCAACAGCGCTGTTTTTCGCTTGCTCCGTTTTTAAACGAACGTAAGCTGCCTGCTCATTTAAATCAGAACGGAACTCTTTACCTGATTTTGGAGCAAGTAGTAATGCCGTTGCAGCTCCTACAACTCCTCCAATCACTGTTCCTACTAAAAAGCCTTTATTTGAAGTGTTGTTTGGTTTATTTGGTTTGTTTGACATATGCGTCTCCTCCTTTAAAGTTCATCCTTATGAAAATGAGCGTGAGCGTTGAACCGCTTTTTCTTTTACTTCAACAGGTACAGGCTCCACGTCAACTTTTTTCTGTTTTCTTAATTTTATACGTTCCCATACGTCTAATGCAACATTGCTCCATTGAACGACTTGAGCAACAGTTTCTTTATTTTCTTCTACTTTCTCTGAAACGCTTGATGATACGCTTTTAATCGACTTATTTAGGTCTTGGATTGAGTCACCTACGCCTTTAACAGAATCCACGACTGTGTTCAGCGCTTCGGATTTACGCTGAATATCTTCAGCTAACAGATTAGTCTTATGTAAAAGTGCAGTTGTTTCAGCTGTGATTCCTGTCATTTGCTTTTCTACACCGTCTAAAGTACCTGCCACTGAATTTAATGTGTGCTGAACGGATTTCAATGTTTTTGACACGGAAACCACCAGGTAAAAAATCGCAATGGCAACAATAGCAGCGCTTAAATAAAGAATAATAACCATCTGTGCAAGGCACCTCCTATTTTCATCTCTCTTGTTATAACTACTTTCCCAATTTTATAAACAATTAAACCTTCTATTCCCTATAGACTCTTTAACTTTACCATATTCTCTCTGCATTTATTCATAAAAAGGGAAGATTGCTACATTATTTCGCGATATATGAGTTATTTCCCTCCCTAAAGAAAAAAAGGATTTTAAAGCATAAAAACAAACAAAATAAGCTCAGTGGGGTACAATAGAAAGTGAATCATCAATCATTGTTATTTTAAGGAGGCACTATTTATGAAAGACCCTAGAATTGCAACATTAGCTAAAAATTTAATTAATTATTCTGTTCGCCTTCAAAAAGGAGAAAAAGTATTAATCGAAAACTTTGGACTTCAGCGCGAGCTTGTGACAGCACTTGTAGATGAAGCGTACAAGGCCGGTGGCTACCCGTTTGTACTGCTAAAAGATCATTCGGTAGACCGAGCTCTTTTAAACGGTGCACAAGAAGAGCAGTACAATATGATGGCAGACTTCGAAGCAAATGTGATGAAAGAAATGGATGCTTATATTGGCTTACGTTCTGGTTCAAACATTTTTGAACAATCAGATGTTCCGGCAGATAAAATGAAAATCCAAGGGAATACGATCGGTAAAAAAGTACATAGAGAAATTCGCGTTCCAAAAACAAAATGGGTCGTTCTTCGCTACCCAAACGATTCAATGGCGCAGCTTGCTAAAATGAGTACAGAAGCATTTGAAGATTTTTATTTCGATGTATGCAACTTAGACTATGGCAAAATGAGCAAAGCGATGGATGCTTTAGTTGAGCTCATGAACCGTACGGACAAAGTGCGTTTAACGGGTGAGAATACAGACTTAGCGTTCTCTATTAAAGATATTCCTGCAGTGAAGTGTGCCGGAGAAATGAATATTCCGGACGGTGAAGTATACACGGCTCCTGTACGTGATTCTGTAAACGGAACAATTTCTTACAACACTCCTTCTAACTATCAAGGCTTTACGTTTGAGAATGTATCCTTAACATTTAAAAACGGTAAAATTGTTGAAGCAACCGCTAATGATACAGAACGCATCAACGGCATTTTTGATACAGATGAAGGCGCTCGTTTTGTTGGCGAATTTGCGATTGGCGTAAATCCGTATATTCAACATCCAATGCAAGACATTTTATTTGATGAAAAAATTGACGGAAGCTTCCACTTCACTCCTGGCGAGTGCTACGAAGATGCGTATAACGGAAACAAGTCAAATATTCACTGGGATATGGTGATGATTCAGCGCCCAGAATACGGTGGCGGTGAGATTTATTTCGATGACGTGTTGATTCGTAAAGACGGGCTATTTGTCATTGAAGAATTAAAAGCGTTAAACCCTGAAAATTTAAAATGAGTTTTGAAATAAAAAAAAGGCACTCAGGAGAGTGCCTCTTTTTTATGATACGGTCTGCTGATATAGTTTTTCAAACTTTTGAATGTCTCCAGCACCCATAAATACTAATACAGCTTCATTATGGTCTTTTAACGATTCAATTGTTTCTTCATTAATTAATTCAGCTCCGCTGATTTTGCTTCGTAGATCTTCAATTGATAATTTACCTTGATGCTCACGGGCTGATCCAAAAATGTCACATAGATATACTTTATCAGCGTGCTGTAAGCTTGCTGCAAAGTCCTCTAAGAACGTTTGTGTACGCGTAAACGTATGCGGTTGGAAAACAGCCACAACTTCACGGTTTGGATACTTTTGACGAGCAGCTGAAATCGTTGCATTAATTTCCGTTGGATGGTGTGCATAATCATCGATTAGCACTTGTTTGCCAACGTTCTTTTCGCTGAAACGACGCTTTACACCTTGATATGTTTTAAAACGCTCTTGCAGCACAGCAACGTCAATTTCTTCATAATGACAAAGTGCAATAACGGAAAGTGCATTTAAGATGTTATGGTCGCCATACCCTGGAATCTCAAATGATGCGTGGAATGTATTTCGAACGAACACGTCAAATGTTGTGCCTGTTGTGCTTTTTACGATATTACGTGCTTGGAAATCATTTTCTTCGCCTAATCCGTAATAAAGAACAGGTACCTTCGCTTGAATTTGCTGAAGATGTTCATCGTCACCACAGGCAATAATTCCTTTTTTGACTTGAAGTGCCATCTCTTGGAACGCGCTGAATACATCATCGATATTGGCAAAATAATCAGGGTGATCAAAATCAATATTCGTCATAATTGCATAGTCTGGCGTATAAGATAAGAAGTGGCGGCGATACTCACATGCCTCAAACGCAAAATACTTGCTGTCTTTTACACCTTTACCCGTACCGTCTCCAATTAAATATGAAGTAGGTTCAGCTCCTTGAATCACATGCGCTAACATACCCGTTGTGGATGTTTTTCCGTGTGCTCCTGTTACGGCTACACTCGTATACTGTTTCATAAAGTCACCTAAGAAACGGTGATAGCGTACAAGCTTGACTCCTTCTTTTGAAGCTGCTTCTGCAATTTCTTCATGCGTATCAGGAAAAGCATTTCCTGCAATTACAGTCATGCCGTCTTTAATATTATTTTTATCAAATGGTAAAACAGGAATTCCCTGCTGTTCTAGTGCTTTTTGCGTAAAAATTTCTTTTTCAATATCCGATCCTTGAACTTGAAAGCCCATATCGTTTAGGATTTGCGCAAGCGCACTCATTCCTGTTCCTTTAATACCTACAAAATGGTAAACTGTCATATAAAGAACCTCCAACATTCGTCTATCTGTAAGACAGTATATGACGGTTATCTAGAATTGCTCTTACAAACGTATATAAATGTCGTTTGATTGCTGATTTCACGATAACATTCGTACATTATATCACTTCTTATAACATAACTCCATGACTCCATTTCTACTCTCTTCCCTTGCGAAACGGCCTTTTATTTTGGCTTCATCACATAGTATATAGCCTGCTGTTTTAAAAACGATCGCCATGTCATTGCATTTTTTTTGTCATTATATTGGGTTACTAACTGTTCAATGCATTGTTTATGTCCTAAAAAGAAAGAGTCAATTAACACGTCATATCCGATTGATTTTATTTTTCGAATCCAAATTACTTGTTGTTCCTCTAAATTTGCAAATCTTCCTCTTACATCTTTGATGATAACCTGCTCATTTGTCAATGGGGTATATCCTTTTAAGAAAAACGAATTAGGTACTTTAGACACAATAATTGGCTCTAGTACACTCGTCAAAAAAAAGGCTCCTTGAATTAAAAACGACTCTGTTTTCTGCTTCGCCTGATCAGCTAAAAACAGCTGCAGCAGGGTTTTCCCCTGAATGGTTACATATTCAAATGCAAACCACTGAAAAAATAATTGTTCATGGGAATCAGATAGAGCCGCCTCATGAGGCAAGTTTACTAACTCTTTAAATAGATGTGAAGCCCGCACTTTTTCTCGTATATTCGTATAGCGGTTCACAAAAAAGAAATATTGATTGTAAAAGTCGCAAATAGCATTATCAGACTGAAGCTGCTTTTGTTCACGAATTTCATTAAAGTTAATCAGTTCATGATTTTCTTCTGTCATTACTCTTCACTCGTACTCTAATTATTTTGGTTTGTCCTCTTTAAACGCCTTCAGCTCATATGTTTCAGCTGGTGAGAAATGATAGCAAACTATCACATGCTAAAAAAGCAAAACACACATTATCCTTACATATAGTAAATCATTTTACTAGTTCTGACAAACCTTTTCCTTTTTTTCCTGATGGATTTCTTCCAAAATCCCTACTCAAATTCTGTATAAACGAACTTAAAGCAGGAAAAAAAGAGGCGGCGGATACAGTGACAGAGCGTTAGCTCACATAAAGCTGTATCCTGCTGATTTTGCATAGCCTCTTTTTTTAACCTACATGCAGAAAAACAGCTTAAAATGTAGAAGTGGCTGTTTGACTTTCCATTTCCTGAAGCTCGTTTTCGGTAATGAGCACATCTCTCGGCTTGCTTCCTCTTGCTTCTGAAATAATTCCTTGCTGCTCCATCATATCAATTAGGCGCGCTGCGCGATTGTACCCCATTCTGAAGCGTCTTTGCAGACTGGAAGTAGATGCACCGCCTTGGTCTAGCACAAACTCGCATGCTTCATAGAAAAGCTCATCTTCTTCATTTGAAGCAAAGCTTTGCTGCTTTTTCAACAAATCTTCTTGATCAAATAAGTATGTTGGCTTCATTTGCTTTTTGACATGATCTACAACGCGATCAATTTCTTCATCTGAAACAAAGTTCCCTTGAATTCGAACGCTTTTAGAAGATCCGTTTTCAAGAAGCAGCATATCACCTTTACCTAATAGCTTCTCTGCTCCTCCTGTGTCGATAATTGTACGTGAATCAACTTGCGAAGAAACAGAAAATGCGATACGCGTTGGCACATTTGCTTTAATTAAGCCTGTAATAACATCTACGGAAGGACGCTGCGTTGCAAGCAATAAGTGAATGCCACACGCTCTTGCCTTTTGTGCAATACGGCAAATAGCTTCCTCTACTTCCCCTGGAGATACCATCATCAAGTCGGCAAGTTCATCAATAATAATAACTAGATACGGCAGCTCCCCGCTTTTTTCATTATGTTCTTTTACACGTTCGTTGTATTTTGTAATATCACGTACGCCCGCATGTGCGAACAGTTCGTAACGGCGCTCCATTTCCTCTACTGCCCACTTTAAAGCTGTAGTAGCTGCTTTCGCATCCGTGATAACCGGGCTGACTAAATGCGGAATGCCGTTGTAAGGAGCTAGCTCAACCATTTTAGGGTCAATTAACATAAGCTTGACTTCGTGTGGCGCAGCTTTATAAAGCAAGCTGACGATAATGGTATTAATACACACACTTTTACCAGACCCCGTCGCTCCAGCAATTAAACCGTGAGGCATTTTGTTCAAGTCAGTCACAACCGGCGTTCCTGAAATATCTAACCCTAACGCCACCGTTAAAGGAGAGTTATCTTTTCTAAAAGAAGGATGCCTCAAAATTTCGCGAATTAACACCGGCTTACTTTGACGATTTGGCACTTCAATTCCAATCGTATTTTTCCCTGGAATTGGCGCTTCAATTCGAATATCACGCGCGGCTAGGCTCAGTTTAATATCATCTGTTAAATTCGTAATTTTGTTCACTTTCACACCGGGCTCAGGATGTACTTCAAATCTGGTTACGGTAGGACCTTGCGTGACGTTTACGACCTTAGCTCGAACGTTAAAGTTTTTTAATGTCATATCCAAAAGCTCACGCTGCTCATCCGCCCATTGATTATCTTCTTCAATAGCAGCTGGAGGAATGTTAAGCAAGTTCATTCCAGGAAATGTATAAGGAGAAAAAGCTTTTACATTTACAGGTTCTTCAGATTTTAATGAAGCCTGCGGAACCGCTTCTTCGGTTTTTTCACCGTGAACTTCTTCTTGCCTACTTACTTCCGTTTTTTTTTGCAGAGCTTCTGCCTTCGGCGTTTGGTATGAACCTTGGGACGGCTGACTTTTTTCTCGAGCGCTGTTATCCATCTTTGTGCGGTCTTTTTTCAGCATCATTACGTTAAAAGGCACTAATCGCTTACCGCGAGCTCGTTCAGCATTCCCTGGCTGTTCTGCAGGTACAAGAGGTTCTACAGCTGACTCTTGCTGTACTTGTCCTTGTAACTCTTGACTTTCTTGCATCCTGCTCTCTTCCTCTTTTATCACTGAGTTTTCAAGCTCTCGGTGCACAACAGCGGATACCGCTTCTGGTTGCCATTCATCAGCTGCGGGTTGCGATGGATGTAAACTTTCAGAATTCAGCTCATGTTCTGCTTCAACATGAACACTGTTTGTTGGCTCTTCTAGAATGACGTGACTTTCTTTTTCAGCGGCTGGAACTTCTTCTCTCTTTCTAGGCTTTAGTGCTTCTACTTCTTCTGCTTGTAAAAACGCTGGGCTTTCTTCCATCAACGTTTCTGCTTCTGCCTCTTCAGCTTCATTTCCGATCTCTTGTTGGAAAGAAACGGATGATTCAAACGGAGGCGTTTCCTTTGAAATTGGAGCCTCTTCAGCTACTGCTGTTTCTTCCGCCAAATCCCAGTCGGTAGCTTTCTCTTTTGCCACTAACGGTTCGATCGCATGTGATTCTTCAAAAGTTGGAACCTCTTCCTGTTCTTTTACGGCTACTGAAGAACTTGGCTTTTCTTCAGGAAATGATATCTTCTCTTTTTGATTTTCCTCATATTGCTTCCACTGAGCAAAACGCTGAGAAGACAGTTGCATCATTTCTTCCGTTTCTTGAATCTGGGCTTCTTCCGCTATAGGCTTAGAAACTGGTTTTCTTAACGGCTCTACAACAGACGTATTCATCGCTCGTCGGTAAATTTCATCTTCAAACGCTGCTTTTGATAACTGTGTACTCGGAAGCTCATATTCTACTACTTCCTCACTTCCGTTTTGTACAACATTAGAAGGCCGCTTATTAAACCCATAAACAGGTGAAGGGATTTCAGTCGGACGGAACGGACGTTTTCTTACTTGCGGAATCGCTTCTTTCTTTTCAGATACCGCTTTTAACGGCTGAGATACTGACTTAGGCTGCGTTAGCGCCGACTTGCGAACAGGCTCTTGATAAAACGGAGCCGGTGCCTTTTTTGCTACAGGCCTTGGTTCATTTTTAGGAGCTGCTGCCTTTTTTGCTTCTCCCGTATCATCAATTAAAGGGAAACGAAACGTTCCTTTTGGGTATTGATAAGCTACTTTTGTATGAACATCTTGCTGCTCTTCACTGTAATTCCGCTTTTGCGTTCTGGCCGAGTGTGGAACAGAAGGTTTTGGCGCTGCTTTCATCACTGGCTTTTGATGAACTGACTGCATTTGTTTAGGCTTAGTAGCCTTCTTTTTAGGAATTGTTTTTTCTCTATTTAAAGGGTATTCTTCCGTTGTATTTCCATGTTCGTCTACAACGATTTCTTTCACTTCGTATCCTAGTAAATAATCCATTACTTTTCGTACAAAACCCATTTTTATCACTCTTTCTATCAGACTATCTTACTTCGTTTAGCCTCTTATATCGCAGTGCTGCGACATCTACAAAAAGCTATCCATGCATCCTTTATTTACCTTTGGCCTCAAAGTATTCTCTGAGATGGATATATATACTATCTTTTCATTTATCATTCTATCACGTATGCTTGAACTCTTACTATAAAATCTACTATTTTGCTTCCCTTATTTATACAGTAAAATTCCTCTTTGCAAAAATATTTTTTCATGTTTAATTAGCACTCATAATTAAACGCGAAAAAAGCCACTAGTCTATACTAGTGGCTTTTAATTTTATCAAACCTTTTTAAGAATTGACAATTGCTTTTCAGCAACTGTAACGCTTTGAAATATACGTGTAAAAAAACATCCTGCTTTTGCCCTATAAATTAGTATCACACTCTGCTTTTATGCTTGAAAAGGCTGACCTACTTCATATTTGTCTTCAAGTACTAAAATCCCTTTTTCTTGAGGAGCGTTCGGAAGCGCCAGCTCTTTAGCAGAGCAAATCATGCCTGAAGAAGGTACACCGCGCAGCTCTGCATCTTTAATGATCATACCGCTTGGCATAACCGCTCCTACTTTTGCTACGACGACTTTTTGACCTGCGTCTACATTTGGTGCTCCACATACAATTTGAAGTGTTTCTGTGCCAACATCTACTTTACAGATGTTTAGCTTATCTGCATTTGGATGCTTTTCTTTTTCTTGAACATATCCAACTACAAACTTAGGAGATAAATCCACTTCAAGTTTACCTTCAAAACCGCTTTCGCTAAGTACACGATTTACTTCTTCCACCATTTCTTCTGTTAATTCAAGAGAACCATTTCCCTCTACTTTTAACTTAGAAGAAGCATGAAAGATGTTATAGCCAGCCGTTGTATTTGATTTTTGATCAAAGATACGCACAACGTCGCTTTTTGTTTCAAACGTGCGATTTTCAATTGCAATATCTTCTAGCTTGACGATTAACGTATCGCCGATACCTTCTTTATTATAAAAAAGATTCATAATTAGTCCCGTCCTTTACTGCGATTTTTTCCTAGAATAAAAATAGGTTCTAGCTCACCGTTTTCGTATAAAAATGAAAGAGCTGTGATGGGTACACGTCCACTTGCAAAAAAGCTCATGGTCATTTGCGCAAGAATATCATAACCCGTTTCGTTTTGGATATCAGCTAGAATCAGCACATCTTGATGAGGTACTGCTACAGCCATTGTGCCCGAAACACTAGAAGCAAAATCTTGCAAAAATGCCTCGTTAAGAATTCGGCTTGCATCGTATCCATCGTTCTGATTTACAAAATAAAAGTCATTGCCTGCTACCGTATCTTTTTTATGTGAAATCGGCAAAGAGCGAAGATTAAATTTAGCCATTTCCCGCACTGCGGATAGATCTAAATTTTCCTTACGAATTAGTTTCTCATCTAATAGACGATATGTATTGCCTAAATCAAGCGCATAATAAATGCGTGTTTCAGCTGTATGTTCATCATAAATCAACGGCACGTCTTCATTCGATTTATCCGGAAAAGACGTTGAGCGAATAACTGGATAAATGCGCTTTTCTTTTCCCGTTACCTGCTGTTCATCGTTCATAACACGAAGAGCTTCTTTTATATAATATACCATTTCATCTAGAGCCGCTTCCTTTTTTTCTTCCCATTTTGCAATTAGCCCGGGTAAAGAAATGGTTACACCTTTTTTCGTTTCCTGATGTTCAACGCGCAGCGTATCTTTTTCACGATCAAATAAAAATGACCAATCCGCACCCGTTAATCGCTCTTCTAGTAGTTTTCTCATCTTTTGACTATTCATTTTCGCCATATTTACGCCTCCTTTTCTCATTTTTATGTATGAAGACTGATAGCAATTTATCGCTATCAGTCTTCACTTGATTTATGCATTTAAGCCTTTAATAAACTCTTCAATTTCTTCTTTTGTTTTACGGTCTTTGCTGACAAAACGCCCTGTTTCTTCTCCGTTGCTGTAACCGACAAAGCTTGGAATGCCAAAGATGCTTAATTCTGCACAAAGATCGATAAAGTCGTCGCGGTCGACATAATGAAATGTATACTCGCTATGATTCGCCTCAATTTCTGGAAGCACAGGCTCGATTACTCGGCAATCTGGGCACCAGTCTGCTGAAAACATCATGATATGTTTTCCTTCTTTAATAATTTCTTTGTATTGTTCAATTGTTTGCATTTTTTCCATTTTTCTTTCCTCCACTTTTTCTTTTACTTTCGTATTTAAACGGCTAAAGCCCCATACATTTTTTAATCCTTCTACATCAAAACATAGTATATGAGTTGTTGCAACTATCATACACTGATGCTTTTCTATTATAAAGGGTTACAAAGAAATTTCCTATTGAACAGCTTGATTTGTCCTAAAATCCAGCTGTCCTTTTAGCATTAAAACAACCTGATAAAACATAGCGGTCCGATCTAAATTTCCATTGGTGAAAATGCCGATTGCTCCTTCTTTTTTTCGAATATTTTTTTGGTTTGTATACACTTCCATAGCTTCGGCTAATTCTTTTTTATCATGACGAAGCATATCGGCTACCGCTTCAGGAAGCCGAATACGAGCTCCTCCACCTAAAATCGGTTCAAGGTCCTTAGAGGTAACAAGACTTCCCCAGTTGCAAAGGAATAAGCCATGAGGCGTTTCCTGTACCCCTCCTTCAAGTCCAATGCCAATATCAGCACCTGTCTCTTTGACAGCAGCACGCGCGCGGTTAATCGCTCCTTGGATGGTTTCTTCATCAGAAAAAGGCTGTGGTGACACCCCGGACTGCACGTCTACCTCTACATATGTAAAAGTATCTCCAAATACTTTTTTTACTGCATTTACTTTTGTTGGGTTCTTCGTTCCGATTGCAATTTTCATTTTTTTCTCCTGTCATGATGAAACAAAGCAACCGCAAAAGCAGCTGCTTTGTTCTTCTTTATCCGTTTTGTTTAATCGTATCAAGCGTTGTTTGGTCTGTAGAGCGTACAAGTTTGACTAATAATTCTTTTGCAGCTGCATAGTCATCCACATGAATCATAGATGCATGGGTATGAATATAACGTGAACATACGCCGATCACTGCAGAAGGAACTCCGTTATTAGAAGTATGAACGCGCCCTGCATCCGTACCTCCTGGAGAAACGAAGTATTGATAAGGGATGCTGTTTGTCTCCGCTGTATCTAAAATAAATTCTCTCATTCCTCTATGTGTGACCATCGTACGGTCAAAGATACGAAGTAATACGCCTTTTCCTAATTGTCCAAATGCATTTTTATCGCCTGACGTATCGTTAGCAGGACTAGCATCTAGTGCATAAAACAAATCCGGTTTAATCATATTCGCAGCTGATTGAGCACCGCGAAGTCCTACTTCTTCTTGAACAGTAGCTCCAGAATATAAGATATTTGGCAATTTTTCATTTTTTACTTCTTTTAATAATTCAATCGCAAGTCCGCACCCATAGCGGTTATCCCATGCTTTTGCCAGTATTTTCTTTTCATTTGCCATTGGCGTAAACGGACAAATCGGTACAATTTGATCGCCAGGACGAATGCCCATTTCTGCTACTTCCTGCTTGCTATCTGCGCCCACATCAATCATCATATTTTTAATGGCCATTGGCTTGTTGCGCTGTGATTCGTCTAATAAATGGGGAGGGATAGAAGCAATTACGCCGGTGATAGGACCTTTTTTTGTCACAACATGGACGCGTTGAGCTAGAAGTACTTGACTCCACCATCCTCCTAGAGTTTGAAAACGAAGCATTCCTTTATCAGTTACAGACGTAACCATAAATCCTACTTCGTCCATATGTCCTGCTACCATTACTTTAGGACCTTTTTCTTCATTATAGCGAACGCCGAATAAACTTCCTAACCCATCTTGAATGACTTCATCTACAAGGGGTTCAATTTGCGAGCGCATAAATGAACGTACTTGATGTTCGTTTCCAGCGGCACCTGGTAACTCCGTTAATGTTTTAAATAGAGATAGCGTTTCATTGTTCATATATACTCTCCTTTATGTATCATTTTCTTTATTGTATCGAAAACCGGAAATAGTTGCTAGTTCCGTCCTTCTCTTCTATGACTCAACTTAACAAAGCATTCGACAATTTGATATAATGATGAAAACATATCCTTAAAAAGCAGGTGAATAACGTGAAATGGAATCAACTAATAGCAGGAGCTGCAGTCGGATTTGCAAGCGCTTATATTATTCAAAAAAGAACGTCGTCAATTTCCTCATCGGAAGCCCTTACGATTGTTAAAAGCGCTTTTAAACAAAATGGGGCAATCGACGGCTCATGGATTGAAACGACGACTAAGGTCATTCAAAAGCATGGTCTCTCTTTTTATGGTTATACAGGTGGAATTATCAGAACACGTGATGCAAAACAGGAACATTACGAGTTTTTCATTGATAAAAAAAGCGGTGCTATTATTGAATTGACGCTGAATACACCCGTTTAATTTCGTCAACTATTTCTCCTTTGTTATCCCATTTTACAGCTCGATAAAAAGCATCATGATAAAAACTTAGCCAAGCTTGATGCTCATAGGCATAAGCTAACCACTGCTGCTTTTGTTCAATCGAAGTCATTGGATAGTCATCATATGCCATTACCCATAAGACATTTTGATGTGCATGTGTTGGCAAAAGATCGCCCATATGCACTAAGATGTCATTGTTTCCTTTTAATATAACTACAGCATGACCATCGCTGTGACCGCCGGTATGATGAACCGTTACTCCAGGCACAATTTCATCTTTGTCGCTAAATGTTATTACTTGATGCTGAATAAATTCCCAATTTTGTTTCCAATACGTATTTTTAGAACGTATATTAGGATTCCTCATTTCATTCCACTCGATGTCACTAACAAAAATTCTTGCATTTGGAAAAGCAGAGGAAAAGTTTCCGTTGATACATTTTGTTAAGCCTGACACATGATCAAAGTGGAGATGCGTCATAATGATATGAGTAATATCTTCGCACGTGAACCCTAACTTTTGTAAGTCTTCAGCAATAAATGATTCTTCCGTTACGCCAAAATGACGCTTTTTTTTCTCATCCAACATCCCATTTCCTATACCTGCATCAATTAACATGAGGTGTTTTTCAGTTTGAACGAGCAAAGGATCAGTCCTCATGGGAATTCGATTCCCGTCTGAAATAGGATATTTTTTTGTCCAAAGCTCTTTTGGAACAACACCAAACATTGCCCCTCCATCTAAATGATTATTCCCTCCACGAAGCCATGTCACTTTTAATTCGCCTATTGTTAACGTTTCCATTTTACACCTCCATTATATTCCTTTTTATTTTATCACTATCCCCTTCTCTTTTTGAACAAAAAAAGACTGAGGAACTCAGTCTTTTTCGTTCAGGTATTTTACTTCACAGCGGTAAATGCGGCTGCCTTTTTGTGAAAATTTCTCTTCATATTCCGTCATAACATTGCCTTCAAAATCGCTTTTATGCAAATCTAAGCTAATGTACTTGAGAAGAAGTCCATATTCTGAAAAGCTTGTCAATGAATACTCAAATAGCCCTTGATTATCTGTTTTAAAGTGAATTTCTCCACCATCAACCAGCAGATTTTCATACATGCTTAAGAACGTTTTGTATGTTAAGCGGCGCTTGGCATGTCTCTTTTTTGGCCATGGATCAGAGAAATTGAGATAAACGCGACCCACATCATTTTTTGCAAAAAACTCACTAAGATGGTTAGCATCTACATTCAACAACTTTAAATTTGGAAGCTCTTCTTCAATCAATCGTTCTAGAGCACTTAAGATGACACTTTCATACATTTCAATTCCAATATAGTTGATATGCGGATTTTGTTTAGCCATCCCTACTAAAAATTGGCCTTTTCCTGTTCCTACTTCAATATGAAGAGGATTTTCATTTCCAAAAACTTCTTTCCAGTTTCCTTTATACTCCGCTGGATTTGGAACCACGTATTGGGGATTTTCAGCAATTTTATCTTTTGCCCAAGGTTTGTTTCGTAATCTCATGTTGCACCTCTTTAATTTATTTTGACGCATTGAAAATGTCGGTTATTCGAAACAACCGACATTCTCATGCATAATTGTGTTTAGATAGAAAAAAATAAGAGCATCATACGAGAAAGGATGATGCTTAATGCCTTTAAATGCCGAACACCAAATGAATATAGTAAAAGATATTTTATCTAATCATCAAAGTGATTGCTGCGGAACGGTTGCGGAATGTGAACAGGTTGAACGTTTAATTCAATCAATGTTAGCAAAAGGATATGCTAGCACAGACGTACAAGCAACACTACAAAACGTTTATAAATACACGCAAGATGCAAAAAGTGCTGCTCATTTAGACGAACATATTCAAACCAATCAACAAAATTTATCACAATGGGTCCAAGAACTATCTACCTTGTCATAACCTTTGCTACTGTGCTTGAATGTCGTTGACGAGCAACATCCGAAGATATTCAAGCCAGTAATTCATTTCAGAATGTTCATTTTTCGAACGATGCCATTCAATGAATAAAATGGTTTGACTTATCACATACCACTTCATTCTCGTTTTCAAGTTCTCAGTTAGTTCAACCCCATAATGCTCAAGCCATTCTTCCCACTGAGATGGATTGATGTACCAATAAAGCAATAAACCTAAATCAATAGCAGGATCTGCAATCATCGCTCCGTCCCAATCGATTAAATATAGCTGCGTATTCTCTCCAAGCATCCAGTTATTGTGGTTCACATCACAGTGACATACCACATATTTATCTGTCTGAATGGACGGAAGCTCTGCTTGTAAATAGCTGATTCCCTGCTCTACAATACTCTCTTTTTGAAGTCGCTCGTCCACGTTCTCTAGAATATCGGCTAGCACGTCTCCGGGAAGAAGCGGTGTTTTCCCTAACCTTTTCAACATATCTAATAACTCGTTTGAATGATGAATTTTACTAAGCAATTCTGTCACTCGACTCGAATTCATATCTTTTGGTTTTAATTCTCGACCATCTAGCCAGTGCTGAGCTGTGATCACATCTCCATTTTCCATTCGTCTTGTCCACACGAGCTTCGGTACAATTCCTTCAGCTGACAATACTGCTAAAAAAGGTGATGAATTACGCTTTAAAAAAAGCTTTCGGTCTTGAAATTTTGCAAAATAAGCTTCTCCTGTCGCTCCGCCAGCAGGAGTAATTTCCCATTCGCTTCCTAATATATCTTCCAACCAATTCACCTTCAATTTCAACACACACATTTCGTTTAAAAATTTCACTCAATAAAGCAATCTATTAAGACATCATGACGTTATTTTCTTAGTAAATAAAAAAGACGGCTATTGAGGATATGTATCAATAGCCATCCTTTATAAATATTATCTCCATCACACTTTTTTCGTCAAGTGGTTGAAGACAATAATTACGTTTGAAATAAAATAAGAACGCTAAGCTTTGGAACATTTATAGCATTATCCTCTATAGTAGGATACCCATTTTTATATACTTTACAATGATCAAGTGCTATTTTCCATGGTCCTTCTGGCAAAACTACTTTTTCTTCCATTAGGCCTTGATTAAAAAACACAATAATATTCTTCCACGGACCGTAAGCCAATACGTTTGATAAGCAATAGCCAATAACGGATTTCGGCGTGTTTAGAAAAGAGACATGCTGCCTAATCGCTGAAGCATCCCCCAAGCGAAATGCATCGTGCTGTTTGCGAATACGAATCAGCTCTTGAACCCAATTCACATCAGAAGAAAATTCCCTTCTTCGATTCCAATCGAGTGCATTAATATCATCGGGTGAATTATAGCTGTTCTCTACGCCTTTTTTAGTGCGGTAAAACTCTTGACCACTATGAAGAAACGGTATGCCTTGTGAAAGAAGCACAATAGCAGTAGCAAGGCGATGACGACTTCTACGAGTGTCTTCGTCTTCTTCTCCGTTTGAATTCGTTAACTTATCCCACAGCGTATGATTATCATGTGATTCAACATAATTAATTGACTGTGCTGGATTTATAAATAAAGCGGGACTGTCTTCTTTATCCAGAATGCTACCCGCTATCACAGATTGCACTGCTTCTTTTTGATGAATATTCCCGCTGATAAAACCTTTTTCATACACATCGAACGTGCTTCCTTTTACAGAATCTCGAAAGCGGTCATTAAAATAGCCGATTTGAGGTGTTTGGCGGGCATTCGCCATCATTGCTTTTTGAGTGTGGGGAAGAGGCGTATTTAAATCCCAGCCTTCGCCAAACACCAAAATAGTAGAATCAATTTCATTTATTTTTTCCCGAATGATTTTCATCGTTTCTATATCTAAAATCCCCATGAGGTCAAAACGAAAACCATCAACATCGTACTCTTTTATCCAAAATAATACTGAATCGATAATAAACTTTTGCGCCATTTTCCGTTCAGAAGCAAAATCATTTCCTACTCCCGTCCCGTTCGAAGGCATCCCAAACTCATCATGTCGAAAATAATAGCCCGGAACAATTTTTTCAAAAGGTGATTCTTCTCGTACAAATACGTGATTATAAACTACATCTATAATAACACGGAATCCCTGTTGATGAAGCGTTGATATTAATTGCTTCACTTCAACAATACGAGTGGTGGGATTTGAAGGGTCAGCAGAGTAGCTTCCTTCCGGCACATTAAACAACAATGGATTATACCCCCAATTATAAGAAGCATGAGGATTTAATTCATCTACTCCGCCAAAGTCGTTAATAGGAAGAAATTCAAGATGGGTCACTCCTAGCTCTTTTAAATAATGGAGGCCTGTTGGTTTGCCTGGCTGACCGCTTGATTCAGTAACAGCTAGGTACGTACCTTTTTTTTCTATCCCGCTTGAAGGATGAATAGAAAAGTCTCGAACATGCATTTCGTAAATAACGGCATCCGTTGGCTGAAGGAAAGGCGGCTTTTCATGGGGATGAACATAGGCTGTATGAAGATTTATCAGAACTCCGTATTCACTATTTGCTGTAGCTGCAACGGCATAAGGGTCCACCGCTTCATTTGTCCGACCGTTTACATCTATTAAAAATCGATAATAATACCCTTCTTTATCTAAGGGAAGTTCCTTTTCCCATACGCCTTTTCTTTGACGAGTCATAACGTACAGTTCTTCTTCTCCGCTATTTGCATGTATTAATTTTAAAACCACTGCTGATGCAGTCGGGGCCCAGACTTTTATCATAATATGATCTGAATAAAAGGCTGCACCCAAATCATTTTGATTATAATAAAATCTTTCATCAAACTCTTTTGTTCGTATAACAGCCCCTACCTGCAACGGAACTTTCTCCCCGTGATTATCACAGATAACGTACGAATGTCCAATTTCTATGCTCTCTTCAACCTTACCTTCATATTTGATAAAACCTTCTAATTCATGTACGTTTTCAATAGAGATGGTCTCATGCATTTGTGCACCTTTAATCACAAAAAAATCAATTTGACCTTCATGATAAGAAGTTGGAACTAAAACAGTAATACGATCTATTTGATCTAAATAAGCCTGAAACTTATTATCACCAGTCATCCTTTTCTCCTCCTTATGCCAATTACCTCTTTAGTAGCATTATATGTAGCAAACGCAAAAACGAAAGCACTTTCATAGCATGAATGTTCGGATTATTCACCTGCTTCGAATTCCCGGTCAAAATAAATACTCTGGCTGTGTTCGAGCAGTACCTGAGCTGCTTTCATCTGTTTAAACTTTAAAGGCGCTTTAGATTTCCTAAGTTCATAAAACCATTCTTCATACTTTCTAGCATCTACAAATTCCACCTGATAAGGCTCCGCAGCGTAGTCAATGTATCCATTTCTGCTTAGTAATATTTTCTTTACGCTATGTTCAATATCGTGAGTACGATAGATACTTCGGACAATTTGCTCCATTCGATTTAACCCAATTAACGGATTTAATATCTTTTTTTGATCTCTTCCTCTTAACTCTGTCCAAAAATTTTCTTTTGAATACTGAAAAACAGCGCTTTTATATGTTTCTATTAAACAAATACAGAGGGTTTCCGTTGGAGTAACAATAATGATATCCCCTTCTACCGGAGCTTTATTAATCAGGAAAACAGGCTTGTACATCACGAGATACGTATCAGGAAAGCGCTGAATAAAATAACGGAGAGCTTCATCATGGTAATATTTACGATCTGCTTGCGAGAACTCAAATAAAGTGGATGTAGCCCATTTCATTTGAAGATCAAATACATTTTCTAAAAACAATATTTTCAAATCTTCCGCTGTTTGTGGAAGAGTTGTAAACCTCAATAGCTCTTGATTTTCCACGCTATCGCTAGAGAACGCTTCTTCCACTTCAAGCGTTTCTTTTTTCCTTGTAAACCGTTCTTTTGCTTTTTGCAAAAATGAACGTTGAGCTTTTGTTTCTTCTTTTACAGGAGGGCCATGTAATAGCCCTTGTTCAAACAATTGCTTTGCTTTCTTCCAATTATGTTTTTTTAAATGATTAAACTGAGACGTGTAGTGATAAACGTCTTTTTCATAACGGGAAATATAATCTTGCACCTTAAGTAGCTGCGCCACGTTTACATCAATCCCCTAATTAAAATTCCTCTAACACTTGGTTCACCGATTGTTTCTCTATTATCATCGGCGTTTTCTTTCCTTTAATAAGAGTGATCTTTAAATAACCTCTCCCCATGCTTGTATGTTCATATGCTACTGTGACTGCAATGAAAAAGATAGTATTTTTTTATATTTAGGTTTGCTAGCAGGATGAACTTCAAAAAGGGCAAATGAACTTACTTGAAACTGTTCTTCAACCGACGTTTGCTTTAACTGCTCTTCCGAAAGCCCGGCTTCCCCTCCCCACTTCTTTGCAATCGTAATATGAGGACGATAAGGACGTTTTTCGTATAAGCCGCTTAGGTCTCCCCATACAGCTTGTATATCCCTTTGTAGATTCACAAGCTTATCATTTGGCTTAAGGCTTACATAAAGCACTCTAGGCTTGTTATACGCACCGAACACATCGTACTGACCGGTCTGCAGTGAAAAACTTGAATGACGGGAGGCTACTTCTTTTAAGCGGTTAATCAGCTTTTCCTTTTTGTTATCTACAAATCCTAAGAATTGTAGTGTTATATGATAATCGTCAGGGTATGTCCATTGTTTAAAAGGAAAAGGTGTTAATTCTTTTGCCCAATTTTCTGCCTGATATGCAATGGAGACTGGCACGTTGATTCCAATAAAATAGTGTTGATCACTTTTCATCAAATCCCTCCTTTTCTTTTCATTATCTTTCCCCAATTTGTCATGTTCAAAAAGAGCTAGATTTATTTTAAAGGTTTTCTGGATCAAATAGAGAGGTTTTTCTGAAAATTTGTCATGTGCTTAAAAAATAAGAAATTGTGTTATCATAGAAATAATACAGAGAATTTTTATAAGAAAAGGATGAGAAAAATGAAAGTTGTTAACAATATGGCTGATTTGATTGGCGAGACACCTCTTGTTAAATTGAATCGTCTTCAACCAGCAGATGGAGCATCCGTTTACTTAAAACTAGAATTTTTTAATCCGAGCCGTAGTGTAAAAGACCGTGCTGCTTTTAATATGATCGTGGAAGCTGAAAAAGCAGGCTTGCTCAATGAAAATTCCACCATTATTGAACCAACGAGCGGAAATACAGGTATTGGCTTAGCTATGAATGCAGCAGCAAGAGGATATCGTTCTATTTTAGTCATGCCCGATACGATGACTCAAGAACGAATTAACTTGTTAAAAGCATATGGTGCTGAAGTTGTTCTAACACCTGGCGATGAAAAAATGCCTGGCGCAATCCGCAAGGCAGAAGAGCTTACAAAAGAAATTCCAAATGCATTTATGCCCATGCAGTTTGAAAATAATGCAAATCCTGACGCACATCGAAAAACGACTGCTAAGGAAATTATTGAGGCAATGAACGATTTAGGAAAAGACCTATCTGCTTTTGTTGCTACTGCTGGAACAGGCGGAACGATCACGGGCACAGGTGAAGTCCTAAGAGAAAACTACCCAAATATGACCGTTCATGTTGTGGAACCAGCTGGGTCTCCTGTATTATCTGGAGGAAGACCTGGAAAGCACAAGCTTGTAGGAACAAGCCCTGGATTTATTCCTGATACGCTTAACATAGAGGTTTACGACGAAATTTTAAAAATTAAAGATGAACAAGCCTACGATATTACGCGACGCCTGGCTTCTGAAGAAGGAATTTTAGTCGGTCCTTCATCTGGCGCTGCCTGCTATGCTGCTATCGAGGTAGCCAAAAAATTATCTCCTGATCAAGTGGTCGTATGTATTGCTTGCGATACAGGTGAACGTTATTTATCAAGCGACCTCTTCTCATTTGAATAATAAAGAGGCTGGAACAAAAGGATTTTAGCCCAAATGCAAAACGAACCATTGATCAACATGTTTGATTCATGGTTCGTTTTTTTGTGATGGTGAATGTAGGTTCATCGGTTTCGTTACTTCTAGCAGTTGATTGGAGGGCAAGGCGAAGACTCCTGCGGGAAAAGCGGAACAGGTGAGACCCCGCAGGAGCCCAGGCGACGAGGAGACTCAGCGGCCGCCCGCGGAAAGCGAAGCCTTGCATGGAAATCAACTGCGGTGTCACAAACAGTCCAGCTCATGTATCCTAGTTATTCACCTTTAAATTGGATTCGTTTCGTTATGTCTCAACCTCTTTTTATTTAGCCAATTCGTAAATAGCCTGTGCATAAATAGCTGTTGCACGAAGCAAATCTTCAATTACCATGTACTCGTCTTTTTCGTGCGCTACTTCTTCACGGCCTGGGAAAAGAGGTCCAAATGCCACACCCGCTTCTAATGCTCTGGCATATGTTCCTCCTCCAATTGAAATAAGCGTAGGTTCTTCATTTGTTTGTTCTTGGTAAACCTTTTGAAGCGTTTGAATAAGCTCATGTTTTTGATCGACGTGATGTGGTTTAGAATCTGTAAAATGTTTGATAGTCATTTGATAAGATTCACTTTTTTCTTTAATCGTATCAATAATATCGTCAATATGAGCTGATACAGGATAGCGAATATTTAAGCCAAAGTGCCCCGCTGCTTCTTGATTATAAGACATGATTCCCACATTTATCGTTAAATCACCCGTGACCTCATCTTTGCGATTTAAGCCCATTTTTTCTCCTAGTGCATCTTGGACTAAATACGCATTTGCATAACCTACAAACTGATTAGCTTGTTCATCAAGTTCTAATGTGTGTAAAAAGCGAAGAAGTGTAAGCCCAGCATTTTTCCCTTTATCAGGCACGCTTCCATGTGCTGAAACTCCTTCTAGAGTAAGTGTATACGCACCGCTCTTTTCGGTTATTGAACCTTTTAAAGACTGATCTTTTAAAAATTGATCATATTTATTTTTAATATCCGTTTCACTATGGAATTCAAGAACAGCTGTTGCAAGATCAGGAACCATATTGTAGCGTCGCCCAGAGACAAATGATGTAAGCTGGACGCTTCCCTTTGTTCCTTCAATGGGCTGCTGGCGAATTTCTACATCTGTAATGCCTTTTTCAGCATAAATGATAGGAAAATCCGCATCCGGCGCAAATCCCATCGTTGGCATCTCTTCATGATTGAAGTAGTGGTCCACACATCTCCAGTCACTTTCTTCATCCGTTCCAATAATCATTCGAACCCGCTTAGATAGAGGAAGCCCTAAATCTTTCACAATTTTCATCGCATAATAAGCAGCCATCGTCGGGCCCTTATCGTCGATTGCTCCTCTAGCAAAAATTTTCCCGTCTTTTATTTCACCGCCGTATGGATCAACCGACCACCCGTCTCCTTCAGGAACGACGTCTACGTGACACAAAATGCCAAGAAGGTCTTTTCCTTCTCCCGCTTCAATATGACCAGCATATCCGTCTACGTTCTTGACGGAAAACCCGTCATTTTTTCCTTTGTTTAAAAGAAAGTGAAGCGCTTGAGCAACTCCAGGTCCAAATGGCTCTTCTTTTTTTTCTGTGCTTGTCAAAACACTTTTAATTTGCAAAAAGCGCTGCGTCTCAGCTAGAATTTCAGCTTCTCTTTTTTGCACTTCCTCTTTCCAATTAATTGCTGTCATCTGTGTGCCTCCTTTGCCTGCTTTTACAGATTGTATCTATCATTACTATTGGTAAATTTAACTTTATCATACCTTTATATAGAAAGAAATAATTGTCTCTTTCCTTTCATATCAAAGGTTTACAGAGTCAAAATTCCGGGAAATAATTTGTAGGCACAATCGATAAAAACGGATTCTATTTGTTTATTGTTTACATATACTATAAAAAATGTGCAAATAGAGGAAGGAGATGTTACGAAAGGATTACATATTTATATCATTTTTTGTAAATATTGTGTTAATTTGCGTTTTCTCTTTTATTTTTCTGTCGATTTTGTGTACAATAAGGATAAGGACTGAAATAGTGCTTGACATCTCAGAGTTATAAAGAAGTTGTGCCTTACGAAAAACGAATAAGGAAGTGGTTTTTTGAAACCTTCAACTAATCGAATGCTAACTCGTATCAAATCGGTCTATATGTTCATTTGTAAAAATGGAACAGTTACAACGCAAGAGCTCGTAGACGAATTTGGTATTACACCGAGAACCATTCAGCGTGACTTGAATGTGTTAGCATATAATGATTTAGTTCGCAGCCCAAGTCGCGGTACATGGACGACTACGCAAAAGAAGGTCAAGATGTCATCCTAGTAAGTTTATTTCAAGGGTAGTAAGTGATTTATATATAGAGATAAAATTCTACGCAGTAGAAAGTCAAGACTTGGACGAGTGCATAGTCCCCCGCTCCATTTGCACGTCAAGCAGAGTTGGTACTCGTTTAAGTGCTTTAACGTGAAATGTTTCACTTGTCTAACAAAGTGGACAAAAAAAGGAACCATTTTAGACTTAGGTTCCTTTTTCTTTCGCCTCTTCTTAGGCATTTGATTTTTGTAATAAAGCTAGTTCTTCTTCCGTTAACTCCCTGTACTCTCCTAAATCTAACGACTCGTCTAATAGCAAAGCTCCCATAGATAAACGTTTTAAATACGTTACTTTTTTTCCTCTTGCTTCAAACATACGCTTCACTTGATGAAATTTCCCTTCAACGATCGTTAATTCAATTTCTGATTCCACACCGCTTGTTAGTACCTTTAACTCTGCTGATTTTGTTACGTATCCATCATCAAGAGTGACACCCTGTCTAAATGCTTTAGCATCTTCTTCAGTCACCGGCGCATTAATTTTTGCAAAATACGTTTTAGGAACGTGCTTTTTAGGAGATAGCAGCTGATGTGCAAGCTGACCGTCATTTGTCAGCAGCAAGAGCCCTTCTGTATCTTTGTCTAAACGCCCTACCGGAAATGGGTCATACACAGCATCGTCAATTTCCAATAAGTCCAAAACTGTTTCATGAAGAGAATCTTCCGTCGCTGATATGACACCTTGCGGCTTATGCAGCATAAAGTAAACAAATTCTCGGTAAGAAACGGCTTCGCCATGCACAGTTATTTCTTGTTCATCTGGATTAACATGTACCTTAGCATCTTTAACCGCTGTACCGTCTACCTTAACAGCTCCAGTCTTTAAAAGACCTTTAACTTCTTTTCGGCTTCCGTACCCAATGGTAGAAAGCAATTTATCCAAACGCATGTAATATCCTCCTTTTTTTGAAAAGAAGATGACTCTAACGAGTCATCTTCTTATGCACTGCGCTGTTTATTTCGGCGCAGTATCTTTCGTTCAATTGCACCTGTTACCCTCGCTCCCATTACTTTTTCAAGCAGGCTTGAACGATAGGTAATAATAAAGTAAATAAGGCCGCCTACTGCTGCTCCTATAATCGTAATAACCGTGGCAGAGAATCGTCCTGGGGTTGTAAACAGACCAATTACTACTGAAACAATTTTTACGCTGATTCCCATAATCGCAACAAAAATGAGAATGAGCACAGAGCGTTTTATAAACTCACTGTAGTTATATTTTGCGTGTTTTTGAATAAGCGCAAACATATAAACAAGAGATACGATATAGCCTAGTGCTGTCGCTAAAACTGAACCGATCTCGTGGAACATAAGAATAAATGGCACGTTCACGACAATTTTCACAATCAATCCAAATAATAGACTTAAAACAGCATATTTTTGTTTGTTGATCCCTTGTAAAATAGCTCCATTAACCGTGAAAAACGAGAACAATAAAGCTACGGGTGCATAATAAAGCAAGACATTTCCACCCGCATCCGATGCATCTGTTCCAAAGAAAAACGTATATGCTGGACCAGCTAAAGCCATTAACCCTACAGATGCTGGCAGCACAAGAAACATAATCGTTTGATATGTTTGATCAATTTGCTTTTGCAATACATTATAATCTTTATTCACAAATGAACGTGTAATCGTTGGTACAAGAGTCAAACCGAATGCAGTAGCTAATGAAACAGGAATCATCACAAGCTTTGGAACATAAGACTGAACAATTCCGTTCATGGACTCCGCTATTTCTTTTTGTCCAGCCGCTACCATCGCACGGTTAAATGTGAATTGATCCACATACTGATAAAGCGGAATAGCTAAGCTGACAAATACATAGGGCAATGAATACGTAAGCAGCTCTTTAAAAATGGATACGGTAGAAATACGCGTAGGCGTTACCGTCTGCTCGTTCACCATTTTATCGAGATGAGGCTTTCGTTTTTTCCAGTACCAAATTAATACGGCAAGTCCAGCAAGAGCTCCTACAAAAGCACCCATTGTAGCAAATCCAACGGCTAGCGCAAGACTCCCATGTACAACTTTGATGACGATATAAGTGGATGCTAATAAAAAGACAACCCGCACAAGTTGTTCAACTACTTGTGAAACAGCTGTGGGTCCCATAGACTGGTGACCTTGGAAAAATCCTCGCATTAAACTCATCATCGGTACTACAATTAACGCAACACTAACCATTCGCATAACCATTACTACATCTTCTAAGGAGTTATTTAAATCAGAACCTCCAAGTGTAATTCTAGACATAACAGGCGCTAACGAATATAAAAGTAAAAATGCAAGTATTCCTGTGACAAGCATTAATTTCATGCCGGCCCGATACATTCTTCTACTCGTATAATAATCACCGAGTGCATTATATTTTGATACAAATTTCGATACGGCCATTGGCATACCGGCTGTAGCAATACTTAAATAAATAGCATATTGGTTATATCCATAACCAAACAGTGCTCCCCCTACGGTTCCAACAAGGATCGCAAATGGAAATAAATAAATCATTCCCAGAATTCGGGATACATAAGTGCCAAGCGTTAGCACAAAGGTCCCTCTTAACAATTTTGAATCAGACATACGTTTGCCTCCGATACTTAATGTTACATACTGATAATAATGATAGAATTGAAAAGAAGCAAGTGAGAGTATACACTAAGAAAGGTCTTATACTCACTCACACTCGTCAACAAGCTAAAAAACAAAGACTATAGCCCATTTTATCCAATGTTGAGAGATTTGTCAGTGAACAAACTAAAATTTTTTAAGAATAGACAGGTTGGTGAAAGTATGATATATGATGTAGTCGTAATCGGAGGAGGACCTTCTGGTTTGATGGCATCGATTGCAGCTGGTGAGTCAGGTGCAAACGTATTATTAATTGATAAAGGCAATAAACTTGGACGAAAGCTTGCCATTTCTGGAGGGGGCCGCTGTAATGTAACAAACCGCCTTCCGATTGATGAACTTATTAAACACATTCCAGGAAACGGACGCTTTTTATACAGTGCGTTTTCTGTTTTTAATAACGAAGATATCATCTCCTATTTTGAAGGCCTTGGAATTAAATTAAAAGAAGAAGATCACGGGCGTATGTTTCCGGTTAGCAATAAAGCACAATCTGTTGTTGATGCATTAATTAGTGAACTTCACCGTCTTCGTGTAACAATTCGCACAAACACAGCCGTTAAACGCGTAAACTATGAAAACAACACCGTGAAAGAAGTTGTGCTTCAAAACGGAGAAGCAATCCAAACGAAAAGCGTTGTGATTGCAGTAGGCGGAAAATCAGTGCCTCATACGGGTTCGACAGGAGACGGTTATCAATGGGCAAAAGATGCAGGTCATAAAATTACTGAACTTTACCCAACAGAAGTTCCTATTACATCTAGCGAACACTTTATTAAAACAAAAACGCTTCAAGGTCTATCGCTTCGCAACGTAGGACTAAGCGTACTTAATAAAAAAGGCAAACCTGTCATCACTCATCAGATGGATATGATTTTCACTCACTTTGGCATCTCTGGCCCTGCCGCTCTTCGTTGCAGCCAATATGTTGTTAAAGAGTTAAAGAAACAAAAAAGCAACACTGTTCAAATGTCTCTTGATTTATTTCCTAGCCAAAACGAAGAAGAGATTTTTCAACAATTAGTCAAAACAACAAAAGAAGAGCCGAAAAAAGTGATTAAAAATGTTTTAAAAGGTTTTGTATCTGAACGCTATCTATTATTTTTACTCGAGCAAGCAGACATTGATAGCCAAGCGCTAGCGGGACAGCTTCAGCATGAAAAACTGAGAGAATTCTCGAGAATGTGCAAACGATTTGAATTTGCTGTAAACGGCACACTTTCTTTAGAGAAAGCCTTCGTCACAGGAGGCGGAGTATCCGTTAAAGAAATTCACCCAAAAGAAATGTCTTCTAAATTTATGCAAGGACTTTACTTCTGCGGGGAAATTCTTGATATCCACGGATATACTGGAGGATACAATATTACTTCTGCCCTTGTAACAGGCCGTTTGGCTGGCAGTAATGCAGGAGAATTTGCAACAAGCCTAGCATAATATGCTAGGCTTTATACATAACCATGGCTGAAAAACAGTACACCTGCTCATCACGATCAACATCCACTGTGACTTGGTACTTAATATCCACGACGTCTTCATCTTCTAATTTGCGTAAAAATCGGTTCACCGCAAACTCTAAATCTTTTTCATGCTCTTTATCAAACATTTTCACCTGTATCATAGCTTCTACCACCTTGTCCTATCAAATTTGTTTCAATCAGAATGGACTGCTTCTCTCAATGATGGCTTTCGTACTGATTTTTAACTTCTTCCTACCTCTATTTTTATGAAGACTTTTATAGATTTAGTCATCATTTGTTTTGCTACTATCATTTTAGTCGAATGGTAGAAGTTTCATTCCAAAAGAAAAAAGCGCCTGTCAAAGGCGCTTTTTCTTATTTATTAACCGTTTTTCCTTCCCACTCTAACATACCGCCAACCATATTTGTTACTTTATAACCTTGTTCTTGAAGGTAGTAACATACGTTTTCACTGCGGCGTCCAGAACGGCAAATGAAAATATATTCTTTTTCTTTATCGAAATAATCCACATTAGTTGGAATATCATTCATACGAATGTGTTTAGCAGTTGGAATCATTCCTTCTGCTACTTCCTCATCTTCGCGAACATCAACTAAATGAAGCTCTTCTCCATTTTCAACGCGTTTTTGAAGCTCTTCAGGCGTAATCACTTTTACTTCTTCCATCTTCGTCATTCCTCTCTATTCTTTCATTCAGCTTGCTATCGCTATTGTAGCAAATTCAAATACCTTTATGCCACTAAATAAGAAAAGCTTAAGCAGCAGCCTACCTAAGCTTTTCCAATCGTAGTTAAAGGTTTAACTAAGGGCCTGATGTCACCCCCGAAAGGGGGACATCAGACGCTTAGGTCTAAAACAGCCCCCCTGACTGCTCTTTAGTCAGGGGGGCTGTTCTACATCAATACTTAATTAGCTACGATGTTTACTAATTTACCAGGCACAGCAATCACTTTGCGTACTGTCTTACCTTCAATGAACTCTTGAACATCTTCATTAGCCATTGCAATATCTTGAAGCTCTTCACGAGATGCCTCAGCAGGTACGTTTAATTTTGCACGTACTTTACCGTTAATTTGAACGACAATTTCCACTTCATCATCTACAAGTTTCGCTTCATCAAACGCAGGCCAAGCTTCATATGAAATCGTATCTTCGTGGCCTAGTTTGCTCCATAATTCCTCAGTTGTATGAGGACAAATTGGTGCTAATAGCTTCACAAATCCTTCTACGTATTGCTTTGGCAGCACATCAACTTTGTATGCGTCGTTGATGAATACCATAAGTTGAGAGATACCTGTATTAAAACGAAGACCTTCGTAATCTTCCGTTACTTTTTTCACCGTTTGGTGATATACGCGTTCAAGTGTAGTATCATTGCTTTCTTGAACCTTGCTGCTTAATTCACCATTATCCTCGATAAGTAAACGCCATACACGATCTAAGAAACGGCGTGCACCATCAAGCCCTTTTGTTGACCAAGCAATGGATGCATCTAACGGTCCCATAAACATTTCGTAAAGGCGAAGCGTATCTGCACCGTGGCTTTCTACGATTTCGTCTGGGTTTACAACGTTACCTTTTGACTTACTCATTTTTTCATTGTTTTCTCCAAGAATCATACCTTGGTTAAACAGTTTTTGGAACGGCTCTTTTGTTGGAACTACGCCGATATCATATAAAAATTTATGCCAGAAACGAGCATACAATAGATGAAGAACAGCGTGTTCAGCTCCACCGATATAAATATCAACCGGCAACCATTCTTTTAATTTGTCTGCATCTGCTAATGCTTCGCTGTT
Organism: Priestia sp. 179-F W1.4 NHS; assembly: GCF_045369295.1. Taxonomy (NCBI): domain Bacteria; kingdom Bacillati; phylum Bacillota; class Bacilli; order Caryophanales; family Bacillaceae; genus Priestia; species Priestia sp. 179-F W1.4 NHS. The sequence continues at coordinate 51,673 of NZ_JBIQFF010000001.1, read as the reverse complement.
CGTTGGATCAATGTAGCGTAAGTAATACCAGCAGCTGCCTGCCCATTGAGGCATTGTATTTGTTTCGCGGCGCCCTTTTTTGCCCGTTTCCGGATCTACAACGTTCACCCAGTCATCAATGTTTGCTAATGGAGATTCACCTGTACCTGACGGCTTGATTTCAGTTGTTTTTGGTAAAACAAGCGGAAGCTGATCTTCAGGAACTGCAGTTGTTGTGCCATCTTCCCAGTGAATAACAGGAATCGGTTCACCCCAGTAGCGCTGACGGCTGAATAACCAGTCACGCAGACGGTATGTTACTTGTTTTTCACCTTTTTCATTTGCTTGAAGCCACTGAATCATATTTGAAATTGCTTCTTCTTTGTCTAGACCATTTAAGAAGTCTGAATTAACGTGCTCGCCGTCGCCTGTATAAGCTTCTTTTGAAACGTCTCCACCCGCTACTACTTCTTTAATCGGCAGTTCAAATTTAACAGCAAACTCATAATCACGCTCATCATGAGCAGGAACAGCCATAATTGCACCTGTACCATAGCTCATTAGAACATAGTCAGCAATCCAAATTGGCATTCTCTCACCGTTTACAGGGTTAATTGCATAAGCACCTGTGAATACGCCCGTTTTGTCTTTAGCTAAGTCTGTACGCTCTAAATCGCTTTTGCTTTTAATTTGATCTAAATACGCTTCTACCGCTTCTTTTTGTTCGGCTGTCGTAATTTTATCCACAAACGGATGTTCAGGTGCTAAAACGGCATACGTTGCCCCAAACAGCGTATCAGGACGCGTTGTGAACACAGTAAATGTTTCGTCATATCCATCAATTGTGAAGTGAACGTGAGCTCCTTCAGAGCGGCCAATCCAGTTTCGCTGCATTTCTTTAATACTTTCTGGCCAATCAAGATCATCTAAATCTTCTAGTAAACGATCTGCATAAGCTGTGATTTTAAGCATCCACTGCTTCATTGGACGACGCTCAACCGGATGCCCACCGCGCTCACTTTTGCCATCTATAACTTCTTCGTTTGCAAGTACTGTTCCCAACGCAGGACACCAGTTAACAGCTACTTCATCCACATAAGCTAAGCCTTTTTTATATAGCTGTAAGAAAATCCACTGCGTCCATTTGTAGTAGTTAGGATCAGTTGTATTAATTTCACGCTCCCAATCGTAAGAGAAACCTAACGATTTGATTTGACGACGGAAATTATTAATGTTAAGTTCAGTGAACTCAGCCGGATCGTTTCCTGTATCTAATGCATACTGCTCAGCAGGTAGTCCGAATGCATCCCATCCCATTGGATGAAGTACATTGTATCCTTGCATACGCTTCATACGAGATAAAATGTCCGTTGCTGTATAACCTTCTGGATGCCCAACGTGTAAACCCGCCCCAGATGGATAAGGGAACATATCTAATGCGTAAAACTTACGCTTTCCTTCATCTTCTGTTGTTCTAAATGTTTTATTTTCTTCCCAAACTTTTTGCCATTTTTGTTCTATCTTTTCATGATTAAAAGCCATACATAATCCTCCTTGTACGCTCCAGCTGTATTTAATTAAACTAAAAAACCCCTCATCCCTCAAACAAAGGGACGAGAGGTTGAATAAACTTCCCGCGGTACCACCCAAATTAGCACAATTATGTACTCACTCATTTTCCTTAACGCGGATAGACGGTAAATGTTACTTTACTTCACATTTACAACTCCAAGGTGAGTTCATGAACGCCCGTTTGCTGACTCGCACCACCCGTCAGCTCTCTTAGCTCGCTTCGTTCACTACTATTCCTTATCATAGTTTTTACATCATACTACCTTGTATTGTAAATAATATGTTCGCAAACTGCAAGTTGTTCAACGGATTTTGTAAAAGTTTCTACACTGCCTCACTGCTTTGTTGCTAAATCCCCTCTTTCATTCTTATATATGAACAACTTCTCCCAAAAACATACATACAACGCCAAACAAAGAGATTTAGACATAATTAAGTTAATCCTATCTAAAGCTGAATAAATAGGATATCTGGACTCCTTGCTACAAAACTGTTCATTTCCGTGCAAGGCTTCATCTTGCGCTCCAATCAACAGCTTAAAGCAACTAAACACATAAAAGCCGAGTTCACCATAATAATGAAAAGATCCGAACGATTTATCGTTCGGATCTTCCTTCAGCTAAAATACTTTTGTCCCCGCCTCTACTTTCTTTAACAGCTATTATTAAATACCAAATCCAAAAGAAAACAGGATAATCGCAAGTACGAGACCAACAAGCGGAACAATTACCGTCATCGCTGCAACTGATCCATACGCATCTTTATGAGTTTCTCCGCAAATAGAATTAATTGTGGTGACGACATAACCATTATGAGGCAAGGAATCTAATACGCCAGAAGATATAGCTACTACACGATGGAGAGCTTCTGGATTTACACCAGCATCTAGATAGTGAGGGGCTAAAATTGGCAAAGCAATCGCCTGACCTCCTGAAGCCGAACCTGTCATCCCCGCGATAACACTCACCGCAATAGCTCCCCCTATCAACGGACTGCCTGGAATATGCGTCATGGCATCTACAGCCACTCCAAACGCGGGAACAGCCTTAGCAACCCCTCCAAAACCTACGACAGCAGCTGTATTCCCAATTGCAATTAACGCTCCAAGCGTCCCTTCTGATGCTGCATTCCAAAATCCTTTAAAGTGTTTTTGGTTCACAATGTATGTGACAATGATACCGCTTAAAAGTGCGACAATCAACGCAGATTGCTGAAGCGGCTTATGAAGTGCAAAAGAAATAATGAGCACGACCACAAGCGGAAGCAAACTTAATAACGGATTAGGAAGAGACTGATTTTCCGTTACTGCTGGATCTTTCTCGCGTGATATAAAACGCTCTCCATTTTTAACTGCTTTTGAAATCAAGCGCTTTAACCACCAGTAGCCGAATACAGCCATCACTACCGCTACAACTAAACTGACTTCCCATCCTGCATACGGACTAGTCTTTAAATATTCAATTGGAATCCAGTTTTGGATTTCAGGCGATCCAGCCGAGGTCATCGTAAACGTAACGGAACCGAATGCTAAAGCAGCAGGGATAAACCGCCTCGGCAAATCAGCTTGTTTGAATAAGCTTAAAGCCATTGGATAGACAGAGAATGCTACTACAAACAGACTGACTCCTCCATATGTTAAGACCGCACAGGCAAGTACAATCGCCAACACTGCTCTTTTCATTCCTAGCTTACTGACAATCCAGCGAGAAACACTATCAGCGGCCCCGCTGTCTTCCATCACTTTTCCAAAAACGGCGCCCAATAGAAACATTAAATACCAAGAAGCAATAAACCCTGTGAAACCAGACATATAATTCCCAACAAAATTTGCTTCTCCTTCTTTCACCAGCTGTGGAAATAAAGGCATTCCGCTTGTTAACGCAACAACTAAAGCACTAAGCGGACCTGCTATAAATAAATTCATGCCTCTCATCGTTAATACAATGAGCAGCAATAATCCTCCAATTAATCCAATCATACTAAGCATATTCTAGCCCCCCAAGAAGTCATATAATTAGAAAACGCTTACATTTTTAAAGGTATATACTCCTTTCTTTGCTTGTCACGACCCTTACTATATTATTAAAGGAATACTGAAGACATTCCTACGTTTATTGAACAGTCAAAAATAAAACCACCTCTATTTATTTAGAGATGGTTAGTGAACGCTGACGTTTTTCTTTTAATTTATAATCGTATATCCATGTTGTACACATGCTCAATAACAATAATGCAATTAATAAATAGCACAGGGTAGACATATTAAACGCATCGAAAATAACGCCTCCAAAGAGAGGGCCAATCATTTTACCTGCAGTAGCCATACTGTTGACTACGCCTTGATAAAACCCTTCTTTTCCTGATGGAGCTAACTGACTTGCGACAGCTGGAATTGCTGGCCAAACAAACATTTCTCCAACTGTTAACACAATCATTGCTGTTAAGAACTGCGAAAATGTTGTGGCATTCACCACGATGATGAAAGAAGCCACAAAAATAACCGTTCCAATTAGAACCTGTACTTTTAATGTCTTTGCTACTTTTTGAATGATAGGCACAATCAAAGGCTGACCGACTACAATTAAAATGCCGTTAATCGTCCAAAGCAAACTGTAGCTAGAAAGAGGTATATTCAACTCACGCGTATGCGTAGCAATCGTTGTTTGCCACTGAACATACGCGACCCAGCATAATACGTATCCTGTACATAAAATAAGAAGGGCCGTCAGTTTCGTTTTGTGCTGAATACTACCGGCTTCATTGAGGACATTCGTTTGCCCAACTGTAACCGAAATATGACGGTATGAAAAAATAGCAATAAGAAGAAAAATAACGTATAAAATTGTATTAGCTAAGAAAATATACGTAAATGAATAGGATGCTACAACGCCCCCTACCGCTGCGCCAATAGCCACTCCTGCATTTTGAGCAACGTACATCGCATTAAATGCTTTTCTTCCGCCTTGTGGCCAGACTGAGCCTGCCATTGCATACATAGATGGAAACACAATACCAGATCCAAATCCTACAATAACCAAGAGAACAACGTATGTAGGCCAACCATGGAAAAACACCAGTCCCACTAATGCAACAAGGGTAATAATAATTCCTGATAAAATGGATTTATATCCTCCAATTTTGTCAAAAAGCGTTCCCCCTAGTAAATTACCCACTACGCTTGCAGCAGAGTTCAGCATAAGAACCACTCCTGCAACGGATAACGACTTTCCTAAATGTTCATTTATATAAATTGTATTGAGAGGCCATAAAAACGAAGCTCCCGTTACGTTTACAAGCATACCAATAATCAAAAACCAAAGTGACTTGGGCATTGATCTCCCCCCTATCTATTCGAATGCCAACGTACATTCTAGTCTTTTCTTAAAGGGTTCGCAATGCTTTTACATATAGACAATTTATTTGAAATTCGCTGACTATTTAAAAAGGTGATTTCACATGACAATATCATGCAAAATCACCTTTTTACCGCTTATTTTTGCTTCGAACGAACCGGCTGGGCACGCTTGCTGTTCCGTGCTTTTAATTCTTTTACAGGATCAAAATCTTTTCCTAGCTCAATATCATTGCTGTTGATCCCGTTTTTTGTTTTTTGTTCCGGGTTATTTTGATTTGAACGAGTTGCCATAAAATCCTCTCCTTAATGCTGAGTTGTAATCAATTTATTTTGCAGCTGCTGAACTTGCAGGCGCATGCGATATAGCTGCTCTCTTTGCTGTGCATTTGCACTGTGAGAAAACTCTTCAATTTCTTTATAAGCATTTTCTAATTTTTCCTGTGCTTTTGTATATTCAGTGTCATTGTAATGTTCTTGTTTCATGCCTTCCTGTAACTGACCTTGTCCAAAGCGAATAGCATCTTCACACTGCTGCATAAGTTGATCCACTGCTTGACGAGTTGTCATTGTCTATTCCTCCTATTCGTTCATTTCTGTCTTATTTTGCGCAACTTTACTCTCCTTTACGACAAGAAGAACCTGTTAAATATAAGCATCCTTAAATTTGTTTGGCACTTTTTCACGTTTTTGATACAATTTGTTGATGTATATTGCATGTAAAAAGGAGGTTGCTGATTTGAATCAGACAAACCCATTTCCGTATAAATCTGAAAACAAACGTTATCATACCTGGAATTATTACTTACGTAACCACTTTGGCCATAAGGTATTTAAAGTAGCCTTAGATGGAGGATTTGATTGTCCAAACAGAGACGGCACGGTAGCTCACGGCGGCTGTACGTTTTGCAGCGCTGCCGGTTCAGGAGATTTCGCTGGAAACAGAGCGGATGATCTTGTGACACAATTTAACGAAATCCGTGAAAAAATGCATCATAAATGGAAAGACGGAAAATACGTTGCTTACTTTCAAGCATTCACTAACACTCACGCTCCTGTTGAGGAGCTTCGTGAAAAATATGAAGCGGTCTTAAAGCTTCCCGGAGTTGTTGGGCTTTCTATCGCCACGCGCCCTGACTGTCTCCCCGACGATGTGGTGGAGTACTTGGCTGAATTAAATGAACGAACTTATCTATGGGTAGAACTTGGACTGCAAACTGTTCATGAACGAACTTCACTGCTTATCAACCGGGCACACGATCATCAATGCTATGTAGATGGTGTAGCAAAGCTTCGAAAACACGGTATTCGCGTTTGTTCTCACATCATTAATGGTTTGCCTTTAGAAACACCTGAGATGATGATGGAAACGGTACGGGAAGTAGCAAAATTAGACGTTCAAGGAATTAAGATTCATCTGCTTCATTTACTAAAAGGAACTCCTATGGTCAAACAGTATGAAAAGGGCCTTGTTGAATTTCTTTCATTTGAAGAATATGTAAAGCTTGTATGCGATCAGCTCGAAGTAATCCCTTCTGAGATGATTGTTCATCGTATTACCGGTGATGGACCGATAGACCTCATGATCGGACCGATGTGGAGCGTAAATAAGTGGAGCGTATTAAATGCCATTGATCAAGAGCTCGAACGTCGCCAAAGCTATCAAGGAAAATATTACGAAAAAGAGTTGATGGAAAGATGAAAATAGAACGTATCCTGCCTTTTGCCCGCACGTTGCTCACTAATGCTGTGGCCGAAGGAGATGTCGCGATTGATGCTACAGCAGGAAATGGACATGATACATTGTTCTTAGCCAACTTAGTCGGAGATACAGGTCATGTATATGGATTTGACATTCAGCCCCAAGCCATTCAAGCAACTCAGCAGCGATTGACAGAACATCATGTAGAAAAACGAGTCACGCTTATCCAAGAAAGCCATAGCAATATAAGCATGCTTCCCCACTCTATTAATGGACGAGTGACGGGCGCTGTCTTTAATTTAGGTTATTTACCAGGTGGAGATAAAGAAATCGTCACCACTTCTGAAACAACAATTTCTGCAATTGAGCAGTTACTTGATTTGCTAGCACCTGAAGGAGTGATTGTGCTCGTTATTTATCACGGACACGAACAAGGGAAACAAGAAAGAGACGATTTACTAACGTACGTCCAAAATCTGGATCAAAAAGACGTCCATGTTTTACAATACCGCTTCATGAATCAGCAAAACAATCCTCCGTTCATCATTGCTATTGAAAAAAGATAAGCCGCATATGGCTTATCTTTTTAACATTCGGTACAAGCGTCCGTTGATATAGAAAAAGTAGCTGAGTGCTCCCCCCGCTTTGATTAATCGACGTGCATTCACATGAACATGTTTTTGTGCCCTCACTTTTTGATCGGACAAATAAACGCCTAGGAGTCCCTTATAGATAAAGCAGTGAAAGTGATAATCCGGCAGTTTTTTAGCATATTCGTCCGCTTTTACAACAAAATGCAAAAAGCGGTCCATCATTTGCTGATAGTGAGGATAATAAAAACAAAAGTTCAAATCTCCTCCTGCTTTATCTTCTTCTTGGTCAATTAAATAATCGAGTAAAATATGTAAACCTTGAATATAAGGAAAATATCCCGCTTTTATTTTCTCCGTCATTTCTTTGGTCATCTCTTCTTGAAAACTGTAAGCGGCCAAACAAAAAATGCCTAACGTTGAACCAGAGCACGCTGAAAATTCATACCACTCCATTTCAGGAACACTGTGCCGGTGAGCATCAAACCAATTCTCTAATCGTGGAACTCTTTCCTTGATTTCAACATGCTTATGTATTTGCAAATCACAATAATAAGTAGCTAGTTCTAATAAATGTGAAGAGACGATATGGTAATTACAGGCTTTTCGCAAGGACTGCTGACAAGTCTGGACAAGTTCCGCTAAATATCCTCCATCGTCTTTATCCGTTCGAAAACGATAGTAATCCCCAAGAGGTGCATGAGGAGTCAACGCATCTGGCATCGATTCATGTAAGGCTGCAAAATCTTTAGGATCGAGCGAATTGCTGCGGTCACATAAGTTATCTAAGTAATCGCTGATTGTTTGGTAGGCAACGATAAATTTTACGCATTCAATCATGTTTTCTTTCGCTAAAATCGATAGGATGCCGCCTCCTTCACAATGAAAAGTTTTTGTATCGATACTTGCCAATGCTTGAGTGCGTAATTCTTTATTAGGAATCTCTTTTGCCCGTTCCCGCCAATGGTTAAGCTCATGATGAACGACGGGAAACACTTCTCGATAAATTTTTCTCATTAATGAAATAGGACGAGACGGAATCTTCATTTATTTTCACCTCAATTTCTGACAGCACTCATTAAATGTGAAGATCAACAAAGCTTTTCGCGTATGTAAAAACGTATTCTCTTTCAGGCTCATTAAAGATTTCGTGATACAGCTGAGACCATTCTTTGTAGATTTTTTCACTTAGCTCTATTTCATCAAACCACTGTCTAACAATCAACTTTTCAATAATTTTATCTTCTCCTGCCTGCATCACAAGAAGCGGAACATCCGGCAAACGATCGATATCTTTAAAAGCTAAGTTAACAGCTTGAATCAATTCTCGGTACCATCTTACAGAAACTTTTGTAACGTACAGTGAGTCGTTTTCATCTTCATCTCGAACTTCTTGATTTCTTGTTGCTTTTTCAACAGTAAGACCCAAATCAAAAAGTTTGTTCGGCATGACTTTATTTAATCCTTTAGATAACATATCTAAGTAAGCTGGTACTTGCTCTTTTAATCCTAGACAAGGTGAGGAAAGAATCGCACCCCATATAGGAAGATTTTTTGTCTGCAGCGTACGAATAACCGCCAGTCCTCCCATACTATGTCCTAACAGGAAAATAGGCAAATCATATTTTTGCGCTTCACGTACCCATTCTTCCACTTCATATACATATTCATCAAAGGATAGGATATGTCCTCTTCTTCTCGTTGTTAAGCCTTGGCCAGGAAGGTCTCCCATGATTACGTGCATTCCAACCGAACGCCACATCTCAATCAGCCAGCGATAGCGCCCGTGATGCTCCGCTGCTCCATGGACCATGACAATAACGCCTTTTGGATTTACTGCTTCCCATTTATGCATTTGAGTTACTCCTTCTTCCTTTTTTTGTTTACCTGCTTTAAAAACCTTTGTACACTTACATTAGAAGATTTACTACTTTTTTTCAACTAATAAAGGGAGATGATTTGATGATTTATCCGTATAAAGAAAAAATGCCTAATATTGCACCCAGCTGCTTCCTCGCAGACTATGTCACGATTACTGGAGATGTCACCATTGGTGAAGAAAGCAGCATTTGGTTTAACACCGTTATTAGAGGAGATGTTTCGCCTACTATTATCGGGAAACGAGTAAATATACAAGATCAATCAACACTCCATCAAAGCCCAAATGCTCCTTTGCTTATTGAGGATGATGTGACAGTAGGACATCAAGTTATTTTACACAGCTCCATCATCCGCAAACGCGCGCTCATTGGCATGGGCTCTATTATTTTAGACGGTGCGGAAATTGGTGAAGGTGCTTTTATCGGTGCAGGAAGTTTAGTGCCTCCCGGTAAAAAAATACCACCTAATACTCTCGCACTCGGTCGACCTGCTAAAGTAATCCGCACTCTGACTGAGGAGGATTTAAAAGATATGCAGCGCATTCGTACAGAATATGTAGAAAAAGGGCAGTATTATAAGTCTATTAAGAAATCTGATTCTTCATTATAAAGGAAACGTTCCCTCAGAAAGTCATACTGAGGGAATTTTTTTAGTATCTCCACAAACTCTCTAATCATGTTCTATTCTCTCCACAATTGTAAAGAAATTTCCATATTAATTTACATCGTTTTAGTACTGCCTCCACAATTAAAGATTAAACTGAATAATAAAGACGTATTTATTAAAAAGGGAGCGACTCTATGAAAGCCAAGTTAATTCAGTATGTATACGATGCCGAATGCCGATTATTCAAAAGTGTAAATCAACATTTTGATCGAAAGCACTTAAATAGATTTTTACGTTTACTAACTCATGCCGGCGGAGCCACGTTTACCATTGTGATAGCGTGCTTGCTGCTATTTCTGCATCCTTCATCCGTCGCTTACGCCTGTGCGTTTTCTCTAGCCGTTAGCCATATTCCTGTTGCCATTGCTAAGAAGCTATATCCGAGACAACGGCCTTATATTCAACTAAAGCATACAAAAGTATTAGAAAATCCATTAAAAGATCATTCATTTCCATCGGGGCATACAACGGCTATTTTTTCGTTAGTTACCCCTCTGATGATTACTTACCCAGCCTTCGCTGCCGTTCTTTTGCCGCTTGCAGTAACGGTAGGCATTTCAAGAATTTATCTCGGTCTGCACTATCCGACGGATGTCATGGTAGGCCTGATACTCGGCATCTTTTCAGGTGCTGTTTCACTGAACATATTTTTAGTCTAATTGATAGGAGGAGTACTCATGAGAATTGCTTTATTTACAGATACATTTGCTCCGGAAGTTAACGGAGCTGCTAAAACACTTTATCAATTTACTCAGTATGTCAAATCAAAGCAAATTCCCATCCAGGTATTTGCTCCTGAATTTGCTCATAATCGGTCGTTTTCAACGTATGTTCACCGCTCGCCTAGCATGCCGTTTTTCCTTTATCCAAACAGCCGCTTTTCATTGCCAAACGTTCTAAAAATTAAAAAGCAGCTGCAGGAATTCAACCCTTCTCTTATTCATTTGGCCACTCCTTTTACGATGGGGCTTTGCGGCTCCTATTACGGGAAAAGATTAGGTATTCCTCTTGTCGGCTCTTATCATACCAATTTTGATGATTATTTATCTCACTATGAACTTGAAAAAATGCGTGTACCACTGCAAAAATATATGAAATGGTTTTATAAACCTGTACAAAAATTATTCGCTCCCTCCGAAGTGACCAAACAGCAGCTAGAAAAACAAGGGTTTCACAACGTAGCTATTTGGTCGCGAGGGGTAAATCATAAATTGTTCCATCCCCACTATGACCGCTTTGATATTCGTATTAAATATAATATAAAAAAACCCTACATCTTAACGTATGTAGGAAGGTTAGCTAAAGAAAAGAACGCTGATTTTTTACTAAAAATTGCCCGATCTTTACCTGATCATATCCGCCACCAAGTTCACTGGCTTATTGTGGGAGATGGTCCTTTAAAAGAACAAATGCAACAGCAAGCATCTGAGCATATGACATTTACAGGCTTTCTTGAAGGTAAGCAACTTGCTCATATCTATTCTTCATCTGATTTGTTTGTTTTCCCTTCAGAAACAGAAACGTTCGGAAATGTCGTACTGGAGTCTCTTGCTTCTGGAACTCCCGTGGTGGCAGCAAATGCAGGAGGAGTTAAGCAGATGGTTCAGCACGGGCGAAACGGCTACCTTTGCAAACCTCACTCCTTAGAAGAATTCAGTTCGGCTATTACAGGTTTACTTGATGATTTGCACCAGCGGTTTCACTTTAGCCATGCAGCGAGACACTATGCTCTTACTCAATCATGGGACGCCATTTTTCAGCATTTGCTTTCAGAATATGAAGATGTCGTAGAAAAATCTGCTGAAGGTATTCAATGGGCATAAAAAAAATCTCCGTTTTCACGGAGATTTTTTTTATTATTTAGCTAAAGCTTGAGTTTTTAATGCTTCAGCTTTGTCTGTGAACTCCCAAGGAAGCTCCACATCTGTACGACCAAAGTGACCGTAAGCTGCTGTTTGCTTATAAATCGGGCGACGTAAATCAAGCATTTTAATGATGCCTGCTGGACGTAGGTCAAAGTTTTTGCGTACTACATCTACTAGTACTTCTTCAGAAACTTTTCCTGTACCGAATGTATCAATTGAAATAGATACTGGCTGTGCAACACCAATTGCATATGCTAGTTGTACTTCACATTTATCAGCAAGATCAGCTGCTACAATGTTTTTCGCAACATAACGAGCTGCATAAGCTGCTGAACGGTCTACTTTTGTTGCGTCCTTACCAGAGAATGCACCGCCGCCGTGACGAGCATATCCGCCGTAAGTATCAACGATAATTTTACGACCAGTTAAACCAGCATCTCCTTGAGGGCCGCCGATTACGAAACGTCCTGTTGGGTTAATGAAATATTTTGTATTTTCATCAATTAACTCATTTGGAACAACTGGATTAATTACATATTCTTTTAAGTTACGTTGAATTTGCTCTAACGTTACTTCTGGGTGATGCTGAGTTGAAATAACAATTGTATCGATGCGAACAGGTTTGTTGTTTTCATCATATTCAACTGTTACTTGTGTTTTACCATCCGGGCGAAGGTAAGGAAGAATTTCTTCTTTACGTACTTCTGTTAGACGGCGAGCAAGTTTATGAGCTAATGAAATTGGAAGAGGCATTAATTCTTTTGTTTCGTTACATGCATAACCAAACATTAACCCTTGGTCTCCAGCTCCGATTGCTTCGATTTCTTCATCGGACATTTGACCTTCACGTGCTTCTAACGCTTGGTCTACACCAGCAGCGATATCAGCTGACTGCTCGTCGATAGATGTTAATACTGCACAAGTTTCAGCATCAAATCCGTATTTTGCACGAGTATAGCCAATTCCTTTAATTGTTTCACGAACTGTTTTAGGAATATCCACGTAAGTAGAAGTTGTAATTTCACCGCTTACTAAAACTAAACCAGTTGTTACGCTTGTTTCACAAGCAACACGAGCATTTGGATCCTTTGCTAGGATAGCATCAAGAATTGAGTCAGAAATTTGGTCACAAATTTTATCGGGATGTCCCTCTGTAACAGATTCTGACGTGAACAGACGACGTTGTGTTGACATCAGTTTTCCTCCTTATAAATACGATACATTGTGATACGGTACTCATTCCCTTATTTTCATTACACGTTAAAAAATATAAAAAAACCTTTCCTTGTATCGAGGAAAGGTATCAAATTCTACATAAGCCTTTCACTCTTATCGATCAAGGTTGTGCCCTTGCATCAGGTTAGCACCTTATCGTCTACACAAAAAAATGACGATGGTTGCTGGGTTTCACAGGGCCTGTCCCTCCACCAGCTCGGGATAAGAGAGTATCCGTTCAAGGACATATAATACATGAAAAAGCGCTTCACTGTCAACAACATTCAAATGGAAATCATCTCTTTATGTTTGAATCTGTTTTAATGTAACATACTCAAATTTAAAAATAGTATACCTTATTAAGAGTGAACACGAAGTTTGGTTAACAAGACAGACCAAAAAAAGGCTTTCACTTGAAATAGCTTCACTTTTTTCGCTTCTAGCACATATACATGTGTCTAAAATAGGTATAACGTACATTTTTTTATAATGCACAAACATTTTTAGTTAAATAGTATAGAATAATTAAATAAATGTGTTATACTAATTATAAATTTCAAACATTAATGAATAAATAATAGCTAAAAAAGGAAGGTAGTGCACATGAGTACTGTTGATATGTCTATCGAATTAAATGGTTTGCTTCAATTAAAAACAACAAAACACCAATTATCTGTTCCACAACTTGTTGAAAAAATTCTAGCTCGACGCGAAGGAACGCTGACTTCTACAGGTGCTGTGTCAGTCGAAACCGGAAAATATACAGGCCGCTCTCCTTTGGATAAATTTATTGTAAGCGATGCTGTATCTTCAAAAACGGTTGAATGGGGACCCGTCAATCAGCCAATTTCTGCTCAGCGATTCGATGCGCTATACAAAAAAGTCTTAACCCACTTAAAGAAGCAGGATGAACTTTTTGTTTTTAATGGATATGCTGGAGCTGATAAAAAGTATCAGTTACCAATTCAAGTAGTTAATGAATTTGCATGGCACAACCTATTCGCTCAGCAGTTATTCATTCGCCCTTCAGCTGAACAAAAAACAAATGATGATGTGAAGCCGTTTACAATTGTAGCAGCTCCAACGTTCAAAGCTGATCCTGAAACAGACGGGACGAATTCTGAAACCTTCATTATTCTTTCATTAGAGCGACGCATTGTGCTAATTGGAGGAACTGAATACGCTGGTGAAATGAAAAAATCTATTTTTTCAGTGATGAACTTCTTGCTTCCTCAAAACAATATTCTATCCATGCACTGTTCTGCTAACGTAGGAGAAGAAGGTGACGTTGCATTATTCTTTGGTTTATCTGGAACGGGTAAAACAACGCTTTCTGCTGATGCAAACCGTCGTTTAATCGGAGATGACGAGCACGGTTGGTCAAGCTCTGGTGTATTTAATATTGAAGGAGGCTGCTACGCGAAGTGCATTCAGCTTTCCGAAGAAAAAGAACCGCAAATTTTTAATGCAATTCGCTTCGGCGCAGTACTGGAAAATGTAGTGTTGAATCAAAATACGAAAGTAGCAGATTACAATGATAATAGTTTAACAGAGAATACTCGTGCCGCTTATTCAATTGACTCTATTGATAATACGGTATTGCCAAGCGTTGCTGGGCACCCTACAGCTATTGTCTTTTTAACTGCTGATGCCTTCGGCGTCTTACCTCCAATCAGCAAGCTTACAAAAGAACAAGCGATGTACCATTTTCTGAGCGGATACACTAGTAAGTTAGCTGGAACAGAGCGCGGCGTAACATCGCCACAGGCTACTTTCTCTACATGCTTTGGTGAGCCTTTCTTACCTCTTGCTCCAACAACTTATGCAGAAATGCTAGGAAAGAAAATCGATGAACATAACGTAAATGTCTACCTTGTAAACACTGGATGGACCGGCGGTGAATACGGCGTGGGTGAACGAATGAAGTTAAGTTACACTCGAGCTATGGTTCAAGCAGCTCTTGAAGGAGAACTAGCTAATACCGAAACAGTAACAGATGCTATTTTTGGTTTATCGATTCCAACTCATGTTCCGGGAGTTCCTGATGAAGTGCTTCAGCCTTCTAAAGCATGGAACGATGCAACAGCTTATAACCAAAAAGCAACTGAACTTGCCGCTAAATTCAAAGCGAACTTCAAGCGTTTTAATGATGTAGCATCGGACATTTCAACATTAGGCGGACCTAGAGTCTAATAAAAAACCGATCGTCTTATAGACGATCGGTTTTTTAGTTAGTCGAATGTAATTTTGTCAGTTCATATGTGACAATGGTTTTTTCCTGCTCCATTTCTACCTTACGCACAACAGCAGTTCCAATACATTCTCCATTTTTCGTTTTGTGAATGTTTAATGGAATATCCAACGGATACAAACGATATCCTTTTTTCTCAACTTGAAAAATGTTATCTGTTACACGCTTTTCGTTGCCTTTTGTCACAATCATTGTATTTAATTCTAGCGGCATCCCCATTTTCTCTCACTCCTCACTGTTATTCTACTTGTTTTTTCTATCGTAGCATATCTTTTATTGCGCTTTCATCCACTTCGTTAACTTCTTTACCGTTTCTCGGTTTTCTTTTGGTGGAAAAGCATGTGGAAAGTTTTCAAAATACCAGCTGGTAACTTTTTTATTGGACTTCTTTAGTTTAGATTCGAGCTGATAGGAATGATCAATTGAGACGTTTTTATCTTCTAAACCATGAATAAGCAAGACCGGCGGCTCGACGAGATGAGCACGATGCAAAGGTGTCCTCCATTCGTATCTTTCAGGATATTTAGAAGGAGTTCCTCCAATCACCCGCTTCATCATTCTTCTTAAATCTTCTCTTTCTTCATATGTCAGCACCATATCCGTGACGCCTCCCCATAGCACAAGAGAACGGCTGTCTTTTTTTTCAATGGCTGTGAGTAAAGCCATCACTCCCCCTCGTGAAAACCCAAAAATATGAATGCGGTCATGGTGGACGTTAGGGAGCTGTTTCAGTAAATCGTAAGCAGCAAAAGCATCGTAACGATCATCTCCTGCAAAATCTTCGTTTCCTTCGCCTCCTTGATTTCCCCTATAGAACGGAGCCATCACAATAAAACCTTGTGAAGCAAATTGAATGAGTCGAGCAGGGCGAACCGTTCCTACGTTCTTAATACCTCCTCTTAAGTATAAAAAGCCGTCATACATTCCTTTTTCTTTTGGCTCTGCAAGCATTCCTTTAATCTTAAGCCCTTGACATGCATATGTAATCACCCACAGCGTCACGCGAGGATTTGATGATGGGAAACGCTGTTTATGAAGAATTGTTCCATCTTTCATTTTTTTCCTCCATTCTTTATATAACTAGCCTACTTTCTTCCGCTAAGGTTTACTTTCAGTCGTTGACTACTACTTCTTTGATTTTCCACATAGTTATATAGGCACTCACCTTCTTCCACTTCTTTACATACATTATCATAAAATATTTTATTACTTTAAGGAGGCTTGCTTTATGAAACCAATTAAATGGCTTTTTTCTTTGCTTGCTATTATGATTTTACTCATTCCACTAATTAGCTGCAGCAAAACAACATCTGTACAAACGGTTCGTGTCGGCGAAGTAACTCGCTCTATCTTTTATGCTCCCCAGTACGTCGCTATTTCAAAAGGCTTTTTTGAAGAAGAAGGACTAAAGGTAGATTTAAAAACAACTTGGGGCGGAGATAAGACAATGACGTCACTTTTATCTGATGGCATCGACGTCGCCTTAGTCGGCTCGGAAACGTCAATCTACGTATATGCACAAGGGTCTAGTGATCCCGTCATCAACTTTGCACAGCTAACCCAAACCGACGGAACATTTCTAGTAGCACGTAAAAAGGTCGATCAATTTTCATGGGATCAGCTTAAAGGCAAAACGTTTCTTGGTCAACGCAAAGGCGGCATGCCGCAAATGGTAGGGGAATATGTGTTAAAACAGCATAATATTGATCCTAAAAAAGATGTAAAACTCGTTCAGAACATTGATTTTGCTAACGTTGCGAATGCTTTTGCTTCTGGTACTGGAGATTACGTTCAATTATTTGAGCCAACGGCTAGTATTTTAGAGAAACAAGGAAAAGGACATATCGTTGCTTCCTTCGGAAAAGAATCAGGAACAGTTCCTTATACAACATTTATGGCCAAAGAAAGCTATTTAAAAGATAACCCTGAAGCAGCAGCTAAATTTACTCGAGCTATTTACAAAGCACAAAAATGGGTGAATACACATAGCACAGATGAAATTGCTGAAGTGGTTGCACCGTATTTTGAAGATACACCTAAAGACACGCTAAAAACTGTTATTGACCGCTATAAATCGCAAAAATCCTTTGCAACTAACCCTTTATTAGATGAGAAAGAGTGGGATCATTTACAAACAATCATGGACGAATCTGGAGAACTTCCAAGACACATTGATCACAGCAAGCTAGTCAACACAAAATTCGCAAAAGATGCAATGAGGGAGTAATATGACAAAACTTCACATTCAAGATGTTCAACATATGTACCTTACGACAAAGTCTGCTACCACTGCACTTGAACATATTAATTTGTCTATTGAAGAAGGAGAATTCGTTTCCTTTCTCGGCCCAAGCGGATGTGGAAAAACGACGCTTCTATCGATTATTGCAGGCTTGATTGAACCAACGTCAGGCTCTGTCACAATAGACGGTGAAAATATCGGAACATCAGTTCCAAACATCGGTTATATGCTTCAACAAGATTATTTGTTTCCGTGGAAAACCATTAAAGAAAATATTTTACTTGGGCTTGAAATTCGCGGACAGCTAACAGACAAAACGGAGAGTAAAGCACTGCTGCTCCTAAAAGAAATTGGTCTACAAGGCGTAGATGACCTATATCCACACCAGTTATCCGGAGGCATGAGACAACGCGTCGCTTTAGTCCGAACACTTGCCATTGACCCCGCTATTTTACTCTTGGATGAACCTTTTTCAGCACTTGATTTTCAAACAAAACTCAAGCTTGAAGAACTTGTCTCCAAAACACTGATGACTTATCAAAAAACGGCCGTTTTGGTCACGCACGATATCGGCGAAGCCATTGCTATGAGCAGCCGAATCTTTTTATTCTCAGCCAAGCCAGGAAAAATCGCAAAAACATTCACGGTTCCTTCTATTTTACGAACCCTCTCTCCGTTTGAAGCACGACAGCATCCTGTCTATAACGATTTATTTATGGACATATGGAAGGAGCTTGATCAACTTGAAACCCACTAGCTCCCTAGATACTCTTCACGAAAGCTACCTTCGCAAGGTTCGGGGCGAAAAACGATTAGTACTGAGCGTACAGCTGGTCATTTTCTTAGCCTTTTTTAGCTTCTGGGAACTGGCTTCTCGTTTAAAGTGGATTGACCCTTTAATCTTCAGTTCCCCTACTAAAGTATGGCATTTATTTTTAATTAAACTTGCCGACGGCTCGCTGGCAGAACATATTGGTTTTACGTTATTCGAAACAGTTCTTGGCTTCATTTTAGGCACAGTGCTAGGTATTTTACTTGCAACGGCCCTTTGGTATTCAACTAGGCTTGCACATATATTAGACCCTTACCTCGTTATTTTAAACGCCATGCCTAAAGTAGCGCTGGGCCCTATTTTAATTGTAGCAATTGGGCCAGGATTTTTCTCAATTTTAACGATGGGAGCGATTATATCCGTTATCATTACATCCATCGTCGTTTACACAGCCTTTAAAGAAGTGGATCCAAACTATATTAAATTACTAAAAAGCTTCGGGGCAACGAAAACCCGCTGTTTTAAAGAAGCAATTCTTCCAGCTTCCATGCCTGCCATTATTTCCACATTTAAAGTAAACGTCGGTTTATCTTGGGTAGGCGTCATCGTAGGAGAATTTTTAGTTTCTTCAAAAGGGCTTGGATATATGATTATTTATGGTTTCCAAGTCTTCAACTTTACTCTTGTTCTTCTCAGCTTATTATTAATTGCCATTTTCGCTACGATTATGTACCAAGGCGTGGCTTATCTAGAAAAGAAATTGATCCGACGCTCATAAAAAATACCCCCGTACAAACGGGGGTATTTTCGTTGATATGATGCTTTTACAAAAATGTTCGCTTTACATATTTCATTACATACTGCAAAACATTATCTTTCATAATGAAGCTGTACGCATCATCTTGTTGAATGCCCGAAGGTAGTTCGTCAATCATTACGGGACCATCTGTTTCCATGTAGTCTTCTTTTTTAATTACATTTCCAATCGTAGCAAAATAAATATTTTTAATAATGGTCTTTCCTTTACTTACTACTTTATATTGACCAATATAAGTTAAAGAAGAGACTTCTCCGCCTGTTTCTTCAAACACTTCTCGAACCGCTGCTTCTTCTGGTATTTCATTGCCTTCTAGTTTTCCTCCGGGAAATTCTAAACCTCGTTTTGAGTGATTCGTTAGCAACCATTGATTTTCATACCTGCATACGACCCAAACATGACGTGGAGTTTTCGAGAATGGATTTTTTTCAAATGATAAAAATACTTGATTATGATATGCATCCTTAAATGTGTACATGGTCGACTCAAACTCCATTTGATTTTTCCCTTATTTTATCATACATTACGGCCATACCTGATAAGAAAAGTATGCTCGTACTTTTTTTCTTTGCATTTTACCCCTTATTCCGTTCTATCTGAAGATAAAATATTCATCTGTTTGATATGTGATTTTGTTTCATCGTCTCCCAGCTGATAAAGCATGGCATATATGTCAACTGTTGTTTTATCGTACATATCATTTTGAGAATCATGATGATATTCCAGATACGGAATATGGGATCGCCAAAAGCTTGACCAATCGCTTGAAGCGCGCTGATCTAAATAGGTTCTCAGCTGCTCCACTTCTTCATCTGTTGCTTCAATCGCATAATTCCAATCTGAAGCAGTATTTGACTGATTGATTTCCCCTGAACTCAGAGATACATAATATTTTTTTGTCATGAAAGATATTCAGCTCCTTCTTTCTAGTGCCAACTTATCTTTCTTATGTGTATCTTATTCTTTTTTTATACACTCTACGATTTAAAGCGGTCTTTTAAAATCGCTATTGCTTTTTTTAACGGCTCTGGAATTGGAACCCCTACAATTCTTGCGTTTTCTGTAATTGAAATCATTTCGTTTAAAATATAGAACAAAATAGCTCCATCTCGAATAATATGACCGTTTTCCCAAAATACAGAATCGATAAAGTTTGCTACAGCAATCATGGCAAAAATAAAAATTTTTTTGGCAATTCCTTTAAAACCTACTTTGCTAGATAAACGTTTATTTATAAAAGCTGCAATCGTGCCTGTCAAGTAATCCATTGCCACTAATGCTACTAAAGCCATTAGTAAATAGTCCCACTCTCCAAATAAAAAAAAAGCCAGTGAACCTAAACTTGAAATTATCAAGACAGAAAGCTTCTGCATATCCACTTTTTTCACCCTTTCAGCAGTCATATCCCTACAGTATATGCCGGTGAAAAAAAAGTGTTCGTCCATCTTATCATAAAAAAACCTGCGATTGCTCGCAGGTTTTACTTACTTGCCTAGGAATGACTTTAACATCCACGTATGTTTTTCTAAGCTTTGATGAATAGCTAACAGCATGTCTCCTGTTGTTTCATCGCCCGCTTCACCGGCTGCATCCATTCCTTCTTTTAATTCAGCAGTTAGCGTATCAAAATCGCTTACTAAAGAAGCAACCATGTCTTTAGCCGTTTCGCTTCCATCCGCTTCTTTAATAGAAGAAAGCTCTAACGATTCTTTCATTGTTGCCACAGGTTTTCCTTCTAGTGCTAAAAGGCGTTCTGCAAGGTCATCAATAATTGTAGCTGTTTCCGTATACAGCTCTTCAAACTTTTCATGAAGAGTGAAGAATTGTTCACCTTTCACGTACCAATGAAAATTATGAAGTTTTATGTACATTACACTAAAGTTTGCCACTTGTTTATTAACAATTTCATTTACATTTGCTGCCATATTATTCGCTCCTTTATGAACTCTTTATATAGTATAGTTGTACCCTTTTTTAGTTGATTAAAACATTTTTTTCATAAAAAGAGACATTTCCCTTTCTTTAGACTCAGAGAAACGTCTTCATCTTTTTCCAAATAAAATAAGCAGCCCAGCGGACTGCTTATTTTTAGCCAAATACTTTTTCTAAATCTTCTTTGTCCTGTTCTAACCAGAACTTCATCAAGCGTTTTGCTCCTTCTAAATCGTGAAGTTTTGCTTGACCGCACTGTTTTTCATTTGCTGCTGGAATTTCAGTAATGTTAATTGCATCTTTTAGCGTATCGTCCAACAAATCAATAATTTCACGTACAGTCGGCTCCCCGCTCACTACTAAGTAGTATCCCGTTTGACATCCCATAGGCGAAATATCAATAATATCAAAGTGATCGTATTTTTCTACATGAGTACGAATATTAAAAGCTAATAAATGCTCTAACGTATGAATAACGTCCGGCTTCATTGCTTGTTTGTTTGGTTGGCAAAAACGAATATCGAATTTATTTACAACGCCGTCGCTTCCCACTTTGTGAACACCGCAGTGTCTTACGTAAGGTGCTTTAACCGCATTATGATCTAGCTCAAAACTTTCTACTGATGGCATAATACCACTCCTTTTTTCTTCTTTCACCTATCATAACATGCAATTCCGATATATTTCATCCATTTAATAACCTTTATTTCTTTTAGTTGCTTTTTATTCCTTCTATCCCTTATAGTATGAGCAAACACGAAAGAAAGAACGTGATAATAAATGATTGCAAAGCTTTTGCTTTTACTTATAAAAGGATATCAAAAAGGAATTTCGCCTTTTCTTCCGGCAAGGTGCCGGTTTTACCCTACTTGCTCCCAGTACGGAGTTGAATCCATTAAACGCTTTGGTGCCGTAAAGGGATCTTATTTGACTATAAAACGCATTTTAAAATGCCACCCGTTCCATCCGGGTGGCATCGATGAAGTACCTGAGAAAAAATCACACTAAGCTTTAGTTGTTTTCGATTGCTTCATACCCATTTACAACAACATCTAGCTTTCCTGTATTTGGATCAATAACTAGTCCATGTACAGGAGTATCTTTTGAAAATAGAGGATGATTACGAATTGTCTCTACACTATGCTGAACAGTCTCTTCTACTGAATCAAAACCCGTTAACCATTTTTTCAAGTCCATAGAATATTCAATGGTATTAATCACTTCATCTGAGATGCCTTTTGCTCTTACTTTCTCTAAAAAAGGTTCCGCCTGAAGTTTACCTGCTCCGCAGTCATGGTGACCAATTACACATACCTCATCAGCTTGTAGCTCGTACACAGCTACTAAAATGCTTCGCATAATACTTCCAAATGGATGTGAAACAAGTGCTCCTGCATTTTTAACAATTTTCACGTCTCCGTTACGCAGATTTAAAGCGTGCGGAAGCAGTTCTACCAATCTTGTGTCCATACACGATAAAATAACCATTTTTTTATTAGGGAATTTGCTTGTTTCGTAAAGTTCATACTTCTTTTCTTCTACAAATTTTTTGTTGAATTCTAAAACATCTTGTAATAAGCTCATTTGCTGTCTTCTCCTTCATAAAAAAAATTCTTTCTTGTATTATAATACTTTTTCCTATAAGATGAAAAGTGTTAAATCGTAATCATTATTATTTAAAGACAAGAAAGTAGGTTATAACAGTGAAAAAAATTCCCGTTACCGTTTTAAGCGGATACCTTGGGTCAGGTAAAACAACTCTTTTGAACCATATTTTAAAAAATAAAGAAGGTTTAAAGGTCGCGGTCATTGTCAATGACATGAGCGAAGTAAATATTGATGCAGACTTAGTTAAACAAGGCGGATTTTCTCGAACAGAAGAAAAACTTGTTGAAATGCAAAATGGCTGTATTTGCTGTACGCTTCGAGATGATTTAATGAAAGAGGTAGAACGCCTCGCTGACAATGATGATATTGATTATATTGTCATTGAATCTTCCGGAATCAGCGAACCTATCCCTGTTGCTCAAACATTTACTTATATTGATGAAGAGCTTGGCATTGATTTAACTCAGAAATGTTCATTAGATACGATGGTCACTGTAGTAGATGCTAATCGCTTTTGGGAAGACTTTTCATCCGGCGAAAGCTTATTAGACCGCAAAGAAGGAACGGATGAAAACGATAAAAGAGAAGTGGTTGATTTATTAATCGATCAAATTGAATTTGCAAACGTCATTTTATTAAACAAAGTTGATTTGTTAACAAAAGATGATGCAGATGAGCTGCAGGCTGTTCTTCACAAATTAAACTCAGAGGCCACTGTTATTCAAACAATTAATAGTGAGGTAAAACTTGAAGCCATACTTCATACCGACTTATTCGACTTTGAAAAAGCTAGTCAAGGAGCCGGGTGGATTAAAGAATTAAATGAAGAACACCATACGCCTGAAACAGAAGAGTTTGGTATTTCTTCTTTTGTATATAAAAGGAATCGTCCCCTTCATCCTGAACGCTTTATGAAATGGTTAGAGGACTGGCCGGTTGATATTGTACGTGCAAAAGGATTTTTCTGGCTTGCTTCACGTAACCATATGGCAGGACTTCTTTCTCAAGCAGGTACGTCCATTATGATTCAAGGAGCGGGTGAATGGGTCGCAACGTACACAGCAGAGGAAAGGGAACAAACCTTAAAGGAAGAACCTGAATTACGAGCAAAATGGGATGAACAATTTGGAGACCGTATTAACGAGCTTGTATTGATTGGTATTGATATGAACAAAGCTGAAATAATTGAAACTTTAGACCACTGTTTGCTGACAAATGAGGAAATGAATCAAGATTGGGCTACTTTCAAAGACCCCCTTCCTAAGTTTACAGTAAGTGCGTAAATTTTTAGTTTTCAAATCGTAATAATTACGATATAATAACATAGGTCATAAATGGTTACGATACGAACGGAAGGAGCAACATAATGAAATTCAAACCACTTTTAATGGTGCTGGCATTAGGAATTGGAACAGCCCTTGCAGGGTGCAGTTCAAGCAGTGCAAATAACGCATCTGATAATAAAAATAAAAAATTAGAAGTTTACACAACAATTTACCCTTTACAGGATTTCACTGAAAAAATCGGTGGAAAATATGTAGAAGCTAAAAGCATTTTACCAACCGGTGTAGATGCTCACTCATTTGAACCTACCACAAAAACAATGGTCAAAATCGCAAACGCGGACGCATTCGTTTACTCAGGAATTGGGCTTGAAGGCTTTGCAGATAAAGCACAGTCTACGCTAAAGAATGAAGATGTCGCTTTAGTAGAAGCTGCAAAAGGAATTGAACTAGCAAAGAGTTCTGAAGATGAGCATGCCCACGAGGACGAACATGCACATGAAGAAGAGCATCACCACGGAGATACAGACCCTCACGTTTGGCTTGATCCTATTTTAGCTATTCAATTAGCAGAAAATATTAAAAATGAACTTGTTGAATTAAAACCGGATAAAAAAGCAGAATTTGAAAAGAACTTCCAATCCTTAAAGACTCAGCTTGAAGATGTGAACCAAGAGTTAAAAACAACGATTGGCGACGCACCTCATAAAGAAATTTTAGTATCACATGCAGCCTACGGCTACTGGGAAAAACGATACGGATTAAAGCAAATTAGCGTAGCGGGTTTATCTCCTACAAATGAGCCGTCTCAAAAACAATTAGAAAACATCGTAAAACAAGCAAAAAAAGACCATATCAAATACTTTATCTTTGACCAAAATTTAAAGCCTAAAGTGTCTACGCTTGTAAAAAATGAAGTGGGAGCTCAAGCTTTAACACTTCATAACTTAGAGTCATTAACGAAAAACGATGTTAAAAATAAAGAAGATTATTTCTCCATTATGCAACACAACATTGATACGTTGAAAAAAGCATTATATTAATAAAAAAACTAGCCTCTCGGCTAGTTTTTTTATTGTAATTTATATTTTTGCTTAAAGCGTTCCACACGGCCGCCTTTATCAGCAAATTTTTGTTTTCCTGTATAAAATGGATGTGTATCCGAACTAATTTCAACTTTTAAGAGCGGATATGTGTTGCCATCTTCCCATTGAACGGTCTCATTTGATTGTTTTGTAGATCCTGATAAAAATGATGTTCCGCTATTTGTATCCATAAATACAACTTTACGATAGTCTGGATGAATATTTGTTTTCATTAAATATCTCTCCTTTAAAACAATATATACTTATTATAATCGTAATGATTACTATTTTCAAGTTATATGTTTTACCAATTCTGATGCATAAAGCGTGGTAAAAAGTGGACAATAAGGTTTATCAATACTTTACTGGAAAGGTTGAAAAATGAATGGATCATTTAGTTACTGCACGTTCAATGTTTGGTCTGAACATGGGAGTACATATCATTTTTGCCACTCTTGGCGTCGGCATTCCTCTCATGATTTTATTGGCTGAAATTCTTTACTACAAAACAAAAGATAAAGATTATGAACTTATGGCACAGCGCTGGACAAAAGGAGCTGCTGTCCTGCTTGGAGTCGCTATTCCTACGGGAACGATTGCTGGTGTGCAATTAGCGTTGCTTTGGCCGGGTTTTATGGAAATCGTAGGAAAAGTGATGGCTCTTCCTTTTCAAATTGAAATTTATGCTTTCTTTATTGAGGCTCTTTTTCTCTCTATTTACGTATACGCAGCGGACCGTATTTCTCGAAAAATGAGGATTATCAGTCTCATTTTAGTAGCAATAGGCGCTCTTGCCTCTGCCGTTTTAATTACAAACGTGCACGCATTTGAAGGAACACCTGCTGGCTTTCGAATTTTAAATGGCGAAATTGTAAGCGTAGATCCTTGGGCAGCTTTCTTTAATCCGAGTTTCTTTGTAACGTCCGGTCACGTAGCCGTTTCTGCTTATACAACCGGAGGCTTTGTCATTGCTTCAGTCGCTGCCTTTAAAATGCTTCGTGCGCGAAAACATAACCCAAGAGAATATAAATTCCATCATAAAGCATTGATGATGGGATTAGTAATCGGCGGGATTTTTTCTTTTGTAACAGCTTTGAATGGACATGAATCGATGCAAAAAGTATACGAATATCAACCCGAAAAACTTGCAGCAGCTGAAGGTCTATTTGAAACGCAAGATCATGCGCCATTAGCTTTAGGCGGATTTACAGATGAAAAAGAACAGCGAGTCAAGTATGGCATTGAGTTTCCATGGATGCTCAGCTTCTTGTCGGGTAATAGCTTTAATACAGTGATTACTGGACTCAATGACTTCCCTAGAGATTATTGGCCGCCGCTTTTTGTGCATACCTTGTTTAACGGTATGGTCATTATCGGATCGATTTTAATTTTAGTGGCGCTAGTGGGCGTTGTTTGGTACAAGTTTTTAAAGAAGAAAAGCTTCCCTAAAGTTTTCATGTGGGCTTTTGTCGCAACGGGCCCTCTCGCGATCATGGGCATTGAATTCGGATGGATTTTCGCATGTACAGGCAGACAACCCTGGGTCATTTACCGCATCATGCGTACATCAGAAGCCGTTACTACTTCTGCTAATTTGCATATTTTATTTTTCTTGTTTTTGCTTGTTTATATCGTACTCGTGGCCGCAGTCGCCCTTGTACTGGTGTTTTATTTTAGACGAAATCCGCTTTCTAAAGAGCTTGCTGCGCAAGCAGATTAAAAAGGATGTGAGAATATGGGTGATTCATTACTAGCAATTACTGTAATATGGGGCTTCATTTTTATCTATGCTGTAATGGGAACGATGGACTTTGGAGCTGGTTTTTGGTCGATGGTCTATATTAACCGTACGAAAACAAATGCTACAGATGTAGCAAACAGATATCTATCGCCTACTTGGGAAGTAACCAATGTATTTATCGTTGCGATTGTTGTTGCGCTGTTTAGCTTTTTTCCGCGAGCTACATTTACGCTTGGAACAGTGCTACTAGTACCGGGGAGTATCATTTTACTTCTCTTATCTATTCGAAGCGGATTTTTAGTGTTTTCACACTATGCTGGCAGTTTCAAATATCGGAGAGCGTTGGTTTATGTATCTGGTATATCTGGCGTATTAATTCCTGCTTTTTTAATCGCCGTACTGCCCGTAAGTCAAGGTGGATTTATTGATGTAATTGACGGAACGCAGCGATTAAATTTAGCAAGAGTGTTTTCAAGTCCGCACGTCTATTCATTTATTGGTTTTGCCATTACCTCTTCCCTGTTTCTGTCGTCTCTTTTATTAGCAGATTACTCGAAGTCATCTGACGAAATGGAAGCTTATGCGGTCTATCGGCGCGATGCGCTCATTACAGGACCTCTTTCACTGCTAATGGCTATCTTTATTATGATTACAATGCAATCAGAAGCCAGCTGGTTATATGATAAAATGATGCAGTTTAAGCCTCTTCTTTACGGGTCTGTAGGTCTATTTGTAGTAGCTGGTATTGCTCTGCTGCTGCCTTCTCAAAAAGGAAAAGGAATGCCTCGTTTAGCCGTGGTATCAATCGTCCTCCAATATTTCTTAGCAAGTTACGTATACGGACGAAGTCATTTACCGTATGTCGTGTATCCAAACGTAACGATTGAGAATGGATTTACACATCCCGATGCGTTCCATTCGTTATTTATTGTGTATATTGTTGGCTTTGCGATTTTATTTCCTGGCTTCTTTTATTTCTGGCGTCTATTTATGAAAGATAATAAAGAATACAGCAAAAAGAAGCCATATTAAAAACCCGGTCAGCACTTGACCGGGTTTTCTTATGAAGCAGCAGATTTTGCCACTACTTCAGCAAAGTCTTTAGCAAATACCTTACATTTTTCTACATCTTCTCCAAAGGGAGAAAGCTCGATTTTCAAACCAGGAACAGCTATATTTCCGTTGCGTCCCTTTATTTTTTCTTCAATTAAATCAACTGCTCCGCAAAAAACATCATATGATGAATCACCTGAACCAAATACAGCCATCTGCTTTTGACTGAGATCTATATCATCCATTTCATCATAAAGATCTAAAAAATCATCTGGCAGCTCTCCATCTCCCCACGTATAAGCTCCAAAGATAATAGATTCTGCCAATACAAGGTCCGAAGCATCAATGTCATATACTTCTGCTCGTTTCACATGCAATCCATGCTTGACTAATTCTTCTTCGATCAAATCGGCTATTGCTTCTGTGTTGCCTGACATACTCGCATAAGCTAGTAAGATTTCCTTCATGTAAATGACGCTCCTTTACACCAGCAGTGTGGACCGCACATCCCCTTCTTCATCACATTCTTGCTTAAGAGGACAGTTTTCACACTCACTGGATGCATAGTTCTTTTGAAAATGTTTTGGTTCCATTAACACACTTTTGACAATATGTAGTTGAAGTATGGCTTTTTCATAATCGCCTGTTGCAATATAATAAGTTGTTGTTTCTCCGGTTAATAATGAATAAAAACGAATTTGTTCAGGAACCTTTTTAAAAGCTTGTTTCGAAAAAACGATAATAAAGTCTTTCATTGCGTTCTTTACTTCTTCATGGTCATCTAGAATGAATTTTGTTACCGTATAAGACTTCTCTGTCCATGCAGCAAAATCAATGGTCAGAGAAAGGTTGCTTTGAATTTCTTCTACATAAACGCTGTATTTCTCAAACACAAAAAGTGGTAGCTCCACATGTGTTTTCTCGCCTAAAAACCTCAGTAAATAATCACTTACTTTAGCTAACACATCGTAATAGTGAATGGGTGATGAAAACATATTTGGCTTTAGACGCCAATATTTTTCAATAAGCTGTAAAACATAGAGGTTTGAGCGATACTCAACTGGCTTGCTATAGTATGTTTTAATGATTTGATGGACGGTTACTTGAACATGCTGTTTCCAATCTATAGATGTCTTTTTCAAAAGAAGCTGCTGCTGATAAAATTTGTACGGACATCGAATAAATTGTTCGATGTGGTTATTGGAGAGTGTCTTTATATGCACTTTCATCGGTTCCATCTATGTCTCACCACCATAATTGAAATTCATTCTCAATAATGATCAAAAATTAAATCATGAAATTTGCTCAATCACTTTACGAATAGCACTCCATGAATGTTTGACGAAATAAATTGGTTTTTGCTGTTTTTTTGCTTTCTCTTTAATGACTTTTGCCATATTGTGATTAATAAAATCCGTAATAACTAATACAAACCCAATATGTTCGGGAATTTCTCGCTTCACCATATTGCTTTTACGGCCATCTAAATGAATTACTTCATTAAACCCTTCTCCCGCTAGACGATCTGTAATATGCTTTAACCTGTCTCCTCCTACAACCATGACTGATGACATGTTTGTTCCCTCCCAATTAATTATTCATTTAATGATTTGACAACAACCTGTATTCTTTACTATATATACAGTTTAATTGAGAATGATTCTCTTTGTCAATGTTTAATTGATAAAAATTCTCAATTAAAATGAAAGTCTACCACCTTTCTTATAAGTTAGTTGAATTTTGACCATACTATAGCTATCACATACAAAGGAGGGTTAACGTTGGAACAAAACATTCTTTGTGAAGTAAACAACTGTCACTTTTGGAAAAATGGAAATCACTGCAGTGCAGAAGAAATTTACGTAGTAAGTCATAGCGGAAAACATGCAGCAAGCAGCTATGAAACAGACTGTAAAACGTTCAAGCCAACTGAAGCGTAACCCGCAAAAGGACAGCCTCTGGGTTGTCTTTTTTCTCTCTTCAAGATTATAAAAAAGGAGACTAGTATGAAGACTGAACAACTGATTCATTTTTTTAAAGAAGAAGCCATAAAAGCAAATGAACAAACCTTTCCAATCTATGTACAATCATTTACTCATTTATGGACATACAAATGGGGAACACTTGAAAACATTCCAGAAGAAATTGATGACTTAATTACCACACGTGCGTTAGAACTTGGACTTATTCACTTAAAAAAAGCTGACTAATCAATAAGGAAATTAGTCAGCTTTTGTGTTTATAGATCATCAAATCCATTTGCATCTGATGCTTTTGTATATTGTCGTGATTTCTGTTCAAAGAAATCGGTTTTCCCTAAATCTACCTCTTGATAAGCAATAATCCAACGAAGAGGATTTTCAATCGGTGCTTCTGGGAAAGCAGCTCGACCGAAGCCTAACTGATTACAGCGTTTATTCGCCATATATTCAATGTACTGCTGCAGTTCTTTCATCGTAATGCCGTCGAATTTTTCTCCAATAACAGATTCCGCCCATTCAATTTCAAGACGAGCTGCCTCTTGGAACGTTTCAACTACAAACGTTTCTAGCTCCTCCGTACGATAAGCTGGATTTTCATTTAGTACTTCCTTGAAAATCTTTTCAAATAACCCAACGTGAAGCTGTTCATCACGATTGATATAATTAATCATCGTAGATGTCGCCACCATCTTTTGATTTCTCGCAAGATTATAGAAGAACGCAAATCCGCTATAGAAGAAAAGTCCTTCTAAAATAACATCATATACCATAGACTTCAAAAAGTTTTCAACCGTTGCTTCTTCGCTAAATGCTTTATATCCGTTTGTAATAAAGTCATTTCGTGCGCGAAGCTTTTCGTCTGTACGCCAGTATTCAAATACTTCATCTTGTTTTCCTTTTGGTACAAGACTTGATAAAACATATGAATACGAATGATTATGAACCACTTCTTGCTGCGCTAAAATAATCATTAGAGCGTTAATCGAAGAATCGGTTACATAGTCAGCTACTTTGCTAGCATAATCTGATTGAATACTGTCCAGTAGCGCCAGCAGGCCAATAATTTTTAGAAAGCTCTCTTGTTCGTCAGCGGTTAACTGAGGGAACTGTTTAATATCTTGCCCCATATTAATTTCAAACGGCGTCCAGAAATTAGCTAGCATACGCTTGTATTTAGGGAACGCCCATGAAAATCGGACGTCATCCCAGTTTAGAATATTGGAGCTCTTGCCGTTGATGATTCCTGTCGAACGGTTCGGAGCTGTTTCGTTCATTAATTCTCGTTTTAACATGCTTGTCATCAATTATTCACTCCTTTTAACTATGACAGCTTTCACATTCTTCAATGACTTCACTTGATGTTGAACGTACGTAATAGGTCGTTTTTAATTTTTCTTTCCATGCCGTCATATGAAGATCCAGCAGCTCTTTTGCTCGGATATCATTTTGTACATATAAATTGAATGAAATAGATTGATCAATATGACGCTGGCGCTTGGCGTTTTGCTTAATGCTCCAGTGCTGATCAATTAAATAAACGGACTTATAATACCAGTTTGTTGCTGGCGATAAATCTGGTGCCGTCACTGGGATTTTATAGTTTTTCTTTTCCTCTGAATAAAACTTACGGAAAATCGGATCAATACTTGCCGTAGAACCCGCGATAATAGATGTTGATGAATTAGGTGCTACAGCCATTAAATATCCATTTCTTATCCCATTGCTTTGAACTTCGCTACGCAGTTCACTCCACGCTTCGCTCGTGTATTCACGTGTTTCAAAATAAGCGCCTGACTCAAAATCTGAGCCTTTAAATAATGGATATGCGCCTTTTTCTTTAGCTAAGTTCATGCTTGCCTGCACGGTTAAGTAAGAAATTTGTTCATACAATTCATCGCAATATGCTACCGCTTCATCTGTCTCCCATGCTATTTTCTTTAAGGCAAGCAAATGGTTCCAGCCAAATGTGCCAAGCCCTACTGCGCGGTACTTTTGATTCGTTAGCTTTGCTTGAAGTACCGGCAAATCATTTAACTCAATAACATTATCAAGCATGCGTACTTGAATTGGAATTAAACGTTCAAGTACATCTTCAGTTACGGCTCTCGCTAAGTTAATAGAAGAAAGATTACATACAACAAAATCGCCCGGATTCTTTGTAATAATAATTTTTCCGTCTTCCGTAATTTCCTCTGTTACGACCGTTGTACTTTGGTTTTGCGTGATTTCTGTACATAAGTTACTGCAGTAAATCATGCCCGCGTGTCGGTTTTGATTAGCTCGGTTAACCGTATCACGATAGAACATATAAGGAGTTCCGGTTTCAAGCTGCGAAAGCATAATGCGCTTGAAGATCTCAATAGCAGGCACTGTTTCTCTTGAAAGCTGTTCATTGTTTACACACTCAGCGTAACGAGTGCGGAACGAACCGCTGCCTTCTTCTTCATCATAAAAATCTTCTAACGAGTAGCCCATCAGCGTACGAACTTCGTGAGGATCGAATAAGTGCCAGTCTTCACGTGCTTCTACTTTTTCCATAAACAAATCTGGCAAACATACGCCAGTGAATAAATCATGCGTGCGCTGGCGTTCATCACCATTGTTCAAACGCGCGTCTAAGAATGAAAAAATGTCTTTATGCCAAACGTCTAAATATACGGCAATAGCTCCTTGTCGTTGACCTAGCTGATCGACACTTACAGCCGTATTATTTAGCTGTTTCATCCATGGAATTGTTCCTGATGATACGCCTTTAAAACCTTTTATATCACTTCCTCGGCTTCTAATATGACCGAGGTAGACACCAATTCCGCCTCCATTTTTACTAAGCGTGGCCAAATCTGTATTGCTATCATAAATACCGCGTAAGCTGTCATCAATCGTATCAATAAAGCAGCTAGATAGCTGTCCGTAGCTCTTTCCTGCGTTTGAGAGTGTTGGTGTGGCAACCGTCATATATAGACTAGAAAGCGCCCAGTACGCTTCTTTTACTAATGCTGTTCGATTTTCTTTCTTTTCTTGAGACATCAGCGTCATAGCAATGATAAGAAAACGTTCTTGCGGTAATTCGTATACACGCTTATCATGTGATGTCGCTAAATAGCGATCTGCTAATGTCAGCAATCCAATGTATGTAAATAAACGATCGCGTTCAGGAATAATGACTGAAGCAATTTCATTAATTTCTTCTTCTGTATATGTTTTTAATAGCTGTTTATTATAAATGCCGATTTTTGTTAGTTCTTGAATAAGCTGATAAAACGAACCGTACTTCTCTTTTTTATCATAACCTCGGTTGTCCGCTGCTTTTCGATATAGTTCGTTTAAGTAGACGTCTGCCGCCACGTACGTCCAATCTGGTTCTTCCATTGAAATACGCTCTAGGGCTGCCAAAATTAGTACGTTTGCAACCTTTTCGTCCGTCATATTTTCCTTTACTGTAACAGTTTGAATAACCTTTTCCTCATACAAAGAAAAATCAAGCTGCGTAAATTCTTTTTTTAAACGTTCAATATATGCAGTTAATTCATGTAGAATTGTAGGCTTTAATGTATTCACCATAAATATGGCTCCTCTCTTCACTTCAAAATAAAAAATCGCTCACCGTACCTCGGTGAGCGAATAGAACGAAGATAGAAGAAGACACTAAGTCTTTTCTCAATCCTCGCTCTACCCTCTCACCTCCCGAAGAAGATAAAACGACATAAAAAAGGCAGGTCTCCTGACTTATGCTTCTTTTTACTTTAAGGCCTTCCCATGATGTTTACTCACAGTGGATCTCCTTATTTCATCAGCATTCACAGTTGCGGGGACAGCTTTGGATTTTCACCAAATTCCCTTTTAAGTCTTTTTATCAGACACCTTTTTCACTGGAAAACACAAAATATAGTATTTTATTATTGTTTAACAAACAACATATTGTGTTATGTTATAAACACATTATATAGGACAACTTAGAAAACTATCAACCTATTTTCAAAAATAATTTTGTTTTTTACGATAAAATCCTTCGACTTTTTTCATCAAACTACTCCATCATAACATGTTTTGACACGCTTGATGGAACAATGTGCTCTTTTTAAAAAATTTGTCCTATTTTTCTACTAAACATTGCCAACATCAATA
This sequence comes from Priestia sp. 179-F W1.4 NHS, assembly GCF_045369295.1. Taxonomy (NCBI): domain Bacteria; kingdom Bacillati; phylum Bacillota; class Bacilli; order Caryophanales; family Bacillaceae; genus Priestia; species Priestia sp. 179-F W1.4 NHS. Next base: position 17,960 of record NZ_JBIQFF010000001.1, on the reverse strand, counting down.
AAAAAACCGTTTTTCATAAAAAACGGTTTTTAATTATTTGTATTCTTTTTCAAATGCTGTGATTGTTTTGATAAACTTTTTATCAATATCGTATCCGATCCCCGGTTTTTCCTTCACCTTTATTACTCCGGCTTCTACCTCTACTTCGGGCTTAATAATATCTTTTTCCCAATAGCGAGACGACGCAGAAATGTCACCTGGTATCGTGAAAGAAGGCAGTGTGGCAAGGGCGATGTTATGAGCTCGTGAAATCCCGGCTTCTAACATTCCGCCAACCCAAAGCCTTACACCGTGTAGGGAGCATAAATCATGAATTTTTTTTGCTACAGACATTCCGCCAACTCGACCGATTTTCACATTGATAATCTTGCAGCTTTTTTGTTCGATTGCATGACGTGCATCTTCATAGCTCACAATGCTTTCATCTAAGCAAATCGGCGTCTTCATTTGCTTTTGTAATAATCGATGATCAAGGATATCATCCGAACTTAACGGCTGTTCGATCATCATTAAATTCAATTCATCTAGTTTTTTCAATGAATCACTATCGCTTAACGTATAGGCTGAATTGGCATCAGCCATAAGAGGAATGCTTGGAAATTCATCTCGAATTTGTTTCAGTAGCTCATAGTCAGCGCCTGGCTTAATTTTCACTTTAAAGCGCTTATAACCATCTTTCATATAAGTCTTTATTTGTTCTTTCATGATGGAAATATCGTTTAAGCCAACTACCACTCCAGCTTCTACAGCAGGCCTTACTCCGCCAATTACTTCAGCTAAGGGCTTATTTTGGCGCTTTGCATACAAATCCCATACAGCACAGTCCAAAGCTGCTTTAGCCATGTTGTTCCGCTTTAGAGGTTTGAATAACTTTTGAACATCCTCTGGTTTTTGAAGCTGCTGGTGAAGAAGCGAAGGAATTAAAAAATCGTCTAACATATGAAAACATGTCTGAATCGTTTCTTCCGTATACCAAGGAGATGAAAAAGCAACGACTTCTCCCCATCCTGTAAATCCTTTTTCATCTTCTACTTCAAGCAAAATCAATTCTCGATCCTGGACCGTACCATAGCTTGTTGAAAAAGGAGAAAGAAGCTTCATGTCAATTTTATAAAGATGTACTTTTTTGATAATCATCGATTAAATTCCTTTCTGTATGAACGATGATAGCTTCCGGCGTATGATTTTATTAGAGGCCGTTCGCGGCAGCTCCTCTACTCGAACGAAATACTTTGGAAGTTTGTACTTTGCTAAAAATTGTTGAATGTGTAAAGATAACTCTTCATCTGAAACGTCTTCGTTTATAACAATGCATGCTGCAGGAACTTGTCCCCATTTTCCATCGGCTACTCCCGTTACACCGGCCTCTTTAACAGCGGGATGCTTCAACAAAACATTTTCAATTTCAGCTGGATATACATTTTCTCCACCTGAAATAATAAGGTCCGAACGTCTGTCTAATACATATAGAAAACCTTCTTCATCCACTTTCCCGATATCTCCTGTATAGAACCAGCCTTGTTGAAGGGCTTTTTTAGTAGCTTCAGGTTTATTTAAATATCCTTTTGTAACATTTGGACCTTTAACAATGATTTCTCCTGCTTCACGTGTTTCATTTCCATTCTCATCTACAATTTTCATTGCACACGGAAATAATGGTTTACCTGCTGATCCCAGTTTTCGCAAACTATCTTCAGGTGAAAGCGTAACGAACTGTGAAGATGTTTCTGTCATTCCATACGTTTGATAAACAGGAATTTCTTTATTCACACAAGCCTCTAAAATAGTAAGCGGTGCGGGTCCTCCTCCTAAAAGCATACAGCGAAATGTATTTGGGTATTTACGTTCAGCTAATTCATCCAGCATATTCGATAGCATGGAAGTGACAACCGAAATAATTGTTACTCCTTTGTTTTCAATGGCTTCATTCACCGCTCTTGCTTTAAATCGTTCTTCTAAAATGATTTTCATTCCGTAAAAGACGCTCCGCATTAAAATGGATAATCCGCTAATATGAAACAAAGGAACCGCTATAAGCCAGCAGTCTTTTTCATTTAATCCTAAATTAAGAGCTGAACCAATGGAACTCCACCAGTGATTTCCATATGTCTGCAGCACTCCTTTTGGATTACCTGTTGTTCCAGACGTATACATAATGGTGAACGTCTCCTCGAGATTCCACGTTTTCTGAAAATACGTTTCTGTTTCTGGAGAACTTTTTAAAGAAGATAAAGGAAGCTGAGTAATGGAACTTTGGAACTCTCTCGTTAAAAATGCTTCATCCGTAATAAGCAACGACACGTTTGCATCTGTTAGCTGATAATTGATTTCTTCATTTGTCAAACGCGTATTGACGAGCAGCACCCGAGCGCCAATATAAGAAACCGCATGTAAAATCTCAATAAACTCCACGCTGTTTTTCATGCATAAAGCAATGGTATCACCTTGCTTTACACCGTTAAACGAAAGCTGCTGCGCTACTTTTTGAACACGCTTATGAAGCTCTTGAAAAGTAAGCGACGTTTGCAGTGTTTCTACCGCCACTCGGTTTGGCGTCAAATATGCTCTTTGCATAAGCCCATTAGGAATCGTTTGGCCACTCATAAATTTCTCTCCTTTTTATACTAATTAACTAAATCAAATTGAAAAAACAGCCTGATGATAATCACCAAGCTGTTTCAGCTGTTTAAGGGAAACGTGGGAACTGTTGGAAGTCTGGATTGCGTTTTTCCTTAAATGCATCGCGACCTTCTTTTGCCTCGTCCGTTGTGTAATAAAGAAGCGTTGCGTCACCCGCAAATTGCTGGATACCAGCTAAGCCGTCCGTATCAGCATTAAATGCTGCTTTTAAGAAACGAAGAGCGGTTGGACTTTTTTCTAACATCTCTTCACACCATTGAATTGTTTCAGCTTCAAGCTGCTCTAATGGAACGACCGTGTTTACTAATCCCATGTCTAGTGCTTCTTGAGCGTTGTACTGACGGCATAAGAACCAGATCTCACGTGCTTTCTTATGGCCTACGATGCGAGCTAAGTAACCAGAGCCATATCCTGCATCGAAGCTTCCAACTTTAGGACCTGTTTGTCCAAAGACTGCGTTATCCGCTGCAATTGTTAAGTCACATACAACGTGAAGAACGTGGCCTCCACCAATTGCATAGCCTGATACCATTGCAACAACCGGCTTTGGAATTACGCGAATTAAACGCTGTAAATCTAGAACGTTTAGACGTGGAATTTCATCTTCTCCTACATAGCCGCCGTGACCGCGAACTCTTTGGTCTCCGCCTGAGCAAAATGCTTTATCCCCAGCACCTGCTAATACAATTACTCCAACGCTTGCATCGTCACGAGCATAAGCAAATGCATCGATCAATTCCATTACTGTTTTTGGACGGAATGCATTGTGCACTTCCGGACGGTTAATCGTAATTTTAGCGATTCCGTTATATGTTTCGTATAAAATGTCTTCATATTGACGTACTGATGTCCATTCAACTGTCATCTTTATTTCCTCCTAATTATGTAGTAGCTAAGAACTCACTTACTATTCTACCAAAAATCTCGGGTTGTTCCACGTGAATTGCATGGCCTGTCCCTAAAATAATTTTAGAAGTAGCATTTGGTATTAATGTTTGCATTTCTTTGGAAATTAAACAAAACTTTTGATCTACTTCTCCTGTAATAAGCAAAACCGGCATCAACAGATCGTCCAGCTTCTCCCAAAGGGACGGCTGGACTCCTGTTCCCATTCCTTTCAAACTGTTGGAAAGGCCGATTTCTGTATGCGAAAGTCTTTCTTGACGCACCGCTTCTTGAACATAGCTAGGCAATTGCTTTTGAGAACGAAAAAGAGGGATTTCCTCCCAAAAGTTCACAAATTCTTCAATTCCATTTTTCACAATACGGCTCGCCATCTGCTCATCTTTTTCTTTTCTTAGCTTTTGTTCTTCTCGCGTTTTTAAACCAGGCGATGCGCTTTCTAATACCAACTTTTTCACAAGGTGTGGATATCGCTGAGCAAATGAGAGAGCAAGCCTTCCTCCCATCGAATATCCAATTACATTCACCTGTGATAGAGATAGCTGTTGAAGCAGCTCATGCAGTGCTTCAACAACTGCTTCCATTGAATATGGTTTGATTTCTTTCGGAGCTGCTGATTGGCCATGACCAATAATATCAACAGCAATCACTTGATAGTCTTTAACGAATTTCTTCATAAAGGTACTCCAGGTTTGAGAAGAACCGGTAAAGCCGTGAAGAAGCAGCAGCGGCTCTCCTTTTCCCTCGGTGTGCACATAGTAAGATACACCATTTAATTGATACATCATTGCTTATTCCTCACCGTTTGACAAATTTATTTCCTCGGAAACAAGTTTCCACAAACTGCGATGAGTCTCTACATTTTCTGTACGAGTTGTGCGAATCTCTACAACATGTAACCCGCCTTTTGTGAAAGCATGGTTCATTGCATGTCGAAATTCTTCCCAGCTGCTTGCTGAAGAAAATGTGCCATCATACAGACGAGTGGCATGCTCAAAATTCAATCCAGTTGGCGTACCGAATAAAAATTCAAAGTGCTTTTCTTGTTTTGACTGCGGTAAAAATGAAAAAATTCCTCCGCCGTCATTGTTAACTAGCACAACGGTTAAATTTAAATTATGCATCTTAGCTGCCAGCAGACCATTTAAATCGTGATAAAAAGATAGGTCACCAATAAATAAAACGGTGTGATCGTAAGCCGTGCTTACGCCTAGAGCAGACGAAACCACACCATCAATTCCATTTGCTCCTCGGTTTACAAAAAGTGGAATATCTTTCTCCGTATTTAAGAAGAAAGAATCAATATCTCGAACAGGCATTGAATTTCCAACAAACAAAGCCGTGCCTTCAGGTACTACATCCACAATTTCTTGAACTACTTGTCCTTCGAACCATTCCTGGCCAGAAGTTAATGTTTTGAGAGCCTGTGCAGTTTGAGCATTAATCTTTTTCCATAGACTCAGCCATGAAGTAGACTCCTCTTGATTCGCTGAAAGGCGCTTGATCAGTTCTTCACAAAATAATGTTTCATTGGCTTCAATCATCACTGTTGAACGCAAAGTAGGATCTCTCCAGCCTTTACCTTGGTCAACTACAAACATTTCTTTCGGCTCGTGTGCTTTTAAAAATTGCAATAGCGGTTTCGATACCGGCATCGCGCCAAAACGAATGACAACTTCGGGGTAAAAACGCTCATCAACCTTATCACTTTTTAAAAATGTATCATATGTCTCTATTACATTTTCTTTTGAATGCTTGCCGCTTCTTAATTGTGATAACGGATCTGCGAGCACCGGAAAGCTTAAAGCGTCAGCTAAACGGCATACGCTGTCTACTGCTTTTAAAGACATTTGATCTCCGCATATAATAAGTCCTTTTGTTGTTCCCTCTAGGCGCTTCGCAATTTCTTCGAATCCTTTTTCAGATAGAGATGCTTCTCCATGAATAGCAGCCACATATGATTTACCGCGTTTCCCCTGACTCCATAAATCTTCAATAGACAAATCTGGTACAATCGGTTCACGTAAAGGTACGTTAATGTGTACAGGACCGCTCGGTATAGCTTGAGCTGTATGAACAGCCCTTGAAGCTACTGTTCGAATATAACGATTCATATCTGCACTTTCTTCTGGTAAAGCTGTATCTACAAACCACTTCGCATACTGACCGAAAAGATGATTCTGATTAATCGCCTGCGGGGCACCTATATCCCTTAACTCGTGCGGCCGATCGGCTGTGATAACGACTAAAGGAATGCGTGAGTAGTGAGCTTCAATTACTGCAGGATAATAATTCGCTGCAGCTGTTCCAGATGTACATACAAGCGCCACTGGTTTTTTCTTTGCTTTTGCTATTCCTAGAGCAAAAAAGCCGGCAGAACGTTCATCAATGTTTAAGTGCACATGAATATCAGGGTGCTCAGCCATAAGCATCGCAATAGGCGTTGAACGTGACCCTGGACTGACCACTACTTCTTCAACATTTGCTTCTACTAATTCATCCACGAATGACGCAATATACGTTGTTAATGATTTAATGTGTTCCACGCATAATCCCTCCTAAAGCTGAAAGCATCGGGTTGAATTTAATTTTTGTTTCTTCATATTCACTTTCAGGCGTAGAATCTGCTACAATTCCACAGCCCGCAAATAAAACAGCTTCTTTTTGCTGAATAACAGCCGAGCGGATTCCTACTATAAATTCACCGTTTCCATTGATATCCATCCATCCTAAAGGAGCTGCGTACCACCCTCGGTCAAAGGATTCTAGCTTTCGAATAATAGGCAAGGCCTCCTGTTGAGGATATCCTCCTAACGCTGGTGTTGGATGGAGCTTTTGAATAAATGAAAATAGCGTCACATCTTCCTTTATACGCCCTTTCACAGGTGTATACAAATGTTGAATATGCTTTGTTTTATATAAACTTGGCTTACTTGGAATTTCTACTTCATAACAATAAGAATTCATCGCTTCTTTAATCATATGAACAACAACATCGTGCTCAATTAAGTTCTTAGGATCCTGAAGCAATTCCTCACCTAGTTCGTGATCTTCCTGCCTTGTCTTTCCTCTTGGAATCGAACCCGCTAAACAAGTGGAAAACACGTAATCTCCTTGCTTTTGTACTAGTCTTTCTGGGGAAGCGCCGATAAAATGCTGATGCTCTCCCTCTAAAATATATGTGTAGCTAGTTGGCTGTTCCTTTAACAGACGCTGAAGCACGTATTCAGTAGAAATATCTTCATTAAATTTTACTTTTAATTGGCGAGCAAGAACCACTTTCTCTATAACCTGTTGCTTAATTAAAGTAGTAGCTCTTTCAATATTTCCTTTAAATTTCTCTACCCCAATTTCTTCTTTTTCCAACAGCAAAGGTGAAATATGAGATTCCCCGTCGTACTCTTCACAAAGAACAAGTTTTTGGACCTCTTCGAAATAATTGATGTGCTCTTTTACAGAATCTTGTCCTTTAACCATCATATTAACGGTAAGATATCCTTCTTTATTTACCTGGGTATATAACACAGTTGGAATCATAAATTTTGAACTCGGGAAATCACTCCAATAGTTTTCTCGATACTGATTTGGGTCAAATGAAAATCCTCCAAATAAAAGAGGACCTGTCCCATCAGGGGAAATTTGGTTATTTTTATAAAAGTCTTCTTTTATAAAGCGCTTCCATTCATTTTCAATGTGGAAATAACGTTCTTTTGCCGCATTGGTGCAAATAGTATGCGCATATCCTAATCCAACAAATGTATAATAACTGTTGGGATCTTTCCAAAAAAAGCGTTCTTTATAAAACTGGTCATGTCCGTTCGCATAAAAAATAAGGGGGTCAATAGGTCTTACTTTTTTCACTAAACTGACCAATTTTGGCTGATTTTCATTTTTTGCACACTCAATCGCATCTTTAATGTATTCTTGTACTAACTGTTCGGTCGTTGCAATCACACTACGTCCCCCCGTTCATCTTTTTTTCTTAAGTCTGTAACTAACTTATTATAAACTTTCAGTTCAAAAAAATCTAGCATTGCGATTCATGAGCAAAAATTAATTTCGCTTGTCTAAATTACGCCTTTTCAGTAAACCAATAAAAAAATCTTTATGATCTATTTAGTACTCTTTAGCCCTCAAGAACGTTATTTTTATCATACCCTTTTCTATAACCTTTACCTTTCTTTAATTTTCCACTCCATTTCTCTCTTAGCTTCATGAATACCCCAAATCCTCCTAATATGAATCGTGTTTTTTTGAATTTTTAACACATACTACAAAAGCACACTAAATTTTTAAGGGGGAGCTTCATGACACTTTCAAAACAAGAAATCAGTCAGTTAAAACAAAATTTACAGCAGCAGCAGGCTGATATTCAATCGCACTTTGATCAAAATGATCATTTTGGTCTAACTCGAAGCGACGCTCACGATGCTGTAGGAGAACTTTCAAGCTACGATAACCACCCTGGTGACACAGCCACAGAAACATACGAGCGTGAAAAAGACCTTGCACTAAATGAACATGCAAAACAAGAGCTACATGAAATAGAAGAAGCACTGCAGGCAATCGCTCACAGCACGTATGGAACATGCAAAGTATGTGGAGCAGATATCTCGTTTGAAAGACTTCAGGCTGTACCAACTACTTTATACTGTAAAGAACATAGCCCATCACAGGATATTCCAAAGCACAGACCTGTAGAAGAAAATGTTCTCCATCACCCATTTGGTCAATACGACTATGACGATACCGAGACGACAGGATACGACGCAGAAGATTCTTGGCAAGACGTTGCGCGTTACGGGACGTCTGAATCTCCTTCTGATTTTATAGAAGATACGTCTAACTATAGTGAAACCTATATTGAGGCGGATGAAGCTATCGGGTACGTTGAAGATTATGAAAACTTTGCCGCTACCGATTTATATGGACAGCCTCTTGCTATTTACCCTTCAAAAGAGCATGAGCGATATGAAAATGCACTGGATGAAGAAGGTACGATGACCATATTTGGAGATTTACCGGCCTATGAGAAAGATCCATACACTGAAAAGGAGTAGTTCTTCATACTACTCTTTTTTCTATTTTTAGTAGGAGCTATGGGAGATGACATCGAATGAATAGGAGATTAGAATTAATAATGAGGTGAAAATAATGAATGCACATGAAATTGATTATAAATTGTATGGAGATGACATGCAGTTTGTTGAAATTGAATTAGATCCTTCAGAAAGTGTGATAGCAGAAGCTGGAGGAATGATGATGATGGAAGATGATATTGAGATGGAAACCATTTTTGGTGACGGTTCTTCCTCCAACAGCAGCGGACTTTTTAATAAACTAAAAGGTGCTGGGAAACGCGTATTAACTGGTGAAAGTTTATTTATGACGGTATATACAAATAACGGATATCACAAGCGAAAAGTATCTTTCGCTTCACCTTTTCCAGGTAAAATTATTCCTGTCGATTTAGAGCAGCTCGATCATAAAATTATTTGTCAAAAAAGCTCCTTTTTATGCGCTGCCAAAGGCGTATCCGTTGGTATTGACTTTCAAAAAAAACTAGGAACTGGCTTCTTTGGCGGTGAAGGTTTTATTATGCAAAAATTAGAAGGCAATGGCCTCGCATTTTTGCATGCAGGCGGCACCATTCATAAGAGACAGCTGCAGCCGGGTGAACGCCTTCGTGTGGATACTGGCTGTTTAGTGGCCATGACCCGTGATGTAAATTACAACATCGAATATGTAGGAAAAATTAAAACAGCTCTGTTTGGAGGAGAAGGCATGTTTTTTGCTACTCTGTCAGGACCGGGAACAGTTTGGATTCAATCTCTTCCTTTTAGTCGACTAGCCGATCGCGTTTTATCAAGTGCAGTTTCACCAACGGGAGGTAAAGGTGAAGGCAGTATCCTTGGTTCTTTAGGTGATTTCTTAAACGGTGACAACAGATAAAATAAAAAAGGTGTAGTCGTTGACTACACCTTTTTTATTTATTGATTTAATAAATTTTTAGTGGAATGAATTCCCCAAATATCAGATGCATATTCCTCAATCGTTCGGTCACTAGAAAAAAAGCCGGAATGTGCAATGTTCGTCGCACTCATTTGAAGCCATTTATTTTCATTTCCATAAGCTTCGTTTACTTTTTGCTGTGCCGTAACGTATGAGTCAAAGTCACGGAGTACGTAGTATTCATCATTTTGCATTAATAATGAATCATATATAGGCTCGAATAAGTCATATGTGTCAGGTAAGAAGCCGTTTGTGAGCTGCTCGAGCACTTGTCGAATCCGCTTATCATGATGGTAATAATCATAGGCACGGTATCCTCCATTTTGCTGATAGCTCAATACTTCTTCGGCTTTCAACCCAAAAATAAAGACATTATCTTTTCCTACTGCCTCGCTAATTTCGACGTTCGCTCCGTCCATCGTACCAAGAGTTAACGCTCCATTCATCATGAATTTCATATTTCCCGTTCCCGAAGCTTCTTTGCTGGCGGTTGAAATCTGTTCGCTGACATCCGCTGCAGGAAAGATATACTCAGCAAGTGACACTCGATAGTTTTCTAAGAAAACGACTTTTAAAAACGGTGATGTTTGTGGATCATGATTGACAACATCAGCTACAGAATTAATTAGCTTGATGACTTTTTTTGCATAATAATAGCCGGGAGAAGCTTTCGCACCAAAAATAAATGTACGAGGCACGATTTGAAAATTAGGGTCTTCTTTTAATCGATTGTACAAATACATAATGTGCAGTACATTTAAAAGCTGTCTTTTATAAGCATGAAGCCTTTTAACCTGTACATCAAAAATAGAATGTGAATCTATTTTAATTCCCGTTTGCTCTTGAATAATATCGGCAAGCAGCTTTTTACGCTGTTGTTTTACTGTTTTTAGTCCTTGTAAAAAGCTTGGATCTTCCACATACTCTTGGAGCTTTATAAGAGAATGCGGCTGTTTAATCCATTTATCTCCTATCACCTCGGTAATAAGAGAGGAAAGCTGCGGGTTAGCTTTTAACAACCAGCGCCGATGGGTAATTCCATTCGTTTTATTGTTAAATTTAGCAGGATAAAACTGATAAAAATCTTTCATTTCTCGTTCTTTTAAAATATCAGTATGAATCTTTGCCACGCCGTTTACTTTATAACTTCCTACAATTGCTAAATGAGCCATCTTTACTAGCCCGTGCGCTAAAATAGCCATATTTTCAATCCGCTGCCAGTCTCCTGGATATGCTTCCCATAATTCTTTACAAAAGCGCTCATTAATTTCTTCAATAATCATATACACGCGTGGAAGCAAGGGTTGAAATAAATCAATCGGCCATTTCTCAAGGGCTTCAGAAAGAGTCGTATGGTTTGTGTATGAAATGGTATTGGACGTAATATGCCATGCATCTTCCCATTCCATTTTTTCTTCATCCAGTAAAATTCTCATTAGCTCAGGAATCGCAAGTACAGGATGCGTATCGTTAATATGAATGGCTACTTTTTCGTGAAAGTTTGTAAGTGTTTGATAGGTATTTCGATGTGCTCTGATAATACTTTGTAAGCTAGCTGACACAAGAAAATATTGCTGTTTCAACCTTAATATTTTACCATCTTCATGTGTATCATCCGGATATAAAAATTCTGATACAGCCTCTGTTTGACGCTTATACTCCATCACATCTTTATGTACTGGAAATGATGAAGGCTCCGCATTCCAAAGGCGAAGTGTATTCACTGTATCTGTTTTATACCCGATAACCGGGATGTCATAAGGAACAGCAGAGACGGGTTCTCCTTTTACATGACGAAAAGAGAATGTTCCGTCTTCCTGCACCATTTCAACTTCGCCCCAAAAGTTCACTTCGATTGCTTGATCTAACTTGCGTACTTCCCATGAATTCCCATGCCTTAACCATTGTTCTGGGAGCTCAATTTGAAAGCCATTTACAATCTTTTGATCAAACAAACCGTGTTTATAGCGAATCCCATAACCGTGACCAGGAAGATTAAGTGAAGCAAGAGAATCTAAAAAACAAGCAGCAAGCCTACCTAATCCCCCGTTTCCTAATCCTGCGTCTACTTCGATTTCCTCAATATTTTCAAGTGAAATATTCAGATCACTTAATCCTTCTTTTACAACTTCCCGAATTCCTAAGTTCAACAGATTTTGACCCAACAGTCTGCCTAACAAAAATTCGATAGAAAGATAATACACTTGCTTTGTATGTGAAGACCTGTGAATTTCATTGGTTGAAATCCAATCGCTGCTAATATACTCTCGCACCATATTTCCTAATGTATGATAGTGATCTTGAACAGTAGATTCTTTAAAGCTCTTTCCATATGTCATTTCCAGCTTTTTTAAAAAAGCCTCTTGAAAGCTTTTTTTATCAGAGAACAATCTGCTCACCCTTTCACGATGGAGTAGATGTCAAATTTGAATACAATTGATTATATTTAAATGCCGATTGCCCCCAGCTATAATCCTGACTCATAGCATCCATCATTAATTTTTTCCATACATCTTTCTGGTGATAAAATGAAACAGCTCTTTCTAACGTATGAAGCATGTCATGAGCATTATAATTCTTAAAAGAGAAGCCATTTCCCTCTCCACTATATTCATTATAAGCTTTAACCGTGTCATTCAGGCCGCCCGTTTCACGCACGACTGGAATGGTTCCATACTTTAAGGCTATTAATTGTCCGAGTCCGCAAGGCTCAAAACGGGAAGGCATTAAAAATAAATCCGTACCGGCATAAACTTTATGAGCAAGTTCCTCATTAAAACCAATAATGGCTTTTACTTGTTGCGGGTACGTATCTTCCATCTCACGGAAAAACTGCTCAAACTCGTGTTCGCCAGTTCCTAAAATAACAATTTGGGCTCCTAAGTTAACCGTCTCATGGAAAACGTGCTTAACTAAATCCAATCCCTTCTGCTGGGTTAACCTTGTAACCATCGAAATAATTGGAACATCCTTATTTTCTTCTAATTCAAGATAGCGCTGGAGCTCTTTTTTATTTTTATATTTCCCTTCAATCTCTTCTACCGAATAAGGATAAGATATAAGCTGATCTGCGTCTGGGCTATAAGCTTCTTCATCGATTCCATTTACAATCCCAATTAAATCTTGATTTCGCTGACGCAATAATCCATCTAAACTTTCTCCGTAATAGGGCATTTGAATTTCATCTCGATATGTAGGACTTACCGTGGTAATTTTATCAGCTGATACAAGAGCCGCTTTCATAAAATTAATATTCCCATAAAACTCGAGCTGGCTTGTAGTAAAATAATAATCATTTAAATTTAATAACTCATATAAATTGCTTTTAGGGAAAATTCCTTGGAATTGCAAGTTATGAATCGTAAAGACCGTCTGGATATGATCATACATATCATAATTAGCACGAAGTAAAAATGGAATCATAGCCGTATGCCAATCGTGACAATGAATAATATCAGGCTCATTCTCTAAAAATGGGATAGCTTCAAGCACAGCTCTGCTGAAGAAAGCAAATCGTTCAGCGTCATCGTAGTGCCCATATAAGCTATCTCTTTTAAAATAATATTCATTATCAATGAAAATATATTTAACGCCATCCATCGTTAACGATTCAATCCCGCAGTACTGTCTTCTCCACCCAACCTGCACATGAATAACTTTCTCAAGCACCATTTCATCTTGATAATGTTGAGGAATGGTTCCGTACTTTGGCATGACTACACATACGTTCGTTCCTAACTTTTTTAATTCTTTAGGCAGGGCACCTGCTACGTCTGCTAATCCTCCTGTTTTAATAAAAGGTACACATTCTGATACAGCAAATAATACATTCACGACTTCATCAACGCTCCTTGAGTTGTTCCTTTAGCAATGACTCTAGGTAGACCTGACTCACCTAGCAACGTTTCATTACTTCCTATTTTCACATCTTTGTCTAAAACAACATTTTCTAATACACTATTTTCTAAAATAACGCCTTTTTGCATCACAATGCTATTCTTAACGACAGTACCTTTTCCAATTTTAACGCCTCGGAAGATAATACTATTTTCCACATGTCCTTCAATCACGCACCCGTTTGCGATCATTGAGTTTTTCACAACCGCTTTTTTTGCGTAACGAGTAGGCGGTTCATCTTTTACTTTAGTGAAAACAGGACGTTCGTTGATAAATAACTGCTTCCAAACATCTGGAGATAAAATTTCCATACTTGTTTTATAGTAGGCATCTAAGCTAGAAATCTCAGCCGTATATCCATGGTGCTCGTACTTTTCTACACGATGAGATTGTGCCATATATCGAACCATTTCTTTAATCGTATAAAAATCATGCGATTCATTTTGCAAAATATTAACTAGAATAGATTTATTAATAATATACATATTAAGCGATTTATCATCCTGCTTCATTTCAGTAATATCTGCATTTGAAGCAATATGACGCTGCAGCACGTGCTCAAAGTCAACTGTACATATCGTATAACTATTAGCAATTAATACGTATTCCTGCTTACTTCTTAAGAAATAATCAATATGATAACGGAACTGCGTGAATAGTGATGGACTCTCTAAGTGTAAATCACTTGTCATAGGAGGGAAGATAAACAATCCATCTCGCTTCCGATCCAAATCCCATTCTTTTCCTGAACCTATATGATCCATCAATGCGCGATAGCGATCACGAGGAAAAATGGCAACGCTCGAAATTCCAGAGTTCACCATATTAGAAAGCGTAAAATCGATTAATCGATAGCGCCCTGCAAAAGGAATGGCAGCAATCGATCTATAAAAGGTTAAAGGCTGCAGCGCTGTTGTGTTTGTACAAGCATCAATAATACCAAGCATTTGATTATTCAATGTCGTTCATCCTCTCTGTTCGTTAAATGCATTTAGCAACTGATTCAATCAATTCTTGAGTAACAAGAATTACTTCTTCGCTTCCTTTGGTCGGTCGAATGATAGTACCGTCTGGAACTTCAATGTCCGATGGAACAATTGCGTTTTCAATATATACGTTAGAGCCTATCTTTGCAGTAGGCATGACAACCGTTTTCTTAACTTCAGAGCCTGAACCGATTTGTACACCTGGAAATAACACGGACTGCTCTACGTTTCCTTCGACAACGCACCCTTCATTTACTAATGACTCCACCACGCAGGCGTTTGGCGCAATATATTGAGGAGGCTGATTAGGGTTAACAGAGTATACTTTCCATGAAGAGTCAAATAAATTAAGCTCGTCTTTATCACATAACAAATCCATATTCGCTTCCCATAAGCTTTTTACAGTTCCTACATCTTTCCAATAACCTTGGAATGGATATGCAATTAGCTTTTTCTTTTCATCTAGTAAAAGCGGAATAACATCTTTACCAAAATCATGGCTTGAGTATGGATTGCGTGCATCCATTTCTAAATATTCTTTTAAAATACTCCATTTAAAAATATAAATCCCCATGGACGCTAGATTATTTTTAGGACGCTGTGGCTTTTCATCGAACTCCATTACATCTAGGTCACTATTTGTATTTAAAATACCAAAACGGCTCGCTTCTTCCCAAGGTACTTCAATAACAGAAATCGTTACATCTGCTTCTTTGTTTATATGATAATCAAGCATATTTTCATAGTTCATTTTATAAATGTGATCACCTGATAGAATCAGTACGTACTCAGGATCATATTGTGTCAAATAGTTTAAGTTTTCATAAATAGCGCTAGCCGTGCCTTTATACCACTTTACTCCATCTGACTCCGCGTATGGAGGCAATACTGTGACGCCACCATTCCGTCGGTCCAAATCCCAAGCGCTTCCAATTCCAATGTATGAATTGAGAACTAGCGGTTGATATTGTGTTAATACACCCACTGTTTCAATACCTGAATTTGTACAATTACTTAAAGCAAAATCAATAATTCGATACTTACCACCAAATGGTACAGCTGGCTTTGCTAGATTTTTTGTAAGCGAACTTAGCCGACTACCTTTTCCTCCTGCCAATAACATCGCTACGCATTTCTTTTTTAACATGTTGTTTTCTCTCCCCTCGTTTTCTCTTTGCTCGTAGTATACTAATGCCAAACGGCGGAATATTCATTTCAATGCAAAAAGGTTGACCGTGAAACGATTCATCCACTGATTTTAATGCCTTTTTATTTACAATGCCTGAACCGCCGTACACTTCGTCATCACTGTTAATAACTTCAATGTACTCTGTCTCAACTGGAACTCCAACTTTGTAAGAATGATATGGATGCTCAGAAAAATTGCTAACAACTATAAAAATCTCCTGATTTTCTTTCGACTTGCGAATAAAGGAGAAAATTTGTTGATGATGATTGTTAACATCAATCCATTCAAATCCATCTGGATTATGGTCTAATTCATATAAAGGCTTGCTTCTTTTATAAATCTTGATGAGATCCTTCATATATCCGTTAAGATTGCGATGCATGTCAAAGTCATAAAGCATCCAGTCTAACTCTTCTAAATCTTTCCACTCATCAAATTGGCCAAACTCTCCGCCCATAAATAAAAGCTTTTTTCCAGGGTGTGCAAAGAAATATCCATATAGCAGTCGAAGCTGTGCAAACTTGCGCCAGTAATCACCTGGCATCTTATTAAGCAATGATTTTTTCCCATGTACGACTTCATCATGAGAAAGCGGCAAAATAAAGTTTTCGTTAAACGCATACATTAGTGAAAAGGTCATTTTATCGTGAAGATAGGGACGTCTTTCCACTCCAGCTTCCATGTACGTTAAAACGTCATTCATCCATCCCATGTTCCACTTATAATTAAAGCCTAAACCGCCCTCATACGTAGGTGCTGTAACAAGGGGCCAATCCGTTGAATCTTCTGCCATCATTAATATCGTTTCATCAGATTTAAAAACAGCTTCATTCAATTTTTTTAAGAAGCTGACAGCTCCATCATTTACTGCTTTTCCAGAAGAATTTTGCCAATAAAGCATATTAGCTACAGCATCTACTCGAAATCCATCTATGTGGAAGTACTCCAACCAAAACAAAGCGTTCGAAATGAGAAAACTTTGTACTTCAGGCTTGCCTAAATCGAAATTAGCTGTTCCCCAAACATAGTTTTCACGGTCGGGTTCTTTTTTGTATTCATAAGTAGGTTCTCCATCGAACATATACAGACCATGTTCATCCTTACAAAAATGCCCGGGTACCCAGTCTAAAAGAACGCCTATATTATTTTGATGACACTCATCTATAAAGTTCATCAACTCTTTAGGTGTACCGTATCGACTGGTAGCAGAATAGTATCCAGTTCCTTGATATCCCCAGGATCGGTCGAGCGGATGCTCAATGACTGGTAATAACTCAATATGTGTAAAACCTTGTTCAGCAATATAAGGAATAAGCTCCTGTGCTAATTCACTGTATGTATAAAGGCTGCCATCTTCATGAGTCCTCCAAGACCCTGCATGCAGCTCGTAAATACACAGTGGTCTTTCATATATATTTTGCTGTTTTTTCTTTCTACGCCAATATTGGTCGTTCCATTTGTACCCATCCAATGAGTAAACAATAGACGCAGTGTTTGGACGAACTTCACTGAAGAAAGCGTATGGATCTGCTTTTAATTTTTTTTGATTGCTTTGTGTGATGATTTCATATTTATAAATAGTCCCTTGTTCTAATTCAGGGATAAATGTCATCCAAATACCTTCTTCATTAACTTTAACCATTGAATGTTGAAAACCGTTCCATTTATTAAAATCACCTACAACGCTTACACCCTTTGCATGAGGTGCCCACACGCAAAATCGTACGCCTTCAATTCCTTCTACCGTTACCTGATGCGCACCGAAAATAGAGTAACTGCGAAATAAGTTTCCTTCGTGATACAAATGAACATCAAATTCAGTAGGCTGAACCGCTAGATTCACTTTTGCCACCCCTTTAACTTCAAACATAATATACGCACATAATATACGCTTCTTACCACTCATTCCCTTTTATAGTAAAAACATAAACCTTTTCTACAAATATAATAGAATAAATGTTCTTTAAAATTACTCTTTATTCCATACTCTTCATACTTTATTACTTTATGAATAATTCCATATGATATAGGGAAAATCCTGCTTAAAACTTACTTTTTATTCTGAAAATTCATGGTAATTATTCCTAACTATTATTCCTGTTTACTTAATCTTTAAAAAAGCGCAAATAAAAAAAGGTTTGCATATATGCAAACCTTTTTAAGATGACCCGTACGGGATTCGAACCCGTGTTACCGCCGTGAAAGGGCGGTGTCTTAACCGCTTGACCAACGGGCCATATTTAAATTTAAAACGACTGGCGGAGAAGGAGGGATTTGAACCCTCGCGCCGCTTACACGACCTACACCCTTAGCAGGGGCGCCTCTTCAGCCAC
>NZ_JBIQFF010000019.1:0-19046 GCF_045369295.1 Priestia sp. 179-F W1.4 NHS | reverse complement strand
CGTTCCCATACCGAACACGGAAGTTAAGCTCTTTAGCGCCGATGGTAGTTGGGACTTTGTCCCTGTGAGAGTAGGACATCGCTAGGCATTTTTATTTTGCTTTTTTATCATCGCGGGGTGGAGCAGTTCGGTAGCTCGTCGGGCTCATAACCCGAAGGTCGCAGGTTCAAATCCTGTCCCCGCAACCAACATGGTCCCGTGGTGTAGCGGTTAACATGCCTGCCTGTCACGCAGGAGATCGCGGGTTCGATTCCCGTCGGGACCGCCATGTTTTAGAAACGAAACAATGTGTTTCGTCTTTTTTATTGTTTGAACCATTTTTATATAAAACTTTACCGTCCTTAGGAGCAATCCTAAGGAATTTTTTATATACAAAGAAATTTCTTTGTAGAATTGCGATGTTAAAGATTGTTGGATTTCTTACTGGATATGTATAGTCCACAACGTTTACAATATATATATACAGATTGAAATGAGGTTCTGAATGAATGACAGAGATTAATGAATTTACGTTTATGTCTACGTCTCCTGATGAAACTAATCAGCTGGCTGCTCGTCTAGCAACTTTATTAGAAGCTGGTGACGTGCTGCTGCTTGAAGGCGATTTGGGAGCTGGAAAGACAACATTCACAAAAAGTTTAGCTAAAGGCTTAGGAATTGAACGCAATGTGAATAGCCCGACATTTACTATCATTAAAGAATACAAAAGCGGTCGCCTTCCTCTTTACCATATGGATGTGTACCGTCTAGGGGATGAATTTGAAGACCTAGGGTTCGATGAGTATTTTGAAGGAGATGGCGTGACGGTCGTGGAGTGGGCTCACCTGATTGAAGAGCAGCTTCCTAATGAATATATTCAAATCAATATTTACCATGAAAACGAAACGACTCGTAAAATCCTTGTAAAAGCGATAGGCAGTCGGTACGTTGAAATATGTAAGGAGCTTTTTAAAAGATGAAAATGTTAGCCATTGATACATCCAATTTTGTCATGGGTGTTGCTGTCGTTGAAGAAAACAAAGTAATTGGAGAAATTATTACGAATCTAAAAAAGAATCACTCTGTTCGTGTGATGAACGCTGTGGAATCTTTGTTAAAAGATTGTGATATTGCGCCAAGCGAACTAGACCGTATTGTAGTGGCACACGGTCCCGGGTCCTATACCGGTGTACGCATTGGTGTTACCATTGCCAAGACACTTGCTTGGACTTTAAATATTCCTTTAATAGGTGTATCTAGCCTTGAGGCACTAGCAGCAAACGGTCGTTATTTTGATGGATATATTGCTCCGTTATTTGATGCGCGCCGTCAGCAGCTTTATACAGGACTATATGAATGGAATAACGAACGAGATCTTGTAGAAGTTGAAAGTGATCGACTTGTTATTAATAAGGACTGGGCGGAACATTTAAAGTCATACAACAAACCTATTTTATTCATAGGCAATGATCTTTCCATGCATGAAGAGGCGTTAAAAGAAGTGTTGAGTGAACAAGCTGTATTTGCCCATGTTCAGCAGTTTAACCCAAGACCAAGTGAATTGGCTTTCTTAGGAATGAAGAAAGAGCCGCAGTCTGTGCATACTTTTGTTCCGAACTACATTCGTTTAGCTGAAGCAGAAGCCAACTGGCTTGCTTCACAGCAAAAAGGATAAAAGAAGGTATAACATGAAACTAACAATTAAGTTTCGTTTAATGGAAGTTAAAGATATTGATCAAGTAGTGAAAATCGAAGAGAAGTCTTTTACGACACCTTGGAGTGCAGAAGCATTTCAAAATGAGTTAACCAATAATCAATTTTCAACTTACATTGTGATGGAAGAAGGGGAAAATATTATTGGTTATTGCGGAACGTGGATTGTTATTGACGAAGCACATGTAACCAACATTGCGCTATTGCCAGACTACCGAGGCAAGGGACTCGGTGAATTGCTGCTGCGCAACGTGATGGACGTTCTTCGAAAACTAGGTGCTAAGTCAATGACATTAGAAGTTAGGGTATCTAATCATATTGCACAATCATTGTATCAAAAGCTAGGTTTTAAACCTGGAGGTATTCGTAAGAATTATTATTCTGATAACAATGAGGATGCATTAGTTATGTGGGTGAATTTATGAATGAAAATCAATTAATTTTAGCATTAGAAACAAGCTGTGATGAGACAGCAGCAGCTGTGATTCGAAACGGTCATGAAATTGTAGCCAATGTGGTGGCCTCTCAAATAGAAAGCCATAAACGATTTGGCGGTGTCGTACCGGAAATTGCATCTCGTCATCATGTAGAACAAATTACAGTAGTAGTTGAAGAAACTTTAAATCAAGCGAACTTGACGTTTGCAGATATAGATGCAATAGCTGTAACGGAAGGACCAGGGCTTGTGGGAGCACTTCTTATTGGCGTAAATGCAGCCAAAGCGCTAGCATTTGCACATCAAAAGCCATTAATTGGTGTTCATCATATTGCAGGACATATTTATGCAAATCAGCTAATCAAAAAACTAGAATTCCCGCTCTTATCGCTAGTTGTATCTGGCGGGCATACGGAGCTTGTATACATGGAAAGTCACGGTCATTTTAAAGTGATCGGTGAAACAAGAGATGATGCAGCAGGAGAAGCCTACGATAAAGTAGCTCGCACGTTAAACCTTCCATATCCAGGCGGACCTCATATTGACCGCCTTGCACATGAAGGAGAGCCATTAATTGATTTGCCGCGTGCTTGGCTAGAAGAAGGATCCTATGATTTTAGTTTCAGTGGATTAAAATCAGCAGTTATTAACACTGTCCACAATGCGAAGCAAAAAGGTGAAGAGATTCTTCCACAAACACTTGCTGCTAGCTTTCAAGCGAGTGTCATTGATGTGTTAGTAACTAAAACGATTAAAGCTGCAAAGGAATATAACGTTAAGCAAGTTTTATTAGCAGGAGGAGTTGCTGCTAATAAAGGGCTTAGAGCAGCGCTAGAAGAGGCATTTGAACCCCTATCAAATATTGAGCTTATTATCCCGCCGCTATCTCTATGTACGGATAATGCCGCAATGATTGGAGCAGCAGCAAGCGTACGATTTGCTCAAGGAAAACGTTCAGATATGTCATTAAATGCAAACCCCGGTTTGGACTTGGAAGAGTAAGTGACGAATGAGATTTATTTCTCATTCGTCTTTTTTTGTGGATAAAAATGATTTATCAACAATATTCAATAAATTTAGAATTGACTGTGGATAATTATGTGGAAAAGTCCGTGCACTCAGTACACGGACCTGTTATCAACAAGTTTTAATTATGAAAATCAGACAGATATCCACTATTTATTCACAGAGTGGATAAAGCTTGCTCTTAAGCGCATGAACAAGTAAATAGGATGAATAGATACGCAAAAATATAGGCTACTCTTCTAGAAGCAGCTGTAATTCTTCCCACTCTTCCATTAATGTGGATAACTGTGAAGAAATTTTTTCATTTTCACCGTTTAATCTTGATACTTCTTCGTGATTTTGATAAATTTCAGGGTCACAAAGAAGTTCTTCATTCGCCGCTTGGGCGGCTTCTAATTTGTTTACTTTAGTTTCAATTTCTTCAATGCGGCGCGTTCGCTGTCTCATCAATTTCTTTTGTTCTTTATCTTGTTTATAGGACTGTTTATCTACTTTTACCGTACGTTCTTCGTTTGCTTTTATATTTTCTAATTCTTTGATTTCCTCTATTTCTGCTTTCTTTTCTACATAATAGTCATAATCTCCAAGAAATTCTTCTACTCCTTCAGGAGATAGCTCTGCTATTTTATTGGCAATACGATTAATAAAATAACGGTCATGTGAAACAAATAATAGAGTCCCTGGGTAATCAATTAACGCATTCTCGAGTACTTGTTTGCTATCTAAATCAAGATGGTTAGTAGGTTCATCCAAAATTAAGAAGTTAGCTTTTTGAAGCATAAGCTTCGCAAGAGCCAAACGTGCTTTTTCACCACCGCTGAGCGTGGAAACGATTTTCAGTACATCATCACCTGAAAACAGAAAATTTCCAAGCGCTGTACGGATTTCTTTTTCAGGTTTGGCTGGGTAGTCATCCCAAAGTTCATTTAAAACGGTTTTATTAGACGTTAAATTGGCTTGCTCTTGGTCGTAATAACCAACCATTACATTTGAGCCAAAGGAAATGGTTCCAGTCTTGAAGCTGAGTTTATCCACAATGCCTTTTAATAAAGTTGATTTCCCCACGCCATTAGGACCAACCAATGCAAGGCTTTCCCCTTTTTTAATGCGAAGGTTTGCCTCTTGGACGACATAGTTGTGTTCATCATATCCGATAGACACATCTTCCAGATTTAAGACTTCATTTCCGCTTTGACGTTCAATTTCAAACGAAAAACTAGCTGATTTTTCGCCTTCGTTAGGTCGATTTATTAACTCCATTCGATCGAGCTGTTTACGTCTGCTTTGCGCACGTTTTGTAGTCGATGCGCGGGCGATGTTTCGCTGAATAAAATCATTCAGCTTTGCGACTTCATCTTGCTGCTTTTCGTACTGACGCAACTCTTTTTCATATCGCTCTGCTTTTTGTACAAGGTATTTAGAGTAGTTGCCCGTGTACTTCACCGTTGTTTTTTGTACGACTTCATACACTTGATTTACGACTTTATCAAGGAAGTAACGATCATGTGAAACGATTAAAATAGCTCCTTCATACCCTTGCAGAAACTGTTCCAGCCATGCTAAAGTTTCAATATCTAAGTGGTTGGTAGGCTCATCCAGAATAAGCAAATCAGGCTTTGTTAAAAGCAGTTTTGCAAGAGCCAGGCGCGTTTTTTGTCCACCGCTTAAGGAGGAAATAGGGGTGCTGTAGTCAAAGTTTGAAAAACGGAAACCGTGAAGAATAGATCGTGTATCCGCTTCATACTGATAGCCGCCTAAATCTTTAAACGTTACTTGAAGCTGATCATACTCTTTGGTTAGTTTTTCGTATTGAACTGAATCATTAAAAATGTCTGGATCACCCATCTTCGTTTCAAGCGTACGTAATTCTTTTTCCATCTTCTTTAATGGAGCAAAGACAGTCATCATTTCTTCCCATATGGAGAGTGTTGACTCAAGAACTGTATCTTGTCCCATATAATCAATGGAAACACCCTTAGGTTTAATAATTTCTCCGCTGTCATAGGAAAGCTGCTCAGCAATAATTTTTAATAAAGTTGATTTACCAGCACCGTTTCGTCCCACTAGGGCAATGCGGTCTTTTGATTGTACTTCTAACTTTATATTCGATAAAATGGGTTCTGCCCCATAGTATTTTGTAATACCGTTCAATTGTAGAATAATCATTTTTTCACCTCTAGTAGTATATCCATAGTGTATTTTAACATATTTTTAACTACAAGTTCTTCCTACAAGCGTTTGTAATTTGTAGAGGGACAAGGACAAATGATGAAGCGAATGTTTTGATTCATGAAATAAAATGATTTTACCTGCACATTTTATACAGGATACTATGTTAAAATAAGAGATAAGTGCATCTCTGAACTTATCTATGATGGATGTAAAAAAATCCGTCATGACTAACAAACCGATCCTTTGAAGGGCTAATTGCTTCGTTCTACATACCGACTTTAAGGAGTGCTGAATAGACAAAAGCCGTCGAGGTGTGAAGCGGAGTATATATAAAACATGAGAAAAGAGAGAGAATTGGAAGCGCTACCTCAAAGCGGTTGATGCTTTGTGAAAGGTAATGCAATATGACTTGAAAATGTTAGTAATGACATACATGAACTGAGGGGGTACAACGTGAACACTGAACAATTAAAAATACCACAAGCAACGGCTAAGCGATTGCCGCTTTATTATCGTTTTTTGAAAAATTTGCATGCTTCTGGTAAACAGCGTGTGTCATCAGCGGAGTTAAGTGAGGCAGTGAAAGTGGATTCTGCTACTATTCGTCGGGACTTTTCTTACTTTGGTGCATTAGGAAAAAAGGGATACGGCTACAATGTGAATTATTTACTTACATTTTTCCGTAAAACGTTAGACCAAGATGAAGTAACGAAAGTAGCACTGATTGGCGTAGGGAATCTAGGAACGGCCTTTTTAAATTATAATTTTATTAAAAATAATAACACCAAAATTGAGTGCGCTTTTGATGTGATAGAAGATAAAGTAGGTACGAAAGTAGGCGACGTGCCGGTTTATCATCTTGACCAATTGGAAGATTATATGAGTGATGACATCTCAGTAGCGATTTTAACCGTTCCTGCCACTGTTGCTCAGCAAATTACTGATCGTTTAGTGAGTTGCGGAATTAAAGGAATTTTAAACTTTACTCCTGCACGCTTAAACGTACCGGATGAGATTCGACTCCATCATATTGATCTTGCTGTAGAATTACAGTCGCTCGTCTACTTTTTGAAAAATTATCCTGTTGAATAAGGCGGACTGTGTTACGATTTCCTTAAGTCTAAATTAATAAGGAGAGTGGGAATATGGGGATTGGAGCAGGCAGTTGGATTATTATTGCGATTGTAGCACTGCTTATTTTTGGACCGAAACGGTTACCGGAGCTAGGAAGATCAGTGGGCCAAACGCTTAGAGAGTTTAAGCATGCCGCTAGCGGTGCATCAGAAGATCGTGAAAAAGATAAACAGCGTCAAGTAGATGACAAAGAGTAAAAGGGTGATCATAGTATGACCGAACAAGAAATGTCAATATATGATCATATAGGAGAGCTGCGAAAACGCATTTTAATTGTTTTATTTTTCTTTGTGATTGCCACAATTGGCGGCTTTTTTATAGCGGATAAGGTTATTGTCTATTTACAGCATGCTGATGAGGCAAAGAATTTAACGATGAATGCATTTCGGTTAACAGATCCAGTTAAGATTTATATGCAATTTGCTGTTATTATCGGCTGTGTACTTGCAGCTCCTGTTGCACTGTATCAACTTTGGGCATTTATTAGTCCTGGTTTATATGAAAAAGAGCGTAAGGTAACGCTTGGATATATTCCTGTTTCCATTTTTCTCTTTATCGGCGGTGTCTCTTTTTCTTATTTTGTGTTG
The DNA here is from genome assembly GCF_045369295.1 of Priestia sp. 179-F W1.4 NHS. Lineage (NCBI taxonomy): Bacteria > Bacillati > Bacillota > Bacilli > Caryophanales > Bacillaceae > Priestia > Priestia sp. 179-F W1.4 NHS. Next base: position 11,999 of record NZ_JBIQFF010000019.1, on the reverse strand, counting down.
TTTCCATTTGTCGTTGATTTTATGACGCGCGTTTCTGATGAGCTGAATGTAAACCAAGTGATTGGCATTAATGAATACTTTTCTTTTTTAATGCAGCTCACACTGCCTTTTGGCCTGTTGTTTCAGCTTCCTGTCGTCGTTATGTTTTTGACGCGTTTAGGAATTATAACGCCTATGTTTTTATCTCAAATTCGAAAATATGCCTATTTCGTACTGCTAGTTATTGCCGCACTTATTACACCACCGGAATTGCTCTCGCACATGATGGTGACAGTGCCGCTTTTAATACTGTATGAAATCAGCATCATTATTTCCCGCATTTCGTATCGCAAAGTGTTAAAGGCAAGGGCAGAGCAAGAAAGAGAAGATGTTAGTATGTAAAAAAAACCACTGAAACAGTGGTTTTTTTATTTGGATGAATCATCTTGATTTTTATATTGCTGCTGCAATTTTTTAATTTTGTAGTGCAAGATAAAGATGCGAACCGCAAACCTGAAATCGAATGCGGCTACGAGTGCAAATAAGATTGTGGGGAAATTCCAGACGGTTTCCTGGGCATTTTGAATTGCCAAGTAGGTGAATAAAATCCCCATAATAATATAAATAAACCCTCGTGTTAAAGGGATATTCTTCATAAAAACATGCCTCCAAAAATGAACTGCATTTGTTCTGCTTGTTTTTGCATTTCTATAATTTTATCTGCAAAAATAGTTTGAGATAAAATAACGATTGTATTCATCAAAACATGAGCAATAATAGGTACAACAATTAGTCTCGTCCTTGCATAAAGGAATGCAAATACAAATCCCATAGCTGTATACACAAGTAAATGTTTAAAATCCCAGTGTACCGCAGCGAAAATAAGGGAACTAATAAATGCAGAGATAAAGAAATTGTATCGTTTGTGAAGAGAACCAAAAATAATCTTTCGGAAAATAATCTCTTCTAGTATTGGTCCAATAACAGACGTAACGACAATAAGGAACGGCGTTGCTTTAACAAGATTAACAATATTTTGTGTGTTTTCAGATACTTGGGTAATGCCAAGAGCGTGCTCAATCATACCTGCTACAGCTTGACCAGCCATAGCGAGAAACACCCCAAGGACTGACCAGACAACAGCAATCGTTTTTCCAGCATGTTCTATACGCATGGACATGTCACGGCGCAGCAGCAGTAAGACAATAAGTAAACCAAGGATAAAGCTAATGATAGTCCAATAAGTCAAAAGCATGACATTCGCTGTTCGAACTGGATAGTCATCAAACATTCCTGTTAATTTTAACAGCGGTATACCAACAACTCCTGAAAACTGCATAAGGATGTAGGTGAGGATAACATACCAATAACGTTTTTCCAATCTTCTATACTCCTTTAAAAGGTTTTTATGTATATATGTCGAAGAAGTACTGTAAAGTTAGTAATTTCTTCTTGCTCGTATTGTAACATACATATTATTGAACAGAGAAAAGAATGCTTTATTTCTCAAAATCGTCGAAATCTAAGACTATTATATGTAGTTGTCGTAAATTTTAAATTTTTTTTGTTTAATACTTGCAAAAAAAACCCACTTTGTTTTAATATAATAATTGTGTTAGCACTCGTTGAGGTTGAGTGCTAATAAAAATGCAAACATATTATTTGAGGAGGTTGTTTCACTTGTTAAAGCCATTAGGTGATCGCGTAGTGATTGAACTTGTAAAATCTGAGGAAAAAACAGCAAGCGGTATCGTGTTACCGGACAGTGCAAAAGAAAAGCCACAAGAGGGTAAAATTGTTGCTGTAGGTACAGGCCGAGTATTAGAAAGCGGTGAGCGTGTAGCTTTAGAAGTAGCTGCGGGCGATCGTATCATCTTCTCAAAATATGCGGGTACTGAAGTAAAATACGAAGGTACTGAATACTTAATTTTACGCGAAAGCGATATTTTAGCTGTAATCGGCTAATTTTAACCACAAACTTATCATACGTAAAAAATAGATTATTAAGAACATCTTGAGGAGGTCAAAGAACATGGCAAAAGACATTAAATTTAGCGAAGAAGCACGTCGTGCAATGCTGCGTGGTGTAGATACATTAGCAAATGCTGTAAAAGTAACGCTTGGACCAAAAGGTCGTAACGTTGTATTGGAAAAGAAATTCGGTTCACCGCTTATTACAAATGACGGTGTAACAATTGCAAAAGAAATCGAATTAGAAGACGCATTTGAAAATATGGGTGCTAAATTAGTAGCCGAAGTTGCTAGCAAAACAAACGACGTTGCTGGTGACGGTACAACTACTGCAACAGTTTTAGCGCAAGCAATGATCAGAGAAGGTCTTAAAAACGTAACGGCTGGTGCTAACCCAATGGGTATCCGTAAAGGTATGGAAAAAGCAGTAGCTGTAGCGGTTGAAGAACTAAAAGCAATCTCTAAACCAATTCAAGGTAAAGATTCAATTGCTCAAGTAGCGGCTATCTCAGCAGCTGACGAAGAAGTAGGTCAATTAATTGCTGAAGCAATGGAGCGCGTTGGTAACGACGGCGTTATCACACTTGAAGAATCAAAAGGTTTCACAACTGAATTAGAAGTGGTAGAAGGTATGCAGTTTGACCGTGGATATGCATCTCCTTACATGGTAACTGATTCAGATAAAATGGAAGCTGTATTAGATGATCCATACATCTTAATCACAGACAAAAAAATCGGTAACATTCAAGAAATCTTACCGGTATTAGAGCAAGTTGTTCAACAAGGCAAGCCGCTATTAATCATCGCTGAAGACGTAGAAGGCGAAGCTTTAGCAACATTAGTTGTGAACAAACTGCGCGGTACATTTACAGCTGTAGCTGTTAAAGCTCCTGGTTTTGGTGATCGTCGTAAAGCAATGCTACAAGACGTTGCTATTCTAACAGGCGGAGAAGTAATCACTGAAGAGCTTGGTCTTGACTTAAAAACAGCAGGCATCGATCAATTAGGTCGCGCTTCTAAAATTGTTGTAACAAAAGAAAATACAACAGTTGTAAACGGTGCAGGAAACGCAGAAGATATCCTAGCACGCGTAAACCAAATCAAAGCTCAGCTTGAAGAAACAACTTCAGAGTTTGACCGTGAAAAATTACAAGAGCGTTTAGCAAAACTTGCTGGTGGCGTAGCTGTAATCAAAGTTGGTGCGGCAACTGAAACTGAGTTAAAAGAACGTAAATTACGTATTGAAGATGCATTAAACTCTACGCGTGCTGCGGTTGAAGAAGGTATCGTAGCTGGTGGTGGTACTGCATTAGTAAATATCTATAATAAAGTAGCAAGCATCGAAGCTGACGGTGACACTGCTACAGGTATCAACATCGTATTACGTGCGATTGAAGAGCCTGTACGTCAAATCGCTCACAACGCTGGTTTAGAAGGATCAGTAATCGTTGAGCGTCTAAAAGGCGAAGCAGTTGGAACTGGATTCAACGCTGCAACTGGCGAGTGGGTAAATATGCTAGACACTGGTATCGTTGACCCAACAAAAGTAACGCGTTCAGCTCTTCAAAATGCTTCTTCTGTAGCGGCTATGTTCTTAACAACTGAAGCAGTTGTTGCTGACAAGCCAGAAGAAGGCGGAGCTCCTGCAATGCCTGACATGGGCGGCATGGGTGGAATGGGCGGCATGATGTAATCACTGCCCTACCTAAAAAAGCGACCAAGTACTCACTTGGTCGCTTTTTTGTGTGCGTTAATATTTTCAGATTTTTTTAAAATTTGTTAAGATAGTACTATGTTTATTGGAAAACTTACTAAACTCAAGGCTTAACTGAGTTTTAAGGGGGAGCGTCGTTGATTCAGCTGGATCATATTAATAATAAATTAAACCAAGTATTAGAAAACATCGATCAAATTGTGATTGGAAAACGTCAGGTATCTGAGCTTAGTTTGGTTGCTTTACTTGCAGGAGGACATGTTTTGCTTGAAGATGTTCCGGGTGTGGGGAAAACGATGCTTGTGAAGGCACTGGCCAAATCGATTGATGCAGAATTTAAACGAATTCAATTCACGCCTGATTTGCTGCCGTCCGACGTAACAGGTGTTTCTATTTACAGTCCAAAAGACATGGAATTTCATTTTCGTCCAGGTCCTATCATGAGCCACATAGTACTCGCTGATGAGATTAACAGGACTTCTCCTAAAACACAATCGGCGCTTTTAGAAGCAATGGCTGAGCATCATGTAACAACCGATGGTATCACCCGGGAAATTCCGGCGCCTTTTTTTGTGATGGCTACTCAAAATCCCGTTGATTTTGATGGGACCTATCATTTGCCGGAAGCGCAGCTGGATCGTTTTTTATTCAAACTAAGCATGGGATATCCTACGCAAGAAGAGGAGCTTCAAATTTTAAATGGCGTATCGACTCAAGTTAATCTTGAAGATGTCAAACCTGTTATGAGCGTTCCAGAATTAGTACAGGCTCAAAAAGCTGTAAGCAGTATTTATGTAGATGATACGATCAAGAACTATATCATTGAAATTATTCGCAAAACTCGCTCTCATCCACATGTTTCATTAGGTATTAGTCCTCGTGGCACGGTTTCCTTTATGAAGGCTATTCAAGCATATGCGTTAGTAAAGGGAAGAGATTACTGTCTTCCTGATGATGTTCAAGAGCTTGCTTCGTATGTGTGTGCACATCGCTTAACGCTAAGACCTGATACTCAGTACAGCGGTTTAACAGCGAGTGATGTGATGAAGCAAATTATGGCTGATACGAAAGTACCTGTTAAAAGGTAAGAGGATAATTTATGAAACAGTATATAAAAGTGATATGGAACAAAGGTAGAGACTGGTTCGTTTTATTCTGCATCTTTACCGCTACGTTTTCTTACGCCATGTTTCAAGGAGGCTTTGTCAGCTGGTTTTTATTTTATAGCTTCTTACCTTTTGGATTATATGCGGTAGCCGTGTTGCTCTATCCGTTGAAGAAGTGGAATGTTGCTCGTGATGTGAAGCTACAGCCTCGATTCGCTGGAGATCATCTTTCTTATGACATTCACATTACACGCTCCTCGGCTTTTCCTGTTTATATGGCAGCGGTGAAAGAGGAGAGTAACCTTTTAGATCAAGAAGAAAGAACAATTTATCCGCTTTTTCAACGAAACACTGTTATTCCGTATGAAAGATCGTTTGTAGAAAGAGGAGAATATGAATTTTTTACGATTTCAATTGAAATTAGTGATTTATTAGGCATCGTAAAAAAGAAGGCATATTTTCTACTGCAGCAGCGATTTATCGTTTATCCTCAGATTCATAAGATAGATATCCCGTTTCTTTTAGCGGGAATAGAAGAAGGGAAAAATGAAGTTTCTACGGGAAATCAATCTACTACGTTAGTGACAGGCATTAGAGAATATCAGCCGGGTGACCGATTAGGATCTATCGATTGGAAGGCGACCGCTCGTAAAGCTACGTTGATTTCTAAAGAGTTTGGTCATTATCATGAACGGAGTATAATTATCATTGCAGATGTTATGGGCCCTCTATACTTTGAAGAGCGAATGAGCTTTCTGGCATCCATGCTCATTTATGAAGAAACCAAGCGTAAAAAAGTCGATTTTCTTTTAGCTGGAGATGCCCTTTTTTCGCAGAAAACCTCTGAACAAAGGGAGGCTGATAACCTGTTGCATCACTTAGCACGTGCACAGCCTATTAGCAATCGAGCATTCGAAACAGAATTTCAGAATATTGCTATTCAAAAGCAGCATTCTTTTATGGTAATTGTCAGTCAGGTTACAGGGACTCTTATTGGCCAGATTCAATCCAAGCTGAGTCCTCATGCTAAGGCTTCACTCATTGTCGTTAAAAATGAAGGAGCGGGGCTTAGTGAGGAAGAGACAGTTATTGTAAATGGCATACAATCTTCTGCTTTAACAATTGAAGTCGTTCATATTGATCTTCCTCTATCACTAAAGGAAGTGAGGGCGGAAATAAGTGAATAAATCAGCTTGGTATGTAAAAAACGTCTTATTATACGCGGGAGCTTTCTTTTTATTAGTGGAATGGCTTCTCCCTTTAAATGAAGTCACTGATACGAATCAAATTCAATACTTTATCCTGTTTGTCGCTTACTGTTTTTTGAGCTTAACGTTTCGATTGCCGTTTATTGTGATGACGTTAGGGAGCATGTTGTTTATTTTGTTTTCACTTCACAGTCTCTATTTCCAAGGTGCCTTCTTTTCTTCAGAATGGCTTCCAAGACTTTTGGAAATTCTTCAGTCAGATGTACAAAGTATCATGGAGTGGAATATAGCGAATTTATCCTTTGAAATGAGGAGCACTTTATTTTTTATCCTGCTTTGGATTATGGCTTATTTAATTCGATACTGGATCTTTTATCAAAAAAGAATTTTCTTCTTTTTCTTCTTAACCATTTTGTATATTACCGTATTGGATACCTTTTCTACTTACGATGCCGGAGCTGCTATTATTCGCGTGACGATTATCGGATTTTTATTAGTAGCCATGCTTCGCATCAATCCTGAACGTATAAAAGGTGCTAGCACCGAGCGTTTAGAAAATAGAAAACGATCGTTTCTTTTTCTAGGCAGTTTTTTAGCCATTGTCATTGTGCTGGCTTATCTCGCCCCTAAACCAGGTCCGCAGTGGCCAGATCCGGTCCCTTTTATTGCAGCTCACACAACAAATCAAGGACAGGGAGAATCTGCAAACGGTCAACGAATTGGCTATGATATGGACGATTCTAAATTGGGGGGATCCTTTGTCAATGATGATACGGTTGTGTTTACAGCTAAAGTAGAGGATGAGCACTATTGGCGTATTGAAACGAAGGATGTGTATACAGGTAAGGGCTGGGAGCTGTCTAAAGAGGAAGAAAAAGTGCCTTTCAAAGGAAATGAAAACTTACTCCCTCAATATGATTCAAGTGTTGCAGGAGAAGTAAGAAAAGCAGAAGTTACCTATTCGCAGCCTTCTGTTCATCTTATGCATGTTCCTCAACTGCTGTCTCTAACCTTAAAAAATGGCATTCAAACCGATGTTACACCGACAAATGAAAAATTATATCCTTATCAAAATGACAAACTTGTTACTGTTCAATCGTATGAGCTAACGTATAAATATCCTGTGTTTGATACCGGGCTTCTTCAGCAAGCAGAGGAGAAAAAGTCAGAAAGTCTAGAGAATAATAATGAATTTATAGCAAGGTATACACAGCTTCCTGCTAATTTGCCAAAACGAGTAAAGGATTTAGCTCGTACGATAACAAAAAATAAAAACAATCGCTATGAAAAAGCAAAAGCCGTTGAAGAATACTTCCGATCCAATCCATATGTATATGATACTGAAAATGTTCCAATTCCTACAAAGAATAAAGATTATGTGGATCAATTTTTATTTGATACAAAAAGAGGATACTGTGATAACTTCTCTACTTCTATGGTCGTGCTGCTTCGTTCATTAGATATTCCTGCTCGGTGGGTAAAGGGCTATACAGAAGGTGATGCCACCGTTATTTCAGGAAGTAGTAAGTGGACAACCTATGAAATTACACAAAATAATGCTCATTCTTGGGTCGAAGTCTATTTTCCAGGAGCGGGCTGGGTACCTTTTGAACCAACAAAAAGTTTTTCTAATCCTTATGATTTTGTAGATAGCCAACCTAACAACTCTAGTGAAAATAGTCAAAGGGAAGAAGAGAAACAAGAAACGCAAGTCAAGGAGCAGCCTAAGAAGAAAGAGCTTCCGGCACAAGAGAAAAGAGAGAAAGAAAAAACAGCTTCTCTTCAAAATGCTAAGTTGTCTATGAAATGGAAAGTGCTTTTCTACGGACTGATTGTAGTTATGTTAATAGTAATATATCTCAATCGATTTAAATGGTTTTTACCTTTTTATATCTCTTTTTATAAAAAGAAAGAGAGTGTGGAAACCTTTGAATCAGCGTATGCTTTTTTACTTAAAAGACTCGCTGCAAATGGACTAAAACGGCAAGAAAATCAAACGCTGCGCGACTTTGCAGGAGAAGTAGACGAAAAATTAAATACGGTAAATATGCTAAAATTAACGGAAAAATACGAGCGGGTTTTATATCGAAATGCAGATTCCATAAAAGAATGGAAAGAGTCGATTGAATTGTGGGAAAATTTAATCAAAAAAACGAGTTCTTGACCATTGTTTCGCGGATTGATAGAATATTCTCGAACTTACTATAAATGTTTCGTATACCTTCATATATCCTCGATAATATGGTTCGAGAGTCTCTACCGGGTCACCTTAAACGATCTGACTATGAAGGCAGAACAGTCTATTTGACGATAAACGTCGTGCTCAACTAGACTTCTGCCTTTGTTTTTTGAGGGAGAAGTCTAGTTTTTTTTATATTTTAGGGCATAATAACAAGTGATTATTTACACATTCGGAGAGGTGAACAAGATGGAAGGCATGATTGTTGTATTAGATTTTGGTAGTCAATATAACCAACTGATTACGCGTCGCATTCGCGAGTTCGGAGTATATAGTGAATTGCATCCGCACACAATTACAGCAGAAGAGATTAAAGCATTAAATCCAAAGGGAATTATTTTCTCTGGAGGCCCAAACAGTGTGTACGGTGAAAACGCATTTCACTGCGATGAAAACATTTTTGAATTAGGTATTCCTGTTTTAGGTATTTGTTATGGAATGCAATTAATGACTCATCATTTTGGCGGGAAGGTAGAAGGTGCTAGCCATCGTGAATATGGTAAAGCAGCGATTAACGTACAAAACGATTCATTAATGTACCATGAGTTGCCAAAAGAACAAGTTGTTTGGATGAGTCACGGTGATTTAGTTGTAGAAACACCAGCTGGTTTTGAAGTGGACGCAACTAGCCCATCTTGTCCAATTGCCGCAATGAGTAACAAAGAAAAGAATATGTACGGAGTGCAGTTTCATCCAGAAGTTCGCCATTCAGTGCACGGTAACCATATCTTAAAGAACTTCGTGTTTGAAGTATGTCATGCTGAAGCAAACTGGTCAATTGAGAACTTCATTGAAGTTGAAATGGATAAAATCCGTGAAACAGTTGGAGATAGAAAAGTACTTTGCGCACTTAGCGGCGGAGTAGACTCTTCGGTAGTAGCTGTATTAATTCACAAAGCAATTGGTGATCAGTTAACATGTATGTTCGTAGATCACGGTTTATTACGTAAAGGTGAAGCTGAAAGCGTAATGGAAACATTTAGCGAAGGCTTTAATATGAACGTGATTAAAATCGATGCAAAAGATCGCTTCTTAGAAAAATTAAGCGGTGTATCAGATCCTGAACAAAAGCGTAAAATCATCGGTAATGAATTTATTTATGTATTCGATGACGAAGCTGCTAAATTAAAAGGGTTTGATTTCCTAGCTCAAGGTACGCTATACACAGATATTATCGAGAGTGGGACAGCTACAGCTCAAACGATTAAATCTCACCACAATGTAGGTGGATTACCGGAAGATATGCAGTTCAAACTAATCGAACCGTTAAACACGCTATTCAAAGATGAAGTACGTGCATTAGGTTCTGAATTAGGTATTCCTGATAACATCGTTTGGCGTCAGCCTTTCCCAGGACCAGGTCTAGGTATTCGTGTACTTGGTGCAATTACGGAAGAGAAGTTAGAAATTGTACGTGAGTCGGATGCTATTTTACGTGAAGAGATTGCAAAAGCAGACTTAGAGCGCGATATCTGGCAATACTTTACGGTTCTTCCTGACATCCGCAGTGTAGGTGTAATGGGAGATGCTCGTACGTATGATTACACAATCGGTATTCGTGCTGTTACATCGATTGATGGTATGACTTCTGACTGGGCGCGTATTCCTTGGGATGTGCTTGAAGTTATCTCAACGCGCATTGTAAACGAAGTTAAGCATATTAACCGCGTAGTGTATGATATTACAAGTAAGCCACCTGCAACAATTGAATGGGAATAATATGTAATAAAACCGAACAAACGAACATTCTTTCATAAGAATGTTCGTTTTTTGTTGACTTTTAAAAAAAGTTAATGGTAGGATAGTAACATAAAACAGCGAGATATAGCTTTAATGTCGTATAATCTTGGGGATAAGGCCCAAAAGTTTCTACCGAGCTACCGTAAATGGCTTGACTACGAGAAAGTAATACATGTATGTGTAAAAATCTTTTGTTTTTTTGTTCATACATCTCTCTTTTAGTCGATTTTATGCCTTTACGCGCCATAGTGTAGAGGCATTTTTTATGGTTTGCCTAAGTGCATGCGGCTTCTATAAAGGGAGGAAAAAACGTGAAGAAGTATTTTCGTTTTGAAGAGTTGGGTACTAGCTATCGAAAAGAGTTTATAGCTGGCCTTACAACTTTTCTATCTATGGCTTACATTTTATTTGTTAATCCATCTGTGCTATCACTAAGTGATGTAAAGGATCTACCTGACAGTATGAGAATGGACCAAGGGGCTGTATTTACAGCTACTGCTTTAGCTGCAGCTTTGGGATCAATTGTTATGGGAGTGCTTGGTAGATATCCAATTTCATTAGCTCCAGGTATGGGATTAAACGCATTTTTTGCTTATACAGTTGTTCTGACAATGGGAATTCCATGGCAGACGGCTTTAACGGGTGTTATGATATCAGGTGTTATTTTTATTCTTTTAACATTAACAAGCCTGCGAGAAAAAATTATTAATTCTATTCCTATTGAATTAAAAATGGCTGTTGGAGCAGGTATTGGTTTATTTATTAGTTTTATAGGTATGAAAGGTGCCGGAATCATCGTCAAAGATGATGCCACATTTGTTGGACTGGGTGATTTAACGAACCCAACAACGTTACTTGCAGTTTTTGGTATTGTTATTACTATTGTATTAATGGTGCTTCGAGTAAATGCAGCTGTATTTATCGGTATGATTGTAACGGCTGTAGCAGGTATGGCTTTTGGTTTAATTGATACACCTAAAGCAGTTGTTTCATCAGTTCCTAGTCTTGACCCGACGTTTGGGGCAGCTTTTCAAAATATCGGTGATATCTTTACTGTAAAGATGCTAGTCGTCATTTTAACGTTCTTATTTGTTGATTTCTTCGATACAGCAGGTACGATGGTTGCTGTAGCGAGTCAAGCTGGACTTATGAAAGATAATAAGCTTCCGCGAGCGGGCAGAGCGTTATTGGCAGATTCTAGTGCGATTGTAGTTGGTGCTGTTCTTGGTACCTCATCAACAACAGCTTACGTAGAGTCTACAGCTGGAGTAGCAGCGGGGGGACGTTCAGGATTCACTGCAATCGTAACGGCGGCGTTTTTCTTAGTTGCACTGTTCTTTTCTCCATTATTAGCGGTCGTAACACCAGCTGTTACTGCGCCCGCTTTAATTACGGTAGGAGCTCTGATGGTGTCAAATTTAGGAGAAATTAATTGGAAAGAGTTCGAAGTAGCAGTTCCTGCATTTTTTACCGTAATTATGATGCCATTAACATACAGTATTGCAACAGGTATTGCGGTTGGCTTTATCTTTTATCCTATTACAATGTTATGCAGCAAGCGTGGAAAAGAAGTGCATCCCATTATGTATGCTCTCTGTATCATCTTCATACTCTATTTCGCGTTCTTAGCAGAATAGTTTAAATAAAAAAGCTCAGTTTAATGACTGGGCTTTTTTTTTATGGTAAGATAAGAAAACTGCATAGCGGCTAGATTGCTATTGTAGTAATAGAGGTTAATTGGTTACTTTACTGAAGGTTTACTTCATTAACTTTTTTATTTATAAAGTTTTTTAGAAAAACGATTGACTCTATATATTATATATGGTAAATTATTAAATGTCGCTGATGAACAGCGCAGTTGAGAGGAACATCTTAAAAAAGATGTTGACATCAAAATAATAGAATGTTATACTAATAAAGTTGCTTCAGAGCAACGGTTGAACTTTGAAAACTGAACAAAGCGACAAACGTCAACGTTAATTTTTATTTTTTTAAATGAGCAAGTCAAACATTTCTTCGGAGAGTTTGATCCTGGCTCAGGA
>NZ_JBIQFF010000018.1:15077-19469 GCF_045369295.1 Priestia sp. 179-F W1.4 NHS | reverse complement strand
CACATATTCAAAGCCAAGACTTGAACCAAAAAATAGAAACCTATGAAAAAACGAAAAAAGAAATAGAAGAAACGAAAAAACAAGTGGAGGAAGAGAACAAGAAGGACAAAAAAGATGAAAACAAAATTAAGTCGTTAACGGATCAACAAAAGAAACAAGAAGAAGCTTTAAAGAATCTATAAGAAAGGATGAATAAGATGTATACACAGGCGAAAGTGAAAAATCAGAAGCAAGCCTTTGTCGTAGGGGTTGAGTACTATGAAGAAGATTTATTTTTAGAAATCGAATTAGGCACATTTTACACAACTCAGCTCCATGCTCAACGTATTGCGAACAGTGTTCATAATGTCATTCTTTTAGAGAATCAGATTGTACTTATCTTTAAAAATGCCGATTCGATCACTCTTACAGATGATTTTTTGAAATATGCGTTCAAGTTTCGATTATGCACGAAACCAACTATGCCACCTCTAGATATCTCCAAGCTCACTCAACAAGAAAAAGACGACTTAGTTTGTAATGAAGCCTATATGGTGACAGAAGAGGATATGAAAGAGGTACAATGGGACATTAACACAGCTTTTCGTTACCTTCAACATCAGTATGAGGCAAGAGATCAAACGTTTTTTTCCCTTTCATCGAGTGCCTATTATGTGATTCCTACCTCTGAACAGATTGACCAGGAGGGAATGAGAAATGCAACCTAATAAATCCATCAAATATGTGTTCGCTGAAAAACAAGTACTTATTCCTTTAAGTGCTTGTTTTTTTGTGTCTATTCTACTCATCTTAAACTTTCTTTTTAACATAATGAGGAACCTTGTTCAAACAACGTTTAGTGATGTATTTGAGCCGCAGCCTTTTCATTTGGACACATCTTTTTTGACAGAGATTCATCTTCAACAGTACACACCTTTATATGGAGCCATGTGTTTAGTGGCTGCCTTATTAACAGCAAAGTTTGCTTACAACATTCGATCCAACTTCAAAGATTTAAACCACAATCAAAAAGGATCGGGGCGATTTACAACGAGAAGTGAACTAAAAAAGCAATATCGAAAAGTACCTGAAAAAACGACAACGTATCAAGGTGGAGGTGGTATACCTGTTTCACGTATTCAAACCTATGACCTCATTCAGAATTGGAAGGAATATAAAGCTTTAAAGGGAATAGAGAAGCTTCTCAAAGCCCATAAGTTTTTTTCAAAAAGAGGATATTTACTTATCGATGATTCACCCGTTAATAATTTGATCATTGGGATTACACGATCGGGGAAAGGGGAAACGTTTGTTTTTCCAACAATCGACGTATATTCTAGGGCTGAAAAGCAACCTGCTCTTGTACTCAATGATCCAAAAGCTGAGATCCTTGCAGCTTCGAAGGAGATTCTTGAAAAGAGGGGGTATCATATTGAAGTTTTAAACTTATTAAATCCATTAGAATCAATGAGCTATAACCTGTTAGAAATGATAAAAGAAACCTATAAAGACGGTGATTATTCCACTGCCCAAGCATTGTGTAATACGTTATCCTATACGCTTTACTACAATCCAAATGCGAAAGATCCGTTCTGGCAACAATGTGCCATGAGTTTATGCAACGCCATGATTCTTGCTGTAACGGATAAGTGTATTAAAGAGAAGGAAGAGCATAAAATTACGATGTACACAGTAGCGAATATGTTGTCAGAGTTAGGCTCCAAAGAGGTTGTGATTAATAAAAAAGGAGATACTCAAAATGCGTTGGATTTGTATTTTGATGGGCTTCCAACAGAAAGTGTAGCCAAAATGCAGTATGCGACATCGAACTTCTCAAAGGGCACGACAAGAGGAGGGATTTTTACTCAAACAATGAATGGTTTATCCATTTTTACGTTTGATGAAATTGCCAAGATGACCTCTAAAAACAGCGTCGATTTAAAACGTGTGGGTTTTGGAAAAACAATCAAAGGAACAGCAGCACCTCTTACTCGCTTAGAGATAATCTTTCCAGACGGTCAAACGGAAACCATTAAAACGGATGGAAAAGGATTATTCGAACTCAACTTTACAAGTGATTTGAAGCAAAACGATGAAATTATTCTAACCGAAAAGTTGAGTGATAAAATTGTTACTTCGTCCAGACTACAATCGGTTATTTCTATTAACAGAATCACGAAAGAGACAGGAGCTACTGCATTTACAGTTGAAAAGCAGCATCCAACCATTCATGTAAAGGAAGTGACGTATTTTACAAAACCGATTGCGATATTTATGGTCACACCAGACTACGATTCAAGTAATCATGTCATAGCCTCTATTTTTGTTCGGCAGTTATATTATGTGCTTTCTAAGAATGCCTCATTGGCAAGAGGAAACAAGTGTCATAGGGAAGTAGTTCTAATTTTGGATGAATTTGGAAATATGCCAGCGATTCAAGATATGGCGAATATTATCACCGTTTGTTTAGGGCGAAACATACGCTTCAACTTAGTGATTCAAGCCTATGCACAACTAAAAAATAAATATGGGGATGATGCTGAAACGATTGAAGGGAACTGTGGAAATACGATTTATATTTTAAGTAATAACTATGAAACAGCTAAAACGATATCACAAAAATTAGGAGAAAGCACGATTAACTCGACATCTCGAAGTGGAAAAGGACTTTCTACCGATAAGAGCAAGACTGAAGGTGTTGATAACAAGCATCTTTTAACACCTAATGAGTTAATGGAATTAAAAGAAGGAGAAAGTGTCGTCATTCGGGTTGTCAAAAGGCAAGATAAAAAACGTCGTAGAGTCAAAGCGCATCCCATCTATAATACTGGAAAAACATCGTTGAAATACCGTTGGGAATACCTTGGAGATGACTTTGACACAGATCGTTCGATTCTAGATATTGATATTTCGTCTTTACATGAAAGAGTTAACCCAAGATCCTTGGTGATTCATAATTTCTTTCCTTTTCAATCACAAGCTCCATCAGTGGAAAAACAAGATGAACTAGCTGACGATCCGTTTACTTCTCTAACGTATGAGAACTATAAAACTAAGACAGTCAAAGAGTTCTTTGATGGAGATAAGAACGTTTCTACTGCTCTAAAAGAACACTTACCAAAAGCGATGAATAAAACGGTGGAAGAGATTGAGCAACAGTCCATGAGTGATTTTGAAGAGGAATTAACAATGTTAGGAGTTAGTGACCAACTGAATAAAAATGTTCACAAACTTCTTGAAGTGAAAATAACTACCATCATCAAGAAGTTACAACATGAGATGGAAAAACAAGAAGCCTAATATCAAAAGGAGGAGAAAGAATGACGAGTATTTCAAAGGAATTAGAGCGTATTTTAGAGGACTATGCACCGATTGTGAAAGAAGGACACCAAGTGTTAATTGGTTTATTAGATGGCACAATACACTTGGAAAAAGGGCAGGAAGGAGAAGCACCTGTACAAATTCGTGTTTCTCCTCTGGATGAACGATTAGAGATAACCGTTGATACGTTGTTTCAAGGCATGTAATACCTTCGTAAGGAGATGAGCAGATGAAGGATGAAGAAATTCTTAAAAAGCTACATGAGTTTTCAGATTATCTAGATGTTGGAAATATCCTCAGCTATTTGTTGCGAAAATTAGGGTGGGCATGTATTCAACTTCTTTCTTTTTTAGTGGATGGATTAGAAGGGATTACTGATAGTGTATTAGGAGTTAAAGCGTTTTTTAATTCGCCCGAAATTCAAGACTTTATTACGAAGATCCAACCCTTTTTATATGTGTTACTGGCTTTTTCCTTTCTGTATATCGGCTACATGTTGATTATTCAGAAGAAAGTCAATCGTGAACAGATTATGATTAACATTTTTATTTCGATGGCAGTCTTACTTTTATTAAACACAAGTATGTTAAAGGCAGATAAATTCACCGATCAAGCCATTGAAGCCGTTGATTTGAATGAAAAAGGCACGGTAAGTGAAAAGATTATTAAAAGTAATATAACAGATGTAGCACAATTCGATATTACGAAGTGGAAGAGTCCCAAATTAAAAGAATCGAATAAAGTGCCACAAAAAAATATTATGATGATTGATATTACAGAAAAGATGGATGAAGATTTTAAAGTGAGTGAGAAAGATAAGCTATCCGATGATGGACAAAAAATCATTACACATAAGGCAGATATTACACCTGATGGAAAAGAAGGATTAGTTGAATTAGACAATGGATGGTTTGATTTCTTTCCAGAACTTTATTATCGATGGTCATGGAACTTCTGGACGATTGCCATCTCCCTTTTTGTGATAGGAATGACGTTGTTATTTACGTCTATTAAGTTAGCAAAACTATGTTACGAGCTAGGATTCAATGCAATTTTAGCCCAATTAGTTGCGCCTGCTGATGTAGCAGATGG
>NZ_JBIQFF010000018.1:13557-14977 GCF_045369295.1 Priestia sp. 179-F W1.4 NHS | reverse complement strand
TTAGCAAAACTATGTTACGAGCTAGGATTCAATGCAATTTTAGCCCAATTAGTTGCGCCTGCTGATGTAGCAGATGGGCAGAAGTTAAAAGCCGTTTTAAAAAATATCCTGAATACATTCCTTGTAACGATTATGATCTTTATATCTATGAAGGTGTATTTGATGGGAACGGTCTTTATTAGCGATAAATTAGAGGGTATTCCATACCTGATCGCATTGATTGCCTTTAGTATTGCCGTTGTAGATGGGCCTGTAATGTGTGAACGTCTCTTTGGCATCGATGCCGGACTCAAAAGTGGTTGGGGCGCTCTGGCAGGAGGTTTTGCGATGGCAAAAGGACTTGAAAGTAGCATTGGCATGATAGGCAGAACAGCAAAAGGAGGAGCCAATCTTGCCAAAGGTATTGGTGGTGTTGGAAAAAGCCTTGGTAGTGGTGCTCTTCAGACAGCAGCAGGAGTTGGAGGTTTTGGTAAAGGGTTAGCTACACAAGGAAATAAAGAAAAACAACCAGCTCTGCATGAAGAAATGAAAAAGGCAGGAATGGCAGGTGAGAAAGGAAACGCTGCCTCTAAAGGTCAAAACGCAGGAAATGAGCAAAAGGCTCAACAACAGGGATTATCCTCTACTGAAAAACAAGAAGGGGGCAAAAATACTGAAGGAAATTCTTTAGAAGGAAAAGGATCAGGTCAAGGCACATCTTTACAAGATGAAATGGAGGCAGCAGGTGTTGCTACTGATAGTCAAGGATCAACTTCCTCTGTAGAAGATGGAAATACATCTCTACATGATGAAATGCAAGCCTCTGGTTATGGTGAAAGTGCAAATGAAGGTATTGGATCTTCTGTAGAAGGTGGGAATGCTTCTCTACATGATGAAATGCAAGCTTCTGGTCAAAGTGAAAGCACAAGTGAAGGTACTGGATCTTCTGTAGAAGGTGGAAGTGCTTCACTTCATGATGAAATGCAAGCTTCTGATCAAAGTGAAAAGGCAAGTGAAGGTACTGGATCTTCTGTAGAGGGTGGAAGTGCTTCACTTCATGATGAAATGCAAGCCTCTGGTCAGAATGGAAGCACAAATGGAGGCAGCTCTTCTGTAGGAAAGACAAGTGCTCCTCTTCATGGTGAAATGCAAGCTTCTGGTCAGAATGGAAGCACAAATGGAGGTAGCTCTTCTGTAGGAAAGGCAAGTGCTTCTCTACATGATGAAATGCAAGCTTCTGGTCATAGTGGAAGCACAAATGGGGGCAGCTCTTCTGTAGGAAAGGCAAGTACTCCTCTTCATGGTGAAATGCAAGCTTCTGGTCAGAATGGAAGCACAAATGGGGGCAGCTCTTCTGTAGGAAAGGCGAGTACTCCTCTTCATGATGAAATGCAGGCTTCTGGTCATAGTGGAAGCACAAATGGAGGTAGCTCTCCTGTAG
>NZ_JBIQFF010000018.1:0-13457 GCF_045369295.1 Priestia sp. 179-F W1.4 NHS | reverse complement strand
GAAGTATAAGTACACCTGTTCATGAAGAAATTCAAACTTCCGTTTACGGTGGAAGTACAAGCGAAGGCGGATCTTCTGTAGGAAGTATAAGTACACCTGTTCATGAAGAAATTCAAACTTCCGTTTACGGTGGAAGTACAAGCGAAGGCGGATCTTCTATAGGAAGTATGAGTACACCTGTTCATGAGGAAATCCAAACTTCCGGTTACGGCGGAAGTACAAGCGAAGGCGGATCTTCTATAAGAAGTATGAGTACACCTGTTCATGAGGAAATCCAAACTTCCGGTTACGGCGGAAGTACAAACGAAGGTGGATCTTCTGTAGAAAACGTAAGCTATCCTACACCAACAAGAGAACCTTCTGTCTCTATGCCGACAGGGATGGATCAAGCACAAGCACAAGTGGCAGCTACACAGGAACCTCGCCAAGGAAAACAACAGATTGAAAAAGACACAGTTCCTACTTCAACAGACGATATTCCAATGCCAGAACAGAACCGGATAGAAACACGTAATATTGCACAAGTGGTAAAAGATAACTTTAAGGGAGGGGTAGGAAAGGTAAAAGAACGTATTGATAATTCGCAAACAATCCATAAAACAAAACGTTCTTATCAAATTGGACGAAATACAGGACGAGATTTACGAAACCTTGGATCAAAGAAACGAAATAAACCAGAAGAGAAGTAACAGGCGTTACTTCTCTTTTTTATGGGAAGGAGAAGAGTCATGGCAAACTATAACATTCCGAAAGAAATCTCGACGGAATTAAAGATTAATAAATCACTTTATCTCTTCGATTTGTTGTTCATTATTGGCTTACTTATGGTCACGATGATGTTACGTTTTTTTATTCATCCTACACTTCAAATTCCCTTTTATATCTTCATGGGCATATTTGGGCTATTGATGATCGTTAGACCAAGTACGAACCCTAAAAAACGGATGTATGAGGCGTTATTGCTTACATTGGTACGAAAGAAGAGCACGTATTGTGCGATAGATCGGGATCAAGAATAAAGGAGGGTAATAGATGGCATTATTTGATGAAAGAATCCTAGAAAAAGAGAAACCTATTTTAAAAGAAAAAAAGACAAGTAACTCCCTTCTCTTTGATGAAAAGGAACTGGATAAACAGATCACTCGTACAAAGAAAAAGAATCCTTTTTCTTTGTTACAACCTTCAAAGGCTGAAAAGGAAAAAAAGAAAGAGAAATTACCGGAGGTGAAAAAAAGTGTGGCTGATATTATTCCCATTATCGATCAAACAGATAGTGGATTATTTCAGCTAAAAGATGAGGGAGGCTTTTTTGGAATCTGGCAGCTTCAGAGTACAGATATCAATGCCATGCATGACCAAGAGGCAGGACGCAATATTTATACACTGGCTAAAACATACCAGGGCGATAAAGATCCTTTTAAAATCATCTCATTAAACTTGCCCGTTTCAACCCAAAAGCAACAACAGTATCTTGAAAAGAAGATTCGAGAGGCCAACAATGCGTTATCACTTCGATTCTTACGAAAAAAGTTAAAAGAGCTTCAATATTTAGAATGGGGGCGAACCAATCGAGAATACTTTCTTTTCCTATATGGACCGACTGAACTCGCTGTCAAAGAGCGAAAAGACCAATTTATGCGAGATATTCAACTGGCTATCCCTCTGTTACCTGTTTCGGATGAAAAACAAATTAACCTTCTTTACAAACTCTACAATCAAAACGCCAAGCTTGGTAATAAACAATAAGAAAGGGTGAAATAAAAGGTGATCAAATACGCCATCCGGCTTCAAAAAAATAAGCGTGACGCTGTTTTGATTTTTCATGCAGCGCCCGATTCAGAGGGACATTTTCAGTGGTATATTACGGAACATAAAAATGTAGTAGGTCAACCAATTGAAGACGAACTGTACGAAAGTTACATCATAAATACTCAACGAATAAAAGAAGAAGGGTATGAAGGGCTGTATCTATATTGTAAATTCACCTATCTAGAAGCCAATAAAGAAAATACAACAGAATATATAAAATTATCTTCTGATATTAACAAAATCATAGAGTCCGGTACAGTTTTTGACGAAATCTCAACGTTTGATGAAAACGGTCAAATAACCTAAGTTTTATAAAAAGTTTAATTTGAAAAAGAAGAGAGGATGAAAAATAGATGATGCCTTTACCTTTCCGTAAAAAAGAGAAAACACCTCAAGAGATTAAGCAGAAAAAAGGATACAATCCTCATTTTGTGGCACAGATTCAACCACAAGGGGGCGTGAGCTTTAAAGAAAACCTCGTTCGAAACGGAGATGGATATTCGACTTGTATTCATATTTATGAGTATCCAACGAACGTGAATGATTTTTGGTTGGAACCAATCATGAACATGCCAAATGCCATTACAACCCTAGATGTAGTAAGCGATGAGCGAAAACAAGTCGTAGAAGCGATCAATAAAAATATGTCGGAACAAAATGCACGGCATGTGAATGCCAAAGAAAACATTGATCGTATGGATGCCCAAGAACAGTATTTAGATATGAAAGAGTTATATCGTCAAGTCACAAATGGAGAAGTGATCAAACGAATACACCTTCGCATTTATATTGCAGAAAAAACGATTCCTGACTTAGAAAAGCGATTAAAAGAAGTCATTCATCATCTTGAAACGCATAACTTCAGAGGATCCATTTTCCTAAATGAACAAGAGTATGAGTGGGAATCATTAGTGACGCATTTTGACATACAAAAGAAATATCCCAATAAGCGAAAAGGAAAGGAAATCCCCGCATTAGCACTAGCCGGAGGGTTTCCTTTTCATTTTACTCACTTAGATGATCCATACGGCACGTATCAAGGAACAACTCGTACAGGTGGCAGCGTCATCTTTGATTTGTTTCATAAAGACCAACAACGAAAAAGTTATAATGCGGTGTTGATGGGCTTAATGGGCGCAGGTAAATCAACCTTTTTAAAGAAAGTCACCACAGATAATGCCATTAAAGGCTATAAGATTCGAGGGTTCGATATTGTAGGAGAGTTTGAAAGTCTCGTCAGAGAATTAGGAGGAAAACAGATTGCGCTAGATGGATCAGAAGGGCAAATTAATCCCTTACAGGTATTTAAAACACATGAACATGAGCTTAATAGCTTTACACAGCATCTATCTAAATTAACTGTTTTCTATCGCTTTATCGCACCAGAAGCAAAAGATGATGAATTAAAAGAGTATGAAAAGCTACTTCGTAAACTCTATATCCAAAAACAGTTATGGAACGATGAAAAGGGCGCAATTAATTACATCACAGGACTTTCACCGGAAGCTTACCCAACCTTTAGTGAGTTTCTACAGCTTATTCGAAAAGAGTTATATGCAGATGAGAAAACAAGAGAGCATTATCCGAATCTAGGAGAGTATCGAAAACGTAGACTTGAACTAATCGAGCTTAATATTGAAAACTTGGTTGAAACATACGCTCATTTATTTGATGGCATTTCAACCATTGAAGATTTTAACGACGAACAAGTTGTATTCTTCTCGATCCGTCATTTATCAAAATTAAAAGATGAAATTGCACAGGCACAGCTTTTCAACGTCATGAGTTTATTATGGGATGGTATGCTGCAGAATGGCGAACCTCAACTAGATGCCTATACAGAAGGGACGTTAGCCTTTGAAGATGCCATTCGTTACTTAATCGTGATCGACGAGGCCCATCACATAGTGAACACGAAAAAGGGCAATGAACATGCCTTAGATTTCCTCACAGAGTTTAGTCGAGAAGCACGGAAATACTTTGCAGGTTTGATCTATGCAAGCCATTTAATTAGTGACTTTGTGCCAGATGGTTCCGAACAAACAGCGATTGAAAAAATTAAAAAGCTCTTTGATTTAACACAATATAAATTCATCATGCAGCAAGATGATAATAACTTAGATACCATTCAACGAGTGTTTAAAACAGGGATTACCGATAGTGAATTGGCTGAGATCCCGAAGCTGCCAATTGGGGATGTGCTCCTTTGTATTAAGTCGGTTAAAAACATTCTCTTTCATATTGAAATCGATGAGGAAGAGAAAGTGCTGTATGGTGGGGGTGCATAAGCCTTGCATATTGTTTTACAGCTCATTCCAAAAAAATATTTGATTGGAGGCACGTTGATCCTGTTAGGATTATCGGGCCTCTTAGTTATGAGTACGATTGTAGCCATTACAGGTGAATTTGAAAAAGATAGTCAACAAAGTGACGTAACAGAGATTGAGGGAGGAGGCATTGGTGTAGGAACGGCTAATGTGTCACCAGAGGTGATGAAGTATCAACCGTTACTTGAAAAATATACGCAAAAACATGGGTTAGATGCCTCGTATGTGCCAATTATGATGGCATTGATGATGCAAGAAAGTGGAGGAAGAGGAAACGATCCGATGCAAAGCAGTGAGTCGTTTTGTGGATCAGTTGGATGTATTTCTAGCCCTGAATTATCGGTCGATAAAGGAGTTTTACATTTTAAAAGTGTACTAGAAAAGGCTCATTATGATTTGAAACTCTGCCTTCAGTCCTACAATTTTGGCGGTGGATTTATCAATTACGTCATGAAAAATGGAGGTAAATATACACCAGAGTTAGCAATCTCTTTTTCACAATTGCAATATCAAAAGGTAAAACATACCGGAAATTATCACTGTGTACGTCCTGAAATGGTGCCTTATTCCGCCTGTTATGGCGACGCCTTGTACGTTAACGCGGTTTTAAAGTATTACACAGGAACAATCACAGCTGATGGAAAACCGGCTGCTCCTGCGAATGGAGGAAGTGGTGGTAAATCGGGTGTGAAAGTGATTGATGCAGGCAAAACGTTGATTGGTAAAACACGCTATGTATTTGGTGGCGGACGCTCTCAATCTGATATTAATGCAGGACGTTTTGATTGTTCAAGTTTCGTCAGATGGGCATTCGAACAGGTAGGAATGAATGTCGGTCCAATGTCAGGCGTAACAACCGATACACTCAAAACGCAGGGGCAAGCAATCAATCCAAAAGACATGAAGCCCGGGGATGTAGTGTTTTTTGATACCTATAAAATAGACGGACACGTTGGGATATACGTCGGCAATAATCAGTTTTTAGGCTGCCAAGGGAAAACAGGTGTAGCCATCGCAAGTATGGCAAAAGGAACCTATTTTGGTGAACGATTCAATGGAAGAGTAAAACGATTTTAAAAGGAGAAAAGGCGATGAAAAATAAAGCAGCACTACTATTTGGAGCGCTTGCCATTGTGGTGGTAGGCGTAACCATTTTCAACATTTACCTGAATCACAATATCTCCAACACAACAGCTTCGAAACAAATTCAAGTCACAAATGAGAGCTTACAAGAAGAAAATAAAGAGTTAAAAAAACAACTACGTGAAGTTCGCCCTTCTGCCCAAGAACAACAAAAACGAGATTACTTGAATACGGTTAATCAATTCATCGATGTGTCTTATCATCGTGAAAAAGATGGATTTGAGGATCGTAAAAAGACTGCAAAATCCATCATGGACAAAGAGCTTTATGAACAATTTTACCCTTCTGAAAAGTTCGTATATGGAGATAGTTACACTTCGATTCCAAACGATGTACAGCTTTATGTACAACAATATGATGGAGGGCAAGAAGAGGTTGAAGTCATTGCAGAATTTACGAATCATCTTGTCATAAAAGATGAGAATGTCGACGATCAAACGCATGACATTATTAAAGTTTCTCTACGAAAAGAAGAGAATAAATGGGTGGTTTATAGTATTGAAGAATTGAAAACAGAAATCATGAAATGAGGTGGAGCAGATGGCATTTAAGAAGCAATTTGAAGATTATCGATTTAATTTAAATCGCAATCGGTCATGGAAGTATACAGCCATGTTGATCTTTTTCTTTATCGGTTTTTTATCCTTACTGACATCAAAATTCTATTTAAAAACAGAAGATCCTTTGTATCATACCAAAACCTATGAGGCAGTTTCTTCTAACATAACAGGAACCGTAACCATTGAGAATCGTGTGTATCATCCGGCTAATGGCTCACTGGATATGGTCATCAAAATGGATCAAACAGATGAAGAAGAAGTAAGCTTTGTGGCACAAGAAAAAGCGAATCCAAACATCAAATTACCTGTTCAGTTATTGTATGAAGATGATGGCTATTATGTGGTAAGAATCAGCGATCTATCTCCAAATTGGGAAGCACTTGCCTTTGATCTCTATCAAGAAAATGAAGAAAAAGAAACAGTAAACGTAGATGATGTAACGAGTGATTCAGAAACAGATTCAACAGAGGAAATAGATGCTCATGCGTTAATTACAACGCTCTATTCTGACCAACGAAAAACGAAAAGTGAAGAAGGAAAAGGAACAAAAACCAAACAAGAATATGCGCTTTTAGTTAATGAGTTAGAAAAAGATTTTGTCAAAAAGAAAATGAAAAACTATGAAAAAGCAATCACAGTAGAAGCTAAACACAAACGTCAAACGCAACAAGAAATGAACGAGTTACAACGTGATATGAAGTACCAAGTACAGGAGGAAAAAGCCGATACGGAATCAAAAATTGCGATGAAAAAGGATGCCATTCAGTCGAGTGATGAAAGCATTCAGCTCTATGAAGATGAACAAAAAAATTTACAAGAAAAGCTTCAAAAATTGAATGAAAAGCAACAAGATTTAGCCATGAAGTGAAAAAACACATGTCAACAGTAGGTCAACATGTGTTTTTTTGAGGTTCACAGTAGGTTCACATCATTGATTTTTCATGTTCACAGTAGGTTCACATGGATGAGTTTAGGTCAACAGCAGGTTCACACTTTAGAGGTTTTCGTGATATCACGGTTTTGCTAGGCTCTGCCTAGCCTATCACCCCGTGTGATAGCAAAAACCCCTTATGCTCTTCTCTCTTTTATAGTGGGAAACCACAATTTACAGGAAAGGAACGAATGTTATGGATATGCTTTTACGAGATATTGATCCAACTGCTGTAAAAAAAATAGATGAAATCGCAAAAGAAAAAAAGATTTCACGGCAAGAATTTTTAAAAGGTCAGATTGAAACACTGGCTGTTTTTCAAGAACAAAAAGATCGTGAAGCTGAACTAGAAAACATCATCTATCAAAATATAAAGATGATGGAAAAGTGTGCAATTGCAATTGAAACAGTTAATGGATTCATTCAAGAAATGATGGGAGAGGATGAAGAATGATGAAGCAAAGACGTAAAATTTCATTTGATACTGAAACAGATCAGTATATTCAAAGTTACATGGAAGAAAATCACTTGCGCTTTCCGGCTGATGCCATCTCTCAAATATGTAAAGAGCATAAAGAGGCTCAGAAACGTGGTGATGATTCAATACAAAGAATGGTGAAGTCTGTTACTCAAAATATAGATAGTCTTTTGGAAAGAGAACGTCGTCATATTATAAATGCATTGTGTTGTACAGAAAAAAGTATCCAAAGGTCAACCATGAAAAATTTTAAAGAAGTTGAGGATTATAGAATCGCAAAAAATGGTAAGTTGATGGCTGCCATTGTAGAGGGATACAAAAAATGAAGCCGTCCTCTGTTATACCAGGAGTCGTGCTCAAGACAAAATTTATCACGTCTGATAAGAAAGCTTTTCAAAATTATGTAGATTATGTAGATCGTGAGGAAGCAAAAAAAGAACAGGGAGCAAATGAAAAACTGTTTACCCTTTATCAAGATTATATGGATAACCCTGATAAGACATCTTCTTTATTTACTCAACAATCCAATCGATTGAATAAAGAAGAAAAAAAACAATTAAAAAAATTGTTTGAAACAGCACAAAAAAATAACAGTATCATGTGGCAAGATGTCATCACATTTCATAATCCGTGGCTCCAAGAAAATGGTTTATATAATGCTGATACTCATACAGTGGATGAGAAAAAGTTAATGGACATTACCCGTCAGTCCATGAAGGAAATGCTTAAAAGGGAAAGGCTAAATGAGTCGGCTGTTTGGTCAGCTGCCATTCACTACAACACTGAGAACATTCATATTCATATTGCAACAGTAGAACCACAACCTACTCGTGAACGAGGAAAAAGGAAACCCAAAACATTGGATGCAATGAAATCAACAGTCGTGAATCAAATTTTAAATCGAGGTGAGCAGCACCAGAAAATAAATGAGTTAATTCGAAAGGATATGGTTGGCAAAAAGAAACAGGATTCTTCGTTAAGGTGGAAGAATCGTGATATTCAACCACTGTTTCTCCAAATTTATAATCATCTTCCAGAAGATAAAAGGCAGTGGCAATATAGCTATCGAACATTAAAGCCAATGAAGCCATTTATTGATGTGCTGAGTCACAAATACATTGAAAAGTATCATAACCATGAGTATCAACAATTACTTGGAAAATTAGATAAAGAAGTAGAGGAATTAAAGAAAGCGTATGGAGAAGGAAAGGTTGATGAGAAACGATACAAGGACTATAAGCAAACAAAAATAGATGATCTCTATAAGCGAATGGGGAATGCTTTTTTAAAAGAAATGAAGGATTATGATAAGCAGCAGCAACAGATTAAAAGAATGATAGAAAGTCGAAAACAATCCAAACGTCCTGCGAATTTTAATCGAAATGTCTCCATGCATTTTGCATTAAAAAAGATGGAACGAGCGTTTAAATCAGAATATGACAGTTGGAAGAACCAAAAACATTATGAGCAATTGCAAAAAGATATTGAACATAATCGAGACGCTGAAAGGGGTTATGAATGATGGAGAAACATCGACGTACCATTTCATTAGATACGAAAACAGATGAATATATTAAAGCTTATATGGAAGAACATCATTTTCGTTTTCCTGGGGAAGCCATTATGGATATTTGCCAAAAGTATCAAGAAACCACGGAAAAGGAATGGTCATTACAATATATTTCGGAAGTGGTTAGTAACAACTTACATCAGGTTTTAAAAGATGAGTTAACGAAAATTCGTCTTGGGGCAAACAGTGCCGATAAAAACTCCCAAATTTTAATTGAATATATGAACGGTCTTTTCTTTCATCATGGTTTTGATGGATTAATGACAACCGATTTACAAGAGTTAGATAGCACAAAAGTTGCGAAAGAAGCTGTTGAGAAGCGTATTGCTCATCAACGTCAAAAGAAGGTTGATGCAGAAGAATCAAGAGGGAAACAACCATCTCATTGATGGATTTATATAAAGATAGATTTAAAAATGTAGAGGAGGAATAGAATATGCTTTTTAACAAAGATTTAGTGTTAGCTTCGATTAAAGCCGTAGGAGAGGATCATGCCATTGTACAGTATCAAGACAAAGAAGTAGAGGTGAATTTAAGTCCAGAAGAAGCGAAGGAGTTTCATCAATATGTGGTGCATCAAGAGAATATGTTGGTGCCCATGAATATTAAAACACAGAAGCTTTTTGTGGATTTAGAAGAACCTTGGTATGAACAAGAATTAGAAGAGCTTAAGGGGATCTCCTATCAAGAAGAGGAGGATAACAATGAGTAAAACGTATGCGAAAAAATCCGTTGAAGATAAGCGTAAAGAGGTTGAAGAGCTAACGAATGGGATGCAGAAAAAGGTCGAGCAGCACTTTCATTCTACCGAAGAATTAAAAGACTATTTATCTTTTATGGGAAAGTTTTATCAATACTCCATGTCGAACACAGCTCTTATTCAAGAACAGTTCTTTGGTGCTCAAGCTGTTGGCTCATTTAAGTTTTGGAAGGATAAAGGGTTCTCAGTCAATAAAGGTGAAAAGGGTATTAAAATTCTAGTTCCAAATAAAACGGTTCCTAAATTTAAAGATGAAAATGGGAAGTTAAAGTCTATTAATAAAGCTACTCCTCAAGAAAAAAAGCTCATTCAAGAGGGGAAAAAAGAAGTTACTCAAGGCCGACTGTACTTTTCAGTCGGCCATGTTTTTGAGATTTCACAAACAAATGCAAAAGCAAGCGATTTACCTAAGATCTTTCCGAATCGTTGGTTAGAAGGCAACGTGGAGGACTACAAGGCACTTTATAAAGGAATGGAAGCCATTGCCGAAAAGAATGGTATTTCTATTATTCAACCAAAAGAGGAGCTTGGCGCTGCAAAGGGGATCAGTTACACCTTAACGAAAGAAGTTGCGTTAAATCCCCGTAACTCTGAACGTCAAAATGTAAAAACGTTAATACACGAATTGGCTCATGCGAAACTTCACACCAAAGACACTCATCTAAACTATACGGCTGCGGAAAAAGAGTTTCAGGCAGAAATGACAGCTTATACGGTTTCCTCTTATTTTGGAATCGACACCAGTTCTTACTCGTTGGATTACCTGTCGCACTGGACGAAAGGAAAGAGCTTTGAAGATAAAACAAAGCTTTTAAAAGAGGTACATGAAACGTCCGTTGGCTTTATTGAAACAATCGAAGATACCTTAGTGAAAGAACGAGAAAAAAATCAGTCACCAGAAAAAAACGATGAAAAACAGCAGCAAGCAGATACTCTTTCTTCTGAAAATGTACAAGAGAAAATGAAAGAAGGGTATGAAGATTATAAGCAAAAACAGCAACAGGAATCGGCACAAAATGTAGATAGCATATTAGATCGTGTCACGGCTGAAGAAAAGTATTATTCAACCAAAACAAAAGCGATTAAAAATGGATGGATGACAAAGGAAGAAGTCGTGAAACTTGAGCATCAGATTGATTCAACTATGACTAAAAACGAGAAAGGGATCATCAATGGTCAAGTTCAAGAACAATCTCTTACTTTTCAAGAGCGTGTTGAAGTGGGTAATCACATGCAATTCCAAAAACGTACAGGCACCGTCAAAAAGAAAAAAGACGAACAGGAACTCGAAAGGTAAGGGAGCGTAAATAGCTCTCTTTTTTATTGCTCAAATACTATCTAAATGGAGGAAGAATGATGAAAAGTTGGACAAATATCAGTGGTGAACAGCTGCAAGAGATTCCTTCTGATGCTGTTTACTTAACACAATCAGCTATAGGGGAAGAAAAGCCGCAGGTTTTGTTAGTTTCCACCGATGAAAGAGGACAAAAACAAGCCTATGAAAGTGAAGCAACACTTGATTTTTTAAAGAGTCATGATGTGAATCCTGTTTTAGAGAAAGATCGAGAGACACAGCTCAAAACAAGCTACATTACGTTTTTACAGGCTCATGACAAAGAGAAACCTCAAGATATTGATAGCATGTTAGCCCGTGTGAATGCAGAAAACGATTATGTCATGTTGAAATCAAGTGCCTTAAAGGAAAAGCAGTTCACCCCTGACCAATTGAAAGGAATGGAAAATGAGCTTTCTCATCAGTTTCAAGCACGTAAACAGGCACAAGAGAAGGACCGATATCAAGAAGATTACAAACAAGAAGTACTAGAAGTGATGCAGCAGCCTAGTGACGAAGCACAGTATAAGCAGCTGTTTAAACAAAGTTTGTTATCCCAATTAGGCATATCAGATGAAAAAGATTCTTCTAAAGAAGCGAAAAAGGAAGCTGAAGCAGAAAAAGCTCCTGTCGAAAAACAGCTTAAGCAAGAAACACCTCAAGAGAAAGAACAGCGTTTGGCCAAAATGAAGGAGTTTGAACAAAAGCATTCTTTTGATAAGGTGTACAAATTAAAAAAAGAAGTGCTGCAGGAATTAAAAGAGCTCAATTTGACTGATTCTCAACGTGAGAAATTAACCAAGCTTGAAAAGGCTTTAGACACGGAGAAAAAAGATCATGACAAGCAGAAAAAAGAAGAGAAATCACAGAATGGATTTACGAAGTTTTTTGCACGGAGTAATGGAGCAAATTCTTCAAAAAAACGGAAAGAAACGCAAGAAATAGAACGCTAAAAATGGCAAAAGTTTGGAAAAGTGAGGGGGCTGAAAAGCTCTCTTTTTTCATAGGGTGAAGTGAGGGAGGGGTTAGATGGGAGAACGAAAACATGTCAAGGAGGAGGAGGTTATGAAAGCGCGAGATGTTGATTTGTTGTCGTATCTGGAAGCCAAAGGCGAAACCTTTGTAAAAGAAGGAAAATACTATCGTCATACGGAACATGATAGCTTACTCATTAAAGGAAATATGTACGCTTGGAACAGTCGGAATGAAACAGGGTATGGAGCAATCAGTTTCGCTCGCATGTATTATGGAATGTCATTTCCACAAGCCGTATTAGATATCAACAAAGGCAATTATAAAGAGCTTTCTCAGTCGCATGAGCAACCGTCGGTTTCACCATCAAAAGAGCCTTTTCGCTATCCAAAAGAGTTAGAAGTAAAGGATCAAAGCAAAGTAAAAGATTATCTCATAAAAGAACGTAAAATAGATCCTCGATTAGTTGACTGGCTCCTTCAAAAGGATTTGATCGCCCAGGACAAACGAAACAATGTCGTGTTTAAATGGCGTGAACAGGGAGGTAAAGGAAAAGTGATTGGGGCAGATCGTCAAGGCACAACTTCTATAAAGAATAAGCGTGGTTCCTTTAAACAAGTCTTACCGAACGATAACCCACATACAGGCTTTTCAGTTGATGTTGGTCGCCCAAATAAAATTCATTTTTTTGAAAGTCCAATTGATTTGCTTTCTTATTGGAGTATTCAGGAGAATAGCCTACAAAATACACGACTCATTAGTATGAATGGCTTAAAGCCTAAAACCGTTGCTCAGTCTTATATTGAAGCTCGAAAAGAAGGCTTAAGTATTAAAGAAATGGTGTTAGCTGTCGATAATGACCAAGGAGGAAAAGAATTTATTGACAAAATGCACCAAATCGTTAATGCTGATTTAATAAGAGTAGATATTCCAAAGGGAGCGAAAGATTGGAACGAAGAGTTAAAGAAGAATGGAAAAAGCATTCAACCTGTGGCATCACGTCTCCGGAATAAACAAACAGAACAGGAGCTTTCAATGAATGGATAAAGTGTTTCAAAGTGTATTTTATCTTTTTCTTGTCATCATTTTATTTAAGCTTTCTCAATTTGCTTACCGTGTCTTTCGTGAACGGAAGTATATGAAAGAGCTAGCCCAATCAGGCATGCCCTATATTGATAAAATGGATGGTTATCAGTTCGAAATCTATCTGAAAGCACTTTTTCAGCAATTAGGTTATAAACCTCAAGTCACGCAAAAGTCTGGTGATTTTGGAGCTGACTTGGTGATGAAAGGCAAAGATAAGATTGTCATTCAAGCCAAAAGGTATGGAGTTAAAAATCGGGTGAGTCTTTCGGCTGTACAAGAAGTTTATGGGGCAAAAGCGTATTATAAAGCGAATCAAGCGTGGGTTGTGACCAATAGTTATTTTACGAAACAAGCAAAAGAGCTTGCAGCTGCATGTGATGTCACCTTAGTAGATCGTGCAGATCTTCAAAAGTTTATTAATGAGGTAAATCCAGTTTTTAAGGCACGAGAAATCTTTGAAAACATTACACCCGAACCTCGTAAATGTC
>NZ_JBIQFF010000017.1:0-21631 GCF_045369295.1 Priestia sp. 179-F W1.4 NHS | reverse complement strand
TGTACGTACGGTTTGGAGGAAAGTACAGGAAAACCTGTCGTAGAAATGCGATAAGGCGTCAGGTGCTTATCCTACCACCAACATGCGAATGGCATTGATTACAGTCGCATTTCTGATGTATATATTCCTAGCTCTCGTTCCTTTGGAAAGAGTCAAATTTTATTCCGTGATTATACAAACCGAAAAGAAGTGGAGTTATTGCTGTTAGAACTCTTGGACGATGTTTGTTTTCGTTTGCGCATGCATCAAGCGGTGGCTCAAACGATCCATGTATCCATTGGATACAGCAAACAAACAGGTGGAGGCTTCTCTAGACAAAAGAAGATGGGGAGAGCTTCGAACTTAAGCCAGGATATCTTTCCGTATTGTTTAACCATGTTACATATCTATGATAGTGGCATGCCGATTCGCTCCATCGGTATTTCCTTATCCAACACTAGCATTCAAGAAGAAGAGCAAATGAGCTTGTTTGAGGACATTGATCAGCGTGAAAGAGCCTATGCTCTTGCCAAAACGATTGATGACATTCGGCTGCGTTATGGCAAGAATAGTGTACTACGTGCGTCTAGTCACCTTCCTCATTCAACAGCTCGTTATCGAAATGGTCTTATGGGTGGCCATAAAGCTTAAGGAGGAAAAAGAGATGGCACCTAGAGGAATGAAAAAATGGCGTCCATTCGCCACTATGCCAGAGCAATACATAGGGTTAAAAGAAATGATAAATAAGCAAGCAGAAGTAGCTCAACCTGTTTTAACAGAAGAGCAAATGGAACAGATGAATTTCACTTTAATTGAAGCCTTACATACAAATAAACAAGTGTACCTTACCTATTATAAGAGGGGCCAACGCATAACAGAGACAGGTTACATTCAGTTTGTTGATTCTCTAGGGGAATTATTTATTTTCATTGATGACGTATTTGAGTTAAAGAATAAAATGAAGTTAAGCGAGCTCATCGATGTTCGCTTGGCTTAGTTCCTGAAAACATCGTGTACAAGAATTATTTATTTGGGTGGGGGTACATTTATGTACAATTTTAGAGTCTACACGTTACGTGACGGGTCAAAGAGAATAATTAAACTAAAAGAAGGAGAATCATTTGAAGAGGAACTCCAAAGAGTCGGTATTCAAGAAACGCAAATTTTCCAGATGCAACTAGTGGAAAAACCAGAATAAATTTAACATAACCCTTTTATATAGATGTAATTGTGTTAGTCTAAGAAAAGCCAAATAGAAAAGAGTGATCAACCTGGAAGAAATAAAAGAGCAAGAAATAGATCTTGAGAAAGTGTATGACTACGTTGAATTTCCGGATAAAGTGAGTGGAAGATGCGATAATTGCAACTCATCTTACTTTAAAAGTTCAGTAAAAGGTGGCGTTTTCTTGCGCGAATGTCGAGAATGCAGCATGAAGAAGAGTATCTAAGTATAGAGGATTATATAGTAAAAGGAGAAGGTTTTTCCCCTTCTCCTTTTTATGTAAATGTAGTTGCGTTTACTCATTTTTAGAATCTAAAATATATACTTTACTACACTGCTGATGTCTTTTATTACAACCTACTTTGGAAGATAAGGCAGCCTTGTAATCGTTCTTCTATTACCCTTTAATTATTACCTATTACTGCCTGTTCTGTCATCGTGAAAGTACGAAGTTTACGAGGAATAAAAGCTCTTATCTCTTCTTCTTTATATCCGATTTGCATTATTTTACGATCTTGTATGATAATAGGTCGTTTAAGTATAAAAGGATGGCTCTTTATTAAATCATACAAATCCTGTAACGACAATGCATCTATCTCTATATTTAACTTTTGGGGAATCTTTGATCTTGTAGAAATAATCTCATCTGTACCCTTTTCTGTCATACTAAGAATAGTTTTAATTTCATCTTCTGTAATAGGTTCATACGATAGATTTCTCTCAATATAATCAATTTGATGTTCCTCAAGCCAAGCCATTGCTTTTCGGCAAGAAACGCAGCTGGTTGTCGTATATAGATGAATCATTTTTTACACCTCGTCTATATGTATTCTTTTCTATTTTTAATTAATCAATTTAGATAAAAGTATCTAGATTTCTAATAAGTAAGAGCCACTTGTATACTACAAGTGGCTCTTTGCTACGTTGAATACATTAGGTAGTTCACGTATCATTTCCGACACTATTATAACATAGTTTATATATCTGTTTAATGTATTTTAATTTAATATAACTGAAATATAAAACATATAATGTAGAATTCAATGCTAACCTTCTATATTTTATAAACTTGTTTCTCCAATTAGACAGCCTCTCTGCTATTTACGTGGGTATGTTCCTTATCCTTACTTAAAAATAGACCATAATGGTACAACTATTTATGTGGATACACACACCTAATTTTGGAGCTCCTGGTTTACAGGCAGAAATCTGCAAGATAATCGTCACCTATTATGAGGGCGTGTAAAATCTACCTTGTACTACACCCTTTACTCCTAATCCCTTTTTAAGGTTTTTATCTTACAAACAAAAAGTAATGTCCAAATAAAAAAGGAAGAATGGATATGTCATTCCTCCTTTACTAGATGAATCATATAGCTTTAACTTTCAACATGTAAGTATAATTACTCTTTGACCATCTTCACAAGCATATGAGCTAGGTGATGTTGCTCCTCTTCATTTCCAACTTTCCACAGCTCATGTAGTAAATATTGCTCCTCGTTTTGTGGTTCCTCATGTGTAGCTAAATAATCAGCTATTTTTTTAGCTGCCAAAGCCAGTTGTTCGTCATTTAATCCCAATTTTTCACCTTTTGTTACTTTA
The DNA here is from genome assembly GCF_045369295.1 of Priestia sp. 179-F W1.4 NHS. NCBI lineage: Bacteria > Bacillati > Bacillota > Bacilli > Caryophanales > Bacillaceae > Priestia > Priestia sp. 179-F W1.4 NHS. The sequence continues at coordinate 18,828 of NZ_JBIQFF010000017.1, read as the reverse complement.
TCTCCTAAATATGTTTTAAATTCGTTAAAGCTAGAAAGAATATGGTCTTTCTTTTCTTGACTCATCTCATTTAATTTGTTTTCCACTTTATTTTCAACAGTCCCCGTATTGTTATTCATCTTTGTATGCTCCTTCCAATTAAATAATATTGTTCTTATAAGGTAAATCCCCCAATAGCAAGTGTGTAAACATTTAATGCCATTTGAATGTGCTCTAGCAAAATTTATTGCTCTTAATCCCGCGATACTTATTATTCTCGTATGTATTCGCAGTAAAAATAGACTAAATGAAAAGGTGTCCTCATATATTGTGAAAAGACAGGCTATAGAGCTGAGGTGATAAAATGACACTATCAATTATTCATCTGGTGGTATTAGGAATCAGTCTTGCGGCACCTATAGGGCCGATTAAAATTGAGATGATTAAACGAAGGATCGTGGGTGGATTTTGGGCATCCTGGCTTATTGGTTTAGGAGGCGTCACAGGAGATTTACTTTTTCTTGTTGTCATCTATTTAGGTGCTGAGCATTTATTTGAACATCAGTTTATAGTTGTATCTACATATATGTTAGGTGGGTTTTTTCTTATTAAGTTGGGACTAAGTAGTTTATCTAAGAAGACTTCCTTAAAGAAAGATGATATGAAAACAACACTGTCTTCATGGCATCGAACATTTTGTATTGGCTTTTTGATGGCTTTATTAAACCCTTTAAACATTGTATTTTGGTTTGGGGTGTACGGAGCTACCTTGCAAGAACTGACACAGAAAGTGTCCTCTTCTCTTTCTTTTCTCTACAGTTTATTTATTCTAGTAGGGATTATCCTTTGGAATCTCAATGTTGCTTTTACTGTCCACTTTGGCCGCAATCTTCTTACTGATAAATTCTTACGAATTATTTCAGTTGTAGCTGGACTTGTCTTAATTTTATATGGAGTGCGTTTTATTTTTCACTTCTTTAAACTAATTTTTCATTTTGCCTAATTCAAAGATACTCATCTATATCGTAAAGGAGAAAATTGAGAGGTGACCAAAAACTGTTTATTTTTGCTGTTACATTACTAGTAACACTTGTCCTTCTAACTTTATTATGCGTGTTTATTTCTAAGAAGTTACGAAAGAGACTAACACGTAGAAGTAAGCAATGGTGGCTCATTATACACGTTCTATCTGTAATTATTTATTTTGGCGGCATTTTTGGACAACTCTTAGTAACAAGTTCAATGACTTTCTTTTCTGATCAATCGCAGATATACGTGGGAATACTATTTATTAGTTATTTTGACCATTATCTAACGATACCTGGCGCATTAGCCTCTTTATTCACAGGGATATGGTTAGCTCTGCGTACTCACTGGGGAGGCCTAACAAAATATTATTGGGTTCTGACAAAATGGATAGGTAACATGCTTGCAATTCTCCTGGGGTCATCAATTACGGGTAATGTCGTATATAATTTATTCCCCAAAATTCTTTCTAGTGATTTACATCCTTTCCAAAACCCTCTTTATTTTCAGAGTCGAAGAATGCTATTTGGGGGTATTTCAATAAGCTTTATCCTTCTGGCTTTTTTAGTCATTATTTCTTATATAAAACCTTGGGGCAAGAGAAAGGTTAACTGAGTTTTTTTTAGCGTACATATCTGCGGGTACAAAGTGTACTATAGGAAGAAGAAATCTAGTCATGATATACTATTGGTAATAACCATAAATACGACGGAGGGCATTATGACAAAACGATTAGATTTACGTGTTGACTTTGCATTTAAATCATTATTTGGCACCCATGGAAATGAATCCATTCTAGCTGCCTTTTTAAATGCTGCGCTTCGTTTTCCAGACGAAAAGAAGATTCAAACGGTTCAGCTGTTAGATCCGCATTTTAATAAAGAAAACCAAGAAGATAAACGTTCCATTCTGGACGTACACGCACAATTAGAAGATGGAAGCCGCGTTAATATTGAGATTCAGCTTAATAACAAACATGACATGGAAAAGCGAACCCTCTATTATTGGTCCAAGATGTATAACAGCCAAATGAAAGAAGGTATGGACTACGGAGAGCTTTGTAAAACCATCACCATCAATATTGTAAATTTCCGTTATTTATCTCATATTAATCATTATCATTCCACCTTCCAGTTATACGAACGTGAACAAAAATTACTCTTAACGGATATGATAGAAATTCATTTTATGGAACTACCTAAGTTATTGATTAAATGGCGTAACAGAGAGGTAGATCCACGAGAAGATCAACTTGTACGATGGTTATTATTGCTTGAAGCATCGGAAGATGAAGAAATCACTCAAGTATTGGAGGAGATTGCAATGCAAGAAGATCACGTGCTAAAAAAAGCGATAGATGAGTGGGAACGCGTAAGCCAAGATCCAGAAGTGTTATTAGCTTATGAAGCCCGAAGAAAAGCATTATTAGATGAGAAATCAGCTTTGAAAAGAGCTGAAAGGAAAGGAAAAGAAGAAGCTATAAAGTTAATGGCCATTGGAATGATTCAAGAAGGTATAGCGAGTAATATAATCAGTAAATTGACAGGTCTTTCTGTAGAAGAAATCGAAAATCTTCGTCATCAATAAATAGAAAAAAGAGCCGTACTTAAAAGGTACGGCTCTTTTTTCGAACATGGCAAATATTGATTTTCATTACAAGGAAATGAAACATCTAATACCACTTTTTACAGTGTCATTTGTTTCTAAAAAATAGTATAGGAAGCACGTAAGAAGATAATACATCCATTATTTACTATGTATGTACTTCTTCTACGATAGGAACTTTAAAAGAAACAAGGAGGTGACACAACATGGCAAACAACAAAAGCAGCAACAACAACGAGTTATTAGTATATGGTGCTGAACAAGCAATCGATCAAATGAAGTATGAAATTGCGAGCGAATTTGGTGTAAACCTTGGTGCTGACACAACTGCACGTGCAAACGGATCAGTAGGTGGCGAAATCACTAAGCGTCTTGTACAAATGGCTGAGCAACAACTTGGCGGAGGACGTTTCTAATAAAACTTTATAATAATGGCTGAAGGAAGAATGAACTTCATTCTTCCTTTTTTCGGTTATAAGATCCGCCTATTTATCGTATTTCAACACATCTAGAATGCTACTTATGTAAAATTAAAAAGCGATTCTCACTTTTTAGTTGGCTCCCCAGACATCTTGAGCAATTTTAATTATGTGACTAATTTTATTCCACTGTTCCTCTTCTGTTAATACATTTCCTTCTTCTGTACTTGCAAAGCCACATTGCGGACTCAATGACAAGTTAGCTAGAGGAACATACTGACTTGCTTCTTGAATTCTTTGCTTAATAACCTCAGTATCTTCTAGTGTAGGAAATTTAGATGTTACTAACCCTAAAACAACAGTTTGATTGTTACCTGTAAAGCTTTTTAATGGTTCAAAATCTCCTGAACGGTTATCATCATATTCAAGAAAAAGCCCATCTACATGTAAGTTAGTAAAGATTGCATCGGATATAGTATCATAGCCACCACTTGTGATATAAGTAGATCTAAAGTTTCCACGGCAAATATGCATAGTAATGAGCATATCTTCAGGCTTTTTAGAAATAGCATCATTTAAACAACTTACTCGAGTATTGATAATGTCTTTTACATCCATACCCAGCTTCTCAACAACCGCATTGATTCGTTCTTCAGAAACAAAATCAATCCACGAAGTATCGTCTAATTGTAGGTAACGGCAGCCTGCGTCGTAAAAGGCTTGAATCGCTTTCTGATAAGCAGCCACAGTATCATGATAAAATTGATCTCTGTTTCCATTGTAATATGTATCTTCTTGAATTCGAGTAAATAACATGTTTGGGCTTGGAAGTGAGAATTTAGCGACTTGGCTTCCATCACCATGGCGTTCGACAGCTCCTTTTAAAAACGTGAAATGTTCTACCATATAATGATGATTGAAGTCTACTTTACCTACTACCTTAATCGCGTTATTTTTGGTTTTTGCACCCTTGAATTGGCTGATATATTCTGTCTCAAACAGCTCTACACCTTCTAAGCCTGATAAGAAGTCCAAATGCCACCAAGAACGTCTAAATTCACCGTCCGTGATAGATTTAAGACCTACTTCAATTTGCTTCTGGACAAGCTTTTCAATTTCTTTATCCTCTACAGATTTTAGATCGGCTTCATTAATTGTACCATTTGCATACGCTTTTCTTGCTTCTTTAAGGGGAGTTGTGCGTAAAAAGCTGCCTACGTGATCAGCTTTAAATGGAGCCTTCACTAGTGTCTTTGTCATGAGTTTGTTTCCTTCTTTCTTTTTAAAATAAAAAACCTCTTCTTAAAAATAAGAAGAGGTTAATAATCGTTATGGGTTCTCTTCTTATCTTCAAGCAAATTGCTACTGGAATTGGCACAGTACTTTAACAGTCTGTTGCCGAGGCTTCCTAGGGCCAGTCCCTCCACCTCTCGAGATAAGAATATTCAATTTATTTAACTAGAAGAAATATTACACTTGTTTTCTTAGCTTGTCAACAAAAAATTGGAAAATCAGAAATAGCACATCTCTTATCTCATTACTTCCTCATTACCTACTACAGTAAGGGTTCTTCTTTGTTTTTGGTTTGGACAGGAAAGCTTATCGCAATAGCTACATAGTATTTAAAGAATTTGGCTCCATTACCTAATTGTTATTTATCTTCACCAATTGTATTCAAAAAATATCTGACTCCATTATACCTAGCCTCTTCATTGCACTTTGCAAGGAGCGCTATTCCTCACTTCTAATTTCTCTCTTTGATTCATTTCTTAGAGCGAATACGCTAAACCAATCTTTCATATAGTCACATCTTCTTACAAATACGAAAAGAGCAACCATCATATACTGGCTGCTCTCTCCTAGCAAAAATGCACTCACATCAATGTGAATGTGAACGTATTCATATTACAGCACTTCATTGATAAAAAAAGAAATAATTTCTATTTGCCTTTATACATAGTTAATCGTTCTTTTGCTAAATTAATTAATTCCTTTAACTCTTCAACAGATTGCTTGTTATTACAATCGTTTAATAAATCTATTGTATCTTGCAAAAATTGCTCTCTTCTTTTTACCCTTTTATATTCAGCCCTATATTCTTCTGCCATCCTTGCTGTTCGAGTAGACCCCTGACGAGGAGTGGGAACTTTTTCAAAATCTGAGGTACGAGATTTTTTATCTTTTTCATCAAGCATAGCGTTTTCTGGATTCCTATTCCTCAATCCTGATTGACCCAAAATACTCCTTGCAGCTCGTTCTCTTCCAATGGCCATTGTCATTTCCCCTCTCTGGAATTGAGATTTGAGATAAAACGTCTTGTACAGATTCAATAACAATAAAATAAACCCTTCTTTTGATAAGTTAAATTACTAATTTCAATTGATGCTTAGTTACTAGCTATTCCGTCTTTATTTCTATCCAACAATAAGAAGACTACCTTCCATTGGTAGTCTTCCTGCTGCTATAATTCTTTTACCTTATATGCAAAAGGTCACTTACTGCGTCCTTTAGTTTTCCATAGGTTCTTATTTTACTGAAGTCTATACCCAATTGAACGGCTGTTAAAGCAATTTCTGGACGGATACCTGTAATCGTTGTATCAATTCCTAGCAATTCTAACATGTTTACGACTTGAAACAATTCATTGGTCATCATTGTATCAATGGAAGGTACACCTGATAGATCAATGATTAGGCAAGACAATTCAAGGTCTTTTGCCTGCATCATAATTTTTCCCGCAAAGTCATTGCTCTTATAGTCATCGATCTGACCAATTATAGGAAGAACACCAACTGTATCTGAAATACTAATGATTGGTGTACTCAGTTCTGAAATTAGCTTTTTTTGAGCATATACTTGCGCCTCTGCTACTTGTCCATAATACATGGTAAAGAGTTCAATCATCCGGTCAAAGGCTTCGTTTAAGGTTCTGTTCCATAGAATAATATCTTGTTGTGTAATACTAGACTGATGGAGGCTTATAAATGCTTCAACCTTGTTAAGAAAAATAGCACGAAACTTTTTGAAATGACGGATACTCAGGTAAAGAGGATTCCCTAAGCGAGCTCGTTTGGTTGCAATCTCTTGGGCCCAACCACTAAGATTTTTAAAAGATCCATCCTTTAGGACCTTCACTATTGTACGGGTAAAATAGTGATTTTGTTCTCGAAGGTATTCAGTTACCTCTGGAGAAGCATCAGCTGTATAAACAGAATTCTCTTCTATCTCTCGAGAATCTAACCACTCTTGAGCCATTTCATTCACATGTTGTAATAAAAAATCATGTAATTCTTGAGTCATTTTATCCATAGCGTTTTCCCCTTTGGTGATAGATAACTTTATCTTTCCCTTTTATTGAGCACAGAAAACATAACTACTATTCAACACACGGATACTTATTTTAAGGTATGGTACGTTCATGCGAGGGAGCGTTTCTGGGGTACCTCTTTAGTTTTATAGACGAATTGCTTAAGTTAAAAAATAAAATGAGGTTAGTTTATTCTCAACTGAAATCCATTAATCCTGCTGTTTGTTAGGTGCCTTTTTATATGAATGCTAAAATATAAAAAGAGCAAGTAAATTTTAAAATTTATAATTGTTCCTATATAAAACATTTCACCTTGATTATTTTTAAAGGATAGTATCTGTTTGATCATGGTTTAGGTGAACCACAAAAAGAAAACCACTAGAATGGCTCTAGTGGTTTTCCTTTTTAAAAGTCGCTATATTCTTCTAAGTCGTCATCGTCTAATGAGCCAGATATATTTTCTAAATCTGCAATCTTTCCTTCTTTCAGTTGAGGAACCTTTGAAGGCTCTTCTTCTTTAAAAGTATTGCTTCCTACAAAACCCGTTGTTTGGGCTAATACCTTTAATTCAGATAGTTCATTCTTAATATGCTCAAACATTTCGTAAGTTTTTTTATCTTCCCTTGCTTTTCTTCCAGTAGATGAATCATCTAAATCACGTTGAATTAAAGACGAAATATAATCTCCTAACTTACGCGATTTAGCATATGTAGCCAGTTGATTATACACTTCATCACTCAATCGATTTGTCTTAATGGTAAACGCATTTTGGCGTTCTGACATCCTTATCACCTACGTTGTTAGGATTTAACGGCTTTTTTCTCTGCTGCTTGCTTCTTCTGAACGTAACCAATACTACGAATCTCTAAGCCAAATAAATTTAAATGGCGGCTATCTTGGGGCACCTTATGATACTTCTCTGTACGTTCTTCTCCAATTTTTTCACGCATACTATTCATGATAGCAACTTCTAAAGTAGGAGCTACCCCTCCACAGTACACATATTTACGCACTTTGTTCGCTGGAGGTGGTGCAACATCATTTAACTTAGCCAATAAGATCTCTACATATTCTCGAAGAGAAGACTTGATTGTATTTGTTAAATCAATGGATTCGCCTGTGTTTTCGTTTTTTAATACAAACTTTTGTTTGCCGTAGTTATCAAGAATAAATTGATCAAACGCACGTAAGTCTGTAAACAGTTCTAGGAATTTCTCTTTACGCAATTTATCGATATGCGCTAAATAAGGGATGCCTTCAATGCTTTGGAATGATTCACGACTATTGGCAGCTTTCAACCCTTCTGGTAGAATAACCACATCAATGGAACCACCACCAATGTCCACCATAACTGTTTCACATTCTACATACTCATTTGCATCTTCACGATCTTCAAGGGTTAAGTCTTTTTTTAAGGCAAAACGTGCACTTTCTCCCTCTTTTAAGCACGCACTTTCTTCTACTACTACCTTTAACGTATTTTCGAACCCAGGCGTATGCACCGTAAACGTATGGTCGCCTAAGAAACGATTAGCCATCGCTTTTTGAGCTGCACCAAATGTACTCTCTTTCTTAAGGAGCCAGATTGGTAGCATCGTAGAAAAGTAGTCAATTTCAATTGTGTTATCTTTTTTATCCTTAGCATGTAACGCATGGTAATAAGCAATAGCAGCTAAAAAGGTAATGTATGGAATATGGCTTGTAATTTTATTATGTAATTTATTAATGTGATTGTTGGCAAGTAATTGACTTGCAGCAATGTCACCAACTAAGAAATAGCGCTCTTTCTCGTCTCCTTGAATAGTTGTGGAAAGTAAGATACGCTTTTTAAATTCTTCTGGAGCTGTAACAGCATCTGTGAAAAAAGAATCTGCAGCTTCTTTTTGCAGTTCAACTACATTCGTTGGAAAATCGAATAAATATCCATCCATGATGTTCATATCAACAGAGTTTCCGCAATCTTTATTAAAACGTGAAATTTTCATTTCTATACACCTCATCTTTTAAGTTGAACTTATATTCAACTTATTGTACTTGATGTAGGATAAACATTCAAGATGTGAGAACAATTTAATTATCTACAAAAACTTACATCTATCAACAATTGAAGGAATTAAGTAGAGATTATATTTAAATACGATGTCCACCATTATCTTACTGAAAAATAGCAACACAACAACTGCAAAACCTACTGACTTGTCTTTTTTTTACGCTCAGAAACACAAGAAACTTTATTCTTTAATAAGGTAATATATAGTGAATCTTGTCTTTAAATGTCATCTTAGCTCTTTCTTTAAAACCTATTCTTTTATAAATTAGCTTGCTTTTTATTTTAGAAGTTATAACGATTAGATATCATTTAACAAAGAGATTTAATTTTCCTTATCAAGTAGTCACTTTTTCTATACGAATTTATAAAGTAAGGAATAGTTTAAAATTTTTTTCATTTTATGAATAACTGATTCTCCTTTTACACATGTTAACGTTACAACCAATAAAGGAGATGAATAAAATGGCAAACAATAAAAATAGCAACACAAATGAATTACTAGTATATGGTGCTCAACAAGCAATTGATCAGATGAAATATGAAATTGCTAGTGAGTTTGGTGTTAACCTAGGTCCTGATGCAACTGCTCGTGCAAACGGATCTGTAGGTGGAGAGATTACAAAACGTTTGGTACAAATGGCTGAGCAACAACTTGGCGGCGGACGCTTCTAAAATGGTCTCATAATAGGGACTAAAGGAAGAAGAAACATCGTTCTTCTCTTTTCTATGATTTAAATAATAAAAGGCACATGCATAATATGAAAAGCCTCCATCAATATCGATGGAGGCTTTTTCAGTAGAACATAACTTTTTTGCCCTTATGAGACCTTATCGTTATGTATCCCGGTTTATTTCGTTGAACCTGAACCATTTACAGTAGCCATACACACCATTGAAGTCTGCTTTAGCTCTGTACTCATCATATACCACCTTAACAGACAATAAAACCTATTTTTATACAATTTATGAAAATAGTAATTTTAAATGAAAATAATGTATAATAAAAACACCTTTAAAGATACATTTATTATATATCTTTTAGGACGAAAAATTACTTTAATGATAGCGATTTTACAATACCAACTTGTAATTCTACAAAAGAAAGCAACATATAAAGGTAAACAAATTCAAGTGAACATAAACAATTTTTAAAAACCTCACTCACAAATAATTTCATGTTATTGTCTCCTCTCCTCTATACGCCATTTTTTCGAATTGGCTTACATTTAAAGATCTCCACTTTAGACAATGCGATCTTTTTAACAGCAACTTAAGTAGTTTGAGTGGACAGATAATGAACTTTTATTTACCTAGTATTGATTCTGTTCGTTGTTTTTCTTTTCTTATCAAGATCCTCTCGAATTTCTCGTGTAAGAACACCCTCCTCTATTTTTTCTGCAATATCCATTAGCTCTTCAATATCAGAAAAAGAATACCTACGAATAAGTGAGGAATTCCTTTCAGGAAAGATAAGGTTTTGAGCTTCATAATAACGAATTTGTCTTTCAGAAAGCCCAGTCATTTCAGATACAGTTTTCATAGTCATTACTTTTTTTTCTCGATATGAACAATCCTTATTCAATTAGTTTCTCTCCTCTATACTATTTGGCTAAGTTCGCGATGCGTCAATTCTTATAGGTGGGGAATTTAGTTAATATATCTGAATTTTCAAATAATTAAATTTTACAGTATCAGTATATGATAAAAACATCTACAACTTGGTCATAACACCTGACATGCTAAATGCAATTATGAACGGATCCATGCTCTTTTTTTAAAATATAAGAAGTCTTACTCTTTAATTTCTTGCTGATCCTCAGATCCGTTCCACCCATCCTCTGAAACACTTTTAACTTCTCGTCCTTTCTGCATTAAATATTCGTGACTAGTACAGGTACCAGCATATAAAAATCCCATTCCTTCTTACATAATTAGCTACTCCTTACCTACTGCGGTAAGGGTTCTTTGTTATTTTTCGATTGGACAGGCAAGCTTACTGCAGTAGCTACATAGTATCTAAAGAATTATTACTGCGTTACCTAATCAGTAGCTAGTTCAGTATCGTTACCGCGTTAATACAAGCTTTATACGCCTAGTGAAGCCCTTCGTGGAACCTGTAAGGGAGCTGAGCCGAAGAGGCGAAGGGGGCGACCGGATGCGGTAAGCTGAAATAACTGAGACATAAAAGGCGAAAAAATAAAAAGAATGAAAGTAGGTATCAGCATGAGAAAAACGCATTATAGTACTTTTCAAAACTTCTTCCATAAACTATCCTCTAAATCTTCAACAAAACCTCGTCCCTTCAGGGCTTATTCCTTTGTTCCTTTTAGTCCACTAGCCATGCTTGACCCCACTATCTTAACCATAGGGGGCATTGTCTTAGGAATTGCAATCATTGAGCGAATATTAGAGCGATGGGGTGTCATTGATCTGGTCGATCATTTTTCAAAGATAATGCGCTTTATATTGCCTGTTACCTTCTATAGCGCCTTGATTTACTTTTTTGCGACATTTATGTTTTGAGGAGGAATGTTGATGTTTGAAAAACTAAAACTGCGTGGCCAACTGATTAAAGCGTTTCGTACGGCAGAGATTTACCGGATGGTGAAACGAGGAGACCGTACCTCTTATCTATTTCCAAAAATTCATCAAATCGATCACCATCATACGTACACCCGGTACGCCTTTTCCTTACTAAATGGCATTGACCCTGACCTTTTAAACAAAAAGAGATGGGCGTTACGCCAAGTATTAGGCAGCAATATCGAAATAAACGGCAGCTTAAAGAACTTTAGCATTACTGTTCATCACAAAAACCTCCCTAAGATGCTCAATTATAATTATGAAGCCATTCATCCCCATATTAAGAAAATGGAGCTTCCCGTGTGCATTGGTCAAGATATCTATGGAAACCCGGTTTCATGGGATTTTGCCGATTTAGAAACCTTACTGATTTCTGGCGAAATTGGAGCCGGAAAAAGCAGCCTCATGCGTGTGATCCTCACCACATGGGTGAAATATACCTCGCCTGATGATCTGCGATTAGTATTAGTGGATCTCAAACGAGCTGATTTGGGGCTGTTTCATGGAATTGAGCATGTGGATGCGCTTTGCTTTGAGGCCAAGGATATGAGGAAACCTTTTGCGTTATTACGAGCTGAAATGTATCGACGAGGCGATTTATTGTTGGAGCACGGCGTCACACACATCAGGAGGCTACCTTTTAAGCTGCCTCGGATTGTCGTGGTTGTAGATGAAATGAGCATAATCAAACGAGAAACGGATCTTGTAGAGATGATTCAACAGTTTGCCAGTCAAGGTCGAGCACTAGGTGTTCATACGATTATTGCGATGCAGCGTCCAGATGCCGATTTGTTGAATTCAGCACTCAAAGCAAACTTACGGGTTCGGATTTCTGGAAGGCAAGCCGACGCCACAAATGCAAAGGTGGCAGGTGTACTTGGGGCAGAGGAAATCGATGCCGCATCCAGGGGGCGCATGAAAATTAAAATTGATGATGTCAAAGAGTTTCAAGCCTACTTCTTAGATGAAGGAGCTTGTAAGGAAATACTTTCTCCTTATAAAACGCGCATAAAAGACCCTGAACCTGACCTAGAGGTCGTACCACAGTCCATCTTTGGATTATTAGAGAAGGAGGAGCAGCGATGAGTTTCCGTTTATCTCAACGTGATAAAGACATCATAGCGTTTATTAACCAGTTTCGAGCTGTGGATCGAGACTCATTAGTTGACCTCTTCTTTAAACAGCTTAAATCGCCCGTAAATGCGTGTAATAGTGTGATGGTACGTTTATATCGATTAGGACTCATTGAACGCACACAGCAGTATTCTCCGACCGTCTATTTACCTGTAGATGCCAAAATTAAAAAGAGCTCTCAAAAGATATTACATTTCCTTTCTATTTTAGATGTCTATAAACAAATGTATACGTATAGCACACCTAAACAGGTCATTGTTGAAGATAAGCCCACCGGGCGAAAAGGAGGGGTTGAACCGGATCTGTTTTGTATTTTTAAGGGATCTCCCTTTTGGATTGAAATTCAGAGAAATCAGTATTCCGAACAGAAAATGCAAGCGAAGATAAACCTTTATGAGGAGTTTTTCTTTTCAGATGAGTGGAAGGCTGTGCATTGGCAGCGAGAGGACCGATCACCCCTCTTCCCTTCCGTCATCTTGATTACGCCTGTTCGGTATGGGGTGTCTTCTGACCACATCCGCATTATACAAGTAGGCAGCATTCATGAATTGATGGAAAAATATAAAAGTTCTTCGAAACAAACGAAAGAAGCAAGGTTAAGGCCATCAGCTTCTTCTGGTGGAATAAAAATCAATTTAACGTAAAGTGCTAGAAATGTGTTTGTAATTACCTAAAAACGGGCTACCTTAAGACAATGAAAGGTAGCCTTTTTATGGACCTTTTATCGACAATTTGCAAAGGGCTCTGAAAACAGCTTAATTATTATGTAGAAGTAATGAATGCCGTGAGGAGACCAATCAATTTTGTAGGCTGGTATCAGGAGAAATTAATTCGTATAATAGAAGAGAATCAGTAGTACTACCAAGACAACTGGGGAGGTGAGCGAATATGAGTTTACGAGAGGAATTACTGGCGCAGGAATACGAGGAAAGAACAAAGCCAAGGGGGGTCGTATACTTCACAAGCGCTGACGGACAAGTTGTCGCTAAGACTTGCCGTGAATGCGGCGAATTAAAATATGCAAAGAACTATCATTATAAAAGCGATGGGTTCGGCCACCTTGGACCATACTGTAAAGTTTGCGTTTCTATTCGTGACCGAGATTATTACATTGAAAATAGAGAACGAGTAAAACGAGTTAAAAATGCTTATTACCATAGAAAAAGAGCAGAGCAACTTTCTTTTAATTTATTCGAAAATAACGAGTAGGATTACGGCGGCCAACAAGGTCGCTTTTTTGTTTACATACCGATAAATTGACTAGAAGCTACTTATTTGATTGGTTAATTACATGGTTTGAACACGCTTGAATGTAAAGAGGGGTTTAGGCTTTCCCTTTTTAAAACGATGTTTTTATCTACGGACTTTCTTTGACCAGTAAAATACATAGGAAGCAAGGTCAAGGGTTTTCCCTTCTTCTAGTGGAATTAAAATCAATTCAACATAAGCTAGCTATATCCGTAAACCAAGAAAAGCCCTTAATTAGTTAAGGACTGAAAGGACTCTTCTTCGTTACGAATAAGTAATGGCTTTATAGTGGAACCATCTAATTTATTCTATCATGTTTTCAGTATGAAAAGGAATTTTTATCCTTTATTGAAATGTTTTAAAGGTAAATACTATTGTTTAGAACAACCCTCTACAGATGTAACAAAAAGGAAGAATTAACATCTATTTTCTCATAAGAAAAAGCACCCTCATCGTTATTGGCATCGAAGAATAAGGGTGCTCCTTAGGAATTTAGGTTTTCTGTGCAAAAATATAATAAAGATTAGGTCCATCATTAGTATAACACATAAATTGAGAGGTTGTCATACAAATTTTATAGTATTAAAAGGGATTTCTATGAAAACTGAACCTATAAATAGGGAAGTAGCCTATATAAAATCGAAAAATGACTTAACTGTTTCAGGTGATTCAAATGGCCATTATCATTAACATTAATGCCATGTTAGCTAAAAGCAAAATGAATGTAACAGAACTACCGGAGAAAGTTTGTATTACGATATTCAATTTTTCTGTATTGAAAATATGGAAAAGCAAAAGCAGTTAGATTCTCAATAATTGAAGAGATCTGTAAGGAATCAAATCGCCAACCAAGAGATATCTTAAAATACCAAGAAGATAGGGAAAACACGACTAATACTTTGCTCCTTATACTTTCTTTTATCCCAACTACAAAGAAAAAAAGCTACCCTTAGGAAAGGTAGCTTTTTTTACACACATTACGTTTGCGAGTGGAGTTACAATGCTTATTAAGTAGTTTGTACAAATACAGCGCTACTATGTAACATTTTCACGATAATAAAAAGAAAATTGATTACAACAAAGGGTTCTCCCATATTCATTGGAAGAACCCTTTTTATTTATACTTTGTTATTTATTAGAATTTTGGTTTTTATTAGCAGAAGCTTGAGCGTTTTGACGTTTAACGTGTTGTACGTCAGTCTCGCTAGCAAATTCTGTACCGTATTTGCTAGAAGAAGCTTGAGCATTTTTTTGCTTCACATGTTGTACGTCTGTTCCTGAAGCAGTCTTGTTAGCGTATTTATTGTTTTCCATTACTATCACCTCCACAAGAATTAATATATCCAAGTGGCCGTTCAGTATCCTTAAAAATACTTGGTAAGAAAAACATAAAAAATTCATTCAAACTTGGGCACATTACTATCATATAAAAATCCATATTTAAAAGTACCAGACCAACTTTAAGTTAATTTAAACTGCTTTAAGGAGATTATTCAATTTTTGATGAGTAAAGTCACGCTCTTTTTCATTGGGTTTATTCATGGACATACTTCTTGCTCATCTCAGTTGGTGTTTTTTTTGAATGTTTTTAAATTGATAAAGTAAGCACCTTTTCTTACTAAAGCATTATTTAGTCATTATCTGCTAAATTTTTAAAGAATGTATTAGAAGGAAAGTTTACTCAAGAAGAAATAATCTCAAAAAGTGATAAAATTCTACAAGAAGCATACTAATTATTTAAAGGAATTAGAACTAAATGTTACTAATAGTCACATTTAGTAAAGTTTTTTTGTTTTTTATAATACATTTTATATTACCCATTGTCGTACACCATTCAAGAAACAAAAGCTTCGTGTTCAGTAGGTCTTTCCTTAGTACATAATGAGAAATTTAGAATGAACATTTCTGCTTCTTTTCAATTTCTCTCTACTCTCTCCACTTTATCAAATTGGGACTTTTATCTAATATGGATTCATATTGCTCCTTTATCCCATATTGAGCCTGCGGGTCATTGGCTAAATATCTTTTGTATTTTTCTAAGCGATATTCTAACTTGGACCAGCCATAATGTTTTACTCTTAAGCTAGATATGCTATTTGGCAATTGAAATATATTTTCGGGGAATCGCCCACAGTGCTGAGGAGTTTCCTTCCATACAAAAGAGAAATCCTTCCTGTATCGAACGAGAAACGGCCGATAGAAAAAATGAGCATACCAATATTCATCCTCACGATAATGGGTATTATTCCAAAAATCATAGAGCCTAAAAGAATAAAGATCATAATCCTCTTGTTCAAGAAGCTGGCTTACCTCTTGATTAAATTTATCTTCAAATAGTTCATCAGCATCTACATTTAAAATCCAATTAGGCTTTGTTTTGATTGTTTCGTCCCATTGCTGCTTTCGCAGCTCTACTTCGTTAGAAAATTTCGAAACTTGATTTTGCACAATTTTACATGGTACTGTTTTTAAAACTTCTCTACAAAGCTCCACTGAATTGTCTATACTCCCATCATCAATAATGACAGCATTATCAATATAGGGAAGGTGACTGGTTAAAGCTTCTCTCAAAAAACGATTCTCCTCATTTTTAATTACCATAGACAAGGTAAGTGTTGGTTTTGTAGGAATACATACATTAATGTTCAAATGAGCATTTTTGTGTCTATTCATGCTTTTGTTAAGAAATTCTTTTCCCCCTTCTATATCTGTATCTCGATAAATATGGTAGGCAGGATAATGTGTATCTACATGTAGGGAAAGACCTATTGCAGCTGCACGTATGCAAAAATGGCGATCCTCTCCCCAAAATGTTAAATTGGGTATTTTGCTAAAGTTAACTCCTTTTTGAAGAGCATGCTGTGAAATAAGAGTGCAGGCACCAAGTCCTCCTACCTCATAAACTCCAGGGTTTCTCATTTTCGTTATGAATTCTTGATAACGGACATTTATTTGTTCTGTAGATAACTGCTCTCCTAGTTGTTTATTGTATTGGATATATTCATCGTAAAGCCACACTTGTGGTTGCTCCATTGAATCTAGTTGCCATTTTGTCCAAAAAATTTCAGAAATAATATCTTTTTCTTGTTTTACTAAATGAACAACAGTTTGTGGACATAACAACAAATCGGAATCTACAAAAAATAAATAATTATAGTTTTTTTCTTGTGCGTATCTAATAATTAAATTTTTAAAATTAGCTACTTTCCACACTAGACGTTCATTCCAGTAATGAGTCTGCTCATCCTTCGAATAAACATCTTGAAAGGATGATTTTTCAATCATTACTGATTCAATGCACTTTTGGAATTGTATGAGAAGACGACTTGAATCTACATTTGCGTTATCATCTATGAAATAGAAATGTATTAGTAATTCCTCTTTTTTGAGTTGCTTTAAAGACTCTAAGAATAAACTTAAAATTTCTGGTTTTTGATGCACAGGACTTGCGATCAGTACCGTTTGTTTATGACTCACTTCCCACACCGTCTTCTATAAGAATTTTTGTTTCTAAGTAACTTTTGTTATGCATGTATTTAGGATCGTTAGGCCTGTAAGCACCTGCGGATTCATTGTGGTAATTTGCTTTCTTATAGTCTCCTAAAGCATCGTAACAAACACAGAGTTGAATATGGGGAATCCATGTAGAGTAGAGATAATTGTGAATTCCGTAATTTTCTTGGGAAACCTCGGTTTTTGTTGCTAGGTCATACCAGAAAACAGCCGAATGGTAGTCTTTTTTTTCAATAAAGAAGTAAGCCAATCTGCAACAGATTTCTGGTCTAGGAGCAGCGTAAGTAAAGGAGCGTAGTAAGGATTCCATCATTTTTTCTTTATCCAAAACCTCGTAATAGCAATCAGCTAAGTTTCTACACGTTGCAATATTATCTTCAACCCATCCCTTCTCTGTTAAAAGGAACCGTTCATAAAAGTTAATTGCTCTTGCAATTTGACCATGATCTTTTAATTCATTTGCAAAATAATATAGATCTCTGGGAGAAAACTCTACACCGTTCAGTAAATTTTTTTCATAAATTTTCAAATTTCGTTCAGAATCATGATGAATACTTTTATGAGTTATAGCCACCTCACTATTGATAATGTTCCCCCATACCTCAAGGTATTCATGGACAAAACCAATCCATTGAAACCCTCTACTTCTCCTTACTAACCTATTTCTTCTTAAACTCGTTGTAACATTACCATATTCATCAGTCGATAGAATATATTTCATCGTAATGGAATCAACATTAGAGTCTAGATTTGTTTTTAATTCTAAAAACTTTTCTTGATCTTTTTCTAGCAACACATCATCTGCATCTAACCATAAAATATAATCTTTCGTGGCCTTCTGAAATGCATAGTTACGTGCAGCTGAAAAATCATCAATCCATTTAAAGTCATAAATGCGATTTGTATAGCGTCTAGCAATTTTTTTAGTTTGGTCACTTGATCCTGTATCAATAACATTTATTTCATCTACTAATTGGTAAAGGCTCTCCAAACACCTCCCAAGCGATTCTTCTTCATCTTTAACAATCATACATAAACTGATAGAAATCATTTCTTATCCCTCCTATAAACTTTTAGTAAATACACGAAGAAACGTTAAATTGTTATTCTCTCAGTATGCATTTACTTGTTTTTTAGATACTAATTTCAAACTCTATTAAATAAATAGCTATTAATTTGAAATATTTTTTAATATTTATAATAACTATGTATAGATAATTGTAAAAGATTCCTTTTAAAGTATAATTATTCTTTTTAAACTTTGTACTAATAAGGCATTGTTAAGCTAAAATATAAAATTGCCTAGATTGGGTTTGTAATGAGTTATTTATTCTTGAATAAAGGAGGATTAAAATGGCTTATAAGCGTGCATTTAAAGTTAGATATTTTAGTTCTGATGATGATACTAATTACTACAAAAAGAAAAATATTAAAAAAATGGATTGTATAGATATTAGAGATTCTCAAGTTAAAAGGTTACTTACTATTTTAGATAGCTTAAAAAGAGAAATTCCGCTGATTCTAAAGAACCCCACTTCAAAAAATATCAATACTATCTCCAATTCACTGAACCACCTTATTATCTTTTTACATGAATTAAAACCTAATTGTTCAGTAACTAAGCATTTAATTAGCACGGTCCAAAATTTATTATCTGCCTTAACAATAAGATGGTCTCCTCCAGTAAAGTTAATCCAAACACTAATTAATAGATTAAATATGCTTATTACTCTTTTGTGCTTAAATAAAGAAACACACTTTCTATTCTTCAAAGTCTTAACACAAATTGAAGTCATTTTAGCTCACTACCCTTCAACAGGTCCTACCGGAGTGACTGGGCCTACTGGAGCTACAGGACTCACTGGAGCTACAGGTCTTACCGGAGTAACAGGTTCTACTGGAGCTACAGGCCCTACTGGGACTGCAGGGATTACTGGAGTTACAGGCCCTACTGGGACTGCAGG
>NZ_JBIQFF010000016.1:23522-33629 GCF_045369295.1 Priestia sp. 179-F W1.4 NHS | reverse complement strand
GAATTAGTATATAAAAGAACATTTAAAGTATTTCTACTCTAAGCTTGATGATGGTTACTCCATAAAAGTTTTATAATTGATTATAGATGATAACCTGTGAATCTTGTATACCAATTCAGAGGATTTATTACAGGTTGATGTGAGGTGAATGATAGATATATAAATATATGATTTTTTTAGAGTATATAAGGTTCAAAAAGTAAAAACTGTCTATAAAAATTGTTGTAAGTGAAGGTGAAATAATGAATACATATCGAGTTTCAGACTTTGTTTGGTTGGCAACAGCAATTATCGCCTTCGAAACCTTTTATAATTCAGAAAAGCGAGAGCAAGGGGAGATGTTTTTTAAACAACAGGATATACAAAAGAAGGCAAAAGAATTATGTGGTCAAAATGTTGATAATGCAAGGATCTCACAATGGTGTAATGCTGACCACAAACAGAATACGTATAATTACTTACGTGAAGGTGAAAATTCTACAAGACGTCTAACCTTTCAAGGCGAGTTTAATGGGAATAAGGAAGCACCAGATTTTAATCAAGATGAGATAGTCAATACCTCCGTCGGTGCTAAGACTATTAGAGAAATAAAAAAGTTTATCTCCAGTGAATATACTTTACTGTTTACTAAAGACAATATAAAAACTCCTGTAGATGATGTCAATTGTATATCCATTTTAGATTATCTAGATAAGTACGGAGGTCAAACTTACGAGAACCCTGAGAAAGCAGATCCCTCAATTAAACAACAGCTCTTAGAAATAAAGGCTGCTGGTGGGGGTGCCGTAAAGGAATTAGAAAAAATGGCAGTATTATGTGAGAAACAGTTTGGATTAAAAAGACAAGGTCTCTCTAAATGGTTAAATGGAGGAAATAACAAAGCAAGAGAATATTTATGGAGACAATTAAAACTTGAAGGGTTTGAAGATAGCCCCACAAGTATTTCTTTATTTGCCGAATTAGTAGATGGGGAAGCTCGATTTAAATTTTCTGTTGAATTAAATGAGGCACAAAGTAAAAAAGAAGATTATGTGAAGCACCATAGGATATTAAATAGGGATATTTTAGATGCCTCCGATAAATTAATATATATTTTGAAAGGTAATAACTCTGGGAAGAAGATGAAAGAGATTGATCTTTCAACAAAAGAGGTTAAGCAACATGTTGAAAATGGAACTTATGAAAAGGTACAAATAGCACGTGTTATCACTAGGCACGATATTAATAATAAATTTCATGATAATACAGGAATTTTACATGGGATGCTAGCTGCTGTAGATGCTCTTATGCCATATTATAAATTAGTTCTCAATAACAGCTTAATTGATAACAATTCATCGAAAACCTATAGTAATGGTGATAGCATCGTTAAAACAAAAGAGGAGGAAGAGAGAAAAAATATGCTCAACTCTACTAAAAATTTAATTCTATATGGTCCTCCGGGTACTGGAAAAACATATAAGTCAGTCATTTATTCCGTAGCAATAGTTGAAGAAAAGACAATTGATGAAATAAGTGAAGAAGAATATATGGCCGTTATTGAGAGATATAAGGCATATAAGAAAGAAGGCAAAATTGCATTTACTACATTCCATCAATCATATGGATATGAGGAATTTATTGAGGGAATCAAGCCAATACTTAGCAGTGATGAGGAAGAAAGTGTTGAGAACCTAGAATACAAAATTGAAGCAGGTACATTTAAGAAATTCTGTGATAATGCAAGGAATATTAAGATAAAAACTAATACACTAGGCATAAGTGCTAGTCCAACTATTTGGAAAGTCTCTTTGAAAGGTAGTGGCAACAATGAAATAAAAGACGATTGCTTTAAGAATAATAGGATACGAATAGGATGGGCAGACAGGGACAAAGAATTAACGGATGAGTCTATTTTTAGTTCAAAAAAAGAGAAACGTATTCTCCTTTACTTCCAGAATGAAATGAAGGTAGGAGATATTGTTCTTACTCTATATGATCGAGAACACATTGATGGAATCGGGATTATTACTGGAGATGCGGAGTGGCTTAATGATGAGAATCGATATCCTAGAAGCAGGGATGTACAGTGGATAGCAACTGGAATAAAGGAGAATGTTTTAAAAATCAATCAAGAAACGACCCTTACAAGTTCAACGGTTTATCGTCTTGATAAAATTAACCAGGTAGCTATAAATGACATGATTGCAAAGTACTCAGCTAATAAAGATATTTTGATTGAAGCTAATAAGAGTAACTATGTGTTTATCATTGATGAAATTAACAGAGGAAATATCTCAAAGATTTTTGGTGAACTTATTACTTTAATTGAGTCAACCAAGCGACTTGGGGAAACAGAAGAAACCACTGCAAAATTACCCTACTCAGGAATTGAGTTTGGTGTGCCTAATAATGTTTTTATCCTTGGAACAATGAATACTGCCGATAGGTCCATTGCATTATTAGACACAGCACTCAGAAGAAGATTTAAATTTATAGAAATGATGCCAAGAGCAGAAATACTGGCTAATATTAAAATTGGTATGAAGATAGATATTATGAGAATACTAAAAGCCATAAATTCTAGGATTGAATTCCTATATGACAGGGAACATACGATCGGACATGCATATTTTACACCCCTTTTTAGAGAACCAACATTAGAGAAACTAGCAGATATTTTCCAGAACTCAATTATACCCTTACTGCAAGAGTACTTCTATGAGGATTACAGTAAAATACAATTGGTTTTAGGTGATAATGAAAAAGAAGCTGATCTTCAATTTATTAGGGATGAATCATTAAAGGTCAAAGAGATATTCAAGGGTAACCCTGACATTGATTTACCAGAAAAAAGGTATATGATTCAAAGTAAGGCTTTCTATAATGAGGAAAGCTACGTACAAATCTATGAATAGAGAGTGAATATTTTTATGGGTAAATTATTAGAAGTTAAAGAGTATGATTCAATTACCTGTAATGAAAATTTTAAAGAGGATAAGAATTATATATTTCTAGACCAAGAATCTTTTTTAGAGTTGGAGAGTTTAATTCTTACCTTTAACAATAATGACGAAACTGACGGGATAAAATTCTTTACTCTTGCATCAAAACGTAATATAGGTAAGGTAATACGTGCTAAAAATTATGTAGGAATAGTTCAAATGAGAAATGGTACACAGCTTCAAATACTACCTAAAATTGATAAAAGTAATATAACCGATACAAAACGTACATTTATACGAATGTTAAGGAGTTTGAAGGATTTTCCAAGTGAAATATTCAATGAAACAAGCTTAAAGTTGGAGCGTATGAGTTTATACGAAATATTTATTAATTTATATATTCAAGAAGTTCGTAATTTAATAAAGAAAGGAATAAAATCTGCATACCATAATTCAGAAAATAATGGAAGTATATATAAAGGTAAATTAATTTTTAATGAACATATAAAAAGAAATATTGTTCATAAAGATAGATTTTATGTGAGTTTTGATGATTTTGGGGTAAATAGGGCAGAGAATAGGCTGATTAAAGCCACACTATTCAAACTTATAAAAATATCAGCTAGTTCAAAAAATATTAAAGAAATGCGTCAATTACTATTAAATTTCGAAAATATTAATGCTTCGAAGAATTACCAAAAGGATTTTTCTAAGGTCTTTATAGATAAGAGTACGAAGGACTACAAAAACCTTATGCGATGGTCGAAAGTTTTTTTATTAAATGAAAGCTTTACTACATTTTCAGGTGATACCTCTGCAAGGGCATTGCTTTTCCCCATGGAAAAAGTATTTGAGGCCTACGTAGGAAGGAGTTTGAAAAAAGCTTTAGCAGATACAGATTGGAATATTTCATTACAAGACAAAGGTTACTATCTTTTTGAACGTCAGTTTGCGTTAAAGCCAGATATCGTAATTGAGAAGAAGGACAAAAGTAAGAAAATTATATTAGATACAAAATGGAAAGCTCTTGAGAACAATCCCAGATCTAATTACGGTATAGCACAATCTGATATGTATCAGATGTATGCCTACGCAAAGAAATATAAAACAAATGAAATTTGGCTTTTATATCCAATTAGTAGTGAAATGGTTAATATAGAAGATATTCATTTTACAAGTGATGATAATATTGTAGTAAAAGTGTTCTTCATTGACACAAGCAATATTGAAGAGAGTATTAATGAACTCAAAATCCGTTGGAACTAAGTGAAATCAATTCATTTTATACAATAGAAGGTATGGTAACTAAAATTCCCACTCATATTTACGGGCTTACAACTAGGAAATTAAATATAGGGCTAAAGAGAATAGAAAGAAACAAAAGAATAAGGTGTATTTTAATTGAATTAGATGATACGTTATAAGTTCTCAGTATGGAAAATCTAAAAATGCAAAAAATTTTAAATAATTTCAAGAACAGGGATATAACATCATCGAAAATACAGAAATATCTTATCTATCACTTATCCTTTGAAAGCTAAAAGAAATAAAATAAGATATATCGGTAGTCAATATTTAATTATTTTATCAATGTTATGATTTTTGATATGAGTACCTTGAGAATGTATAAAAAGGAGAGTTGACTAATGAAGACTGAAAAAAACAAAACATTTAATAGTGAGCTCTATTTTTCAGCAGACCAAAAGTTAGTAAAGGATAGAGAGAGAACGAGAAGACTTCTTTGTTCATATAATGACACGCATAAAATAGATTACGAAAGACGTACAGCATTGTTAAAAGAAATATTTGGTTCAATGGGTAAATCCATTTATATTGAATCTAACTTTTATTGTGACTATGGTTATAACATCCACGTTGGTGAGAATTTCTATGCTAATTTTGGCTGTACAATTCTAGATGCCGGACAGGTTACTATCGGAAAGAATTGTATGATGGCTCCAGGTGTATATATCTATACAAACAATGCTCTAGTAAATCCAGAGGACCATATTACGGAAATAGATTGTATAAAGTCAGTAATAATTGGCGATAACGTATGGATTGGGAGAAAAGTTATTATTAAGCCCGGCGTTACGATTGGTGATAATGTTGTAATTAGTTCTGAAACTGTTGTGACGGCTGATGTTCCAGCTAACGTAGTGATAGGTGGAAGCCCAGCAAAAGTTATAAAGAGGTTGGAGTAAATCAGCTAGCTTTCTGAGAAAATTCATTATTTTAACTTCAAATTTATATAATAGTTATCCAAAAAATAACTGCTATTATCAACAAACAGCACACACCAATTCGTATATAGAGATCAAAAATTAGTGTGTGCTTATAGTCTATCATTAATACTTATATCTATTTGTGCCATATATCTTATCGTATAGATTATTATTCAATCAAATAAGTAGCCTTTATGTATTATCTTTTTTTAGGTGACAACTTATTTAGTAGACGGTGAATAGAAAAGGTTGTAAGCATGGGAGAAAGTCTAATAACAGCGTTCCGAATAAAGTAGATAACAAATCTTTTAAAAATAATATAAGCGTAAACGTTATTAGCTTTTGTACATAATACTATTTTATCTTTGTAATTACGAACCGTCTCTTGTCATCTATGAAAGTAGTTGAGAAAGATAATAAGTGTCGTTTAAAGTACAGGAACTGATTGTAAGTAGTTCTCTCAGTAGTCCAAACATCATCATATTCAAAAGGCACATTGAATTTTCTGTTATATTCATCTAATACCTTTATTTTTTCTTTTTTATCTAAGGCTTCTGGATCTGGGTAATTACTTTTAATTTCTTTAATATTCTCGATAGCAGTTTTTATAGATGAATCTCTTGTATCTTTTAGTATATAGAGAGTATAAAGAAATTCCAATTTAGTTAATTCTTCAATTTCCTCAAAAACTCTAAACAATGCTCTATATGGATATAACAACTCTTTGGTATCCTTATTCAATTTTGAATAATTCAATAATTGATTTTGAAAAATTTCGGGGAATTTGTTTATGTCTTCCCATAACATCTCACCAATTTCTGTTAATTGATAGTTTCCGTCCTCATTTGGAGAAATAATTCCCATATCTAAAGAGTACTTTCTATTGTTATTATCCACGTACAACTCTTTATATGAATATGTTTTATCTTTAGCTTCAAATTTATCTAGAGTTGGCTGTACAACACTATTTCGCATGCCTTCACAATTATATTCCCCTAAAGATGTAAACACTCTTTTAATAGCTGAAGTACGGTTTTTTTCTTTTAATTTAGACTCATTATTTCGAATTTCTTTGACTTTCTTATTTTTTGTATTCTTTTGATGTACTTTCTTTTCAACCGTAGGTGGATAAAAGCGTTCAATTCCGAATAGCTTTGTTTCTTTACGGTTTTTACCAGTTTCTCCAGTATGCTCTTTATCAGTTTTTTTTATTTTTAGATCATTTTCACTTTTTATATAGTTTTTGGAAATTAGATTACTAATAAGCTCTTTGTCTACTTTTTTACAACAATTATTCTGTATATCAGAATATAAACTAAACATGTCTAATACCTGACTCACTGTAACCTTTTGCTGAGGATTTTTCAAATCAAATTCGCTATATACATTGGTTTCGTAATTAGTATATAGTCCTCCTGCAGTAAAATTGCTAGATCCTACGAATAATTGTGCTCTGCTATTTTCTTTATCAAATAAATAAACTTTCGAATGGTAGGTCACAGTGGGGGATTCGTTATAATAAATATATAGTTCATCTGATATATCCAATAAATTTTCAATTGCTTCAATCGATGTGTTAAATTGATCGATTCCAATAATGCCCTTTATCTTTCCTCCGTTAGCTTTAAATCCCTCCATGTGGGATAACAATCTGAGCACTCCACTATTCTTTGCATAAGCAACCATAAAATAAAAATTATTGTAATCCTCATTTAAAAACTTTTCTAAATAATGTCCTATGTTTTCTTCAAATGGCTGATTAATTATGTGCAAATTAACTCCTCTACTTTCTATGTTTTCTTATAAATCTATTTACACTGTTATTTGCTCAAAACCATTTACTTACATGAATTTTGAATCTTTTTTCCTATTTCCCTTAAGTATACATTAAAATTTCTTAATAAAGTATTATATTATTTTAGATTTCCATTTTTCAGGGTCTTATGATCTAGATTTTTTCCACTTATCTTATTAAATCTATTATTTAGGTCATCTCCCAGAAAAGGTTCCTAACAAAGTTTTCTTTTAAAATAAAAAACACATGGATAAAATAAACCAGTGTATTTCTAATGAATAAGAAAATACACTGGGCATATAAGTTTTTTTGAAGTTTTCCATCAAAAAATATTTAAGTCAATTAGACTTCTTTATTGCATTACATTGATATATACAATTGACGAAGTAACTCATAGTCCTTTTGTTCATAAGCTATCTTTTCTAACTCTTTTGTTTCATGCAATAGATTATGAATATTTACTTGTGAGCCAGGAATGACTTCTAGTACATGTTTTATTGCTCCTTCTTGGAAAACATTATCAAAGTTCAACAAATGTTTTTTAAAATAGTTAAATTGGTTATATGATGTTCCTCTTGAAGACCAAACATCTTTAAAATCCAATTCGATTTCGAATTTTTTATTCAACATTTCTAATACTTTTTCTTTGTTACTTTCGCTAAGTATCTCTGGATTAATATATGTCTCTTGAAGATATAACATTTGCTCGATAGCTAACTCAATAGTTTCAGGTCTAGTATCTTTTAACGAATATAAACAATAGATGAATTCAAGTTTTCGTAGGAAAGGAACTTTTCTCATTGTCTCAAACCATGCTCGATAAGGGAATAATACTTCACCATTTTCAGCATTTACTATATGATATTTTAATAATTGCTGTTGAAAAATCGCCTTTGCCTTTGAAGGGTTTGCTAATAACTCCATTCCCACAGGGGTTAATCTATATTCTTTTTTTGACATTTTCTCAATCGCACCTAAACGATAAGTATGAGAAACATTATTGTTATTAAATTTAAGATCACTTCCTAATTTGACATCAGTTTCTGAAGAGAACTTTTCTAATGTCGGGAAAACTAAATTCATATAAGCATCCATATTATAGTCGCCCATCGATGTAAATACTCTTTTAATACTACCTTTACGGTCACCCTTCTTTATTCCAAATTTATATTTTAGTTCTGTATTATCAGCTTTTTTATTAATTTCCCCTATTCTAAATTGTATAGAACTCTCGAAATCTTTAATATTTAGCTTATTGGGTGCTAAAACAGTGATTTTTTCTTGTAGCCCTTTATTAATTCTTCCTTTGCTGGGGGAGTTCTTATTTGTACCAATTTCATAATTCACCTGATCAATAACCTGAGCTAACTGTTCGTCTTGATTTCTCAAAGCTTGAACAACACTATGTAGCGTATCAAAAAGATCAGTTCTAAGGCCACTAAATCCAGTTTCATTACTTGGAAGAATTACAGGTATTAAGATGTAGGAAGTTTTTTGTTCACCTTGTTTTTTTCTAAGAGCTCGTCCAACTGCCTGAATAATATCAATTGTTGAATCTTTAGGGTCTGCAAAATAAACCGCATCTACAGCTGGTACATCCACACCTTCTGTAAGACATTTAGCATTCGATACAAGTCCGTAATCACTTGATGCAAATGAAGAAAGTATCTTCTTTCTTTGTCCAGAACTCATACTTCCATTAACATGATTAAAATAAAGCTCTGAATCTTTTATATGAGGAGATGTTTGTGAAAATACATCATTTAATGAAAGTTGTTGATTACTTCCATTTACAAATTTATATGCAGAATCAACCTTACTGTGATATGAAATCACCTTTTTAATACCTAATTCATTAATCGCTTTAGCTAGAATAATTTGTTTCATTAAATTATCAATTGTAGTAGAGTTTGTTTCATCTTCTATATCCACTTGCACGTAATGGTTTTCTTTTGCAAGTGCATATAATTCATTTTCCTCCATTGCACAAACTATTACTTTATAATCAGCAATAATATCTTTTTGAATTGCTGTTCCAAAGTTAAGCTCTGAAAAAGTCTTTCCGTACTTTTCAATATCATCCATTGAAAATACTTCTACTCCAGCTTGTTCAGCGAATTTTTTAATTCTCGGTGTGACAATTCTTTCAGTAGCAGTCATAAATAATCGTTTCTTTATCGGAATAAATTTATCATCTAAGGCATATACGAACATGGATGAATCTTTGGTACCAGCTGTTCTATGTGATTCATCGAAAATTGCAAGGTCAAACTCGAAATTTTCATTCAATAATGCATTTGTAATTGCATCTAAAGACTGATATGTACTAAATATTACTTTTGAAAGTTCTGTTTCAGCTTCTAAAAAGTCTTTAACTTCTTTTGGATCAGTAGTAACTGGGAAGTTTACTTCATTCACTTTTAAAGTAATCTTATCGTCTTCTAAATCGTTAACAACAGTTTGATCACTACAAACAGCTAAAAAAGTAAAAGGCTCTACAGTTTTGCTGGTCCATTCTTCGAGAGTTTGTTTAATTAGTGAAAGGGATGGGGCAATAAATAACGTATGCTTTGATTTCAATGAGTCATTAATCCACTTAGATACAAGTGTTTTTCCTGAACCACAAGCTGCAAGTAATTTCCCTCTATCCTGATTTTGAAATCCATTAATAACATCTTTGATAATTAGTTTTTGATAATCACGTGGCTCGGGTGGTTTCACTTGAATTGGCTCTTTACCTTCAATTAAACTTCTCATATTTGAGAAAAATAGTTCATCTAATAAATCCAGTGTTTCAGCTAATACGACCATTTGATGTTTCCGACGTTCAGTTGCTGGGGGTAATTCAAATGAATTAGCTATAATTAATCTAAAATCAGCATACTCTGATTCAGTCCAAAAAGTAGCTAATTCTCGATAAGTTGGAGATAATCGGTTGGATCTGAATTTTGCTTGATAAGCAATGATTTTCCCATCTTTTCTAACTATAATACCATCTACACCATGGTCTTTATGTTCCAGTTTCAGTAGTTTTTTAAATTCCTCTTTTTCTGGTATTTCATCTCTCATATAAACGTTTTCAATAGAATATAAGTCTTTATGTAGTAGAAAGTAATATTTTACAAAATACTCAAAAGTCGTTCCCTTTTCATAATCGCTAGGC
>NZ_JBIQFF010000016.1:0-23512 GCF_045369295.1 Priestia sp. 179-F W1.4 NHS | reverse complement strand
AGATAGAGTTAAATTTGTTCATAAATGATTCTCCTAATATATGTTTTTATCTCCGTATAAATACTTAAGTCGCGTGTAAATTAGACTCAAAGTGTATTTTATTTTTTTTACGCAATAATGTCAAATAATTTACTCAATTTAAACAGAATAATAACGAAAAGCGCTACTCCTACGAGTAGCGCTTAAAATAATAATAATTCAGTATTGAATTTTTTTGCGTATATATTATAGCTTCTCTAGGACAACTATGCTTTCTCTTAATGATTCCGAAAGATAGGGGAATCGTTGAATTTGTTGACCAGAAGTTTTAGCTCGACGACAAATGATAATCTCACTGACTTTAAATCCTACTTCTTCCCCTAAATATCCGAGAAAAAGGTCAGTTGGGATAATCTTCCCTAAATAAGAACTTTGATCTACCACGATGTAACATTTTTTTCCTCTAGGTAAAGATAAAGCACATTGCTCAACTATATTTTTCATATCATAAAAGTAGCCTTTTATCATTTTAGGTACTTTTCTTGTTCTATGATCTTTCCTGCCAGTTATACTTTCCTTTTCTGGAATGGAGTCTTCAATTTCTTGAGCAATAGCTTCAATATAATAATCAACATCTAAAGAAAGTGATACACCACTTACAAAGGAACGTACTGCTCGATCTCTTAATTTTTTTAAGTCACTTGTAGTTTCAATAAAATCACCAATTGCTAATTCCATTTTATATGATTCAAAGTAATCAAATGAATTTGCATAAGGAGGAGAAAAAATAATAGCTCCTGGGGTCTTTTTGGTTTTATAACTATATAAGTCGACATGATGTTTTAAATTAAGTGAACTATCTGCTACCGCCCAACCTGTGGCATCTGACTTAACTCTTATAATTCTCAAATCCGACTGAATCGACAGCATTTTTTGATAGAAATAATTATATACATCTTCTACCTTACTAACAGCCTTCTTTAATCCATTTCCATCTCTCTTACGATCTGAACAATCTTCAATAATGGAAAGAAAACCTGTCATAAATAAATCTTTCACTTTTTGATTTTTTATAGTTTGAATATAAAACTTAATTGTCAATAACTGTTGGAGATTTGTATCTTTAAAATACTTACGAATTAAAGGAAATTCCTCTAAGTCAATAGAATCAATGTTTTCTTCATTTAAATGTGATATAGCATCAATATTCTCCGAAAGTATATCAAGGTCAGAATCTGAATAGTTATTAGACTTAACTCGAGAAATATAAGCAGACATTGGGTTTATATCTACCCCTAATCCATGGTGACCATTAAGGGCTGCTTCTACAAGAGTAGTTCCTGATCCACAAAAAGGATCAATAACAAATTCCTCTGTGGTAATTCTACTACGTTTAATTAATTCTCTAACCAATGCATGTGAGTATCCTTCACGATATTTAAACCATCCATGGTATGCTATAGAGGCATTTTTAGAGAAATTAACTTCATTTTTAAATAACTCAATTTCATCAACAACAGGATACTTTTTTTCCAAGCTTATGATAAAATCTCTTAATTTTTCATTTTGATAAATATCGTATTTATTTATATTTTCTATAAGGTTAAGCATTTAAGTATTCACCTTCTTTTTTACACCAAATCTCGTCTTTGAATACATAATTTTTTTTAAGAATGTTATCAATAAACTCGTTTGATTGGGTTTCGAAATTTTCAAGATTATCTTGATTATGATTTATATCATGTATAGCAAGCTCTAGAATGACATTCGTTAATTCAGAAAAGATTGCTTCATACAATTCTGTAGTTCTATAGGTTTCTTTTATTGTAAATAACTTCTCTAAAATCCCTTCTACTGTTACCTTAATTAATTCAGCATAATCTGTATTATCTAAGTTTAAATTTAGATCTGGAGTACCTTTCTTAAAGGAATAGATAAAGTCTCCATGAATGTTACCCGAGAAGCGAAGGTGCGCGGTGTTTTTATAAGATCCAATAAAATCTTGAAATATTACGCCGTTAGTAGGTAAATGAAATCCTGCTCTAGCTACTGCTTTCAGAAGAGCAATAAAGACTTTCAAATTTTTGTTGTTAAATGTAAACACAAGGTAACCATCATCTTTCAGCACACGATTACATTCTTTAAATATTTGAAATAGGGTTTCCTCATAGTGGTCAAGATCTTTAAAGCCTTCGATATTTTTTTTTCTATTCATAATAGCTTCTTGATCAGAATAAATAAAAGAATCTATATTTCGATAGTATTTATACCAAACATTCCAGAAAGCAGATAGCTCGCCGTATTGAACATTACTTCCATAAGGAGGATCCGTAATTACTGCAGAAACTGACTTATCAGGTATAGGGAGATTAGATGAACTTTGATTTAAAATCATGTAGTCCTTGTTACTTTGTAGTTCCCTAAAATTATAGGCTTTCTCAATATCTTTTTTTATATGATCTCTCGTATAAGTAAGACCTTTAATGACTGCTTGCATACGATTCTTCAATTTATCTAAGACAGACACTTCTACATATTGATTCGGCAGCCAGTAAGCATGCTTATCCATAGAAGTGGGATTCCCATTCTCCCAATTTTCTGTTACTCGAGACATCTTATTTGTATATCGAAGAGAAGCACTAAAGGCAAAGTACAAACAATCCACTTCATCGTGTGAGAGAGTTTTTCTCATTTTAAGGATTTCATTAAAGATAATTACATTTAACACATAGTTTCTCTCAGTAAATAAGTCTTTAAAACTGTTTATTCCTTTATCAATCAGTTTATCTTCATGTGTTCGATCCCAATTTTCCGGGATTAGGGCATCTGGTAGCACCATTTCTTTATCGAGATACTTAATATAATCTTTCGCTAATATTTCCTTTTTTTCCATGTCGTTCAACTTATGAAGCAGAGGCTTCTCTCCATCAGTCGGTCTAACTTTAACACGGAGGGGTACGCTGGCCAGTGGCTTACAGGCTGTTCTTTTTACTCCCATGTGAGAAGAACATGCTTCATTTGGACATTTATACACACCATTTCTTATCTTATTATCCTCAGATAAAATAATTTCATTTGCGCATGTAGGGCATTGAACTGTATATGCCCACTCTATCCATTCAATCTTTTCCTTTTTTCCTGCAAGGCTCATTTCATATAAAAAACCATATTTTTCTTCTAGTGTTTTAAGAAATTCCTTCATCATCATGTCAACTTTTTCTATATCTATTTTCTTTATTTGCATCTCTGTGGTAAGGGTAGCTAGAGGGTTTAGGTCTACACCAATCACTTTTCGTTCCAAGTAAAGACTTTCGAAGATGGTAACCCCTCCACCGCAAAATACATCTAGAACGATATCCTGACTATCAGTGTAGTGATCAATTAAATTCCGAAAGACATTATAAGGGCGTCTAGCAAAGTATTTGTGCATTTTATATTGAGCTGTATGTGCTTTTGCTTTTATTGATTGTGTTAAAACTGTTTTACTCATGAAAACCTCCTAAATCATAGCCGTTCTTTATAGACAGCCATTAATTATATCATAAATATTTATAAAAGAATTTTTGGGAAACTGGTGTTTAAAAACCTTATAAGTATAACATTCCATTCATTGGTTAAAATTTAATGTTGAGAAAATATTATAAGCATAATACCTCTTCAGGTGTAGATATTGGAGGCTATACGACTAGCATGCTTTTTCAAAACAAATTAAAACTAAAAAACGTCAAAGTGCTAGCGTGGAAATTGGTTTTCTCTTAAAAGCGAGAAAATAATTTTCTGTTATGTAAAAGGAAACAAATCCTACCGAATGTAAGTTTTCTTTTCTTAAATTAGTAGTTCACTCATTATTACTATAGATTAGAAATTCACCTCTTTGTTTAACGAATAACGATTAACGTTTTATGATATAACTATAAGGTATTTAATTTATATTGTCAAACGATAAATAAAAAACGATAAACATTTTATGTTATAATCACTTTGAGGTGAAGAAATGATACGATTTAAATTATCCAATGTTTTAGAAGTGCATGACATTACTAGAAATGCGTTAGCAAGAGAAGCAAAAGTTCGACCAAATGCTGTATATGAAATGTGTGATAATCAAACTAAAAGGGTAGATTTACAGACGCTTGATAAGTTGATAGTAACTTTGAATGAGCTAACGAAAAAAGAGATCAACCTAAATGACATACTAGAATACATACCGAATTCTAAAAATGCAGAGAAGACAAAGAACTAAAGGTAGACGAAGATAAATGTTTTATTTGGGTTAAAACAAAGCAAAGCAGATTTTTAGTCAAACTACATTACATTTATTAACATAAAGATAGGAACCATTTATCTGAAGATAAAGGAGGGGAATTATACATGGATTATTTATCTTTATTAATGCGTGCAGTTATTGATGAGGTATCCAAATTACGCCTCTTATTAGTATTTAATGAATATATGGAATGTGACTTAGAGAGTACAGTGATGGATCTCTATAAGGAGCATTATAAGGATAAAGATGTACAAGAAACTATAAGAATTTTAAAGAAAGATTTTCTTAATCGTACAAAACGAAGATGGTTAAATGCCGCCGTAAGGGATTATAAAGAAAAAAAATCCACAAAAAACAAAGAACTCCTTGGAGAATACAATTCACTTATATCGTATTATAAAACTAATGGTAAAGAGCTCTTTTCTCAACAATTTGGAGATCTAAATTCTCCAGAAGTTGTCATAAAACAAAGAATACAAGTATTAAAAGATTGGTGCAATGAAGAGGAATCACTGCTAACTGATTATCCATATATCCATCAAAAGACCAATAAGCAAATAAAAAAAGCTATAAATACGGATATTTCTATTATTATAGGTTTAACCATTCTTAGTCCGTCTTTACGAAATATCGATCAATGCATTATCGAAAGCCCTCTTTCTACTGTCGAAAATCCCTTCTTTTCTAATTCAAGAGCAAAACTACATATAGAAAATCCTTTATTAGAGATGGAGGGAAAAGAGTATTTTTCTAGTGTTTATAATTTAGAGGATGGTACTAATTATGAATTACTAATAGAGAAAGACTATGCAGAAGAAGGCACAAAAATCAGTGATCTAGATCGCTTCGATTATAAAGTATTTTTAGAAATAATGAGTCAGCGCGATGAATTATTTGCTACACAAAAGATTATTAATGTTCATATTGGAGATCTTGTTAAATCCTTATATCAAACAGCTAGTGCAAGTAATTATCGAGCGATAGAAGATCGAATCATAAAGATGAAACACTATAGCATGACAAAGGTGGAACATAATAAAAAAGTTGCGTATGGTATTTTTGATTATGTCGACATTACCACAAATCCTAATGGTACAAGATTTGCAGAAATTCATGTAAATGAAGTTATATATAGAGATTATATTCAACGTCAAACTGTTCGAATCTACAAAAATAAGGTGGAGAAATTAAGCTTAGATGCTTCTTATCATTTATTATTTGTAATGCAGAAGGACAGACTTATATGTTACGAAACAAAGTCTCCTTATAATGTAACAAGAGATTATTTATACTTTGCTACAAAAATTCGATTCAGAAAAAGACATAAAAAAGAAAATCTTATAGAGATTGAAAAAGCATTAGATGAACTTGTGAAGCAAAAATTAGTTGTTGAATCCTATCAGAGGTACGGTAAAAATTTCTTAATCAACTTTATTCCTCTTGAAGAAGAAGAAATAAGAGATTTATTAACAGGAGACTATGAATACATACCACTTTCCGTATGTTAATATCAAATAACTTAAATATTTATTCTTTAGTATAGCCAAACGATTGATAATATGATCTAGCTCTGTATCTTTAAATTTTGAGCTTACTATATAAAACTTGAAATCAAAAACTTAAGCTAACTTTAAGCTCACATCTTCTCTATAGTGTGAGCTTTTTTTATTTTTCGCTCCAATGGAGCAGGAGTGGCTGAACTTAAAGTAGAAATAAGGTTTAGATGGAAATTTTGTAATATATTAAAGGAGTATGAAGAATTTGAATATAACTATTGAAGATTATCTAACGCAGACTAAATATATATGTGAGGGATTGATAGAGCTAATTAGTAAGATAGCTGCCGATAAAATGCAAATAGATTCAATAAAGGCTGTAATTCCTTTATACGAGAAAAAAGCAGAAATGCTTGCTCAAGGAGCTATAGAAAAACGGAAAACAGATAAAGCACAGTCTTTAAAAGAAATGGCTGAGGCGGCAGGATATGGAATAGCCGCAAGAAAAAGTCATGAAAGAGTAAATAAAGTAGATGGAACATATAATAATGCTCTCTTTATAACAAATGGCCCCCTTGAGTCTGTATCACAAGCTTTATTGCAGATTGCTAAACAGGGTATTTCCTCAACTTATAAGGTGAATAGCAAAAAAAGGTGTATGACAGCTTTTGATGATACTGGTAAAGTAATGCCTCAAAGATATAATGTTTCCATTCTAGATATAATTTGGGAGGGTAGAAACCAATCTATTCATTATGAAGATGGTAAAAAGCTTCACGATAATGTTAAATTATGTTTTGATTCATTACTTCGAAATGGATCTTATGATGTTTGTACATCTCTGATAGGCTATGATAATGGAGAGAATAAAGCATATGAAATAATAAAAGTTTTAGGTTGGACAGATTATAAGCAATTTTATAATGATATGATGTCACTTTCTCTTTAAGCAGTTGGTTCTATACGTTTAGGATAAGATTTTAACTGAAGTAAGTTCATTGGTGTGTAAAAGAAAGAAAAATAATTGCTACTCAATGTTTTTCTCATATAGAATTGAATAATGAGTTCCATATTACCATTGAGGAAGCGACAATTGGAAGATATTATTTGTTAAATTCACGACTTATTGTAGATATGAAAATGTAAGATAATATACAGGGAATTTATTTTAAGACGCCCTTATAGGGGGTCTCTTTTTTATTTAATTAGCTGCCTATTTAACTTTAAACTCCCATAAAAACTGTTCTAATCGAGGATGTTTTTCTTAACCTTGTTTTATGAAAACTAAAGTTAACATAAA
This sequence comes from Priestia sp. 179-F W1.4 NHS, assembly GCF_045369295.1. Lineage (NCBI taxonomy): Bacteria > Bacillati > Bacillota > Bacilli > Caryophanales > Bacillaceae > Priestia > Priestia sp. 179-F W1.4 NHS. Next base: position 16,470 of record NZ_JBIQFF010000016.1, on the reverse strand, counting down.
AAAACACTGTATTTTTATCTGTCTCAATAAAAAAATGAATTTGTACTATATTCGTGGCAAATAAATTTAATCATGCTCTTCCTTCATTCCCATCCTCTACTTTACAGTAAACTACAATATGTTTTATCAAAGCTTATTTGATGGGATGAAATTCAACTCCTATACAACTAATAATTTTGCCATTTGATAAACAAATATATTTCTTATACTCATCGGCAACCTTGTCTTTTGAAGAGACATAAGATAGAAGTCTTTTTATTCATAGATCAATTTTTGTAAAATTAAACTCTTTCACCTTTATCTCCTTTTCTTCAAAGAGGATTAGCTGCCCTTTTAAATTTTGATATCTTGTTATATAAATTTTATTAGGGATCTGTAGACGTCAAGTCGAATTTTACACTTTTTGCTTATTTGCTTTTTACACTTCTGCTGAAAATACACTTTTTCGATGTTTCATTCGATAACTATCTCCATCCATATGAATGACTTCTACACGATGAAGTAAACGATCTAAAATTGCAGTGGTAATTCCTTGATCTCCCATTAATTCACCCCACTGTTCAGGGCTTTTATTGGATGTGAGAATGATGGAACTTCGTTCATACAAATGATTAATTAAATGAAAAAACAAATTTGCTTCTCGCTGATCCATTGCCATATACATTAAATCATCAATAATGACCAGATCGGCGCCTCTTAATCGCTTTAGCTGCACTTTTGATTTATTTAGAAATTCTTCCGTTTTTAAAAGATGAATAAGCTCACCCATAGTTACGAAATAGACGTTGAAACCTCTGTGAATAGACTCAATTCCCAAACCGATTGCTAAAAATGTTTTACCAACGCCTGGCGGTCCCAATAAAATTAAATTATACTGCTGCTCAAGCCAGTTTAGCTCTGCGAGCTGGGTCAATTGGCGCCCCGTTAAAGCTCTTTGCTCTTCTAAATTAAATTCACTTAATGACTTCACGTAAGGGAAGTGCGCCCACTTCATTCTTCTTTCTAAACTCTTTACTTCACGTTTTCTCAGTTCATAACGTGTGATAGATTCAAGAAATTCTAAATACGTCCAAGAAGATTTTTCAGCCTCACGTAGGAGCTTTGGTAGCTCCTCAGCTGTTTCCGATAACCTTAATTGGCGAAAGTGCTCCTGCAAGTCATTTACAGTCTTATTCACTGTGGTTCACCCCCTAAAATACTTGTGTAAGCAGTAAGGGAGCGAGTTGTCACTATGATGTTGTCTTTACCTGAATGTTTTATAAAGGGAGGCTTCACCTTTTGGGTGCATTCAGTTTGTAATGCATCTTGATGGTTTGCGATATCCCGAAAGTCATTGGCGCTGTAAAGTTTATCTATGATGCATTTAGTCAAAGTGTCTTCAATCCACATTGGGTATTTCTCAATGACGTTTTGAATAATTATGAGCTGATCACGCCGATACCGTGGGTATCTTAAACAAATTTCATTTAAATAAAAAGTTGCACGTTCCTGATCTTCAAAATGTGAAACCAGTTGTTTCTTAAATTCTTCAATACCTTTTGAGCGATCCCGGATATGATGTAGATGTTGAATAAGCTTTCCCTTTTCATTACTAATGCTATGTTCAGCAATTACTTCTCCCTCTAACTGTTTCCGGATAATCAGCGTTGGCGGTTGGCTCGAAGTGACTTCAATAAAAACCTCATTATCAGAGGCTGCACTATACGTTCCGAGAGGAACGGAATAACGGTTTGATTTGAACCGTATTGTATTGTCCTTACTAATATTCCTTGTTATACTTGGGGTAATGACGCTTTCATATGAAAGTGGTGAAGAGACGGGCTGTAAGTGTTGCTTTTCGACGGGGAACACTTCAGCTGGTCTTTTTTTCGTTGTCTGATGAACATGTTGATTTCCAGTGCGATGTAGCCACTGTAACGCACGGTTATTCCAATCTTCAATATTGCTAAATACTCGGCTATCTGCGAAATTTCCCTTTATGTACTTTACAACATTCTCAATCATTCCTTTTGATTCTGGGTCTGCCTTACGACATAAATGAACTTTAAACTTACGCTCATTTACATAGCTTTGAAACTCAGAAGTTAAAAGTAGCTGACCTGAATTTTCGCTTACTGTAATTAAACGATCCTGATCATACACAATTTCTTCTGTACGTCCTCCGTAAAATTGAAATGCATTTTCATGACATCGAATGGCATCATTTGTTGTAAAAGGCCGGTCCTGCCACTCCATGTATTTGTATCGAGAGTGAGCTAAGACAAAAGCGATGAAATATAGTTTGATTTCATTCTTTTCAGTTGTCTTCTGTTTCGTTTCTCCCCAATCCACCTGGATTTGCTTACCCATAGGTTGTTCAGGGATTGCTTCATATTGCCGAATTATTACTTTTTTCTCAATCTGATAAATCTCCCGCATCTCTTTCACATATGCTCTTACTGTACTCTCGCCCACAACTAAATCGGGATAACGCTCTAAGAGCCAATCGTGGATTTGTGCTGCACTGAGATGAGGGTATTCTTCAAGCCAAGCGATAATCCAGTCCCTGTAGGGATCCAACTTCTTACCTTTACCTTGAAGCTGTTCCATGTATGCTTTTGTCTCTTCAAATGTCATTTTTAAATATTTATAAACGGTTGGTCTTGATACTTTGAGCTCCTGTGCAATTTGAGATACTTTAAACTTCCGTTGATGTAGTTGTTGAATATTTAAATAAAGCATTAACTTCTCCTCCAAGACGCTGTCCCCCCAGTAAAATAACACATTCTATTATTTTACTAGAGTTCTAGCTTATTGAAGCAAAAGTGTAAAATTACATTGAGCAAAAACTGTCAATTATATTCTAGCGTTTACATAGCTGCTGTTCTCTCTTTTATTGGTATTATATTTAGAATAATTTATGGTCAAATAATTGGAGATAAAGATATTCAAATAGAAAGTCTTATCGGACTTTTCATTGGTTTCTTTATTTCAATTTTTATAATCTATTATTTCAGAGATTATCGTAAAACAAACAAGTAACTTTACAATATAAAGCTTAAAATGCTTTGCCGATGCTATTCATTTCTAGTCAACATAATCCAGATTATAGGAACAGAACTCACTAACCCTTTTGTAGCGCAAAGGGACAATGAGTTCTGTTCCTATAATTAATGCAGCTTTTAAGAACTAAAAATTATTTCTTAAAAGCTGCGTATAATTACTGAGGTATCTTTACTTTAAAAGATTTAAATTTAACAGGTTTTGAAGAACCACCCTTAAATCCTATCTCTTTTGACTCACCATTTTCATCGTACTCCACTCCTCCACCTTGTGACGGAAGGAATAAATAAGGAGTAACAGTCAATTCGGTAACGTTTGAGCTGAGTGGGTCAAACTTTTTATTACTGGTAAACACTAGTTTATCTTTTACTTGTCTACCTTCTGCTCCACCTGAATAACTCTTAATCTTTTTACCATCTTGATCAACTATTTTAAGCTCTATATTTCCAGCTCTACTTGCTTCGAAGTCCTCTCCTTTTTCAGAACTCTCATAAGATATACTAGTCCCCGTTTTACTGAAGGATAAGTCATCAATATTAAGGCCAATGCCGTCTACATTTTGTGAATAATGTATTGGAACCTTCTTAACATCTTTAATTTTTTTGACTGGATTTGAGAAATACCACGTTTCTCCGTTTTGTCCATGCAGGATTAATCCAAGCTCAAAAGCATTTGGCATATCTTTAGATATGTTTATTTCCTGAATGGCGGTTCGAGTTGTAGGAGATTGGACTTTTTCTTCATATCCACCCGATCCACCAATTGTCTTCCCATTCACAGTATAATCCATTCCACTACCGCAACAGTATTCTTCTAACTTTTTGTCTGATTTTATAATATAACTAAGTCTAATGCCACTTTGGTCGTATAAAATTTCTTCAAGCGTCACAGAGATTCCATTGACAGTCTGTGTCTCTCCAACTTGGCTGACTAACCCATTTTTCTGAGCTTGTTTCAAACCAACATAATTAGAATCTGCAAAAATAGAACCGATAACAGGTATTTGAGACAAGGTGCTTGCTAGAGCTGGAGATTGATAAGAAGAAGCAACTAATAGTCCAAAAGCGACTGCCACACTAGACATAGCATATAAGCCTTTTCTTTTTTTATTGCTAATTTTATGGCTATATTTATAACTTATCTTGTTGCTATTCATTTGTGATTCTGCTTGGCTAAGACCTGCTTGAATAGCTAATCGAACCTGTTCTTTAGGAAATTTTTCTACCTGCTCACGAGATTCTTTCATTTAATTTATAGCTCCTTTCTAATTCACTTCTCAATTTTTTCTTTGCTCTACGTAGATACGTTTTTACTGTACCAATTGGTTTCTCCATCACATCCGAAATATCCTGAATGGATAGATCGTGATAGTAAAATAAGATAATAGATGTTTGATAAGATGAATTAAGCTTAGATAATGCCTCACTTAAATGAAAAGATTCAATTTCTCTTTCTTGTTTCTCATCTAACCTCTTTAACAATTCATGCTCTTCGTAAGGCACGATTTGTTCCCGTTTCTTTAATAGCTTGTAACACTCTCGTATAAGAATTTTAAATAGCCAAGTTGAAAAATACTCTGGTTCTCTCAATTTACCTATCGCCAAAAATGCTTTACATGCTGTTTCTTGTATGACATCAAGAGCATCTTCCTTTGTTCCAACATAAGAAAGAGCTTTATAATAAAGCATTTTCTCTTCTTGGAAAAGTAATTCTTCAAAAGCCTTAGCGTCTCCACTAATTGCTTTTTTTACTGTATGTATATCATGTTTCACAGTATTACCACTCCTTTCATTAATTAGAGTCGTCTCGACACACGAAAAGTTTCACTATCTTCATTTTTTTAAAAAAATAAAATATTTTTTATAATGTATACCATATACAAGGTTAGTTACCATAATGGATTTTATCGGCAATAACGCAAAAAAAGAGGAAAGTTTAGACTTTCCTCTTTTTTATATTCCTAAAGATAAAGCTAGCTATAAATAAAACTACAAATAAGATCGTTAAATCAAAAATTACTGGATCTCCTGATTGATTAGTTTCATCTACAATTATTACTTGTTGAAATAATAACATCGCTCCAATTATTACAAAGAATAAAGAATTGAATAGTACATAGCTATTAGCTTTGATTTTATTGCTCAAAAAAACTACATATACAAAATTACATACTAAAAATATAGTTATTAAATAATAAATGGGTCTAAAAAGTGTAAAGGTTTCCCCAAGCATTTATATAGTCCTCTCTCTTTCCTATTTCAATCTCTTATAATCAATATATTTCCATTTTATCAAATAATTGAGTTTCTTTCATCATGCATATCATATACAACGTTAGTTAACATAATCACTCTTTCCGGAACACATCACAAAAAGGAACCCTTGATAATGAAGCGATCACAGAAAGAAGAATTTTATCGATTATGCAGGCTTTTATACATCGTTGATATGACGGAGTTCTCTTTATAGGTAATTGAGGAAATGATGCATAAAAAGGGGACTATTTATACATCATTTTTTTATAAATAAAGATAGTATAAGCTACCGAGAAGTTATAATATAGAAAAAGACTAAACTAAATGAACTTGACAACAAAATTATTAACCAGTAAACTATTTTATATAGTTAACCAGTTAACAATTATATTAAAGAAGGTGGGTTTCGTATGGAAGCTCTTCAGAAACAAGCGTTTCAAGCTATTGAGTGTTTAATTATGACTAGAGAAAAAAAGGTCCAAAGTAGGAAAGTGTTAGCTAACAAACTAACTCAAAGTGTAAATAATACAAATAAAAAATGGACAATTACTCAATTACATATTGTTTCATTAATAAATAAAGATAAGTATGTAAACAATGCTTTTCTTTCTAAAGAACTTAATATCTCAAAAGCTGCAATATCTAAGGCTATTAATACTCTTTTGCAGTATGGCATCGTTACGGCTCACAAAAATGCTAATAATAATAGGGAAACCTTTTACTCTTTAACAGAGGAAGGGGAAGAGTTAGCCACTATTCATGATAAAATGCATGAAATAGCAAATGAAAGGTATGAAGAATTACTTAATAAGTTTTCAGACGTAGAATTAAAGGTAATTATAAAATTTTTAAATGAGTGGACCAAACAAATATAGAAATAGGCTTACGACATGCCTAATGAGCACGCCGTAAGTCCACTTATCTAATTGTCTGAAAGTTAACAACTTACTCTTTAATAGGATCAAACGTCAATGGAAGAGAAACAGGTCCACGTGTATAAAGACCACTTTCTTTGTACTGGAAACTTTCTTCTAATTTCATATTTTTTAGTTGATCTAAAACAATGTTAGCTACTACTTCAATTTCTGTTCCTGCAAATGCTGCTCCTACACAATTATGTATGCCAGAACCGAAAGCCACATGTCGAGCAATACCTGTAAACGCAGTTTTAACGTCAAGGTCTGGACGGTGAATGTTAAAAGTATCAGGATTATCAAATGCTTCAGGATCTCGATTGGCAGCTCCAATCATACAGAATACTGTTGAACCTTTAGGTAGTAATTTATCGGCAATTTTCGCATCTTGCGATAATTGCCTTGGTATAAGTTGTACTGGTGGTTTAAACCTTAGAGTTTCGGCAATTGCTCTTGATAATAATGAACGATCTTCCATCACATCTTGCATTTGTAACGGATTATTTAATAAATAATACATCAATAAAGCCAATGTCTTGTCTGCAGGTTCGGTAGCTGCTAATAGTACATTAAGGATAAGTGCCAAAATGTTCGTGTCGGACATCTCAACTCCTTCATACTCAGACTTACATAATATTGAAATGAGATCTGATTTTGGGTTTTGTCGACGCTCTTCTATAATGGGTAAAAGGTAGTTTGCTAGTTGTTCACTGCACCATAATGAATGAGAACGTTCTTCAGATGACAACTGTATAGTAGTGATAAAGTTAGCAACTCCACTATGCCAATCTGCGATAAGTTGATGATCTTTTTTGTTAAGTCCTAGCATATCCATCGTGACATATACAGCAAAAGTTTTTCCAAAATCGTTAACTAAGTCAATTCTACCTTTACTTAAGTGTGGTGATAATAACACTTCTGCGTTTTCTTTAATTAAAGGAATGAGTCTCTTAAGTGAATCACCTATAAAGCTTTTTACTACAATTTTACGTTTTGCTGTATGTTCCTTTCCTTTCATTTGTGCAAGGACAGGTCCACGCATTACAGGTTCCGCACGTTTAGCAAGAGATTTAGTCGTAAAGATTTCTGTATTCTGTAATACATACCTCACGTCTTTATATCGGCTAATAAAATAGCTATCAATATTTTGCTCATAATGGATAGGATCGAAATCGCGAAGTTCTGAAAAATATCGGTATGGATCTTGATGAAACTGTTCTGATAAGATACTAAAGGTTTTAAATGATGTATTCAAGACGGTTCCTCCTAAAAGTTTAAAGGTGTAAATTTAATGAATTTCATCGACAGTTATATATCCTTGATTTTGTTGCATTCTAATTGAAAATTGCTCATCTTTTATTTGTTCACCTAGTTTCCAAGGTTTATGGTAAGCAAGTACAGTTTCTTGAATACCCAAGATGTTAGGTGCTCCAATAAAGAACGGCAGTTCAGCCAAAACATATTGCACAGCATTATGTAACATTTCTGAAGTAATAACTGAAATATCCATATTTGTTCCAGATGCTCTTCCTACAATTGCTGCATGTGACATTTCTAAACAAGCATTTTGAAAGTTTGGTTGATGTAAAAAACTTTCTTCAATCTTAGTGCGCATATCACAATATACCGGTTGAGTAAGAAAGTCTGAAAATGTATAAATAGCTTCAGGGTTACCACCATGAGCTTTGAGAGCTCTTTCGGCAAATCGACGATTTCTGTTTACTTCTTTTCTCACTTTACGCTCAGCTTTCACCCTAGAAGTTCCTAAAGCTTCTAAAAGGTTTGCGGCCTCATTTCCAGCTAAGAGAACAGAGACATCCTTAAACTCTTTAATGCTCCACTCAATTAGTCGATAAATATATTCTTCTGAAAATCTACTGTTAAAGGGGCTAATTCCGATTAATATGTGGTTTCTTCTTTCAAAAATTCTCTGGCAATTTTGTGATAAGGGTTCAATAGCAAATAAAGGCTTAGCTATTTTTTCTAAAAGAATTTGTGACATAGCTATTTCAACTCCTATGATTAAACGATTAATGTTCACTAGTAAACAAAAACTATTTTAAATCCAAATATTTGTAAAAGTCAATGTTTTTTCTTTATTTTGTAAATTTATAAGCGTTTTTTCTGCAAATATAGTAGGTTTTAATTACTATGAAATCTGATTTTATTGTATAAAATAGAGATTTTACATTCATTTAATAGCTTATTAGTAGTATAATGTTTACTGGTGAACATTAATTATTTATACATTAGAAAGGTAAGGAACTAATATGTCTCTATTATCTAAACAGTTAATATACGAAAATTATTTGCAATTATTACACCTGAACGAACAAAAAGCTGATTCAGTTTCCCAAACTTTTTTTGATTATCTTGATGAAAAAGAACTGAACGAAATAGGAACATTACCCAGTAACATGAGCAGCATCCACGTGATTGAATGCATTGGAAATAATGGACCTATAAATAACATAGGGATTGCGACTAGGATGAATTTATCTAAAGCAAATATCACGAAAATTACCCGAACGTTAACGAAAGATGAGTTAATTAAAAGATTCCAATTGGCAGACAATAAAAAAGAGGTCTACTTTAAGTTAACAGCAAAAGGAAAACAAGTTTTCGAACTTCACGAAAAACTACATAGCAGAAGGAAACGACAATTTTATGATTTAATTGATGATTTCTCTGATGACAAACAAAAAATTATATTAGAGTTCCTTGAAACTATGATTAATAAATTAAGACAAGAATAGACACATTAGGTGCTTTTAGAATGTCAAACATACTTTTATATGGAAAAACTTATTTACAAGGTAGGAGATTTATATGGGACATACAAATACAAAACCTATTTTTATCTTATACGTCGTTTGTATAAGTGCATTTTTTGCATCTTTAAATCAAAATATTTATTCGCCTATTATTCCGTTAATTAAGGATTCATTTGATGTAAGCACAACATTAGTTAATTTAACTGTTTCATTGTTCATCTTTATTACAGCTATTATGCAAATAGTCTACGGGACTATTCTTGACTTTAAAGGAAGTCGTCTTATTCTTCTCCCTAATCTCATACTTACAGTGTTGGCTAGTATTGGGTGTGCTGTTACGAGTAACTTTACATTGTTTCTTGTTTTTCGATCTTTGCAAGCCCTCGGAACCGCAGCCATTCCATTGATTGCAGCTGCTACAATAACGGATCTTTTTGATGGGGAAGAACGTGGTAGTGCTATGGGAACTTATCAAACCTTGTTATCTATTGCTCCTGCAGTAGCTCCTATTTTAGGAGGATTTATAGGAGACCGATACAATTATGATGGTGTTTTCTGGTCATTAGTGGGTATATCTATTCTTTTACTTATTATCAATATGTTGTTTTTTCCTAAAGACCAGAAAAAGCACAAGACAAGCAAGAGGAACGGTCTTCATTTTTACCTTGTAATGGCGAAGGATAAGATGGGAAGTGTATTGTTGTCATTAAGCTTCTTGAACTTTTTGATTTACTTTTCTATCCTGGTTTATCTCCCCGTTTTATTAACAGACCACTACCATCTAAACCTAAAACTTGTTGGCTTGCTTTATCTTCCTATGACGCTAAGCCTTATAGCCGGAAGCCTATTATTCAAATACATTCAAAAGAAGATTTCTCTTATAAATGTATTTACCTTTACTAATTTTTTAATCGCTTTTAGTATTATAGGATTTGGACTCACACATACTGCTTCCTTATCCCTTATGTCACTAAGCCTATTCATTTATGGGATGGGAATTGGTATTTTAACACCTTCCTATGCAACTATATTGACTCATCAATTTGAGCAAAATCGAGCTAGTGCTATGGGAGTATTTAACTTTGTGAGATATATCGGTATGTCTATAGGCCCTCTTGTGTCAGGTACATTACTAGGAGTTTTGAGAAGTGAAATAATGTTCACAATGTTCGGTGTTATGTTTGGTATTATAAGTATCTTTGGATATTTACTAGTGTACAACACAAAAAATATAGATAAAAATAGCCGTACCAATAAGCCATCTTTTTAAATGAAAATATCTAATTAATTACATATTTAGAATTAAGTATTGACATTTACAAATAATATAAATTATAATTCTATTTATTGGAAATGAACATGTTGAGCGTTGAAAAGGACACGAATTATTTTTATATTTCTTTACAGAGAATAGGGCCTTTGGCTGTGAGCCCTTAAGAAAGAGAAATAATTTACCACCTTGGAGCTATTGTGGGGAAATATGTAGATAGAGTAACCTCAATCGGGAAATCCGTTATCTTTTTGAGAATATAACACTTTTAGTGTTTTATAAAATTAGGGTGGTACCACGACCGCACTCGTCCCTGTTAGAGGGATGAGTGCGGTTTTTTATGTTCAAAAATAAATAGATAAGCAACGAAAAGGACATGAATTATTTTTATACTTCTTTGCAGAGAATAGGGTCTTTGGCTGTGAGCCCTTAAGAAAGAGAAATAATTTACCACCTTGGAGCTTTATTAGTGAACTAGTAGTAATTAATAACGTTTGCGACGTTACAGCACCAGAGCCATCGATATATTTATATTGATGGGAATTTGGGTGGTACCACGTGTGAAAACATACTCGTCCCTTACTTAGGGATGAGTATGTTTTTTTTTGACTTTATTTAAATAGGAGAGGTTATCATGAGTAAAGATTTAATTCAAATTCGCTTTTTAGATGGAAATGAGAAAGAATTTTCAAAAGGTATTACATTACATGCTATTGCAGAATCGATTAGTTCTAGCCTAAAGAAGAAAGCCGTTGCCGGTAAAGTAAATGGAGAATTATATGACTTGCATCGATCTATTAATCAAGATGCAGAAATTGAAATCTTAACAGTAGATTCTGAAGAAGGTCTGGAAATTATGAGGCATACAACAGCTCACATACTTGCTCAGGCAGTAAAAAGAGTACATAAGAGTGTAAAATTAGGTGTAGGACCAGTTATTGAAGATGGATTTTATTACGATATGGATCTTTCTACAACGATTGCTTCTAATGAGTTACTACAACTTGAACATGAAATGAAGAAAATTATTAATGAAAATCATCCTATTGAACGTACTGAAGTGACACGCAGTGAAGCTGAAAGAATATTTAGCGAGATAAACGACGAGTTGAAACTCGAATTATTACGTGATATCCCTATGAATGAAACAGTTACGATTTATAAACAAGGGGAATTTTTCGATTTATGTCGAGGCCCACATCTTCCTTCTACTGGAATGGTTAAGGCGTTTAAATTAACAAAAGTATCAGGGGCATACTGGAGAGGTAACAGCGATAACCAAATGTTACAACGTGTATATGGCGTGGCTTTTCGTTCTCAAAAACAGTTAAATGAGTATGTAATGTTTCTAGAAGAAGCAGCTAAAAGAGACCATCGAAAATTGGGAAATGAACTAGAATTATTTATGTTTTCTGATGAAGCACCAGGAATGCCTTTTTATTTAGCTAAAGGACAAATGGTTAAAAATCAGCTGGAGCAGTTCCTGCGATCCGTTCAAGAAAAGCATCATTATGAGGAAGTACGTACTCCTTTTATGATGAATCAACAATTATGGGAAAAGTCTGGTCACTGGGATCATTATAAGGATAATATGTATTTTTCAGAAGTGGATAATGCTAAATTTGCACTAAAGCCCATGAACTGTCCTGGTCATATGCTTATCTTTAAAAATAAGCTCCATTCCTATAGAGATTTACCCATTCGAATGGGAGAATTCGGTCAAGTTCACCGTCACGAATTCAGTGGGGCTCTAAATGGATTATTAAGAGTACGTACGTTTTGTCAGGACGATGCTCATATCTTTGTTACTCCTGAACAAATTGAAAGTGAAATTAAATCGGTCATTGAATTAGTGGATTATATCTACAAAACATTTGGTTTTGAATATAGTATTGAACTTTCAACTCGACCAGAAGACTCAATGGGAGAGGATAGCTTATGGGAACTTGCTGAAAGTTCTTTAGAAAACGTATTAAAAAGTTTGAACTTCAACTATAAAGTTAATGAAGGCGACGGAGCATTTTATGGTCCTAAAATCGATTTTCATATTAAGGATGCTTTAAAAAGAAGTCATCAATGTGCAACAATTCAATTAGACTTCCAGCTTCCAGAAAAATTTGATTTAAATTATATTAATGAAAAGAACGAAAAACAGCGTCCGGTTGTCATTCACCGTGCTATTTTTGGATCTCTTGACCGTTTCTTTGGCATTTTAATTGAGCACTTTGGAGGTGTCTTCCCAACATGGTTGGCACCTGTACAGGTAAAGGTTATTCCAGTTTCCCTAAAGGTTCATCAGGAATATGCACAAGAGATTAAAGAAGCTCTAGGAAAGAAAGGGATTCGAGTAGAATTAGATACTCGAGAACAAAAGCTCGGATATAAGATTCGAGAAGCTCAAGTGGCGAAGGTTCCTTATATTTTGGTATTAGGAGATAAGGAAATGGAAAGCAACTCCGTAAATGTACGAAAACACGGTGAGGAAAAGTCTGAAACTTTCAATTTAGATAGCTTTATTGAAAAACTTCAGGATGAAATTGTTGAAAAGAAACTTAGATAATGAAAAAAAGAAGGTTCCTTAACATTCGACAAGGAACCTTCTTTTTTTTCAATAACAATTTTTATGATAGCAGGATCTTGAAGGATTGATGATAGTAAAAATAAAAAAATTTAAAACGCTGAAATTCGCATTAATTATTCTTGCTCTATTTAAAATTAAAGATCTCCTTTGAGGACGTTTCTCTACTTATTAAATAGAATAAAAAATTTTATAGTCCGTAAAAGTATACCTTTACGGACTGTGTGTTTTTTTATATGAAACCTATCACTTTTATAGTTCGTTTTAATTTAAAAACAAATTACGAACGTTTTCATAAGTGTATACACTTTTATGAACGTTCAATTATATATTCGCATAAAAGTTTTATAAGGTTAGCGAATGTATATAGCTATGGATTGGAAGGAGTTCGTTTAGTGCAGAATTAAAATAAAAAGCAGCATTCTCATGTATAAATGGCATGGGCATGCAGCTTTTTTCTGCAAATATAGTTATATACTTTTTCTTTTACAATTTACACTATTAACCCTTATTATGGAATTAAACTTAAAATAAGGTGGGAGATGCTTGTATGAGAGCTAAGATTGAGAAAGCGAACCATGTAGTGATGTTTGAAACAACTGGTGAGTTTTATGCACATGAAGTGACTCAAGGTCCTAAAGTGGGTTTCTTTGCTTGCCCCTCTTGTGGAGTGAAAGTTTATCATAAACAAGATCATTTCTTTTCCCGTGAACATGCAAATACGTGTACTTACGTACAAGAGCAATCTAAGACAAAGTTTTAAAACTGTATCCTAAAATCTAGTTTGCACATTTATTATTGGTCATATTATACATTTATAGTATAATATGAAAGTTGTGCTTATGAACATATAAAAGGAGAGTCAGCATGAAAGGACTAAGTACGTTGAGAAGGATAGATGCAGTGGGGCGCATAGTAATTCCCATTGAGTTAAGAAATCTAATGGATATAGATAAAGATGATGAAGTAGAGATTTTATTGGAAGATGATCATATAGAGATAAAAAAATACAGAGAATCTAATGAATGTCTGATTACAGGTGAGATAACGCCTCAAAACCGTAGATATGCAAATAGCATGGTTCTAAGTCCGTTAGGCGCAAAAATTTTATATAATGAAATAAAAGACAAGCAAAAAACCTTTGAATCTTAGATTCAAAGGTTTTTTATTGAATTATTTTTTATTCTGTATACTTTCTAACCAGTTTTGTACAGAAGACCCTAAGCTAGTTGCTCCTACCTTTAGTTCATCCATAATATAAGAAATTAGATTGTGTAAACTGTACTCTTCCTTATAAGGGTTATTTTTATTGATGAATTTTAGGACTTCTTTTAACTCTTTTATCCTCCCCTGGTCCAATTCTTCTTCTAAATGCCGAGTCATGTATTCATCAACAAAATCTGAATTCCTTATACTTGCTTCAATTAAGAAAGATGCTGCTAATGCAGGAGAGCAATCTAAAGCATAGGCTAAGCGTTTCAGAATATCATACGTTTCTCCATGTCCATCTTTTAAGCGCGTAGAGACACGCTCTTTCTCAATATTCTTGTATAGATGTCTAATTGGCTCTTTGGACATATCTCCCATATACACAGTGCTGCCAAAGCTAAATCCTCTTCTAAAATAATTTGATAGATAGTTCATTACTTTTGAAGAAGCAAGGCCTGATATACAAATTGATTCAATTACATTTTTTACAGGCGTATTTGTAATGTAAGACAATCGATAAACACATTCTTTAAGATCAATTGGAAGTGATGGTTTTACATCTCGTTTTTTGTCACTTCGAATTTTTCTTTTCTTCTCTTCTACTCTCACATAATCACTCCTAAAATCTAAAATTATCTCTAGGACAATGACTTTTTGTACATACCTAAAACATGTATATGGCAGGGGAGGGAGGAGCATGTATATTTTTTGAGATAGTGGAAAAAACTTATAATACTAGAACATGAGAGGAGTCTTTTGTATGAAAATGACGAAAGAAGAAGCACAAGAAATCGCAAAAAAAATAAAAGAAAACTCTAATAAGTACGGATTACCTGTGAAAAAAAAGAAAAATGCTAGTGCAACTTAAAAGGGGATATATAAGAAAAGGTCTTCAATTTAATAAAAAAAATAAGACTTATATTTTCCTACTATAGTACGCAATAACATTTAGTACGCTGTATAATAAATATAAGCTAACTCAATTACAATAAACTTCAAATTAGACGTACTGATAATGAGGAAGTTAAAAAAAGAGATTGCCTAACAAATTAATTTGTTAGGCAGTCTCTTTTTTAATTGTAATTATTGGTGACGTAATTTATCAATTTCTTCTGGTGTAAGGTTTGTAAATTCAGCGATTGTTTGGGTATCTAAACCCTTTTGAATCATACTTAAGGCCACCTTTATGATCCCTTTCTTTTCACCTATTTCTTCACCTATTTGTTTTCCTTTTTCTTCTCCAAGTTTCTCAGCTCGTTTTAAAGCTGACTTTTCATCTAATAATGCTTTTCTTCGGGCTTCATATGCTAGTAGCACTTCCGGATCTTGACTAACACGTTCCCACTCGTCCATTGCTTTCTTTAATACTTGATCTTCTTGCATCGCAATCTCCTCCAATACCTGAGTGATTTCTTCATCTTCGGATGCTTCAAGTAATAATAACCATCGCACAAGCTGATCTTCCCGTGGATCTACCTCTCTGTTACGCCATTTTATTAATAACTTAGGTAGCTCCATAAAGTGAATTTCCAGCATATCTGTTAAGAGTAATTTTTGCTCTCGCTCATATAACTGAAAAGTGGAGTGATAATCATGAATATGAGATAAATAACGGAAGTTCACAATGTTAATGGTAATCGTTTTACAAAGCTCTCCGTAGTCCATTCCTTCTTTCATTTGACTACTGTACATTTTAGACCAGTAATAGAGTGTTCGTTTTTCCATGTCATGCTTGTTATTAAGCTGAATTTCAATATTAACTCGGCTTCCATCCTCTAACTGTGCGTGTACATCTAAAATAGAGCGTTTATCTTCTTGGTTTTCTTTATTAAAATGCGGATCTAATAACTGCACCGTCTGAATTTTTTTATCATCTGGAAAACGGAGT
Source organism: Priestia sp. 179-F W1.4 NHS (assembly GCF_045369295.1). Taxonomy (NCBI): domain Bacteria; kingdom Bacillati; phylum Bacillota; class Bacilli; order Caryophanales; family Bacillaceae; genus Priestia; species Priestia sp. 179-F W1.4 NHS. The sequence goes on along the minus strand of NZ_JBIQFF010000016.1, from coordinate 540 downwards.
GCTGCGTTCAAAAAAGCAGCTAAAATAGATTCATTTCCATGTGTGCCAAATAGTGATTTAAATGCAAAGTCGACACGCAAATCTAATCGTTTTGTCATAATACCCTCCATCATTTCCATGTTTGCTATTAGTATACCATGACTATACCGATTCCTTCTATCTAACACTTTAGGAGTAATTTTATTATCAATACAGTATCTGTTACACCTAATTATTGATGTTCTTCAGACAAAGAAGTAAGGAGGGGATTTTGAATAAATAGAAGTACTCGTGCTGATTGTTATTGTTCATAAATAAAATCCTCTTTACCATTATTCTTTTAGTCCAATCAGGTTCTGTATACATATAGAAATACACTAAAAATCAATAGACCATGTAAAGCAAAAAAGCCACTAGAATAGGGACTGCCCCCCTAGAGTGAGACAAATAAAAAACACCTTTAAGTTAAAAAACGGGTATGTATTACCTAACAATAACTTGGAGGTGTTTTTTCTATGGGGACAAGAGTCAGTTATCCGGTAGAAATAAAATTAAAAGCGA
>NZ_JBIQFF010000015.1:0-39612 GCF_045369295.1 Priestia sp. 179-F W1.4 NHS | reverse complement strand
GAAATGTTTGACTTGCTCAATTAAAAAATAAAATTTAACGTTGACGTTTGTCGCTTTGTTCAGTTTTCAAAGTTCAACCGCCGCTCTTAAGCGACTTTATTATTTTATCAAGTTACCGACGTAATGTCAACAACTTTTTAAAATTCTTTTTTTCAGCTTCGTTGTTACTGTTATGTCTCAACGACGCTTTATAATAATATAACGCCCTGCACATAAAGTCAATATGTTTCGAGAAGAAAAATGTTTTTTTCTTACTTTACTTCTTCCCCTACTGAGAAGTAGTTAAACGTAAATAATCTAAATTTTCTAATTTTTATTTATACCTATATTAAAAAAGAAGCCCTTCACAAAAAGAGCTTCTTTCTTATCTTACTAATTAAGGTAAATAACGACGTGCACCTGCATACTCTTCAATATACCCCTTCGTGTTTAAAGGAATAATCTCTACTGTCCGCTCGGAGTTCGGCGAATGAATCATCATACCATCTCCCGCATACATTGCTACATGGTGGACGCTTCCTTTCCCTTGGTTATAGGCAAAGAATAATAAGTCTCCGGGTTGAAGATTGTTCATCTCTACTGGTTTCCCTGCTCTAGACTGTGGGCCTGAGTCACGTGGAATTGTAATACCATGGGACTGGTACATCGTAAACGTAAATCCAGAGCAGTCAAATCCAAAACCACTCATGCCAGCCCATAAATATGGAAGATTTAAAAATGCCTTTCCGCTTTCAACAAGCTCCGTGCCAGTTGGTACAGGAATATCTTTTTGAGAAGCGTAGATTTTTCCTGCTTTTGCAGAAACCCATGCTGTCTTTCCATTTGGTTTTAATACTTTATATGCACTCTTTGATTTTGCCAAAAGAGGTAAGCGCGTATTATAGCTAACTTCAATACCTTTCTTTTTCAAAGAAGGCGAATGATATAAATAAGTAGTCGGAGCCGTCACCATTACAAAAGGCTTCTTTGCATACTGTTCGTACCTTTTGCTATAGGTTAATTGTTTAGTAGGCATCCACCCGGGATATCCTAATTCATTTCGAGAAGTAGGCTGTCCGTCTACAGCTACTTTGACCCAATCTCCTTGTCTCTCTAAAACCGTTACTTTGTTTCCATATAACGCTTGTGTCTCAAGCATCCCGTCACTAGATAACTGCTGCTTCTGTTTCAAATTCATCGATGTGGTCCACTTCTTCATATCTACAGGATTAGTAGCTGACGGAGCGTCCACTTCACGCAAGATGTTTGGTGCTGTCCAAAGAGTAGCTGCTGCGACATCTATATAAGCAGTTTCTTTTTCTTCAGAAGCATGAACAGAAGGAACTGCACTGACTCCAAATGTAGCTAAAATAACTGTTGTTACCGTCAAAAGCCAACGTTTTATATTCATCGTCTCTCTCCTTCTACTATATTACTATCTTTTTATTTTGAGATAGGAACGGTGATTTCTCCTATTCCAGGAAGATCTGATAAGAAAACCTCTTGACCGCTGTACTTTAACACATCCAGTTCAGTTGAAAGCCAAAGAGGAGCATCTAAGTCAAAATACGTGATATTTGGATGAGCGGCTGCCAGATGAGCAGCTGCTCCCACGGAAAGTGATGGTTCCATCATGCTTCCAATCATACACGCAACACCGTTCGCCTCAGCAATACTCGCGATTTTTCTTGCTTCATTAATACCTCCGCACTTCATTAGCTTAATATTTAAAAGATCCACGTACCGCCCGCTTACAAGCTTTAATGCATCTTTCGCAGAAAATAGACTCTCATCTGCCATAATGGGTACGTTTACTCGTTCATTCACAAACTTTAACCCTTCCCAATCATGAGCAGCTACAGGCTGTTCTACCAATTCAATACCAAAGTTGAGAGTTTCCATTTTATTAATGAATTGCACTGCTTGTTTTGGAGTCCATCCTTGATTTGCATCCAACCGAAGTTTTACATGATCCGGAATGACAGATCGAATATGTTTAATACGCTCAAGGTCTAGCTCAGGAATTGAACCTACCTTCACTTTTAAAATGTCAAATCCGTCCGCTGCACTTTTGTGTGCGTCTTCAGCCATTTTTTCAGGTGTATCAACACTTATCGTCATACACGTAGAGATAGGCTGCTTATCGCCCAAGAAAGCATATAAAGGAATGTTGAGAAACTTTGTATAAGCATCATGCAAAGCGATATCAGCAGCCGCTTTAGCACTTGAATTGTGAATACAGCAGCTTTGAATTTTTTTTAAGAGTTTTTGAAACTGACGTATATCCTCCCCTATTAGCGCTAGTTTAATAGGTCCTTGAAGTGCAGCTTGAATGCCTTCTAAAGAATCGCCTGTAATAACATATGTTGGCGAAGCCGCTCCTTTTCCTTTTATTCCGTTTTCTAACTGAATCTCTACACTTATGCTGTCTATCCCTGTTGCTGTTCGAAGCGCTGTTTTAAACGGAACGAGCAGTGGAACGGTTTGATGCTTTACAGTTATGTCTTTAATTATCATTTCAATCGCTTCCTTTCGATTCAGCACACATATTCTTTTATACCTATTTTGGTTTATTCTTAGATCGCCCCTAAAATTTTGGCGATCATCATACCAAAATAAGTACCTAAGAAGGAACCCATCAGAGCCATAATGACTCCTACCGGAATCAGTGCACGGTTATAAGCAGCTGCAAGCATTGGAGCAGACGCCATTCCGCCAATATTAGCTAAACTGGCTACCCCGAGCGTAAATAAATCATATTTAAATAGTTTAGCTAGCAACAGCATGATCACTAAGTGGACGAACATAATGAGAAAACCAGATACTAAGTAAATAGGAGCCTGAGCTAAATTTGAAAAATCTGATTGAGAAGCAATTAACGCTACAACGATGTATAACATAACGTTTGATACATCGAGCGTACCTGGAATTTTTGCCGCTGGAGTTACAGCAAGCACTAAACCAACGACAGAAGCAATCATAATCGTCCAGCTCGTTGCATTAATAACGGCTCCCACTTCAGGCAAACGCCCTCCGATAAATGTAGACAATGCCGAAACGAACAAACCTAGCCCAAGCAAATAAAGAAGATGCTGAAACTGAGGACCTTCTTTTTCGCTTTCAGATGTTGCTGCGACTTCATCTATACTATTCTCAATAAAGCTGACGTCTGCTTTTGTCCATTTATTAAATTTAGCTGCAAATGGTACAAGCCAAAACATAAACATAACCCATACGGCATAGTTAATCGTATCCATCATAAGAGCATAGCCAAATATATTTTCTGGAACATCCAAAATCCCTTGAAGAGCAACCATGTTAGCTGACCCCCCGGTCCAACTTCCTGATAAAGCACCAAAAGCTTTCCACGTATCCTCTACATAGAAATTCTTAAAGATGGCATAGACGAGGATAAAGCCTATCATTATACTAAAAACCGCAACGATGAATCCTCCCAGCATTCTTGGACCAAGTTTAATTACACTTCGAACATCACACTTTAACAGCATAAGCATCAGCATAGCAGGAAGAAGTGCATTTTTAACGCCTGCATACATGGCGGCATTTGACTCGCTATCCCCAAATAATCCTGCCGTTTGCATAAGAGCGGCTCCTATATAAATAAGTACAATACCTGGAATAAACTTAAAAAATCCATTGCCTTTAAATCGTTTTTCAATCCCTACCATGAGCGCAGCAAAGGCAGTTAACACACTCACATACATAAATCCATCTTGAATCATTTATTCTTCCCCCTTCATCTCCCCGAAAATGTTTTTATGCAAAACAAAATCCAGCCCAACGTTCGAAAACGTCAGGCTGGATTTCGTCTAGGTCTATGTAGACAAAGCAGCTGTTATTTGCTGATATTTTTTCTGTGCATCATGAAACGCTACCACCAGCGCTTTTTGGGAAGACCCGAAGTAGCGGCTGTTAATGTCGTCTATAAGGGTGGGATCACTTATATGACGTCCAATAAAAATTGATTGAACAAATCGAACGGTTAACTCAATCGTCGCTGAGCATTCCACATCAATAATTTTTCCATTTGTTTTATCAACTACCAATCCTAGAAAATACTGATTGAACTTTTTAGTAATCGGATTGCTTTGAGGAGCTTTGGCATCTCCAATAATATAGATAGTATCTTGATCATACATGATTTTTTATTCCTCCTAAAAGAGATAACAGACGATGCTAGGGACCGGCAAATGAACGTTTGCGGAGCTACGCAACATGTATTCGCTTTCATAAGGAACATTATAATCTATTCTCAATATATCATCTATAAAACAATTTCACAATATAACTTTTATACTATTCAGAATAAAATAATATTTACCCTATAAAAAAGGCCGTACGAATACATACGGCCTTTCTGCGTCATCCTTTGAACATTGTAGAGGAAAAACGGTTAGGGTAATCTGTCATCACTACTTTTACTGAAGCCTGCTGGAGCTTCAAAAAGTCATTCAGTTCATTAATTGTATATACTCGTAAGTCTAACCCTTCTTGCTTTGCTTTTTTCCCGTACGAAGAAAGAGCAAACGACATATCACAGTGCAGGTGCGCACCTATCGATTTTGCTTTTCCAATCGCATCTTCACTCACCCCTTCAAATAAAAATCCTGTTGGGATATATGAATGGAGAGATCTCACTTTAGCCAAGCTATCATAGTTAAAAGATGACAAAATAACTTGATTTTCTAAATCAAACTCATCGATTAGACGAAGAACTTTTTCCTCAAGTTTTGGATAGTAAATTTGGTCATTTTTTAATTCAATGTTCACGGTCATTTCTGTCTTTTTGTCCATCATCCACTCAAACACTTCTATTAACGTGGGAATTGATTGTTTAGAAAAACGAGAATCATACCAGCTTCCAGCATCGAATAACCGCAGCTGTTTATATGAAAATTCTTGAACATATCCCATTCCATTCGTCGTTCTGTCAATTCGTTCATCGTGAATCACTACTATTTCTCCGTCTTTGGTTAGTTGTACATCCAATTCAATACCTGAAACTCGCATTTTTCTAGCTTCTTCAAATGCAATCATTGTATTTTCAGGATATCGTCCGCTAAAGCCGCGATGCGCATAAAGATCAATTGAATTATTCATTGTCCTCTATCTCCCCTAACTAGTCATTCACTAAATAAAAAGCTCGTCCTCAAAATAACTTGAAAGACGAGCTTCGTAATCATACGTTATTTTTGATTGGCTACTTCTAATGCTCTATTCGTTTCTTTTGCTGCTTGATCAAGTGCTTGTTTCGGCTTTACTCCCTGGTACAGGCTTTCCATTCCTGTTACTACCTTTTGGCGTGATTCCGGAAATACCGAAATTAAAGCGCCTTGTGTTGCCGGAGTTGATTTAGTTTTATGAAGCTGATCAACCGTCACTTTTAGTTGAGGATATTTTTCCCATTCTTTCTTTACGATTTCTTGATCATATGCTTTAGGATTAACCGCAAAATAGCCACTTTCCACGTGCCATTTTGCCTGAACTTCTGGTGTTGCTAAATATTTCATGAAGTTCCACGCCGCTTTAGATGTTTCATCACTAATTCCTTTAGACATCCATAAAGATGCTCCCCCGATAGCGACTCCTTGGCGATCCTCTTCTTTTGGCACAGGAAGATCTGATACACCCACATCAAATGGAGCATTGTCTACTAATGTTTTAATACCTGCTGATGAATCTAAAAACATTGCAATTTTTTTAGATTGAAATGCTGCGCGCATATCGTCCCAGTTTTGCCCTACATTGTAGAAGGTACCTTCTTTGTACATGCCATTGATTAAATTAAATGCGTTTTGTCCTTCTTTTCCATTAAATACTGCCTTCTCGGCATCCCCTTTACGACCGTTTTCGTGATCTACATACAAACCGCCTTGAGAAGCAACTAGCTCTTCAAAGAACCATCCGTAATTTAGAATTGAAAAACCGTATTGTGATGTTTTATTTCCTTGTTTCTCTGTTAGTTTCTTTGCAGCTGCCTTTAATTCATCATACGTTTTTGGTGGATTTTCAGGATCTAACCCTGCTTTTTTAAAGGCATCTTTGTTGTAAACTAACACAGGTGTTGAAGAGTTAAACGGCATTGAATATTGCTTTCCATCTACTTGGTAATAGCTTGAAATATTTTTCTCCCACTGTGAAGTATCGTAGTGGTCTTCATCAATAAATTTTTGAACAGGCTGAACCTTACCACTGTCTATCATGAATTTCGTTCCTACTTCGAACGTTTGCATGATAGCAGGTGCATCTTTAGTTCCTGCTACCGTATTAAATTTTGTTTGTGCTTCCTCATACGTTCCTTGGAAAACGGGCTTTACTTCAACTTTATCCTGAGATTTATTGTACTCATCGACTATTTTATTGAGTGATTTTTCAAGGTCACCGCTCATGGCGTGCCAAAAAACGACTTCTGTTTTACCTGATGCTGTTTTTTTAGTTTCTTGCGCTTCCGAAGAACCAGTTGAGTTTGAGCAAGCGCCTAGAATGACCAGCAAGCATGCCGTTACGATAGCCAATATCTTTTTCATCACATTCACTCTCCTATTTAATTGCACCTTGTGTTAATCCTTTTTGAAGACGTTTTTGACCTAGGAATAATAGTAATAATGTCGGTATAATAACAACTACGACAGCGGCCATAACCACTCCCCAATCAGTTGAAATCTCCTGCGTTTGCATTTGTTTTAAACCAATCTGAACGGTACGAACATCCTCTGTATTTGTAACTAACAGTGGCCATAAATACATATTCCATGTTGTTAAAAAGCTATATACGCCAAGCGTAACTAGACTTGTTTTAGAAACAGGAAGCACAACATTCCAAAAGAAACGAAAGCGGCTGATCCCTGCGACTTGAGAAGCTTCATACAGCTCGCCCGGAATGGTTTTAAACTGTTGACGCAATAAAAATGTTCCAAATGCTAAGGCGAAAAAAGGAATTGTTAATCCCAAATAGTTATTAATCCAGCCTAGCTTTTGTGCTGTTAAAAAGTTAGGAACCATCGTTGCTTCCCATGGAATCATCATCGTAGAAATAAAGAGAAAGAAAATAGTATCTCTTCCTTTAAATTTAATAAATACAAATGCAAAAGCAGCCAAACTTGAAACTAACAGCTGCCCGGCCATGACAAAAATAGATACAGCAAAACTATTAATTAAATAATGAAGCAGGGGAACTTTTTCAAAAGCATCCCGATAGTTTTCAAATGAAAAAGATGACGGCCAAATCTTCCCTTCCAACACTTCCGCTCCACTCATAAAACTAATGGAAAAAGCGTATAGAATAGGAAACATCAATACTAAAGTAGCTGCAATGAGTAACAAATAAGTTGTCCATTTTCTCGTGATGCTCATTGATAATGTACCTTCCTTTCTCCAAGCTTAAATTGAAGAGCCGTAACCAGTAGAATACAGAAAAACAAAATTGTAGCTTGAGCACTTGCAGAGCCAACATTATAGTTTACAAATGCATCTTTGTAGATTGAATAAACAATGACATTTGTGGAATCTGTAGGCCCGCCTTTTGTTAAAATGTCAATTTGTCCAAACGTTTGAAACGCGTTAATAAACGAAACGGTGATAATAAAAAACAGCGTTGGCGAAAGCATAGGAAGCGTAATTTTACGGAGCTGATACCAATAGCTAACTCCAGCAATACGCGCGTTTTCATACAGCTTTTCATCAATATTTTGTAACCCGCCAAGTAAAATTAAAAAGGTAAACCCAATGTTCATCCAAATCGTAGAGATGGACACAGCAATCAGCGCATACTTAGGATCCAATAACCACTGCACATCATGAATGCCTACAAGATTTAATACTTTATTGATAACACCGATTGTCGGGTTATACATAAACATCCAAATTACAGAAGAAGCCGCTACGCTCATTCCCATCGTAGATGAAAACATTGTTCTGAAAAAACCAATTCCTTTTAGCTTTTCATTTGCGATTAGCGCTAGGAATAATGCAATAATTAAGCCAATAGGCACCGTGTATAGTACAAATAAAAAAGTGGCTTTCATACTTTGTAAAAAGTTTGGATCTGTAAATAGATAAAAGAAATTTTGTAATCCTACAAATTTCAAGGGATTTCCCTGTGTGTCTGTAATAAAAAGACTTAAATATAAGGTCTTAATCATTGGGTAGAAAAGAAATACGCCAAATAACAATAATGATGGCAGCAAGTAAGATAATCCTACCAATAGGTTAGGCATTGACTTCTTTTCTTGTGGATTTGATGAAACAGAAACAGGCGAGTTTGCTGTTTTGGTAACAGCACTCATACAAATGCCCCCTTTACAGTTAAATCTTCCGTTGATGGTTCATAGTGCAAGCATGAACCTGTATCACTATCAAATAAAAACAGGTGTTTTGGATCGATAAAAATAGGGACGCGCTCTCCCACTTTTATATTCCATTGACCGTTCCACTTAGCCATCCACTGTTTGTCTCCCATTTGAAATGTAAGCAGTGTTTCCGTTCCTAGAATTTCGACATTATCTACCTCTACGATAAAGCTGGTGTTGTCGTTTGTCGCAAGCTGAACGTGCTCAGGTCTTACTCCAACCACAACTTCCTTTTTACCGCTAAGGTTGTTGTATGATGCACTCCTAGAAATAGCTCTTCTATCTTCAAAAACGAGTAAGTTATTTTCTATAGAAACGTTTGATAAGTTCATAGGGGGAGAACCTATAAACGACGCTACGAACGTGTTTGCCGGTGCATTGTAAATATCGAGCGGACGCCCAACCTGCTGAATATTACCTCCATTTAAAATCATCATTCGATCCGCCATCGTCATCGCTTCCGTTTGATCATGCGTGACATAAATCATCGTAATACCTAACTTACGCTGAATCTGGCGAATTTCTGATCTCATCTTTGCTCGCAGCTTCGCATCCAAGTTGGATAACGGCTCATCCATCAGGCAAATAGGTGAATGAGTAACTATAGCACGTGCGAGTGCTACACGCTGACGCTGTCCTCCCGAAAGCTGTCTAGGCTTTCGTTTTAAATATTCACTTAAACCAAGCATTTCTGCTGCTTCCCTGCAGCGCTTGTGCTGTTCTTGCTTTGAAATCTTCTTTGTATGCAGACCAAACAGAATATTTTGTTCTACTGTCAAATGCGGATATAAAGCATAGTTTTGAAACACCATGGACAAATCGCGCTGACTTGGAAGCAGTTTATTTGCTTTTACATCCCCGATTAGCAACTCTCCCTGTGTGACTTCTTCTAATCCGGCAATCATTCGCAGCATTGTACTTTTCCCGCACCCTGAAGGACCTACTAATACGAAGAATTCTCCAGGTTCAATTGTGACATTAATATCTTGAATGACATTTGTTTTTTGATCGTATGACTTTCCAACGTTAACTAACTCTACTTTTTTCATTAAAAACGCTCCTTTCTCGCTCATTCATATTTTTTCCATAGCCATGATTTTCCTGTAGAAACTGCCGTAGCCCCTGCTTTTAAAGCAGCTTGGATATGGCTTTCATTTTGAATGAGTCCACCTGTAATAATAGGGATACTTGTTTTTTTAACGATTTTCTCTATCATCTCCGGAATCAATCCTGGCATTAGTTCTAATGCATCCGGTTTAATATCTTGAACGGTTTTTAACCCCTGTGCTACTGCGTCTGTATCCACTAAAAACAGCCGCTGAATAGCAACCAGCCCTTCCTGTTTTGCGTAATTAATGAGTGAACTTTTAGTGGTTACGATACCTGTGGGCTTTACAAACTTAGCGAGAAATTTAAGCCCTTCCCGGTCATAGCTAATTCCCGGAATTTTTTCAATGTGTAAGAAAACCGTTCGATTATGCTGTTTGAGTAAATCTACATAGCGTTTAATTACACTGATGTTTCCCGTTAATAAAAAGGCGGCCTGGATCTCTGTTTCTAAAAATTGCTCTAAATTTTTCGGACTTTTAATGGATGCAATTAAACGATCTTGTCCAAGCTGTTGTAAGAAATCTGCTTCCTTATTCAAAACGATTCCTTCCTTTCATTTATAAAAAAACCACAAAAAACGCATAGGATGTTTATATAGACCTATTGTTTTTTGTGGTTTCTCAATTTCATAACCTTAGTAACTATTCACTTATCGTTCACATGTTTTATAATAATGGTTATTTGTGAAGGCAATATAAAGAAGCTGTTGAGTTTTGTAAAGTAAACGTATAGTTCCTGTAAATCTGCTGAAGATAAAAAAAGCCGTTGATTTCTCAACGGCTTCACAGTGCACATTCTTCGATTTCAAATCCTAAATCTTCAATTAATCCCCAGTCAGCTGTAGGTTCTTGACCTTGAGTCGTTAAATAATCGCCTACAAAAATTGAGTTTGCAGCAAACAAACCAAGCGGCTGAAGTGATCTGAGGTTAACTTCTCTGCCTCCTGAAATTCGAATTTCTTTGGTTGGATTTACAAAACGCATCATCGCTAACAGCTTTAAGCATTGCATTGGCTTTAACGCCTTTTTGTCTTCTAGAGGCGTTCCTGGAACGGCAACAAGAAAATTGCATGGAATAGAATCTGCATCTAACTTTTTAATTTGAAAAGCTAATTCAACGGCTTGTTCATTTGTCTCGCCCATTCCAAAAATTGCACCGGAACAAGGTGACAAACCTGCTTTTTTAGATGTAGTAACCGTATCGACTCGATCTTCATAGCCATGCGTAGAACAAATATTGTCATAGTTATCAGCGTGAGTATTTAAATTATGATTATAGCGATGAACACCCGCCTCGACTAGTTCGTGTGCTTGATCATCTGTTAAAAATCCTAGACAGGCACAGATTTTCAAGTCTGTCTTTTGACGAATTTCCTTTACCGCTCCCACTACGTGCGCTACTTCTTTATCAGTAGGGCGGCGGCCTGACGCTACGATACAATATGTACCTGCTTTTCTTTTTTGAGCTTCAAAAGCACCTTCTACAATTTTCTCTTTTGTTAACCACGCATACTTATCAATCGGCGCTTCTGATACAATCGACTGCGAACAATATCCACAGTCTTCTGGGCATAAACCCGATTTAGTATTAATAATCATATTAAGCTTTACTTTTTTTCCATAATGATGATGACGAATTAAGTACGCGGCATTCATGACCTCTAACACTTCTTCATCCGGTACATAAAGAAGTTGAAGCGCTTCTTTATATGTAATTTCTTTCCCTTTAATAATAGACTGAGCAAGTGCTTTCCAATCTCTTAAACTTGTGGTTTCCATCGATTCCCCTCCACTTTAGTAAACTAAAAAAATATAAAGTTAACAATTATAACTAAAAGTTACCATTATCACGCCTTTTATGTCAACACTTCATAAATAATAGTTAACTTAAAGAGGCTGGGACAAAAATAGTTGAGCCTAAGTAAAAAACGAACCATTCATCAACCTGTTTGATGAGTGGTTCGTTTTTTTTTTTGGATGATGCATATCGTTTTATTTGTTTCGTTCCTTCTAGCAGTTGATTGGAGGGCAAGGCGAAGACTCCTGCGGGAAAAGCGGAACAGGTGAGACCCCGCAGGAGCGAAAGCGACAAGGAGGCTCAGCGGCCGCCCGCGGAAAGCGAAGCCTTGCACGGAAATCAATTGCGGTGTCATAAGCAGTCCAGCTCATGTATCTCATATGTTCGTCTTTCGATTGGATTTATTTCGTTATGTCCCAGCCTCTTTGCTTATTGCGCTTGCAGTGTGTAAATAACCGATACAAAGTCTCCAGATTTTTTATTGTATGCTTCAACACCCGGATATTCATGAGTTAGAGCAATTCCTGCGTACATGAGCTCATCTCCATAAGCTGTTTGGTCTGTTTCCATCACTGTATATTCATAATCAGGATGAAGCCCTTTTAGCTCAATGCGTTCATAAGAAGGATTTGATCTAGCTAATACTTGATAATAACCGATGATTGCCTGTTTTTGATCGGATGAAACAACCATCCAGCTCGTCACATTTCCATCTTGTTCAAACGGACTTTTTAATCGATAGAATGTTCCATTTTGAATAAGAGATCGGTATTTTTTATAATACTGAATTTGTTTTTTTACCGTTTCTTTTTCATCTTCTGTCATCAGCGTAACATCTAACTCATAACCGAATGCGCCAAAATACGCAACGTCTCCTCTTGTTTCTAGACTTGTTACTCTGCGTACTTGATGATTTGGTACGGCTGATACGTGTGCTCCCATTGAACTGATTGGATAAGCAAAAGACGTGCCGTACTGAATTTTCAGACGTTCAATCGCGTCCGTGTTATCGCTCGTCCAAGCTTGAGGAGCATAATAAAGCATTCCCGGATCAAATCTAGCGCCCCCGCTTGCACACGATTCAAATAAAATATCCGGAAACTTCTTTGTTAGTCGCTCATACAAATCATATACTCCTAAAATGTAGCGATGTACTACTTCAAACTGGCGATTCGCGGGTAGCCCAACAGATCCAATCTCCGTTATATTTCGGTTCATATCCCATTTTATATACGAGATAGGTGCTTCACTTAAAATAGCTTCCATTCGTTCATAAATATAATTCACTACTTCTTCTCGTGAAAAATCAAGCACGTATTGATTTCGTCCATGAGACTGATGACGATTTGGCACATGAATCAACCAATCTGGATGCTTTTCATACAAGTTGCTTTGCTTTGAAATCATTTCAGGTTCAAACCATAATCCAAAGTCCATACCTAAATCCGTTACTTTTTGAGCCAATGATTTCATACCGCCCGGAAGCTTATTTTCATCTACAAACCAGTCTCCAAGAGAAGTTGTATCATCATTACGTTTACCAAACCAGCCGTCATCCAATACAAAAAGTTCAACGCCCAGCTTTTGTGCTTCTTTGGCAATGTGTACAATTTTCTCTTCGTTAAAATCAAAATACGTCGCTTCCCAGTTATTAATTAAAACTGGTCGCTCTAAATCCCGCCATTTTCCTCTAGCGAGACGCTTGCGATAAAGCTCATGATACTCTTGGCTAAGACCGTTTAGCCCGTTATTTGAATAAGCCAATACTAGTTCTGGTGATTGAAAAGTTTGTCCACTTTCTAGTCGCCACTGAAAATCAAAAGGATGAATACCCATCGTTATTCTTGATACATTATAGTGATCTACTTCCACTTGTCCAAGAAAGTTTCCGCTGTATACAAGACTAAAACCGTACGCTTCTCCACTGTGTTCAGTTGCAGCTGGATTCTTTAAAATTAAAAATGGGTTTTGCTGACTGCTGCTTGTACCTCTCGCACTAGAAATACTTTGAATACCCGGCTGAAGCATTCTTGTTTTCACGTGTCTCTCTCGAATCCAAGCACCAGAAAGCTGAACCATTTCATAGTTTGATGTGGGCAAATCAATGCTGCCGCTCATGATACGCAAAATATCGATTGGTTCTTCTCCTCTATGTTCAAATCGTGCGTGACGCGTAATAATATTTCGGTCTTCGTAAACGGTATACGTTAAAATAAGTGATGCATTTAGCAATTTATCAATCAGTTCAACTTCTAAACTCGTGGCTTCACTCTCTTCTTCTACGTATGTAGCAGGTAAGCCGTTTAATGGCTTCTTGCCCTTGTAAATTTTATGGTTATCGTATTCAAAATTGGTGACTCGGCTTCCGTTTTGCTGAAGAAGTTGGTAGGCTGGCTCTCTGAAGTCTGTTGTCCCATAAGAAGGATACTCTTGTTTGATTGTTTCAAGAGAAAATGCTAGTTCTCCTTCATAGACCGAAGCGCTAGCTCCTCTTGTTTCCACACGTAAAAAATGCTGAAAAGACGGACGGTGCTTAAGCTTTTTTCCATAGTATAAGTGACCAAGCTGCTCGTTTCTCAACACTGAAAAGATATAACTTACATCGCGGCCCTGCAGGTGAAACTCCTTTGTACGTTCATTAAATAAGATCCCCACTTTATCTCTCTCCTCACCATCAAATATCTAACGAGACATTTCCTTTTTCATCTATTGCCGTTGCATGCTCAACAGCAGATGCTAGATTAATCTCTTTTCTTTCATACCATTTCGCTAAATCTTTGAATAACTCTTCTGTTTCAATCATTCTTGTATCTACTCGCAGTTCAGTTTCGTAGCTATGAAGAGACCAAGTGCTTTCACTAAATAAGTTCATCTCCACATCTAGACACATTTCCTTCCAATTGGGGGCACACCGAATAGGGTGAAGTATGTCTGAACATGCAATAGTGTAGCGGTTAGAGCCATTTTTATTCATAAAACAATGAACAGAAGAGGTACTCACATCTCCCTGACTAGTTTGTATAGATTTATATAGCTGGATATCTAACAACGGAACGCTCCATTTTAACGCCATTTTTGGAAGACTTCTTTTTTTAATCGACTTGACCGTTAATTTAATAAAATAAACACCATCTTTTTTTGTTTCATCCAATACAACATGCACACCTGGTCCCTTGTTTATCTCCAAGTTTATATAGGGTGTAGCAATCACTTCCTTCATCTCCTTTATCATCATTATAAGTTTATACACCCACAAAAATGTAACCGCATTCAAAAGTTTGTTTTCGTATTTATTACAAGTAGATCATCCTAATCGAAAGCTTTTTTACTTTCTTTCATTTTATGTAAAATGCTTTCTAGACTCAATGGTAAAAATCAAAGTGAAAAAAAGCATTTTTTTGCTTTATCTAGTAATTAACTAAACGCTCTTTATCTCTTAGCGCGCAATTTTCTCTTCTTTTTCAAAAAAAGATGACAAATCTAACAATATAGTATAATAATAAATATTGCAGAATGATTATACACAGAAAGGATGACAAATATGAATCATGGACCTTCTCTTCTTAAACAACTAAAATTATGGCATATCGTCGTGATAGGATTAGGCTACATGGCACCCATGGCCGTTTTCGATACATTTGGCATTGTAACTGAATCCACAGATGGACATGTTTCAGGTGCTTATGCATTCACGTTGATTGCTATTTTATTCACAGCCATTAGTTATGGAAAAATGGTAAAAGCTTTTCCTGGAGCTGGTTCTTCTTATACATACGCACAGCAAGTAATGAATCCAAGCATTGGTTTTTTGGTAGGATGGACGGCTCTTCTTGATTATCTATTTCTACCTATGATTAATGCACTTTTGACAAATATTTACCTAAGCTCTCTGTTTCCAGGTGTTCCAAAAGCCGTATGGATTATCAGCTTTGTGGTCATCATGACCATAATGAATATTTTTAGCGTTCATTTAACCGTTTCTTTTGGTACGCTATTAGTTGCTTTTCAAATTTTAGTAGCTATCATCTTTATTATTTTAAGTGCTACAACTCAAGGGCAAGAGCTATCATTTAAACCGTTTATAAGTGAATCGGCTTCTATATCTCTTTTATTAAACGGAGCAGCTATTTTATGCTTTTCTTTTTTAGGGTTTGATGCTGTAACCACCATGGCTGAAGAAACCCTTAAGCCTGAGAAAACCATTCCCAAAGGGATTCTCATTATTGCATGTACGGGAGGCGCCTTATTTATTACGGTTTCTTACTTTGCTCAGCTTCTTTTCCCTTCAGCCTCTTTGTTTCATGATTTAGAAGGTGCATCGGCTGAAATCGCTTATAAAATTGGCGGCCAGCTGTTTCAATCTATTTTTGTAGCAGCAGCCTTAACATCAACTATTGCTTCTGGACTTGTCTCACATATGAGTGCATCAAGACTTCTCTACGCAATTGGGAAAGATGGTTATCTGCCACGGAGAATTTTTGGCTATATTCACCCTAAAACAAAGACGCCTGTTTGGAACGTATTCATTATTGGTTGTCTCTCTTTAATTTCACTAAGTCTGTCTCTTGAAAAAGCTACCTCTTTAATTAATTTTGGTGCTTTAATTGCGTTCAGTTCAGTTAACATAGCGGTTTTTATCCATTATTTTATTCAACAAAACAAACGATCTCTCAGTGGATATATTTCATATGTACTTATGCCTTTACTCGGCAGTTTATTTTTATTTTTTATGTGGCTTAACTTAGAAAAAACATCCTTATTTATCGGTATTGTATGGAGTATAATTGGAATTATTTATTTACTGATTGCCAGACGAAAAAATACTATTACCATTCCTACTTTTCATTTTGATTAAGGAAATAGGCTTAACACACCTCGACATATTTCCCCAGAAATAATGTCGAAAAAAAGTAATTGAGACATAAACAAATCAATCCCATCTACACACGAACAAAAAGGTAAACGATCTAATATGAATCGCTCGTTACACCGCTGTTGATTTCCGTGCAAGGCTTCGATTTCCGCGGACGGCCGTTGAGCCTCCTCGTCGCTTGCGCTCCTGCGGGGTCTCATCTGTTCCACTTTTTCCGCAGGAGTCTTCGCCTTGCCCTCCAATCAACACCTAGAGGCAACTAAATACATGAAAGCTACATTTACTATATCAATAAAAAAATCCGAACGTATTTGATTCTCAACTAAGAATCAAACTCGTTCGGATTTTTCTTCAACTAAAATACTTTCATACCAGCCTATTTTTATTTTTTAGATTGTGAGACTTTTTCTAAAATGCGTCTTTTACGGTAAAGCATCATTCCAACTTCTCCTATATCGCTAATCGCTTGTTTGTTAATATACGCCCCAAACACCATCCCTGCTATAGGAATCATTTGAAATAGCTTTTTCCATCCCAAGTTGTCTCTATAGGTTAGAAACACTTCTCTCCAACCTTGGAGCTGCTGCAAGCTCTGCGTTCGATTGCCGCTTGCTAATTCTTCTAAAATCGCACGCTTTCCTACAATATCAGAGGATGAAAACTGCATGCATTTGACCATAAAAATGCGTTCTTCTTGCTCAGTGGGATCGTAACCATAAGAAACAGCCACTTCTTGCAGTGTCTTAAGCGTAAGTCCCAATACAAAAGGAATATCAATCGCCAGTGTGAAAATTCCACCTACTCCGGTTGTAGCTCCTTGCAGCTGCGCATTCTTTTTTCGGACTTCAATAAAATACTCCGCCAACTCATCCATTTCCTGCAGAGATAAATGCTGAACATCCTCTATTGACAGCTGCTTATTTTCTTGTAATTGGGCTGATGCTTTCTCTAGCGTGGCAGACGTATTAGCTAAATACTGGCCTCCATTATCAACATACTTAGCAATTTCATCTAATAATTTTTCTATTTTTTGATGAATGAACTTTGGCGTTACTTTATCTAAAGCTGAAAAAGGCAAGCGAGCCAGCCGCTCCCAGAAAAAAAGTCCTTTTTGGTCTTTCTCCCACTTTTCAATTTTTCGTAATTCTATTCTCAATTGTTCATGCTCTGACATATCCTCACTCTTTTCCTCGATTTATCAGCTCTGTCCTACTTGTTTATTCCGCACATATTTAATGATAAAAAACAACGCAATTAAAACAACAATTCCGATTCCAATAGGCTGCATGTATTGAGACACAATCGGACCCACCTCTTTCCACTTAGGTCCTAACTTATATCCTAAATATACGTAAATAGCCGTTACTGGAAGCATCGCAACAAATGTGTAAATAGAAAACAGCCATACATTCATTTTTGCCATCCCGCATGGAAAAGAGATAGCTGTACGCACTCCTGGAATAAACCGTCCAAAAAAAGCGACCCCGCTACCGTACTTATTAAAAAAGCGATCGGCAGCGTCAATTTCTTTTTCTTTCACCAAAAAATATTTTCCATATTTTAAAACTAGCGGTCGTCCACCGTAACGTCCCAGTGCATAAAGAGTCAACGGTCCACACACACCGCCTACTGTACCTGCAAGGATAGCCAGATACAAGTTCATATCACCTTGGTACACCCAATACCCTACTAAAGGTAAAACAAGCTCTGCGGGGACAAACTCAAACGTTAATGCTAAAATTACGCCAAAATAAGAGAGCTGTTTTAGTGCTTCAATTAAAGAAAGTAAAACCGACTCTAACAAAAATTCTCCTCCTCATGTCATTAAATCTAAGACTGCAAAACTATAATTTAGCCGATTGATAGATAAAAACCAACGCGACATAGTTTTTTCCTTTCCCTCTTTACGTATGACGTACTACAAAAGTTTCAATAAAAAAAGCGCTAGTTTTATCCAGCGCTTTTATAGTTTAAAGTTAATTTGAATAATACCTACTTTACGAAGAGCATCGTATAAAATAACTAAAGCCGGTCCTAAAAACAACCCGACAAAACCTAAAAGTTTAAATCCAATGTACAAACTAACTAGTGCAGCCAAAGGTGAAATACCCATATTTGTAGAAAACACTTTTGGTTCTACTACACGTCTTACTACCGTAATCACTCCAAATAGAATAAATAAGCCGATTGCTAATGAGTCATGCCCTTGCGTAAGAGCAAAAATCCCCCATGGAACGAGCACCGAGCCCGTCCCAAGGATTGGTAAGATATCGACAATTACAATTAATAAACTAAGCAGCGCGGTATACGGAACATCTAATAGCCAAAGCCCTACATAAGCCATTACAAACGTCATGACACTTAAAATAATTTGTGCCTTAATAAAACCAACCCCCGCTTGGATAAGCTGAGTGATGACAACTTGTAGCTTATATTTCGTTTCTTCTGTTAAAAATGACTTAATTTTATTTTTAATAGCAGGCAGCTCAAGGCTGATAAATACAAGCGCTACTAAATAAATAAGAAACTCTAGTAGAAATCCAGGAACAGTAGCAGCAAAGCTAATGATGATTTCCACGGTACTTTTTAATAGAGAATCTAATGAATTTACGGTTTTTTCAAGCGTGCGCTCGATAGAAGAAATCACTTCTGTAGGAAGAGCGTTTGAATAGTATTTCCACTTGATAATAGTTGGATAAATCGCGGTTTCATAAATTTCTTTTACAAATGAAGGCGCTATCTTTGAAAGAGCAACCACTTGCGTAACGATTGTCCGAACAATAAAAAATCCAATAAGTATGAGCGAAACAACATATAAAATGAAGGTCATAAGCACTGCATAGACTCTCTTCATTTTAAAAGATTGATGTAATTTTTGAACAATACCCTCAAGCGCTAATGCTGTTAATAAAGCAAACACAATCGGTAAACTGTAAGGGATTAACAAACATACGATTACTATCGAGGCGATGACCCATATTCGCTTTTTCCACATACTCTACTATCCCCCAACTAGCTAAGCTATCTCTATATTTACTGATAAAGAAAGGAACCAGTGACTGCTTTATGTAAGAATAAAATCTGGATATTTTTATACCTGATGTTACATATTATAGGGTCAATTCCCATAATAATAAAGGAATTATTATGAAAAAAGCTACTTATTCTAATTTTTTGAATAGAATAAGTAGCTTTTAAATTTATAAATTAGCCGGCTCTCATGACCTCTGTACCTTTTTTAGGGTCAAATTTGCCTTCAGATTTAGACATTACAATTGCTGCTAGTGTGTTTCCTACTAAGTTAACAACCGTACGTGCCATATCCATGATTCTGTCTACTCCCGCAATGAAGGCTAATCCTTCTGCCGGAACGCCGATTGTTCCAAGAGTAGCCAGTAATACAACAAATGATGTTCCTGGCACCGCAGCCATTCCTTTAGATGTAACCATCAATACCAGAATGAGCGTCAGCTGTTGAACGATCGTTAAATCAATACCATACACCTGCGCTAAGAATAACGCTGCAATCGCTTGATAAAGAACAGAACCATCTAGGTTAAATGTATAACCAATTGGTACAACGAACGATACGATAGCTTTTGGACAGCCCATCTTTTCAAGTTTTTCCATAATTCGCGGAAGAACTGTCTCAGAACTAGATGTACTGTATGCTAACAACAGTTCATCTTTCATATAGCGGAATAAGTGGAAAATGTTAATTCCTGCCCATTTCGCAATTCCTCCTAATACAACAAGTAGGAAGAAAATTAACGCTAAGTAAACTAAGATAACAAGCTTTCCTAATGAAAGGAGTGACTCTAAACCGAATTTCGAAACTGTTACACCAATTAAAGCAAATACGCCAATCGGAGCCACTTTCATTACTAGGTTTACCACGTGAAACATTGCGTGAGAAACGCCGTCAAAGAATTGAACAACAGGCTTTCCTCTTTCTCCAATTGCCGCTACTCCAAGTGCGAACAATACTGTAAAGAAGATAATTGCTAGCATGTCCCCTTCAACAATTGACTGGAAAAAGTTTGTCGGAACAATGTGTAAGAACGTTTCAGCCACTGACTTTCCTTCTTGCTGTTCGGATGTTTCAACGTATTGTGAAATATCACTCTTCTGTGCTGAATGAATGTCTACACCTTGTCCAGGGTGAAAAATATTAGCAATCAATACACCGATTACAATTGCGAAAGTTGTAATAATTTCAAAATAGAGAATGGTTTTAACGCCCAGCTTTCCGACCTGTTTACCGCTACCTGCTCCTGCAACTCCAACGACTAAACTTGAGATAACAATTGGAATAACAATCATCTTAATCAATCTTAAGAACAAGTCTCCCAGCGGCTGCAGGTATGTTACTACACGCGGATCGTTAAACCAAATTACTCCTACAAGAACACCGAGGATTAAACCGGTAAAAATCTGCGTAGCCAAACCAAAACGAATTTTTTTCATAGATGTACCTCCCCAAAGATGTATGACATTTGTATATACTTTTCTGAAAAAACAAAAAAAGACTATTCTTAAGAAAGAACAGCCTTTTACTTACGCTATTTTGGGCTCTTTCTCTCAATAAAGCAAACGAGGTTAACTGTCGGATTCGGAATTGAGAGTTTCCTACCTTTTGTAAGGATTCACCCCAAGGCAGCTTTACTGCCGATAATGATTCCCCCGCTCTATACGATTAAGCTTATTATTCAATTTTTATAAAATTAAAACGATCTATACGTTGTCATACGTTTTTTACAGTCAATAAAACTAAACAGAAGTCTTACTTTTACTTAACTTTATACTGCACAAATATTAATTTACTATTTTTCGACACGTTTTGTCAATACCCATGTTTATAAAACGCTTTCAAAAGACAATAATATATATTTATGCAAAAAAGCTATTGCAATGTTGCAATAGCTTTTTCTTGCTTTTTAAGTCTTTATCAGAAGTTTAAATGGCTATAA
This sequence comes from Priestia sp. 179-F W1.4 NHS, assembly GCF_045369295.1. Taxonomy (NCBI): domain Bacteria; kingdom Bacillati; phylum Bacillota; class Bacilli; order Caryophanales; family Bacillaceae; genus Priestia; species Priestia sp. 179-F W1.4 NHS. The sequence goes on along the minus strand of NZ_JBIQFF010000015.1, from coordinate 18,514 downwards.
AATACGCTTATTTATTTTATAAAAATACAAAATATAGAATAGCCGCTAAAATAATTCGATAAATGGCAAACGGAACTAATTTAATGCGGTTGATTAATTTTAAGAAAAAGCGAATCGATATAAGCGCAAAAATAAAGGCGCTGATAAAACCAGCAATAAAAAACGGTAGTGCATCTGATGTGAAATACTGCCAGTTTTTAACCAATGAAAGTCCACTTGCTCCTGCCATAATTGGCACTGCCATAATAAATGTAAAATCTGCGGCTGCCTTATGGCTCATTCCAAGAAGAACCCCTCCTGAAATCGTTGAGCCTGAACGAGAAAAACCTGGCCAAAGAGCAATACATTGAAACAGTCCTATACCTAGTGCTTGTCCATAAGACATTTGGTCCACCGTCTCTACACGCGGACGTTTAGGTCCAAACAAATCTGCTAGAATCATTAATACAGCTCCGACCACTAAGCCAATTAGCACCGTATTTAAAGAAAACAAATGTTCATCAATGTAATCATCAAACAAAAGTCCTAACACTCCTGCGGGTAACAAACCAACAATTACCTGCATTAAATTTAAGCGATTTGTCGGTCCAATTGCAGCAGCTGGTTTTTTTCCCAATCCTAATAAATTAATAAAACGATCTTTAAAAATAACAACTACTGCTAAGATCGACCCTAGCTGAATAACAATCTTAAATGTATTAGCTACTGGAGATGAAAATAATTCTTTTGAATTTAACCACAGGTCATCCACAATAATCATATGCCCAGTTGACGAAACGGGAGCAAACTCCGTTAAACCTTCTACAATCCCTAAAATGATTGCTACAATAATTTCCCACATAAAGCTATGTACCTTGCCTTTCTTTCAAATTAATAAGCTTATCGCTTCGTTTTACATGCTCAACTATTTTCCTATTTTGACACTTGCTTTTTTATCATAATTGTTAAAACTATGAAATACAATGTGTATTTGCAAAAAGATAAGAATCTTTAATAATTTGTAATAAAAAGCTTACATGCTACAACCAAAAAACACGATATCAGCTTTTATTTATTTTAAAAAGCAGTCACTATGTTCAGTATAAATTCTGGTCCCTTAGCTAAAAATGAATCATCTAGACTATTTTTCTTTAGTGTGAAAAAATGACTAAATCATTATGTTTTTTCCACCCCCCCTTTACTGTTATCTATCATTTTAATCCAATAGGGCTGACTTATACGACATATCCCCTAAGTAATTTGAAACTTTTTTCTCTCTTTTCTCGTATATAGTAGTATCTTTTTTAGGAGGCTTTTTACTATGAATGGAAATGTACGTACAATGAAATGGGTCACTGCTGGGTATGAAGCCTTGCTGGGAATTCCTTTAATTGGCGCAGGGATTGTTATGGGCTTTAGCTATACTCCTCTTTTTATTGGATTTATTCTTCATGCTATCACACTCATTTTAGCTAATAGACGAGGGTTATCTGCTTATGGAAACATACTAGGACTTGTTACCTCACTGGTTGCTTGGATTCCATTTTTGGGATTTATCATGCATATTATTACAGCTATTGTGATTGCAATAGATGCTGCTAGACAACGCTAATTGTCTAGCTTTTTTTATTTAAGGGTTGATTTTTTACCGAATGATGGTAAACTTAAGCCGTAAATTGAATAATTTGAATGTTATTTCTACTAGGGGTGTCTGATAGCTCAGACTGAGAGAAGAGTGCAATAAAACTCTTTAACCCTTTGAACCTGATTTGGGTTATACCAGCGGAGGGAAGTAGTCTTGAAAAGAATAGTATATGTTTATTCTTTTTTTGCCTATTCCATCGGGTTCTGTCTATCACAGAACCCGATTTTTTTTATGGTTCGGTATAGCTACACTTTATGCGAAACCGGAGGAATATGTAATGTCAAAACAAAATGTATCAGTTTCTATGAAAAAGCCTTTTCCAAACAGTCACAAAGTATATGTCCAAGGATCCAGACAAGACCTTAAAGTACCTATGCGTGAAATTCATCAGTCTCCTACTACAGGGTCTTTTGGTGAAGAAGAAAATAGTCCCGTACGTGTATACGACACGAGCGGTGTTTATACAGATCCCTCTTATGAAATTAATTTACAAAAAGGATTACCGGCTCTGCGCGAAAAGTGGATTGCAGAACGAAACGATGTAGAAACATATCAAGGCCGTACGGTTCAGCCACAGGATAACGGTTATTATGACGGTGATCCAAGAGATCAGTACGATCGCTTTATCACTAAACGTTTACCTTTGCGCGCGAAAAAAAATCAAAATGTAACGCAAATGCACTATGCGAAAAAAGGAATCATCACGCCCGAAATGGAATTTATCGCTATTCGTGAACAGATGGATCCTGAAGTTGTGCGTGAAGAAGTAGCAAGAGGACGTGCAATTATCCCTAATAATATCAATCACCCTGAGAGCGAACCGATGATTATCGGCCGCAAATTCCATGTGAAAATTAATGCTAATATCGGAAATTCAGCTATTCGTTCAGCTATTGAAGATGAAGTAGAAAAAATGACATGGGCAACGCGTTGGGGAGCCGATACAATTATGGATCTATCAACAGGAAAGGATATTCACACAACACGCGAATGGATTATCCGCAACTCGCCTGTTCCTGTAGGGACCGTTCCTATTTACCAAGCGCTTGAAAAAGTAAAAGGCGTAGCAGAAGATCTAACGTGGGAAGCATACCGCGATACATTAATTGAACAAGCAGAACAAGGTGTTGATTACTTTACTATTCACGCAGGTGTTCTTTTACGTTATATTCCTCTGACAGCGAAACGTACGACAGGTATTGTTTCACGCGGAGGATCCATCTTGGCGCAGTGGTGTTTAGCTCATCATGAAGAGAACTTTTTATATACTCGCTTTGAAGAAATCTGTGAAATCTGTAAAGCATACGATATTGCTATTTCGCTTGGCGATGGGCTACGTCCTGGTTCCATTGCAGATGCTAATGATGAGGCACAGTTCGGTGAATTAGAAACGCTTGGTGAATTAACTAAAATTGCTTGGAAACACGATGTTCAAGTTATGATTGAAGGTCCTGGACATGTTCCAATGCATCTCATCAAAGAAAACGTAGATAAACAAATGGAAATATGCCAGGAAGCTCCCTTCTATACTCTTGGACCGCTTACAACCGACATCGCTCCAGGCTATGACCATATTACATCAGGTATTGGTGCTGCAATGATTGGCTGGTTTGGGACAGCTATGCTTTGCTACGTAACGCCAAAAGAACATTTAGGACTCCCGAATAAAGAAGACGTTCGCGAAGGCGTTATCACCTATAAAATTGCTGCGCATGCTGCTGACCTTGCAAAAGGCCATCCAGGAGCACAAAAACGCGATAATGCTCTGTCTAAAGCAAGATTTGAATTTAGATGGAATGATCAATTTAACCTGTCACTAGATCCAGAGCGCGCAAAAGAATATCACGATGAAACACTTCCCGCTGAAGGTGCTAAAACAGCCCATTTCTGTTCAATGTGTGGACCTAAATTCTGTTCGATGCGTATTTCTCAAGATATTCGTAACATGGCTCAAGAAAATGAAAAAGATGTAAACGAAGTAAGAAAAGAAGGAATGAAAGAAAAAGCTAAAGAGTTTGTTAACAGTGGTTCAAATATCTATCAATAATGAAGTAGAACAGCTTAAAAAACAAATTAAGCAGCTTGAAGGAAAGTTATTATTTGTTCAGCAAAATTGTCAGCACATTATCGTTGAATCCTCACATTCTTCCGTAAGACGCTGCATTAAGTGTTTCTATCAACAAGATGCAAAAAGGACTTCGTAAAGAAGTCCTTTCATCTTTTTTTGAAACGTGCTTTCAGCATGTTCTTAATCCAATATAGTATTTTAATAATAACCCAGCCTATAAATGTACCTAGCGTGTTCAAAAAGATATCATCAATATCAAATACTCGTTCCGTTAGCTTGTACTGTAAAATTTCAATCAGAAAACTGATTAAGAAACCCGTCGTAAAGACTTGAATAAAACCGTCAAACCACTTCATAAACAACGGAATAAACATTCCAAGCGGCGCAAACATCACGATATTTCCCAGTATATTTGTCAGAGTGAGCATTATATTACCGCTGTCCCACATCAGACGGATTGTACTAAATAAATCCAAGTTCATTGCTTTTCCGTAAACATGTTCGTTTTCCCGTATGAGAGTAGCATAAATGACCACTGCTGTATACGCAATAAATAGAGTGAACATGACTTTTTTAACAATTGACCTGATGCTTACATTCACTTCAACATCACCTTCTTTGACTCCCAAAACCATTTATTATTATCTATATGTACCCGTCCACTGCTTTCATTCGTAGTGAATGCACTTATATGCTTTTTTATCCTATCACATCAATAAATAAATACAATTCCCTTTTTGTTATTTTGTAAACTAAAATTTTTTCAATTAAAAAAGCCACGCTTTTCGCATGACTTTTGTTAATTAATAACTCCACGATGGATAATTTCCACTTGTACTTTCGGATTAATCGAGATGTTTTTATAGTCCTGTCTCCATTTAAGCCTTTTCCATATACTCGGATGATAAGCAGCTACTTCTCTTCCTATTTCAAGAAAATCACAGTTAGCTTTTTGCAGCTTTTCAACTACTTTTTCAGCTTTCTTTTGTAGAATCTTTTCAATTTCTTTCTGTACGTTTTTTGTTAATGCAGGAGATGACATTTCATTTTTAGTAAATTCATTAATACTTACTTTTATATTTAGCGGTATGATTACTTTTGCTCCGTGCACCGCATCAGGTTTAACGTGCATTTTTGCTTTAGCATCTGACACATCATACGATACTACATACTGTTGATCATGTATGGTAATTTTGTGACTCATAATCATATATTTGTCTTTTTGATTTCCTAATAAAAGAAGCGCCTTAGATTCATCGGAATTTAATGTAATACCTGAAAATTTATCTTCATTAAACAAAGCTGTACCGATTACATCAACGGTCTTATTTTCAGTATTTAATTTCATATAAGGAAGAGCTAGCCCTTTTCCTTCATCAAACAACACGGTACAAAGTGACTGAAGAGTTTCAATTGGCACTAAGGAATTGACTTCAGCCGTATGGACAACTCCGTCTAAATATTCTCCAATTAGCTCTTCTCCTACTTGCTGTAGCTCAACTATCGTACTCGGTTTCCCTTCTACAATGACATACTTAGCCGTTAGAGGACTTTCCGGTGTGCGATATAAGACGTCTGATAATTCTAGTATACCTTCTTTAGCTAATCGATCTTCAAATAAGATTATTCTCTTTTTGGCAGACATAACAATTCCAGAAACCTGCTGGTTAATTTTTGTACGATCGTCTCGAGGTGAATCCCCTGCTACATGATAGGTTTTATTCACTAATGTCCCTTCTTTAGACGTATAGGAACGGATCGCAATAGTAGAAATCACCTTATCTTTCTTTTTTTCATAAGCCACTGTAGACAAAAACATCGTATCTTTTAACAATTTTTGATCCCAGCATCCCGTTAGAAAACTTAAAACTAAACATATGCTCATTATCTTGATCAGTTTATCCTTCATTTTTTACAGTTCCTTTTCTAATCCATGACAGTAATAGCAAACAGATAGGAATACAGAAAATGAATACGTAAATTAAATAATTAGTTGTTTGAGACAAAGCTGCGACAAGCTGATCCGTTTTTGAAAAATAAATGGAAAGACCTGTTACAAATATCAATACAATTGGAACAAATGGACGGTGAGTTTTCTTTTTGAAGATTTCCTGCATGCCTACACTTGAAATATATACATATATAATAAGGGACGTAATAACAGAAATGATCCAAAAAGTAATAAAAACCAAATCGATTCGTTCGATAACTGAGTTTTGCGTCGCCTTCAAAATATATAAAACCGGTTCTGGTACAATTAAAATTTCATCTGGGCTAAAAAACATATAACAAGCAATGATAATATACACATATAAAATCGTAACGATACAATTACTAAGCATGACCATTTTTAAAGTCGTCGTAGACTTTGCTTTTACAAACGGTGCTAAAATTAAGATAGCTTCAAAACCTAACATTGAGATACTTCCTTCTTTTGACGCCAGCAAAATATTTTGAATACCGCTGTGCCCAATCGGAAATAGATACCGGACATCGGCCTCTTTATAAGCATTTGACACCAATAATACCAAAATAATTAAAAATACAGATACAATAGTAAAAAAACGCCCTATATTGCGTACATTCTCTTTTGCAAAATATAACGCAATAACAACTAATAAAAAGACAAGAACATAAGCTGGCGTCAAGTGATAAAGCCAGCGCTTTAACACGTTTACATATAAAACCGTAATGACACTTGAGACAATAATGTAATAAAACACATATCCTATATTCAAAAAATTACCTAACCACTTACCAAGCAGCTTGCTAGTCATCTGATACAGCGTTAAACCTGGCAAACGATGCGTTAATCCCCAGTGGAATAATGTAATGACTTGAATAATACAACCGCTCATTAACATGGAAATCCAGCCGTCCGTATGCGCCGTTTTAAATAAGTTATAAGGTAACCCTAAAACACCAATCCCAATTTGAGTTTGTAAGATGATAAAGAACAGCTGACTGGCTGAAATACTATTTTTATTCATTTGAATCCCAATTCCTTATCGCTTTTTGACGTTTACGTTTTTGAGGCTTAGCATTAGCAGGCCTTTCATTCAAATAAAGCTGATGCATCCTTACAAAGACATCCTTTAAGCCGGAAAATCTAAATGGAGCAAAAGGAATTAAGTAAGGCATCGTAATGGACTCTAAAATAACTAAATGCATAACGATGAGCACTAGTACAAAAACAATACCCAAATAGCCAAAAACGGCTGCTCCGATCATCATAGGAAAACTTAAAATTCGCAGCGTTGTGCTCATTTCGTTTGATGGCACAACAAAGGAAGAAACGGCTGTTAGAGCAATAACAATAATCATCATATTTGAAACTAAACTCGCTTCAACAATTGCTGTGCCGATAACTAATCCTCCAACTACCCCGATGGTTTGAGCAATGGATGAAGGCAGCCTGAGCGATGCTTCTTTTAATAGTTCCAATATCAATACCATAATAAATGCCTCTACTATCGGAGGAAACGGAACGTTCTCAAGAGATCCTTTTACCGTAAATACTAAGTCCAAAGGAATTAACTCGTAATGAAAAGAAATCGTTGCAATATAAATCGCAGGTAAACTCATGGCAACAAAAAAACTGAACACGCGTAAAAGTCGAAAAAATGAGCCATAAAGTGCACGTGTATTGTAATCTTCAGGCGATTGATAAAAAGTAAAAAAGTTAACAGGAGCAATTAACGCAGAACTATTTCCATTTGTTAAAACGGCCATTCTGCCTTCTAACAGATTACCCATTACCCGGTCCGGCCTTTCTGTGTTCAACAGCTGAGGAAAGGGTGAAAGAGGCGAATCTTCTAAAGCCTCTTCAATGATGCTCCCACTATCTACTCCATCCACTTCAATTTGTTTGATACGATCAATAATCATATTACAAATTTCTGCGTTTGCTATATTTTTCAAATATAAAACTGCCACTCGAGTGCGTGAAATACTGCCTACTTCGATATAGCGTACAATAAGGCTTCCATCTAAAAATTTTTGCCTCATCATGTTTAGATTTTTGTCCAAGCTCTCGACAAAACTTTCCTGTGAACCCCTAATCACTTTTTCATTCAGGGCTTGATTAACTTCTCTTGTAGCCGTTTTGGTAGAATCAATTGCATACACAAACGGATCATTCTCTATTAATAAAACAGACGCACCTCGGCTCATTAAACTAATCATTTCATTCAAATCTTTTGTAGGAGTAATTGAAGCGGCCTGAATAATTTCACTTATCTTTCCTTCTTTTTCGATTAATAAAGGTTTGATCACATGCTCATTTAATTTCACTGAATCCATAAGAGGAACAAAATAAACTAAAAGCGCACGCTCATAATTGAACTTTAGCCACCTTTTCCCTATATCGCTCGTATAGTCTAACCGTTCTTCTAGCACATTTAGAGTTTCTTCTATGTTTGTACCAAGTTCAATTTCTATTTTTGGCTCCTTTTCTTCAAGGGAGATAGGACTTTTTTTTCGCTTAGGCCTTCGTTTAATTAACAGTGCCACTCACCTGCCTCGATGTCTCTTGTTAATATTCATTGTTTCTAAAAAAATAAATAGTATGTAAAAAAAATGCAAAAAGACGCAGCGGAAAATTTTCGCTGCGTCTCTTTAATCTGGATAATAAGGATTCAAATGGATTAATACTTCCTGAATATTATCATGCTTTTTCATAAGTGTAGCTTTGATTTCTCGTCCTAAATCATGACCTTCCTTAATTGTTTTAAAGTGGTCAATTGAAATACGTACATCCACTAATATGTAATGGCCATGTTCTCTTGCTCGAACGCGATCAATCCGCTTCACATCTTCAAATTCATAAATACTTTCTTCAAGTTCTTTCAGTAGCTCTTCATCAATATTGCCTTCCATTAAGATTTGAAAAGACTCTCCCATCATTTGTCTGGCAATGTTAAAAATTAAATAAGCAACAAAGATACTTGCTATTTTATCTCCGTATAACAGCAGTTGAACATCCATTTTATCACCAATAATGGATAATAAAACACCAATTGCCGCTGCAATAGAAGCAACAATATCTGCTTTATGATCAAATGCAATTGCCTCAATTGCCTTACTGTGGTGCTGCTTGGCTACGTTTAAAGAATAACGGTACAATAATACCTTTGCTATGTATGAAATAACAGCAATCCACATGGCTAAAATATTTGGAGATTCAACCGGATGGAATAAACCAACGACTCCTTCAAATACCACATAAAATGATACAAGCAATAAAATAATTCCTACAATTCCTGAGACAATTACTTCTGCTTTTCCATGCCCGTATGGATGATCATCATCTGCTGGCTTATTTGCTACTCGTATAACCAACAAGACAATAATAGAGGCAAATACGTCCGCTGCAGAGTGAATACCATCAGCAAATACGGCATCACTATTTCCAATCCATCCTACTATTACTTTTCCTAGCGTAAGGGCAATATTGCTCCATACGCTAATCCATGCTACTTTTTTCGCAATGGACTCCCTTATACTATTATTCATTTGCACACCTCGACTTACTTCTTGAAAAATCAGCTTTTTTATCTTATCACTGTTCATTCAAGTGGGTCTAGAGCAACCTATTTTCATTTAGCTATATATGTTTCAGCACCGCAAAATTACTGATAATCCACAACATATCTTTCTTATTTCTCTGCCAACTTCTTACGATCAGTTGCCATTGGAGGTTCTTCCATCCACCCTTGCTCAATCATAATTCGAATTCCATCTTTTCCGTACTTCCCTATACGCCCAATTAGCTGAGAAAATTCTACTGCTACATCCGAACGGAAGGCCATAGACAAACCAGCACCGCAGTTATCAATAGCGATCGTCACCGCTGTAGAAGTATGATACATCATCAGCTTATCTGAAAACGGTGAAATCGTTGAGTTGGTTACATATGCATCAAGCAGCCTCGGACTTGGTAAATCAGCTTCAGACAGTAATTCGGTGAAGTGCTTGATTTGCTTACTTGCAAGCTTGACTCCATCAAAAAAATAAGAGCGTAATTTTTGTGTGGTAGCTACTTGACTAAAGGCCAGCATCAGCGTTTTACCTAATACATTTGTATTAACAATTTCTTGAATAGCGGTAACCTCTAAAGAAGTTAAAGGATGCATTTGAGAGAAAAATGGTGATATAAATGTTTTTTCGTCCACAAAATTCACTTTTACAGGATAAGGAATAACCGGAGGTCTCATCAGCATGCTTTTTCTTAAAATAACGTGGTTAGAATTCTCTAAAAGAATGTCGCTTTCTTTTACACATCGAGATAGGTGGTCATAAATATCTTGCCTTCTCACTGCACTTAGCGCTCTGGCATATTTCTTCATACCTCCAATGGCCATTTCGTTTACATAAATAGCCATAAAAATATCATCGAATAAAGCAGGAACTCCTTTGTTCACATCTTGTTCCCCAAACCCTACTGGAATTGGAATTTTTTCTGAACTGAATAATTCCGTCAATTCGTCTACATGAGTTTGTGAAAACTGATGTGCTTTTTTTAAAAGTTCCTTAATCTCTGGATCTTTTACAACAGATAGAAAATATCCAAGAACGCATACATACAGCGTATCGCCTAAATATTGCGCCCATAAGTAACCTAACTCGGCTGCATTCAACCGCTGATTTTGTTGATGTTTTTGCATTTCACTCTTTATATTTTCGTTCATTCACTTATTCTCCTTTTGGATAAAGTCGTACTTTTACTATCTCCAAAGAAGCGTTGAATAAACCGCATAAAAAAGACCTAGATAACAAGTCTAGGCCTTTTAGGTTATGCATATTTTTGGTCTTCGGTCTCTTTTCTAAAAAAGCTTTTCATCGCATGAAAAACGTCTGATTTTTGTTTTAAAATAAAGTGTCTAAAGCTTTCGTCTTGAATGTTTTTGTACGCAGACATTAAAGTGGAATGTCGATTGTACTGATTCACTTCCCCATACCCAAACATATTTGACACTTTCATTAATTCATTTACTAACTTTACACACCTTGCGTTATCTGAAGTTAAGTTATCACCATCTGAAAAATGAAACGGGTAAATATTATAACGGCTCGGATCATACTTTTGGTTAATTAATTCAAGCGCTTTTCGGTAAGCAGATGAGCAGATGGTTCCTCCACTTTCTCCTTTGGAGAAGAAGTCTTCTTCTGACACTACTTTTGCCTCTGTATGATGCGCAATAAATTCAATTTCCACCGTTTCGTATTTCGTACGTAAAAAGCGTGTCATCCAAAAGAAAAAGCTTCGTGCCATATATTTTTCCCATATGCCCATCGAACCGCTCGTATCCATCATAGCTAAAACGACTGCTTTCGATTCTGGCTTTATAACTTCATTCCACGTTTTAAATTTTAAATCCTCCGGATAAATAGGATGAAAAGCAGGCTTTCCTGTCATTGCGTTTCGCTTATAAGCGCTCATCATCGTTCGTTTTTTATCAATATTCCCCATCAAACCTGTACGTCGTATATCATTAAATTCAATGTGTTCCACAACAATTTGATCAGATTCTTTTCGCTGAAGATTAGGCAGTTCTAATTGAGCAAATAAAGCCTCTTGAAGTTCCATGAGGGACACTTCCGCTTCAAAGTAGTCTTCTCCAGCCTGGTCACCTGCTCCTTGACCTTTTCCTGCTCCTTTTTGACCATCTCCAGCAGATCCGTCACGTGCTACTACATCCCCAACTTTACTGTCTCCATCACCTTGACCCACATGTTTGTTTTTATCATAATTGTACCGAATTCGATATTCATCCAATGATTTGATCGGGATTTTAACAACTTCTCTTCCATTGGACATCACGATATTTTCTTCTGTAATTAAGTCCGGTAAATTATTTTTAATGGCTTCTTTAATTTTTTCTTGATGTCTTTTTTGATCATCGTGGCCTTTACGATGGAGGGACCAGTCTTCTTTTGAGACAGCAAAACTTTTATCTACTTCTTTTCCCACGCTATTCCCCTCCTTATTTAAAAAACACCTGCACGTTTTTACTCGGCATGCATAAGCTATACCGAAAGTTTCTGACAAATACCTTTAGTTCAAAGGTTGGTTACTCTTATCCTATGCGCAAGAATGGTATACTTGCTAACTAATTCTTTTACTATTAACTATTCATTTTATAGTGTCTAGTGTCATGTATATGTTTATGACTTATCATATGATGGTTAAGTGCAATGCGTACTACACACTAGCCTAATTATGCAGAGTTTATTTTAAGAGATAAGAAAAACATGGCACAGATCGGAAGTGCCATGTTTTCTTGTTAGTACTAAGTTATCGATTTAACAAACTTCCTACATAGCGCAGCAGTTCATTAGCAGATACTGAATTGTATCCATGCTCATCAATCAATCGAGCCACTACTTCATTTACTTTCTTCAGCTGCTGCTCATCTGGTGTTTTAGTGGACGTTGTAATTTTCACTACGTCTTTTAAATCTGCAAACAGTTTTTTCTGAATCGCTTCACGTAAGCGTTCATGAGAATTATAGTCAAATCGTTTTCCTTTACGTGCATAAGCGGAAATACGAATTAAGATTTCTTCGCGGAATGCTTTTTTCGCATTTTCTGAAATACCAATTTGTTCTTCAATTGAACGCATTAATTTATCATCTGGATTTAACTCTTCTCCTGTTAGCGGATCACGAAGCTTATTTTTGTTGCAGTATGCTTCGACATTATCTAAATAATTATCCATTAATGTTTTAGCAGACTCTTCATAAGAATAAACGAACGCTTTTTGCACTTCTTTTTTAGCAATTTCATCATATTCTTTACGCGCCAGAGAAATATAATTCAGGTAACGCTCTCGGTCCTCAGCAGAAATAGACGCATGCTGTGCTAACCCTTCCTTCAATGAACGCAGTACATCTAATGCATTGATTGATTTAATATCTTTTCGAATGATGGTAGATGAAATGCGGTTAATGACATAACGCGGATCAATACCGCTCATTCCTTCATCCGTATACTCTTTTTGTAACTCTTCTACGTCTGCATCGTTATAGCCTTCTACAGATTGACCGTCGTATAAGCGCATTTTCTTTAACAAATCGATATCGCCTTTTTTAGGCTCTTTTAATCTTGTTAACGTAGTAAAGATAGACGCAATACGTAGCGTATGAGGTGCAATATGAACATCTGATACGTCACTTTCACGAATCATTTTGTCATAAATTTTTTCCTCATCACTCACTTTTAAGTTATATGGAACAGGCATTACAATAATTCGTGAATGCAAAGCTTCATTTTTCTTATTGGAAATAAACGAGCGATACTCTGTTTCATTTGTATGCGCTACGATTAATTCATCTGCACTAATTAAAGCAAATCTTCCTGCTTTAAAGTTTCCTTCTTGGGTTAAAGAGAGTAAATGCCATAAAAATTTCTCGTCACATTTTAACATCTCTTGGAACTCCATCATTCCCCGGTTTGCTTTATTAAGCTCTCCGTCAAAGCGGTAAGCGCGCGGATCTGACTCAGATCCATACTCTGCAATTGTTGAAAAGTCAATGCTTCCTGTTAGGTCAGCAATGTCTTGAGATTTCGGATCAGAAGGACTGAACGTTCCAATTCCAGTTCGTTTGTCCTCTGAGAAGAAAATGCGTTCGATGATGACGTCTTCAATTCTGCCGCCATACTCTTCCTCTAATCGCATTGTATTTAAAGGAGATAAGTTTCCTTCAATTCGGATACCATACTCTTCAAAGAAGTCTTTACGTAAATGATGTGGAATTAAATGCAGCGGATCTTCATGCATTGGGCATCCTTTAATAGCGTAAACAGCTCCTCGATCAGTAAGCGAATAAGCTTCAAGCCCTCTTTTTAACATGGTCACTAGCGTCGATTTACCACCACTTACTGGACCCATTAAAAGTAAAATACGTTTACGAACATCTAAACGCTTTGCAGCTGGGTGAAAATATTCTTCCACCAAGCGTTCTAGCGAATCTTCAAGTCCAAACATTTGTCCACTGAAAAATTTATAATGTCTTTTACCATTTACCTCTTCAATTCCTGCATCCTTTATCATGTTGTATACTCTAGAGTGTGCAGGCTGAGCAATTAAAGGCTCATCTTTAATCAGCTTTAGGTACTCTTCAAATGTCCCTTCCCACTTAAGACGATTCTCTTCTTCGCGGTATCTTTCAACTTTCTTTAATATATCCATTAAAGGACCTCCCCTACTAGTTATGGTGCTAGTGAACAAGATTAATACAATCTATGCAGCAAAATGTTTGAACATGCTTTTTAAATTGTAAAATTCAGAAATTTGTCCTTGCTAGGCATTCACAGTGAAGTATTTATTAGCTATAATAAAAGAGTAAGAAGGAACGGTTAAATTTTATTAGAGAACTTACGTCTCTAGAAGAGTTATTTTGTCATTATTATCATCATGAGATATGGGAAGTCGGTTTTAACTGCAGTAGCTGTATAATCCTTTTAATTAGATTGAGGAGGAAAATCAATGCGCTTACTTTTAGTATTAGGAGTAACAATTGCTTTTTTAGCATCCATCTTCAGAGCGGGATACAATGATAAACCGGGCGTTAAAAAATAACCACTACATATCATCGTCGACATAAATAAAAAAGCGAGGTTCAAATTTTATTGAACCTCGCTTTTTATTTAAGATAAACCAGCGTAATTTTGTTGACGCAGCGCTTCATAGATTAAAATAGCTGCTGTATTAGATAAATTTAAAGAACGAACATTTTCTGTCATCGGTAAACGAAGACATCTTTCCATGTTCTCTTCAATAATGTGCTTTGGCAGACCCTTTGTTTCTCTCCCAAATACGAAGAAATGATCCTGCTCTAAGTCACTATAATCAAATGTTGTATGTGGCTGTTGACCAAATTTTGTGATGAAGTAAAAGCCTGCTTCAGGATACTTTTCAAATACTTCTTCTAATGAATCATGATACACCACATTTACAAATTCCCAGTAATCCAATCCAGCTCGCTTTAACATTTTATCATCTGTTGAAAAGCCTAACGGCCGAACTAAATGCAGCGTCGTATTTGTTGCTGCACATGTTCGCGCAATATTTCCTGTATTTGCTGGAATTTCTGGTTGAAATAACACTACGTGTACTCCCACAAATTTTCACCTCTGCTAACAAATCTATTCATCATTATACCACTAACTTGCTAAAACGAAAGACTTACCGATCAACGATATGGAAAAAATCATACTTAATCTTTGGCGTGTAAGCCGTTGAATCTTCATAAGCCCAATATCTCATTCGACTATTATACGTGTTCGCATTCACAAGAGGCATACCGTGACCGTCTTTTGCTACAACAATCGTCGTATGATTCCATCTTCCATCTCCTTCAAAATCGTAGCAGATAACGTCTCCGGGGACAAGTTCGCTTGCTGAAGATTTCCTCACAGCCCGAAGTCCTGATTTGGAGTTACTTAAATAGCTGTGCATGGAATGAGCAACGGCCCAGCTATAGCTCCAGGCGTTCCCTCTCATCCACCATCCGTTTGCTTTTTTAGGATACCCCCGCATCGGCGCCTTTCCTGCATGCAAACACTGTGAGATATAGTTGGTGCAGTTTACCTCAAACTGCTTATAACTTTCATTAGGTTTATCCCAATGTTTTTCTGCATACTGAACAGCTGCAAGACGATCATAATAAGAGGCTCTTTCTTCGTCTTCCTCTACTTCTTCTACATCCATTTCAACCTCATCTTCAGAAAAATCCTTTACCAGCAGCTCATCTTGAATAAGTGTATCTTTATAAAAAAGAGCTAAACGATCTTCAATTTCTTCTTCTATATAGAAAAAATCGTTTTGTTTTAAAAATGCCTGAATGTGCACCTTATATAATACTCTTGTTTCTTCCTGATCCGTATGAGCAGATTGAATAGAACCTTTCATATTACATTTTAAAACATCAACTTCTCTTTTTTTTACAAGAGACCGCTTTAGCTCACACTGCTGTTCAATGAAAGGCTTAAAGTCTTCATGAAGCTCACCTTTTACATAGCTGTCCGCACGCGCTTTAATTAAAGTATATAATACATTCCTTTTTGTTAGCATAATGTCACCACTTTTCTAAGCGTTTATTATACGCTATGACTCATTAGCTAACTTTATCAATAAAAATACGGTTTAGATCTCTTGAAGCATCTCTATACCTTTTGACATTTCTTCAATTACTTCTTGGTCCTTTTCTTTTTCTCTTAAGTTCATAAGTGTATCTAATGCTTCTTTATCACCAATTTTGCCTAACGCCCATGCCGCCGTTCCTCTAATGACAGGGCGAACGTCATTTTTAATTAACTCAATTAAATCTGGAACAGCGGTTTGGTCTTTAAAATGGGCAAGTGCAATAATGGCATTACGCTGAATTGGCTTTTTCCCTCTCCATGACCCTGAAACATGTCCAAATTTCTCTTTGAACTCACGATTACTCATCGTTAAAAGCGGTTTTAATTTAGGCTTCGCAAGTTCTGGGTCAGGCTCCATCTCAGGGTGAAAATGAAAGTCTTTGCCTTTATTTTCAGGACACACAGTTTGACATGTATCACAGCCATATAAACGATTGCCTAATTTACTTCGAAATTCTTCAGCTAAAAATCCTTTTGTTTGGGTTAAAAAGGCAATACATCGCTGCGAATTCAGCTGACCGCCTGTTACAAGCGCACCGGTAGGGCACACATCCACGCACTTATTACAAGTACCACAGCCGTCTTCTATCGGTTTATCAGGAGGAAACGGGATATCTGTAATCATTTCCCCTAAATACACGTAGGAACCGAATTCAGGTGTGATAATGGCACAGTTCTTACCGCTCCAGCCAATACCAGCTCTTTCTGCTACAGCTCGGTCCGACAGCTCGCCTGTATCTACCATCGATTGAAGGATAGCTGCAGGTACTTTTTCTTTTATGAAAGCTTCAAGCTTTTGAAGCCTATCACGTAAAACCGTATGATAATCTTGTCCCCAAGAAGCACGGCAAAAGATCCCTCGGCGATCTTCCTTTGTGCTCTTTGGTGCATCCTTTAATTTAGAAGGATACGCAAGTGCAATTGAAATAATGGATCTAGCTTTTGGAACAACTAATGTGGGATCTACTCTTTTTTCAATATCAGGTTCCTCAAAGCCTGAAGCATAACCTAACTCTTGCTGTGCTAACAATCGATTCTTTAACTCATCAAACATAGAAGCACTCGCAAATCCAATCTTATCGATTCCAATCTCTTTGCTGTATGAAATAATTTCTTCCTTCAAATGATACGCATTCATAGTGAGTAATAGCCTCCTTTCTAAGAAATTCTATATATTCATGCATTGAACTGTTTTCTCACTCAATGAAATGATAGGATGGTATCTATAAACGAACAAATACTAATTATAATAGAAAGGATCAAAAAAATGAACTTTACATTATCACCCGCTATTAAACAGCTTTGCCCTTCTTTTAAAATGGGAATCATTCAGTATAAAAATATTGAAGTTGGCGATTCTCCTCAAATGCTAAAAGGACGTCTGCGCCTTTTTCAAGAATCCATTTATTTTGACCTTGAGTCAAAAAAAGTAACAGAATTTGAAGGTGTTAGCGAGTGGAGAAAGCTTTTCAAAACGTTTGGAACGGATCCAAGTAAATACCGTCCTTCTATAGAAGCTTTAATTCGACGGATAGGAAAACAAACGTATCTTCCTTCTATCAATTCTGCTGTGGACATTAATAACTTTTTTTCATTGCAATATGAAGTACCAATTGGAATTTATGATTCTTCTAATATAGAGGGCCACGTTGAATTTACTATCGGTAAAAAAGAAGAGTCTTACGAAGCTCTAAATGAACGTAACATTTCTTTAGAAAATAAAATCATTTCAAAAGATGCCCTAGGAGCTTTCGGAAGCCCTTATGTCGATTCTAACCGAGCGTACGTAACTGAAAAGACAACACAAGCTGTACAGTTCATCTATTTAAAACCTTCACTTTCAGAAGAACAGGCTTATAAACTAACTAAATCCTTAAGTGACATGTTCATTCAAATTCACGGCGGCGAAGCAACCTATCAAGTCATTAACTGATGTACGTAAATATAGCGTCTATCTTTTCAAGATAGACGCTATATTTACGCTAAAAATAAAAAACGCAACATCTCAGCTTTGAAAGCGAGACACTGCGTTGTGATAACAATATGTATGGAGCGGGTGATGAGAATCGAACTCACGACATCAGCTTGGAAGGCTGAGGTTTTACCACTAAACTACACCCGCAAATATTATCAAAATTTGTCGACCAATAAGTAAAAATAAAAACAGGAATCATCCTGTCAAGTAAAGCTAAAGTACCGATGGTCGGGGTCGAACCGACACTCCCGAAGGAACACGATTTTGAGTCGTGCGCGTCTGCCAATTCCGCCACATCGGCAAAATAAAAAAGGCAAGTTAAAATTATAAATGGTGCCGAGGGCCGGACTTGAACCGGCACGGTAGTCACCTACCGCAGGATTTTAAGTCCTGTGTGTCTGCCAATTCCACCACCCCGGCAGCTTGCAAATAAATGGAGGCGGCAACCGGATTTGAACCGGTGATAAAGGTTTTGCAGACCTCTGCCTTACCACTTGGCTATGCCGCCATTTACTCAAGACTAAATAACTTTATTAAAATTAAATTGGAGCGGAAGACGAGGTTCGAACTCGCGACCCCCACCTTGGCAAGGTGGTGTTCTACCACTGAACTACTTCCGCAAATATGGCTGGGCTAGCTGGATTCGAACCAACGCATGACGGAATCAAAATCCGTTGCCTTACCGCTTGGCGATAGCCCA
>NZ_JBIQFF010000014.1:16835-41158 GCF_045369295.1 Priestia sp. 179-F W1.4 NHS | reverse complement strand
TCCAATGCCTCTGCGATTTTCTTCATATTTTCAAACGTCGGATATTGACGAGTCCCATTTTCGATTTGAGAAATAGTAGGTTGCGGGACTCCTGATACTTGAGCTAGATAGATTTGGCTCCAATTTCTCTCTTTCCTCTTTTCTCGTATGGTCTTTATTTCCAGCACCTCCTTGATTACATAATAGTCGATTCTGAATAATTTGTAAATACATTTACGAATAATTTTTTAAATAAATTTATTCTCTTTTCTTAAAGAGTTTATATTTAGGGATTTTTTTTGATAAGATAAACTTAAATAAACTCTTTTCTGTAAGGATGAAAAACAATGGATATAAAACAATACATGGGATCAAAAATTAAAGAATATCGAAAAGCAATGAAATTAACTACTCAAGAGTTGGGAGATTTATCAGACACATCACAAAGTACGATAAGTCAAATAGAGAGAGGTAATAGATCTATACATGTTGAATCTTTAACAAAAATTTGCAATGCTCTTGGTGTCACGCTTAACGATGTCTTGCCTATAAATGCTTCCCAAGAAAAAACAGATGCCTCTTATACTCCTGAAATAAGCCAACTTACAAATTTAATTAGTTCTTTATCTTCTGACGAAGTTAGGCTGCTTACAGATATACTTTTAAAAGTTAATCGATTACCACAGGCCGACAGAGAATCTTTAAAATCTTTACTTAACTCGTTAATGAATAATAGGTTATAAATATATGATATAAGTGTATTCAAACACTGGGTAGTGCGTTTTTTTATAGTCCATTTTTTAAAAAGGTACTAAGAAATATAGTACTCTTCTAAAAAATGGACTATATTTTTTAGTCATTAGGCAAAAAAAATAACCATACAGAGTATGGTTATCTTATCCCTCCCGATCTCGCTTTATTAATGGCAGCTTTAACATCGGAAACAGATAATTTTTTTAATATGCTTTGAATTTGATTTTTAATTGTATTGCTTGATTTCACTAGTTTTTCTTGGATCTCACTTCTTGATAATCCTTTTTCCATTAACTGATATACAGCTCGTTCAGCATTGGTTAAGTCTTTTAGCTGCTCTTCTGTCTTCATACGACGATAGTCTTTTAACAAAACCTCGACTGGATTCGTTTCAGCATGGTAGGTAGAACGAATAATTTCAGGTATACGAGCAGCATCCTTTTTCAAAATATAATTTGTTGCTCCGGCTGTAAAAGCTTGCTGAATAACTTCCTCATCTGACAGTGATGTTAACATAATGACTTTAGATGTCTTGCTACGCTTTAACTCTAATGCTGTATATATCCCATCGAGATTAGCCCCCGATAAATTAATATCTACAAGGAATATATCAATATTGCTTAGAGCGTGAGAAAGTGTTATACCTTCTTCTTGTGTTTGAGCACACCCCACTAGCATCATGTCTTCTTCTTTTCCAATGATATTTTCCATGATACTGAGCCAATCTGGATCGTCTTCAATTAGCACGACTCGAATTATGTTCTTCATATACATCACCCTTTTTCAAATGTATTGGAAATATTAGCGTGAGCGTTGTACCTTCATTGACCTTACTATCTATTTTGAGACTACCACCTGTCTTATACATGACCTCATTACATTGATTTAAGCCCATACCATAATTTTTACCTTTATTTTGTTTCGTACTAAAAAATGGATCAGTAACATGCCTTAAATGCTCTTGAGGAATACCAATTCCATTATCCGAAAAGCGTACCATTACATTCTTATTGTTTTTTTGTAAGATAGAGATATTAATCTTTCCATTACCCTCTACTGCTTCAATTGAGTTTCTGAGAATATTTAAAAACACCTCAAATGTATGTGTTTTATCACAGAAAACGTAAGGTTCTTTTACTGTATATACTTTAGTAACCTCTATACTTTTTTTAGCCAACTCCGATTTTTCGTTTTCTAGACTGG
Source organism: Priestia sp. 179-F W1.4 NHS (assembly GCF_045369295.1). NCBI lineage: Bacteria > Bacillati > Bacillota > Bacilli > Caryophanales > Bacillaceae > Priestia > Priestia sp. 179-F W1.4 NHS. The sequence goes on along the minus strand of NZ_JBIQFF010000014.1, from coordinate 39,223 downwards.
CCTCTACAAGATCAATCAAACTATTCTTACTCTTAACAATTTTGATCTCTTGAGTCTTATGGTGCATGCGTTCCATGATCTCCATTAAGTGTTTTGCACTTCGATCAATGATCTGAACAGACTTTTTAGATGAGTTATCTAATTGGTTTAAATCAATGGTCTGTAAGCTCGTATCAATCTTATAAATCTGGTTCTTTATAGCATGATTTATTAAAGCTGCCCCCTGGTTAACTGCTTGTCTTGTTCTCTCATGTGCTTCTCTTTCATACCTAAGTCTAATACCATTCAATGAACCAGCTGTACCAAGAGCTTTCCAGATAAAAACAAAGAAAGAAGCGACAATGAAAAAAATAATATATCGCCATTCTTGATTACCACTATTAAATACACGCATTATATAGTTTAAAATAAGAGCTGATAATATCACCGGAAACATGAGGGATAACGTTATAAATCGACTTTTTCTCTTTTGTTTATCCTTTTCGGTAAAGTATCCATAAAGGTGAAGAATACAAGCAATAACAATATAAGGAACAGCCCAGTAGAGCATGTTATCAAAATCAGGTATGATGTCAGGTATGTAGACAGTTGTCTTAAGCATAAATGGTATAGGAATTAATAAGACGTACTTTAAAATCCTTGTCATTTTGGCTGTAAGCTTTGTGCTATATGTGATTGCATGCATCAAAATGCCATATGGACAAAAATAAATAGAAACAAACCCTGTTATAATCCTTAAATAATAAAGTAATGTGTTAATCCATTCTGAATTTATATCATTCCTATTTAAAGCAGGTATAAAAGATTCAATAATAGCACGGGATAAACCGGCTAATGAACCACAAATTAAAAGAAATACTACCCATCTTAAAGGCGGTGATTTTGGATCATACTTATAACAGATAATCGCAAAAACAGCGCTCACTAGGAACAAAATAATCATTAGACGGCCTCTTGAATAACATTTAGGATTTCTTCTGGTTTTCTTACAATGAAATCAGGATTTGCTTCATTTAAAAGCACCTCGAAATCATACCCCCATGTCACTGATATAATTTTGATATTACTCTTCTTACAGGCTATAATGTCGCGATGTTCATCACCGACAAATATAATATCCTCACTCTGTGTCTTTGTTTTTTTCATGTAATTATTGAGTGTTACATGCCTTCCAAAGAATCGATGAGAAGTAAGGATCTCTTCGAAATAATCCATATCATTAAGTTCTAAGAATTTTCTAATATTTTCTTTTGAATTTGCAGAAATAAGGATTAATTTAAACCCTGCTTTTTTTAGCTCATGTAACACATGTTTAATGTCCCCAATTGCTTCAAGATCTGGAATCATTTCTTTGTACTTCCTTACAATATCAATCGTCAGCATCGGAATTTTAAATAATGGAACATTAAATTTTTTAAAACGTTCCTTAAATGTAATTGTACGAATATAGTCGCTTTGTTCTTGAGGCATTCTAGTGTACTTGTATTTATCAGCAAAGCTATTAAAAAGATCAAATACTACCTGTCCTGATTCAACTAGAGTGCCATCAAAATCGAAAATTATTGTTTTAGTCATTGCTTCACTTCCATTCATTTAAATAATATAAGAACATTCGTTTGGTCTATTGTTTATTTTATCAAACTACCATTCCTTTTCAAATAGAACAGAATGCCTTTTTTTTACATTTTTTGAATTCTTTTTGCGGATTCATTAGACCTAAATAATTGTTTAACAATTACATAAAAATGTATTTTGTTCTTTTTATACCTATATTTACCACTAAATAAGCTTCTTAAGTCTCATTTTTTCATATATTTCCCTTAGAAAATCCACATAAATATTCCAATTATTAATAACAAACCAATAATAGGAGCCACTAGACCTATTACTCCCAACACTATATAGCCGAACAGATACAGACCACAAAAAATACAAAAGACTGCTGCAACGATAATTAATGCTGCTCCTATAAGCTGTAATAACAAGCCTTTCAACATAAATAAAACAGTAAATACCACACCTACTATAAGGAAAACTATAAGAGCTGGAACTGCATTATTTTTTAACATTTCCATCTGGTTCACTCCCTCTTTTTCAATATCTATAATTATCCTATTTTGTAAATATAAATAAATTAGTTTAACTTAAGATTAACTTGTAATCCCTAATTTTCCAATAGGACGATTTTCCCCTCATACAATAACAAAAAATCAGCTTCTACATTTATAAGTAGAAGCTGCCTATATCATATTTTTAACATTTTGCATAGTGTCATTTTTTATAGTCCCTTTTTAGAAAAAGTACTATAAAAAATGACACTACCCAGAACGACTATTTACTATTACCATTGAAATTGTACTAATTCACTAAATTCTCAACACTATTAAAAACGGAATATTATAACATACTTTAAAACACTTGAGGAGGGGAAACTTTTTTCCCCTCCCCTAATCTAAAAACCTCATATATGATAAAGGTGATTCCTGCAACAATACAGGATCACTCATAGCTAAATATACTTGTTTTGATATATTTTGCTAATTTTTATTGAATTATGAGACTAGTTAACGCTATAATAAAACTAACAAAAACGTGCGGATAGAAAAAAGACTTCAACTGTTTAAGTAGTGCTCTAACACTCTTAAACCGTTCCCCCTAGTTACGGTAGGGAAAACACTTGTCGAAGTCTCTTGTTAATAGTTTAGTTTTGTATAAAATAAAACTTATGGCTTTATTTTATACGAAATTGACATCTATTTCAAGGGCTTAGTTCATCAAAATCCAGACATTGTTTTCCTTTCTTCAGGGAAACAGTGTCTTTTTTTGTGTCCCAAAAAGGAGAAGATGAACAGATGAACAAGATATTGACTTGCTATTTACCCGATGTAAATAGCTTTAACGGACGATTCACATGGTTATGGAAAGAAAAACCAACCCTTCGTAAAAAGAAAGAAGCGTTTTTAGAAACCCTTCGTACTTATTTTAAACAACAGCAAGAAGCCCTACATAAAGTATTCCCTAAAAAACGGATGGAAATGTTAGATTACGTGATTTATAACCTTGTTGCCACAGGTATTCAAGCGATTCACTCAAAGACACTTATGGAGAAGTTTGATGTATCCCAAAGTACCGTTTCTCGCTTTGTAAAATCGTTAAAGGCAACACCGTTTATGATCGTGGCCCGTTATATTAAAGAAGATACAACAGGTGCTCATCCTGACAGCTATGTGTTTATTCTTAAAAGTCACAAGAATTTTAATCAAATTTGTGAGGAAATCTTTTTTGCACACGATACGACAGGTATTCAAACACTTCAACAAGAAGAAATGACAACTCCTGTGACAACTCCTGTGACAAGTCCAGAAAGTGCTGAAAACGTTGATACACCAAGCTTAGAGGGCGAAAAAGCTTCGTCCCCCTTTATTAACCTTGATTTACCTAAAAATCATTTAAATAATCATTTAATATCTGCTTCACAGTCATTTGCTTATATCAAAGGTGTTCCTAAGAAAGTAAATAACGTGTACGCAGGTAAATATGGTCATCAACTAAAAGATTTTTATGCTCGTATTCAAAATGCAGCTAAAGCCGTAAAACGAGATACAGAGATTGAGATTATCAAAGAGCAAGTACATGAAGTGGCTTATACAGCTATTGTAGGCTTAGATAAATATGTCCATGAGGCAAATCATAAGGGTACTTCCCTATCGCTAGATGAAATGTGTCGTCTTGTTTATCAAATTGCTTACAATCAATTTACGAATCTACTTAAAGGGAATACAGAAGAACCAACATCTGAATCAGACATACATACTGAAGCTAAGACAGCTTTATTTACGCCTAAACATATCATCCGCAAGGAATTGGTTCCTGCTTGGTTACAAGCTGAACAGGAGCAAAATGAGTGTACAAAAGAAGAAACTATTTCTTTGGATCAACAGCTTGAAATGATTCAGTTAAAGCAGGATTTAGGGCAAGAACTAACGCCAGAAGAAGAAAACTTACTCAAAGAGCACAGTACTACGTACAGTTCGTTAGAAATGGCGCAGCTGAAGCAGGACCTAGGACAAGCTTTAACACCTGAAGAACAGGCTTTATTACACGAACATGCCCAATTACAGGACACCGTTTCGTAATCAAAAAGTGAAGAAATCCCTTGGAAGCTGATGTTTACTAAGAGTATCATTATTTAGAACATGCTTCTAAATAACTAATATATAAATCTATATAGGAGGAGATCACTATGCCACATAAAATGACCCTAACAGGTTCTGCGACAGGACCACTACGAGAATATGATCGCTACGTTGCCTTTGATATGCGTGAAAAAGGCTCACCTTCTGCGCCGAAAGGTCTGAAAAAGAGCACCTTTATTTCGTATACCGTGTTTGTTGCAAAGAAAGCCTTCAATAAAACCGGACTGACAAAAAAGAGTATTATGCATGAAAAGATCTTAGTTCAAGGGGAACCAACGTTAGATATTCCTATTGACGAGTGCCCTGGAGAAATTGGTATCATCTGCTTCCAGATTACCGTTCTCCCGAATAAAAACGATAAAGAAGCCAATGAGTCAAAAGATAAGAAAGAAGCCAAACAGGAGGTTTCTAAGGCTCAACAAGAGGTTGCAGCTACCAAGCAGGAAGAAAAACAAGATCCTGTTTCTCAACCTATAGCAAAAGAAGAGAAAAATGACACTGAAACGGTACAGCCAGAAGTGAAAGAAACACCTGTTCAAGAGAAAAAGGCTGCGCCACAAAAGAAGCAGCAACCTATTCAGCCAAAAGGGACAAAGGATGTCGTGAGTTTTGAGGACATTATCGTTCCTGAAGCCTTCTTAAAGACACGTCCAAACCCTGTGAAAACAGAAGAAGTCATTGAATTTGTAAAGCGTACAGGACACCTTGACAAGCCGTTAACGATTGAGAAAGAAACGAAGGTTTTAAAGGATGGCTATCGTCGTTATATTGTGGCTAAAACTGTTAAAATTGATAAAGTTCCTGTGGTCTATGAATATCAAAAATAGGATTGCAAGGTGGAAAAATGGAGAGTAATCGTGGAGAAACTAATAGCACACCACTGGTTAATTTAGACGAAAAGGAAAAAAAATCTTTAAGTATGTCTATGATGGACGCATCAATCATAGTTCTAATTTTGACAGGGTTTACTTATCTTTAGGCTTTGTATTTAAACAAGGGTTTCTTGGTTATTATGGAATCAATGACATTAATCTAGATAAGGTAGAGATTTATTATATTGCAACTTCCTTTAATTATATCCTTATTTTTATCGCAGGCTGTTGCATGCTATTTGTGGCTCTTTGCTTTATGTTGCTTCCTATAAGACAGGAAGGCAAGCTACATCGTACTGCACTTATAGCATTCTTTTTAGCTATTACTACTTTTGTATTTTTACCTTATTTCTTTAATAAACAAATTAAAGAAATTATTCCACAGACTACTTATTGGATTATTACCATTTTTGTATTCCTTGACTGGGCACTGGATAAGAAGTGTATACCTTATAGAAAAAAAACAACTCCTTGGAAAAAGAATATTATTTCTTTTATTATGACTGTTAAAACAAAAAAACTACCTAGATTTATTTGTTTTATGTCCTTTCTAATAGGAACGTTGTTAATTTTAGAGGCAAAAGGTGGAACAGAGGCAGCTCAAAAGGAAGATTATCTAGTTATTTACGAGAAAACCGATGAGAAAAAGATCCCTCTAGTTGTTATAGAACAAAATGGAGATAAATTACTGGTAGCACAAGTAGATATAGACAAGAAAATTATAACCCCTCATTATAAAATTATTGAATCAAAATCTACTAAGGATGAACCACTTATTCTTGAGCGCAAGACTTTTAAAGGTGGATTAAAGGTGAAATATGTTAACCAAAACTAAAACAAGAATCTCACGGGTTACATTATCATTCCATCACTGTGCATATTCACCCTGATATTATCGGATTAAAGCTATTCTCAAAGCAAAAGACATACCTATCAAATGAGCGCATTGTCTTTTCTGCTTTACATTCAAAGAACTAAAAAGTTTGATTTAAAGGTGTAATTAGAAAATACTAACTTATATATGTACTGTAGTTTTTAAAAATCTCTGTATATACTCTATGCAGAGATTTTTTTGTGTGCAAATTACATATAAGTACTTAATTATATTTTAGTTCAACTCTAGTTTAACTTTAGTTCAATTAGAGTTGAACTAAAAATGGATATAGTAATCTTAGTTTCACTAAAACTCTTAAAATTCAAATTGAGTCTAACTCTAGTTAAACTAACGTAACGCTATGCGCATGACGGCGTTATATAAATTAGACCTTTTTATATTAAGGTTTTTTAGAACTGTGTGATCATTCGTAAAACGCTATGTAGCGAATAGCGTTATTTAAAGATTCGTTAACTCTCTGGAAATTTAAACGAACGAAAGATTACATGTAGCGCATAACGTACAGCGTACGGTGGCGTTATAGATAAAAAAACCTTTTGTTAAAGGTTTTTTTATCTATTTGTAGAAGTTTATATGACGCATTATACTGGCAGGCGTTATATAAAAATAGTTGTAACTTTAGTCATTATACTTTCCTCAAAAAAGAGACATAGTGGAAACTAAAGAGTGTTATAAAAATATTCAGTAAGAACTCAAAGGATAGAAAAGTTACAAATAAACGCATTAAAAATAAAGATAATCTTCTTTGCAGAACCTATCTCTTTAGGCGTAACGCTATCCGCATAACGCCGTTTTGATTAATTTTCGTTGATATATTAAGGTTATTTCATTTAATATTAGAAAAGTAAAACGAGGTATAACGGGGGGCGTTTTTATTATGGAAGAGAGAGTGTATTGGACGGCCGAGGCAGCAGATATGGTAGGGATTGGAACATCTACTATTCGTAAATATGCCCTTGCATTAGAAGCAAAAGGATATAATATTCAGCGTAATGATAAACAGCAAAGAGCTTTTACAAAAAAGGATGTTGCAGCTTTAAAAAGGATAGTGGAGCTAACTCAAGCAGGCGTTATGACGTTAGATAGCGCCGTGAATACAGTTATTTCTGAATTTATAGAAGTAGATCCAACTGAAGAACAAAAGAACGAGGATAATGCTGATGAAAAGATCTATTCTGCTAATGATGTAGCTGCTATTTTAGAACATGTAAAAAAGCAAGATGAGCGACTAGATAGGATAGAACGTTTTAACCGTGAATTAATTAACCGTTTGGATGAGCAAACAAAGTACATAACGGAAAGTATTAACAAAAGAGATGATCAGATAACAAGTGCTATTAGAGAGCTTCAGGATACAAAAAAACTTATAGCCACTAGCGCAGAAGAAAAAGCAGAACATCCAAAAGGGTTTCTTTCCAAACTTTTTGGGAAGAAATGAAACAAAAAAGACCTCTATAGACAAGAGGTCTTTTTTTATTAGGAAAATTATCTTTTTATATAATATTAAAACTATAGCATACTCGTAACAAAGACCGCCCATTACGTATTAGTGTATAAGGCGGTCTTAACTGTATTCATGCTATATGTTTATGACAAAAATATCGACATTATTCTATAAGCTTATAGGTATTAAGATAATTTTTTTCTATTTCTTTTTAAATCATATGATAGGTAGCTTGTACAATATGAATAAATTTGAATAAATTTGATTATATAATCCTAAATTTGGCCATTTTACTAATATAGAGGAGGCGTAGAAAATGTTATGGTGGAAAAACCCTAAGAGGTCCAAATTTGGAAAGTGGCTTGATTCAGAAGGAATTCAGCAAACAGATTTTGCTACAAAGAGTAAAGTTTCTAGAAATACAGTTTGGAAGCTTTGTAACGATAAAAATTACATACCTAGTGCATACATTTTAAAAAAGGTTATGAACGCTGTAAGGAAAGTAGACAATAATAAACACCCAAAAGATTTTTTTGACATATAAAAAGGCACAATTAATGTGCCTTTACCTAAATCAGTTAGTCTATAAGAATGTTTTAGCTTCATAATTCATCATCTGGATAGATCTCTTTTTCATATTGGTCTTCACCAGCTGCTGTAAGTACTAATTTTACATGGTCTGAACCAGGTTCAAATCTTACCATCTCCTTTTCTTTCCAATAATTAATAGCATTTCTTAATTCATTAAATAGTGAATCAAGGTTTTCACTTGGATAGATAAATGGGTATCTAGGATCTTCATTTATGCGATATTTATTATTGTACAACTCTATCAATAATTGATTACGATACATAACTCGTTCTTCTATTGTTAATTGCCCTGGATCTAAGTCAAGATTTTCTAGGATGGATATAATACGACTATCACTGATCTCCTCATTATTTTCGAAAAAAAGCTTCAAAAACTCTTCTTTTTTTTCATTACTCATACCATCTTTAATTAAATTGGTTAATAATGTTCTAAATAGCGTATTACGCTCATAAGAGTACATTTCTAATTTTTCTAGTTCCTTTAGTCGTCGTAACATTTCTTTGTCTAATTTCTCAATATTAAAATCGAAATTCCTCGAAATTGCAGAATATGCCATCTCATAACTTTGACAATTAATCACAACGTTTTTCCATATTAACAACAAGCAAGCATGCCGAATGGCTACAGTAGTGTCTGCATATTCATTCTTCTCTGCAAGCTTAATGTATTCCTCTAGAATTATGTGAAGCAAGGTTATTTCATCTACTTCTGCAGAAAATCCACTATTATCATCAAAATACTTGTTCCGTATTATTTTTCTATATGCTGTGTGTATTTCTGAATTTATATGTATCATATTTTCAGAAATTGTCTCTAAAATACTCTTTTTTATTTCCCTTGGATTCACGCTAGCTTTAAGATCATTTCCTTTTTTAAAATCGGTCTCTATTGAAAAGTAGTCATAAACTTCTGGTACTATTTTGTCATAAAATTCTTTAAACGTTTCTTTGAGCTTATTTTCTCTTTCTCGTTCTCTAGTTAAATTATTATTTAACCATTGCGTGAACCAAGCTGCAACCAGTGCAGTGGCAAGAGTTTGAAACCATTTCGTATGTATTATTGCTAATCCTAATATCTTGTTACTGATAAAAAAGGTAAGTACGCTCATATAAAAATCTCCCTTAAATAGTTTAAGATTAAATTTTACACCTCTTTTTGATATTTACATAGATAATTTAGGTTAAAAAGAGATTAACTGGAAGTGGTTAATCTCCTGTCCTTTCCTTTTTTATAATTAATAATTCACTTTAAGAAGGCAAAATTAAAGCGCATTATTAGAAAATCAACTTATTAACCATTGGCTTATGGCTTAGGATAAATTGATTTTAATCCCACTAAAAGAAGAATTAACTTTTCTTTTTGCCTCATACTGCTTGCTAGGATTCTTATATTTCTCCATAAGTTCGTGAATACTTGCCACTTGTATAATTCGGATATGATCAGAAGACACAGCATACCGAACAGGTGTAATCAAAATGACAGAGGGGAAGATAGGTGACCGTTCTTCTGGCTGCCAATGCAAGGCTTTCCACTCATCTGAAAAGAAGAACTCCTCATACAGGTTAATCTTTGCCTGCATTTTCTGTTCGGAATACTGATTTCTCTGAATTTCAATCCAAAAGGGAGATCCTTTAAAAATACAAAACAGATCCGGTTCAATTCCTCCTTTTCTTCCAGTGGGCTTATCTTCGACAATAACCTGTTTAGGTGTGCTATACGTACACATTTGCTTATAGACATCCAGGATAGAAAGGAAATGTAATATTTTTTGAGAGTTCTTTTTAATCTTTGCATCCACGGGCAAATAGACGGTTGGAGAATACTGCTGTGTGCGTTCAATAAGCCCTAATCGATATAAACGTACCATGACACTGTTACATGCATTTATAGGCGATTTAAGCTGTTTAAAGAAGAGGTCAACTAATGAGTCTCGATCTACGGCTCTAAATTGATTAATAAACGCTATGATGTCTTTATCACGCTGAGATAACCGGAAACTCATCGCTGCTCCTCCTTCTCTAATAACCCGAAGATGGACTGTGATACCACTTCTAGTTCTGGTTCAGGATCTTTCACGAGCGTTTTATAAGGTGAAAGTATTTCCTTACAAGCTCCTTCATCTAAGAAATAGGCTTGAAACTCTTTGACCTCATCAATTTTAATTTTCATGCGTCCCCTGGCTGCGGCATCAATTTCTTCTGCCCCAAGTACACCTGCCACCTTTGCATTCGTGGCATCGGCTTGCCTTCCAGAGATCCGAACTCGTAAGTTTGCTTTGAGTGCTGAATTTAATAAATCTGCATCTGGGCGCTGCATGGCAATAATCGTATGAACACCTAGTGCACGACCTTGGCTGGCAAACTGTTGAATCATCTCTACAAGATCCGTTTCTCTCTTCACTATGGACATTTCATCAATTACCACAACGATACGAGGTAGCTTAAAAGGAAGCCTGCTTATATGTGTTACGCCATGCTCTAACAATAAATCGCCTCTTCGATACATTTCAGCTCGTAATAAAGCAAAAGGTTTTCTCATATCCTTAGCCTCAAAGCAAAGCGCATCCACATGCTCAATACCATGAAACAGCCCCAAATCTGCTCGTTTAAGATCCACCAACACTAAGCGCAAGTCTTCAGGAGAGGAATATTTTACCCATGTTGTGAGAATCACACGCATGAGACTACTTTTTCCTGCGCCAATTTCACCCGATATTAGCAAGGTTTCCAGATCCGCAAAGTCCCACGAAATGAAGTTTCCATAGATTTCTTTACCAATACAGACAGGCAGCTCCATCTTCTCAATGTGAGGATGAATTGTTTCATAATCATATTTAAGCATGGTAGGTAAGTCTTTGTGATGAACGGTAATACTAAAATTTTTTAAGCTGCCATTCACTTCAATATTGCTGCCTAATACTTGTCGTAAGGCCCATCTTTTTTTGTTTAAGAGTTCAGGATCAATGCCATTCAATAAGGAAAAGGCGTACCGAGTATACGTATGATGGTTATCAATTTGATGAATTTTAGGAAAGAGATAAGAGGTCCGGTCTCCACGTTTTACTACCCGATAAATCTCTGCCGTACGAAACGCTTTAATCAATTGACCACGCAATTTTAGTTTTTCAAACATACACATTCCTCCTCAGAACATAAAAGTCGCAAAAAAGTAAATCAAGGCGCTATAGAAGGTGACAGGCAGGATAAAGCGCATCACCTTTGCGAACTGGTCTACAAGGTCAATGACACCCCAACGTTCTAAAATCCGTTCAATAATCGCAATTCCTAAGACAATGCCTCCTATGGTCAAGATAGTTGGGTCAAGCATAGCTAGGGGACTAAAAGGAACAAAGGAATAAGCCTTGGAAGGACGGGGTTTTGTTGAGGGTTTAAAAAATGAGTGATGGAAGAATTTTCGAAAAGTACTATCATGCGTTTTTCTCATGTTGATACCTACTTTCATTCTTTTAATTTTTTTGCTTTTGACGTACCTGTTTTTCAGCTCGCCGTATCCGGTCGCCCCCTTCGCCTCTTCGGCTCAGCTCCCTTACAGGTTCCACAAATGGCTTCACGAGGCGTATACAGTTTGTATTAACGCGGTAGGGATAATGAACTAGCTACTAAGTAGATAATGAAGTTACAATCCTTTAGATACTATGTAGCTACTGCAGTAAGCTTGCCTGTCCAATCAAAAAATAAAAAAGAACCCTTACTGCAGTAAGGAAGGAGTAGGTAGTGATGTAAGGTGTGCTTGGATTATAGATGCTAGAAGTTGTCCCAATGGTTTATTCTTTTTAATAAATGGACGAGAGATCCTAAGATGTCTCAAAGGTTAAATTAGAACATAATAAGGAGCAGTGGGAGCATGATCCTAAAAAAAGTAAATAAAAATGCATTAATCATCACAAAAAAGAACAAATTGTAAGCGATAGGCACAGTAAACAAATGGGGGGGAGGAATTTTAATTATTGACTGAACGTTACAAAAGTGTTTATACTGTATCCAACATTACTTTTTAAAGGAGGGGACACAATGAGTAAAAGTGGAAGACCACGTGAATTTAATAAGCCAAAAGTGCTTGATGCGGCTATGAATGCTTTTTGGTTAAAAGGATATGAAGGATGCTCTACTGAGGATTTATGCAAGAGTACAGGGCTTGGCCGTGGAAGCTTATATAATACATTTGGAAGTAAACATGAATTATATGAGCAAACACTCCAACATTATCATGAGTACTGGATTCAAGTGCAAATTGATATTTTAGAGCGTCCTGTTCCTGTAAAAGAAAGGCTGCGCGATTTGTTGGAATGGGCCGTAGAAGAGGATTTTCAGGATACGAGTAAAGGCTGTTTGTTGATTAGCGCCACTATGGAGCGTGGTCGAACCGACTCCACGGTAGAGAACGTAGCTAATCGCCACGCAGAGCGTCTAGAAGGTGTCCTGTATCGTGTGATAGAAGAAGGAATTAAATCTGGAGAAATTACATCTAACAGGTCTGTTTTAGACTTGTCAAGGACGTTTCTGTGTAGTTTTTATGGTCTCCGTACTCTCAATGCCACTACACGAAGTCGTGATATGGCAGAACAAATTGTCGAGGGAGCTCTGGCAAACATCAATTAGATGGATTTGCCGTTTTTTTAGCATATTTTTGTACTGTTCGTTCAAAAATAAAAATGTGAAGTTATAATCGCAATCAACATTAAAAAATTTAGAGTAGAAGGGGAAATTAAAATGAATCAAACTATCGAAACCATCTTAAAACATGTGTCTGTTCGTTCTTTTACCAATCGACCTTTAACAGAGGAGCAAATCAAGCAGTTAGTAACTGCAGCGCAAGCAGCTTCAACTGCAAGTTTTCAGCAAGCATATTCCATTATCGGCGTGACTGATCCAGAATTAAAACAAAAAATAGCAAAACTCGCAGGTGACCAACCATTTATAGCAGAAGGAGGACATTTTTTCGTATTTTGTGCCGACGTAAATCGTCATAAACAAATGGCCGAAGATTTAGAGATAGATATCACAGAGACAATTGAGGGAATAGATGCTGCACTAGTAGGTGCTATAGATGCATCACTGGCATCTCAAAACTTAGTTATTGCTGCTGAATCTATGGGGTTAGGTGTTTGTTATATAGGTGGAGTTAGGGATGCAATAATAGAAATATCTGAGTTGCTTGATATTCCTGATTATGTCTTTCCTGTATTTGGACTTGTTGTTGGTTATCCAGCGAAACGTAATGACCATAAGCCAAGAATTCCATTTGAAGGTATTTACCATACAAATGGTTATAACAGCAATACAAAAGAAATTATTAAACAATATGATGAGACTACTAAACTGTATTATGAAAATCGTTCTGGAAATAAACAAAGCCGTACGTGGTCTGATACAGCAATTGGAAGTCTTGCACGTCTTCCTAGGTCTTTTATGAAAGATTTCTTAAATAGTAAAGGATGGGCGAAACGTTAAAACATTTGTTTTAACATAGTCATTTAGATGAACTTTACTTTTTATTCTTTTGATATTAAGTAGTTACCACAGTGGGTGATCTCTAGATAGTCATGGAATATGCGTTCTTTTTTATGTTGGGGATTGTCCTATTGTATGTTCCCAATCCTAGAGAGAAGTAAATAAAGGCAAATAAAAAAGAGAAGGATAAACCCTTCTCTTTTAACTATATAATCATCTACACTTAGATGCTCTTCTTCATCCCACACTCACGACATTCACGTAAGAAAACGCCACCTTTTACTGAACTTTTGAAGTAAGATGAATTACAATTGTCGCATCGGCCACTCACTTTATCAGGAAATTCAGCATAGTCGTACACTTTATCAAGATCAATCTCTTGCTCCTTTATTTCTTCCAGGTTAATCACTCTTTTCTATTTAGCTTTCCTTAGAGTAACACAATTACATCCATAGAAAAGGATTATGTGAAAATTACTCTGGCTTTTCCACTAGTTGCATCTGAAAAATTTGTGTTTCTTGAATACTGGCTCTTTGGAGTTCCTCCCTAAAGGATTCTCCTTCTTTTAGTTTAATGATTCTCTTTGAACCGTCACGTAGCGTGTACACTCTAAAATTGTACATGTATGTCCCTCCACCCAAATAAATGCTTCCTGTACACGATTTCTTCAGGAACTAAGCGAAGCGAACATCAATTAGCTCACTTAACCTCATTTTATTTTTTAACTCAAATACGTCATCGATAAAAACAAACAAATTCCCCAGGGAATCAACAAATTGTATGAATCCTGTGTCGGTTATACGGCGCCCGTTTTTATAATATGTAAGATATACTTGTTTATTGGTATGTAAGGCTTCAATTAAGGTGAAATTCATCTGTTCCATTTGCTCTTCTGTTAAAACAGGTTGAGCTACCTCTAGTTGCTTATTTATTATTTCCTTTAACCCTATGTATTGTTCTGGCAGCGTAGCAAAAGGGCGCCATTTTTTCATTCCTCTAGGTTCCATGTTTCTGTCCTCCTTACGATTTGTGGCCTCCAAGTAAGCCATTTCGATAACGAACGGTTGAATGATCGAGGTGACTTGAAGCCCGCAGCAAACTATTCTTTCCATAACGCACCCGGATTTCATCAATCGTTTTCGCAAGAGCATGGGCTCTTTCGCGCTGATCTATATCCTCAAATAAGCTCATTTGCTCCTCTTCTTGAATGCTGGTGTTGGATAAGGAGATCCCAATGGAGCGAATCGGCATTCCATTATCATACGTATGTAAGATGGTTAAGCAATACGGAAAAATATCTTGGCTTAAATTTGAAGCTCTTCCCATTTTCTTTTGTCTTGAGAAGCCTCCACCTGTTTGTTTGCTGTAGCCAATGGATAAATGAACTGTTTGGGCCACCACTTGATGCATCCGTAAACGAAAACACACATCGTCCAATAGCTCTAACAGCAACAATTCCACTTCTTTTCGATTCGTGTAATGGTGAGGAAGAATCTGACTCTTTCCAAACGAACGAGAGCTAGGAATATACACATCCGAAATGCGACTGTAATCAATACCATTGGCATGTTGATGGATTTCTTCGCCTAGGACACCGAATTCTTTCCGTAACATCTCGACAGAAGAAAGCGCCAGTTCTTTGATGGAGTGAATACCTAAACGATTCAAGCGTCTTTCTGTAGCAGAGGAGATTCCCCAGAAATCTTTCATTGGATGAATGGACCACAACTTAAAGGGAACATCCTCATATCGCCAATACGCCACTCCTGTTGGGCTATTTTTTGCCTCATGGTCTAAGCTTATCTTCGCCAGTAAGAGATTAGGACCTATGCCTGCCGTAGCTGTCAGGCGTGTCTTACGATAAATCTCGTAAATGATTTTATGGGCTAATTCTTCTGGTGTACGAGCGAATAGATGCAACGAAGCTGTCGCATCAATAAACAGCTCATCAATACTATAGGCATGAAAATCCTCAGGAGCCACATACTGTAACACCAAGCTCGAAATATAGGTCGAAGCCTTGATGTATCTCTCCATGGATGGATTCACCACATGGATATCTTTCCTTTTAGGAATGTCGAAAAGACGACTTCCTGTTTTGACCCCTTCTTTCTTTAATAAGGGTGTGGCAGCTAATACAACGGATCCCGACCGTTTGATATCTCCGACCACCGCAAGCTTTGTTTTCAACGGATTTAATCCTCTTATGACAGAAGAAACGGACGCATAGAACGCCTTCATGTCGATACATATAATGATTCGGTTTGGTAGCTGTTCATCCTCCATTGAAAATACTCCTCAACTAAAAGAACGTTTGTTCTGTATATTATATACGAACAAACGTTCTTTATCCAGTGGAATATCATACCTTTTCCCGATTATTGCTATTCGTAGCTCTTAAGTAAAGATTGATTGAATTAGAGTTAATTCGTTAAGTGAATTTGTAGTTTTTTATCACCATCATTAAAGAAAGTCCCCTGTTAGAGGAAACAAATCACAGTCTATAAATGTTATCATTAGTTGAAATTAGTCATTAAAAGTATGAGGGGTTCTCTTAAAAGGCTTCAAAATTAATAAAGCCTTTTAAAAAAGAAGTATATGAAAAAGGAGAAGTGAGACAAAAATAAAAAAAGAGAAAACCATTTAGGTTTTTTCTTTTTTCATTAAATAAAGTCTATGATACAAATGAATTTAATTCTTTAACTCCATAATTTTTCATTATGGTGCTAATTATATCTGCTTTTCGTTGTTCTCTGTCGTATATTACTATTTCGTCGTTTTCTTCAATAATTTTAGCTATAACTAGATGGTCATTACAGTCAAAATAATATTCTGCCTTTATGATTTTTTCCTCATCTTTAAAGAACAATTCTCCTTTTAGACTTTCAGCTTCTCTAGAAAAAGAGATGTTAAGGTAATCTGGATCTTTTGTATTTTCCAATAAATCGTTTGGACGTAGTGGAGTTAAATAAGTTGTTTCCCATAATTCTTTTCTGAGTTTTTCTAAATTATCCATAAATTATCCTTCCTTTACAATGGAATGTATTAATACACTAACATGTTTTGTTAATGTATCCAATTCCTCATTGGCTCTTTGATAATCTCTTAATGTCCATTCGTTTCTATCACCATATTTATCCTTTAATAAAGCATTTAAATACTTAGCAATAATAGCAGCATTATCACCTTTAATAAATACCCATTGGTGTTGTTTCTTTAAGGGTAATTGTAGAAGTTCTACCCCATCCTTTGTTAAATTGAATTCAGATAATAAAGTCGCAGGGATGTCAATTTGAACCTTCTCTTTGAAGCTAGTTCTAAGAATTTCTCGATACTTTTTAGGGTTATTTAATAACGGATTGAAACTTTGGGGCTTCTTTTCACTTCTAGCTAATTGTTTTAGCTGTTGTTCGTCACTATTAGGAAATAAATCCTTTAATTTCTGGACTGTTGCAGCTATTTCCTGCTCATACGCTTCATATTCTTTGGCTGCTAAGGTGTATTCATAGAATTCTCCTTCAGATAAAAGTTCTCCTTCTACCTCGACGCCACCAATTTCGCTATTTAAACTTTTACCTAAAGATTTTTCAAGCTTTTTTTCTGCGCTTTCTTGGCCTTTTACTTTTTCAATTACACTACAATAATCTTTCTCATCTTGGTATTCCTTCCAAAGTTTATCTAATTTTAAGTCTCTATGAGCTATAACAGCTCCTATATTATCTAATTTACTCTGGGAATCTGAAATTTTTCTAAGAATGCGACCAATAAATTGAGAATATGGAGCTAAACTTCTATAAGGTCTGAAGATTGCTGCTACCGATAAAAAAGGATGATCATAACCTTCTCCTAGCATTGCTACATGTATTACAATCTCTGCTTGATGACTCTCAATTTTTCTTAAAGACTCTACCTTATCATTCTTTTTTAATTTACTATGAACTATTACAACATTATATTCTTTTTCTTCATATATTTTTTTTACATCTTCTGCATGTTTAATGCTACAGCATACTGCTATAATTTTATGAGGTATGTCACTTTGAGACTTTCGTTCTTCTAGTTCTTGTATACTTGCTTCTACTATATGTTTGTTACATTCAGGGGAGTAAGCAACACTTCTTGAAATATAATCACTATCCTTTATATTCATTTGTTCCAATTCTTCGATAGTATATTTCTTTGTTAGGTCATTATCTATGGTCAAATAAACTTTTTCGGGCTTGAGAACAAAGTTTTTTAAAGTTTTCACTATTCCGTCCTGCATAGCCTTTCCAAGCCTATAATTTATAACAATTTCCCCTTCAATTTCTTTTCTATCAGATCTAAAAGGAGTACCAGTTACTTTTAAAACTTTGGCTTTATCAAAGTATTTTAAGGCATCTTGCCAAGTCTTAGCTGGAGAGTGGTGTGCTTCATCAATAATTATCATATCAAAAAAATCTTTATCTACTTTGTCCAACAATGAATTTTTATTCTTAGAACTTATTTTGTGAATGTTTAGTATTACAATATTACTCTGATCTAGCTCAGACAGTAATGTATTTTTGTCATATTCAGTTACTATTGGTAATTCTTTATAATCCCTGAATATTTTATGCTCTAACCAAAAGTTATTTGGCGACGAGGGATCTAACGAATCTAATACGTGGTCTTTAATTACAAGCTGCGGAGTAATGATTAGAACTCTCCCTTGAGCTATCCCGTATGGAGCAATAGCCATGACACCTGTTTTACCAGATCCAGTTGGCAGGATAGCAACAGCATGATTAGATGATTTTCTTAGCAAGAAATGATTACAAATATCTACGTAAGCTTGTCTTTGTACGTTTCTAAGACCTTTTTCGTGTGTTTCATTATCTAAAATATCCGGAGTGGAATATAAAAAGTAATTCTTTATATTATTTTCCATTCGATAACCCCCTAAAAAGCTTGATAATTTCAATATAAGTTAAAAATAACCATAAATCTACAAATTTATCAAACTTACTAGTTTTTTGTATCTATTTTTAAAGCTTAATAAAATAAACACTATTTGCGTAATAAATGAGGGTTTATATTGTTTGCTACCTGCATATGGTATAATTGAAATTAAAATATTCAGAAATGCTATAGGAGAGCTTCATGACAGTTAATACAAATGCCGTTAAAGCAATATACATAAGCAATCAAATACTCAACTCCATAAACCCCCATATTAAAGGAGTGGGATTTCACTTTCCTTTGATAGGCTTGCACGAACTTACAAGACAATATTTTTCATTACCCAATGAAATCAAATTCTTAGCAGGTCCTCAAATTATAGAAACAATAAAAGAACACATAAAAAAAACAAAGGTTATTACCTCTGTTAAGGAAGAAATAATTATTGATAGAGGTGTTAAAAAATATTCTGTAAACCTTTCCTTTGTAAAAGAAATTGGAAGTGAACACGCCATTCAAAGGTTACATAATATATTACATGATGTTGATTTTTTTAAAGGAATTATCAGATCTATAAAAAGAGTATTAAAAATAGACCATTACAAACTAGAGATGTGTTATAGACTATTCGATGAATTATTAGTGTTATTGATTGAATATCTTTATTCTAGGGGACATTCTAAAGAAGCTCTCTATACTAAAGTAAGCAACATCCTCAGTCAAAATAAATCAAAACACTTTGAAGCGACTAATAAAATTTTAGACCATCTAATGTCAATTGGTAGTGAAGAGTTTAAAAAACTAGAAAAAGTAGATATCGAACTAACTATTAAAAAGACAAAGCATATTTCTAATTATAAATTTTTCCATTCTTTTCTTGAAGACCAATTATTAGATATGTATAGATCTAACAGGATAACAGATTATTCGAAAAATGATCACTTTTCGAATATAGACTATTTCTTTTCTATATATAAGATAGATAAAGAATATATAAATAATACTATAACAAAGATTGTTGAAAAATGTGACTTACTAACCAAAAGGTTAGATATGAGGGGAATAAATTTTAAAATTTATCTCAAAGGTAAAGAATTTCAACCTTATATGTCCAGCACAGATGAAAAAATGAGAATAAAATACTTTGACCAATTTCTCATGAATGCTCAATTTTCTAATTTATCTGATATTACTAAATTAGAAATACTAAAAATACTTGAATGGACTAATTATCCTTCAAAGACAATTGATAAAAAGTATGCATTTATGTCATTATGGAGCATTATGGAGTTTTTACTTATTGATTCTGCAGATGATAATAAAATTGATACAATAAATAAAAATTTTGTTCCTTACATGTCTCTGTTTCATTTTAGAAAGTCTATTAAATTATTCTTTAAAGATATTATTTATCAAATGGATAAAGAACCGAAAATAGCATCAAAAGAAGTAGAGCAATTTTTAGATAATAAATTAAATCTAGCAAATTTAGATATATCTAAATTTACGATAGTAGATAAGTTTACGATATTTTTATTCTCAAAACACGATAAACTAAAGAAAGTAGAAGACAAATGGCTAGGATTTACTAATCGTAATGTAAGCCAAGAATACCTAATTTCCAAAACCCTTACGCTAACACATGAAATCAATAAACAACTGGAACATTTTGAGAGCATGATTAGAAATGATATAAAACAAATTTATAGACTAAGAAATATGTTAACTCATAGTGGAGAGAATGATGGAAAAATCTTAGATAATACTTTCTATCGTCTGAAATATTATGTTCAGACGCTTTTAAACGCTATTTCATATAGTTGGATGTACAACAAGAGAATCCACACACTGTCTGAGTTACACGAACTAAAGAGATTTGACTCTCTGCAATATAAAGAATACCTTAAAACATTGAATAAGACTAAAGATGATGAAAAATGGATAAATTTATGTGATTTCAAAGAAGCAATTGTTAGCTATCCTAAAAGTTCTTTCTCTTTTATAGAGTAAATTTAAAAATAGACCTTGTACTCTTTTCAATTACATGGTATTTTATTAATATAAACATCATACATTAATAAAAACAGCCGATATTATTTAACTGCAAGGTGCAGCCTCTGGTGAATCCTTGAACAAACAGGTTAAATAAATCGGCTTTTATTTTTTGTTCATTTCTATATTAAAATTTATAATATTTTTCTTCCTTAAAGATTGCCGATAATTTTTTGATAAATTAAACTCTTAACTTCTATCTTTTCAGTTATTTAGATGTTTGACTCATTAATTTCTTCCCTTAGAAAAGAGCTCCCATATATTTTTTTACATATATATCAATTGTAAGAAAAATTTATAATTTTATTTTAATTAGTTTCTTCTTATCATATGATTCCTATACCTAATTCCCTTTCGGTCCGTCAATTATAATCTTCAATAAACTATGAGCTAATTTGAGCTTTATGCCGTCAAAAACGTTCGTAAAAGTATATGTATTTTAAAGTACGTTCGTAATTTATTTTAGAACTTAAATGAACGATAAAGATAATAGATTTTTTATACAAAAGAAAAGTTCGTAAAAGTATACTTTTGCGGACGGTTTATTTAATAAAAGCTACTGGACAAGAGCAGATTTTTGTATATACACTAAAAGTTCAAATAGATCTTTTTTGCTTTTTGCTAATTGAAACCCTAACAAAAGAAACGGACCTACCATCTAAAGTGGCAGATCCGTTTCTTTTGTGTTTACACATTTTCTTTGTAAAAAGGTATATCTTATGCAAAATTTATATCTAGTTTTTCTATTTTAACTTAGTCTAGTCAATTGAAAAGAGGCATTTACGATTGCGGCACCATCTGCCGTAGTATTAAGTATATCATTTGTAGCTCCTACATTACGAATCGTTAGTGTTGCCCCACTTGGAATGGTTAAAATAGCAGTGCCCACTAAAGTGGGGCTTATATTATTTGAGCTAATAATACCGTAAGTGGCAGAAGTTTGATTTACACCATTCAATCGAATAGCATAAGCTGCGGTAGTATTTCCTGACCCAAATAATGGAATAACCTCATAAAGTACCAGGTAGACTCCTCCAGTAGCCACATTTATCGTAGAAGGTGCTGTGAATGAGACTCCTCCAGAGAGAGGACCGGTAGTATTGAATACAACATCTGCATTTGTATTTACAGTTTGAGCACCAGTATTAAACACATAGCCATATGAACTAGCCATAGTTCCAGTCGCCCCGGTGGCTCCAGTGATTCCAGTAGCTCCAGTAACCCCAGTAACCCCGGTCGCCCCGGTAGCGCCAGTGATTCCAGTAACTCCAGTGACTCCAGTAGCTCCAGTAACTCCAGTCGCCCCGGTCGCGCCAGTGATTCCAGTGGCTCCAGTGACTCCAGTCGCTCCGGTAACTCCAGTCGCGCCAGTAACTCCAGTAACTCCAGTAACTCCAGTGACTCCGGTAGCCCCAGTGATTCCAGTTTCTCCGGTAGCCCCAGTAGCCCCAGTGATTCCAGTGGCTCCAGTCGCTCCAGTTTCTCCAGTCGCTCCAGTAACTCCAGTAACTCCAGTCGCTCCAGTAACTCCAGTAACTCCAGTAACTCCAGTGATCCCAGTAGCTCCGGTAACTCCAGTCGCTCCAGTCGCTCCAGTGGCTCCAGTAACTCCAGTGGCTCCAGTCGCTCCAGTAACTCCAGTCGCTCCAGTAACTCCAGTCGCTCCAGTGGCTCCGGTAACTCCAGTCGCTCCAGTAACTCCAGTAACTCCAGTCGTCCCGGTAGCCCCAGTGATTCCAGTGACTCCAGTAACTCCAGTCGCGCCGGTCGCGCCAGTGATTCCAGTGGCTCCAGTGACTCCAGTCGCTCCGGTAACTCCAGTCGCTCCAGTCGCTCCAGTAACTCCAGTCGCGCCAGTTTCTCCAGTTTCTCCAGTCGCTCCAGTAACTCCAGTCGCTCCAGTAACTCCAGTCGCTCCAGTCGCTCCAGTAACTCCAGTAACTCCA
>NZ_JBIQFF010000014.1:0-16735 GCF_045369295.1 Priestia sp. 179-F W1.4 NHS | reverse complement strand
CCAGTAACTCCAGTCGCTCCAGTAACTCCAGTCGCTCCAGTCGCTCCAGTAACTCCAGTAACTCCAGTAACTCCAGTCGCTCCAGTAACTCCAGTCGCTCCAGTAACTCCAGTTTCTCCAGTGACTCCGGTGACTCCGGTAGCCCCAGTGATTCCAGTTTCTCCGGTCGCCCCGGTAGGCCCAGTAGCCCCAGTGATTCCAGTCGCCCCGGTAGGCCCAGTAGCTCCAGTAACCCCGGTGGCTCCAGTGATTCCGGTAGCCCCAGTAGGACCAGTCACCCCATTATTATTTATAGCTAACACAGCGACATCATCTACTAAAATATCTGAAGTTTCCACTTGTGGAAGAGTATTGATGACAATAAATGCCTGCGTGGAACCCGGTGGAGCTGCGGTCGTAGTTTGATAGATTTCTAGCCACGTATGATTTTCTACATTAGGAATTTGATTGCCTGGGACTGTGGTAAGAAGCCCATTTTCAAGCAAATTAAGCTGGCTGTCATAGTAAAACGCTTGTATAGTAATTGAAATGGCTGATGCTTGTCCTACAGTGGCTAGAGAAGCCAAAATCTCCAGGTTCTCCCCTGGTTCAATCGGAACAAATTGCGAAATATAAGAGAAGGTTGCCCCTCCTTGTAATCTCGCTGAATAAAATCCTGAATGCGAATATTCACTGGTAATTACTGCATTAGCAGTTATCCACGGTGCGAGCGATCCTGTTTCAAATCCCCCATTAATGATTAAGTTTTGAATAGACATTCAATTACTTTTCCCCCACTTCCTTAAATGACTTTTCAGAAATTCATGCATTTTCGTTCTATGATACTTTCTACTTATAAAAGTGCCTTACAAGGATATACATATGACTAAAGTGCAAAATGTTTTACAAGTATTTCAATAGAATTATTGTAAATATACAAAAACAACCTTTTACACCAACCATTCCAATAACGGAATTTAAGGTTAATATCTTAGTAAAACATACATAAAATGAGCTATGAGAAAATAATAATTTAAAAATTTTTCACTCTTTACTCCACATATACAAATACTCTAGCCCCTGGTTGGATAAAGTTCATATTGCTTTATAACAAGGTGTCCAGTTTTTCTATTCATAAAAATAGATGATAACCACACCAGTATTAAAACTTTATAGGAGGGACAAGTTATGGTTTCTATTAGTTTATGTATGATTGTAAAAAATGAAGAAGATTCGATTGGACGATGCTTGGAGAGTATTTACCAATTAGTGGATGAAATAAATATCATTGATACAGGTTCGAATGACCAAACAAAAAAAATTGCGAGTAAATATACGGATCGAATTTATGATTTTGAATGGGTTCATGACTTTTCAAAGGCCCGTAACTACGCGTTTGAGAAGGCTACAAAGGATTATATTTTATGGTTAGATGCGGATGATGTTTTTCTAGAGGAAGATCAACAGAAATTGCTGGCACTAAAACTGAACCTAGAATCCTCTGTCGACTCAGTAACGATGAAATATATTTTAGATACGGATGAATATGGTAACGTTACGTCAAGTTTAAGGAGAAACCGATTAGTAAAAAGAAGGAATGGCTTCCGTTGGATTGGGGCTGTCCACGAATACCTTGAAGTATGGGGAAATATTATGAACAGTGAGGTTTCTGTAACCCATAAAAGTATTCACCACGACTCTGATCGTAATTTAAAAATCTATGAGAAAAAGCTACGTACTGGTGAAGATTTCTCTCCGAGAGATTTATATTATTTTGCAAATGAATTAAAAGATCATCGACAATTTAAAAGAGCAATTGAGTTTTATGAAAAATTTCTTTCAACGGAAGAAGGATGGGTTGAAGATAATATTGCAGCATGTAGAAATTTAGCTGATTGTTATCATGAGATTTTTGACAAAGAAAAAGTGATTAAATCTTTACTGCGTTCCTTTATTTATACGGCTCCTAGACCTGAAATTTGTTGTAGACTAGCTTATTATTTTATTGAAAAAAATGATTATCATTCTGCTATTTTCTGGTATGATCTAGCAATACAAACAGAGGTTTCACAAGATAATTGTGGAATTCAAACCCCATTTTTCTCTACATGGATTCCACATCTCCAGCTTTGCGTTTGTTATGATGCGTTAGGGGATTATGAAAAGGCAAATTACCATAATGAATTAGCAGGTACTTACAGACCTAATGATCCCAAATACCTGCATAATAAGGAATATTTAAAAACAAAACTACCAATAGAAGATGGTGTAGGAAGTGAAGCATAAACAAAGGGTACTAATCGCGAGTCCTGTTCATCAAAAGCCAGAAATTTTAACATTATTCTTAGAATCGTTAAAACACCTCAAAAAAGAGGATATGATAGTAGATTTCTATTTCATAGATGATAATGAAAATGGCGATTCTAGTTGCCTTCTTATACAATTTCAAAAGTGTATTCAATCAGTAATTGTCGAAAAATCAGACTATCAAGATATTTATTCTCGAAGTAATCAAACTCACTATTGGAATGAACATCTTGTTTGGAAAGTAGCTGGTTTTAAGAACTCTTTCATTCAATATGCTAAGAAAAAAAACTACGATTATTTATTTTTGGTGGATTCTGATCTTTTATTGTTTCCAGAAACTCTTTCTCATCTAATTCAGCAAAAAAAAGAGATTATTTCTGAGATCTTTTGGACAAGGTGGCAGCCAGAGACGGTAGAGCAACCCCAAGTTTGGCTTTATGATGAATATATCCAATATCACAAACAACCAGGGGAAAATTTATCTACTGAACAAATAAAAGTTCGTTACCAGGAATTTATAGCTAAAATGAGGACCCCTGGGGTTTATGAAGTAGGAGGACTTGGTGCTTGTACTCTCATTTCACAGAATGCCCTTCAAAAAGGAGTCAACTTTAATAAAATACCTAATTTAACATTTTGGGGAGAAGACCGTCATTTTTGCATACGTGCGGCTGCGATGGATCTTTCCTTGTATGTAGATACCCATTACCCTGCCTATCATGTTTATCGGGATACAAATATAAAAGGGGGCCAAGAATTCCTTAAAAAAATAATGATTAGGCAGAAGACTTCTAATTCAAATATTAATGTATCTACTTCTACAAACCCAAAACTTACTCTTTCTATGGTAATTAAAAATGAAGAGAATCGTTTTTTAAGAGAAGTTTTGAAGAGTCACCTTCCTTACATTGACAGTGCTGTAATCATTGACGATAGTAGTACTGACAATTCGGTTGAAGTCTGTAAAGAGCTTTTACAAACAATACCTTACAAAATTATACGGAATGAAGTCTCAAAATTTTCTAATGAAGTAGAGCTTCGTAAACAACAGTGGGAGGAAACAGTCAATACAGAACCTAATTGGATTTTAAATGTAGATGCGGATGAGATGTTTGAGGACAAATTTGGTCAGGATATAAAGCAGCTCCTTATTCAAGAGGACTATGATCTTTATTCTTTTAGACTTTATGACTTTTGGAATGATACCCACTACCGTGAGGATGACTATTGGCAATCTCACTTTTCCTATCGACCGTTTCTTGTTAGATATCGAAATGATTTTTCCTACACCTGGAAAGAAACTCCTCAGCACTGTGGGAGATTCCCTAACAATATATTTCAATTACCGAATAGTATCTCCAATTTGAGAGTTAAACATTATGGGTGGTCAAAACTAGAGTATCGTTTAGAAAAATACAAAAGATATTTAACCCTTGACCCCCATGCTCGATATGGAATAAAGAAGCAATACGAATCTATATTAGATAAAAAGCCTAACCTAATAAAATGGGAAGAGTAAAGATAATCACTTCTTTGAGAAGCTTTTAGATGCGCTCTACTATCTAACCTCATTAACAAAATAAAAAGCCACCCAGTATTTGCAGGACAGGTGGCTTTTTACTATAAAATGCATGTGCAGACACATAATAACATATTTTCAACAAGAATAATATATTTTAAAGGACTAGCATATGAATAAAAGGTGCGCTTTTTATTCATTCGTTTGGGTTACTCCCTTGCATAGAACCCTTACGCGTCAAGGATGTATAAAAAGCTGCATATATTTGTAATCAATCCTTTCTCAAACCCCTTGTGCGCCAAGGGGTTCTTTTTTTGATGTGTTCCGTTAAGAGTGTTTATGTAAACTAGCTATGTATATCGTATGCATTGCTTTTTCTCTCTTTATAGTGTGCTAAAATGTAATTATAAGGAATAAGAGGTGAATATAGTTATGTTTACAGCTTTAGTAGTAACAGCTTCTATTTTAGTTTTAGCTTGGATTGTTGGACAAAGAGAGCAACGACAATAATTTTATATGTTATCCGTAGACAGAATTGAGATGATTATAAATGAATAAGAGAAATATGTTAGTCAAATCAATGTTTTTGTTAAGCTTACTTTCTGTAATGGTCTTTAGCTTTATTTTAAAGCAGGGAGTAACTGCATTACTTGTATCTGCTATTTTCATTGGATTAGCAGGGATTTTTATGAAAACTAAACCTACAAATAAAGACAGCAGCTAATTCTATATTGGCTGCTGTCTTTATTTGTTTCCTAAAATATGGATTATGGTAACTAGAATTAAACAGCCTATGCAAAGTATTTTGAACTCCATACTGTAATAGGTATGAGCTTATTCAATAACCAATAATGTAAAACATAGAATTCATGTAAATGTTAAAAATCTTTATTCTCATAGATTTTAAGAGTCAAAAACCATGAACTAGAAAAAATTAAAATGGTTATAACAAAAGCTGAAATATATAGTCCTGTTGTTGAAAATTGAGAAAAAAATGTTTGTATGCCATTAATAAAATCACTCATTACATTGCCAAATCTATTAACTATTGTTTTTCCTAAAGCAACCATCATAATGACCAAAATTGAGAAACTAGATAATAAGATTCTATTTGGAAACCTATAAAAGAAAGGAAAATAAAAAGATACAAAAAGGATTGCAATTGCGTAACTTGTTAATAATTCAGTTATACTGCCTCCCGTCATACTGTTTGAAACAATATCTTGACAGATGAACCGAATTAACCAGATTATAAGGGTGGTAATAAATAAAAATATCAGGACTCCAATATATTTAGAAGCAATAATTTGTTTCCTAGAAAAGGGTAAACTATTTATTAATACATTATTTTTTCCTTTTTCATCATAATAATGACTATTGATAGTAAAAAAGACCGACAGTACTGTAATTATTAACCCCATGCTCATGTCAGTCATTGTATAGAATATAGCGATAAAAAGGTAAAATAACATGAGATATTTCTGTAGAATGAAGTCTTTTCTAATTAAATTATACATGTGCTTTCCCCCTTTTAGTAAAGTACATAATATCTTCAAGTGAAGGCTTTTCAATAACGACTTTATCTCCATATAGGCTTTCCGTCTCTTTAATATTCTTGCTAAGTGCTTCAAACCCCATACTTGTCTTTCGAATAGAGACAAATTCTTTCGGTGATCTTTGATCCAATAAATCATTGCTTCCTTTTACAATGCCATACTCTTCTGCAATCGCATGGTATTCTTTGTGAAAAATAAGAGTCCCATTCTGAATAAAGACAATATAATCAGCTATTTTATCCAAGTCAGTTGTAATATGAGTTGAGAAGAATACCGTTTTAGTTTCATCCTGCATAAGATCATAAAGAATTTCTAGTATCTCACGACGAAATACAGGGTCTAATCCAGATGTAGGCTCGTCCATTATAATGAGATCTGCATGGTGAGAAAGTGCAAAAGCTAATGACGTTTTCATTTTCATGCCCTTTGACATCTTCTTTATTTTTAATCGAGTTGGAAGTTCAAACTTTTCTAAATAACTCTTGAACAGCTCCTCATCCCAATGTGTATATGTTGGAGCGACTAAATTCTTCATTTCCTTAATAGATAATTCTTCATAAAATACATTATCATCAAACACAAAACCAATACGATCTTTAATGTCTCTCTCATACTGTTGATTGTCTAAGCCGAAGATATTTATGTTCCCTTTTTCTTTTTTTATTAAATTCATAATTAGTTTAATAGTTGTTGATTTACCAGCTCCATTAGCTCCAATAAATCCTGTTACAAAGCCTTTCTTTACTGAAAATGATAAATCTTCGATATGAAAATCTTTATATTTTTTTGAAACACTTTTGATTTCAATTGCATTTTCCATAATTATTCATCATCCACCTTATAAAGTATTGCAACCATTTTATTTAGTTCATCTTTTGATACATTTAAATCCTTGCAAATTTCAATTACTTCTAAAAGCTTTTCCTCTACAACTCTATGTTGTCGCTCTTTAAGCAACGTTTCATTTTGTGCAGATACAAAAGAACCCTTTCCAACTAGAGAGTAAATAAACCCTTCCCTTTCCAGTTCCTCATAAGCTCTTTTGGTGGTAATTACACTGACTTGCAGATCTTTTGCAAGTAATCTTATCGAAGGTAATGAGGTTCCTTCTTGTAAAATCCCTTTCAAAATAAATTGTTTAATTTGTTTAGAGATCTGTTCATAAATAGGCTGTTTTGAGTTATTCGAAATAATAATTTGCATGCAAAACTCCCTTAACAAAACAAATATTGTATATATACTATATATACAATATACACATATTTAAAATTATTTTCAATAATTACCATGATAAAATTTTACATTTTTACTTATTAATAATAAATGTCTCTTAATTTATAAGGCTTTTTTATGTCGATAATTGTAATAATGTTATTTGAGGTTATATATCCTATGCGTATTTTCAAAACTAAAGTAAACTTTTTTTGTCATTTTGTAATAAATAGTTTACAAAAAGAACAAAATATATTACATTAGATGTAACAAAAAGGAAATTGAGGTGTTGAGATGCAACGAAAAGGAGCATTAACCAATCGAATTCCAGTATTAAGGGCTGAAATGAGATGGTCACAACAAGAATTAGCAGATCGTGTTGGTGTTTCTAGACAAACCATTGCTTCACTGGAATCCAATAAATATAATCCATCTCTAATACTTGCATTTGAAATTGCTAAACAATTTAGTAAGAACATTTACGAAGTCTTTGATTATGAATTTGCGGAGGGAGAATAAAATGATGATGACAATTGCAGTAACTCTTGCTTTAATTGGTGGTTTTTATTGGGCTACGTTTCTTAATAAAGAAGCGAAAGACGAAAGAGGAGCACAAATACAAGGAAAAGCCAGTTCAGTTGTATTAATGATCTTTATTATAGGGTTTACGGTGATTACTATCTCCAATTTATTTAGTCCATTTACCAATGCCCAATTTCAAAATGCTCTTAGCTTATGCTTCAGTTTAGTTATCATTACAAATGCATTGTCTATTATGTATTATAAAAAAAGAATTTAATATGTAATAAGAAAGGTCATCTAATTTATTGGATGGCCTTTCTTATAGGTGCTTGTAATGGTGATTATGTTAACTTTCTTTGTACATAATAGTCATTTTCAGATTGAACATATTTAGTAATAAATTAATGATATAATCATCCAAGTAGCATTATTATAGGGTTAAGGAGAAACTGAATGTATAAGCATTGCTGTGAGGATATGAAATATCATGCTAATTTCAACTGTGATATTCATCAAGATCCGTTTGAATGTCCGGATAAACTCATTTTATTTGATAAAAGAGATAGTGAATATGGACTTATTATTCATGATGGTGGGACGTCAGTTATTGGGATACTATTTTGCCCATGGTGTGGTAAAAAGTTATAAAAGATACCCTGATTTTAAAAAGCTTATAAGAAGAATTCTTCTTATAAGCTTTTTATTTCCGATAAGCTGTATTATGGTAACTAACCCTTTATATTATATTTATGTTTTTTACTTAGAGGGACTCTTATTAAGCCTATAGCCTAATAGAATTGAGCTCAATCCAAACGGTACAGAGCAACTTAAGGCAAGAATAAAGAACGAGCCAAATTCTAGAAAGGTACTTATGCCATCACCTAAAGCAAGTATTAATAAAATGATTTCTGTACTTATTGCTCCAAAAACAACGTACAGTGATATTTCAATCACATGTCTATACTTAGTTTTTAGGTTTCGTATTATGGTATCAATCATGATTGAGGAAGGAATTCCAAATACTATAACAATTGGTGATATATATATCAGTCCAAATACTAAACTCCCTATAACATTATTAAAGGTTATTTGTTCATATTGAGGATCGAAGGACCTTGCTTCAAACATTAAGCTACCACATAAAGTTGCAACAAATGTTGATATAATTTTTTTAATCATATAAATTAATCTCCTGTTAAGTTTGTTAATTTATATTAGTATTTTAAGTAAATAAACACTCTATTTTTATTTACCACCGATAACGCTGATTAGGGTAACTGAAAGTATATGATGATGTATACATTTGTTTTTTAGTAATTAGTTTATTTATATTGACAAACATACTTTTCTAATTCTGATTAAATTTATATATGTAATGGCTATGGAGATTAGGCTAATAGCTAATGGAACGACGTAATAATGGCTATTAAATAGTTTATCGTAGCGATCTAAAGGAGTAAGATAGATAGTTGCTAAAAAACTCCCAAGACCCAATACAATTGTTGTAATTAAATTTATGTTCTTATCTTTAATGTTTCTATAGATGAACATGGAATTGGTCATTAACATCCACATACTCAAAACAAGCAATGCATGAGGAATTCTTTCTTGGTATAAAGAGTGAAAGTTAATTATTACGATTGAAAGAATAATCAGAGCAACTATAGGTGTTACGATAAGAATGACGGTTTGAATGGATAAACTTTTTACTGACAATTGCCCTTTTAAACCAATGAGCTTATTGGCATTTAAAATTGAAAGAAAAGATAACATGATAGCTAAAATTATTGCAATAAACAAAAAATCACTTCCTAAACGGTAATATACAAGTATCATACTATAAATACATATTTAGGAAAGTGTTTTTTACCAATAATGCTGATTATGGTACTAGAAATAAATGCCTTATACATATGGAATACACGTATCTCGGCATTTAGAAAGGAGTTATTCACTTAATGAATCTTCCTAATGGAATAACTGGTTTTTATAATTCAACAGATAATAACTCGAATGAAATAGAGGAGAACCATTTTAAGAATATATGCTTCAATTTGGTTAGAAAAATGCAAGGAAGAATATTAAAAATTGATGAACCAAATTTAGCAACCAATTTTTTAAAGGTAAAAGTGGATATTTCTAACCAAGAGCTCTATGTGTTACTTAATGCATATTATCCGTTTCTGGCTCTTGCTTCTACTGTTGAATTTCAACACATTAATTTTATAGATGATCCTGCCTTATCAAAGGATTTTATGCCATTCTATAAAGTTTTAAGTAAAGAGGAACTTAGCGAACCTTTAAATATAAGAAAAAGCAAAGGAAAGCTAAGCTTGGAAAATAAAAACAAGCTGAACAGTAGTGAGTTAGAGCAAATCTTTTATTGGAAACCAAAGACGGTTGGAGAAGTTATTTTCAACTTTTGGGATTGATCTTATGAAATAAGTTACCTTTACTAAAAAATTGTTTCCGATAAGGCACATTATATAAATCTAAATTTGTATTGCATGTAATCTTCCGTAAGGTTATTTGGTAAAATATAGTTAATGTTGTTTGGAGGAGGAAATCAAGTGAGAGAGGTTGTTCGTTTTTCTATACGTTATTTAGGTCGCTTCATTTGTTTTTTTCTGATAGCTGCTTTTCTTTTATATGGAGCTATTACCTATTTTCCAAATAGTCTAATGAGTATTTATTGGATATCCTTATCTTTAGTAATTTTGTTGTTAGTCTACAGTATATATTTATTTAAAGGAAGTACGTGATGATAAATAGAGCCTTGATAATCAAGGCCCTATTTTCTTTTACTATAAACATAATCTTTATACCGATAATACGTTTTATGGTAACTAAATCTGTACAGGAGATTTATAGCAATCTACGTCTCTAGATGTATAGTAATAGTAAAGAATTAGTGTTAAAATTTTCTATGTAAATTAATGGATATTACATGGAGGATATTTATGAAAAAAGTTTATATTGGGGTCATAGCAGCCTTGAGTATATCTATACTCTTGTTTGGTTGTAGCTCAAAGGAAAAAGATATGAAGGAAGACGTAAACTTAGGGTTTGACCAAGCTAAAAAAGTAGAAGTATCATCTGTAAATCATCCAGACGTAGTATTAAATACTATTGATAAGCAGCAAGATATAAATACATTTATCAATAAAATAAAAGTGGATAAATGGAATGTTGCAGAGATCCCTGCCGATGCTAAGAAAGAGAATGTCTATAAAATGTATCAAGAAGGAACTGCTAAATTGGGAGAGACATCAAATAAGGGTAAAAAAGAACTTAAACAAGTTGCTACAATTATTACTTACAAAGGTATTCCTTATATTGACGTTGAAATTAAAAATCTTAATTTAAAGCTTAAAGTTCCAAATGATGTATCTGAATATCTGTCTAGTCAAAGTCAACAGAAACATTAGTTACATACATAACAGGTATAAGAAATAGAACCCTGAGAGTGTTGAACACTTTTAGGGCTCTATTTTTTTATGATATTTCAAAGGGCGAATAAATGATAATAGTCCCCTAGTTTTCTATTCTGATGAAACATTTCTCATAAATTTCTATAGTATCTATTTGTAGATTGTTTAAATCAATTTTCAAATTATTCTCAAGCTCTTCCTCTTCTTCTCCCAGCCAGCATATATAGACTTCGCAATAATCACCTTTTGGAAGTAACTTTTTTAGAAGGTCACATAAATAGAGGAAAGTTTTTTTTGATTTTTCGTAGTTATGTGGAGAATGAATCTTATGATATTTGTTCATTTCCCAAATTGGATGCCCTTTTTCAGCAATCTCATAAAGATACGGTGTAGTAAAATACTTCTGCTGAACTACCTTACGATTTTCTTCATCTGAGAAAACATAGTCAATTTCAACCTCATCTTCCGTATAATATTCATTAAGTTTTACTGCAAAATTTAAACCAATGTAGGTTGCCATACTCATTTTCATTAACTCCTCATTATTACTTCCTGCGGTTCCAAGATCTTATGTTTAATCCTGGGTAATTATATCATAGTTTTTTTGTTTTAATTTTATGTACTGGTTACATATTAAACTCTTTTTTTCTGCTTAACCTTTATAAAATCAACTCAGTCTTATGAGTAAATATAAAAATATTTATTAAATAATATAAGTTTTATCCTTTACTCTACCTGACGACAAATTGTGTGTTTTTCTACAAGGTAGGTAATAGGTAACGCTATTTTTAATAAAATACGTTAACTATTACTTCTATTAATTACACTAAATTAAATTTATATAGAGATGCATTATATATCCAGCCATATGTTTCATATCGTAAAACTATATGACTTGTATACTTAGTTAGAAAAGGTTCACATAGATCTACATCACTAAAATTACGAACTACTTGAGGTACCCAATGACGGGGTACAAAAGCAATCTGGTTAAGAACGTAGTTACTTAAATAAAAAGGACAGGTTTTAAAATAAACCTGTCCTTTTTATTATTTTATTCGTTTACACATCATAACTTAGGCATATCAATTGTGACTATCTAATTTCTAATTATCTTTAATAATTTTATTTAGTTTTTCTTGATCAGAATCCAATGCTCCATAAATTACTCCAGGCATATGATACGTGTATTGATTATTATTAATTTTATAAGAAACAATAGGTGTCATAGTTATAAAATCATATTCTTTTTTATTTTTTAAATAAAAGTCGTTAACCACTATTGCACTTTGCTTCTGTGGCTGAAGTTGTAGGTCGTTATTGAATTTGTGTGAGATTGTTTTTGTAAGGTCATATACTTCTATTGGTAAAATCGTACTATTAGTTTTATTTTCAACTCCTGCATTCAACTCTAGAGATGGGTAACCTATAGTATATCTCCCCGAGACGTCCAAATGTTGAGATGGGTTTTTCTTTTGTTGAATATTTATTTGTCCAAAATTATATGATTTCTTGCTTCCATCCTTAAAATGAATAATCATTTCTTTTGCTTGCTCAATATTTGTAGTGGTTGATGTTACATCAATTACAAAGTTAACTAGTTCATAATTATCCTGATTGAAGCCAGTATTGACTTTAAAATTCATAACTTCTATATTAGGATTGTTTAATTCGATGTAATCAACTGAATTTTCTAAATTTGAAGTGTGCGTTTTTACATTCTCTGCAGCAAAAATATTAAATGACACTTCTTCATTATCATCTACAACATAGCTAATAAAATTATTAGCAAACTTAAGTTTAGGGGCTTCCTTTCCACTTGCTTGCTCTTTCTTATTCTCATTTAAAAAAAGAAAAATTGAAAACATAAATACTGCTACACACAAACCAATAACTAAATATTTTTTATTAATAGCAAGCATCCTTTCACCAATTATTTGTAAACAACTTGTAAGTACGTATCTTTTCGTGGTGCATCATGATACGTCTTTTTATCAGAATACAATAGCCCCTGAGTATTGTATAGTCTAACTCTTACATATCTTTGATTATAGTCACCATAAAAAGCAAGTTTACTGTATTTACTTTTGGAAGCTGGAAGGGTCATCCCTACGTTAAAAGAAGTTGTTATACTATTAGATATACCTAGTGAACTCGAGATGGCACCCGCACTAATCCCTACACTGGAGGAAATAGTTGAACTAGATGAAATGCTTTTAGACCAAGTATAAGAACTTGCCTTAGCCCAAGACTCTGTTAAGTACTTTACTCTTTTATTTATTTTTTTGGGACCAGAAATAACAGTAACACTTCTATGTGCTGCCATCGCTTCCATCTGTGGATCAGACAATTCACCTTCAACCCTAATACTTTCCCCTAATTCTATATTCTCTTCATCTTCAGGTAGTTCTCCTTCTACACCTTCTTCAGCAAAACTAGCTTGTGGTACTACTAACACAAGGGCAAACGCTAAGAAAACAAACTTTAAAAATTTTTTCATACAAATCATCCCTTCTATTTAATTACCATACATTTATAATATTAATATATTTATGTAATTTTGTTAATTTTTTACTAATGATTAAAAGTAATTTCATTTATTCCCTATTTATATAAAGTTGCGAATTTAACAATACCAATAGAGTGTAAAAAGAATATTAGTACTAATTCTAATAATTCAAAATAAAAGGTTATCAAAACACAGATTCGAATATCAGCTCTGTGGTTTTGATAACCTTCTTGTATAGCCTAACTTAGTTTTTGTTGTTCCAAAAGTTGATTAAATAAAATTTTTGCACCCTAGAGGACTTAAACCTAAGTCATTTCCACATTCTTGGTTTTCAGGAGTGATCTCACCTGTAATGGCAAATCGATTGAACTCCTCAAATTTTTGAATTTTGATATGATTATCTTCTAAAAAAATTTATTCATTTTCGGACGTCTAAAAATATTTATTTTCAATATTAAATAGACTGAATATCATTGATTTTTCTACTGTCTAAAAAGGTGTACCTTTTGGGACTGTCTATATTGAACAGTCTTAAGGACAGATTATGTATTATATCCTCAATGAAGGATTGGATTACTAGTGATACTCTTTTGTTCTTTACTAATGGGCAGTCAAGAAGACGTTCTATTTTTGTAAAAACCATGATGAAAAGTCTGTGATATAATTACTCAAGATTAAATGTAGAATTTAGTTTTGGAGGAAATTTTTTGAATAGAGAGAAAAAGACAAGAGGCTTAAAAAGAAAAACAAGGAAGTTGATACAACGTTTAACAGAAGCAACAACTGAATTTCCTAGTGAATTCTGGCATGGATATTGGCATTTACATTTACCTTGTTCTCAAGGATTTATTAATTCTAATAAGACGCCGCATGCCATTAAGAGGCTTTGTCTTCAGATTTTAGTAGATAGAACCAAATATCTTATAGATCTGAAACAACCATCTACAGAGACAATCCGTGTAATGTCTGCAATAGATATACCCGACATATGGTCTTCTCAAATTATTGTGTTTTCAGGCGACAGTCATTATGAGGGTTTCTTTGATCGAGATAATGAAGAACAACAATGGATTCCTCTCCCAAAAGAGCGTGATTTATCAAGAGAATGGCAGTTGATCCTGCCTGACGATATGGCCATATGGGGTTATCTTGTGAAAAATTTTGATGAGGGAGATGTCTACGAAAGCGAATTGTGGTTTATTGGCGAAAAGGATTAAATATATTAATGCTTTCATCAACTAACGTGTGCTTAAGTTGATGGGTGAGGGTTGCTGTGGCAGCCTTTATGGTTTAAAAGGAGAAGAATATGAGAGAAGCAATTAGATCCCAAATAGGTAAATTAATAGGCTTAAATTTACGATACGCTGGAAGAGCGTCGAATCTGTTTTGGCTTGGGTTTGGCGAAATGATTTCAGTAACCAGAAGAGGAAAAACTGAGGAATTAGCTGAATACGCTTTAAATATTCAATGTTCGTGGCGTATTACCAAGGACAATAAAATATTAGTAGGCTCACGGGATTTCTATTCTTCAAGAACAGGATGGAATGAGGAAAACGATGATTTTGACTGAGATGTACAAGGAAATAATAGATTTGATGAACGAATTGAATCCTTTATAGAAAATGCAAAAAAACATGTAACTGTAGAAAGGGTTGAACCAGACGAGGTAGGAGGACTAAAAATCTTTTTATCTCAAGGTTATTTATTGGAGGTATTCCCGGATACTTCAGAAGATGATGAATACAGTGAGTTCTGGAGATTTTTTAACCGAAGAGAAAACAGCCCTCACCTTGTTGTCACAGGTAATGGCATTGAAAACGAGTAATTTCCGATGAAAGGGTATTTTGGTTGAAGATTAGGAGAGGTTTTTATGAAGAGAGGAATAAGTTTTGAGATTCCCAATGAATGCGGAACCTTTCTAGGAGATGTACTAAAGCCAATAGATATAACAGATTTTATTTGGCGAATTAGTAATGAAGAATCATATCTAGAGGTGAATGATAAATTAGATGAAGAACTCTTCCCTGAAGGGAAAAAAGTAATGCCAGGTACTAAACTTAAAAACCTATTAGAAAACAATGTCTATTATATTATTTTTGCTGATTTAAAGGCATATCCAAAAGAAAAGATTTCAGAGATTGCGACCTATGAAGAGTTTATCGAAAGTGATTGCGAACTTGTTCTGTTAGTAGTAGATAGTTGTTACACCACTATTTATTGCAAGGATAAAGAAAATCTCGAACTACTTTATAGGAATGCGCAGGCTTATAGATTTAAAGATGTTCAATATGTTACTGATAAAAATGACACCAGAACGGGATTAACTGTGTGGTGAAAAATTGTAAAACGAAAGAGCTCTTGTGTATCAAGAGCTCTTTTTTTAGTTAGTTACCTTCCATAAGATAACCTTTAAAATTGTAGCCATACACTTTCGTTAACTCTACATTTCTTCAATTAACTCCTTTAGGGTATTTTTTCATATTATTATTTAGAGCCCAAACAGATATTCTTTAATCTATGACCAACACACCTCGTCGATCTCATAGTCTTCCGAGGAATCCGCCTCCCCAGTTAAACACGAAAAACATCCCTGATAAGAGAATGCACTACCAATTGCCCAAATTTCCTGACCGCAGTTGATGCAGATCGCTCCATTTTTCTTATCTTTAACTGCCTGTTTCAGACTTTCCCTTAACTGATTTGGTTCTTCTCCAGGATTATTCTTACAATGCTTATTCACATAAGCTTCTATTGAAATGGGTACCATTGATGATTTCCTTTCTTATGCCCTTTTTTCTTATTTTATTTAAAAATAATTTGAGCTTTTTTGTAGTTCATCATTATTTATGGAACAAAAAGGATTTTATATATTTACTTTATCATATCGCGAATACATGTAACACCTAGTTTACACAGTAAAAGGATGATTACCTTTATCCTTAAAGGAAATCATCCTTCATTATTAATTTTTCATATTGTAACCTTTAAACTCGTACCCATAGACTTTCGTTAAATCTATAAAACTCTTATAGGAATAAGTGATAGCAACAGGTGTACCAACTTGAACTTTATCATAAAGCTTTTCAATATCTGCATTATGCATTCTCACGCAACCTTGACTCACATATTTTCCAATACTGCTTTCATTGTTGTTACCGTGAATGCCGTATGTATCACCATACGTACCGTTTGCATTTAATCCTAACCAACGTTTTCCTAACGGATTACGAGGATCGCCCCCAGGAATATGTCCTGTATAATAGGAACGATTTTTAATCTTATTCACGACTTTAAAAAAGCCAACAGGCGTTTTATCCCATGTTTTCCCCGTTGCTACTGGATCAACGATTTCAATATAGCCATTATGAAAATACGCAAGCTTGTTGTAGTACTTGTTAATGATGATTAAATCTTGATTCGCTGGCTTACTTGCTGCTTCTGTTTTCCCTTCATTAACTCCACATAATGCGACCATTAATAATGTAAGAACGGTCATTGATTTCATAAAAATGTTCTTCATAAAAACTCTCCTCTTTTTTTATATTTTTATAGGAAAAGAAAAAAGCACCTTCCAATTAAGAAAGATGCTTTTTCGTCACAATTATTTATAAATAAAAACCTAGTTAATCTACGACTTTGATATGCAGAGAAACGCTCTCTGAGGAAATTAACTTTTGTTTTACGTATAACTGCCCAGTCG
>NZ_JBIQFF010000013.1:32618-43693 GCF_045369295.1 Priestia sp. 179-F W1.4 NHS | reverse complement strand
AGTCAAATTACAGCGTTTGATCCAGATGGAGAGGTGCTGACGTACAGCTTACAAGATCCGCCAACAAACGGAGTGGCTGCGGTAAATCCAGATGGTACGTTCACGTATACACCAAATGGAAATTATAATGGTCCGGATACATTTACGGTGTTAATAAGCGACCCGTCGGGCGCATTTATAGTGACAAATGTATTAGTAACGGTCACGCCAGTGAACGATGTACCAGTGGTGCCGAACTATGAGTTTGTGATCAACGAAGACACGAGTTTAAATAGCCAAGTGGTGGCAGCAGATGTGGACGGAAATCCCCTAACGTACGGGTTACTGACAGGTCCGGTGAATGGAACGGTGGTAGTAAATCCAGACGGAACCTACACGTATACGCCAAATGAAAATTACAACGGGGTAGATAGCTTTAGTGTCGTAGTAAGCGACGGCCAAGGAGGAACAGCCATTTCCACCATCACGATTACGATTCTTCCAGTAAATGATCCACCAGTAGGTCCAGATGTTATTACGGTTACTACTTTTGAAGAAAGCCCTGTTACAGGCCAAATCGTAGCAACTGATCCTGAAGGAGATCCCCTGACGTACACCTTACAAGATTTACCGACTAATGGAACAGCAGTAATCAATCAAGAAGGGTTATTCACTTATGTACCAAACGAGAATTTTGCTGGAAATGATACGTTTACTGTACGTATAGCCGATCCAACTGGACAGTTTATTATTACGAATGTATTTGTTATTGTTATACCAGTTGAACAGCCACCCATTGTACCTAATTATTCGATTACTGCTCTTGAAAATCAATCTGTAACTGGCCAGGTAGTAGGAAGTGATCCCAATGGAGATCTGCTCACTTATCGCTTAGGAACTTCTCCAGTGAATGGAAGCACCACAGTAAATATAGATGGCAGTTTTATATATTCACCTAATTCTAATTATGTAGGTCCAGATTTATTTACGGTTATCGTAGAAGATTCAACAGGTCTTACAGCAGTGTCTATTGTAAATGTTACAGTCATTGACGTGAACAATTCGCCAATTACGAGTGATGTTATCCTTCAGACTATAGAAAATGTAGCAATTAGTGGGCAAGTTTTTGCCACAGATCCAGACGATAATTTACTCACTTTTAGTTTATCGGGTACCCCTTTTAATGGAACAGCTGTGGTAAATCCAGATGGCACCTTTTTGTATACCCCAAACCCTAATTTTATTGGTTTGGATTCTTTCACAGTGGAGGTAAGGGATAGTCGTGGAGCTAGTGCACAATCTCTTGTAACTATCAGTGTAATTCGAGTGAACCAACCACCGATTGTCGTAGATTTATCACTATCAACTGTACAGGGTCAGTTTGTAACAGGGCAAATTCCTGCCTTTGACCCTGAAGGAGATCCACTAGTATATGGTCTAAATTTAGCACCACTTAATGGTACTGCCATTATTAATTCAGATGGAACATTTACGTACACGCCGAACCCAAGTTTTGTAGGAACAGATTCATTCTCTGTTTTTGCCAGAGATCCTCTTGGAAACCAGGGGTTTGGAACTATTACTGTAGAAGTTCAGTCTCAAGA
This sequence comes from Priestia sp. 179-F W1.4 NHS, assembly GCF_045369295.1. NCBI lineage: Bacteria > Bacillati > Bacillota > Bacilli > Caryophanales > Bacillaceae > Priestia > Priestia sp. 179-F W1.4 NHS. Next base: position 42,110 of record NZ_JBIQFF010000013.1, on the reverse strand, counting down.
TTTACCGATTAGCGCTGAAGGGCTAACTTTAACTACTTTAGCAAATCAACCTGTAAGTGGGTCTATTGCTACTGTGAATCCAGCAGGCTCTCCATTAAGTTATGCTGTAGCCATTCCGCCATCAAATGGAACTGTTGTATTAAATCAAGATGGAACTTTAGTTTATACGCCAAATCCTGGATTCACAGGAGAAGATATCTTTGATATCGTTGTTATAGATTCAGCTGGAAATCAAAGTATTGCTAATGCTGTTGTGACAGTAGTAGTAGGAGACAGAATTTCAGTGGTAAATACTGAAATAACGACTTTATTCAATACGCCAGTTTCTGGGCAAGTAAGTGCTACAAATTTGAGTGGAAACCAATTGTTTTATACGCTTACGTCTAATCCAAATAGTGGATCTGTCATAGTTAACCCAGATGGGACATTTATCTATACGCCAAATCCTGGATTCTTTGGAACAGATCAATTTCAAGTACTTGTAAGCGATGTTCTTGGCAATACAGCTGTTGCAACTATTTCTGTTGTCACTCAGGGACCGATAGAACAGGCGCCAATTGTAGCTAATCAAGCACTATCAACAACCGAACAGCAGCCTGTAACAGGAAGTATTGCAGCTATTGACCCACAAGGAGAAGCATTAACTTATACCTTACTTGGCGGACCAGTGAATGGAATTTTAATACTAAACCCAGACGGCACTTTTACGTATACACCAAATCCAGGATTCATCGGAACGGATTCTTTTACAGTGTCTGTTCAAAACGAAACGGGTTTAAATGCAGCTACTACGGTTCAAATAACTGTTACACAATTGGCTAATCAAATTGTAGCCAGTAATACCATTGTTCGAACAGTAGAAGGGCAGAGTGTAAATGGTGAACTTTCAGTTCGAGATCAGCTAAATAGGCCACTAACCTACACCCTTAACAATCTCCCTGCTTATGGAACGGTTATTTTAAATCCAGATGGAACGTTTGTTTATACACCGACTATTGGTGTGAGTGGAACAGATCAATTTGACGTTCTGGTTCAAAATGACCAAGGAGATCAAGCGATTGCTTCAGTTTCAATTATAATTGATCCGGTTCAAAGTACTATTACACCACAAGACGTCACAGTACAGACTCAGCAAGGTGTAACTGTCTCAGGGACAATATCGGCTACTGATACTCTTGGGAGACCAATTAGATTTTCTTTAAATGCATCTCCATCCAATGGAACAGCTGTGGTAAATGCAGATGGAACGTTTAGCTATACACCAAGCCCAGCATTTTTTGGAGTAGATAGTTTTACTGTATTAATTCAAAATGACAGAGGCGACTCTGCAATTGGTATTGTGCGGATAGTTGTTCAAGAACAACAAGATAGCATTGTTGTTACCCCTCTTACGCTTCAAGGAGTAACGAATCAACCTGTTACCGGTCAAGTTACGGCAGTTGATGCACTAGGTAATCCATTAACCTATCAAATTCAGAGTTTACCTGCAAACGGAACAGTGAATTTTAATCCGGATGGTTCATTTATATACACGCCAAACCTCGGATTTACTGGTATAGATTCTTTCACAGTAATTGTTACAAATAATCTTGGTCAGTCAGCAACAACTAGTGTTACTGTTTTGATTCAGGGAGTTAATGATCCAATTACAGTTGAAGATCAGCTTTTAACTACACCAACTGGTCAAATTATTGAAAGCCAAATCATCGCAACAGATGCACTTGGAAGACCTCTTAGCTTTGCTGTGGCTACCCCACCAACAAATGGAGTACTTGTACTACGATCAGATGGAACGTTTAGTTATACACCAAATTTAGGATTTATTGGTCAGGATCAATTTGTGGTATCTGTAAGAAACAGTGACGGACAACAAGCGTTTTCAATTGTTACTGTTAATTCTACCGCAAGCAATAATATAATTACTCCAGGAAATAATACCTTTGCTACTTTGCAGGGTGTTCAAGTAGTTGGTAATATTCAGGTAACAAATTTGCTGGCACGTCCATTAAATTATACACTAGCAACAGCGCCTTTAAGTGGTAGCGTAACCGTTGATTCCAATGGAAGGTTTGTCTATCAGCCTGCGCCTAATTTTGTAGGAACGGATACCTTTACTGTATTAGTACGAGATGATCTAGGAACAGAATTACTGGTAGTGGTAACAGTTGTAGTAGGCAGAGACCCTCAGCCTCCTAATGTGGTAGGGCAAGTAATAAAGTTATTTGTTAATACTCTTACTACTGGTCAGCTCATTGCTATTGATCCAAATTCTTTACCACTAATTTATCAAGCCATAACAGGTGCTCAAAATGGTCAGTTTAGAATTAATCAGAATACAGGCCAGTTCATTTATGTTCCTAATGTTAATTTTGTGGGGACCGATAGGGTGATTATAAGGGTCACTAATTCGGATGGAGCTTCAAGTGAAGCAGCACTTACTTTCATCGTGGAAAGAAGAGTATCGCCAGCACCGACACCAGTTCCTGGTGAATCTAAAAATAAAAAGAAATCGTTGCGAGATCCGCGCAAAAATAAATCAAAAGGTAAATGTCCTATAAAGGTATCTGATCAATGCATAAAAGGAACCATTAACAAGAAAATATGTGGTGAAATTGATGCTTGTACAGTCAAAAACCTACCTCTTAAATATCAAATCTTCAAGGGGACGAAAAACGGTAAATTTAAACTTAACACGGAGACAGGTGAGTTCATTTACATTCCTAACGTAAACTTTGCAGGAGATGATTCAGCTGTTGTACAGATAGTAAGTATAGAAGGGGTATCGGTTCAAGTTACTATTAAATTTGTTATAAGGAAATAAGTAGCAGCTAAAAAGCTATCCAACAAGTTATTTGTTGGATAGCTTTTTCAATTAAGGTTTATGATGTTTTGTACGTAGCGAGCATAATTAAATGTATAAAAATGGTAATAAATAGCTTGATTTAATTTTATATATGAATTGAGGTGATATTTATGTGTAAAATTGTTATATTTGGTAATTGTTGTTCTGGTAAAACTACACTAGCTACACAGTTAGGTGAGAATTTGCATATACCTATCCATCATTTAGATTTGTGGTTCAGAGAACCTAAAATGAGAAGAATATCGCAAATTAGGCAACGAAAGAGATATTTTAAAAAGAAGTTGGAAAAGGTGTTAAATACAGCGAGTTGGATTGTTGAGGGATGGGGATATGTAGATACTTATGATGTACGTTTTAGTAAAGCCGATATTATTATTTTTTTAGATGTTGTCCCCCAAGAATCTAAAGAACGATTTTTAATACGAGAACAGAATCAACAGATGCATATAAAAATAACTGAAAAACTGATTAAACAAAGCTTTTACAAAATAGATAGATTTCATGAAGAAAACCGACCTATTATATTGGATCTTTTTCAGAAGTATGAAGGAGAACCAGGTAAAAGCTTATTTCCTATTGCGAGAAAATACAATTTAGAACAATTACTTGCTACATTAAGAAATGGGAAATACGGATAGAAAAAACGTTTACCTATAGGTAATTTATAAGTTACTGAATTACTCCATTTCTTCCTTCAAGCGTTACTTATTTGTTCCTAGATATGGAATGTGTGTTAACACGCTTCTTTTTTATGAGTATTACATATGTATTTATGATGACTGAAAAACTCTTTTATAGTTATGAAAAATCGTTTAAATAGAGGTTATAAAAAGTGTTTTGCGTTTTGTTGTAACATAGGCATTCTATAAATGCAGTGGCTTTAGATAACTTTCTCTGTAATAAAATAGTGTACAGGCTGTAGTAGCAAAGAATTTTCAATAGCTTGTACACTGTTAGTTAATTTATGAGGATATATTGAAGATACTACTTGTCATAACTCTGTTCGCATAGTATTTTCAACAATTCTATTAACAGGTTATTAAAGGTTCAATGGTTTTCTAAGGAGTTAGTAATAAGGTCAACGCTTGTAAAAAATTTTGTATAAAAACAGCTGTATCGTTATTGGATGTTGTTACATTGACACCTTTACTGTTTTTAACGATAACTCTTTGTCTATTTAATTGAAGTGACCTTGCGGTCTGAGAAACTTCTTGTAAAAACAGCCTTATTGAATTGGCATCGAGACCTATTGAAAGTAAGAAAATGGTTAATATTTGTATGAAGCTTTGAAGAAATATGGTTGTCTGTGTATCTGTTGCAGTAATAGTAACATCACAGGAGTTTTTCACAAGAATGATTGAATCAGAAACTTGATCACTGAGGATCTCTTGTCTTGTATCAGTTTCAATAAGTGCATTATTATATCTATTGGAACAAAAATAATTTTTCTCTGCACATCTTGTTTTTTTACAATTTTTTTCTTTTTTTCTTGAAGGTTTGGAATTTAGACAACTACAGTAGCACTTTCTTTTTTTAGAACAACTCAAAGTGTAACCTCCTTTATATGTTTCTATTATATTAATATGAAAATTAAGGAGGTTTGCTTGTATACTTGTCCCTTTTCTTTTATATATTATAGGAAAAAAGAGTAACGTTTAATTTAATAGTGTTATTCCGCTTAATAAATCATTCCAAACAGAAGTATTGGTGCAATTATCTCGCGAAACTTGAACCCAACAAATTTTGTCTTCAGGTGTTCCAAAATTCATGTCTTTTACTCCAGGTAATTCTTCGTCAACAGTCTCAACTAACAGAAGGTTAAAGTTACCGTTAGTCATGTCTGTTAAAATTGATTTTAAGTTAATTACGTCTTCGTAGCTTGTGGGCATCCATTCATATCTTATAAATAACGTACGTTGACTTTGTGCAATTTGATTAAGAAATGTTTGAATACGATGATCTAATCTTATTTTATAAGGTGGGTATTGGACAGACCAGTCTTGGTTAGGAAACATAGGAAAGTCGTGAACAGAGTCAATGTTATATTTAATATCTGTAACATAATGAGCTCTTATTGATTCAGAAGTACCGGATTTAAAAATAGGATATCCATTATCATCTACATAATTAGCTAGTATGTCTTTTTCAATTATGTTTTCTACTTCCATAAAACCTTGAAATTTGTTTCTTAATAATATATTTACGTCAGGGAGAAAAGGAGATTGCATCCAATCAAGAGGAAACGAATGCCTTCTCAAACCGTGACGTTCGGAATAAAGCGCTGGGCCACACCAGCTTCCTAAGCCAGCCACCAAATTATAAGAGCCTTTTATATCTTGTAAGTTTATATCAATCACTCCTTTATTTTCTTACACTATAGTATATAGAATAGGGTTTTCAGTTGATTGGACAATGAAAGGCATATTTAAAAAGAATCTTTTTTACGAGTCTATATAAAGAGCAATTAGTTATATTGGAAATTCAAATGTTACACTCCAATATAAAATAAAAAACATGACAATATTAAAGGTTTGTCATGTTTTTTATTTTATATAGGATTACGTATTAATTACGGTAGTGACAGATAACGTACTAGTTGGAGTTGAGGTAGAAGTTGCAGAGTGAGTAACAAATTCTACAATTACAGGTGCTCCAACAGTTACAGTATCATCAATATTTAAAGCTGTAGTAGATAAAGTGTAGACATTAGTAGGTTGCATGACTCCATTGATATATATATTAGCGTAAGAATTAGCTGTTACATCAGGCAAAGCTGTGATTGTTGCTCCTACATCATCAATAAAGCTTCCAGCAGGTATCGATGTGACTCCTCCTGCAACCATTGGGGCCGTTACAAATGTTGTAAATCTTGCTGGGGTAGGAGCCACACTCGTTGCTGTTGCTACTGTAATATCTCCAGCAATTGTACTAGTGGCTGTAAAAACAGGTTTAATAATAGGCATATGTCTTATTCTCCTTTCGAAGCATGGGATGTAGAAAGAATGTTAATATCCCCTCTATCTATTAATAGTCAGATTTCTATTATTTGCCACGGTCAATAGTCTATAGAGGTAGTCCAAATTTTTAAATGGTGAAGAATCTTTTTTACCATTTAGGTCTTTTGCCGTTTCTAAATTAAAGTAGAAGAATAATAAATAGAGAATTAGCGTTGTTTTATATTTCCTTTAATGATTTCAAAGTGTATTCGTAAAGAAGCATTTTAAAATTTTTAAAAAAGAAGAGCGATAAATAATTCAATAATTAAGAAGGGAGGATCATAAATGCCAATCGTTAAGCCCTTTATGAATTCTTTAAGGTTTAGTAGCACTGCAGGAGCAGGAACAGGTACGGGCGCTACCTATAGTATTCTTGCTACAGCTTTTACTACTGATGGAGGAACAGCTGCTACAGTTTTTCCAACTGCTCCTGCTTATTATAATCTTTATATTAACGGGCAAATTCAAACAGGTGATACTTCAACAGTTACTAATAGTTTTATTACCATTCCTGATGGAGACACCCTTGCTTCTGCTACCCCTATTGTGGTTGAGTTTGTTGTAAACTAACTAATGTATTCTATTTTTTAGCTGATTTCCCAACTGGGGAAGTCAGTTCTTTTTTTTATGACTATCTTAGAATTTATAAACTTTTTTATAATTCCTTATTAATTAACACAAATTGGATAATAATAGGAACCCCTTTTGAAGGTACTTCTTCTGTGAGTAAAGTTAAGCTTCCTTTTTGAATTTGATAATTAATATGAGGCTGTAGAATACCATTAATAAATAAATTGATATAAGAAGCTTCTTCAGGTGCCAATATTTCAGTGGTTCCATATTGAGCTATCCCATCATTATTGGTATATAGGCGTTTTTGACCATCTGAAAAAGTAAAATATAATAAATTAGTGGAGGGAATTAAATCTGAGAGTGGAGGCCCCTGAGGCCCCTGAGGCCCCTGAGGCCCCTGAGGCCCCTGAGGCCCCTGAGGCCCCTGAGGTCCCTGAGGCCCTCTGTACTTTTGATTACAGAGGTTATGGATGGAACAAAATACCAATATAGATTGTGAATTGGAAACATATACAGAATGGGGTGATCTGTAACAATGAGCTTTTCGTTTCTTTTTTTTGTAAGAGATCTTTTTACAGAGAACGTATCTACGTATCAAGTGTCAATACCTCCTTTTATTGCAATTTCATCTACCTTAAATCAGTGAAGGGGAGAGTAGACATACAAGAAGGATAAAAGAAGAAAGGTAACCTTGAGGTTCTTTATACATTAGAGTAGTTAATTATAACTTGACCTTTTATAGCTGTTATAAGGAAAAGATGAAAAAATATTACTCTAGCGACTTTTGTCCAACATATACATTCACACGTGCCTTCTTTATCTGAAATGATTATATATAGGTTTGTTAACAAATATTAAAATAACTGTAAGTTTTTCAGTTGTTTCTTCAAATAGAACTTCCAATACTTATGGTATTCATTTACTTGGTAAATGAGCGCCTAATGATAGTATAAGTGATATAGAATCTATAACCTAAGAGTGAATCCTACTGATAACTAGCATCATCCGGGCTCATTGTTTAGGAGCATTATCGATACAATTTTCACCTCTTCATCCACCAAGTTTATTAAGTAAATAGGTTTCACTCTAAAACGCTTTAACTACATAGCGTATACAGGATGTAGTTAAGGCGTTAGCAGGAACAATAAAGAATTGTATTGAATGTATATACAAATTGTATAAATGAGGTGATAAGGTTGGGGAAATTGGATAAGTACGCTCGGCAATCAAAAGCAAAAGAACCAAGTAAGGTTCTGCCCATTCGGTTACCTGAAAGTATATATGAGCAATTTCGACAACGTTGTGAAGAGTTAGGGTTATCTATGTCTGAAGCTGGATATTTGCTCATTAAAGAAGAATTAGAAGATGGTCTATACAACGCCAGTACAAATGAAGTTGCTGCAACTACACAGCGAATACAAAATCGTATACATCGTGAAAACACTTCGTATACAAAGGAAAATACAGATAAATCTCCTTTTTTTTCTACTAGGTGGACGTCAATTAATTATGAAGTTGAAAACGAATTACCTTGTCCTCTATGTCACCAATGGTATAGCAAAGCGAATTTTTCTCGCCATGCCAAAAACCATAGTGCCACTACTAAAGAGCTTTTAGAAAACAATGAAGATATAGTTTACAAAATGATCAATGAACGTAAACTAACTCTGTAAACAGTTTATTATATGTATTTGTATAGGTGTGGAGATTCACCTTTTGATTCCAGAAAGAAACCTGAGAGGGAACAAAAGGTGAATGCTCTAATTGTTAAAGTAATCATGCATGAATGCATTTTCTATTCACCAAATGGTGAGGGGGTGAAATTCTGCAATTAAAGCATTGTATTGTACTTGAATTTTACATCTTTGTTTACGCCTTAAACTTCACTACTACTGTTTCTATTAGCTTATAAAACAACCAATCTCTGCGAAATTTCTACTCTAATTACCTTATCTCTACATACAAATAATTCCTTTAACGTGTTGTTAACCTGAAATTAGATAGTCTAATAATCACTTTTTTTATGAAAATGACTATTATTGGACAAGCACACAAACATTTTATAAACAAATGAATAAAATAGTATATAAATAAAAAAGGAGTGATTATTATAAAAAGCTATCGTCACCATAATAAAAACGATGAAGTATATTATGTAGAAGCAGCTTACCCATCTAAGGGTTCATATAATAAGAAAAAAGAGAATGAAAAATTCTTTATTGAAAATCATACAATTGAGGGTTCTGGAACCAATTTAACAGGAAATATCCCATTAACTATTGCAGTTCCTGCTAATGCTATGGATGTAACTGTTTTTGAAGACTTTACTAGAAACCATAACAAAACGCTTCTTCAGTTATCAGCTGCAGCTACTGGTGTTGGTGTAGCTACTGGTCTTACGGTATCAATTTTTGTTAGAGGATCTAGGCTACCGATCTCAGCGACTATACCTGCAGGTTCTACAAGAGCTTTTCAAGTTGAAAACTTTGAAAAATTAACTGTTTCGAATCCTTCTGCTACTACGGCTGGAACTTTAAATGTCTTTATACAGAAAACATTTTGTATTGGTTGTAACAGTCAAAATAAAAAATCCAATAAAGGCTGTTGCTTCTAAAATAATAAAAAACCACCATGTACAATTTACTTTGTGCATGGTGGTTTTTTTATTACTAGAAAATTTTAAGTATCTTGATTACTGCAGCTATATTTTAGACATTCTGTCTGTGAAAAAGAACAGGGCTATTAACCCGAGAGTCAATAGTCCTTTCTTGATACTTATTTAGTTACAAGTAATTAGAGTTAGAATCAAATAGCTTAATTGTAGTAACTTTTACTGCATCTACATTTATTTTTAGCATAGTCTTTCTCGTAAAAGACAACTTTATCTCTGCCATAATCTTTTTCATGTTTATCTTTGCATTTATCTCTGCCATGATCTTTTTCATGTTTGTCTTTGCATTTATCTTTGCCGTAGTCTTTTTCGTGTTTGTCTTTGCATTTATCTTTGCCGTAGTCTTTTTCGTGTTTGTCTTTGCATTTATCTTTGCCGTAGTCTTTTTC
>NZ_JBIQFF010000013.1:0-32518 GCF_045369295.1 Priestia sp. 179-F W1.4 NHS | reverse complement strand
TGTTTGTCTTTGCATTTATCTTTGCCGTAGTCTTTTTCATGTTTGTCTTTGCATTTATCTTTGCCATAGTCTTTTTCATGTTTGTCTTTGCATTTATCTTTGCCGTAGTCTTTTTCATGTTTGTCTTTGCATTTATCTTTGCCATAGTCTTTTTCTTCTTTATTTTTACGCATGTCATACATCGCTTTCAAGCAGTGCTTACTTTCTTCATTAGAATCATAATAAAATTTAGTCAAATAAATTCCCTGCCTTTATTTAAAATTGGTGTTTCTATATATTGTATTTTTGAAAAGGGAAATTGCTTGTACATTAAGGTAAAAATAGCTTTTAGACTATTGTTAAATCGATAGTCTAAAAGCTATTTTCCAAAATCTATTTATTCGTATATTCCTAGTTCCCTGCCCCATGTTGAAATTTTTTCAAGGTGATAACTTAAGAGCTCACCTTCACGATTATCAGCAATCCTTCTCAACTGAGTATGAAGACCTCTTTCTAAGGTGCGCTGGAGGTAGGCCATTTTATAAAGAGTCATAGGGTTTGTTTTAAACGTAATTCCGTATTTTTTCATTTCTTCCACGTACAGACGTACACATTTAGTACGTATTGTTTCTGCATTGGCTTGCCAATCTTTTCTGAAGCCTAGCAGTAGTTCTACTAATACAACCATGTCAAACCATACTGGAGCGTATTTTGCTGATTCCCAATCGATGAATTGAATAGGCCATGGTGTATGACCAGTAACATTTTTGCTACATATATTTTGCATATGCAGATCCCCATGGGTGATAGCTAATCCATTTTTAATTAATTCAGGGAAGAAATCTGGTCCTTTATTGTATAGCTTAATTAATGATAGATAATAAGGTTTTACAATATGATTAACCCGAGCATCTTTTATTGATGCGTGCAACAGATCAACTGTTTCATTCATAGATTTGGCCCTAGTCTTTTTTGTAGAAGTATAAACAGGGAGCCAATTTTTCCAAACGCTTTCCTTCTTTTTGAACCTGTTTTCAAAAGTTTGAGCATGAAGTTTAGCTATACTTGGGATAATATATTGAAAGTGAGACGGAGAGAAGGTCAATTGTCCACGTATTTGACTAACGAATTCCATAAAGATCCAAGTTTCATTTTTTACTGTTTCTACAAGATAAATACGAGGCAAAAACTCCTTTAAAATTGGGTAAGATTTTTTATAAATATTGATTTCTACTTCATTTTTATAGGCTGTTGAATTGTAGACCTTAAAGATAATTGGATAATAACCATTTTTTCTTTGAAGCAGTAATTTATATATACTACTTCGTTTTGTGGATTTTAAACACTTAATTTCTGAAGGGATAATTGTAATTTTCTCACCCATCGAATAAGAAAGTTTTTCTGCTATTTTTAAATCTGTAATCCGATAATAGAGTGCCTTAGGATCATACAATAGTAGTCATTCCTTTCGCTTACGTTTCCACGTATTAACTAAATGAGACCATGCGCTTCTAAAAAATGGCATTGGATCATTCCATGCAAATAAAGCAAACTCTTTTTGACCTTGCAGCCCCAGATAAAAATCTTTGAATGTCATTTCGGAAGTTTTTTTCTTTTGAAGGAAAGTAAGGTAATACCTTATAAGGTAAATCCATTTAATACCGTCTATTTGATTCAATCTAGGCTCTGGGTTTTGGTTAGTGAGGTATAAATAATAGGTGTAGGCAAAGTCAATACCTGAGGGGCCTGTGAGACTATGGGTAAGCCAAAAGCGAGGGTTTATTTCAATGAATTTATAAATTCCATCTCTTGGATCCTTTTTGAATTCAGCCATACCTATGCCTTTGAGCTTTATTTCTTCAAAAAATGGAAGACATATATCGATAAGTTTAGGAACTCTTTTGCTGACAATATGAGCACCTGTTCCAAATTCTGCAGGAAACTGATGGTTTTTTTGTAAGGAGAATAATGCAAGTAGTTCCATATTTTCAGTATAGAGAGTAGCTACTTTATAAAAGCATTGATTGTCTCCAGGAATTAGTTCTTGAATAACTAATTGTCCGCATTCTCTATAAAAACAATAATCATTCCTTAACTGCTCTGGAGTATCAAATACAATTGCTTTTTTGTTGATTTTCTTTCTGAACTCGTGGCCGAGAACAGGTTTTAAAATACATGGGAATTCAACATTTAAGATAGCCTCTTCAAGTTCCTCTTTACTATCTATTACATATGTTTTTGGACATGGAATATTATGCTTGACAGCGAGCTCGTAAGTTTTATTTTTATCAAGCACTTGCTCAACTAAATTATCATCAGGTAATAAAAACAAGAAGTAATTTAGCAATTCGTCTCGGTTTTTGGAAATGAATTGTACGTAGTCATCTGCTCCTGTATATAAAACAGGTTTTGAACCGATTTTTTTAGACAGGGTAATCAAGAAGTTTAATAGTTTCTTTTCCTCAGTTAAAGGACTAGGACATATACCGCAAGTAGCAAGGCGTGATTTTCCTATTTTATACGCTTTTTTCGTGTCAAAAGCATAAACTTTTATGCCTTTTGTTGCTAAACTTCTAATAATGCCAACTCCGTTAGCACTTAGGTCAAGGATAACTGCAGAATGTTCATGGTTCATACTTTAATTCATCTCCCAAAAATCAGTGTACAAATGCTGTATTTTCCCTACCATGCTGTCTATAGTTAAGTGTTTTTTAGCATGAATTTTCGCATTCATACTCATTTTATTTCGCACTTCTTTATTTGTAATAAGAAATTTTAGTGCATGTGCTAGCTGTTCAGGGTCTCCAGGTTCAACAATAATACCGGTTTTATTATGCTTTATCAGCTCAGGAATTCCTCCGCAATTTGTGGAAATTACAGCAGTGCCGTTATGCATAGCTTCAATTATTGAAATGGGTAAGCTATCATTAATTGTTGGAAGTACAAAAATGTCAGTTTTATTTAAGAGTGAAGGTACATCATCTCTGGAACCTAAAAAGTTTACCATTGATAAACCTAGAGCCTTTTTCTGTTTTTCTAATTTCTCTCTCATTTGTCCATCACCGACGATTAATACCTCCACATTGGAAGTGTATTTTTTCAGGCGTGCCAGCGCGTCAAACAGATAATTATGTCCTTTTCGAGGACCAAGCCTAGCTACGCACGTAATAACTAGCTTTTGTGAGTTCTTTTCTTTTCTTTCCCTTTGGTTCACTGGATAATCAATTCCCGTAATAACTGTAGTAATGTTTCTATTTTTTGCTCCTAGCTTTATTAAAGGTTCACGAAATGAATCACTTAAAACAATAATATGACTTGCATATTCAATCGCTTTACTTTCAAGCTCCGTAAAATACGCTTCTTCTACGGAACCTTTTTTGATGATGTTAAATTTGAGTCTATTAGATGTAAACATGCCATGAGGTGTAAAAAATAAGGGTTTATTGTAAAATTCATTAAACCTTCCTAGAATATTTGCTGTAAACAAATCTTGTGCATGAAGAATATCGTATTTCTCTAAATTCACTGTTTCAAGCATTTTTTCGTATACATATATAAGCCTTTGATGATTTAAAATTCTCTCATTGTAATTTCCATAGCGTTTGGTAAACAAATGTTTTAGGTTTGGAGTGGCAATTTCTCGAAATTGCTTTACTTTTGAAGTTGAAAATTGATTGGGGGAAATAATGTCTACTCTATGTCCCTGGCTTTTTAAACTTTTACTTAAAGTAGAAATATAATTTGAAAGTCCACCTACGTGAGGAAAGCTCCAAAAGGTAGCAATTAAAATAGAAAATTTCTTTTTTGAACTTTGTTTTGATGAGCTTCTCCTCTTAGGGATTTCCTTTGCAACGGATTTTTTAGGAGAACGTGACTTAAGTCCATAATATTGATCTAATGTTTCAATTAGATAGGGGTAGGGAAAGGCAATCTCATGGTTCATTTCCAAACCCTCCTTATAATTTCAAAAGCTTCAGCATAAGGTACGCCAACACTCATGCCTCTTACCCTTCCTAAGTACTCAATGCCTTCGTAAGAACGGGGATGAGGGAACGCTCTCATTTCGAGATCATAATGTTTAAGGGCATTAAGTTTATTTTCCATAGTGTCCGTAACATCTACAAAGTAATTCGGTTTAAATGTTTTTTCGCAACCAAAAGCACCCCATTCACTCGATGAAACGGTTTCAAATGTAATTAATTCTATGGGGGGCATATAAGGAATTGGCCTAGCTGCAGTTAACACTGCTTGAAAAGTAATCTGATGGTCTTTATTTAAATCTCCATAGTGATGTGTAAAAATCTTGACGGGTTTGTATCGTTTGATAAGTTGTTCAATCTCTTTAGTTAACTCGTGAAGAGGAATCATTTCTAGTTCCAGATTGACATGCTCAAGAAATATTACTTCTTCAATGCCAATTTCTTGATTGGCAAGTCGACCAAATTTTTGAATGTGATGGGCTTCTTCCTTTCGCCCTAAAGCAGTAATTACCGAAATTACTTTATAACCTTCATTTACAAATTTTTTTAAGGTTCCTGCAGTTCCCAATAGTTCATCATCAGGATGAGCCCCGATCACTAATATACAATCGCTCATATCTGTGCCTCCTGTAACTTTTTCTTCTATACTTGTACTATAAACAATATATGAGGTTATCCATATATTAGAAACCGTCATTGGCGGAGAATTAAAAATTAGAGCTCTACTAGTTAACATAGAAGAGATATTTGTTGTATCCTTTGTTATGTAATTTTAGTAGTAATGAAAGGTTCCCAATAAAAAAGAAATAAGACCTGTTGATAAAAGCCAATAGGTCTTATTTCTTTTTTAGCTAAAATTATTATTTAGAATTAAATTTCCATAAATTAATAACTCTCATTTTTTTACAAATATCTTTACAAGAATCATGCTTCTCATGCTTTTCACACTTTTTGCACGGATTTTTGTGAGCTTTTTCTTCTAAAGTCCAATCTTCTTTGTATTTCATACCAATATCACCTCTTTCATTACTATAATATGTAACCATTAGTAACAGGAGAGGGTGCTTGTCTTGGATTTTAACAAAAATTTTTTATGAAATTGTATGTAGATAGATAAGCATACAAGCAATTTATTTATAAAGGAATAGAATAATAAATGGGGAAGGAGGAACAGAATGGGGAAATCATATTTTCATTACCAACATAATCATAATGGATGGGATAGGTTGCCGAAAACAACTTTCTTTAAATGGCAGGATAAGAAAAAGTATCAAATGCTTAGTAATAATAATGATCAATTTATTTCGTCTAGCAGCGTTAAACAACTTGATTTTTTGAGTGACAAAGTATTTGTACACTCTTCTGAGAGGTTGGTGGAAAAAAACGAGAATGTACTTACGAGCTTTAAAAGGTATGAGGTAGTTGGCCAAGGAAAAGATGGTGTTATTTATCGATTGTCTTCTGATCGATGTATAAAAGTATTTTTCAAAGAGGAGGTATATGAAAAAGAGTTGGAAGCGATACAAGTGGGACAGCCCTCTTCTATTATTCCTCAACTCTACGGTTATGGACCAAATTACATAGTCATGGAGTATATTGAAGGGATTTCTTTGGCAAAACAGCTTAAAAAAAACGGAGATATAGAAAAGTCATTGGTTGTACAGTTGATAGATTTCTTTGATGAATTAAAAAAATTAAATTTTCGTAGACAAGATACCGAATTACGACATATTTTAATAAATGAACAGGGGAATTTTAAAATGATTGATCTTAAAAGAGCTTTTACTTCTAACCGACCTATTCCTATTAAATTGCTAACCGATTTGAAGGAACTAAAATTATCAAAAGAATTTTTATCTCATGTTAAAGATATCCGTCCTTCTCTTTATCAAAGGTGGAAAAAATTTGATGAAAAGTGAATTCTCTAAGCAGTAGTCAAAATTATTAATTGTAGCAACAATAACTGTGTGCTAATAGGGTTATTGTCGCTACAGGTTATAACATAAAATCACTGTTATGCCACCTCTTATAGAGCATAAATATCCACATTATGTTCTTGTATTAGGCATCAGTTATTGTATAAGTTGATTGATCACCTACAGGGAGGGTAGCAATGACAATATTCGTTGCACCATCAATGACAGACACTACACTATTTTCTTCGTTCGTTACGTGAATTTGATTATTATCGACGTTAACATCAACCATAGACGGTTGTTCTATGACTGGTACTATCCCAATTACAGCGTTTGTACCTGCATCAATGACGGAAACAGTGTCACTATTTTTATTAGCTACATAAATACGGTTGCTGGATAGATTAGCCCCTAAGTCAGTAGGCTGATCACCCACTCGCACTGTAGACATTACTGTATTTGTTAATCCATCAATAACAGAGACAGTATTTTTGAACTTGTTTGCTACATAAATACGATTAATATAGGGATGAACATCTAAATTAATTGGATGGGTTTCTACAGCAATTGTGGCTATAACAATATTTGTTGCACCATCAATGACGGAAACAGTATCTTGACCTGCATTTGTGATATAAACTCTATTTGTGTAGGGGTTAACTCCTACACCTGAAGGCTGATCACCAACTGGAATAATGCCAATAACTGTATTAGTTCCTGCATCAATAACTGAAACAGTATCATCACCTTTATTAGTTACATAAATACGATTAGTAGATGGATTTCCATTTACATTTGTTGGCTGACGACCTACATTTATAGTGGCAATAAAATCATTTGTTGATCCATCCATTACAGAAACCGTATTGTTATCCTCATTTATTGTATAAATTTGATTAGTAGATGACTTTCCTCTTGGAGATAAAAAATCACCTGCAACATGCACAACCTTTGCTTTTTTTCCCATTTAACTCAACTCTTTTCATAAATACTGTTAGGAAAATCGTTGAAAACATAAGGCACTTACCTTATGTACAAATATATGATGTTAAATTTATTTTATTATCTTAAATTTTTTAGGGAAAGGATATGACTATTTAGAGTGCACCTGAGATAGACATGTTGCTGTTTTATTTAAATGAAAATATAGGTGAATAAAAAATCGCTTCAATAACACAGGAAAACACTGGGGAATTGTTTCCTTTTAGGCCATTCCTGCATATGTTGTTATGAATACGACCTTATACAAAAGGAGCGATTAATATGAGTGATTCACCCAAAAGACCAGAGATTGTTCCAAATAAGCTAATGGACTTATTAGTAAATGACGTTTTTTCTAAACATGGCATAGATAAAGAACAGATCAAAGGAAATTTATCTGAAGAGAAGAAGCAAATGCTTAAAGAAATGGTTGAAGATTTGTCAAAACGAGTGGATGAGTTTGTAAAACAAACAAATGCTACCAACAAGAAAAAATGAATTATACCATTCATAAACGCCGTTAAATAGGCGTTTTTGTTGTTTTTTAAAATGGTTGCACTCAATGGTCAATTGGCCCAATCCTATTGATTGGTATGTTCATATATTAATACATACCATGAAAAAGGAGTGTTAGTTATGTCATCTAAAAAGTATTATTCTTACGATGTAAAGAAAAAATGCAAAAGCAAACATAAAAAAGATGATTCTAAGAAGCATTGTAAAGATGGCTGTAAAGTAGATCACTATGAAAGTGAATCTACAGAATATGATTACTATAATAGTCGTGAGAGTTTCGAAAGCAACGAGAGTTTCGAAAGTTTTAATGCAGAAGTAGTTCAAGATGCAGATCAACTTTCTTTAATCGATCAAGAATCAGACGAATTAATTTGGATTAAAGATTCTTGCGATATTAACGTCACTACAACAGATACTCAAGCAGCTATCGGTATTCAAGTGGCTATCCAAGTAGCCATCGCTATTGTAATCCGTATTGCCATCGGCGATACTGTTCAAAAAGATGGTGTGCTTCAAGACTTATTACAGCTATCTGAAATAGAGCAAACAAATAAACAAAAAATTTATATTGAGAATTCCAAAGATGTAGAAATTACAACGACTGATACAGACGTGGCTCTTAACGTTCAAGTACTGTTACAAGTATTAGTAGCTATTATTGTACTTGTCGATGTTCTTTAATTAAAAATTAAACGAGGTGAGAAAAATGGGTGAAAGAAAATGGAGAGCACTAGACCATTGTGAAAATAAACGGTTCAGTGGTAGAGACGTATGGCAAGAAGCTGATCAAATAGCAGCTACTGAACAAAAATCTTTTGAGAAAATTATTGTTAAAGATTCAGAAGGTGTTAGAGTACAAACAACAGATACTCAAATAGCAGCAACTATTCAAGTAGCTTTACAAATAGCTATTGCAGTAGTAGTTCGTATTACAATCGGTGATAATGTTCAAGGAAACAGCGTCGTTGAAGAACTAAAACAATTCGCTAGCATTAAACAAAAAAATTCTCAAAAAACAATTATTGAAAACTCTACAAATGTAAATGTTACAGCTACTGACACAGATATCGCTGTAAACCTTCAAGTACTATTACAAGTATTAATCGCTATCTTAGTTACATTAGACATCCTTTAATATGTAACTAACCTTCTGAGCGTAAAAACAAGGAAGGGAAATCATTTTAATCCTATATAGGAAAACAGAATAAAGAGGAATTTTTATTCTGTGAATGCATTTAGCTAAATTTATTCGTGCGTGTTTTAGTAAATAAAAGAAAGTAAAAAAGCCTTCGCGTTTGCAAAAGCGAAGACTTTTTTATTAAATAAAATTCAATAATATCCTTAATCCGAATAAGCAACTCCATTAAAACTTTCTGGTCCAACTCTCACAGTTCCTAGGATGTTACAAGTGATAAAAGCTGTGTAAATTAAAAGGTTAGAAGCTGGCTTTGGTACGTTAAAATCTGAAGCAGTAAACGTAAAAAGCTGTGGTCCTAAAAGATTAATATTCAACGCCTCCGACGAAGAGTAGACAACTGGGTCGTTAAAGGCAGTACCTCTTACAATAGTAATTGTAACAGTAGTTGCGACAGGGAGGAGTGGTAATTGGCAAGCTACAGTACCACTTAATTGAGTACGGATAGCACCTGTAGCACTTGTAACGTTGAGGCCAATTTGACCGAATAGACCTGGATTAGAGAGAAGTGTAATAGGGATAGAAATAGAGTTAGCAATACTAGCATTTTGAGATGTTCTAGAATCTAATAATATTGTCATGGTATTTTAAACCCCCTTTCTTTGTACTATTACTATATGAAAACTTGTCCCCCAGTGATTGGACAAACTAATTAATTTATAAGGTTAATTAAACTGTTCTCAATTAAATCAAGATACAATTAAGAATGCTTTTTTATAAAAAGCGTTTAGGTTTAAACCATACATATAGATCAATACACATAAACTGAAGGTATGAAAAACAATAAATAAGGTATCATGAAGCTGCAGCATAGTTAGCGTTCTTAAGGACGGAGGAATATAAATGAGGGATATTCAGATATTTTTAGTTGGTTATGTAAACTCAAGTTCGATAAAAAAGGCCGTGGACTCGTTACATTTTATCAATAACCGCATAAATGAAATTATAATCTTGGACATACCAGAGACTTTACTGCAATCAGGAATGACTTTTGAAGACACAAAGATACAATGTATAAACTTAATAAATAATGACCTAGGATTAACGTTAAATTATTACATTCACGGATTGTCGTGTGAATATGTTATGTTTTTGTATAGTTATGATTATTTGAATGATAATGTAATGAAGCACACATTAACTTTAAATGATAAAAAAGGTGCTATGACTTACGATTTTATAATTAATAATAAAGTTATAAAAAGACCGTTTCTCATAAAAACATCTTTTCTGAAGCAAAACCCTTTCTTATCTAAGAGTTATCTTCCATTTAAAGAATCAGTTCTTCCATCTTGGCTTTCACAAATAAATGAACTATCTATCCTTCCTTCACCCAATAAATTAGTTAATCAGGTATCTATAGATAAGACCAGTAGTCACCTTCAAAAATTGAATTTTATCGAAAAGTATCAGCAAAAATTAGAAACACAGAACATACCTCCTTCAATTACGGTTATGATAGCTAATTACAATATGGGTAATTACGTAGGAATAGCTATTAACTCGTGCATTCTACAAAGTAGCCTTCCAGAGCAAATACTAGTCGTTGATGATGGATCAAACGATCATTCCCTAGAGATTATAAAAAGTTTTAAAAACACACCAGGTTTTAGGTTTCTTAGTAAAGATAATGGTGGGAAAGCAAAGGCTCTTAATGCGGCTCTATCATATGTTGAAACAGAATTTGTCATGGAGTTAGATGCCGATGACTGGCTAGACCCAGATGCATTTTACACTATAAGAAGATGTTTAGAAAATTTAAAGGAAGATGTAGCTGTTCTCTACGGTAATTTAAGAGCATGGAAGCAGAATGGAGAAGAAAATATAAGGTATAAAGGGTTAAGGAAAGGACGAGCGATTCTCAATAGAAACGACCTTCTTTCTTATGTATTTCCCTTAGGACCTCGCATCTATCGCACGTCGACTTTAAAACAAAATAACGGGTTTCCTTTAATTGATTTTGAAGGAGGACGAATGTATGAGGATGTAAGTGTATTAAATGATCTAATAAAAACACATCGATTGTTATATAAGGATATGACAGTTTATAACGTCAGGGAACATCCGTTAAGTATCACGAAAAAAAATCACTCCAGTTGGAGTGATTTCTTAAAATACCTTGACTAGTTTACGCAACTGGTGAAATTTTAATTGAAGTAATTGATGGAAGAGCAATAGTTAAAGGAAGAGTAGTTCCGCCATATCCATATCCCACAGTTTGAAGGATTGTAATAAGGCCATTTGTTACAGCAGTGATAATTCCTTCAACAAAGCCATCTGCTAGTGCGATTTCGACTGGTGTACCAATACGCTTTGTTAATTCAGCTACTAAAGTACTTTCAAACATAGTATGACTCCTTCCTTAAAGTGATGATACTGTTTCAACTTTAGAAAGTGGGATATAGTTTAACGATCCGTCACTTTCGGCAACTGCCACGTAGTCTGATAAAACAGCAAGTAAAACACCTGTAATGGTTTCATTTGGTGTAGATAGTTGAACTGTTTGATTAACACGATTTTTTAAGTCGTTTCTAATCGGGGCTGAACCAGATGAAATTGGTAGTCCTGCTAATATGGAGAGAAGATTTCTTAAAAGATCACTAGCAGAAGTAGTAGTAGTACTTACAAGGCCCGTAGTAGTGTTTAAGATATCAGTTGTAGTCGTATTAACGGTATTTAAAAGGCCAGTTGTAGTTGTATTAACAGTATTTAAAAGATCTGTTACGACAGTAGTAGGATTAATAGTATTTAAGGCGTTAGTTACAGTAGTAGCAGGGTTGACAGCATTTAAAAGGTCTGTAGCAGAAGTAGTAGTTGTGTTGACTGTTTGAGGTAATGAAAGCAGGTTTTTTAACAACGCTGCTCTTGCTTCACTTGATAGTGCCAATAGAATTCATCCTTTCTTAAAGCAAAGTTTTTGCATTATTATCTATGTTTTATAATATGCTTATCCGATTTTAAGGTGCTCGGCGGTTTACCTAATTTACTTAAAAATCCGCCTTTCTTATACAGTAGCAAGAACTAAATAGTAATTAAGAGTGTTCTTTATATTTTAACGCTAGCTGTTCCATTACGTGTTTATGACTATTAATTACAATTTTGTTTTCTTCTTTTATAAAAGAAGCATATTTTTTGCTCCCCATATTTTCATGTATCCTTGATAACAAAAGGGGCTGAGGGATGTATTGTAAATCGAATATTTGAATGATTCGTAACCATAAGTCATAGTCATGAGTATAAAGAAGTGTCTCGTCAAAAAGACCCACATGGTCAAACACACTTTTGTGAATCATAATTGAGCAGCCGTTAATAATATTTCCTTTGCTTATTCTAGTGATAAGATCTAATTTATTTAACGTCTGAATACCTAAAGGCGGACTAATGATTCGTCCTCTATAATTGATGGCGTAGTAATTTGTGTGACTAAAAAAGGCATTATGAGTTTTCATCGATTCTAGTTGTATGGCGATTTTACGATGATCATAAATATCATCAGAACTAAGCCAACATATATAATCACCTGTTGCTTGCTGAATTCCTACATTTAAAGCACTCGCTGTGCCACCATTTTCTTTTATAATATAGATGATTTTATCTAAATAGGGAAGGATTTTATCCGTATGCTTAGTAGATCCATCATTTACTACTATAATTTCAATATTGGTGTAGGTCTGTTTAGTTAAACTATCTAGTGCATGATCGATATAAGAGCAATTAAAGAATGGCACAACAATAGATACTTTTGACATATTCACTTCTCCTTTCAAGAATTAAAAATCTGTGATTATGTTTTTAGGAAAAATAACAATTTTTAAATTTACATCGCATTTATTAACATATGTAAGACGGTTTACATATGAAATAGAAGTTTATTAATTCTACACGTAAAGGTGGAGAGGGAAAATGAATGTATTATTCGTGTTTTATGTTCCAAGTGGAGGAGTAGAAACGTTAAATCGTCAAAGGTGTAAAGCCCTTAAAAAGTACAACATTAATGCTCATTGCCTTTATTATGAAAATAGAAAGAAAAGCATAAATGACCATGGGACCCAAACGTTTGTAACGAATGAAGACCATGAAATTAAAAAAATACTTGATGAAGGAGATTATAGGCTCATTGTCATTGTCTCAGATTTTCAAGCTCTTCCTCGGTTTAGATCGCTTGGATATCAAGGGAAAATGATTATTGAAATACAAGGATACGGCCCAAAAAGTACAGCGAAATCTGCTCTTACAGATGCTATACCTCTTGTCACTAACTATGCTTCAGGATTTCTTAATCCCAAGACTCCTCATATCGTGCAATTACTAGATGAACTCTACCCCTCATTTCCAAAGTTTAGTTTCAACAATTGTTTTGATACTAATCAGTTCTCCTATAAAGCTGTACCTACTAGTCATCAGCCTAACGTCGCATGGATTGGGCGAATCGAAGATAACAAAAATTGGAGAGAGTTCTTAAAAATCGGTAGCGAATTAATCCATAATCACAATTCAAACATACGATTACATATGTTTGAAGACCCTACTCTAAGCGAAGCTAAGGAAAGAGGTCAATTTGAAAAATTAATTAAACAGTTAGATTTAGAAAAACATCTTTTTCTTCATGCAAACGTTCCGAATGATCAAATGGCCGTTTATTTTTCCATGATAGGGGAATCAGGCGGATTTTTATGCTCTACTTCAAAGGTAGAAGGAGCCCCATATTCTCTTCTTGAAGCGATGAGTTGTAAATGTCCGGTTTTAACCACTGACTCCGATGGCGTAAGAAGCTCAATTATTCATAATAAAACGGGGAAATACTATACATTAGGTGACGTTACCGAAGCTGTTAAAGAGGCAAAGGAGTTAATGACGGATTCTCAGTTAAGAGAAAAGATACGTAAAGATGCTTTTGAGCACGTAAAAGTAAATTTCAACCCAGATTTATACTGTGTGAATTTTATTTCAATGATTCAATCACTGGGACTAAACCTCAGTAAGTAAATAAAATACCAGATATTTTCTAGTATCTGGTATTTTATTTTTCTTGATTTTCTGTGTTAAGTTTTTCTGCTTGTTCGTAAAGCGACAAAAAATTAGTAACCATTTTGTTAAGGTCCCATTTATCTTGAGCCCACTCTTTTGTACAAGAAGCTAGCTGGTTTCGAAGTAAATCATTTGCAAGCAAATACTTTAATTGCTCATACAGTTCATAAATATTTCCTACAGAAGAGACTAGCCCGCTCCTTCCCACTTCAATCATTTCAGGTAATCCAGCTGTATCGCTAATAAGAACAGGAAGACCTGCAAGCTGGGCTTCCATAACAGAATAAGGCTGAGTATCGTGAATACTAGGGTGAACAAAGATATCGGCTTCTCTAAGGAAATGAAGAACATTATTCGAAGCACCTAAAAATCTAACTTTATCTTTTAGATCTAAGTTTGTGCATTGTTTTTCTAATGCCCCTTTAATTTCGCCTTCCCCCAGTATCCAGCATTCCCAATCCTCTCTCTCTTCTTTTAAGAGGGAAAGGGCATCTAAGAGGTGATGAATGCCTTTTAAATAGACGAGCCTTCCCATATAAAGGATAATTTTTCTACTCTGCTTAGGCCCGATAAATGGCCTTTCTATGGCATCCATATGGAACTTTTGGCTATTAATTCCATATGGGAAGGTAACAATTTTTTCTGAAGGAATAGAAAAATTATCTACGATATTATGAGACATCCATTCGGTTGGACTATGAATGAAATCACTTGCCTCATATCCTAACTTCTCAATTACCTGGTGATATTGATATTCAAATGTGGCCTCTATTTGTTTGTCTGTTTTATGAGGATGCATGGTTTTGAGTGTGAAAAAAATATCTTTTGACAGATTTCCAAGAGCACTAGTCACAAGTGGGGTATGAGGAGGTTTAACTCGATTTATAGCGTTTGCCGCTGTGACATCTAGCGCATGTATGAGGTCATATTGCTGAAGATTATAATATGCTGCCGAAAGCTCTAAGCTATAACGAAATAACTCAGTGTTGTATATCCAACTCTTCACTGGGAGTGAAGGAAGCTCAGTAAGCAATTTTTCTTCAATATAGGAGGAAAAAACTTTAATATCTATTTCTGGCTTTTGTCCAATGATTCGATATTTATTTAAATCAGGCGTCTGACTAAGGACATGAACTGTATGACCTGACTCTTTCAGTGACTGTTGGAGTGAGGAGACAAATGTCCAAACGCCTCCGGTATAGGGGAGTGGGTAATAGGAAACTAATAAAATCTTCATTTTATAATCATCCTTTAATTATTTTCTCTCTATTCAATAGGAAGAGGAGAAGAATAAGAATTTTCAACGTCTAAAGCACTTCATTTAGTATGAGAAAGAATTATACTTACAACCCCAGGATCAGGTATCTTATAATTGGTAGGTAAATTAGTTTTTATTTCATTTAAAAACTCAATTAGATGTTCATCAAATAACGAATCCTTATTATCCTTCATGTATGTCCCTTCTTTTCTCAAAATTGATATATGCTTAAATTTTTATTGTTTTGCAAATCCCTATTTATATAATATGTCCAAAATTTTTAATTGGCACGGACGAGTGCACGCTGATAGTAGATAAATATAATGACAAGTTTTGCAAATTTTTTTACAAAGTGTGTTTATTAAAGTTTCCATACAGATTTGTATGTAATAAACTTTACACATTTCCATGTAAAGTTTTTAGAGTGAAAGATAAACTTGTGTCCTAATAATGCGTTTCATTTATTAAATGAAAGTAACGAGTGGAATGCTTATAAAAGGAATAAATAGGGGGGGAAGGGTAATCATAGAAGAGTAAGCTCACCTAATCTTGCGAAGGGTGTGATTTTGACTTGCTGATATATTTTTGCAGCAGAGGGCGGTAATGAAACTCGATAGTTTTCATTTCTTCTCTCATCTCATTTTGGTATCTGCTGGTGCCCGAATGTTCATGAGAACGAAATTTTGTAAGTGCTTCATCATAATAATGGATTTCATAGCCATTAACAAGCATACGAAACCACATCTCATAATCCTGAGTATAGCGAAAATCCGGAGAAAAAATCCCAATTTCATCAAAGATTTTCTTTTTTATAAGAATGGTACAACCGTTGATAGCATTATACGTTAAGTAGGCGTTATACACTTCTTCTAAACTGGAGAAACGTTTACAGCACCAAGGTATTAAAACTTCATTATCTTTATTAATGTAGTCAAAGTTAGTAAAGCTGGCATCTATGTTCTTTTGCGTCATAAAGTTTAGCTGTTTAGAAATTTTTTCAGGAACAAAATAATCATCTGAGCTTAACCAAGCTATATACTCTCCTGTAGCAACGAATAAACCAGTATTTATTGCAGTAGCCGTTCCACCGTTTTCTTTTCTTATATAAACAATTTTATCTTTAAATGACTCTATCTTCGCAGTGTGGGACGTTGAACCATCGTCTACCACAACTACTTCGATATTTTCATAAGTTTGGTTTAAGGCACTTTCGATCGCTTGATCGACAAAGGCACAGTTGTAAAAAGGAATAATTATTGATACTTTTGGACCCATTGTTTCCCCTCCGAAAAAAATTTTTAATAGCATAAGTGAAACGTAGTCTAAATTACGACTTTTGCAGGTGAATAAAAGGTGAAGATGATCATTTTAAGTTTATTAATGAAAGCACACTCTTGATTAGAATATGCATAAACCTCCTTAAGTGACATGCTTTCTCAGAAACTTCATTTACATAAAACATTCGATTTTATAAGAGAATGGTTACTTTTACGCGCTTGAATTTTGATTCTCCATAAAGGTAAAGGGGAAGGGATTCTAACGATAGAAAGGTTCTTTAACGATAAAATTCAATAATGTCTTGGATAGTAGATTCTAATGTTATAGTTGGTTGCCAACCCAATTCAGTTAGTGCTGTAGGGTTTAAAGTAACAAAAGTATTTAACGGACTTGTATCATCTACTTTCACTTGAAACTTGATAGAAGTTATCTTTTTGAAGATATTTATAACATCTTGTAAAGAATGATTTTTTCCGGAGGAGACATTGTACGAACGCCCATTCTCTCCTTTTCTAAGTAGAAAATCATAGGCTCTAACGGCATCTCGTACGTCTAAGAAGTCAAAATGATTATTTAAGTTACTGACCCTCAGATATTGTTCTTCCCCTGCTTTCTCCATATCTATAATTTTTTTAGCGAAAATGGAACAAACTCCTTTAGAGAAGCCAGGACCTATAAGATTTGATGGTTGAGCGATAACAACATTCATATTGTATTGATTTGACCAAAATTGCGAAATGAGGGTTTGAATGGTCTTACTCAGACCATAGGGGTGATTAAACGTGGCTGGAACCGTTGGATCAAACTGAAGAGCAGAACCTACAATAACAGCTTTACAAGAAGGCATCTCTTTTCTAAGAGCATCGAGTAAGTATGCTGTAGCCATTGCATTTACTTCTAGAGATTGAATGGGATTATCCCAGGATAATCCCACAGCGTTTTGACCTGCCAAATGAAGGAGGTAGTCCGGCTTGGTTATTGAAATTAACTCCTTTACTGACTCATTATTAGATAGATTGCATGTTCTGCATTTAATTTGCTTATTAGAAAATGAATTCATGTTTGTGATAGCTACGACGTCAAACTCTAATCTTGAAAAATAATCACATGCGTGAAGTCCAGTAAATCCACTAGCACCGGTAATTAGTAACGTAGGTTTCTTATCCACTAACGACACCCCACTCTGAATAATAATCTAATAAATAAAACTTATTATAGATGTATGCTTAAAAAGCTAAATATTTCATCTAATGCTCAACAAGACACGATCCTAAAACATAGGGTAAAAATACAGGCAGAGGTCTATAGCATTACCAAATTCCATGAATACCTATATAGAGAGACTTTTAGAACGTGAATGCTATGGGAAGAGGAGAGAACATAATGAAAATACTGCTTGCTACATTTTGGGAAGTTCCCCATGTAGGTGGAGTTTGGAATTATATGCAGCAATTAAAGCAAGAACTTGAAGGGTTAGGTCATGAAGTAGATTTACTTGGACATGGACTTGGAAATAAATCAGTTCATATTGTTAATAAAAATATAGAGGTAATTAAAGATGAACTATCATTAGTAGAAGAATTGGAACAACATGAGAAAAATACTCCTATTCTATATAAAGATCCAGTAGTGAAATTTTATGAAAAAGAACGTATTGGTTATACAAGAGGTGTTTCTCGGTTAAATATCAACCAATATGATTTAATTCACACACAAGACGTTGTAGCAACTGCGTGTATTCGTTCCTTAAAGAGTGTAAAAACGCCGGTGGTAGCAACTATACATGGTTGTGTTGCTCACGAGTTAAATCGCTACATCAAAGACATTTTGAAGGCTCCTACAGCTGATATAGCTACTAAATATTTTAATGAACTTGAACATACAGGTGCTATGGCTGCTGATTGTACTATAGTTGCAAATCATTGGTTAAAGGAAATTTTAATTCAGGAATTTAGGGTTAATGAGCATCAACTTAAAGTGTTTCATTACGGATATGATATAGATTCTTTTTTAAAGCGAATGCAAACACCATCTAAGGTTCATCCACCAGTTGGTCAACAAGTAATTATTTATACAGGGAGATTAGCTGAAATTAAAGGTATTCATCATCTATTAAAGGCTCTCAGTGAACTCAAAAAAATTAAGAAAGGCTGGGTCTGCTGGGTCGTTGGAGATGGAGATCAAAAAGCTGAGTTGAAGGCTCAGAGTAGAGCGCTCGGTTTAGGTAAGAGGGTTTTATTTTTAGGTAATAGAAACGATGTGCCTTCTTTACTCTCTCTTGCTAACATTTTTGTTTTGCCAAGTCTTATAGAGAATCAACCTTTATCAGTTATTGAAGCTCAGATTGCTAAAAAACCAGTAATAGTAAGTGACGCAGGGGGATTACCTGAAATGGTTCAGCATGGATCCACAGGATTAATTTTCCCGGCAGGTGATGCCACATCGTTATGTGAAAATCTTTATAATTTGCTAATAGATCCAGCATATAGAGGCATGTTAGGAGCCAATGCACAAGAATGGGCTTTAAAACATTGGGATCAGAAAGATGCAGTTCAAAAAGTTCTAGATGTTTATAAAGAGGTGCTTTCACATAAGAGTGAAATGTAAATATATCGAAAAGGAAGCTAAATGTCTTTTTTGGAAATGATTGGGTAGGTAGCTTATACAGGAGCCCTATAGGTGACATATACTATTAAAACTTTAAAGAGGAGAGAATAGTATATGAAGGCTGTAGTAACTGGTGGGGCGGGATTTATTGGTTCCCATCTTGTAGAAGAGCTCATTAGACAAGGCTTTAATGTCCACATAATTGATAACTTAATTTCTGGAAAGTATGATAATATACACCCTCTTGCTACTTTTCATATAGAAGATATATGTAGTGATCAAGCCAAACAAATCATTCTAGATGAAAAGCCTGACGTAGTCTTTCACTTAGCTGCTCAGGCAGATGTTTCACGATCTATCCAATCGCCTCAATATGACGCAGATGTGAACATAAAAGGAACTATAAATTTGCTGGAAGCCTGTAGAGATGCTTCGGTAGGTAAGTTTATATTTGCCTCTACTTCAGCTGTATATGGAAATCTACAAAAGGACTTAATTACTGAACAAGATGCAACTGTGCCAGCTTCTTATTACGGTCTGTCGAAACTAGCTGCTGAATCGTATATACGTCTATTTCATTATTTGTATAATTTACCATATACAATTCTTCGATACGGAAATGTATATGGGCCACGGCAAACGCCAAAAGGAGAAGGCGGAGTAGTAGCAGTTTTTTTAGAAAGGTTGAGCAAAGGGCTTTCATTTAATATTCATGGTGATGGGGAACAGACACGTGATTTTATATATGTAAAAGATATTGTTCAAGCTAATATTGCAGCAATTAAAAAAGGGAACCAAGAGGTTGTTCATGCCAGTACTACAAACAAAACTTCAGTGAACGATTTATTAAAAAACCTTGAGTATATTCATGGTTCTAATATTGATGTTGTTTATACAGAAGGAAGACCTGGGGATATCAAACATAGTTGTCTCGACAGTGAGAAAGCACAAAAGCTATTAGAATGGTCTTCAAGAGTATCTGTTTTAGAGGGGTTAAAGGAAACATATACTTTCTCTAGAAAAAAAGCTTAGTATTTAAGCTTTTCTACATTTCTTAACTAGTTGTCTATTTTATTAACTATATGCTCATTAGCCCTAACATTTTAGGATAGGCCTGCATTTAATATTGTATAGCCTTGTACAATAAGACCCTTTAAGGAGCAACCCATATGAAACTAGAAGATTTAAAAGGGGCATATAGCGCCATTTTTAGTTTAGGCGATTTATGTTTGACATCTCTTCAACTGAGAGACAATAACTTAAGAAAATTTGCGGGGATTTTAGATTGGGTATCCTCACCGGATTTGAAAAAGGTAAACATGCTTTTGAAAGATCAGTTTGCTGACTTTTTAAACCCGGATAATTTAAGGATAATCCAGTACGTATCTGATTGGGATTTATTAGTGTGGGATGAAATTTATAATATAGGGTTTAACCACGATTTTAAGACTGATAAAAATACACTTTCTCACTTAGGAGGATACGGGGAGGTTAAAGAGAAGTACGATAGAAGAATTCACCGGTTTTTAGAGAATTTATCTACTGGCCAGCGTATTCTGTTTATTAGAACGGAAGCTAATCGTGAAGAAGCTGCAGAGCTTGAGAGCATTTTATCTACTATGATTGAAAGTGACTTTAGCATTCTAATTATTAATCATACGGATGTGAATGATTTAGTTGAAAAAGAATGGTCGCTAAATAAAGTTTGTGCTATTGAATTACCCAATCAAGATAAATGGAACGCAAATAATCATTATTGGAAAAGGATACTTGATGGTGTTTCCCTTTTATAAGTACGTTAGCTTTCCCTTTAATGTATTTATAAAAGGTTATGTTTTTCAAATGACATCTTTAGGAGATTTGAATGGGAAGAAAACCTCCACCATACTTATTTGGTGTATGTACTCACTTGCCTCTTGAAGCTTATTTAATATTTTCTATACATATAATCTCTATACAATACTAATGGACAAGTTGTATTAATTGAAATGGATACAGTGCAAAAAACTTTTCCTTGCGAAGGTTAAGGTGCTTTTCGAGGTGCCTATATAAAAGTCAATGTTAAAAAAACTAATTTGTTAACCGGATAAGGGGGGAAAGGATATGGATAATAAACAAATAGAGTTGAAACAAGGATACGATATAACTGGAAAGCAACGTTATCGAATTATAACAGGAGCATTTATTGATAAGATTATAGCAGAACAAGTTGCAAAGGAAATAAAAGAACGCTACGGTCTTACTGTATACGTGATACCTGAGCACATTGAATAATCTCTAATGTAACTTTATTTTCATTTTACTATAAATTAGAATAAGAATAGACAGCTAAGCTATTTTTATAGAAATAGTCTAGCTGTCTATTCTTGTAGAAGTATACAATGAATTTTATTATCTGTTTCCCATAATACAATAAAGGAGAAATCATTTTTAGTGCTTCTCATTTTATCATGTTTTTCTTTTACTCATAGTTAGTGCTATTTATTTT
This sequence comes from Priestia sp. 179-F W1.4 NHS, assembly GCF_045369295.1. NCBI lineage: Bacteria > Bacillati > Bacillota > Bacilli > Caryophanales > Bacillaceae > Priestia > Priestia sp. 179-F W1.4 NHS. The sequence goes on along the minus strand of NZ_JBIQFF010000013.1, from coordinate 11,292 downwards.
GACATCCACTCTTTCAGCTCCATTAACATCTGTTGGTAACTAGGAGTTGGATAACAAAGATCTGTCCGAGTACTAATAATAGTACGATCCAATATTACATCCTGATTAGGAATAATTTTGACATCATCTTTTTTAAAGATATCTTTAATTAATTCTAGTAATGCAAACTTTGATATTTTTTTCGGTGAGTGCAAATGATAGAGTCCGGAAGTATTATTTTCTAAGAAGAAGTCAATCGATTTAGCTAATTCTAATGTTGTTACTCCATTCCATAATGCTTTTTTATAACCCTTAATGGTACCCTTTTGTTTCATAAACCAAAGAAATAAGCCAATGCCATTCTCCTTTAACTCAGGTCCTATTATAGAGGTGCGGATTGTTAAATGTTTTTCGTCAATAATTTCACCAAGCTGTTTAGATTGAGCATATACAGAGGTACCATCCGGAACATCATGTTCTGTATAATCTCCTCTTGCCCCTGAAAAAACACAATCTGTACTGATATGAATTAATTTTCCTTGATGACGTTCAACAAATTTGGCCAACTGATGTGGGAGTAGGCTGTTTACCTGAAAAGCACGCATCGGATTATGACTAGCGTGTTCATTTAAAATTCCGATACAATTAATGAGGACATGGGGCTTAATAGATTCTATAGTCTCTTCAACATGCTTAAAGTCAGTTACATCCAAGTAAATAGCATCTTTATCTTTCGGGTCTCTTGATGTACAGAAAACATCATGATTTGTATGCTGTATAAAATATTTAGTAATTACATGCCCTGCCATTCCTTTTCCACCAAGAATTAGTACTTTCATTTAGATAAACCCGCCTTTCAGCAACATCTCTCTAATTTCCTCTTTACTAATCACTTGTTTACTTGAATCATATTTTTCTAAGTTTACTTGAGCATAGTTTGAATAATATTCTTTTAAGCCTTTAATATAAATTGGAGGTAGAATCACATAATACTCATCATCATAAGTAACAGTTGTTGCGCTTTCATATTCGGATAACAGAAGCTCGTGAATTTTTTCTCCAGGTCTTATACCTAATATTTCAATTTCAATCTTGTCTTTTCCAGAAGCTTCTATTAGTACATTTGCTAAGTCAATAATTCGACAAGTAGGCATTTTCATGACGAATATTTCCCCACCTAGACTTTCAAATGTGGCTTTAAAAACCAGCTTTATCGCATCCTCTAATGTTAAAAAGAAACGAGTCATCCCAGGGTCAGTAATACCGATTTTCCCTTTTTCTTGAATTTGTTTCTTGAATACATGAATAACGCTTCCGTTAGTTCCTAGAACGTTTCCTCCACGTATACAAACAAATTTAGTTTTAGTATTTAATGTGTTAGCGTGAATGATTAATCTTTCCCCCATTGCTTTTGATAAACCGTAAAAATTAGCTGGATTTGACGCTTTATCAGTGGAAATATAAACTACTCTATCTACATCACAGCTTATTGCTGCGTCTATTACATTTTGAGTACCATGTACGTTGGTTTTTAAGGCTTCGATTGGTTGATCTTCACATACAGGAACATGTTTTAAAGCAGCTAAGTGAAAGATATAATTTACGCCCTGACACGCTTCAATTAGTGCTTCTCTTTCCTTAATGTCTCCAATAATGAAATTTAACTTAGGATGATTATCAAATTCTTGCTTCATAGTAAATTGATTTGATTCATTCCTTGAAAAAACACGTATTTCTTTAGGGTTATGTGTTAGTAATTGTTTAACAAGTTCATACCCCCAAGAACCTGTGCCACCTGTTACTAAAATTGTCTTATTATTAAACACCTTTCATTCCTCCTAGTACCACTTTAATTACTTTGTCTGAAACATCTACATGACCATATCCTTCAGGGTACGACCAATTTTTTAATTGGTTCACCATTACATGAACACAGGTTACGATTTGGTTAGCATCTATTCCTGACAGCATGTTACTTCCACACTGAATGGTTTCTGGTCTTTCAGTTGTTTTGCGAATAGTTACCGTAGGAATATGAAACAAACAGCATTCTTCCTGAACTGTTCCGCTGTCTGTTAAGACACAAAAAGCATTCTTTTCTAGATTTACAAAATCAAAAAAACCAAAAGGTTCATGGTATTCTACTAATGGATGGACTTCTAGCAGTGGAATATTTTCTATCCGGGATTTAGTACGAGGATGAATACTGCATATTATTCTCTTTTGGTAAAATTCAGCTACCATATTAATACCTTTCATGATTTCCAACAGTCGATCTTCATGATCTACATTTTCCGCACGATGGGCTGTAACTAGAAAATAGTCACTTTTTTCTAAGGATAGTTCATTAAGAATGTTGCTGTTTTCAATGGAAGATTCATAATGTTTTAAAACCTCGTTAATTGGATTTCCAGAAGTAATAATACGATTTGAGGGAATACCTTCTTTAATTAAATTTTCTTTACTTTGAGGAGTATAGGGGAGGTTAAAGCTCGATATTGCATCAATAATTCGACGATTCTTTTCTTCTGGCACTTCTAAATCAAAACAACGGTTTCCGGCCTCCATATGAATGACTGATATACCCATTCTTTCTGCTAGAATTGCGCTTAAACCACTATTAGTATCGCCTAATATTAAAACTTTGTCCGGCTTTTCTTTTAAAAATAGCTGTTCGAGCTCTTTATACATCTTCGATAACTGTTCACCTAATGAGAGCTGCTGATTAGCCAATATATAGTCTGGTTTGCGTATGTTTAACTCTTGAAAAAATACCTCACTTAATGAAGGAGTGAAATTTTGTCCTGTATGCACTAAAACGTGCTGTGAAGCATATTCATCTAACTTTTTAATAATGAGGCTTAAACGTATAATTTCGGGCCTTGTACCCAAAATAGTCATAACTTTCATTCTTTACACACCCTATCCACCTTATTTATAAGCATAATTACCCTCTCCTAACTCGCATTCGGCCCCTTATTTATTAAAATATGCTTTTCCTTTTTTCTTGCTATAGGCTAATCTATTAATCTTCCCAATAAAAAGTGATAAGTCTAAAATGATAAGCCCTCCTCTTTAATTTAATAAGAATGATGGCTGCTTTTTTTGTGGTTCAATGTTTAAATCTTTCTCTGTAAGTTCTCTCCTAGAGGCTAAAATCTTATATTTTAGGCCGTCGAGTACGAATATTTAAAGAGTAAATACAGGGGTTCGAAAATCAGAAAAGACCTTGCTTCCTTTTTAAAAAGAAACAAGGTCTTTGATGCTTAATTTTATTCTTATTACATAAAATTGTATGAAAATAGTTGTGGAAATTAAGCCCAAAAATTAGTTAGACTTAATCCATTTAGCACATAGTCCCAAACAGCTTCATCATTTGGGTTGTCTAGAGGTACTTGAACTGAACAAATTCCATCAATTGTCCAGTTCATATCTATTACGCCTTTTAATCCGTCTAAAGGTTGAAGTAGTAGTATATTGAATGGACCTTTTACTAATTCCGATAATGTGGTTTTTAATTCTATCGCTTCTTCTGGAGTAGCTGCTCCCCATCTAATAAATAAAACAGAAGGGCTATTCTCAATTTTTTCAAAAAATCTCGTGATACGTTGATTAAGCTTCTCTTTATAAGAAGGATACATTACAGTCCAGTCTACATTTGGAATGATTGGGAAATCATGAACAGAAATAATGTTGTAATGCATATCGTGAATAAAATGAGCATTAACTGGTTCTGTTCCACCTTCTTCAGGGAAAATTGCGACACCGTCATCAAGAAAATGAGCATATCCATCAGTTCGCTGTAGATTTTCAAGGTCCATAAATCCACTAAATTTATTCTTTAACAACCTACTGACATCAGCAATTGAATTAGATATCATCCAGTCTAGAGGGAATGAAAATCTTCTCCAATTGTGTCTTCTTAAATTAAGGGAGGGACCACACCAACTACCTAGCCCTAGCATTAAGTCATAAGATCCTTTAATATCCTGTAAATTCAATATAATCATCCCTTTTTATTTAGCAATCCTATTATAGTAAATGCTAAACCTTGTACATTTGATTGGACAAAGTAACTATATATTTATAAGAAAGTCTTAGTTAAAAAGACACTGGGACTGAATAGGATAGATTTCCACGTGGCGCCCATCTAGTGACGTAGTAATATTCCATCTAGAACATAGTCCCAAGTCGAAACATTATTTGGATCGTGTGGTACACTGACCATACATACATTATTAATTTCCCAGTCAACTTCGGTAGGAGTCTGTATACCGTCTACGGGATTAAGGATAAGTATTCTAATCTGCGCTTTTGTAAGAGAGGATAAGATTTTTTGTAATTCAGTTGCTTCCTCATATTTAGCTCCCCACCTTATAAACAAAATTGATTTACTGCTCATCATCTTTTTCATAAACCTGTTAACTCTGTAATCAAGGTTTTTTTTGAATTTTGGATACATATCGGTCCAATCTTTATTAGGCACTATAGCAAAATCATGAGCTGAGAAGATATTGTAATAAGTGTCCTGTATAATATAAGATTTAGTTGATTTATATAGATTTTGATGAGGAAATCTAAGCATTTTATCATTAAAATATACATAATCTCCGCTGTCATCTACTAAACTCATATTCTCAATCTGCATAAATCCATTAAACTTATTCTGAAGTAGTCTATTTACATCTGAAAGATACGGAGAATAGCTCCAGTCAAGTGGACTTGAGGTAAAACTTCTCAAATTTAATCGATTCAGTTGTAGTGCAGGATTACAAGCACTACCTAAGCTAATGATTAAATCATATTGCCCTTTAACATCCTGTAAATTCACATTAATTCTCCTATTATTTAAATTTTTATATACACATATTTGATTGGTAGATTTACTTAGAAGACATACATGTACATGGTTATTCAGTAAGTTGCTCTTATAATATAAAAAGCACTGATAATCGGGGTTTCAGCGCTTTTTATACCCTTTATAGACCTGTGTTAAATAAAATTGTTAACACCCGCAATAGATGAATTCTTTAAAGTTTAATGCTAGCGAACTGCTCGATTTGCATTAATTCTTCCATAAGTCCAGTATAATCCTGTACCTGGTACTACATCGCACGTGGATTGAATAGTATTTCTAATTTGGAGATTGGTTTTTCCCTGAGCTGCTAGCAAGGCTGCAAGTCCTGAAACATGAGGGGCAGCCATAGAAGTACCGCTTAGATATGCGTAATAGCTGCCTATATAAGTAGACAAAATTGTTGAACCTGGAGCAGCAACATCTACCCAAGTGCCAAAATTGGAAAAATCAGATTTTTGATCATTGCTATCTGTAGAGGCCACAGCGATTACATTTTGATAAGCAGCTGGGTATGTTGGGGTACTAGAAGCTTCGTTTCCGGCTGCAGCTATAACTACTACTCCTTGGCTCCAAGCGTAATTCACGGCATTCTCTAAAGTGATTGAACTTTGAGTTGAACCTAGGCTCAAATTAATAACTTTTGCTCCTGCATTTGTTGAATAGGTAATTGCATTTGCAATATTACTCAATAGACCATTTCCACTGTTGTCAAGAGCACGAACGGGTATTATTGATGCTGACGGAGCCATTCCTGCAATGCCTAAACCATTCTCTGTAAGGGCTGCAGCTATGCCTGCTACGTGAGTTCCGTGTCCATTACCGTCGTTAGGAACTAGATTTCCATCTACAAAATTATAGCCAGGCCAAAGCTTAATAGATAGTTCAGGATGATTTAACTGAATTCCCGTGTCTACAATAGCAATTTTTATATTTCCATTACTAGTAGTAACATCCCAAGCATCTGGGGCTTGTACCTTCTGAGGACCATATTGATAAGGAAAAAAGGGGTCATTCGGGGTATATGAAGCTTTAAATGTATAATCTGGTTCTGCGTATTCTACTTCAGTTAATTCACTATAGCGTTTAATTAAGTCATTAATCTTTTTTTTAGAATGTAAGACCTGGAAATCAAGATCTTTGTTGTGATATATCAGTGTACATTTATTCTTACGATGAATATTTACTTGGTTTTCAAAGCACACATTCTTTTTGAACTTTACAATGATTTGGCTTGAGTTCTGAAAATCATCAGCTGTAAATTCCTTAGTACTAGCGTTGATACGGCGCTTAAATAGTGGTGATGCCTTTTTTATTGAAATGGTTCTTAGGTTTTTGACTGATTGTTGTTTTAAAATCTTAATAATATATTTCACTGCATAAAACAACAGGATAACAACAGAAACTGATAAAGTAGTAGCTAATAAATTAAGCATTTGTTCCCTCCTGGAAATCGCACTCTTTATAGAGTATTCACGATTTATTAAAAGGGTTTGGACAGAGTCTTTATTTAAACAAATAATTGTGTATTTTAAGAGAGTTATTAAAAGTGAAAAGTTATCCTATCTGTCATATTACTAATTTATCTTTAGATAATGAGTGTTATGTCTCGCTTTAAAGCACCAAATTTGTAATTAGAAAGAAAGCCACTAGTATATCTAGTGGCTTAGTCTTTAAAAATCGCTAAATTCTTCGAGATCATCGTCATCTGAAGGTCCAGAAACGTGTTCTAAATCTGCAATTTTGCCTTCTTTAATGCCCTGATTTACAGGTTGTTCTACGTCATCTTGTGTATGAGAAAAGCCATTAGCCAAAATTATACGACAGGCATTGTTATTTATTCAGATGATGACACGCTGCGTATGAATGAGCAAATGAAGGCTTTAAAGGTGTGTGCAAAGGTGTACTGCAGAAAGTAGATGAGACTGGGAGTATTTATTTAAAATGATATCATTTTAAATAAAATAAATGTGATTGAAACATGCAATATGTCCTACACGTATACCAGCAAAATTCCCAAAACTTACTGGATTATACGAAACAGGACTCTATTATTTTAAATATACAACGCGCTTGCCAAGCTTTTATTGATTTAGCGATGCTCATTGTAGCTGAAGAACGTTTGGGTCTTCCAAAAACGAGCAGAGAAGCTTTTGATATGTAGGAGTCTCAATCTATTATTACAAGCGAGATTGTTTATAGAATGAAAGCTATGGTAGGTTTCAAAAATATTGCTGTTCACGATTATCAAGCCATTAATCAAGATATTCTTCAGCAAATTTTGGACAAACATTTAAGTGATTTTACTATCTATACAAAGCAAATTCTTTATTATGGGCTTTGGAAAGGCATTGGTAAATATAAGGTGTATAGAAACTTACATATTATGTAATTAAGTTTGTGTTAGAACCTTTAGGCCTACAATCTTCGTTTTTGTTCTAAATGAATAGTTATATCTCTTAAAGTTGTATCTAATATATATTTAGACAGTAGGGAAGCATACTTTCAAGCTTCCCTACTAAATGCTTGTCCTAATTTAAATAATTAAGCTGTTTGCAGACCTTGGATTTCTTCAGCGTCTAAAACAATCACTCCTGCTGAAGTAGCGAAATAAGCTAAAGATCTTGCCTCATCGAAGCTTGAAAAAATAACGTTATTAATTTGAGTACCGCTTAAAAGTACACTTGCAATCGGTGTGCCAGGATCAAGAATTCTCAAAACCTCTGGAATCATACGCGGTGTCCCCCCTTGCTATACCAAATTAAATACAGATCATATGAATCTATATTTAATTTATTATATGTAAGTTTTAAGCAAAGGCTTGTACTATTTAATCATTTTCATTTAATCTTTTTTTGTGATTGAAAATAAGGACTTTAAGAGGGAATTGTTATATGAAATCTCTTTTAAGTCCTTACATATAATGGAATTTCCACACTAGCTAAAACTTCATACCGCCATCTATTACAATTATCCTTGAAGAAATTATCTCAGTGTTTGTAAATCCGATTCCTACGTTATAAGCATGAGTAGCTATTTCAGAATTAGGGTTCTTACTGGCTGTTTCTGCTGGGGGATTAATACTTACACTTCTTTTCTTCTTTTTTTGTGGGAAGGACTTGTCTACATAATACATACCATTTTTAAAATTATACTTCATATAATATGTTTGTATTTTAATCACCTTTTCTATACCCCTTATATTTTAGAGGGATTTTGCGAAATATTATTAGAATGGTTTTTTCTTCACTTCTCTTCAAAACTGAACTTTTTTTATTTTAGCATTTTTATTTCTTCTTCCACATTCTTTAACAATTACACCGTCTTGGTTCGCATTTTGTCCACCATGTTTAGCAACCTGACCGCCCTGATTAGCATTTTGACTGTGGTTACCACTAATCTGTCCTCCAGTTTCTGCATGGTTATAAATATAAATGCTAATATAGGTGCAGTTTTTTTCTCTTTTTTTCTTTTTGTTTTTTGAGCTGCAATTAGATTTTTTATTATGATGATAATTATTCCTTTCTATTGCGATCACCTCTTTTCTGATAAGTTAGGGAGAAGACGTGAGTAAATTCACTTTTACTCATTAATAGTGTATTCATAGGTAGACAAGCTGCAATATGAAAAAGCCTATATTCGGTAAAAAGAGCCTTTCATATTAGGTCTAGTGGCTGTTGTGATACGAGAGTAAGTACATTTAAATGTACAAGGGGTGTTTTTATTGTTAAAAGATCTAATTGGACGAACATTTCCTTCCTAAGGAAACTACGACTTCTAAAACAGCCTGTTATAAAAGCCAAGGGGGTTTAGGGGTTATATGTAATAGTAAAGCTCTTTTTCATAGATTTGGATAAATTTTTTAAGGTGAAAGATTTTTATGTGTGATATACAGGCCATTGTATTGAAGAGATTTCTATACTATATAGGGTTTAAATATAGAAAGAACTATTGCTGCTTTTTTTCGTCAATAGTTCTTTCTATATTAAATATTCAGTTGTATAGGTTGAGGCTTGATTGAATTTTGAGTAATTAACAAGATGGTGGGATGCTTTGAGGGAAATGAAATAAATTTTCAGGATCATATTTAGCCTTTATTTCTCGAAGTCTTGCGAAGTTTGACCCATAATATGCTTTTCCGAACTTTTCAATATTTTGGTCTGGAACATTAACATAGGACCCTTTTACATATGGTTTCATTAGTTGACGTACTTTTTCAACTGATGCAAGATTGGAAGCTTCTTGGGATTTATTTTCCCAACTAGATGTCCATTCTGTATAAAACAATGGACGGCGCCAAAAGAAGGCTGTTTCATTACTTGGTACTCTGCTTAGAGCACCACCCCAATTTATAAAAAAGAAATTGGCTTCTGTACCAGTAGCTTCTTCTAAAAACTTTTTCATAAATGAAATAGGCTCTTCGGACCACAGATCAAGTCCCCAAGCTGATGAAAATTTAACACTCTGATCGGATCTGCCAGGGATTGGTTCGTCAGGGTCTAAGAAATCTATAGCATCTGGATAGGACAATGTTTCTATAACTGTTTGTGTTGGGGTTCCAGCATTTAGTAAAGGCTTTAACAATTTAGTCAGTTCTTTTTTTGAACCTAAGAAAATCCCTTCTGCATGACACAAACCATTTACTTTGCTGTAAATCTCAAGTATGCACCCTAATCGTTCGTCTACAAATGGTGCCCATTCTTGCCAAGTTTTAAATACTGTTTCTAATTGATCCCATGGCCAAATAATATTGAAGACGGTTGCAGTTTTAGGGGCACGGTGAACTTTAAACGTGTATTCGGTATTATATCCAAAGTTCCCACCGCCACCACCTCTAGAAGCCCAAAATAAGTCCTTATTGCAAGATTGGTCTGCTTGAAGAATATGGCCTTTGGCATCTACTGTTTCCAGGGCAAGAAGGTTATCGCTTATAAGGCCAATTGATCGTGAGACTACTCCAAATCCTCCTCCCATCGTAATTCCTCCAATTCCAACAGTGGGGCTATCTCCAAACGGAGCCATAAAGCCTTCTCGAGCTAGCATCTTTACAAGTGGACCCACGTGAATTCCTGTTTGAACCGTTGCAATCTCACTTTTTTTATCAAGGCAAACTCTATTCATGTCACTTACATCAATAACAATTCCGCCATTTACTACTGAAAGGTTCTTATCTAAAGCATGGCGTCCGCTTCTGACACGTAAAGGTACTTTATTTTCCTGAGCCCATTTAATAGCATTACTGACATCGTAAGAATTTTGTGCAAAAACAAAGACAAGAGGACAGACATCAACATAAGGGTTCCAGTTCTTAATCGCTTGTTGATAGCCAGGATCTCCCTTAAAGATGACTCGTCCTGTTAACGGTGTTGACATGTATTTCACTCCCAATAAAGGTTAGATTTCTAATATTAGTATATGTGAAAATAGGACAAACTCTTGGGTGAGTTATCTAGTAACTAAAAAATATATGCCAAGGTTGTTAAAGGTATTGTTTGTAATAAATATGTTTTAGAAAAGAAATTTTTATTATTAGAAAGGTTATGGATTAAGAAAAAAGAGGTTGCACCTATTTAGACATGATAAAAATTATTGAACTGAATGATTCTAATTTCTTTGAATGAATTACGTTAATTGAAGATTATGCGATTTAAGGAATTATACTAAGTTTATTTCTATCTGCGTCAATATATTAAGTTAGAAAAATTTCTATGATATTGGACGAGCGTACAAGCTTGTCCTTAGGTTTATACATATAATAAGTAAATGAATATTGAAAAGAGGGACAAAAATGATGCCAAGATGTATACCTGATGTTCCACGTTGTATGCCTAAGATACCGCATTGTCTACCTAAAGTGCCAAACTGTATGCCTAAGATACCAAACTGTGTACCTGACGTTCCAAATTGTGTACCTAATATACCTTGTACTTCTAAAGACTAATCGTTTTTATTTTTTATAGAATAGAGCAATAGTTAATTTAAAGCAAAAAGATTAATCTTTTTGCTTTTTTCTTGTTTCAACATATATTCTGAAGGGTATGGTACTTTAATTAAGTCTCGTTTAAGCTATGGAACACTATTTCATCAAATCTCTTATTTTGGGTTGAGTTATAAATTTTACAACTGAAATATAATTGTTACCAATTCAGGTAGGAGATCAAAATACAACTAAAATAAAAAATAAAAAACTATTGATTTTTAAAAATAAGTGAATTATAATAATAAAGCGTCGTTAAGAGAGAAAGTGTTGATAACGATTTTTAAAAAAGTTATTGACATTTGTTTAATGGATTGTTATGATATTAAAGTCGCTCAAGGGCGGCGCTTGAACTTTGAAAACTGAACAAAGCGACAAACGTCAACGTTAATTTTTATTTTTTAAATTGAGCAAGTCAAACATTTCTTCGGAGAGTTTGATCCTGGCTCAGGATGAACGCTGGCGGCGTGCCTAATACATG
>NZ_JBIQFF010000012.1:0-45458 GCF_045369295.1 Priestia sp. 179-F W1.4 NHS | reverse complement strand
ACCATCGTAGAGCAAACCGTCAAAAACTATATTACTTATTATAACAATGCCCGTATTCAAACAAAACTAAACAACCATTCACCTGTACAATATCGGCAACTGGTCGTTTAAAAGGTGTTTTGATCCCTGTCTCAAAAACAGGGGTCAGTCCCATGCTTGGGAGTTTTTTATTTCTTAGTTATTCAACCTCTATTAATCTAATAGTACTCCGAACTGTTATTCCTGAATAGGGTTTTACAGTACGGAATTCTCTTGTCCGAGGCTTCAACTCTCTGTCAGGACGAGGCCTTCTGCTAACGATAGCCTGTTGGTCAATCTTTCTGGCTGCCTTATACTGATGATATAACCACTGTATTTCTTTGTCTGAGTCCTTTACAAAATCAACAATTGTCGAGCTGTCTCCTAAACGATAGTCCCAAATATTGATATATCCACGACCACCTAAATATTCAACGTAAAAAACTGCAGCTTTTCCCTTCTCATTTAGACAAACTAAGCCTCTAGGTGCAATAGAAAAGTAGTTCCTATGTTTCAGAGTAGAATTTGTCATTTTGATGTAATAAACATTTCTTTCATTGGGAACTTTCTCAAAAACGACAGGAGTTCCAGAATTTGGATCATTTGTTAGCATAACATAGTCTTGCCCATCTTGATCATATGTTCCTCCGAACGTTAACGCAGGTCCTGTAAGCTCTTTTTTCATAAAAAACTCATGACCTTCAAGATTTCTGTAGTCCTTTCTTACGTTCATATGTTTTGAGCACCCCTTACCAGTAGTTTTCTTAAAACAATATTATAACTCAAAATTTAATAAAATTACATAAATAGAATATATAACCATATAATTAAATTGTTAACAATTTAATTATATAAACAGAAAAACCAGAAGAGAAATCCTTTTATTTAAGTTCTATATTTTATGAATTAAATACTAAGTTTCTTTATACTCAGTGACGATAAAATCATTCCTTTTTTGCATGTGTCCCTAATGTTCACCTTGAAAAACAAAAAAACTCCACATATAGTGGAGTTTTTTCTTGTTTTAGTCATTAAGCGTTTACTACCTCAAATAAATCTCTGTTAATTTCTGCTCTTTCACCTGTACGAGTGTTTGGCTCATCATCTCTTAAATATCTTTTATACCCGTCTGTACTTAACCATTTTGTATCACCGCGAGTGTGAAGTTTAAAATTTAGTTTGTCCTCGTTTCCACTATAATGCCAGAATTTGATTCTTCCCCAAGCATCTAGGAAAAAGCAAAAACGTGAAGCATTTGATTTTTTATCTAAATATACCCATCCTTTGCTGTCACGGGTTAAGTAGTAATAATCTGACCAGTTACTGCTTGTCATTCTAATGTAGTATTCACCTGGTCTGTCGGGATGTTGTTCAAAAACAACAGGTGTTCCAGACTTTGAATCACCTGATAATTTAACATAATCATAGTTAGAATGTGATTGATAAGTTAAAGCAAGTTCTAGATGTACTTTTCTTAGTAAATATTCTTTACCTTCAACAATTTCAGTTACTCCCATAGTTTAAAACACTCCTTATCATCTACTTACTACAAATTAGTATAATTCAATTTGTTATATAATTACACAAATAGAATATAAAAACATTAAATATAGTTATTAGGATGTTAGTTTAAGTAAGCTGTGTAGGTGTAAATACTTATTAATCTGTCTTTGAGATATTAAAAAAATAGATAACGACAAAAATTTTGTTTCTAAGAAAAGTGTTTATGGTAACTAGAGAGGTATAGTGTAGCTATATACATTTATAAAACAGAACACCCTGCTGTACATTAGGGTGTTCTGTTGGGGATACGAATATGTTTTTAGTGGTAGATACCTCACGGCGTCTTAGGTAGTCTGTTTAATTTACTACACTTTATTCCTACACAACATATCCATTGCTTTTTCTAGAAGTAAAATGTCTTCCTTCATCATTACTTTCATATTGTCGAGATCAAATTGAGTATATTCTTCTTTTAAACGTTCTAATTCCCTCACGAATAGAGATCCAGTATAGTACCCATAATTTGTCTCCAATGCATATCTCCTTTGTGTGTTATTAATATATGTAGTTCCCTTTTATTTAGCTTAACAACTAATAAAAGTAAATTTTCTTAAAAAATAATCCCTTGCCCATCAGGCAAAGGATTTTCAAATTTATTGGAAAAGGGGGAATATGTTATTAGTCTGTCCAAATTTGTAGATTCATATACATATAGCTTTAAAAATAAATATTTCGATTAAATATCCTTTTATAAAATAACTTTATTTAAGTGATATTATTTGTTGAGTAAATATTAAAGTATGTTAGATATTACTAATATTTCACCATTTACTTTAGGTGACGACAAATTGTTTGCATTATTCTTTCTATATATAAATTGTATAATCTCATAAAAAATAATACGAGATTAAAAGGGATATAAATTTTTAAGTAAATTTAATTTAATGTTATTAATAGAAGTAATTGATAACGTATTTTATTAAAAATAGCGTTACCTATTACATACCTTGTAGAAAAACCAATAATTTGTCGTCACTAAGAGTAATTGATGTAATTTAACTTTTTATAAGTTAGTTATACCTTTTACATATCTAACATAAAAATTTTTAATATGTAACTTTGTGTTAATATAATATAATAGATTATTAGATAACATAAAGAAATGGAGTGTGTTATATGAACGATAGTCCTAGTAAAATCATTACCATTGAAAATGTTATGAACACGTTAGCTATCTCATCAAAGAAAACAACCATTTATGCATACATTTAACGAGGAAAATCACGCTATTTGTCGTCAATAAGTATAAATAATAAAAATTTAATGGTATATAAAATATTTTAGTATTTACTTGATGAATCATGGAACATGGTGAAGAGAAAGGTTGCTTTTTTCTAAGTAGATTCCATAACAATATTTATTTTTAAAATTATATGTATATGACTCTACAAATCTGGCTAGACTAATAACGTATTCCCCCCTATTCCAATAAATTTGAAAATCCTTTGTAGATTTGCAAAGGATTCTTTTTTATTCAGCGCTATTTATTATAAGTAAGATTATTTAATGTGAACTATAGGAAACTAATAACCCAAGCAGAATGGCTAAATTATTAAAACTAATGTTTTATACCTATTTGAGCTTTATTAAGAGAAAAAATACTTACATCCAACCATGTAAAAAGTATAAATAATAAATGCACTTATTACAGCATATAAAGGCTTAAACCAATTTGTCAGTATAAAAATAAGACTAATTAATATAACTGCACCAAAAGAGCCAAAAATAGCATTTTTTTGAGTCACTCTAAAATCTGTAATGTTCATATTTCTCATTTGTAATTGAATATTAACTAATGTCATGATGGGTAGTAATGTGATAATACCTGATAAAAATAAATATCTCGACTTACTTAAAAGCGAAGCACATACCATGATGGTTCCACCCAAAAAAAACTGTAAAATATAAGCCACTATTTTCTCTCCTTATTGTCTGTCAATTAAATATCAATTTTAATATGAAATGATCTCGGTTTCTATTTTATTTTCTGAGGATATATAAGTAAACTAAATATAAATGATAGTAGATATAAGAAAATATTATGTCATAAGGAAGGGTTAAATGAGTCTAAAAAAATATAGTGCTTATATTAAAGTAGTCGAAGTCGGGAGTTTAACAAAAGCAGCAGAAATGTTGAACTACACACAACCAAACATTAGTCAGATGATTAGTAGCTTGGAAGAAGAATGTGGTTTTCCATTATTGATAAGGCAAAAAAATGGTGTTAAGCCTACGAAAAATGGTCTAGCAGTGCTGCATGCCATGCGAGAAATTCAAAGAGGTTATGAAAAGTTATCAGAAACAGTTAATCAAATTAATGGATTAGAAACAGGGAAAATTCGTATAGGGGCTTACACAAGCATAGCTACAAACTGGATTCCAAAAATATTAACTGAATTCAAAAATTTACATCCTTTTATAGAGATTCAAGTATATGAAGGAAACGCATCTGAATTAAATCACTGGCTAGAAGAAGATCAAATAGATTTTGGGATTGGTACATCCCATAATGATAAGTGGGAATTTCAACCTTTAGTTCAAGATCCCATTCTTGTCATTATGAGTCCGCATCATAAATTAGCTAAATTAAACTTAATAACCCTAGAAGCAATAGAATCTGCAGAATTTATTCTACCGTATTCAGATTCACATTTTGAAGTACATAATGTATTTAAAAAGGAGCAGATATTACCTAAAATCGCATATCAAGTCAGAGGTGATGAAACAATCATTTCAATGGTAAAGAATAATTTAGGAATAAGCTTACTTCCAAACTTGTTATTAAGTAGATGTCCTGAAGGTATAGTAATTAAGCCTTTAGAGACTATTGTTTCTAGGCAGCTTGGAATCCTAATGAATACAAAAAAACATGTAGCAACCCCATCTGTTAACAAGATGATTCACTATATTAATGATTGGGTGGAGAGAAATAACTAGACTAGAGAGATAGTCAGAAACTATAAAGTCTTTTTTATTTAGGTATGTACCTAATATACACCAATAGGTTATATAACTACTTCCATAGGAACTAATCACAACAAATAATCTTTCTTAGAGTAAGGTTTTTAGCCAAGATAGGTGTCCTTCACATACAGTTTTTCATACCTATTACGAGATGTGTTGAACTCTTAAAGAAAGATTTGTCATAGTAACCTTCTCATAATCCTATCAGCACCTTAATCTAGAAAATAAATTGCCCTTTAATAAAAGACAGTTGTTGAATAAGTGACAGATGCATATGGAGTCGCGTTGCAGTCCGAAACTATATGTTAAAGAGAAAGATTAAATAGTGGTATAAAGTGTAAAGAGAAATCCATAAAAAAGAAAAAGCTCTCATCCTTGAAAGCTTTTTCTTTAGTTCGGATATAGAACACTTTAGTTATTTTCTGGTTTATTTAATGTGTTCTGAAGTATTTCTAATGCATTCTTCATCTTTATTATATAGTTCTCATCCTGATTAGAACATTGAAACGAAATATCATTGGTCCCATTATTACTTAATAAATTCTTTTCTTCTAGAAGACTTGAAAGTCTTTCTATGGTACCCTTACTTCCATCAATAAGTTGAATGTGAGAGGGCAACAAATCTTCTAATATAGGCTTGTAATAAGGGAAATGAGTGCAACCTAGTACAACCGTACCATATTCATTTAAATCAAATCTTTCTAGCTTTGAACTAAAATACGTACTTAATTCATTCCAATTAAAATTTAGCTGTTCACAGAATTCAACTAATTCTGGGAGAGGTAATGCGTCAACAATTGAACCCTTATCGATCCTAGTAATTAATTTTCTATATTTCAATTCTTTTAATGTTAAGTCTGTAGCAAAAACAAGCACTCTTTTATCCATTGGACTACTTAGCTCAATAGCAGGTTTTGCAGCAGGCTCCATTCCGATGATTGGAATATCGTAAGTAGACCTTAATTCGTTAATAGAGATGCTAGTAGCTGTATTACAGGCAATAACAAGTGCTTTAACCTCTTGTTTAAGAATATCTTCTACTGCGGTTTGGACATGCCTATTTACTTCTTCTTTTGTCTTGGTTCCATATGGGACATTGTGTGTATCAGCATAATATAAAAAATCTTCTTTTGGAAAATGTTTTATTGCTTCATTTAATACCGATATTCCTCCAATACCAGAGTCAAAAAAACCAATTCTCATGTTGTTCACCTTACAATTCAAATATTTTTTCACATCATTTATTATACACTTAGAGTAAATGATTAAATAGGAAAAGCCCAGTTCTATAGGTTCAAACGATAATCACTATAGAAAGAGGCTCATTTATTAATTTAACTATAATTGAGTGTTTTTAGAATATTTTCGGCTTGTTGCATAGTAGCTTTTACTAAATCAGCTGCTGTTCGATCTCTTTCCAATAGCCTCGTACTTTGGCCACACCATAAAGACATAAACTCTTTATCACCTAGTTTTGCTGCAGCTCTTCGAATATCTCCCGTAATGGTATTTTGTGTAGGAAAACATAACGGTTGAATCTTAGAGTTTTCGAATTCCTTAATAAAAGTATTGGCTATTCCTCGTGCAGGACGACCGGAAAAGTGTTTAGTGAGAACCGTGCTTTCTTCATTGCTTTCGTGAAGGGCCTCTTTATAACAAGGATGTGCTCCAGATTCTTGTGTAGCTAAAAAGGCCGTTCCCATTTGTACACCACTCGCACCCAAAGCCAAAGCCGCGATTAATCCTCTTCCATCCATAATTCCACCAGTGGCAACGACAGGAATATCCACTTGATCCACTATTTGAGGTACAAGTGAAAAGAGCCCAATATTCGCTCCATAAGGATGCTCATTTATATCAAATGTTCCCCGATGACCACCTGCTTCACTTCCTTGAGCTATAATCACATCCGTACCCTGTTCTTGTGCAGTTAGAGCTTCTTTGACTGTTGTAACCATTGTCATAACTTTTAGGTCATTTTCTTTTGCTATTTTCATCGCATAGGGCGGAAGAACACCAAAAGCTGTGCTTACTATAGGTACTTGTTCTTCTACCAATACCTTAAATTGCTCTTTAAATAAACTTTTAGTTTTGACTTCTTGTTCAACACGCTTAATAGATAAAATGCCTCGCATCGTGTCTAATACCTGCTGTACCTCTTCTAACCCACCTATATTATCTGCCATTTCGGTAGCAAAAAGATTAACGGCAAAGGGCCTTTTGGTATATTTTCGAATCTCCCTTACAGCTTGTCTGATATCCTCTGGATGCATATAAGCAGCGCCTAATGTCCCAAGCCCACCTGCTTCGCATACGTTTACAATGAGATCTACTGTTGTAATTTTATCTCCCGCCATACCAGCCTGTATAATGGGTACTTTAATATCTAAAATTTCACAAACACGATTATCTAAATTCATTTTTCTCCCCCGGATTATGAAGTAGACTACACGAGTTGTATTAAGACTTAAATAAATGATGTGGTCTGGTAGTTAATTCATTTTTATTAAGAGCACATGTGAGACTCATAAAAGATGCTCCAAATTTATCATATATGTTTTTCTCCATATGGTATAATTCAAAAAAAAGATATTTGCCATCGTTTTGACAGATGGCAAAGAGAAATTAGGTGTGAAGAAACATGGATATTCAATCCTTGCGTATTTTTAAATCAGTTGCCGAGTATGGCAGTATCTCAAAGGCTGCAAAGGAGCTAAATTATGCACAATCTAATATTACGACTCGAATGCAACAGTTAGAAAATAGCTTACAAACGGTCTTGTTCTATCGACATAATAAAGGAGTTACACTAACAGCAAAAGGAGAATTATTAATAACTTATGCTGATAAAATCTTTCGTCTTTTAGATGAAACAACAGAAGTAATGAGGGATCAAGAAGAACCTCAAGGTTCATTAAGTATCGGATCAATGGAGACAACAGCTGCCGTTCATTTGCCTAGGTTTCTTTCTAGATATCACTCTGTTTATCCGCAAGTAGATTTAAACTTAAAAACGGGGCCTACAAGTCAGCATATTGAAGCAGTTTTAAATTATAAATTAGACGGTGCATTTGTCTCTGGACCTCTATCTCATCCTGACCTTATTACAAAGAAAGTTTTCAGTGAAGAATTAGTATTGGTAGGGAATTCATTACTTTCTCAATCTTTAAAATCTCGTAAAGTTGATGATTTGACACTGTTAGTTTTACACAAAGGTTGTTTTTATCGTGAGAAGTTAAAGCATTGGTTACATGAAGAAGGGGTAATACCTTCTAAAGTCATGGAGTTTGGCTCCTTGGATGCCCTTATGGGATGTATAGCAGCTGGACTCGGAGTTACTCTACTACCTCTGTCTATTGTACAAAGATACAGCTATCTAGAAAATGTTACTCATTATCCTATTCCAGAAAAATTTTCGCTTGTCGATACGCTTTTTATTTATCGTACTGACGTCACTTTCTCTACACCTCTTATTAAATTTGTAGAAATGTTTCAAGAGGAGAGCGTTAGTCCCCTATAATATCCTAGAGAAGGGGCTTGCATCCTCGTTATATAGATAAAGATTTTTAAACAACTACAACGTTGTTCATAATTAAAAAGTGTTTACGTATATACAATAAACCCGACCATAGTAATTGAAGTTATCATATTTCATTTAATAAAAAGCCTTTTGCTCTTATTAAGCAAAGGGCTTTTACATATGTGTAAATATGGTAGTGAAGAAAGATCTATAGATTTAGAAAGTCATGAACGCGCTAGCAGATTCAGTGAGAAGCCTAAGAGAAAATACAAGCTTCCATGAATTTTGATATCTGTTTTAAAGATATCTGTTATCTATTTTAAGTATTTTATTATATACCCAAATAGAGATATGCTGAAATAGTAACGTTTTTAAAGGAGATGAGAACTTGATTAAAATCTTAGTAGGTGGAATATTATCGTTAGTTATTGCAATGGGGATCGCACGGTTTTCCTATACGCCTATTCTGCCTCTTATGCAAAATGACATGTTATTTTCAAATAAAGTTGCCGGTTATCTTGCTACAAGCAACTACGCAGGATATCTAGTTGGGGCAGTTTTAGTAGGTATCCTTCCTTTAAAGCAGCGTAGAAAAGCATTTTTGAGATTAAGTCTAATTCTTAGTGTAGTTACCACTGCAGGTATGGGGTTATTTCAAATGTATTCAGCGTGGTATGTTTTTCGCTTCGTATCTGGTTTTTCTAGTGCATTTGTACTTGTTTTAGCTTCAAGTATTGTATTAGACAAACTTGCTGAAAAGGAAAAAACAAATTGGTCTGGGATTTTCTATGGAGGAGTTGGAGTCGGGATTTTTCTTACTGGAATCATTATTCCTAGTTTAAATCATTATTTTAAATGGGAAGGAACCTGGGTTGGACTCTCTATTATAAGCATTGTATTCACTTTTCTAGTATGGATTTGGTTAAAAGATGAGACGTCTAGTTCTACCCAGAATGAGAAGAAGGAGATACCTACTCATGGACCTCCAACAAAATGGATTCCTTGGTTGATTATAGCCTACGGGCTAGAAGGTCTCGGGTATATTGTAACGGGTACCTTTATCATATCTATTGCAGGACAAATACCAAATTTTAATGGCGATGCAACTTTTATTTGGATGATAGTAGGTTTAGCTGCTATTCCATCTTGCATCATCTGGTCTTCACTTGCCAAGAAATTAGGGTTTGTTAAGTGCTTAATTGTCGCCATGCTATTACAAGCGTTTGGTATTGTAGTTCCAGTATTACTCATGACTAAAATAGGTTTAATTGTCAGTGCACTATTATTTGGAGCAACATTTATGGGTATTACAACGCTTGCTACAACATTAGCAAGCCGAATTAATCCCAAGAATAGTAGCCGTATCATCGGTTACCTTACAGCTATTTATGCTGCTGGTCAAATGATAGGCCCCTTGCTTGCCGGCCACCTTGCATCTGCTAGTCATAATTACAACTCGGCTTTAATTGGGGCTGCAATTGTTGTATTAATTGGGGCTCTCTTTTTATTATCAGGGATTCGATTTGATAACAAGCCAGTTACGATTGTAATTACAGAAAAGTCTAAAGAAAATATACAGAATGACGAAAATTAACTTTTATGTGTCTAATAAGTATTGAAGGCACGTAGTTGAGAAGGAAGTAGTAGAAAGAGAAAGAACAATTTAAAGCATTGCTTTGTTCATCTACCGTTGTTTGAGTCATTTTAATCACTACAGGTTGAATAAATAAAAGCTATTGTATTAGTTTTTAAAGAAAAAGCCTTGATATGATGCTTTTTAAACAAAAAGACACGAAGCAATTGAATATTTATATTGCCTCCTAACTTAAGGAGGTATCGCTTTTAGAGATACCCCCCATCTTAGTATCGAATTATACATGCTAGGAAATTCTATTATAAAGTATAGGTATTGATTAAGAAATCTCTGAAGAAAGCAGTCAGTAACTTTAGCTGAAAATAAAGCCTTCATTGATAATAGTTGTTTAGAAGAGAGTTTAGTCACTTGAACGTTTAATAATTAGGATAGGAGAGTGTGTATGGTAACGTATCATACTTTAGAAGCGAAAGGTCTGAATATATTTTATCGAAAGGCAGGGAATCCAGATAAACCAACCATCTTATTGCTACATGGTTTTCCATCTGCAAGCCACATGTTCCGAGATCTTATTCCGGTTCTAGAAAAAGATTATTATGTAATTGCCCCGGATTATCCTGGCTTTGGAAATACAACTTCGCCTGATCGAAAAGAATTTGACTATACATTTGATCATATTACGGAGGTAATCGAAGCTTTTGCTAATACATTAGAACTTGATAAGTATGCTCTATATGTTTTTGATTATGGTGCTCCGATTGGTTTCCGTTTAGCCATGCATAACCCAGAGCGTGTAACAGCAATTATTAGCCAAAACGGAAACATTTATCGAGAAGGTTTGGGATCAAAATGGGCGACTAGAGAAGAATACTGGGAAAATCCCACGCCGGAAAAAAGACAAAGTTATCGAACGGCTTTTGCATCAGAAACCATTAAGCATCAGTATATCGACGGGACGCAGGAAAATACAGTTTCCCCAGATGGTTATACGCTTGACATTACCTATATGAAACGACCGGAAAATGATGAAAAACAGTTAGATTTAATATTTGATTATCAAACCAATGTAAAGATGTATCCTGAATTTCAACAATATCTCCGTAATCATCAGCCACCCTTATTAGCAGTTTGGGGTAAAAATGATGTTTCCTTTATTCCAGAAGGGGCCGAAGCTTTCAAAAAGGATTTACCAGATGCGGAAATTCACTTATTAGACAGTGGCCACTTTGCCCTAGAAACACATGCAAATGAAATCGGGGAATTAATGTTAAATTTCTTGAAAAATAACGGTATTTAACGTATTAACAAGTTTAAACGTGGAATTGTCCCACTTTTTTTGCACTAGAACTTAGAATTGGATAATGTGAATTGTGCTTGATTTTTAGTACGTGATTCAATTCAATTGACGTTTTAATTTCAAGAGCAAACTTAAACTAAATGCTAAGCAATTTAAAAACGTTAGATGATCATTTAACGAATGAAAAGATTAAAGAAATTGGTCATGTTTTACGATGAAAATAAGTTAATTCTAAGTGCCATTTAACTTAACGCAACTAAATATTAACTTTGGAGGTTATTTAATATGCCATTAATTAGATTCGATGTAATAGAAGGACGAGACGATAAATCGTTAAGAAATTTATTGGACGCTTCTCACCGAGCCATGGTTAAAGCTTTTGGTGTTCCTGAAAGGGATCGTTATCAAATTGTTCACCAACATCCTGCTCATGAATTAATTATAGAAGATACTGGATTAGGTTTTGAGAGAAGTAAAAACCTAGTAGTAATAAGCGTAACTAGTAAGCAAAGAAGCGATGAACAAAAGAAGAACTTATATAAACTTTTGGTTCAAGAGCTTGGAGAAAGTTGTGGAATAGAGCCGAATGATATTATGGTTTCTATTGTTACCAACGGTGATGCAGATTGGAGCTTTGGACTAGGTGAGGCTCAGTTTTTAAACGGTAAATTATAAATGGACATTCCTTTGTAAATAAAATTTTATTTACAAAGGAAACCCGTAGATTAGAAGTTCTACGGATTGTTTGGTGGTTTAAATAGGGTTAGTTCTATCTTATGCTGTTTAAAGACCGTATAGATTAAAAAATGAACGAAGTTTTAAAATGAAGATCCAATGTGGGTATTACTTATAGACTTACAAGAGCAGTATAGAATTGGATAAATTCAGGTGCATTAAATAAAGTATTCAGTGCCAATATATATTACAAACTTCTTAAAAGGTGGATGGTGTAACATGCTTGATTCTAAAACAATAGAAATCGTTCAATCAACAGTACCTGTTTTGAAAGAGCATAGTAAGCAAATAGGGAAAAGGTTTTATGAGTTATTATTTGAAAAGGCACCAAATTTGTATAATATGTTTAATCAAACGAATCAAAAAAGAGGAATTCAGCAGGAAGCATTAGGCTATGCCGTGTATGCTGCAGGGGAACACATTACAAACTTAGAAGCCATTAAACCCGTCATTGAAAGGATTTCACAAAAACACCGCGCGATAGGTGTAAAAGCTGAACAATATCCGGTTGTTGGTGAAACTTTACTTCAAGCAGTAAAGGATGTTTTAGGAGATGCAGCTTCAGATGACATTATTGAGGCCTGGGGAAAAGCATACGGGTATATTGCCAATGCTTTCATTGAGCTAGAAGACGATCTCTACAAAGAGACAGAGAGCCAACCTGGAGGTTGGGAAGGATACCGAAGCTTTTATATTGATAAAAAGGTAGAAGAAAGTGATAACGTGACGTCTTTTTATTTGAAACCTAAAAATAAGAAAGCAATTCCCTCTTATAAAGCAGGACAATACCTTACATTAGCAGCAGCCATTCCTGGAGAGAAATACACACATATTCGTCATTATAGTCTTTCTGAAGCACCTGGAAAAAATTATTATCGAATCAGCGTAAAACGAGAAGATGCACGTGATGGTGTCCCAGCAGGGATTGTCTCAAACTATTTACATCAACAAGTTCAAATAGGAGGCACGCTTAAGTTCTCAGCTCCAGCTGGAGATTTCGTGCTTGAGCATAGTGAGCAACCTGTTGTACTCATTAGTGGAGGAATAGGTATTACACCTTTGCTCAGTATGCTCAATACCATCGTAGAAAAGCAGCCAACGCGTCAGGTTACCTTTATTCATGCAGCCATCAATGGAAAAACACACGCTTTTAAAGAACATGTGGCTCAATTAGATAATAATAACGAAAATGTCACATCCTTCACCTGCTATAGTTCGCCTAGCGAAGAGGATCGACTTGGTGATGATTTTGATAAAGAGGGAATTATCGATTTAGAATTGTTAAAAGTCATTGTTCCTTCAAAAGAATCTGTATTTTACCTCTGTGGATCTGTTCTATTTATGGAATCTATTCTAAACACATTAATCAAATGGGGAGTATCGAAAGAACAAATTCATTATGAATCTTTTAGTCCTTTAGCACTTTTAGAAGAAGAGTGATTAATAAGGATATATATATGCCATTAATAAGAGTTGATATTTTCAAAAAGAAAAAACAAGAAGAAATAAAGAAATTCTTAGACATAATATGCATCAAAATGTAGTGAAAGCATTTCGTGTACCAGAAAATGACCGTTATTAAATTGTTAGTAATTATGAACCTTACGAAAGGGTTTTGGAAGACACCGTTCTAAGGCTTATGAGGACTGATGATGTAATTGTTATACAAGTAATTAGTAAGAAAAGACCTGAAGAAGCAAAAGTAGCTTTCTACAAGAGTGTATTTAACAATTTAAATGCGAAACTAAATATTCGCGAAGAGGATTTATTGATATCTATTGTCGAAAATACTAGCGTTGATTGATCGTTTAAAGCTAATGAAGCACAATTCATGACAGAGGAACTTCGAAAAAGAGAAAAGAGGAGTTATAAATTCACCCGTTAACGTAATCGAAGTGTTCAATAACTAACTATAGAATAACAACATAAAAAGGACTTTAATGAAGATGCATTAATTGGATGTCCTCATTAAAGTTACTTCTTTTAATGGATAAAAAAGACAAGGAAGTTATTAAAAGATATCAGAATTTTAGGATTTTAGACAAGGCTGAAGAAAAAGATGTTTAATGCTATTATGAATTTTTACACTGTCTCTGGTAAAACAAATATCTAAAGGAGGCATTTTATATGACAAGAAAATGTGTTAATGCTAATGGAGCTGTTGCTGTTGGTCCCTACTCTCATGCAGTTGAAGCAGGAGATTTACTATTTTTATCCGGACAAACTCCTATTGAACCACAGACTCAGAAGCTCTCAGATGGTAATATTGTAGAACAAACAAAACAATGTTTTAAAAATCTTTTTAAAGTGCTGGAGGCATCAGGTCTAACCCCTGATAATGTGGAAAAGGTAAATGTTTTTTTAACCAATATGAATGATTTTGCAGCAATGAACGAAGTTTATGCAACACAGTTTTCTGCTCCATATCCTGCTCGTACAACTATAGGTGTAGCCTCTCTCCCTCTAGGGGCACAAATTGAAATAGAAATGATAGCTAGAAGGTAATACCTAACGATGAATATTACTTAAATGAATATCTCCCACTAGCCAAAGAAAGCAGACAAGCTACAGGCTAGAGTACAAGTAAACACTGAAGGTGAGGTCATTACAAGTTGCTGCCTAGAATTATTAATTTAGCTATTGGATCCCCAAGGGAATATAACTGGAACCACGAAAATAAGCTATCTGGAATAGGAAAGTCTTCTACCAAGATTGCAGAGTTAAAAAAGGTAGGCTTTGTGGGAGACGATGTCGGAAATAAAGAAAAGCATGGTGGTGTTGATAGGGCGGTATGTTTATATCCATTTGAACATTACTCTTATTGGGAAAGAATCTTTCAAAAAAAAATGGTCTTACCGGCCTTCGGAGAAAATATTACAGCAACGGGCATGACTGAAAAACAAGTTTGTATAGGCGATATATATCAAATCGGAGATACAATCGTGCAAGTGACGCAAGGAAGGGTACCTTGTGATACAATATCGAAATATAATGAGGAAAAACAACTTCTAAAGAAAGTTTTTGAAACCTCTCTAACAGGTTACTTTTTTCGAGTATTGGAGGAAGGAGCTATTAAAAACGATTCA
This sequence comes from Priestia sp. 179-F W1.4 NHS, assembly GCF_045369295.1. Taxonomy (NCBI): domain Bacteria; kingdom Bacillati; phylum Bacillota; class Bacilli; order Caryophanales; family Bacillaceae; genus Priestia; species Priestia sp. 179-F W1.4 NHS. The sequence goes on along the minus strand of NZ_JBIQFF010000012.1, from coordinate 30,681 downwards.
GAGATAAACGTTATCGATAAGCATCCTAGAAGAATATCAGTGGCTTTTGCTACAAAAATTCTTTTTCACCGACACAAAGATAAAGAATCCATCGAAAAGATACTGAGCGTTGATGAATTATCGGAGGAATGGAGAAATAGATTTCTAAAACTCTAATGATTATGCACGGTAAAATTCATAATTTATAATTATTTATACACGTTTTCTAAAACTAAGGTGTCCCTTTAAAATATAAGGGCATCTCTTTTTGTGAACAGAGGAAAAGAAGACAAAAGTTTCTATATCACTGAAATTTACATTGGATGATTTATTATATGTAAAACTAAAATAAATTCACTCAAATACTTAATTATAATGTTTTCTTTACTTGAAAGGGCGGGCTAATGTAATGATGAGTGTTGTAAGCATTCCATAATTATTTTATAGTAATAATATCTATTTACTTCGGAGGTATATTTATGTTTGATTTTATTAATTTAGATTTTACTAATTTTACAGCTTTTTTATTCGCTACATTGGTAATATCACTTATTCCAGGACCAGATGTAGCATTTGTAGTGAGTCGTAGTATTGCTGGGGGAAGAAAGGTCGGAATTGCCACAGCATTTGGAATGCAAGTAGGGATTCTTTTCCACATTCTCCTCGCCGCATTCGGCTTATCGGCTATCTTGATGACTTCTGCACTTGCTTTTCAAATCGTAAAATATATTGGTGCCGCGTATCTAATTTACTTGGGAATACAAACTATTCGAGATAAAGAGGGAATAAACATTAATATTCAAAAAAATCAAGGGGGTATGTGGAAAGCTTTTTGGCAAGGAGCTATAACTGATGTTTTTAATCCGAAAGTTGCTTTGTTTTTTCTTACTTTTCTCCCACAATTTATTAGTCCCGACCAAGGAAATACTTTTTTCCAATTCATATTTCTAGGAGTTATTTTTGGATTACTTGGTCTAATCATTGACGTTTGCTATTCAATTATTGCAGATTCAATTAGAAATGTTCTAGCAAAAAATAAAACTGTAATGCAATGGCAGAAAAGGGTTAGTGGATTTACTCTAATTGGTTTAGGAACTTGGTTAGCTTTTGAAAAGAGGGATTAATTATCAACGAATAGGTGCTAGAGTGAAAGTAGAGAAAAGTGATTTTATCATTAAAAATTTATGTTCAATTATTCCATTAAAGGTACTTTAATAAAGAAACGAAAGAGCCCAATTCCTCCTTGAATTTATAGGAATTGGGCTTTTCCTTTGTTTCAAACTATAGTTATTTTAAAGTTAAGTTTTATAATCAGCACCCAACTTCTTTCCAAGGCTACTAAAACAAAATAGATGAATTCTAAAGGTGTCCAATTGGAACCTCCTTTTCTTTAAATCATACTAAGACTGTAACCCCTTATATAAGAGATACGAGTTAATTATTAAAAGGGACCATATTTGATCAGATGAGCAATAATTACAGCTATAATTCCAATTCCATATTGTATTAAAATTAATGGCCAAATCCATTTTACCCAACGTACCCATGGAATTCTAGCCAGAGAAATGGCAGCCATAAAGTACCCTGAAGTAGGAAAAATAATGTTTCCAATTCCATCAGCCATTGAAAATGAAAGAACAGCCGTCTGCCGAGTCACACCAATTAGATCTGCCAGTGGAGCCATAAGGGGTATTGTTAAGGCAGCTTGTCCACTTCCAGAAGGAACAATAAAATGAATAAGAGATTGCAGAATAAACATGCCTCCAGCACTAAATATAGGGGGAACATGTTGAAGAATATTAGAAGTGTAGTGTAGGATTGTATCAATTGTATGTCCTTCTTCCAATACCACCAAAGTAGCTCTTGATATGCCAATTACTAAGGCACCCGCAATCAGTCCTGCTGATCCTTTCATAAAAGAGTTAACAATTTCATCAGCGGAAAGTCTTCCTATAACACCAATAACAATCGCTAGCAAAATAAAGAGAGCAGCAATTTCATTAATATACCAGTGAAACTTAATTACTCCAACTACTAAAAAAACGAAATTTAAGAAAAAGCAGCATAGAATCCACTTCTGTTTTTTATTCATAGCAACCTGAGAGCTTGAGACATTTTGAACGTTCCTATCCCTATAATCTCCGAAATAGCCGACTAAAGAGTTGTTTTTGACTCTCATCGCATGTCTATATACAAAACTAACTCCCACAATATACAAGATAATAAATAATAAAATACGGTAAGTGATACCAGAAAAAAGTGGGAGACCAGCAATGCCTTGAGCGATTCCTACCGTAAATGGGTTCATAATTGCAGTTGTAAAACCAATTGAAGCTCCTACCAATACAATGGCGGTACCAGTAAGTACGTCGAAGCCTAGGGAAACAGCAAGAGGAATGAGGATAGGAATGTAGGCAAGTGTTTCTTCGGCCATTCCCATAAGTGATCCTCCCAATGCAAAAAACAGCATCATAATAGGGATTAACAATTTTTCTTTATTAGCAAGCTTTCTTGACATAACCATCATTAAAGTTTCAATTGTACCTGTAGCTGTCAGTACGCCAAATGTACCTCCGATAATAAAAATAAAAAAGATAATATCAGCTGCTTCAACCATCCCTGTGTGAATTGCTTTGAAGAAGTCCAAAAATTGAACAGGTGACTGATTCACTAGTTTAAAGGAATGAGCATCTACAATTTCACGACCATTTTGTTCAACTCTGTTAAATTCCCCTGCTGGAACGATATACGTTAGTAAAGTAGCTATCAAAAGGACACACAGTAGTAAAACAAATACGTTAATTGTTTTATTTTTACGTACCTCCAATTTTGTTTCCTTTTTACCTTCTTGTAATTGAACCAAGCGATATTCCCCCTAAATATTATTTATCACATTACTCTCGGATCTTTATTTATTTAACTAAATAGTAAAATTATTCAGTTATCTTTACTAATTAAAAAGCTTTATGATTACGATAAGGAAAATTAATAGTTTTGCTTAGAAAGAAGGAAACCATAAAAATTATTAATGCTAATAATAAAACTTTTCAATTAGTTGTAAGTGGATGATTAGTATACTATTTAACAATAAATAACACTTTTATATTTTCATCAATAATCAAAAGTTGGTTAGGGGGAATGGACATGGATACCGTCACACTAAATAAATTGTCAGATTGGGCTATTACACATAGGCGATATTTACATCAGTATCCAGAATTATCTGGTCAAGAGTTTGAAACCTGTGAATATATAAAAAAACAGCTAAGAGAAATGGAAATTGACTTATTAGATTATCAAGCTCCAAATGTAGTTGGTTATCTAAATGGAACTAAAGGTTCAACAACCATTGCACTAAGAGCTGATATGGATGCATTGCCTATTGTCGAGGAAGGTGAAAAGAAGTATATTTCAAAGAAATATGGGATTTCTCATGCCTGTGGACACGATGGACATATGGCTATTTTGTTGGCAGTTGCAAAATGGTTATCAGAAAATAGACATAAGGTAGAAGCAAACATTGTGTTTATCTTTCAATCATCTGAAGAAATCTCTCCAAGTGGGGCAGAATTTTTGATTAAACAAGGGGTATTAGAAGATGTTAATGCCATTTTTGGAATTCATCTATGGCAACCTCTTCAAAAAGGAAAAGTGGGGATATGTTCTGGAGCAATGATGGCGTCAGTAGATGACTTTCTTATTCGTATTGAAGGTAAGGGGGGACACGGTGGTCTGCCGCATGAAACTATAGATTCTGTATACATATCTAGCTTAATTGTTAACGCTATACAATCTATTATTAGTAGACGAATTGACACTTTAGAGCCAGCAGTTATCTCAATTGGTAAGATTGAAGCTGGGGATTCATATAATATCATTCCAGCCCATGTTTCTATGTACGGAGCGATACGAACTCTATCTCATGATATAAGGTACAAGATACGTAAAGAAATGGAGAATATCGTTGAAGGAATTTGCAGTAGCTTTGGTGCTAAGGGTTATTTAGATATACTTGGAGGAGTACCCCCTTTAATAAATGATGAGAAGCTAAGTCTCTTTGTAGAAGATATAGTTAAAAAATTATATGGATCCGAAACTTTTGTTTCCCTAAAACCAACCATGGCCTCTGAAGACTTTTCTTATTATTTAGCTGAAAGAAAAGGAGCATTTATTTTTGTAGGAGTTGGAGGAGAAAAAAGCAGCTATCCACATCACCATCCTAAGTTCGATATAGATGAAGATGCATTAGAAACAGCGATCAATTTATTAATTAAAATCGCACTTAATTATAAAAATTATGTAATTTAAATAGCTTTCTTATATATCTTTCTATGCTTAAATCGGTATTTAATTGTTAGCTAATAATCCCTAAATTATATCATTAAGGAGTTATTAGCTAACAGATTCAATTTCAACTTAAATTATATTGTAGCTTGCCACGTGTCTTTTAATAAGTCACTAAAAGAGTGTATAGTAGGACCCTCTCCTCGATCCTTTAAATAAATTAAAGAAGTCTCAATTTCTTGAGTACAATAATGTAATGGGACGAGGGTACCATTGACTAACTCTTCTTTTATGACATTCTCCCCTAACAAAGCAACACCTGTTTGATTAAGCACAGCACGTCTAATTGTTTCATCGCTACCACCAAATTCTATTGTTGTTTTGGGGTTATAGTTCATCTCAGAAAAACATTGTTGAATAACAGTATCAAAACTACAACTTCCATGGTAAGAAAGGAAAGGATAATTCATTAAAATCTCTTCTTTAGTATGTTGTTTAAAGATTTCTTCAGATACTACAAGTACTGCTTTCTCTTTTCCAAGAACATATTGCTCAATATCTGGATTATTACACTCACAAGCAATTATCCCCATATCAGCTTCATTATTAAGTACTTTTTTTATAACTTCTAAACTGTTTGCTGGAAGTAATTTCAATCTAACTTGAGGGTGTAGCTTTATATAGGCACTTACTAAACTTGATAAATAGTGACTACAGTAATATTCTGATGCAGCAATAGCTAAAGTTCCAGATGGACCATTTAATTCTTCTAAGTCCCGTTCTAGTTCATCAACGACACGAAACAACTTATCTGTGTGTATTTGCAGTCTTTTACCTGCTGGCGTTAAAAACGTTTTTTTACCAATACGAGTAAATAGTGAATGGCCCAATTCTCCTTCTAGCACTTTAATTTGTAACGTGATAGTTGGTTGTGTATACCCTAAAATTTTAGCTGCTTTCGTCATATTTAAATGCTCAGCAACAACTTGAAAGGTTTTTAAGTTTCTAAGTTCCATGCTTGTTCCTTTCACATAGGAAAACAATAAGTTCCTTGAAAGATATAAGGTATGTCTAAAAAATCTTTATAGTTACCATTAAATTAATCAATTTTCTTGTTATTTTAACCTATGATAAATTTGATAAGGGCGTAAGTTAACTGGTATTTATATTAGCAAAAGATATACATGAAAGCAAAGACATTAGAATTTTATTTTTTATATAACAACCTTTAACTATATTGAACTAATTGGCTTCTTATAGTTATGGGTGAAAGGAGAGTGTTTAGATGCAGCAGACAAAAACGGTTAGTCAAAAATTAAAACAGTTTTTTGGACTATTCATTCCTATCTTTGTGACTCAAACCTCTCTTTTTGCTATGCAATTCTTTAATACAACAATGGCAGGTCATGTAAGTTCAAAAGATTTAGCAGGAGTTGCGATTGGAGCAAGTATATGGACAGCAATTAGTACAGGTTTAGCAGGAATTCTATTGGCAGTAACGCCTACTGTCTCACAATATGTAGGAGCACGCAAGCGTAGTAATGTGGCACCTTTTATCGTGCAAGCAGTTTACTTAGCAATTACACTAGGACTCATTATTATTGGGTTAGGAGCCATTAGTATACCTTTCATTTTAGATTCGATGAATCTAGAAGCAGAAGTATATGATGTCGCTTATAAATTTTTAGTAATGATCTCTATAGGCGTTATTCCCTTGTTTATTTATACGGTTCTTAGATGTTTTATGGATGCTTTAGGGCAGACAAAAATAACAATGATGATTACCCTGTGCTCTATCCCCATTAATTTATTTTTAAATTATTGTCTTATGTTTGGTAATCTGGGGTTTCCAAAGCTAGGAGGGTATGGTGCAGCTATTTCATCGTCTTTAACTTATTGGTGTATGCTAGCTATTTCTATTTTAGTTATTTCTAAAATTCCTCGATTTGCGGTATATAAAGTGTTTAAAAAATTCTTACCGTTCCATTTTAGAACGTGGAAACAAATCTTAAAAATAGGTATACCTATTGGCTTTTCTATTTTTTTCGAATCAAGTGTTTTCTCAGCAGTTACTATTCTAATGAGTCAATTTGATACGAATACAATTGCTGCTCATCAGATTGCAAATAATTTTCAAGCTTTACTTTATATGACTCCTTATAGTATTGCATTAGCTTTAACTATTTCGGTGGGGTTTGAAGCTGGAGCAAAGCGTTTTAAAGAAGCGCGTACGTATAGCTTTATAGGGATAGGAGCTGCCCTTATCTTTGCGGTTCTTTATATTACAGTAATAATCATTTGGAATCATTCTATTGTCAGCATTTATACATCTGACACGAATATCAAGAAAGTGGCTGAAGGTTTTCTACTCTTTGCTGCTTTATTTCAATTGTCTGATGCTATTGCGACTCCAGTTCAAGGCGCTTTAAGGGGATATAAAGACGTTAATATTTCCTTTATAAGTACGTTATTAGCTTATTGGGGTATTGGTCTACCATTGGGATATATATTAGCTAATTATACATCTACAGGAGCTTCTGGTTATTGGATCGGATTAATCTCTGGTTTAGCTTGTGCAGCTATTTTTCTATTGTGGCGCTTATTTTATTTACAACGATTGCATTTCAATACGGTTAAGGAAAAAAATCTATATTTGGAAGAGCAACTATAATTTTTAATCTCAAAAAGGCTCGCGAATATTTTATTAATGTTCGTAAGCCTTTTTTATTAAGCTTCTTTTTAAAAATATATGACTAAATTTTTCTTATGGATACCATAGAATATCTTAATTTTTCCCATCTTTTAAGCTGTGATAGATTTAAAAAGAACCCAATATAACAACGTTTTAAATAAATATAAGCTTAAGGGAGGAATAGATTTGTTCCCATTTAGAATTTTAAATCAAGAACAAATTCAAGAGTTATTAGATATGAGAACGACAATAGGTCTCGTAGAAAAAGCGTATAAATTAAAGGCTGAAGAAGATGCTTCTTTATTTCCGATGGTCTTCCATGAATTTGAACCTGGAAAAGCAGATATGGATATTAAGTCCGGTGAATTGACAGGTGCCAATATTTTTGGATTAAAATTAGTTTCCTGGTTCGGAGAAAATCCTTCAAAAAATTTACCTGCAGTTGTGGGAACAGTTTTAGTACTGGATAGCCGTACGGGCGCACCACTTGGAATTATGAGTGGAGAATACATTACGATGATGCGTACCGGAGCTGCTGGAAGTATTGGCGCAAAATATTTAGCAAGAAAAGATTCTGAGCATCTTTTATTGGTTGGATCAGGACATTTAGGACCTTACCAAATTATCGCTACATTAATGAATATGGAAAACATTAAAAAAGTAACGGTTTATAATGCTCTTTCCTTTGAGCATGCGAATGATTTTTGTACATCAATTAAAGATAAATTGTTATCTCTCATTGCTCCATACAAATCTACAGATCAAGAATTTTATAATCAGATGCTGAATCGAATCGATGTTACATTTGAAGCAACACAAGATATTCAAGAAGCTACAGAACAAGCTGATATCATCATTACAGCTACTCCGTCCCGAGCACCAATAATAAAGAAAGAGTGGGTAAAACCAGGAACGCATATTTCTTGTGTGGGAGCTGACATGGAAGGAAAGCAAGAGATTGATGAAAACTTATTTGTAGATACAAAAGTCTTTGTTGACGATGTAGACCAAGCCATCAATGTAGGTGAGACAGAAATCCCTTATAAAAAGGGCCTCATTGCAGAAAATCAAATTAAAGCTGAAATAGGAAGCGTTATTTTAAATAAAGAAAATGGAAGAAATTCAAATGAAGATATAACGATTTTTGATAGTACAGGAATTTCGTTACAAGATCTAATAACAGCAAACTACTTACTAGAGAAAGCTGCTGAAAAAGAAGTAGGACTTTTGACAACACTTTAAAATTAAAAAGGAGATTTTACGATGAATATTAAAACGTTTGCAGTAGAACAGTGGATGAACTTATATGAAATGGAAGCTGTATATAATATTGCAGAGACATGTGTAGAGTCAATGACAGTTAATGAACTCATTTCACTTGACGGTACAGATCCAGAAAAATTTCTAATTGAACTAGGGAAAAACCAATTAACATACGGACACATTGAAGGTTCCCCAGATTTCAGAAAATTAGTGGCAGGATTATATGATTCAATTGATGCTGAAAATGTATTAGTTACTAATGGAGGAATTGGTGCAAACTTTTTAGTGCTCTATTCATTAATTCAACCAGGTGATCATGTAGTTGCTGTTCATCCGACATATCAGCAATTATATGAAGTACCTGCATCATTTGGCGCAACTGTAGACTTATTACCTTTAAGAGAAGAAAATAACTATTTACCCGATGTAAAAGAGTTAAAGTCTTTAGTTAATGAAAAAACTAAAATGATTATTCTTAATAATCCAAATAATCCTTCTGGTGCTATTATCGAACAAGAGATGCTCGAAGAGATTGTAGAAATTGCGCGTTCTTGTGACGCATATATTCTTTGTGACGAAGTATATCGTCGACTATTACAAGAAGATGACTTACATGTTCCATCTATTGTTGACATTTACGAAAAAGGAATTAGCACGTCTAGTATGTCTAAAGTACTTTCGTTAGCTGGTCTACGTCTGGGATGGATTGCAGCTCCAAAAGAAGTCATCACCGATTGTTTTCATCATCGTGACTACACAACAATTAGTTGCGGCATGTTAGACGATATTTTAGCTGTTCAGGCATTAAAGAGTTATGACAAGATTTTGGATCGAAATCGTAAATTAATTAAGGAGAACTTATCTATCTTAGATGCGTGGGTGGAGAAGGAGCCGTTAATTTCATATGTTAAACCACGTGCGGGAACGACTGCAATGCTTAAATATGATTTGCCTGTGTCTTCTGAAGAGTTTTGCATAGGTCTTTTTAAAGCAAACGGTGCCTTTTTAACACCTGGATCTTGTTTCGACATTGAAAGCCATGTTCGAATTGGATATGCATGTAAAACGGAAACATTACAAAAAGGTCTTGAAAAAGTATCTGAATACCTACAAACATTTAAATAATATATATGGTTAAAATTTAAAGGACCTATTGAATAAGCAGCATTTCGTGTTTTATGACGAAACGCTGCTTATCATTAGTATTTATATTTGCTGGTGTTTATTTAAAATTGATACGATTTAAGATTTTTGCTTTTTGAAAGTGAAAGATTGACTTTGACCATTCAAAGATTGTTCCGTTCGTTAAACATACCGTATTTTCGATAACCATTGCTGGATCAAATGGCTCGATATGAAGGAGTTCCGCACTTTCTTCATCAATTTTTTCACAGTTAATGACTTTGTCAGCAAATCCAATGTTTAATTCTAAGTCATCGATTAGGTAACTATAAATAGAATTTGACGCAATCTCTTCATTTAGATAAGGTACTACATCTTTTTTAAAGTAACTGATTTCAATAGAAAAAGGCTCTTCATCTACAATTCTCAAACGTTTCACATAATAAAGCTTAGTTTCGGGTTCACATCGTAAGCCTTTTACAGCTAATTCATCAGCTGCTAATACATGCAGAGCAAGAATTTTAGTCTCCACTTTTTTAGACTTTAAGTCTTTCGTTAACCCTCTAAGGCTGCCTAAGTTAATATAGTCTGTAACTGATTCTTCACGCAAAAACATGCCACTTCCTTGGACTTGATAAATATAGCCGCGATTAACGAGCTGAGTCACTGCTTTTCTTACTGTATTACGGCTCACTTCAAATTCTTTTATCAACTCTTCTTCCGTCGGCAGTTTTTTCGTTTGGTCAAACTTTCCTTCTCGAATTTCTTTTTCTAAACGATCTGCAATTTCTTTATATTTTATAGCCATATAATCTCCCTAGTCTGCATTCTCAATAATTTACTGCCTCTATTATACACAAAACCTCTTGATTAAAATCAAGAGGTTTTCTTTTTACTTATAGGTTTTCTCCTCTCGTTTTAATAATATGCTTGTACCAATGAAACGAGAGTTTTTTCTTTCGGTTTAAGTTATCGTTATGATCTACGTAAATGAATCCGTATTGTTTTTTATAACCATTTAACCAACTTAATAAGTCAATAACAGACCAAGCGTAATAACCTTTTAGGTGAATGCCTTGTTGTATAGCAAGCTTAATCACTTTTAAATGTTCTTCAATATATTTAATACGAGGAACGTCTACAATTTCTCCATCAATAATCGGATCTTCATCACCAAGGCCATTTTCAGTTACATACATTTTGATATCGCCGTAACGCTCTTTTAACATATGCAGTCCGTCTAAAAATCCTTGAGGTGAAATTTCCCATCCCCATTTTGTATAGGTTTTATCTGTCATCTTTACTGTGCGATAAAAGCCGTCAAACGATGGATTTCCAGGAGCTAAAGTAGAGGTTTCCCTCGAGTGCTCGATAGAAGATACAGTTTCATGGGTTTTCTCTACTCGAATCGGTTGATAATAATTAAGGCCAATGAAATCATTGTGCTCCGCATTTCTTTTTAATGTATCTAGCTCTTCTTCTGTCCAAGTTGGAGTCCATCCTTTTTCTTTTAATTGCTGTACGACGTAAGATGGATATTCGCCTTTTAAAATTGGGTCATAATACCAAAATGTTTCGTATTCGTTCGCGTGTCTAGCAGCTGAAATATTTTCCTTTTTATTATCAACACTATATGCCGGTAAAAAGACATGTGTAATACCAATTTCTCCGTACTGTTTGAGCTGCTTATAACTCTCTACAGCTTTTGCATGTGCGTAAAATACATAGTGTGTAGCTTGAAAATACTTTTTTTCATCGTTTTGAATACCAGGTGGATGAGCGCCTTTTAAATAGCCTAATCCGCAAAACATAACGGTTTCATTAAAAGTAATCCAATGTTTAACGCGGTCTCCAAATGCTTTAAAACAAACCTCTGCATATTTAACAAAAGCATCAGCTGTTCGTTTGTTCGTCCATCCACCGTCTTCTTCAAGCGTTAAGGGTAGATCCCAATGATACAACGTTACAAATGGAACAATTCCATATTTCAGGCATTCATTAATCACTTGATTATAGAAATCTAATCCTTTTTGATTAACTTCTCCATCACCAGTTGGCAAGATACGTGCCCACGAAATAGAGAAACGGTATGATTCTAGGCCCATCTCTGCCATTAATTTAATATCTTCCTTGTAACGATGATAATGGTCAATGGCTACATCTCCATTTGTACCTTTATATGTTTTTCCAGGAATTTTTGAAAAAGCATCCCAGTTAGTTTCACCTTTTCCATCTTCATTCCAAGCTCCTTCTATTTGATAAGAAGCTGATGCAGCCCCAAATAAAAAATCGTTTGCAAATTTCATGATAACACCCCTTATTTTTATACTGACTATCAATATTTATTACCACATATTAAATTTATAGGTACGAATTTAATATAAATTATATACTTATTTTTTGCATTTGACTATAAAAAATGTAGAATAAAAAAACTTTTTTAATTAATTGGAGAAAGCTAAGTTATTTGGACATTTTCTAATCCTTCATCCAATTCACAAAAACAAAAAACGTATATATATACATCGCAATCATTCCTTGACAAACTAAATTTTTCAGTAGATAATGGGTGAACGTTAATAAAAAGCTTTCAAGGATTCTACTTATTAAGCGTATAATACAGTCTGGTTTACGAGAAAATGCACAATTTGCTGTGCACACTAACGGACAAAATCCTGTGAGATATAATTTATGATATCTCCCGGAACATTGAATTTTTATACAATTATTACAAAAGAATAGATTTTTAATAACATAAATTTATCCTTATTTCTACAAAGAGTAGCTGTTGTAATATTAGATCCAAATCAATCTATTTTAAAAAAAGTACTTAACCATGAAGAGTGTACTTCTATCACCTATACAGAAGAAAATTTGTACATTATATGTTTATAAGTTGAAGTACCGGTAGGACTAGTGGGGACATAAACGAGTCTCTATTCGTAAGGAATTAAATTGGAAGGTCCTTTAAATATTAATCTTCGCTTGCTGCACCATTAGCTGAAGCCAAGATTGGTATTCTTGCTCTTTTTGAGCATGATACCGACTACCTTTTAGTAAAAGCTAATACACTAAAAGATGCTGTGCATGTATTGACTGGGCAAAGTTATACTATTAACTAACTACTTTAAATTTTATGTATGCTGCCGATCATCCTCTCTTTATTAAAGAAAGAGGATAATTCGGCATGCAAATTATTCACTTGAAAGGATTTTAACAACCATGAAATCGACACCAAAACAACAGATAGGCATTTTAAGTTTATCTTTCATCAGCATTAACATTATTTTAAATCTACGTAATATTACATTTGCATCTACCATAGGCCCATCTGCCGTGTTTTTCTGGATTATTGCTGCTTTTCTTTATTTTGTTCCTATTAGCTTGATGGTAGCTGAACTTGCTACGACCTATCCAAATCAAGGCGGTATGGGAGTGTGGATTAAGAAGGCTTTTGGAGATAAAGCTTCTTTTTTATGTTCTTGGTTCTTTTGGATTGCTAATTTCACCTATTATCCTTCTTTGCTAATCACAAGTACTGTAGCATTATCATATGGAATTAAACAGCCACAACTAGCTGAAAATCCAATGAGCACGGCTTTATTTTCGTGTGTTTTCTTTTGGATTATTACTTTGTTAACAATTCGCGGCACAAAAATGAGTAAAAAACTTTCTGGTCTGGGAGCACCTTTAGGAGTTTTAGTTCCTGCTGCTTTAATATTGGGGTTTGGAATTTATAGTGTATTTAAAGGATACAGTAGTGCTACAACTTTTAAACCTAATAATATCTTACCTACTCATATTTCTTTTAATGCAATTATGTTTTTATCGACACTTATGTTTTCTTTTTCAGGATCGGAAATGCTTGGGACTATTGCAGGGAATATAAAGAAACCCCAAACAACATTTCCCAGAGCTATTTTTATGACATCGTTTATCATTGCTCTTATATATATTTTAGCGACCTTATCATTTCAGTTTGTAGTGAAAATCTCTCCTGATCAAACTGCAACAGCACTATATCTATTTGCAGATCAAATCACACAACGATTTAATTTACCATTTTCTCTTTCTCAACTTTTAGGGTTATGCTTTGTTTTAGCCTTTGTAGGTTCCTTATCATTTATTATTTTAAACCCTACAGTTATGATTGCAGAAAGTGCTAAAAACGTCTTTTCGGAAAAAATGTTAAAGAAAAACGAGTCCGGTATGCCTGTTACCCTAATTATTGGACAAGCTGTGGTTGTTTCAATTATTTTATTACTTTCTGCCTTTATTCCAACTGTATCAAAAGCATTAAACATGTTGATATTGATGTCAACACTAGCATTTTTTATACCTTATGTATTCTTTATTAGTGCCTATATTAAGTTGCGTTTCGCAGATAAGGTGAGTCACCGTCCGTTTAAAATCAAAAAAGATTGGATGGCCTACGCAGTTGCAGCTATTGGTATGCTGTCTGTCTTAGGAACAATTTTATTAAGCATCATCCCTAGTAAAGGTGTCCATTTAATTGAATATATTCCAATTGTAGCAGGTCCGGTTATATTTGGATTAATTGGAATACAAATATATAATGTTTCTTCCAAAAAAAAGACATCAGTTAGAGCAGGTAAGTAAAAAGAGGTCATCCTCACTTATATAATAAAATATCACTATATTTATTTTAGTTAGACAAAAGATTGTTTCCAATGTAAATTTATAAATTTCTTCTATTCAAAGAAGAGAAGTAATATTCCCGATATTGAAATGGCGAGTATTATAGATTAAATAATTCCCTATTGGTGTATCCATTCTGCTAAACAGCAATGGATATTCTTTTTTTTATAGAATATGATATCGTCTTTAGTTAACATAAAACACGTTCTAGGAAGAGTGAACGATTCAAAATACTAATTTTTACTTGTTAGTCTTTTGAATATGTTAAAAAACGGTAATACGTAAAAGGTGTGATTTTTATCAAACTTTTACGTATTACCATAATAGCTGCTGTTCTCTCTTTTATTGGTATTATATTTAGAATAATTTATGGTCAAATAATTGGAGATAAAGATATTCAAATAGAAAGTCTTATCGGACTTTTCATTGGTTTCTTTATTTCAATTTTTATAATCTATTATTTCAGAGATTATCGTAAAACAAACAAGTAACTTTACAATATAAAGCTTAAAATGCTTTGCCTATGCTATTCATTTCTAGTCAACATAATCCATATTATCGGAAATAGTATTAAAAAACATCATTAAGTTGACGGAAGAAAAGTAAGTAATCAGCAATAATAAATGACAGTATGAGTAAAACGTTTCTCAAGAGGAACTTCTCTGATTTTACTTTTTTAAAAACAACTACAAGCAGACCTAAGGAAAAAAAATTATAGATTAAACCCATTGCACATCCCATTGCGCCAAAGGACAAAAAAATAAATTCCAGAACAACACTTGTATCTACAAATAAAAAGCCTAAATATACTAGTAAAATAGATAGCCATCCACCAATAGCTCCATAATATGTAAGTTGATTTATATCTTTCTTTTCCATACGATCCACCTTTTAACTATTTTCTTAACTCTACCATATCTGCTCCTTTTGTACCCACGGTTAAAACATAGATTTTCTTTGCATACGATATACATCGCTAGTTAACATAAACACTCTTTCCGGAAGACATCACCAAAAAGAACCCTTGTGGGATAAGGGTTATGGATGAGGCCCTGTTTCTGTTTTATGCATCTTTTTATACATCCTTGATATGACGGCATTTACTCGATACCCAAGTGGGAGGCGGATGTATAAAAAGTGCACGTTTTATTCATATGCAACACCCCATTATATATGGCTTTTTTTAGAAATAAATGTTAATATATAAGAGGTAAATTCCATAATGATGATGTTCAAAAAGCCACCTCTATCGACGACCAGAGGTGGCTTTTTATTTTGTTAACGCTCCATTACTTTAAGATCTTATAATAGATACGAATATTTTTGTTCATTAAAGTATAAGTTTGTAGTTAACATGAGACATCTTATAGTAATTTTGTAATAAAAGAAGCTATGTAAAAAGCTTCTTAAACTACTTCTATATTGTTTTAAGGAGCAAACAAATAAGGAAGTAAGCTACCTAAAGACCAAACAACTAGTAATCCTGTAACCATTACCCAAACGCTCTTACCAATCTTCATAGCTTGCATAAAGTAAGAGATGAAAAACAATATAATTAAAAAGTAAGGTATGTTGTTACTTCCTCCAGTAAGTACCAAGCTCATTGAAACAATAATAATTATTCCTGCTATAATATTAAAAATATGTATTTTCTTCATTTTTGATTAGATAGTATCCATATTTATATTAATGAATATCTCTTCTAAAGAGGGCTCGTCTATCTCTAATCTATATACATTAATTTCCTGTGATAAAAATAATCTATTTACTGAATTAATAGTTTCCTCATGATCTATCATTAATTCGGTATTCTTGTTTCCCACTTTTACACTCTTAGCTAAAGCTAATAAATTCTTCTCAAGAAATTCTCTTTGTTCTTCTTGAACTTCCCCGTGTTTTATATATAGGGTGATATTATTTGTGTATTCGTTTCTTAATTCCTCCATACTCCCCTGTATCTTTATGTTTCCTTTATCCATTATTGCGATGTCATCACATAGCTTTTCTACTTCATCTAAATTGTGTGATGTTAAGAAAATAGTTGTACCTTTTTTAGAAACATTTTTAATTAAAGAATGTATGTTTAGAACAGCGTTGGCATCTACACCAGAAGTTGGTTCATCAAGAAATAAGATACGTGGATTATTGATTAATGCTTGAGCAATACCTAACCTTTTTTTCATCCCAAAAGAAAATTTTCCAGCTTTTAAATTAGCCGAATCCTCTAATTCTACTAACCTTAATATATCCATCAGGTCTTCTTTAGTCATAGAAAGACCTAAGATTCCACTAAAGTACTTCAAGTGCTCTAGAGCTGTTAGATGTTCGTAAAAGGTAGAATAATCCGGAAGTACACCTATCTTTGTATAAAAATCTTTATCTGCATACTGAGTAGTACCAAACAATTTAAATGAACCAGAAGTAGGAGAAATTAAACCAGTAATCATATTTATAAATGTAGACTTTCCTGCGCCGTTCTTTCCAAGAAATCCAAAAATACTCCCTTCCTTAACTTTAAGATTAAGATTATTTACTACTACTTTTTCGCCATATTTTTTGGATAAGTTGCTAGCTTCAATGGCATACATTTATAATTCCTTCTTTCTCATAATGAAAATAGTTAATACTAAAAATATCACTGGGAAAAACGCTACGTAATAAGTGTAAGATGTGTTTTCTTGAGTATAGTAAAAATAAGGCGTGATGTGACTAGCTATTCTTAAGAATATGTTCTCAGAGACCGTGCCCCATATTCCTAATACAGGCATTATTATAGCTATGGCAATGCCTAAAAACATCGTTATAGATGGTTTAGCAATTATAGTAGAGATCAAGATTGTCATTCCAATAAAATAAGAAATATAAATTACAGCTTGAATAAACTCAGGAAAATAAAACGCTTTGGAGAATGGAACAACCAATAAAAGTGCTGTTAAAAGACATACTATCCAAAATAGTAATACACCTAAGAATTTACCAAAAATTATTTTATCCCTAGATATCTTTGTTGCAAGAAATCGAATGGTTCTAGAATGTAATTCCTGATTTATTACATTATGGGATAAACTCGTAACGAAAAGTGGACCTGCTATTAAAAGGAGTGTAAGTAAACCTGCTGCATATACATTGTTGCCTAAACCAAAGGATTTAATTTGGTCTCCAAATTGACTAAGTATTTTTGCAACCCCTAATGTCACTCCAAATATAATAAGAATAACTATTATTGAACGGATACTTTTGAATAAATCTTTAAACTCTCTAAAACAAATTGTAAACATATGTATAGTGTTCTCCCTTATATAATTTTAATTGGATTTTATATATCTCTCGTTTTCATCTTGTTCAATTCTTTTTCTTGCTTTTTTTTATAAGAGTCTCTGCCTACTCCCCATTCCACAATAAATATAGATAACACAAAAAGTACGGCTAAGGGAGCTTTTATAGGATGATCAATTAATATTTGATGTTTTGTAAACAAGACCCACCCACAATATGCTAAAAAAGATCCTGGAATGATTGCACCCCAATACACACTCGCTCGAGTAGATAAAAAATTATGACTTAAGATTGCAATTGCAATAACTAAAATAGTACTCCAATCCATTATTTAATCTCCCTTTCCTGTTTATATATCTCTAGTTTTCATTTTGTTTAATTCGTTTTTTCTATCTTTCTGATATTTATTTCTCCCTGCTTTCCAACCTGATAACAAAAAGGCTAATCCTAATAAGAGATATAGAATAAATGCCAGTGGTTTGTCGAATTGATTATTTACAAACAACCAAATCATTACCAGTGTGTATCCTAGTGGAAGAATAGCACCAAAATATTTATTGTTTCGAGTTGAGAAAAAATGTTGAAATCCTAGTATTATTATCACTACCAATAGCTTGGTTGTATCATTCATTAACAGCCATCCTTTTCTTTTTTATACTTTTCAATAATTAATTTTGCGTCTTCCAAGCTAATACGCTCTTCAATCGCAAGTTTTTTAACAAGACTGATTAGTTCTTCTTTATCATGCTCCTCATTTATTTCAATCTTTTGTATTAGACGATCCAAGCGTATACGAACAGTTGGATAAGACACCTCATAGTCTTTTGCAAGCTTCTTTAATGAACCTGAATTTAATACAAATTTTCTTATAAATTCTACATCATCCATTTCCAACGAGAGTATCCACGAAGGAACATCTTTATTATCCACAAATAACCTCCCCTTCCTATATTTAGAATATACCATAAAGTTAAATAAAATTAAAACTATTTTTAATAAAATTAAATATATATTTTAATTAACTTTAATTTTTGTTTGTGTATGTATCTTATGCAATAGCTAGTTACTATATTATCCATCGAATATTAGTTAGCGTACTTTCCTTCACGGAATATAAGCATAAAAAGCAGCTGATGTGTAAATTATGTATTTTTTTCATAAGTATGGAACTTTTTCCAGTTAAGGACGTACTACTTGTAGGTGGTGAAGGGTTAAGAACAAGTATTTTTACAATAAGAAAGGTCAGATTTAGTTTTTAAGATGAAAACATACTTCGAGGTGAATACATGAGTAAACAAACAGTATTAGACATTAAAGACTTATCAAAAATTTATAAGAGTGAACAGCAACAAGTAGAAGCACTAAAAGATATCTCCTTTCAACTGTATAAAGGAGAAATGGTTGCTGTAATGGGGACAAGTGGTTCAGGGAAAAGTACGCTCTTAAACATTTTAGGTGCGTTAGATGAACCTACAACGGGATCTATTAAAGTAAATGGAAAGTATTCAAAAGAAATGTTCCAGGAACCTCAAGCCTCGTTATATAGAAGAGACAATATTGGTTTTATCTTTCAGTCCTTTCATTTGTTAAAAGATTTAACCGTAGAGGAGAATATTGCCCTTCCTTTAATTCTAAAAGGAGTAAAAGAAGGGCTCATTACGTCAAAGGTAAATCAAGTGATGGAACTTATAGGACTGACAGAATGGAAATCTCATCGACCTGTTCAGCTGTCAGGTGGACAACAACAACGTGTAGCTATAGGAAGAGCCATTATTACAGAACCTCCTATCATCTTAGCTGATGAACCCACAGGAAACTTAGATTTTAATACATCTATAGACATTTTAAATGCTTTAGTAGATACAAAAACAAGGCTTAAACAGAGCATTTTGTTAGTCACGCATGACCCTCACGTGGCCACATATGCAGATCGTGTGCTATTTTTTCATGATGGCCATATCGTAGATGAATACAAGTGTAATGCACACAATGATTTAGAATATATCTTGGAGAAGTTTAAACTAATTACGAAGAGGCAAGTAGTATGAAATCATTAAAAGGACTTTCATTTAGACTTTTTCGTGCGAATAAATTTATTGTTGTTTCTTCCATACTCAGTATTGCTATTGCAGCCATGCTGACTTTAAGCATGGTTTTATTTTCATTTAACGCTCAAAGTACTCTAAAACATGAATTGAAGCAGATGTATGGAGATATGGATTTATCTGTGGGGTTTAACATCGATCAAAGTAAAGTTGTTTCACCTAGCTTAACAGAGCAGATAGCACAAAATAAGAACGTGGAGCAACTATCTAGAGTATCAGTCACGCATGTTACCCTAGATAAGATTAACTCTTCTACCTACACAGCAGGTGTAGAAAACAGTGACTTAGCAAAGAGTCGTTATCATTTTAAACAGGTTTTAAACGATGATTCTATAGCGATGAATAAGGGGCTAGCTAAAACGTTACATGCTAAGGTTGGAGACGAAGTGTCTATTCAAGGTAACTCCTTTACCTTAGTAGAAATCATAAATGATTTAGATGCTACAGGCATTGCTCCTGACATGATCCTAATGAATCAGAAAAAAGCCAAAGAGTACAACAGATTAAATGAGCATGTACATGCAGATGCTACCTACTTATTAATTAAAGCAAAAAAGGGCATGAACGTATTAACATTGTCGAATCAAATTAAATCGTATGACAAAGATTTAAGAATCGATGTAGCAGAGCAAGATCCATTTGTTAAGAATAATCTACAATCCTTACAAGTGTTTGTTATTGTATTATCCTTCTTAGTATTAATAGTGACTTCACTCTTAATTATTTCTAATTTCGAGTTACTACTTTATAAAATGAAAAATCAATTTGCTATTATGCGCTCATTAGGAGCCACCACAAAGCAAATAAGCCAATTAATTTTTACTCAAAGTATTATTATTAATTTTTCAGGTATATGCATAGGCCTGTTAGGAACTTCTTTAAGTCAAAAATACGTTTATGCATGGATGGGCAAATTCTTTAAAATTTCTTCATCTCCAACACAGTTTCATTTAGGAATAGCACTTATTATTTCATTGTGTAGTTTTATCATCATTCAATTATTTTTATTGATACCGTCTTATAGAAGCGCGAAAATATTACCCCTTAAGGTTATGCAGAAAAATGAACAATTAGATTTTGGCTATTCTAAAGCTAGAGTCATTCTTTTTAAGATTTTAATAGGTGTATCTTTATTTTTACTAATAGCTAGTCAAGTGCTGCCCACTAGGGGTGAGTATGGGGTCTTTTTCTTACTAAGCGCTGCTGTTCTTGTCCTACTGGCGTTCTTTATCATTTTCCCCGTATGGTTACCCAAAATTTTAGAAGGACTATTACCTTTTGGACAAAAAATATTTGGTCGGGAATATTACATAGCAATTAAAAATTTAATCCCTCAAGTCAAAAAAAATACAATGATTGTTTTAACAATAAGCTCCTTAATGATTATTGCTGTGTTTGGATCTGTTACCTTAAGGACTATTCAAGTAACTGAACAGGAGAGTTTAAAAAATGATTTTCGAACTCCTATTGTTGTTGAAACTCGACTTTCTAATACAAAAATAAACTCTAGAGAATTGACTAAAGCAGTAGAGAAGTTACCGGATGTGGAGTCTGTTAGTAATTTTAGCACTTTAGGATTGGCGTATTTACAAGAAGAGGACAAAAATATAAATATAGATTATGCAGTAGTTGATTTAGAAAGGTTACAAACACAAGGGCTAATGTCTCAATTAAAAAGTAAACCTGCGGATAATAGCTTAATCATATCTGAGCGTTTTGCAAAACAAAATCATTTAAAAGTAGGACAAACCGTTCAATTAGGAGAATTCTCTGAAGCTAAACAAGCTGTTGAGCCAAATGGAAGCTATATCGTTACTTCTATAGAGAAGCAGATGTTAAATGGTGCGGATGCCTATCTGGATTGGAATAATGGAAAATTGATGGATGTTGATTTCTACTCACTTTATGTAGATTCTGCACATATAAAAGATGCAGTCAATGAGCTTGAGGGAATAAAGAGTCAGTTTCCAGAACTTAAAATCAGTAACTATGAACAATCCGTTAAACAAGCTACATCCATTTTTTATCAACGTTGGGGTATCTTTATAGTAGTAATAGCGACTTTGGTTGTCTGTACAATGGTTGGTGTGTTTAATTCGCTGGCAAATAATATCTACTCAAAAAGAAAAGAATATGCTGTATTGCGTACAATGGGTGTTAAGCCTAAAGGAATTCGAAACATAGTCCTTTCACAAGTTACTACCTATATCATCATTGGATTAATTATAGGGATAGTATTAGGGATTATATTAACCTATATTTTATTACTCGTAGATCCTGGAAAGCTGATTATCGACTATAAAGTACTAACAGCAGTCATTGTAACGATGATTACGTGTAGTACTATTTTATTTACTTATTTGGGTAATAAAATTGGGAACCAAAACATCTCTTTAGAAATAACTAATGACAATAAATAAAAGGCAATTCTCTCTATAAGAAAAAAGGGGGAGAAAAAAGTTCTACCCCTTTTTTATATGTAGCTCGTAGCATTAGATATTAATTAAATGAGTAATTATAAGTAAAATAAAGTAGGTAATTTATATGGTAAAAAGGAAAAAATTATTGATTTCATCTATTGTATTAATCTCTATTGTAATTACCTTTTTTATACTCAAAGACGATGGAGAAATCAACAGAGATAACATAGAAATAGGATATAAAACGAATGATGAATCTCAACAAATCATCGATCTACAAAATAAAGTGGATCGAAACAAGGAGATAATTGTCTCTACACATTTTAAAAGCACTTCAGGAAAAGAAAAGCAAAATAAAAAGTTTGTATTAAAATTAGCTAATATCAAGGATAAGGACAATGTTTTAATGGAAGAAACTATTCCTAATGATGAGGCCACTTCGGGTTACGAATTTAAAATTAGTCCAGGGAAACTCTCTGCAGGAAAATACCAATTTTCTTTGTATAGAGATAATAATTTGAGCGTAGAAAAAGTCTTTACATTCAAATGATAAAGAATACATCGTCCGTAAAAGTATACGTTTACGAACGTTTATTTTTTATCAGAAATCTACTGTTTCTATCGTTCGTTTAAGTTTGAGAATAAATTACGAACGTCCTTTTTTGTAATTACATCTTTACGAACGTTTTTGGTGAAATAAATAGAAAGAAATTTGTTAAATCAGATGAGAAAAAGAGAGCTATTTTAAAAAGTCAGCTCTCTTTTTTTGTTACTATAAATGACTTATATGGAGAGTGTTCCAAATAAAACAGCTACAATCGTCATAACTAACGCTGTTCCAATGGCATACTTGGCAGCAAAACGAATGTGATCACCTATATCAATACCAAGAAGTCCTACTAAGACGTAGATAGAACCTTGAAGTGGGCTCAGTAGGTGTAAGGGTTGTCCAAGTAAAGAAGCTTGACCAATTTCTAATGGAGGAATGCCAAAATGAGCAGCTGTTTCAGACATAATAGGGATAATCCCAAAATAGAAAGGGGCATTTGCCATAAAAAATGTGAATGGCATGCTTATAAGCGCAACTATTACTGTTAATTTTGGTCCAAGAGCATCAGGAATAACTGCTATTAAAGTATCCGCCATAGCCTTAACAATCCCTGTTCCATCTATAATCCCAGTAAATATACCTGCTGCGAATATCATGGAAACAACCGTTAATATATTTCCTGCATGAGCATGTAAACGCTCCTTTTGATCTTGTAAATTTGGATAATTAACAATCATTACGATAGCAAATCCAATCATAAACAAGGCTGGCAACGGTAAGAACCCTAGCACTAAAGAAGTAAGAAGTAAAAGTGTTAAAACTAAGTTAAACCAAAATAATTTTGGGCGTTTTATTGATGCATCCATTCCTACATCAAGAGCTGCAGCAATTTCATTATTAAATTCAGTATCTATATTGATAACACCTAGTCTTTTACGCTCGCGTCGTCCAAGGAAATAAGAAATCCCTAAAACCCAGATAGTTCCTGCAACCATAGAAGGAATAAGTGGTAATAGCAAGTCTGTTACGTCTGCCTTTACGGCCGCCGTAGCTTGTACAGCAGGACCACCCCAAGGAGTCAAATTCATAACACCCATTGCTAAAGCTGGAATACAAGCAAGAATAAGTTTATTCATACCTAATCGTTTGTATAGTGGGAGAAATGCAGTTACTACAATTAGATATGTAATGGTACCGTCGCCATCTAAAGCTACTATTAAAGAAAGTACTCCAGTACCCATTACAATCTTTAGAGGGTCGCCACCAACCATCTTTATAATCTTAGCAACTAAAGGATCAAATAACCCTGTATCAATTAACACCCCAAAATAGAGAATAGCAAATATAATCATAATTGCTGTCGGAGCAATGGTTTCAAGCCCCTTCATCATCATCGGACCTAAATCAGTAAATCCACCCAATAAAGCAAAGACGATAGGAACCACTGTTAATGCACTAAAAGCAGATAAGCGCTTACTCATGATTAAATACATGAATACTACAATCATAGAAAAACCTAAAAGTGTTAACATATTATACCCCCTCTATAATTTCCCTTGTTTATTTTTACAAAGTAATTCATTAACAATTTGCTCATACTATGTAAGGGTTTACAAATAATTTAACGCGAATTTTAAGTAATGCTCATAGTTTATAATTTGTTATCAACAAACCCACTTTCTATTCTTGACTAACCATTCCCATGCTAAGTTTATGTTAATCGTGAATTAGGAACATAGATAGGCCCTCTTATTTGTATGTTTTAAAAAAAGTACAAGCAGTATAGCCAATAAACTTATAGTCACTTTACAGCATCTAAGTAGTCAAGCAGTTAGATAACTCCGGATGATATCTAAAAGTGATTTCATAAAAGTAACCATATTAATCACTACAACTTAAATGAAGTAATAATTATTACTTTTTATTTAAAAGTTGTAATAATTGTGACTATTTAAAAGTATATTATCATGGCTTCTTAAGAAAAGTAAATGTTTTTTTATTGAAATAATAAGTCAACGGGAAGTACTCCGGTTAATTCAATAAAAAATGGCAAGGGCATGAGATATCAAATTATTTTCTCAATTTGATACCTCATACTCTTACCATGCTTATATATTCAATCAGTGTAATGGTAGTTAATTTTTGTGAGAACTGAATTAATTTTATCTAAACGATCTTTTGTCTTTTCTGGATAATTTATAGCTATTGCACTTACAAGGTAATCAGCCACGAATAGTGATGCTATAGGCGAATTGTGAAAAGCAATACTACTAGAACTACAAGTCAGTACTAAATCTGAGTACTTAACTAAAGGAGAAGAATAACTGTCGGTAATTGAAATGACCTTTGCATCGTGACTTTTGGCAGCTGTTACAAACTCAACAGTTCTTCTAGCGTATCTTGGAAAAGAGGTTGCAATAACTAAATCTTTAGAAGTAAGGGTAATACCCTTATCCACCCAATCACTTAAGTCAGATACAATTAGCTCACAGTTTCCGAGCAATCGATTGAGGCCAAAAGATAGATGCTGTGCCACGGGTAAACCACTTCTAACACTGGTACAAAATATACGGTCTGCAGATACAATCATTTCTAACGCTTTATTTAGACTCTCTGTAGAAATCATTTCTACTGTTGATTGAATGTTGTTGAACTGACTTTCTGCACAACGCATCCATAAATCACTCTCATCTAAGCCCTTCAAATTTGTTTCCAATCTAATTTGAGGAGCAGCATTATTACGCAACAGCTCCTGAAGTCCTTTCTGAAACTCTGCATACCCAGAATAGCCTAGGCTAAAAGTTAATCTCATTATCGTAGTTGTACTAGTTTTTACTGCTAATGCCAATTGGTCAACAGTTAGAAAAGCTACATCGACAGGGTTTTTAAGGATGTAGTCTGCTACTCTACGTTGAGTTTCTGTTAGTTGTGATATATTATCTTTTAATTTTAATATTGGATTTTCCATACATTCGCTCCAATTAAACAGATTATATTGTAAATTTTATTTTTTAAAGTATATAAAAAGTATTTATCACAATACTTACTTGAATTTTAGCATGTTTGATTTTTTATGTAAAAATGTTTCTTTTAAGTAATAAATCTTAGGACATGTTTTTCTGACGCTTTGTTTATAAAAATAGATTTACTTTATTAAGCATTGGTGATAACATACAATTAAATTAAAAGTAATAAATATTACTACAATATAAATTTTAGTAATATTTATTACTAACACTGTTATTTTACGATGTTTCTTTATCTTTTTGAAGATACAACAAACAAACTGCAAGTATTTTTTGAGTAGAAATACATCACTAATTCTATTAAACCATCTAAAATTTTGTAAGCGTTACCTTTATTTATTAAGTAGAACAGATTCAAAGAGGTTCATTACGTACCATTTATTTACTATCAAAAAAAGAAGAGGAGTGTATATTAATGAGTCATTTAGCACCAGCACTATCCGAAGATATTATCAAGAGAACTAAGCGTCTTAATACAACCCTTATCTCTGATGCAATGGGATGTACAGGTTCAATGGATTATAAGATTAAGCCTGTATCTCCAGGAATGAAGGTAGTTGGAACTGCCTTAACTGTAAGTTTAAGACCTGGAGATAACTTATTTCTTCACCAGGCAATCTATGATGGGACAGAAGGTTATGTATTAGTTGCTGATGGGAAGGGGCATACCGCAAATGCTTATCTCGGAGAATTAATGGCAGCTGCAGCTAAAGCTATGGGAATAGAGGGCATTATTATAGACGGGGCAGTTCGTGATAAGGAGACGCTCAGCGAATCAGAGTTCCCTATTTTTTCAAAAGGGTTTATTCCGAATGGCCCTCTAAAAGACGGTCCAGGTGAATTACATAAACCTATTTCTTGTGGAGGTGTAGCCGTTATTCCAGGAGATCTAATTATAGGTGATGATGACGGGGTTGTTGTAGTTCCAAAAGAAAAGATTGAAGAGGTTCTTTCTAAAGCTGAAAAAAAATTAGAGTATGAGAAAACACGTTTAGAAACGATTGAAGCATTTGAAAAAGCGCGTCTGCAAGGTGAAGCTGAAGGCAACATTCAGCCTTCATGGTTAAGAGAACAAATGAAAGCATATGGGTTATAAACAGAAGGGAGAGCTTTAAAATGAGATTGGGTTTTATTGGATTTGGAGAGGCAGCCTTTGAGTTGTCAATTGGTCTAAAAGGCGAAGGGCTAGAAACCATTTTCGCTCATGATGTTATGATAGACCATCCTACATTTGGTCCACAAATTAAAGAACGGGCTGCTCAAGCTCAAGTGGAGCTTCTTTGTAGACCTCAAGAAGTTTTAAAACAAGTAGATATAGTAATGGTAGCAGTACCCGCAGATAAAGCACTTGAAGTTAGTGAGATGCTAAAACCATTTATAAAGAAAGGTTGTATCTATGTAGATGTATCAGCTTCCACTCCTGTCGTGAAACAAAAAATCAATACAAATATACAAGAAAGAAATGCATTTTTTGTGGATGTCGCAATGCTAGGTCCCTTGCCAGTTTACAAACATAAGGTCCCTATTTCAGCAAGTGGAAATGGGGTAGATCGATTAATATCCTTAATGAATCCTTACAGTATGAACATAACTAAAGTAAGTGAAAAACCCGGTGATGCTTCTGCTGTAAAACTAATCCGCAGCATTTATATGAAAGGTGTAGTTGCTCTTTATCTAGAGTTATTAGAAGCTTCTCATGAATTTAATGTAGAACAATTAGTCTTAGATTCTATTAGTGAAACTCTTGATAGCAAGGGCTTTAGAGAAACAATGAACCGATTAGTAACCGGAACGTCTATACATGCATTAAGAAGATCAATTGAGTTAGACGGCTCTATTCAAATGTTAGAGGCTTGTAATTTAGATTCTGTTATGTCTAAAGCAGCAAAAAGTAAGCTAGAAACATTGGCTTCATTTAATTTAAAAGAAAAGTTTAAAGGACAAAAGCCAGATCATTGGTTGGATGTTATCAAGGCATATAAAGAAGATGTTACTGTAAACAATTAAATAAACTCATCTATTATATCAATATTTAAGTTAAGGGGTGTATTTACATGGGAGTATGGAATTTTCAAGGTGGTTCTATTTGGTCAGAAAAAGGGTTCATTCCAAATAAGTCTACAAGTATAACAGTTACTCATGAGGATGATAGGGATATTCATTTATCTGAATCTAGTGTAATTGTACCGGGACTAGTAGATTTTCATTGTCATTTATGGGCGCCTGGAGCAGAGATTGGTGTTACAGATAAACAATATCTCTCCTCAGGAGTAACTACAGTTGGGGACGCAGGTACTTTTGGTTATGACGGATGGGAAGAGGCAAATCGTTACTGGGAAAACAGCCCGTTAACAGTACGTTCTTGGTTATCAGCCTTACCAGAAGGGCTAACTAATCACCCCAACCCTAACCCGACCAAACCAGAAAACATTTCGTTGGATCGAATTGTTGAAGTTGCATCTTCAGCTGAAGATAGTTTATTAGGAATTAAGATTCGCTTAGGCCAGATGGACGAAACTACTGACCGGTCTTTATTACGACTAGCAAGAAAAGCAGCCGATCAAACTAATTTACGCATAATGGTTCATTTAACTGGAACAAAACTAGATATTGAAGAGGTAACACAATATTTTAATAAAGGGGACATTCTAACTCATCCATTTCAAGGAAGGAATGGAAACGTGTTAAATACTGCTGGAAAGGTAAAAAAAGAATTTCTAGCTGCAGTGGAAAGAGGAATATTATTAGATATCGGCCATGGTAGAAAACACTTTAATTGGGATGTTTTTTATAAATGTTTAGCTGAGGGAATTAAACCAGACACTATCAGTACAGATTTAACAAGCGCGTCATGGAGAGAATACCCTGTTTATAACATGAGCTACATAATTTCTAAAATGATTGTAGGTGGACTGTCTTTAGATGAAGCTTTTAGAGCAGTTCTGGTAACAGCTCCTAAATTGTTAGGAATTAACAATTTTACTTCTACTCCAAAAAACCTTGTGGTTCTGGATTCTGCTTCCACGGAGACTGCTTTTCCGGATGTAGATGGAGAAACTGTGTTAGGTAACATTAATTATCAACCAAAACATTTAATATTTAACGGTATACCAAGCATTGAGAGCATTTTTAATTAAAAATAAACGTTTTTTGACACTATTACAAAAAGTTTTATTATCAGACTTAATTTAGTTAATTTTGCTGGCTGTATTGAGGAGAAAACAGAAGGATAAATGGAGATACTCTTACACATCTTACAAAATCATAAGAGTATCTCTTTATTTTCAAAACAAATGTAAGCGCTATTAAAATTTCTTTTTATTATTTTAAAAGGAGGAATTTCAATGGAAAATTCTCAATTGAATTTCGAAAAGAAGACAATTCGAAAGGTAACACGAAGAATTATCCCATTTCTATTTTTACTCTATATTATTTCTTATCTAGACAGGGCAAATGTAGGATATGCAGCATTGGAAATGAATGAAGCACTGGGACTAACAAGTAAAATGTTTGGTCTCGTTACAGGTATTTTTTTTATTGGTTATTTTATCTTTGAAGTACCAAGTAATATCTTAATGCAAAAATTTGGGGCAAGAGTTTGGATTACTAGAATTCTCATTACTTGGGGAATTATCTCTATGGCAACCGGGTTTGCTCAGAGTGCTAATCAACTTTATATTATTAGATTCTTTCTTGGAGTAGCAGAAGCAGGTTTATTTCCTGGTGTTATTCTATATCTTACTTATTGGTTTCGAGCTAAGGAAAGAGCAAGTACAATTGCGATGTTTATGACAGCAATCGCAGTTTCTTATATTATTGGAGCCCCCGTCTCTACTCTAATTATGGATCATATTCATTGGATGAATATACCTGGATGGCGTTGGATGTTTATTATAGAAGGTGCCCCTGCTGTTGTTTTAGGATTTGTAACATATTTCTACTTAACAGACCGACCAGAACAAGCAAAGTGGTTAACAGATGAAGAAAAAAATTGGTTGATTTCAGAATTAAGAAAAGACGAAGAACTAAGAGAAAAGAAAGGCCAACAAACCTCTAGTCATAAGGCAGCCTTGACTGATCCTAAACTATGGCACCTCTCCTTAATTTACTTTGTATATACTGCAGGCACACTAGGTGTTGGTTATTGGATGCCCCAAATTATTAAAGGATTGTCGAGCTACTTAACAAACACACAGATTGGATTCATTGCTACAATTCCTTACATTATTGCTTCAATAGTAATGAACTACTGGTCAAGGCGTTCAGACCGCACTGGCGAAAGACGTGTACACACAGCTTTACCGTTACTCGTATCTGGTTTAACGTTATTTAGTGTAGGGGTGGTGTCTAATCCATTTATTGCGATGATTTTAATAACAACCTCATTGGCAGCAATGTATTGTTTCAAAGGTCCTTTTTGGTCATTGCCAACTATGATATTAAGTCCAGCCACAGCAGCTGTTGGGATTGCAATAATTAATTCAATTGGAAATCTAGGAGGTTTTGTTGGCCCTTATGCAGTTGGATGGTTAAAAGATTCTACAGGAAACATGCAATCTGGTTTAATTTTCTTAAGTATTATTTTAATTATAGCTTTTATATTAGTATTAGCCATGAAGTTTGATAAAAAGATAATTGCCTTAAAGAGTCAGAAGGAAATAGGGAAAATCTAACTTTAAAATTCAAGGAACATGTCCGGAATATTTATACGTATAAAAGTGAAAATAATCTTTGAACTGGAGTGTTTTTTTCATGTGGATGGTTACTATAATAAATGCTTATTCAAGAGAAAATAATATTACTATATTAGAATTCAAAACAGAAAAAGAGGCCGAAGAAACATATAATAAATTGCAAAAAGGGAAAATTCTTTCCGACATTTTCTACTGTCAAAACCATTTTTAATACTTTTAAAAACCTTACTAGTTAATATCTTGATAATGGACCAGGCTTATGCTAACTTACCTAAAGCAATGGGTTACAATAAATTAGTTGTAGTGGGAAAAATATGCTAATGGTCACTAATAGTTATAAATGCCAAAACTACAACCCATCAAAATTGATTTATTAAATCTTCTCAATATACTCCTTTTTATATTAATTTGTATTTAATGATAGAGCTTAAAGTCAGTGTTAACCTTAAAATTTAATATTTAAAAAGTTTATTTGGCTATCGATAATCAAACTTATGGTAACTAAATTAGAAAAGAAAAAGCCTGTATCTCCTTGGGACTGACCCCCTAGAGTGAGACAAATAAAAAACACCTTTACGTTAAAAAACGGGTATGTAGTACCTAACAATAAC
>NZ_JBIQFF010000011.1:0-49308 GCF_045369295.1 Priestia sp. 179-F W1.4 NHS | reverse complement strand
GAACACGGAAGTTAAGCTCTTTAGCGCCAATGGTAGTTGGGACTTTGTCCCTGTGAGAGTAGGACGTTGCCAGGCACTTGAAAAAAGACTAGCTATTTTAGCTAGTCTTTTTTTATTATTCACAAAGTATAAGCTATCTACATAAAATGGGGTAAATGAACTGCATAAAGAAGTTACATCTTGTCGATACTTATTTAGTGGAGGTGGAGAGTAATGGAAAAACAAATTAAAACATGTTCCGTTTGTCATGAACAGCATACAAAGGGTATTGAGGTGTTTTCCAGCTTTATATGCCAACACTGCGAGGTAGAGATTGTAGAGGTGGATTCATCTCATTTTCGTTATCAATTGTTAGTAGATCAATTAAAGAGAATATCAGGAGCGTTTTCTTACTAAAAGCCCTTTTTTATAAGGGCTTCTTTATATGGCTCAAAAAAATCATCTAAGTTTGTTATAATGAAAGAAAAATGAATTTTGATAGGAAAAATGCTTACATATTCTTTTATCAAGTTAACAATGTTATATTTACAAAAAGTAAGGAATGGATGTATGGATACATATTTACCTTTATATAACCGTTTAGTAAGGCATAGCGAAAAGAGGTCACTCTCTTACCACGTGCCCGGCCATAAAAATGGTCAAATTCTACCTTCACATATTCAGTCTTCTTACGCAGATTTTTTGCAATACGATCTAACGGAAATTAGCGGATTAGATGATTTACATGAAGCAGAATCTGTTATTAAAGAAGCACAAGAGTTAACGGCAAAGTTGTATGGAGTAGATGAAAGCTTTTTTTTAGTTAATGGTTCTACTGTAGGCAACCTCTCAGCAATTTTATCTCTTTGTCAAGAAGGAGATAAAATTGCTGTTCAAAGAGATTCTCATAAATCTATTTTTAATGCTATTACTTTATCAAAGGCATCACCTATTTTTTTAGCTCCTGAAATAGATTCAAAAACACATCTTAGTACAGGTGTATCCATTAAAACAATTAAAGCGGCTTTAGAGCGTTCTGAGGATATAAAAGCATTTGTATTAACAAATCCTACTTACTACGGGGTGGCACGAGATTTAAAGGAGACCATTGACTTTATTCATAGCTACAATATTCCTATAGTTATTGATGAAGCTCATGGAGCCCATTTTATTTTAGGCAATCCTTTTCCGTCGTCAGCTGTTACGTATGGAGCTGACCTTGTCGTTCAGTCAGCACATAAAACGCTACCAGCTATGACAATGGGTTCTTATTTACATATGCAGGGAACATTAGTGAATAAGCAAGCGGTGCGCCATTACCTACAAGTACTTCAGTCAAGCAGTCCTTCATACCCTATTATGGCTTCTCTCGATTTGGCACGGTATTATCTGCAGCAGTTTACACAGCATGATATCGATAGAATGACTGACAATATTCATTCGTTTGTTGAAAAGATTAATAAGATTGATACACTTTCAACTATTAATGTGGAAACAGATCAAACTGCTACCGACCTTTTGAAAATGACATTGACTTGTTCGGCGGCAACAGGATATGATTTGCAAAAGGAACTGGAAAAACAAGATATTTATACAGAACTAGCTGACGTTAACTATGTATTGTTTGTTCTACCGTTAAGCAGCAGTTGGGACTTTAATGATACAATTAAGCGGGTTAGACAAGCAGTAGCAAATATACAGCGTAAGTCGTATGAAAAACCACTAATCAAACCATTTCGTTTTTCAAGGGCAACGGTTCTCCTGTCTATGGAAGAAAGAAAATTAAGGACAAAGCATATGTGTTCGTTTGAAGAAGCGATTGGGTGTGTAAGCGCACAATCTATTATTCCATATCCTCCTGGAATTCCTATTTTAATGGAGGGAGAAACGATTACGGGCAATCATATTGACTACATTTTGCATATTCAAAGGTTAAATGGTCATATTCAAGGCGGCTCTTGTATGGAAGAAGGAAAGATAGAAGTATTTAAATAGAGAAAGGAATTTATACATGTCAGGAACGTTTATTACATTCGAAGGGCCAGAGGGTGCTGGTAAGACGACCATCATCCATATGGTTCAACAAAAATTAATACAAGATGGCTATAACATTGTATTAACAAGAGAGCCTGGAGGCATACGAATTGCTGAACAAATTCGTGAAATCATCTTAAATCCATCTAACACGGAAATGGATGCCAGAACAGAAGCACTTCTTTACGCTGCGGCTAGGAGACAACATCTTGTAGAAAAAGTGATTCCTGAGCTAAATAAAGGGAATATAGTATTATGTGACCGTTTTATTGATAGCTCACTTGCTTATCAAGGAAATGCGCGGGGGATAGGTGTAGAAGATATTTTTGCTATCAATCAATTTGCTATTGAGCAAACGATGCCACAGGCCACTTTATATTTTGATATTGAGCCTGAGGTAGGATTAGAAAGAATTAATAAAGGTCGAAAAGATGAGATTAATCGATTAGATTTAGAATCCTTAGACTTTCATTACAAAGTACGAGATGGATATCTATCTCTTTTGAGTCAATTTCCAGAGCGTATTCGCCGAATTGATGCAAATCAATCCATTGAAAAGGTCTGTGAAGAAGCTTATAAACAGATACAATTGATTTTAAAATAAATACAGATGATTGTTATTCTTGCTATACTATTCTTAACAATAAAGTAAAATGAGGTGTTATTCATGAAATTAGTAATGGCCGTTATTCAAGATTCAGATAGCTCAAAGCTTTTAAATGCACTTGTAGAAAGAGGATTTCGTTCAACCAAATTATCAAGTACGGGCGGATTTTTAAAATCAGGGAATACAACAATTATGATTGGTACAGATGATCATAAAGTAGATGAAGTACTTGATATTATTAAGGGCCAATGTGAAAACCGCAGACAGATGATTTCTCCTGTGGCACCGATGGGTGGTAATGCAGATTCATACATTCCGTATCCTGTTGAAGTTGAAGTGGGCGGAGCTACAGTATTCGTACTACCAGTAGATCAATTTCATCAATTTTAAGAGAGAAGATTTTAAATAGAAAGTGATGATTGAATGGGAAATACATGGGAACAGCTTGAAGCTCTTCAGCCGAACGTATTAAAGATTTTGCAAAACAGCTTACTTAAAGAGCGAGTTGCTCATGCTTATTTATTTGAAGGAAGCAAAGGAACAGGTAAAAAACAAATTAGTTTTTTGTTTGCTAAAGCACTGTTTTGCCAAAATCCAGTTAATCATAGGCCATGCCATGAGTGCAGTAACTGCCGGCGAATTGATTCAGGTAATCATCCAGATATTCACTTGATTGAGCCAGCTGGTTTATCGATTAAAAAAGAGCAAATTCAATTCTTGCAATCAGAATTCACAAAAACCGGTGTTGAATCTAATAAAAAGTTATATATTGTGAATCATGTTGATAAAATGACAGTAAGCGCAGCAAATAGTTTACTGAAATTTTTAGAAGAGCCTGGCAACGGAACTTATGCAATTTTATTAACAGAAAATATACAGCGCTTATTAGATACGATTATCTCACGTTGCCAAGTAATATCATTTCGATCTCTTACACCAGAACAGTTAGCTGAAAAACTAGTAGAAAATGGCCTTTCCGCAGTAGATGCGTCCATCTTGTCTAATTTAACAAACAGCATTGATGAAGCAATTGAATTAAGTAAAGATGAATGGTTTGGACTTGCAATAAAGTTAGTGATACAATTATATGAAGTGTTAACAACGAGACCTCAACAAGCTCTTCTTTTTATTCATGAAAAGTGGGTAACACATTTTAAAGAAAAAGAACAAGCTCATATTGGTTTAACTTTATTGATGCTTCTTTACCGTGATTTGTTGACGCTGCAAGTTGGACAAGAGTCTAAAATCGTCTATCGTCATAAAATAGAAGAATTAAAACAGCAAGCTCTTCAGACAACGCAGGAAAAAGCGATTTATCGCTTAGAGGTTATCTTGAAGGCCAAAAATAAATTAAATTCAAATATGAATCTACAGTTATTAATGGAACAGCTGGTGTTGGATTTGCAGGAGGGATAAAAGCTTGTATGATGTAGTAGGCGTTCGCTTTAAAAAAGCGGGAAAAATATATTATTTTGACCCTGGAGAACTTACAATTCCAGATGGTGAGTTTGTTATTGTAGAAACAGTTCGTGGTGTTGAATTTGGCAGAGTGGTTATTAACAAAAAGCAAGTAAGTGAACATGATGTCGTGCTTCCTTTGAAAAAAGTAATCCGCATTGCTGAACAAAAAGACAGGCTGATTGTGGATGAAAATAAACAAGCTGCTAGAGAAGCGTATGACGTATGCGTGCAAAAAATTCAATCACACGATTTAGATATGAAGTTAGTAGATGTAGAATATACGTTTGATCGTAATAAAGTCATTTTTTATTTTACAGCAGACGGCCGTATTGATTTTAGAGAGCTAGTTAAAGATTTAGCTGCTATTTTCCGTACGCGAATTGAGCTTCGTCAAATTGGTGTACGAGACGAGGCAAAACTGTTGGGTGGGATAGGTCCTTGTGGACGTATGCTATGTTGCTCAACGTTTTTAGGTGATTTTGAGCCGGTTTCTATTAAGATGGCCAAAGACCAAAACCTATCGCTTAATCCAACGAAAATTTCTGGTTTATGCGGACGTTTGATGTGTTGTTTAAAATATGAAAATGATGAGTATGAAACGGCAAAAGAACAGCTTCCTGATATAGGCTCAACAATTAAAACTTCAGATGGTTCAGGACGTGTAGTAGGTTTGAATATTTTGGAAAGAATTATTCAAGTGGAACTGTCAGATCACGAACAAATTTTAGAGTATACTCTGGATGAGATCAATAATGAAGGTGCTGTTTCGTTTCAAGCCACAGATTAACGAGGTGGGCAAAGGTGGATAAAAAAGAGATTTTTGATTCGGTGACAAACATGGAGGAACAAATTGGTCATTTATATAAGCAGTTAGGTGAGTTGAAAGAGCATCTTGCTGAGCTAATTGAAGAAAATCATCATCTGCAAATAGAAAATGATCATTTGCGCCGTCGCCTTGACCAGACAAACTTCGAAACGAAGCTGAAAAATAGACATTCAAAAGCAAGCGCTCAAACAAAAGAGCAAAAACAAATTGATATCGGAGAAGGATATGACAATTTGGCTCGCCTTTACCAAGAGGGTTTTCATATTTGTAACATTCATTATGGAAGTGTGCGTAAAGATGGAGACTGTTTGTTTTGCTTGTCATTTTTAAATAAAAAGTAACAACACCTCTCCCTTTTGGAGAGGTTCTTTTTATGAGTAAAAGATGTAAATAATAGATGTACAAGGAGAAGAACGATTATGGTTGAGTTATATGGAGATGAACGTTTAGATTATCTATTAGCCGATGAGGAAATGCGCATTATTCAAAGTCCATCTGTCTTTTCCTTTTCATTGGATGCTGTGCTTTTATCTCACTTTGCTTATGTCCCAATTCGTAAAGGCAACTTGGTTGATTTATGTTCAGGAAACGGTGTAATCCCACTGTTTTTATCTAAACGAACAAAGGGAAAAATCATTGGTCTAGAAATTCAAGAGCGGCTACACAGTATGGCACAAAGAAGTATTGCGTATAATCAGCTGGATGGGCAGATTAAAATGATACATGGTGATTTAAAAAATGCACCTCAAGAACTGGGTTATGGAAAATATGATGTTGTAACATGTAATCCTCCTTATTTCACCACATCCAATAAAGAAGAAATAAATGAAAACGAACACTTTGCAATCGCTCGCCACGAAATTCATTGTTCGTTGGAAGATGTGATTAGAGCCAGTAGTCAACTAGTTAAGCAAGGCGGAAAAGTAGCATTGGTTCACCGTCCAGGGAGACTATTAGATATCGTTACGTTAATGAGGCAATACCGTTTAGAGCCAAAGAGACTTCAGTTTGTCTATCCTAAAGATGGGAAAGAAGCAAATACACTTTTAATTGAAGGTACGAAGGATGGAAGTCCAGATTTAAAGATTCTTCCTCCGCTGGTGGTCTACCAAGATAATGATGAATACACGGACGAATTAAAAAGGATTTTATATGGAACAGAATAATCATTATTTTTATGTAGTTGAATGCAAGGACTGTACGTATTACGCTGGTTACACGAATAATTTGCAAAAACGTATTTCTGTCCATAATGAAGGGAAAGGGGCAAAATATACGAGAGCAAGAAGGCCTGTTTCATTAATTTGGCATGAGGTGTTTACTTCTAAAACAGAAGCTATGCAAAAAGAGTATTGGTTCAAACAGTTAAGCAGAGTGCAAAAACAGGCTTACATTCGAAGGGAGCAAGAAAAGCAGAATGAAATCACAAAAAAGTTATGATGTATCGAATGAACGAGGCGTTTTATATTTAGTTCCCACTCCTATTGGAAACTTAGAGGATATGACATTTCGTGCGATTCGAATTTTAAAAGAAGTTGATTATATTGCCGCAGAAGATACGAGACAAACGAAAAAACTATGTAACCACTTTGAAATCGATACGCCTATTACAAGTTATCATGAACATAATAAACATACAAAAAGTGAACAGCTGTTAAGCGACTTGGACAGTGAAAAAAATATTGCTTTAGTAAGCGACGCGGGTATGCCCTGTATTTCAGATCCTGGTTATGAGTTAGTGGTAGCTGCCGTTAAAGAAGGATATACGGTTGTTCCGCTGCCGGGGCCTAACGCAGCATTAACAGCTTTAATTGCTTCTGGTCTACCTACAGGGCAGTTTTATTTCTATGGATTTTTAAACAGAAATAAAAAACAGCGTAAAGAACAGCTTCAAGAGCTTCAGTATATTAAAGAAAGCATGATATTTTATGAAGCCCCTCATCGATTAAAAGAAACGCTAAAGAGTATAGAAGAAATTTTAGGGAACCGATCTATTGTGTTATGTAGAGAGTTAACCAAACGCTATGAAGAATTTTTAAGAGGAAGCGTATTAGAAGCAATTGAATGGACAAATGCCACAGATATTAGAGGGGAATTCTGCTTAATTCTTGAAGGGACAAATGAAGAAGCGCCAGATGAAAGTAATCTATGGTGGGAACAGCTCACCATTATCGAGCACGTTGATCACTATGTAGAAGAAGGACTTTCAAACAAAGAAGCGATTAAGCAAGTGGCAAAAGACCGAGATGTATCAAAACGAGACATTTATAGTGAATATCACGTACATTAAAAAAAGCTGTCTATCATAGACAGCTTTTCGTTTTATTTAGAAGCTTGTAAAGAATCTTGAAGTTCTTTCATGATTTGTTCTGCACCTTCACGGCTTAGAATTAATTTGCCGCTAGCAAGTTGAATGTTATCATCAGATACTTCACCTGTTACTTGGCAAGTCATGTTTGGTTTATATTTTTTTAAGATGATGCGCTCTTCATCTACATAGATTTCTAGAGCATCTTTCTCTGCAATTCCTAATGTACGACGTAATTCAATTGGAATTACTACGCGTCCTAATTCATCAACTTTACGAACAATACCTGTAGATTTCATGTTAATCGTTCTCCTCTCAATGATCATTTTTCTATGTTATTACTTTCGTCATTATTCGACAATTTCAACGTACTTTCATAATACCAGCGTTTCCAAAACTAGTCAATCATTTTATATGTAAAAAAATGTAGCTGGGAAAAATTTTTTCCCCGACTCGTTTAGAAGCTAATTGTGACCGTCAGTCAAGGAATGACAAGGGGTTTCATTGGAAAAAAGATTAATCGCCTAAATAGCTTGATATTAACTATTTTGAAGATAGGGTAAATATAATTCGACATAAAACGACAAAATTAGACCTATTTGTCGTTTTTATCAAAGTGACTTTTTGAATGGGGGTATATTTTATATAAAAATAGGGCGAAGCTGATACAATTAACAGGATTATTTTTTGGGAAAATAGTGATTATTTAAAAATGAAGTGAATCCGTCATATTCCCGTGTATATAGGAAGAGAATGTTTTGAAATTATCATGTAAAATAGTATGATAGATAGTAGAATAAGAAGACAGGGTTTATATGATTACATCCATATAAATCAAAATGTTGAAATGGAATGTTGGAGGTTATGAACATGGCAGATGGAAATAATACATTTTACATTACTACGCCGATTTATTATCCGAGTGGTAAATTACATATAGGGCACGCATACACGACGGTAGCGGGAGATGCAATGGCTCGTTATAAACGTTTGAGAGGGTTTGACGTACGTTATTTAACAGGTACGGATGAACATGGTCAAAAAATTCAGCGAAAAGCAGAAGAGAAAAACGTGACACCTCAGCAATACGTAGATGATATTGTCTCTGGAATCAAAGAGCTGTGGGATAAGATGGATATTTCGTATGACGATTTTATCCGTACAACAGAACCAAGACATAAAGAAATCGTGGAAAAAATTTTCGCGCGCCTTTTAGAACAAGGTGATATTTATCTTGATGAGTATGAAGGTTGGTATTCAGTTCCCGATGAGACGTACTATACAGAGCATCAACTAGTAGATCCAATCGTTGAAAATGGAAAAGTTGTAGGTGGGAAAAGCCCGGATAGCGGACACCCTGTAGAGCTCGTTCGAGAAGAGTCCTATTTCTTTAAAATGGGGAAATACGTAGATCGTTTACTAGCTTTTTATGAAGAGAACCCTTCATTTATTCAACCGGAGTCTCGTAAAAACGAAATGATCAATAATTTTATTAAGCCGGGTCTTGAAGACTTAGCTGTTTCTCGTACGACGTTTGATTGGGGGGTAAAAGTTCCAGGTAACCCAAAACACGTTATTTACGTATGGATTGATGCGCTTTCTAACTATATCACCTCTCTTGGGTATGATACTGAGAATGATGAAAACTATCGAAAATACTGGCCGGCTAACGTACATTTAGTAGGAAAAGAAATCGTACGTTTCCATACCATTTATTGGCCAATCATGTTGATGGCACTTGATTTGCC
This sequence comes from Priestia sp. 179-F W1.4 NHS, assembly GCF_045369295.1. NCBI lineage: Bacteria > Bacillati > Bacillota > Bacilli > Caryophanales > Bacillaceae > Priestia > Priestia sp. 179-F W1.4 NHS. The sequence continues at coordinate 40,345 of NZ_JBIQFF010000011.1, read as the reverse complement.
GCTTCCTAAGAAAGTATTTGCTCACGGCTGGTTATTAATGAAAGATGGAAAGATGTCGAAGTCAAAAGGGAATGTAGTAGACCCAGTGACATTGATTGACCGCTATGGGTTAGATGCCCTTCGTTACTACTTGCTTCGTGAAGTTCCATTCGGTTCAGACGGTGTATTCACACCAGAAGCGTTTGTTGAACGTATTAACTTTGACTTAGCAAATGACCTTGGCAACCTAGTTAACCGTACAGTGGCGATGATTAATAAGTATTTTGATGGTGTTATTCCGACTTATGAAGGAAATGTAACAGAGTTTGATGCACTTATCGTACAAGCTCAAAAAGATACAGTGAATAAATATGAAGAAGCGATGGAGGATATGGAGTTTTCAGTGGCTCTTGCTTCTATCTGGCAATATGTAAGCCGCACGAATAAATACATTGATGAAACGCAGCCTTGGGCGTTAGCAAAAGATGAGAATAAGCGTGCAGAACTTGCTTCCGTTATGACACATCTAGCTGAATCAATTCGTCACATTGCGGTATTACTACAGCCATTCTTAACACGTACACCTGAGAAAATTTTTGCTCAGATCGGTGTAAAAGAAGATGTGTTAAAAACGTGGGAAAGCACGACGCGCTTTAATATGCTTAAAGAAGGCACAAAAGTAGAAAAAGGTGAGCCAATGTTCCCTCGTCTAGATCGAGAAGAAGAGGTAGCGTTTATTAAAGAGCAGATGCAAGGAAGTGCTCCGAAGGAAGAAAAACCTGTTGTGAAGGAAGAGCCTTCTGAAGAGATTACGATTGATGATTTCATGAAAGTAGAGCTTCGTGTAGCGCAAGTTACGCAAGTAGAACCAGTTAAGAAGGCAGATAAACTATTAAAGCTGCAGCTTGATCTTGGCTATGAAAAACGCCAAGTTGTATCAGGTATTGCCAAGTTTTATAAGCCTGAAGAATTAGTAGGTCGCAAAGTAATTTGTGTAACCAACTTAAAACCTGTAAAATTGCGCGGCGAACTATCACAAGGAATGATTTTAGCCGGTGAAGATGAGAATGGTCTTTCACTAGCAAGCGTAGATCAAAACTTAGCAAACGGCACGAAGATAAAATAAGTATAGGTAAAAGGGGTGTTTCACGTGTAACATGCGAGGACCCCCTTTTATTCATGGAAAGGATCGATTAGATGTTATTTGATACACATGTTCATTTAAACGCAGAACAGTATGAAGACGATTTGCAAGAAGTAATTAATCGCGCGTTAGAAAAAGGTGTTCAAAACATGGTGGTTGTTGGATTTGATGAACCTACCATTAAAAAAGCTATTCAAATAGCTGAAACGTACGAATTTATCTATGCTAGTGTAGGCTGGCATCCAGTAGATGCAATTGATATGACGGATGAGCATTTAGCTTGGATTGAAGAGTTAGCTCAGCATCCGAAAGTTGTGGCTTTAGGAGAGATGGGATTAGACTATCATTGGGATAAATCACCTAAAGAGGTTCAAAAGGACGTATTTCGCCGTCAAATTCGCTTAGCGCGCAAAGTGAATTTACCTATCATTATTCATAATCGTGATGCCACCGAAGACGTGGTAACCATTTTAAAAGAAGAGCACGTAGAGGAAGTAGGCGGGATTATGCATTGCTTCACGGGCAGTATTGAAGTAGCGAAGCAGTGTATGGATATGAATATGTATATTTCTTTTGGTGGACCTGTTACTTTTAAAAATGCAAAAAAACCAAAAGAAGTTGCTGCAGAACTTCCTTTAGATAAACTATTAATTGAAACAGACTGTCCTTATCTAACTCCTCATCCATTCCGCGGCAAGCGCAATGAACCTGGTTATGTGTCATACGTAGCGGAGCAAATTGCAGAGTTAAAAGGCATAACGTATGAAGAGTTGGCTGATATTACAACAGCTAACGCTAAAAAGCTATTTGGCATTAATGATTAAAACTTTTTCTCATATAACAATCATTTTCGTGTTAAAGTAAAGATAGGCGCAGAGGAGAATGTTATCCTCTGCCTTTTTCAGTTAAAATAACAGATAGATGCTTTTTAATTTAGTTGATAATAAGATAAAACGTTGATTTCATAGAAGAAAAATGATGTGAGTAACGAGCATTTCATTTTTACTGAAAAGCAAATGAACAAAACTGAATGTTTTGGAGGAAGAAATGAAGATTAAAGAAATTATTGTAGTAGAAGGTCGGGACGATACCGTAGCGATTAAACGTGCAGTGGATGCGGATACTATCGAGACAAATGGATCAGCTGTAAATGAAGAAACCATTGAAAAAGTAAAATTAGCTCAAAAAACAAGAGGCGTAATTATTTTTACAGATCCAGATTATCCAGGACAGCGAATTCGAAATATTGTTTCAGAACGTGTTCCAGGATGTAAACATGCATTTTTAGATAAAGAAGAGGCTCGCCCTAAAAACGGCAAAGGTATTGGAGTTGAACATGCTTCTATTGCGTCTATTCAAAAAGCACTAAAAGATGTAAAGCAAGAGTGGGTAGAAGCAGATATGGAGATTTCTCAAGAGGATTTAATCGTAGCTCGTTTGGTAGGAGATAGTAAAGCCAAGTCTCGACGTGAAAGAATAGGAAAGTTATTAAAAATAGGCTATGCCAATGGAAAGCAGCTTCATAAACGATTACAGATGTTCCAAATTTCAAAAGAGGAGTTTATCAAAGCTGTTGAGCAGATAAATAAGGAGGAAAAGGAATCGTGTTAAAAGATATTGCAACGCCTAATCGAACCAAGGAAATTTTAAAGAAATACGGTTTTACATTTAAAAAGAGTTTGGGACAAAATTTTTTAATTGATACGAACATTTTACATCGCATTGTTGATCATGCAGAAATAACAGAAGAAACGGGAGCAATTGAAATTGGACCCGGTATCGGAGCGTTAACTGAACAGCTAGCAAAGCGCGCAAAAAAAGTACTGGCATTTGAAATCGACCAGCGTCTGCTTCCGATTTTAGCCGACACTCTTTCTCCTTACCCAAATGCAAAAGTTATTCATCAAGATGTGTTAAAAGCGGATTTAAAAGAGACGCTCGAACAAGAATTCGAAAACATAGAAGATTTAATGGTCGTTGCGAATTTACCGTATTACGTGACGACACCCATTTTGATGAAATTATTAGAAGAGCAAATTCCGGTACGGGGAATCGTTGTTATGCTTCAAAAAGAAGTTGCAGACCGTATAGCAGCTAAACCGGGAACAAAGGAGTACGGTTCACTCTCTATTGCGATTCAATACTATACAGAGGCTGAGACGGTTATGATTGTGCCTAAAACAGTATTTAATCCGCAGCCTAATGTAGATTCAGCTGTTATTCGGCTGCTGAGAAGACCGAAGCCAGCGGTAGAAGTACAAGATGAAGCATTCTTCTTCCAAGTTGTACGAGCAAGTTTTGGACAGCGCCGAAAAACCATTTTAAACAATCTAGTGAACAACTTGCCAAATGGGAAACAGAAAAAAGCGGACATTGAGCAAGCACTTGCAACTGCTGAAATTGATCCGAAAAGAAGAGGCGAAACGCTGTCTATTCAAGAATTCGGAGCGTTAAGTGACCAACTTTTAAAATCATTTCGCTAAATCATCACATTTTTATCATGAAGTCATAGGCTATGAAGAGAATTTATTTTTGAAGTAGCAAAGACGGAGTGAAGCATATGAACATCAAAATTGGTGATATAGTTACACGACCTTCTTATCAAAGAGATTTGCTTTTTCGTGTTATAGCTATTAATGACAGCGAAGCGGGGAAATATGCGACTTTAATAGGAGAAGACGTTCGGTTGATTGCCGACGCTCCTTGTACAGATTTAGAGGTTGTGGATGCTAAAGAACAGGATCAAAGAAAAAAACAAGAAGAAGAACTTTTAGAAAGATCCTTGGAGCTTATTCAACAGGATTATCGGCTCGTTCGAGAGAAAACTGAATATAGCATGACTAATGGATACAGCCATTCACATCGCTTGTTTCAAATTCCTGGAAAGGTCCTGCACGTAGACGGAGACCCTAATTATTTACGTAAATGTTTATTAGTTTACGAAAAAATTGGTGTTCCTGTTTATGGTGTTCATTGCGTAGAGTCAGAGATGCCGGAGAAAGTTGGAAAGTTAATTGAGGATGTAAGGCCTGATATTCTGGTGCTGACAGGGCATGATGCTTATTCCAAAGGAAAAGGAAATAAGGATGATCTTCTTGCTTATAGACATTCCAAGCACTATATTCGAACAGTCCAAGAAGCAAGAAAAAGAGTTGGTAATTTAGATCAGCTGGTGATTTTTGCAGGTGCCTGTCAATCGCATTTTGAATTATTGATTCAAGCTGGAGCAAACTTTGCTAGTTCACCTTCGCGTGTAAATATTCATGCGCTTGACCCCGTGTATGTAGTAGCAAAACTAAGTTTTACTCCTTTCACGGATCGTATTAATGTATGGGACGTCTTACGTAATACATTAACGGGTGCTAAAGGTTTAGGAGGAGTAGAAACAAAAGGGCTGCTTCGCACGGGCATGCCTTATGAAAGCGATGAGTAGAAATAAAAACAACTGGTTACAGCATGTACACGCATGATGTGCAACCAGTTGTTTTTTCGTATGAAGCCAAAGTATACGCTGAATTTCACAAAATCATTTTCAATATTTGCTAAAGATATACATATTTCGTTAAAAAACGAGCATACTAACAGCGAAATGTAGATTCATGTTGAAAATTATTTATTGACACAATTAGAGATAGATTGTTATAATTTTATGTTTTTGACTATTTTTCTAACATGTGTTACACTATACATAGTGAGGTGGACCAATATGGCGAAAACTTTGTCTGATATTAAGCAAGCGCTGGATTTGCACCTAGGCCAACGATTAACTTTAAAAGCAAACGGTGGTCGTAGAAAAACAGTAGAACGTTCAGGTGTATTAACAGAAACGTACCCATCTGTTTTTATCGTTGAATTAGATCAAGAGGAAAACTCTTTGGAGCGCGTTTCGTATAGTTACGCAGATGTGTTAACGGAAACAGTGCAACTAAAATTTTTCTAAGAATGACATAGGCAATATAGCAAGTGGTGATGAGCAGTGGACATTGGTTTACTGCTTTTTTATTGGTCTTTTTTTCAAATTATATATACATTATTTTTTATACATACTATACATATCGTCCTCGCATTTTCATGTATAAAGAGCGAGGAGATTCAGGTTGAAATTTCATTTTATACGTAAAGGAGCCATGTACAATGTCAAGGCGTAGAGGGATTATGTCATCGAAGCTGAAAGAAGAACTGGCTAAAGAACTTGGTTTTTACGATACTGTACAAGCAGAAGGTTGGGGCGCTATTCGGGCAAAAGACGCAGGCAATATGGTGAAGCGAGCAGTGGAGCTTGCACAGCAGCAGCTAAGGCAATAGTGAAAATCAATGCTTATGCGATTATTTAAAGTGAAATGAGGAAAACCGAAGTGTATAACCGCTTCGGTTTTTTTGTCCCAAAATGAAAGATAAAACAGAGGATTAAACAAAGATGTTTAAATGAACAGCTATATCTTGTTCATTTTATGATAAAATAGCGTTAAACTCGATAAGATGAAGTAGGTGAAGTAAGTTGAAATTAATGGTGAAAGCACCGGCTAAAATAAATTTGTCACTTGATGTGTTACATAAACGCCCAGATGGTTACCATGAAGTTAAGATGATTATGACAACAATTGATTTAGCGGACAGAATTGAACTTTCTGATCGTGAAGATGGACGAATTGTTATTTATTCTCATAATCGCTTTGTTCCAGATGACCAGCGAAATCTTGCTTATCAGGCAGCGCAGATTTTGAAGCGACGTTATAACATTTCAAAAGGTGTAAATATATTAATTGATAAACATATTCCAGTAGCTGCTGGATTAGCTGGAGGCAGCAGTGACGCGGCTGCTACATTACGCGGTTTAAATACGTTATGGGAATTAGGGTTATCATTAGACACACTTGCAGAAATAGGGGCTGAGATTGGCTCTGACGTATCTTTTTGCGTGTACGGAGGGACAGCTCTTGCTACAGGGCGCGGAGAGATTGTAGAGCATATTGAGGCACCTCCAAGCTGCTGGGTGATTTTGGCTAAGCCTGAAATAGGTGTTTCTACAGCAGATGTATATCGAAACTTAAAAATTGAGGAAATGGATCATCCTAAAGTAGATGAGATGGTTCACGCCATACAATCAGGAAATTATGATCAAATGTGTAGCCTTGTCGGAAATGTATTGGAAGCAGTAACGCTGAAAATGCATCCGGAAGTAGCTCTCATTAAAGAACAAATAAAGCGTTTTGGCGCCGATGCTGTACTCATGAGCGGCAGTGGGCCAACTGTATTTGGACTTGTACAGCATGATTCACGTATGCATCGCATTTATAATGGATTACGTGGCTTTTGTGATAAAGTTTATGCAGTTAGGTTACTAGGTGAACGAATAACGCTTGAATAAATCCGTATGTTAATGTTATATTTACATTACAATATTCGGATTTTCAGGAGGATGTTATGAAGTTTCGACGTAGTGGACGATTAATTGATATGACCAACTATTTCATTCAAAACCCTCAGCGCCTTATCCCTCTTACGTATTTTGCAGATAAATATGATTCCGCAAAATCATCTATTAGCGAAGATATGGCGATTATTAAACAAACTTTTGAACAGCAGGGTATCGGAACTTTGGTTACGCTACCAGGGGCTGCCGGCGGAGTTAAATTCATTCCAAAGATGACGAATGAAGAAGCCGGTCAGCTTGTTCAAGAATTATGTGGGTTGATTGAAAAACCTGAGCGTTTATTGCCAGGTGGATATTTATATTTAACTGATATTTTAGGGAACCCCCGCGTTGTGAATAAAATCGGTCGCTTGTATGCATCGCTTTTTGCTAACCGCAAAATCGATGTGGTGATGACTGTAGCAACAAAAGGTATTCCTATTGCGTATGCGGTTGCTCAGTATTTAGACGTGCCCGTTGTTATTGTGCGCAGAGACAGTAAAGTAACTGAAGGATCGACCGTTAGTATTAACTACGTGTCAGGTTCATCTAAGCGCATTCAAACGATGCTGTTAGCTAAGAGAAGTTTAGCGGTGGGGTCAAATGTACTCATCATTGATGACTTCATGAAAGCCGGCGGTACGGTAAATGGAATGGTTAGTTTGCTTGAAGAGTTTGATGCAACTGTTGCTGGTATTGGAGTTTTAGTAGAATCAGAAGATATTGAAGAACGTTTAGTGGATGAGTATGTGTCTCTTGTACAATTAACAGATGTAAATATTAAAGATAAACAAATTCGTGTACAGGAAGGCAATTACTTAAAATATATTTGATCAAGTAAGGGAGAGGAACATATGTTACAGGTTCAAACAAAAAATGCACCGCAAGCTATTGGTCCATATTCACAGGGAATTGTTGTGAATAACTTGTTTTACAGTTCAGGTCAAATTCCACTTCGTCCAGATGGTACGTTGGTCGAAGGCGATGTTCAAGTACAAGCTACTCAAGTATTTGAAAATCTAAAAGCAGTTCTTGAAGAAGCAGGAGCTTCTCTAAATACAGTTGTAAAGGCAACCGTGTTCATTAAAGATATGAACGACTTCGCAGCATTAAATGAAGTCTATGGTGACTACTTCGGCGACCATAAGCCGGCACGTTCATGTGTAGAAGTAGCGAGACTACCTAAAGATGTACTTGTTGAAATTGAAGTTATTGCGCTTGTTAAAGGGTAATTAAATTAACAATTTTCTAACAAAAAGCAAGTAACTTCCAATTGTTCACTTTTTTTGCGAAAATTTTCTAAAAATTTTTTCTGAATAGCAGGAAAACACAAAATTCTGTGGAATTAAGTATGTAAAGCTTCGCATAGAAAAAGGTGGTGAACAAGATGGAAGTAACTGACGTAAGATTACGCCGCGTGAACACTGAAGGACGTATGAGAGCGATTGCTTCAATCACATTAGATGGTGAATTTGTTGTTCATGATATTCGTGTGATTGATGGTAATAATGGCTTATTTGTAGCCATGCCAAGTAAACGTACACCGGATGGTGAGTTCCGTGATATTGCACATCCAATCAATTCAAATACTCGCGGAAAGATTCAAGATGCTGTTTTAGCAGAATATCATCGTTTAGGTGAGGTAGAAGTTGAATTCGAAGAAGCGGGTGCTTCGTAAACATATGATACATTAAGAGTCTACTGAAAAGTAGGCTCTTTTCTTTTTGATTACCGCTTATATAATTTCACACCTTTGTAAAACTTTAGCATTACCAAAAAATAAAATTCATGACTTATAAATGATTCCTTGAAATGCTGTCATTTTTGATATAATATTCTTAATGGATAAAAAGGTAAAATTGGAGGCCTGTTATGTCAAAAAGATATGCAGTCATATTGGCAGCTGGTCAGGGTACACGTATGAAGTCATCTTTATATAAAGTGTTACACCCTGTGTGTGGCAAACCGATGGTGCAACACGTAATTGATCAGTTATCACGCTTAGATTTAACAAATTTAATTACAGTTGTAGGTCACGGTGCCGAAAAAGTGAAATCACATGTTGGAGATAAAAGCTTATTTGCTTTACAAGAAGAGCAGTTAGGAACAGCTCATGCAGTAATGCAAGCAGAATCTTTACTTGCACATGAAAAAGGTACGACAATTGTTGTATGTGGAGATACTCCGCTTATTACAGCTGAAACAATTGAATCTTTATTAAAGCATCATGAAGCAACAAATGCAATGGCAACTATTTTAACGGCTCATGCAGAAGATCCAACAGGATATGGACGCATCATTCGAAATGAACAAGGCTCTGTTGAAAAGATTGTTGAGCATAAAGATGCCACAGAACAAGAGCGTCTTGTACAGGAAATTAATACTGGTACGTACTGTTTTGATAATGAGAAATTATTTGAGACACTTTCAAAAGTTTCAAATGATAATGTACAGGGAGAGTACTATTTACCTGATGTTATCGAAATTCTAAAAAATGAAGGTCAAATTATTTCTGCATATCAAACATCCGATTTTGCTGAAACATTGGGCGTTAATGATCGATTTGCTCTGTCTCAAGCAGAAGAAACAATGAAAAAGCGTATCAACAAGCAGCATATGTTAAATGGAGTGACGATTGTGGATCCTTCTAACACGTACATTTCAGCAGATGCTGTCATTGGCAGAGATACGGTTATTTATCCTGGTACGGTTATTCAAGGAACAGTTGTAATTGGAGAGAACTGTGAAGTAGGACCTAACAGTGAAATTAAAGACTGTAAAATAGGTAATAATACTTCTATTCGCCATTCTGTTGCTCACGATAGTGAAATTGGTCACGAAGTCACAATTGGCCCATTTGCACATATTCGTCCTCAATCATTAATTGGAGATGAAGTGCGCGTAGGAAACTTTGTAGAAATTAAAAAAGCATCTTTTGGCAAAGGTAGCAAAGCTTCTCATTTAAGTTATATTGGAGACGCAGAGGTCGGAAAAGGTGTAAACTTAGGGTGCGGATCTATTACAGTTAACTACGATGGGAAAAATAAATTTTTAACAAAGATTGAAGATGGGGCATTCGTAGGATGTAACTCAAACTTAATTGCACCTGTAACAATTGGTGAAGGCGCCTATGTTGCAGCTGGTTCAACCGTAACGGATGATGTGCCAGGAAAAGCATTATCAATTGCTCGTGCGAAACAAGTAAATAAAGAAAACTATGCTGAAAAGCTTGATATTAATAAAAAATCCTGACGGAGGTTTCACAATAAAATGTCAAATGTATATGCTGATGAAAATTTAAAGTTATTTACGCTAAATTCAAACAAGGCTTTAGCTGAAGAGATCGCAAAAGTAATTGGTGTGGAATTAGGTAAATGTTCGGTTGATCGTTTCAGTGACGGTGAAATTCAAATTAACATTGAAGAAAGTATCCGTGGTTGTGATGTATTTATCATTCAATCAACAAGTGCTCCAGTTAACGAACACTTAATGGAATTATTAATTATGATTGATGCATTAAAACGTGCATCAGCTAAAACAATTAACATCGTTATGCCTTACTATGGCTATGCTCGTCAGGATCGTAAAGCTCGTGCACGTGAACCAATCACTGCCAAATTAGCAGCAAATATCATTGAAAAAGCGGGAGCTACTCGTATTATCACATTAGATTTACATGCTCCTCAAATTCAAGGTTTCTTCGATATTCCAATTGACCATTTAGTAGGTGTTCCAATTTTAGGTGAATACTTCAAGAGTAAAAACCTTGATGACGTTGTTGTTGTATCTCCGGACCACGGTGGCGTAACGCGTGCTCGCCGTTTAGCGGAACGTCTAAAAGCGCCAATCGCTATCATTGACAAACGTCGCCCACGTCCAAACGTAGCAGAAGTTATGAACATTGTTGGACAAGTGGAAGGGAAAACAGCAATCTTGATTGATGACATGATTGATACAGCTGGTACAATTACAATTGGTGCAAGTGCATTAATTGAAGCAGGTGCAAAAGAAGTATATGCTTGTTGTACACACCCAGTTCTTTCAGGCCCTGCGATTGAGCGTATTCAAAATTCTACAATCAAAGAGCTAGCTGTAACAAACTCTATTGCTTTAACAGAAGATAAGAAAATTGGTAAAGTAACAGAACTTTCGGTAGCTCCGTTAATTGGTGAAGCGATTATTCGTGTTCACGAAGAGCAATCAGTTAGTACGTTATTTGATTGATAAACAGAACCTCTTTCCATTTGGAAAGAGGTTTTTTTGAAAAAAATTAAATGGGCTAATCCTTGGTTTTAAAGGGATTTGGACGGGATGAGCAAAGATATATTGCTAATTGAAACGAGTTTTATGTTTAGCAGCCTTCTAAAAAGGGTACATTTTAAGTAGAAAACATACTGGAAGGTGAATAGAATGAGTATTTCAATTCAAGCAAATAAAAGAACGGATTTCAAAAATTCTACAAATAGAAAAATTCGCGACGAAGGAAACTTCCCAGCGGTTGTTTACGGAAATAAAACAGAATCCACACCTATTTACTTAAACAGTGCTGATTTTATTAAGACTATTCGTGAAGCAGGACGCAATGGAGTGTTAACATTACAAGTGGACAAGCAAAAATATTCCGTAATGTTACATGATATTCAAACCGATCCATTAAAAAACGAAATTGTCCACGCCGATTTCCAAGTGGTCGACATGAAGAAAGAAATTGATACTGAAGTTTCTTTATCTCTAGTAGGAGAAGCAAAAGGAACAAAAGAAGGCGGCGTATTACAGCAGTCTCTATATGAAATTTCATTAAAAGGCTTGCCGCAAGATATCCCATCATCTATTGATGTAGATGTATCAGATTTGGGAATTAACGATACAATTACAGTAGGGGATATTAAGGTAGATAAAAAGCTAGAAATTACGCATGATGCAGAAGATACAGTTGCTTCTGTACTACCTCCTCAACAGGAAGAAGAGCCGGATAGCGGCGAAGTTCAGGATGCTGAAGGCGACGTTGAAGCAACAAAAGAAAAAGATAGCGAAGAATAATATAAAAAGACGTAACCAAAAGGTTACGTCTTTTTGTGTGAATTGATTATAATAAAAGTGATACTATATAGTAATGTAAAACATTAAAGACATTTACCTATTATGTACAACTTACATAGAGTGGAAAGGAGTATCTATTTTGAAATTAATCGTTGGTTTGGGGAATCCTGGAAAAGAATATGACCGTACTCGCCATAACATAGGATTTATGGCAATTGATAAAATTGCCGAACAGTTTATGATTTCATTAGATAAAACAAAGTTTAACGGAATATATGGAACAGGTATAATAAGAGGAGAAAAAGTCATATTATTAAAGCCTCTAACATATATGAATTTATCAGGAGAAAGTATTCGCCCGTTAATGGACTATTTTGATATAGACGTCGAAGACTTGCTTGTTATTTACGATGACTTAGATTTACCGTGCGGAAAAGTAAGATTGCGTACAAAAGGAAGTCCAGGCGGCCATAACGGAATAAAATCAATTATTCAGCATTTAAAAACCCAAGAGTTTAACCGAATTCGTATTGGAATTGATCGTCCGAAAAACGGTATGAAAGTAGTTGACTATGTACTAGGGCGTTTTACAGAAGATGAAATGGTTCATATGGAAGAAGCGATGAAAACGTCTGTGCACGCGAGTGAAGACTTTTTAGGTCAAACGTTCTTAGAAGTAATGAATCGCTATAATTAAGCAGAATAAAATTTCTCTCAATCGTCCATACTAACACTAAAAGATTTGGGAGGATTTGTATGTCTATTCATTATTTCTGTAGACATTGTGGCGCAAAAGTCGGTATGATAGAAAAGACAGCTCACAATACAGAAGCACTCGGTTTTAATCACCTGACCGCAGATGAACGAAAAGACTTTATTCACTACCATAATAGTGGAGACATCGTGGTTAAAATTATTTGTGAAGACTGTCAAGAAGCGCTAGAACGAAATCCAGACTATCATCAGTACGAAACATTTATACAATAAAAAGCTTTGGTCTCAAACCAAAGCGTTTTTCTGTTTAGTTTAGACATATCATGGGAGGAGGGAATTCCTTTGCGAGGGATTAGACAGCAATTTGAAGAAAATAAAGAAATTGGAGCTGTTGTCAGCAGTTTAGAAGAAGGTTTGAAAGAACAGTTAGTAACGGGAATTTCCGGTTCAGCTCGATCTGTATTAATGGCACTCTTAAATGAGGATAAAAAATACCCCTTATTAGTAGTGACTCATAATTTATATCAAGCCCAAAAAGTGTATGAAGACCTTTTGCACCTTTTACCGGAAAAAGACGTTTTCTTATACCCTGTTAACGATTTAGTTGCTACAGAAGTGGGGATTGCAAGTCCAGAATTAAAGGCTCAGCGAATTGAAGTACTCAATTATTGGAGTCAACATACAGGTGGAGTAGTTGTAACCCCGCTTGCAGGAATTCGAAAGCTGCTGCCTCCTAAAGCAAGATGGGAGCAAACGCAGCTGCCGTTTCAAATGGGAATTGACATCGACGTTGATCATTATTTAAAAAGGTTAGTTGAGTTGGGTTATGAGCGGGCATCGATGGTTTCAGCTCCGGGTGAGTTTAGTGTGCGCGGAGGAATCATTGATATTTATCCGTTAACAGAAGAGCTACCTGTCCGAATTGAACTATTTGATACCGAGATCGATTCCATTCGTACTTTTACAATTGAGGATCAACGCTCTCAAGAACAGTTAAAAGAAATTTCAATCGGCCCTGCTACGGAAATCATTGTGAACCAAAATGAAGTGGCCCAAGGAATTGAAGAACTAGAAGCACAGCTGGCTTCGACGCTGCAGCAAGTGAAAAACGCAGCGCTAAAAGCTACCTTAACAGAAAATATTAAAGGTGAAATTGAACAGCTGCGTCAAGGTCAACTTCTTGAAAATATGTTCAAGTATTTATCATTCTTTTACGAATCGCCTGCTAGTTTACTAGATTATTTACCAGAAGGTGGCCTTGTCATCTTTGATGAAACAACTCGAATTCAAGAGACGTCTGATCAGCTTGAAACAGAGGAAGCTGAATGGATAACAGAATTATTAGGACAGGGGCAAATTGTTCGAGATGTTCAATTATCTCATAAGCTCCCATCTCTTATTCAGCGAGCAAAACATCAGTTTTTATACTTATCGTTATTTTTGAAGCACGTATCGTATACGAGTCCGCAAAATATTATTAATATTTCATGTAAGCAGATGCAGCAGTTTTACGGCCAAATGAACTTATTAAAAAGTGAAATTGAACGTTGGAAAAATGCTAATTATACGGTAGTCCTCTTAGGAGCAGATAAAGAGCGCGTGAAAAAACTCGAAGGTGTGCTAGCAGATTATGATATTGATTCATCTATTTTAGATGGAAATGGCCAGCTTGTGCCAGGTCTTGTTCAAATTATTGAAGGCGATTTACAAATGGGCTTTGAACTGCCGATGCAAAAATTAGCAGTTTTAACCGAGGAAGAATTGTTTAAAAAGCGGATCAAGAAATCAAAGCGTCGTCAAAAGCTTTCCAATGCAGAGCGTATTAAAAGCTATTCAGAGTTAAACGTAGGTGACTATGTCGTTCACGTGAACCACGGTATTGGCCGTTATTTAGGAATGGAAACGTTAGAGATTAACGGTAATCATAAAGATTATATCCATATCAAATATGAAGGCTCTGACAAGCTGTACGTTCCTGTTGAACAGATTGATCAAGTACAAAAATATGTAGGCTCTGAAGGGAAAGAGCCGAAAGTATATAAACTTGGCGGAAATGACTGGAAGAAAGTGAAACGAAAAGTTGAGTCTTCTGTTCAAGACATCGCTGATGACTTAATTAAACTGTATGCAGAGCGCGAAGCAAGTAAAGGTTATGCATTTTCCCCGGATGGCGATTTACAGAGAGAATTTGAAACAGCTTTCCCTTATCAAGAAACCGAAGATCAGCTTCGTTCTGTACAAGAAATTAAAAAGGATATGGAACATGAAAGACCAATGGATCGTCTGCTTTGTGGAGACGTTGGATACGGAAAAACAGAAGTAGCCATTCGTGCTGCGTTTAAAGCTGTGACAGATGGAAAACAAGTGGCTATTTTAGTACCAACCACTATTTTAGCTCAGCAGCATTATGAAACCATCCGTGAGCGTTTTCAAGACTACCCAATTAATATTGGGCTATTGAGCCGCTTTCGCAGCCGTAAACAGCAGCAGGAAACAATTAAAGGGCTAAAAAACGGGACCGTAGATGTAGTGATTGGTACACATCGTTTACTATCTAAAGATGTGATTTATAAGGATTTAGGGTTGTTAGTTATCGATGAAGAGCAACGTTTTGGTGTAACGCACAAGGAAAAAATCAAGCAAATGAAAGCAAACGTTGATGTCCTTACACTTACAGCAACACCTATTCCACGAACATTACATATGTCTATGTTGGGCGTAAGGGATTTGTCTGTTATTGAAACGCCGCCTGAAAATCGTTTTCCGGTTCAAACATATGTAGTGGAGTATAATCCGGTTCTAGTTCGTGAAGCGATTGAGCGTGAGTTAGCGCGTGATGGCCAAGTTTACTTTTTATATAATCGCGTAGAAGATATTGAACGAAAAGCAGAAGAAATTTCGATGCTCGTGCCTGATGCTAGGGTAACGTATGCCCACGGAAAAATGAATGAAACAGAACTCGAAGCGGTTATCTTAAGCTTTTTAGAAGGCGAATATGACGTGATTGTGAGTACAACTATTATCGAAACAGGAGTAGATATTCCAAATGTAAATACGCTCATTGTTAACAATGCTGATAAGATGGGATTATCACAACTGTATCAATTAAGAGGACGCGTAGGTCGTTCAAATCGCGTGGCATATGCGTACTTTACGTATCATAAAGACAAAGTACTGACAGAAGTAGCTGAAAAGCGTCTGCAAGCTATTAAAGAATTCACCGAATTAGGTTCTGGTTTTAAAATTGCTATGCGTGATCTTTCAATACGTGGCGCCGGAAACCTACTGGGTGCTCAGCAGCATGGATTTATCGATTCTGTCGGTTTCGATCTCTATTCACAAATGCTTAAAGAAGCGATAGAGGAAAGACGCGGGTCTGACGGAGAAAGTGTGAAATTTAATGTGGAAATGAACCTGGACTTAGACGCGTATATCCCTGATCAGTACATTACAGACGGCCGCTTGAAAATTGAGATGTATAAGCGCTTTAGAGGAATTGAAGCGCTAGAGGATATTCAAGAACTGCAAGATGAAATGATTGATCGTTTTGGAGAGTATCCGGCTGAGGTTGAGTACTTGTTTAAAGTAGCTGAAACAAAAGTATATGCAACGCAGAACCTAGTAGAATCTATTCTTCAGTCAAAACAAGAAATTTCTATTCTGCTGTCTGAAGAAGCGAGCTCAACGATAGACGGCCAAAAACTATTCATGCTAGGTGATCAATTTGGCAGAATGGTCAGCTTAGGTATGGAAGGCAAGAAAGTAAAATTAGTGGTTAACGTAAAAGGACTTGCTCAAAAAGAATGGCTCAATATTGTGTATCAGTTAGTAAAAGGAGTAGCCACTGTTAAAAAAGAACAAGTTACGAATTAAAAAGAAGGCTCATTTTTGAGCCTTCTTTTTATATAGCCGAAATAAAAATGTCCAAATCCCCATATTTTGGCGGTTTTTTGGACATTTTTTTAATAAAAGCACACTTTTTAACAAAAAAAGAGATGGTTGGTGAATAGAAGTTGTAGAGTGAAGAATACTAACCTCAACAAAGGTGAACCTTTTATCATATAGCCATCAGTGATATTCACCAACTATTTTAATCATCATATGAAAGAGAGGCTTCAATGAATGAAAGCAACAGGTATTGTTCGTCGTATTGATGATTTGGGTCGCGTTGTGATTCCAAAAGAAATTAGAAGAACACTTCGCATCCGAGAGGGAGACCCGCTAGAGATTTTCGTCGATCGCGATGGAGAAGTTATTTTAAAGAAATATTCGCCAATTAGTGAATTAGGAGATTTTGCAAAAGAGTATGGCGAAGCGCTATACGATAGCTTAGGTCATCCTGTACTTATTTGTGACCGCGATGTATTTATTGCGGTAGCAGGAAGCTCTAAAAAAGAATACTTAAATAAAAACATTAGTTCTTTAGTAGAATCTGTTATGGAAAGCCGCAGTTCTTCTTTAGTAACTGATGGGAAAAACCTTGAATTTGTCGATGGATACGAAGAAAATATTTCTTCTTACACAATCGGTCCGATTATTGCAAATGGAGATCCGATTGGAGCTGTTGTCATCTTCTCAAAAGAGAAGTCTCTTGGTGAAGTAGAGCATAAAGCAGCCGAAACGGCAGCTAGCTTCTTATCTCGTCAAATGGAGCAGTAAGCGTAATTATCTTTATTTTACATTATTTACTGAAAAGGTAGCAGTTTCTGCTACCTTTTTTCATGCTGTCTTACCTTAGAAATAAAGAGAACATGATATAATGGTACGGTATTTTATTTATTGGAAAGTGCAGGATGTTTTATAAGAACAAAGCGCTATTCTTCTACAGTTAGCGGCTCATAAAAAGCGTTGTTCACATAATTACAAGCTGCAGGTGAAAGGTGTAGGAATGCAGAAACAATCAAAGCTCTATTCTATTTTTAACGGCGCGATTATTTTAACGCTCGCAGGTTTATTTACGAAAATCTTAAGTGCTACTTACCGTATTCCATATCACCATATTGCGGGAGATATAGGGTTTTATATCTATCAGCAAGTTTATCCGCTATATGGAATTGCGCTACAGCTAGGTACATACGGTTTCCCTGTAATTATTTCAAAGTTAGTAGCCGATTATGTGGCAACAAATCGGAGAAAGGAAATCCGAGGAATACTTCAAGTTTCATTTGCTTTTTTGTTTGTAGTAGGCTGCATAATGTTTTCCCTCCAATATATCTTTGCAGAAACGATTGCCGAGTGGATGGGAGATCGTCAGTTAACGCTTCTCATTCAAATTATTTCATTTTCGTTTTTACTTATTCCGTTTATTGCTGTCATTCGTGGTTATTATCAAGGATTATATAATATGTTTCCTACTGCGTTGTCTCAAATCGCAGAACAAATTGTTCGAGTAGGGACTATTTTGTGCCTATCTATTTTCTTTATCCACCATGGGTATGGTCCTTATACTGCAGGAGCAGGAGCTATTTTTGGTTCCATAACAGGCGGTATAACATCTCTTATTATTTTATGTTTATTTGTTTTTAGAACAAAGACAAATTCTAAGGGAGTATTTCAACGCACAAAAAAAGCAGACATCAAAAAAGTAGTGAAAATCCTTATTATTCAAGGTTTATTAATTTGTATCAGCGCTATGGGTCTGCTGTTTATTCAGCTTATTGATTCCTTTACATTATATTCCGGTCTGACGGCGCATGGCATGGCTGAACAGGCAGCAAAAGTTTCAAAAGGTATTTATGACCGTGGACTTCCGTTGATTCAATTAGGTACAGTAGTAGGTACAGCTTTTTCACTTTCACTTGTACCCGTTATTTCTTCAGCCATTGCGAAAAAGAACTTGTCATTTATGCTTGAAAAAGTTCAGCTGTCTCTCCGACTATCGCTTGTAGTCGGAGTTGGAGCAGCCTTTGGCTTGATTGCGCTGATGAAACCCATTAATATGCTTTTATATAGTAACTCCGACGGAACGGACGTTTTACAAATTTTGAGCTTGTTAGTTATATTTACAACCGTAGCAGCAACTGCTGGAGCTGTGCTTCAGGGGATGGGAGCTGTTTTCGCACCTGTAATAGCCGTCATTGCTGGCATGACGGTTAAACTGATATTGAATCTTTGGCTAATACCAGATTTTCAAACCATAGGAGCAGCCATTGCTTCCTCAGCTGGATTCGCTATTGTTGCAGCAATCAATCTATTTTGTCTGTATAAAAAGCTAGCTGTATCGCTCGTTCCGAAAAAGGCGAGTGGAGGTATTTTTATAACGGGCATAGCAATGGTCATTCTTTTGCAAAGCTATTTATTTTGTTTACATCACTTTGTATGGTCTAATGGTTTAGATACAAGTAAACAAGTGGTTGAAACAGGATCTGGTGTTTTAATAGGCGGTTTGTTTTATTTGTTTATCATTATGAAACAACATATTTTTACCGAAGAGGAATTACGTTTACTTCCAATGGGAAGTGTTTTAGCTAAATACGTATTAAAAAATAAATAAGAAGGTGAAGCAATGACAGGTAAAGTAACAGTTATTGGTTTAGGAGCAGGCGATTTAGAGCAGCTACCCGTAGGCATCTATCGCTTGCTGCAGCAGGAAAAGCATATTTATATGCGCACAAAAGAACATCCTGTAATCAAAGAATTAGAAAGTGAAGGCTTGACGTACGTATCCTATGATGACGTATACGAATCTTATGATGGATTTGAAGAGGTATATGAACATATATCAAATGATTTAATCGATAAAGCTTCAGTAGAAGAAGTGGTGTATGCCGTTCCCGGGCATCCTTTAGTGGCAGAACGTACGGTTCAATTACTTTTACAAAAAGGAAAAGAACGCAGCATTCCTGTTGAAATTAAAGGGGGACAAAGCTTCTTAGATCCAATTTTTGGCGCACTAAAGATCGATCCTATTGAAGGATTTCAGCTGCTAGACGGAACAGACTTAAAGCGAAGCGAAGTAGAGTTAACGGGTCATGTTCTAATTGCTCAAGTGTACGATCAGTTCGTTGCTTCAGAGGTAAAACTAACGCTGATGGAACACGTTCCTGATGATTACCTCGTTTACATTGTAACGGCAGCGGGAAGCAGTGAAGAAAAAATCCAGCCGGTCAAGCTGTATGAATTAGATAGAGAAATGTCGCTCAATAACTTAACGACTATTTATGTCCCTCCAGTAGCGGACGAAACGGTTTTATACCATCAATTTGACTCATTCAGAAGGATTATTGCCACGCTCAGAGGGCCAAACGGATGTCCTTGGGATCAAAAACAAACGCATGAATCGCTCAAGCGCTATTTGCTAGAAGAGTCTTATGAGTTATTAGATGCAATTGACCGTCAAGATGACGATAATATGATTGAAGAGCTCGGTGATGTATTGCTGCAGGTATTGCTTCATGCACAAATCGGTGAAGATGAAGGAATGTTTTCAATTGATGACGTCATTCGCAGTGTTTCAGAGAAAATGGTAAGACGCCATCCGCATGTATTTGGGGAAGTGAGCGTGAATGATGCAGATGAGGTCTTAAAAAATTGGGATGAAATCAAAAAAGAAGAAAAAGGAGAGGAGCCTTCTTCTCTGTTAGCTTCTGTACCTGGGGCTATGCCTTCTTTAATGAAAGCGCACGGATACCAAAAACAAGCTGCAAAAGTTGGTTTCGATTGGTCAGAAGTTGAACCTATGTGGGAAAAAGTACAGGAAGAACTTGCTGAATTCCAAGATGAAGTACAGCATGCTGATAAAGAAAAAATGAGCGATGAATTTGGAGATATTTTATTTGCTTTAGTGAATATTGCAAGATTTTATAAAATCGACTCTGAAGCTGCATTAGCTAAAACGAATACAAAATTTTTAAATCGATTTCAATATATTGAAGAAAAAGTGAGAGCTTCTGAAAAACCATTTGAATCTTTTTCGTTAAAAGAGTTAGATGAATTTTGGGAAGAAGCCAAAAAAACAGGTTTGTAAAACAGAAAGGTGAGGGAATTATGAGGTTAGATAAATTTTTAAAAGTATCACGTTTAATTAAGCGCCGTACATTGGCAAAAGAAGTATCAGACAAGGGCCGTATTACGATTAATGGTATCGTTGCAAAAGCAAGCACAAATGTGAAAGTAGGAGATGAATTAGCCATCACATTTGGCACGAAGAAAATTACCGTTAAAATAGAGGCTCTTCAAGAAGCAGCTAAAAAAGAAGAAGCAGCTAATTTGTACTCAATTGTCAAAGAAGAGCGTATTTCATCTGAAGTATAACTGATGAAGGCTTGTTCTAAATCACCTTTCTCATTCATATGTTTTAAACAACAGATAACAAGAGCGAATGCTCTTAATGAATGAGGTGGGGATGAAGATATGAGCCAATTTTATGAAACAAGCAATTCAAACAAAGACCATACTCCAAATCATGATTTAGTGATGAAGGGTCGGCGTCTCTTAGATATCACGGGTGTGAAGCAGGTAGAGAGCTTTGATAATGAGGAATTTTTACTTGAAACAGTGATGGGTTTCTTGTCAGTTAGAGGGCAAAATCTGCAAATGAAAAATTTAGACGTTGATCAAGGAATTGTATCGATAAAAGGAAAAATCTTTGATATAGTTTACTTAGATGAGAACCAATCGGAGAAGGCTAAAGGATTCTTTAGTAAGTTGTTTCGATGAGTTTAAACATTCAGCTCTATACAATGCTTGCGATGGTATCGATGGGAAGCGGTTTAGGTGCTTCTCTCGATACTTATCGTTACTTTGTTAATCGCTCTAAATCACGCCCATGGTTTGTATTTGTAAATGACGTATTGTTTTGGATGGTGCAAGCTCTTCTCATTTTTTATGTGTTGTTTTTAGTGAATGAAGGAGAACTGCGTTTGTATGCGTTTCTTGCTTTGTTTTGCGGCTTTGCCGCGTATCAAAGCTTATTTCAATCACTGTATTTAAAAGTATTAACATTTACTGTCTCGAGCGTATTAAGTTTATATCGAGGTGTTTTAACGCTTAGTAATATTTTTTTGGTCAAGCCTATCCGCTTCTTTATTCATATTCTACTTGTAGTCGCTTTAGGGATCTACCGAGCTGTTCATAAGCTGCTCGTATTCTGTCTAAAGCTTATTTACTTACCGACTAGGTGGGTTCTTTTCGTATTTTGGAGAATGATGCCTAAACCTGTAAAACGATTTTTACATATGGGTTTTCGGTATATAGAAGGAATTTACAATCGTGCAAAGAATATGATAATGAGAGTCGTTGCATGGGTGAACACTTTAAAAAACAAGGGGGACGACTAATTCAATGAGTGCGGTACGAAAAAAAAAGGTCGCGAAGTTAAATACTGATTATAGCCATAAACAAGAACAAATTAAACAAAATACAGATCGAAAGCGTATCGGTTTAATTAGGCGTTTGACTGTTTTCGGAGTGTTGGCCTTAATCATTGGTGGATTGATGGTATCAGCTTTAATTACGCAAACCTCAGCTATTGAGAACAAAAAAGCTGAGAAGGTAAAATTAGAACAGCAGCTGACAAAATTACAAAGCAAGCAAAAACAGTTAAAAGGTGAAATCGTCAAGTTGAATGACGATGATTATATTAAAAAGATTGCCCGCAGAGATTATTTTTTATCAGAAGACGGGGAAATTATCTTTAATGTAAAAAAAGACTAAACGTATGGTTCGTTGACAGTGTATTTTTGCTTTTTGTATAATATAATAAATTGATTTCTTTTATCATTTAAGGAGGAGCATTTTTTTTATGTCAATCGAAGTAGGCAGCAAGTTACAGGGAAAGGTAACAGGTATTACGAACTTTGGAGCTTTTGTTGAGTTACCAGGAGGTTCAACAGGCTTGGTTCATATCAGTGAAGTAGCTGATAATTACGTAAAGGACATTAACGACCATTTAAAAGTGGGCGACGAAGTTGAAGTCAAAGTAATTAACGTTGAGAAAGATGGTAAAATTGGTCTTTCAATTAAGAAAGCGGTAGACAAACCAGAACGTCCAGAAAGACCAGAGCGTCCTGCAAGAGCGCCACGCTCAGACCGTCCACGTGATTCACGCCCACAACGTAATAACAATCGTGGTGGCGGTAATGATTTCCGTACAAAAGAAACATTCGAACAAAAAATGAATCGTTTCTTAAAAGACAGTGAAGAACGTTTATCTTCCCTAAAACGCCATACCGAATCAAAACGCGGTGGACGCGGTGCAAAACGCGGTTAACTTGCTGCTTATATCAAATAGATAGCGAGTTTTTGGAAAGTACCTTTTATCTAAAAGGTGCTTTTTTTATATGTTTATATGTAAAAAAGAGTAGAAAAAAAGCATGTACTTGTTGTACATGCTTTTTGATGACCCGTACGGGATTCGAACCCGTGTTACCGCCGTGAAAGGGCGGTGTCTTAACCGCTTGACCAACGGGCCGTTATTCGAGTAGCGGCGGAGGGGATCGAACCCCCGACCTCACGGGTATGAACCGTACGCTCTAGCCAGCTGAGCTACACCGCCATTATACGTTCTCTAAAAGACATTTATAATAATATAAAAAAGCAGGGTTATTGTCAATAATTTTTTTGTTACTTTTATAGACTTTTATTTGCTTTTAAAAAAGAATGATGAGCATAGGCTTTCTCTGGGGCGAACAGTATCTCTCATATTTTTTAAATCTCCATGTAAGATTGTACATCTTTTTGTATAGTTTTCAATATAATACTAGAAAATAGTCGAACGATTATAGGTATTTTGCTAGTCCGTTTGACAAAATTTCACCTTTCGCCGCGATATAATAACGAATAAGTATAATTAGCGGGTGGTGGGAGAATGCAAAAGACGGAAAGAGATTTTGCAAGTCCAACAACAGAGGCGGTATTTAACCGAACTAGATTAGAAATGTCCCGTGTATTTACAAAGGCGGGTATGAAAACGGAAAAGGTGTTATTTCAATGGGGATTATTGCTGCTAGTCGTAGGTTTCTTATTAGGACGAGCGTTAATTTTAATGAAAATCATGCCATTTGCTTTGCCATTCTTTGCAGCCGTAATGGCTATAAAGAAAGAAAAAGCACCGTTAGCAAGTTTAGCCGTATTGGCAGGAGCATTTAGTGTTTCCATTCAAAATGGAGGTACCGTATTTGCTACACTATTTGTTTTCTTACTAATTCATCGATTTAGCGGCATACTGACAATGGATCCGTTAAAGAAACTGCCGTTCACTGTATTTAGCGCGATGTTACTTACAAAACTAACTATTTTTTATGTGTTTACCAAGGAATTCACCATGTATGATTTTACATTTGTGGCAGTAGAAGCAGGGTTGAGCTTTATCTTAACAATGATTTTCCTACAAAGCGTGCCTTTAATTTCATATCGAAAGCGAAAACAATCATTAAAAACAGAAGAAGTGATTTCTCTTATTATTTTGTTGGCATCTGTTATGACAGGGACAATAGGGTGGATGATTTACGGCCTTTCGGCTGAACATATATTATCTCGTTACTTAGTATTAGTTTTTGCGTTTGTATCTGGCCCTACGATAGGAGCTACGGTCGGGGTCGTAACCGGTTTAATTTTAAGTTTCGCGAATGTTTCTAGTTTGTACGAAATGAGTTTACTCGCTTTTTCTGGCTTGCTTGGAGGACTTTTAAAAGACGGTAAAAAGCTAGGGGCAGCTCTAGGGCTGGTTGTTGGTTCATTGCTAATTGGCCTATATGCTCAGGCAGATCAAGGATTGACGACTAATTTGTATGAATCACTGACGGCCGTTGTCCTATTTTTATTAACCCCATCTTTTGTTTTGAAAAACTTAAGTAAACTAGTACCAGGGACATCTGAAAATATGCTTGAACAACAGCAGTACGTGCGTAAGATCCGAGATGTAACAGCAAATCGCGTAGAACAGTTTTCAAATGTTTTTCAAGCACTTTCCAAAAGCTTTACGCAAAATGGATTTTACGATGAAAAGCCAAGCGCTGATAAAGAAGTTGATTATTTCTTAAGCAGCGTTACCGAAAGAACGTGCCAATTTTGTTTTAAAAAAGAACAATGCTGGGCACAGCAGTTTGATACAACCTATGAATATATGAAGGAAATTATGCTTGAAGTTGATAATGGCACTCTTGAACAAAATCCAAGGCTAATTCGAGAAATGGACAAACATTGCGTGAAATCGAAAAAAGTCATCGATGTGATTGAGCATGAACTTACGTATTTTAAAGCCAATCAGCACTTAAAAGCACAAATTCAAGAAAGTAGAAGGATTGTAGCAGAACAGCTTCACGGTGTCTCTGAAGTCATGGGGAATTTTGCAAAAGAAATTAAGCGAGAGCGCGAAAATTTAAATGTACAAGAAGAACAGATTTTAGAAGCTCTTCGTAACTTTGGGATGGAAATTAATCAAATTGAAATTTATAGCTTAGAACCTGGAAATGTAGATATTGAAATGTGGGTGCCATATTGTCACGGAAGAGGAGAATGCGAGAAAATTATTGCGCCAATGCTTACGGATATTTTAGGTGAAAGTATTGTAGTAAAGAACGAAGAATGTGCTAAATACCCTCAAGGCTATTGCCACGTTTCGTTTGGCTGTACAAAAGCATACGTTGTTGATACAGGCGTAGCACATGCTGCTAAAGGCGGAGGGTTTGTATCCGGTGACAGCTATTCCATGATTGAGCTAAACGCCGGTAAGTATGCACTAGCTATTAGTGATGGCATGGGAAATGGAGAGCGTGCCCACTATGAAAGCAGCGAAACGCTTCAGCTGTTAAAACAAATTTTACAAACAGGAATAGAAGAGACAATTGCAATCAAATCGATTAACTCTATTTTATCCCTGCGTACAAACGATGAGATCTTTTCGACCTTAGATTTAGCGATGATTGATTTACAAGATGCCAATGTAAACTTCTTGAAAATCGGTTCTACGCCAAGCTTCATCAAACGCGGAGATAAGGTTATTAAAATACAGGCAAGCAATTTGCCAATGGGCATTATTGAAGAATTTGAAGTGGATGTTGTGAATGAACAAATGAAGGCGGAAGACTTGTTAATTATGATGAGTGACGGTGTATTTGAAGGACCGAAACACGTTGAGAACTACGAAATGTGGATGAAGCGAAAAATTGGCGAGCTTCAAACAAACGATCCACAAGAAATTGCAGACTTAATTATGGAAGAAGTTATTCGAACAAAATCAGGTTTAATTGAAGATGATATGACGGTAGTTGTGGCAAAACTTCAGCACAATACCCCGAAATGGTCATCGATTCCTTCTTACGCTTATCGTAAAAAAGCACAATAGTTAGATAGAAGTATATTTTATCTCCTCCTCGTCTATCATGTTAATACTGATAATGAGGAGGGGATTTTTTTATGAAAAAAGGTACATTGAAACAGATGTTGGTCATTACGGACGGTGGTTCGAATACAGGTGAAGATCCGGTAGCAATGGCTGCACTAGCTAAAGAACAAGGAATTAGTGTAAACGTTATTGGTGTGATGGAAGAGGATACAATTGATGAGCAAAGCACGAATGAAATAGAAGGCATTGCCATGTCAGGCGGTGGCGTGAGTCAAATTGTTTACGTAAAACAGCTGTCTCAAACTGTTCAAATGGTTACAAGGCAGGCAATGACGCAAACACTTCAAGGCGTTGTAAATAAAGAACTTCAGCAAATTCTAGGTTCCTCTAATTCAAGATTAGAAGAGTTATCTCCTGAGAAGCGTGGAGAAATCATGGAAGTGGTTGATGAACTTGGGGAAACGGTTGACTTAGAGATTCTTATTTTAGTTGACATGAGCGGAAGTATGAAAAATAAGCTCCCTACTGTAAAGGAGTCGCTGTTAGATTTATCGTTAAGCTTGAATGCTCGCATGGGGCACAATCAATTTTCAATCTTTTTATTTCCTGGGAAAAAGAAAGATGTAGAGAAGCTAATGGACTGGAATCCAAGATTAGAGTCGCTTTCAACGATTTTCCCAAAACTAACAGCAGGAGGTATTACGCCTACTGGACCGGCTATCAAAGAGGCTACTCATTATTTCACCAAAAAGCGCTCATTGAGAGGGTTGTTAAAAAATAATGAACAATACATTGAAGAATCAGGTATGTAACCTATCTCCGGGAACAGAAATTCAAGGGAAATGGCATCACGTCCATTATAAAATTCTTGAGAAATTAGGCGTGGGAGCAACTGGAGTTGTCTACTTAGTCCAATTAGTAAACGGAACGCTAGCGGCGTTAAAAATAAGCTTTTCCAACATGTCCGTTACAGCAGAAGTGAATGTATTAAAAAAGTTGTCTCAAGTCAAAGACAAAGTGCTAGGACCGCGTTTACTTGATGTAGATGATTGGAGCTATGGTTCTCACGCTCTTTCTTTCTATGTAATGGAGTATGTGAAAGGGCAGCCTCTCCTTTCTTTTATCTCAACAAGAGGGACAGAATGGTTGCAAGTGTTTGCAAGTCAGCTCTTAACAGACTTAGAAAACCTTCATGAAGAAGGATGGGTATTTGGCGATTTAAAACCCGAAAACCTGGTCGTAACATCTAACCCTGTAAAAGTTCGATGGATCGACGTGGGAGGAACAACTCTGCAAGGGCGGTCAATAAAAGAATTTACCGACTTTTATGATCGAGCGCACTGGGGGCTTGGCTCCCGAAAAGCAGAACCGACCTATGATTTGTTTGCCGTATCTATGGTTTTGATTCACGCGGCTTATGGCAAGCGAATTAATAAAACAGACAAACCGGCTGAACAATTAAAACAATTTATATTAACAACAAAGCAGTTGGAACCTTTCGGAGACGTTTTGTATCAAGCGGTTACGGGAAAGTATAGGTCAGCTAAAGAAATGAAAACAGAGGTGTTATCGGTCGAGAAAAGAAGAGGGGCAAAAAGTAGAGGAACAAAGCCTCAAAACGTTCGTCAACCGTCTGCCCCTCGTGTTAAAGTAAAGAAGAAGCGTTCTCACGTGTTAGAGACGCTACTACTTTGTACGTCTGTAATGTTGATTTATATTTTGTATCTATTTATTCAAGTGCTATAAAGTTTGGAGAAATTGTGAAACTTTCCTTATAGTCATTCGTATAAAGTAAATTAATGATACATTATTGCGTGTACATTATAAGGATGAGTCATTCCTATGGAAAAGCAAGTGAACAATTTTATGACAAAACATCAGTTATTATCCGCAGGCTCTACGGTGGTTGTAGGTATTTCTGGTGGTCCTGATTCTTTAGCGCTGCTGCATTTCTTATGGAGTCTGAAAGAGCAAAAATCTCTTACGATTATTGCTGCTCATGTTGATCATATGTTCCGGGGCCAAGAGTCACAGCAAGACATGGAATATGTGCAGAACTACTGCAAACAATTGAATATTAAATGTGAGGCGAAGCAGATTGATGTTACTGCCTATCAGAAGGAAAGAAAGCTATCTTCTCAAGTAGCTGCCAGAGAATGCCGCTATGCATTTTTTACTCATGTTATGAAGAAGCACAAAGCAAACCTTCTTGCATTAGGACATCACGGAGATGATCAGATTGAAACGATGTTAATGCGAATGGTTCGAGGTAGTACGATGAATGGATACGCAGGGATGCAGCCCAAGCGGCCATATGGGCATGGATTTATTATTAGGCCTTTCCTAGCCGTAACGAAAGAAGAAATCAATCGCTACTGTAAGCTACATGGGCTTACACCTCGAATTGATCCGAGTAATGAGAAAGACTCGTACACGAGAAATCGGTTTCGTCATTACGTTTTGCCATTTTTAAAGCAAGAAAACGTCGCTGTACATGAAAAATTTCAACAATTTAGCGAGAACTTGCATGAAGATCAAGCATACTTAGAGGAATTAACGACCGATGTGATGAATAAAGTAATGAGAAAGAAATTGCAAAATGAAATTCTCATTGATAGAGATTGTTTTCTAAGGATACGCAAGCCTTTACAAAGGCGTGGTATTCAACTAATATTAAACTATCTCTATAAAGAAATTCCTCCAACCCTTTCCTCAGCGCATGTTGACACGTTAGTAGGATTTTGTGAAAGTGAAAAACCGTCTGGGACGCTTGACTTTCCAAATGGTTTACGCATTATCCGATCTTACAACGACTGTCTTTTCACCTTTAATGAGGGGAACATCGAGCCATATGAATTTATTGTTCCGATTCCAGGGGTCGTTGAGCTTCCAAATGGTCACCAGCTTATTTGTGAAATACATAATAAAGTCGAAGATATAAAAGGAAACGATGTTTTTCTTTTAGATGAAGCTCACGATTTACAATCATTAAAGGTAAGGACACGAAAAAATGGCGATAAAATGCGAGTAAAGGGCATGAAGGGACATAAAAAAGTAAAGGATATTTTTATCGATGAAAAAATCCCTTTACACTTCAGAGATCATTGGCCGGTAGTGGAAGATAGCCAAGGAACTATTTTGTGGCTACCTGGTTTGAAAAAATCTGCTTATGAACTGCATACACATAAGTCCAGATATGTTATTTTATACTATAAGTAGCGAAAACTTCTAGGAGGCAAGTAAGGAATGAAGCAGGATATTCAAGAAATTTTGATTTCAGAAGAAGAAATACAACAGAAAGTAAAAGAATTGGGTAA
This sequence comes from Priestia sp. 179-F W1.4 NHS, assembly GCF_045369295.1. Taxonomy (NCBI): domain Bacteria; kingdom Bacillati; phylum Bacillota; class Bacilli; order Caryophanales; family Bacillaceae; genus Priestia; species Priestia sp. 179-F W1.4 NHS. The sequence continues at coordinate 11,453 of NZ_JBIQFF010000011.1, read as the reverse complement.
GCTATTATCTGAGGAATACGCTGACCGTTTTCCTTTGGTAATCGGTGTACTAAAAGGCGCTATGCCTTTTATGTCTGATCTAATTAAGCGTGTTGATACATATTTAGAAATGGATTTTATGGATGTATCAAGTTATGGCAATGCGATGGTTTCTTCTGGTGAAGTAAAAATCCTAAAAGATTTAGATACATCAGTTGAAGGTCGAGACATTCTTATCTTAGAGGATATTATCGACAGCGGCTTAACACTTAGCTATCTTGTAGAGTTATTCAAGTACCGTAAAGCTAAGTCAATTAAGATTGTCACACTCTTAGACAAACCAACAGGTCGTAAAGCAGCTATTAAAGCAGATTACGTTGGATTTGAAGTACCTGATGCGTTCGTAGTAGGGTATGGATTGGATTATCAAGAAAAATATCGTAACCTGCCGTATATTGGGGTTCTTAAACCGCAAGTATACAGCAATTAAGAAGCACATATCCAAGTGCAATTTATTGGATAGGATAAATGTTCTATGTTAGTATTGAATACAGTATTTGTTTATCGTGGGAGGAGGTAAGAAATGAATCGGATCTTCCGTAATACCATCTTTTATTTACTTATATTTTTAGTCATTATTGGCGTGGTAAGCTTCTTTAGTGGCTCTAATCAAAAAGCAGAACCAATGAGATACGATACATTTGTTCAACACTTAGACAAAGGTGATGTGAAATCACTCTCTATGAAGCCTGAAAGAGGCGTGTATGTTGTGCAAGGAAAGTTAGATTCTTATAAAAAGGATCAAACGTTCCAAACTTACATCGTAGATGGTGACAAAGCACTTGATCGTATTGACGCTGCTTCAGAAAATAATCAAGTAGAAGTTGATTTTAAACCTGCTGATGAAACAAGCGGCTGGGTAACGTTCTTTACGTCAATCATTCCGTTTGTTATTATTTTCATCCTATTCTTCTTCTTACTGAACCAAGCTCAGGGCGGCGGAAGTCGTGTTATGAACTTCGGTAAGAGTAAGGCTAAGCTTTACAGCGAAGAAAAGAAAAAGGTTAAATTTAAAGACGTAGCTGGTGCAGACGAAGAAAAGCAAGAACTTGTGGAAGTTGTTGAGTTCTTAAAAGATCCTCGTAAATTCGCAGAGCTAGGTGCAAGAATTCCGAAGGGTGTCTTACTTGTGGGACCTCCTGGTACTGGTAAAACATTATTAGCAAGAGCTGTTGCTGGTGAAGCAGGCGTTCCTTTCTTCTCTATCAGTGGTTCGGACTTTGTTGAAATGTTTGTTGGGGTCGGTGCTTCTCGTGTTCGTGATTTATTCGAAAATGCGAAGAAGAATGCTCCATGTATTATCTTTATTGATGAAATCGATGCTGTAGGTCGTCAACGTGGCGCAGGTCTTGGTGGTGGACACGATGAGCGTGAACAAACATTGAACCAGTTGCTTGTTGAGATGGATGGTTTTGGTGCTAACGAAGGTATCATTATTATTGCAGCAACAAACCGCCCGGATATTTTAGATCCAGCGTTATTACGTCCAGGCCGCTTCGACCGTCAAATTACGGTAGATCGTCCAGATGTAAATGGCCGTGAAGCAGTGCTTAAAGTACATGCTCGCAATAAGCCTTTAGATGAATCAGTAAACTTAAAAGCAATTGCTATGCGTACGCCAGGTTTCTCAGGTGCAGATTTAGAAAACTTGTTAAACGAAGCTGCCTTAGTAGCTGCTAGACAGGACAAAAAGAAAATTGAAATGGTCGATATTGACGAAGCAACAGACCGCGTAATTGCAGGTCCAGCTAAGAAAAGTCGAGTTATTTCTAAAAAAGAACGCAATATTGTTGCTTATCATGAAGCAGGACATACAATTATCGGTGTCGTATTAGACGAAGCTGATATGGTACATAAAGTAACCATTGTTCCACGTGGGCAAGCTGGTGGATATGCTGTTATGTTACCAAAAGAAGATCGCTACTTTATGACGAAGCCAGAGCTGCTGGATAAAATTGTTGGATTGCTTGGTGGTCGCGTAGCTGAGGAAATTATTTTCGGCGAAGTGAGTACAGGTGCTCACAATGACTTCCAGCGTGCAACAAGCATCGCTCGTAAAATGGTAACAGAATACGGTATGAGTGAAAAGTTAGGACCAATGCAATTCGGTCAATCACAACAAGGCCAAGTATTCTTAGGTCGTGATTTACACAGTGAACAAAACTACAGTGATGCGATTGCTCATGAAATTGATAATGAAATCCAACGTTTCATTAAAGAAAGCTATGAGCGTGCGAAGCAGATCTTAACGGAAAACCGTGACAAGTTAGAGCTTGTAGCTCAAACATTGTTAGAAGTAGAAACGTTAGACGCTGAGCAGATCAACCACTTAGTAGATCATGGAACTCTTCCAGACCGTTCTAGTCACGTAACAGATGAAGATGTTAAAGTAAACATCCAAACAAAGACAGACGATGAAGAGCCAAAAGCATAAGATCAAAAAAGATCAGTGGAGACAATCTCCACTGATCTTTTTTATTTGGTAGAAGTTAGGTTTGGCAAAAAGTTTTTCATATATATAGTGGATAAGTAGGATATCCACTAGAGAATTGTGTCATTATATTCCTATTTTATCTAGAATATACACGTCTATTTACCAGTTATGGTATGATGGTTTCAGTGTGAATACTGAATTTAAATAAAGTGGTGATTGAAATGATTTTTGTATTAGATGTTGGAAATACCAATACGGTATTAGGTGTATACGATGGAGATGAATTAAAGTACCATTGGCGTGTAGAAACAAGCCGTAATAAAACAGAAGACGAGTATGGCATGACAATCAAAGCCTTGCTTGAGCACGTTAGTTTATCTTTTAAAGATATTCATGGTATTATTATTTCCTCTGTTGTTCCTCCTATTATGTTTGCATTGGAGAGAATGTGTCAAAAGTATTTTCATTTAAAGCCGCTTGTTGTTGGTCCTGGAATTAAGACGGGTTTAAATATTAAATATGAAAATCCACGTGAAGTGGGAGCAGACCGTATTGTCAATGCTGTTGCTGGAATTCAGCTGTACGGAAGCCCTTTAATTATCGTTGATTTTGGTACCGCAACCACATATTGCTACATTGATGAAAATAAGCAATATATGGGTGGTGCAATTGCCCCTGGTATTAATATTTCGACAGAAGCTCTTTATTCAAGAGCATCTAAGCTTCCACGTATTGAAATTGCGCGACCAAATAGCATTGTTGGGAAAAATACAGTATCTGCGATGCAAGCAGGTATTTTATATGGATACGTTGGACAAGTAGAAGGAATTGTAGCAAGAATGAAAGAGCAAGCAACAGTAAATCCTAAAGTTATTGCTACTGGAGGACTCGCAACATTGATTGCTAAAGAGTCGGATATTATTGATATTGTGGATCCATTTTTGACTTTAAAAGGATTACAAATAATCTATACAAAAAATATGGAGTAAGAGGTGTATATTATGGGCGACTATTTAGTAAAAGCACTAGCTTACAATAGTCAAGTTCGCGCTTATGCGGTAAAAACAACGGATACAGTTGGAGAAGCGCAGCGCCGTCACTATACATGGCCTACAGCCTCTGCAGCATTGGGACGTTCAATGACTGCGGGAGTTATGATGGGGGCTATGCTAAAAGGTGAGCAAAAGCTAACAATTAAAATTGAAGGCCGCGGCCCAATTGGTGTTATCTTAGTAGACAGCAATGCCAAGGGTGAAGTGCGTGGATATGTAACGAACCCGCAAACGCACTTCGATTTAAATCAGCATGGAAAATTAGATGTAGCACGTGCTGTAGGTACAGATGGTACGCTGAGTGTTGTAAAAGATATCGGGATGCGTGATCAATTTAATGGACAAGTACCTATCGTATCGGGAGAATTAGGAGAGGATTTCACGTATTATTTCGTGACATCTGAGCAAGTTCCATCTTCAGTAGGTGTAGGTGTACTTGTTAACCCTGATAACACAATCTTAGCTGCGGGTGGATTTATCATTCAGCTTATGCCAGGAACAGATGATCAAACGATTACAGCTATTGAACAACGTTTACAAACGATTGAACCCATTTCAAAACTGATTCAAAAAGGTCTTTCTCCTGAGGAAATCTTAGAAGAAGTTCTTGGAAAAGAAAACGTAAAGTTTCTAGAGACAATGCCTGTAGAGTTCAAATGTCAGTGCTCAGAAGAAAGAATTGCTAATGCCATTATCAGCTTAGGAAAAGAAGAGATTCAATCGATGATTGAGGAAGACGGCCAAGCTGAAGCACAGTGTCATTTTTGTAATGAAACCTATCGTTTTGATAAAAAGCAGCTAGAAGAAATGAAAGAACAAGCAATTTAAATGAAATAAAAGATTCTTTAAAGGCGTCATTTTATAAATGAACGCCTTTTTTTATAAGTGTTAAGTCCTATTTATGTATATATTGATCTAAAAATATAACAAAAATAGGTAAATGGGAAGACAAAATGATTGACAATTTAGAAAACATCTGATAAATTGTATACAAAATCAATAAAATTAGTTGGTATTAGGAGTGGTCATATGGCACGTATTGCAAATTCAATTACAGAGTTAATTGGTCAAACACCAATCGTAAAACTAAACCGTCTAGTTGAAGAAGATATGGCGGATGTATATTTAAAATTAGAATTTATGAACCCAGGAAGCAGCGTAAAAGATCGTATCGCATTAGCAATGATCGAAGATGCTGAAGCAAAAGGTGTATTAAAGCCTGGAGACACCATCATTGAACCAACAAGCGGTAACACAGGAATTGGCTTAGCAATGGTAGCTGCAGCAAAAGGATACCGTGCTATTTTAACAATGCCTGAAACGATGAGTATTGAGCGTCGTAATCTGCTTCGTGCGTACGGTGCAGAGTTAGTGTTAACACCAGGTCCAGAAGGAATGAAAGGTGCGGTTAATAAAGCAACTGAGCTTGCAAAAGAGCACGGCTACTTTATTCCTCAGCAGTTCCAAAATGAAGCGAACCCAGAAGTGCACCGTCAAACAACGGCTAAAGAGATCATCGAGCAGTTTGGCGATCAGCTAGATGGATTTGTGGCAGGTATCGGTACTGGCGGTACTATTACAGGTGCTGGCGAAGTATTAAAAGAAAAGTATCCAAACATCAAAATTTATGCGGTAGAGCCAGCTGATTCTCCGATCTTAAGTGGTGGTCAACCAGGACCTCATAAAATTCAAGGAATCGGTGCAAACTTTGTTCCGGATACGCTTAACACGGAAGTATATGACGAAGTTGTCGCTGTTCAAAACGACCAAGCTTTTGAATATGCACGTAAAGTAGCAAAAACAGAGGGCGTACTAGTAGGTATCTCTTCTGGGGCTGCGATTTATGCTGCGTTAAAAGCTGCAAAACAGCTAGGAAAAGGTAAAAAAGTGTTAGCGATTATTCCAAGTAACGGTGAGCGTTACTTAAGTACTCCATTGTTCCAATTCGAGGAACAAACACAAGCATAAAAACCATAAAAGAACAGCTTCTATATGAAGCTGTTTTTTTTCATCTGAGAATCATGTAAAATGAAAGCAGGTGATTTATTTTTAGGAGAGTGAACAAATGCAGCAAAGAATGACTTGGGGCGAATCTATTTCTATCTCTAAAAACCAATGGTTCAAAAAATATCAAGAGTTGTCAAAAGAGGAACCGAATCATATCCTGCTTGAAAGCGGTCGAGGCGGAAAGTTTCAAATGATGGGATTAAAACCTGTAGCCATTTTGCGAGGCGAACAAAACGAGCTTCATATCAAAACGGATGGCCAAGCTACTGTTCAAAAAGGTAATCCGCTTCATCTTATGCGAGACTGGATGAAGAAGTTTGAAGCAGAGGTGAATCCAGATCTTCCTCCTTTTCAAGGTGGAGCAATTGGCTTTATTAGCTATGATTATATCCGCTATGTAGAAACCATACCTGATTTTGCTGAAGATTCATTGAAAACGCCGGACGTTTATTTCCTTATTTTCGATGACGTATTTGTATACGATCAAGAAAAGGAAAAGCTCTGGATTATCGTTAACGATGAAGCAGATTGTAAAGAGCAGGCACATAAGCGTATTGATCAATACAAAAAGGACTGGATGGAGACAAGTGCTGAAGGGCTCTCATATGAGCGTATTCATCGTGTTGCCGAAAAGAGTGAGGTTTCAATGTCTGAAGCTGCTTTTTCAGATGCCACAACTCGCGTACATGAGTACATCGGGCAAGGCGATGTGTTTCAAGTGAACTTATCTGTTCGACAGTCTCAACAGCTTCAAACTCATCCTATGCATATCTACGAACAGGTACGAAAAATCAACCCGTCTCCTTATATGTCTTATATGCAGACAGAAGAATTTCACATTGTGAGCTGTTCACCAGAACTATTAGTGAAAAAAGCCGGTGACGAAATCAGTACGAGACCAATTGCGGGAACGCGCTCTCGCGGTAAGGATGATCAAGAAGACCAACAGTTAGCGGATGAGCTTATTCATAACGAAAAAGAGCGTGCAGAGCATGTGATGCTTGTTGATTTGGAGCGTAATGACCTTGGTAGAGTAAGCGACTATGGTACCGTTCATGTTGACGAGTTTATGGTTATTGAAAAGTATTCACATGTGATGCATATTGTGTCTAATGTAAAAGGCAAGCTCGCGCGCAATAAAGATTTTGTAGATATTGTAGATGCGGTTTTTCCTGGAGGAACGATTACTGGAGCGCCTAAAGTTCGTACAATGGAAATCATTGAAGAACTTGAACCTGTAAGGCGAGGAATTTATACAGGATCGATTGGTTGGATTGGGTTTAATGGAGATATGGAATTAAATATTGCGATTCGCACTATGATTATTCAAGACGGCCAAGCTTATGTGCAGGCTGGTGCGGGTGTTGTAATTGATTCAAATCCGAAACACGAATACAAAGAATCACTGAAAAAAGCAATTGCACTATGGAAAGCAAAAGAGCAGAGCGAAAATGAGCTGAGTGAGGGTGAGTAAAGATGATATTAATGATTGATAATTATGATTCTTTTACGTTTAATTTAGTACAGTATTTAGGTGAGCTAGGGCATGAGCTTCTTGTAAAAAGAAATGATGAAATTACACTTTCTGAAATTGAAGTGCTAAATCCAGATTTCTTGATGATCTCCCCGGGACCTTGTAGTCCCAACGAAGCGGGAATCAGTTTAGAAGCCATCGAGTATTTTGCAGGTAAGATTCCAATATTCGGCGTATGCTTAGGGCATCAGTCGATTGGGCAAGCTTTTGGAGGGAATGTGATTCGTGCGGATAAATTAATGCACGGTAAAACATCTGAAATGCATCATGATGGCCGTACTATCTTTAAAGATCTTGATAATCCGTTCACGGCAACTAGATATCATTCTTTGATTGTAGAAAAAAGTTCACTGCCGGATTGCTTTGAGATTTCAGCGTGGACAGCAGAAGATGAAATTATGGCGATTCGCCATAAATCATTACCTATTGAAGGGGTACAGTTCCACCCTGAATCTATCATGACTTCTTACGGTAAAGAAATGCTGAAGAATTTTATTGAAACTTACGAAAAAAAGCGAGTGTAATGATATGTATATATACGTAAATGGTGAAGTAAAGCCTGCGTCTGAAGCCACTATTTCTCCGTTTGATCACGGATATATGTATGGTCTAGGGCTATTTGAAACGCTACGAGTTTATGATGGTCATCCATTTTTAGTGGAAGACCATCTGGATCGACTGCGTAGCAGCTTACGTGAATTAAATATTGTATGGGACTACTCCACACAGGACGTGTTGGCAATTATTAATAGTCTGTTAATGAAAAACAATGAGAGAAATGCGTATGTTCGATTAAATGTTTCAGCAGGAAATGGCGGAATTGGACTGCAAGTGGAAGAATACGACAAGCCATCTACAATTGTATACATGAAATCAATGCCTCATCCATCGAGCCCCCTTGTAAAAGAGGGGCTTATTCTTGAGACAAAGCGAAATACGCCCGAAGGAACCGTGAGGTTGAAGTCTCATCATTATTTAAACAATGTACTGGCTAAGCGAGAAGTTGGTTCAGACTTAAATAAAGAGGGTATTTTTTTAACAAAAGAAGGGTTCTTAGCCGAAGGTATTGTGTCCAATTTATTTTTTGTAAAAGATGATTGTGTATATACACCGTCTCTTGAAACAGGTATCTTAAATGGAATTACGAGACAGTTTATCTTTACGCTTTTAAAAAAGAAAAACATAGAAGTTGTAGAAGGTTTATTTACGGCGGAACAGCTTTTGGAGAGTGATGAAGCTTTCGTTACAAATTCCATTCAAGAAATCGTACCTCTTCGAAGTATAAAGGATAAGAAGTTTTCAGTCGGAGACCATACGTTAACAGCTCAGTTGCAAAAAGAGTATCGCTCTTACACGATGTCGCTAATGAGTCGACGCGAGCTACATGTATAAAAGCGAAAGGAGAGGCTAAAGATGGATAAAATTTATGTGAATGATATGCGTTTCTATGGATATCATGGTGTATTTCCAGAAGAAAATAAATTAGGGCAGCGTTTTCACGTGGATTTAACTGTAGAACTAGATTTAAAACAAGCTGGTACTACGGACAATTTAGAATACTCGGTGAGCTATGCAGATTTATACCAAACATGCCAGGAAGTTGTAGAGAAGCGCACGTTCAAGTTAGTTGAAACGGTGGCCGAAACGATTGCATCTGAATTGCTTGCTAATTACGAACTCGTGCAGGCTTGTACAGTAAAGGTATATAAGCCTGATCCGCCAATTCCCGGTTATTATCAATCGGTAGCTATTGAAATTAAAAGGAGCCGTTGAATGACAACAGAAGCATATATTGCATTAGGATCAAATATTGAAAATCGAATGGAACATTTGAAGTCGGGAGTTACTGGCTTGATGAAACATTCTGAGGTTAAGGTAGTGGCTGTTTCATCTGTTTATGAAACGGCCCCGGTCGGGTATACGAATCAAGCAAGCTTTTTAAACATGGTAGTAAAAATACAAACAACGTATTCGTCAGAGCAACTTTTAGATTGTTTGCAAGCCATTGAACAAGCGGCAGGTCGAAAAAGAGAGATTGTATGGGGACCTAGAACCCTTGATTTGGATATCTTACTTTATAGTAATGAAATCATTCATACGGATAGGCTGAACGTCCCTCATCCCCGAATGTTTGAACGGGCGTTTGTGATGGTTCCTCTGAACGAACTAGCTCCATCTCTTATTCTCCCTGTAGCAGAAGAAAAAGTTGAAACCATCACAAAACGGTTATCGGATTTAAAAGATGTAAAATTATTTCGAGAGCAAACAACTGATATACTAGATATGTTCGAAAATAATAGGAATGATTTACATAAGTAAAAATGAATCTTATTAGTTGATTCATTTTTATATTGGCGTAAAGTAGAGTTCACAGTGAAAACTTTAAGGTTTGGGTTCGCAGGTTGTTGGTTTATTCGGTAGCTTGTTAGAGAAATCGAAGAAAAAGAGAAGCGAAGCAAGAATAAAGCGATTTGACATAGAGAAACGACTGAACCTATAATAATTTTAAAGAAACGTAGTAGTTGCCAGTAAACATGCTGGCCTTTTTTCTGTTTCGGAAAACTTAATTATACGATGGAGATGAGTAAACGATGAGTCATGAAGAATTAAATGATCAATTTCTCGTTCGTCGCGAAAAAATGAGCAACCTACGAGATCAGGGTATTGATCCGTTTGGTCAACGTTTTGAACGTACACATACATCACAGCAATTAATTAGTGAGTATGACGAGTTAACAAAAGAACAGTTAGAAGAAAATGAAGTGCCTGTGTCACTAGCTGGTCGTATTATGACAAAGCGTGGAAAAGGAAAAGCAGGTTTCGCTCACGTTCAAGATTTAACAGGACAAATTCAGCTTTATGTACGTAAAGATGCAATTGGCGAAGAACAGTACGAAATCTTCAGCAGCGTAGATATCGGTGACTTGGTAGGGGTTGAAGGTGTTTTATTCAAAACAAAAGTTGGCGAACTTTCTATTAAAGTAAAAGATTTCACGTTACTAACAAAAGCGCTTCGTCCACTTCCAGATAAATATCATGGTTTAAAAGATATTGAACAGCGCTACCGTCAACGTTACTTAGATTTAATTACAAACCCAGAAAGTAAACAAACATTTATCTCAAGAAGCCGCATTATTCAATCGATGCGCCGTTACTTAGATAATCACGGATACTTAGAAGTTGAAACACCGATGATGCATTCAATCGCAGGTGGAGCAGCAGCTCGTCCGTTTGTGACACACCACAATGCGCTTGATATGGAACTTTATATGCGTATTGCGATTGAACTTCATTTAAAACGTTTAATCGTAGGTGGATTAGAAAAAGTATATGAAATTGGCCGTGTATTCCGTAATGAAGGTGTATCTACACGTCACAATCCTGAATTTACAATGATCGAATTGTACGAAGCGTATGCGGACTACAAAGATATCATGGCTTTAACAGAGAACTTAATTGCACACATTGCGCAAGAAGTACTTGGCACAACAAAGATTCAGTATGGTGATCAAGAGGTAGACCTAACGCCAGAATGGACAAGACTTCATATGGTCGATGCTATTAAACAATATACGGGCGTAGACTTCTGGGGAGAAACATCTGTTGAAGAAGCTCGTGCTTTAGCAAAAGAACACGGGGTAGAAATCACTGAACATATGCAATATGGACATATTGTAAATGAATTCTTTGAACAAAAAGTAGAAGAGCAGTTAATTCAACCGACGTTCATTTACGGACATCCTGTAGAAATCTCTCCACTTGCTAAGAGAAATGCGGAAGATCCGCGTTTTACTGACCGTTTTGAGCTGTTTATCGTGGCGCGTGAACACGCGAACGCATTTACAGAGCTAAATGATCCAATTGACCAACGTGAGCGCTTTGAAGCTCAGTTGAAAGAGAAAGAACAAGGAAACGATGAAGCACATGAGATGGATGATGACTTCATTGAGGCATTAGAATACGGTATGCCACCTACAGGTGGTCTAGGAATCGGTATTGACCGCCTTGTTATGTTACTAACCAATGCACCGTCAATCCGTGATGTGCTATTATTTCCACATATGCGTCAACGCTAAAAAAGAGATGGCTACGGCCATCTTTTTTTAGGTGTTAATATTAGAAAATTTAAACTTTTAATTTACCCCTTGTTTTTATGAAATTGATTTGGTATATTTATATCTGTTGCTAACGCAGACAAGCGAAAATAACAAAAAGAAATAAAAAGGTTGTTGACATTACGTTGATAACTTGATAAGATAGTAAAGTCGCTTAAGAGCGGCGGTTGAACTTTGAAAACTGAACAAAGCGATAAACGTCAACGTTAATTTTTATTTTTTAAATGAGCAAGTCAAACATTTCTTCGGAGAGTTTGATCCTGGCTCAGGAT
>NZ_JBIQFF010000010.1:0-50806 GCF_045369295.1 Priestia sp. 179-F W1.4 NHS | reverse complement strand
TTGATAGGTCAGAGGTGGAAGCGTGGCGACATGTGTAGCTGACTGATACTAATCGATCGAGGACTTAACCAAACTTTAAAAGCGTAAGCTTTACTCAGCAACCTGTTACCTAGTTTTGAGAGAACAAAACTTTTTCAAAAAAGTCTTGCTTTCTTTATCAAATCATGTATAATATAATTTGTCTGGTGGCGATAGCGAAGAGGTCACACCCGTTCCCATACCGAACACGGAAGTTAAGCTCTTTAGCGCCGATGGTAGTTGGGACTTTGTCCCTGTGAGAGTAGGACGTTGCCAGGCTATTATTATTCCACAGTAGCTCAGTGGTAGAGCTATCGGCTGTTAACCGATCGGTCGTAGGTTCGAGTCCTACCTGTGGAGCCAACTGGCCCGTTGGTCAAGCGGTTAAGACACCGCCCTTTCACGGCGGTAACACGGGTTCGAATCCCGTACGGGTCACCATTTATTTTTATCTACATAATAGTGGAGGATTAGCTCAGCTGGGAGAGCACCTGCCTTACAAGCAGGGGGTCGGCGGTTCGATCCCGTCATCCTCCACCACCGTGCCGGTGTAGCTCAACTGGTAGAGCAACTGACTTGTAATCAGTAGGTTGGGGGTTCAAGTCCTCTTGCCGGCACCATTTATATCGGAGGGGTAGCGAAGTGGCTAAACGCGGCGGACTGTAAATCCGCTCCTTCGGGTTCGGCAGTTCGAATCTGCCCCCCTCCACCATTTTTATTGGGCTATCGCCAAGCGGTAAGGCAACGGATTTTGATTCCGTCATGCGTTGGTTCGAATCCAGCTAGCCCAGCCATAGAGAGCCATTAGCTCAGTTGGTAGAGCATCTGACTTTTAATCAGAGGGTCGAAGGTTCGAGTCCTTCATGGCTCATTTTAATAAGCGGAAGTAGTTCAGTGGTAGAACACCACCTTGCCAAGGTGGGGGTCGCGAGTTCGAACCTCGTCTTCCGCTCCATTTCTATATAAAAAAACATATTGGGGCCTTAGCTCAGCTGGGAGAGCGCCTGCCTTGCACGCAGGAGGTCAGCGGTTCGATCCCGCTAGGCTCCACCATACATATAAACGTACAACCTTTAAGCAATTTGCTTAAAGGTTTTTTTGTGTAGTTTCTACAAATTAGAATTGTATATATATTCAAAAAAGTGTCGAGTTGAGCCATCGCTCATTTAGCCGTTACAATAAGAGAGTAGCAACATTTGTGATGGGGGGACATATTATGAATAAGCTTTCAATTATTGGAGTACCAATGGATTTAGGTCAAACTCGCCGAGGGGTCGATATGGGGCCAAGTGCGATACGATATGCAGGTGTTATGGAACGCATCGAGAATATTGGATATAGTGTAGAAGATAAAGGGAATATTGAAATTGCCTTAGCTGAACGAGTACATAGTGATGAAAATACAAACTTAAAGAATTTAAAAGCTGTAGCGGATGCTAGCGAAAGACTTGCTCAGACCGTAAGTGATGTTATTACAAATAAAAGGTTTCCTTTAGTGCTAGGGGGAGATCACAGCATCGCTATCGGAACACTAGCAGGAGTAAGTCGTCATTATAAAAATTTAGGCGTAATTTGGTATGATGCACACGGAGATTTAAATACAGCAGATACGTCTCCTTCCGGAAATATTCACGGTATGCCATTGGCGGCAAGTATAGGTATAGGAGACGAAGCATTGACTCGAATTGGTGGCTATGCCCCTAAAGTCAAGCCCGAGAATATTGTGATTATCGGAGCCCGTTCTTTAGATGAAGGAGAAAAAGAGCTAATAAAGGAAAAAGGAATTAAAGTGTATACGATGCATGAGATAGATCGAATGGGTATGACAAAAGTAATGGAAGAAACAATTTTATATTTGCGTGATAAAACAGATGGCGTTCATCTATCACTCGATTTAGATGGACTGGATCCACATGATGCACCTGGAGTAGGAACGCCAGTTATCGGTGGAATAAGCTACAGAGAAAGTCATTTAGCTATGGAGATGTTGGCAGAATCTCAGCTAATCACTTCTGCCGAGTTTGTGGAAGTGAATCCTATTTTAGATGAGCGGAATAAAACAGCTACCGTAGCTGTTGCATTAATGGGCTCACTTTTAGGAGAAAAATTACTATAAAACATTATTGCCTACCAAAAGGTACATGAAACATATGTGAAGATAAAAAAAAGAAGCTCTTAGTTCAGATTCTAGAGCTTCTTTATATAGAGAAAAACTTTTCATATTCATTTAATAGACCATCTAGCTCTGAGCTTACTCTCACCACTGTTAGTGATGATAAAGGATTTTCTGCTGCAAGAGTGACCATGTTATTTCTACATTCTTCAATTTGATTCAAAAGGTTTTCTTTTGTATGAGTCAAGCTTTCCACTCCTCTTCTTTTCATCTATACTAATTACATAACCTACGTACGATCTTTTTAAACGTATTTGACAAATTTTTGTTAAAATAATTAAGCATAAGTGAAACTTTATGATAAAGTACACGTATATGTACTATCCCGCAATGGGCGGAGGTAACCGTTACATGGATTTATTATTAAAAAGAAAAATAAAAAAAGTAAAAAAAGGTGACCAGGATGCGTTTGCTGACATAGTAGAATATCACAAGGATAAACTTTTTCATCTATGTTATCGAATGCTAGGAAACCGGGAAGAAGCGCAAGACGCTGCACAAGAAGCGTTTATTCGAGCCTATGTAAATATTCATAGCTATGACACGAGTAAAAAGTTTTCCACCTGGCTATATCGAATTGCTACAAATCTTTGTATTGATCGAATTCGTAAAAAAAAGCCAGACTATTATTTAGATGCAGAAGTAGCCGGGACCGACGGGTTAAATATGTACTCTCAAATAGCTGCCGATCAGGCCTTACCAGAGGAAGAGCTAGAGCAAGTAGAATTGCAAGAATTCATTCAGTCGGAAATATTAAAGCTACCTGAGAAATATCGAACTGTCATTGTCCTAAAATATATAGATGAGCTGTCGTTAAAAGAAATCAGCGATATTTTAGACCTGCCTCTTGGTACGGTAAAGACTAGAATTCACAGAGGACGTGAAGCTTTAAGAAATCGACTTCGCCACTTGTAAGGAGTGAACTAAGAATGAAATGTCCAAAAATGTATGTAAACCTCATTCATGAGCATTTAGATGGAGATATTACAAAAGAAAATGAACTGTTATTAAAAGAGCATTTGCACCAATGCAAAGGTTGTCAGCAGCATATGCATCAGTTAAAAAGAACGATTGCATTTGTGCAAAGCACTTCTCATATAGAATTACCTATGAACTTTACAGCAGGTGTTATGGCCGGGTTACCACGTGAGAAGAATCGAATTCGAATGAATAGATGGTTCACAAACCATCCGATTCTTAGTGCAGCTGCTGTATTTGTGCTGTTAATGTCCGGCACGGTGTTTTCAGCTTGGGAAACGGATGAAGACTTTTCTGTTTCAAAGCAGCCGAACCTGGTCATTCACGATAAAACAGTCGTTGTACCAAAAGGTGAGACCGTCAAAGGTGATATTACTGTGAGAAATGGCGATATTAAAATTGAAGGAAAAGTAGATGGAAACGTTACTGTTATACATGGTGATAAGTATCTAGCTTCTGCAGGAGAAGTGACAGGCAATATTGAAGAGTTAGACAAGATTTTTGACTGGGTATGGTATAACGTCAAAACTCATGCCAAGCAAGCTGTTGACTTTTAATAGTTAAACATAAAACCGTCCGCTTATCTTGTTAGAGAGGAACAGTGGACGGTTTTATTTATATAAAAAGAAGGCTACATTATATAGGAACAAGGATTTAAAAATAAGATGTAATTTACAGTGTAATTTTGTTTTATGGTATAATAAAACGGTTATGTTATCTTTATTACATATATAGAGGAAGTGAGAAGATGCCTATTGGAGACCTGCCAATCCTCTCATATTTAGGAAAAATTGTTGATGTTCTCCTGGTATGGTTCGTCATATATAAATTAATTATGGTCATAAGAGGTACAAAAGCAGTACAGCTTTTAAAAGGAATCACGGTAATTTTAGTTGTCCGCTTTATAAGTAACTTCCTTGGACTAAATACGTTGCAATGGTTAATGGACCAAGCGTTAACGTATGGATTTTTAGCTATTATTATTATCTTCCAGCCAGAGCTGCGCCGAGCGCTTGAACAGCTTGGGAGAGGACGTCTGTTTTCACGCAGTAATTTGCCTGAAGAAGATGAACGTACCGTTACGATTGAGGCGATTATAAAAGCAACGCATTATATGGCTAAAAGACGCATAGGTGCATTGATCTCAATTGAAAGAGAGACGGGTATGGGTGATTATATTGAAACAGGTATACCGCTCAACTCTAATATTTCTTCTGAATTATTAATCAACTTATTTATACCGAATACACCACTTCATGATGGAGCGGTTATTTTACAGCGGGATCAAGTAGCCGCTGCAGCATGTTACTTACCTTTATCTGAAAGTCCTTTTATTTCAAAAGAATTAGGTACTCGCCATCGTGCTGCTGTAGGAATAAGTGAAGTAACAGATAGTGTGACTGTCATTGTATCTGAAGAAACTGGAGGCATTTCCGTTACCAAAAACGGTGAATTGTATCGTGAATTGACCATTGATACATTAAGAGAAATGCTAGAAAAAGAATTAGTCACAACTTCTAAAGCAACTTCTTCCACTCGTTGGCAATGGAGGTTGAAGAAGAATGGATAAATTGATGAATCGATCGTGGGTTATGAAAATTATCGCGTTGCTGTTAGCCTTCATGTTATATTTATCTGTTAATTTAGATGATGGTGCCAGTTCATCAAATAAAATTCTGAACCGAAGCAGTTCTGCCAACACTGGAGTAGAAACATTAACAGATGTTCCGGTTCAAGTATCCTACAATGAGAAGAACAGAATTGTAAGAGGTGTTCCGGATACGGTCATTATGACACTGGAAGGTCCTAAAAATATTTTGGCTCAAACAAAGCTACAAAAAGATTATCAAGCTTATATTGACCTTGATAATTTAAGCTTAGGGCAGCATAGAGTCAAGGTTCAGTATCGAAATATCTCTGATAATTTAAACGTAGTGGTTAAGCCTGATATTGTAAATGTAACAATTGAAGAACGCGATTCAAAACAGTTTTCAGTAGAGGCAAGCTATGATAAAAATAAGGTCAAAAATGGGTATGAAGCAGGGGAAGCAACCGTTAGCCCAAGAGCCGTCACGGTAACGGGCGCATCAAGTCAATTAGACCAAGTTGCTTATGTAAAAGCTATTATTGATTTAGATAATGCTTCAAAAACAGTGACGAAACAAGCAACTGTTGTCGCATTAGACAAGAATTTAAATAAATTGAATGTAACAGTTCAACCAGAAACGGTCAATGTAACAATCCCGGTGAAAAATATTAGTAAAAAAGTGCCGATCGATGTGATTCAAGAAGGCACGCCAGGCGACGGTGTCAACATTACGAAGCTAGAGCCTAAAACAGATACCGTGAAAATTATCGGTCCATCTGATTCTTTAGAAAAAATCGATAAAATTGATAATATTCCAGTCGATGTTACCGGTATTACGAAATCTAAAGATATTAAGGTGAATGTCCCTGTTCCAGACGGAATAGATAGTGTAAGTCCTAAACAAATTACCGTTCATGTGGAAGTAGACAAACAAGGTGATGAGAAAGACGCAGAAGAAACGGACGCAAGTGCAGCTGAGACTAAGTCATTTAAGAATTTGCCGGTTTCTTTAACTGGTCAATCCTCAAAGTACACGTATGAACTGCTTTCTCCTACTTCAGTAGATGCGGATGTAAAAGGACCAAAATCTGATTTAGATAAGTTAACGAAAAGCGGCATTAGCTTGTCAGCGAATGTAGGGAATTTATCTGCTGGGGAGCACACGGTTCCTATTATAATAAATAGTCCTGACTCTGTTACATCAACACTATCGACTAAACAGGCAAAAGTTCGTGTAACAGCGAAAAAACAATCAGGGACAAATGATGAGCAAACGGATAAAGAAACAAGTGGAAGCACGAGCGATAAAGAAACAAAGCCAGACACGGGAACTGGATCAGGAACAAATCCTGGGACGGGAAATTCAGGTGATTCAACTGATAAACCAAGCGAAGAGACTGATACACCTGAAGACAATACAGATACACCAACAGATAATACAGAAACTGGTGACGATAGTAGTAATCAAAGTGATGAAAATTCTACACCCGTAGATGGACAGACAGATAATACATCAGGAAACTAAATGTTTTGACATGAAGGAGAGAAAATTAATGGGTAAGTATTTTGGAACAGACGGAGTACGAGGAGTTGCCAATAGTGAATTAACTCCTGAGCTTGCTTTTAAAATTGGACGCTTAGGTGGTTACGTTCTAACAAAAGATGCAGAGCGACCAAAGGTATTAATCGGACGCGATACACGCGTTTCTGGTCATATGTTAGAAGGAGCGCTTGTTGCAGGCTTGCTTTCAATTGGTGCAGAAGTTATGCGATTAGGCGTTATTTCAACTCCAGGGGTAGCGTATTTAACAAAAGCACTTGGCGCACAAGCAGGAGTCATGATCTCTGCTTCACATAACCCAGTTCAAGATAACGGAATTAAATTCTTTGGTCCAGATGGATTTAAACTGTCAGATGCACAAGAGAATGAAATTGAAGCGTTAATGGATAGTGAAACAGATCAATTACCAAGACCTGTTGGGGGAGATTTAGGTCAGGTAAATGACTACTTCGAAGGTGGACAAAAATATCTTCAATACTTAAAACAAACGGTTGATGAAGACTTCTCAGGTATTCATGTTGCATTAGACTGTGCGCACGGAGCAACGTCATCGTTAGCAGCACATTTATTTGCAGATTTAGATGCGGATATCTCTACAATGGGGGCATCACCAAACGGATTAAACATCAATGACGGTGTAGGATCTACACATCCGGAAGCATTAAGTGCCTTCTTAAAAGAAAAAGGAGCGGATGTTGGGTTAGCATTTGATGGAGACGGAGATCGTTTAATCGCAATCGATGAAAAAGGCGAGATTGTAGACGGTGATCAAATCATGTTCATTTGTGCAAAGTACTTATATGAACAAGGACGTTTAAAGAAAAATACGCTTGTTTCTACCGTTATGAGTAACTTAGGCTTCTATAAAGCACTAGAAGCTAGCGGAATTGAAAGTGCACAAACTGGTGTAGGCGACCGTTATGTAGTAGAAGAAATGAAAGCTAATCAATATAACCTAGGTGGAGAACAGTCAGGTCATATTATTTTCTTAGATTACAACACAACAGGTGACGGTATGCTTTCAGCTATTCAGCTTGTAAACATTATGCAAGCAACGAAAAAGCCTTTATCAGAATTAGCAGCTGAAATGAAGAAGTATCCTCAGCTTCTTGTAAATGTAAAAGTAACGGATAAGCATCATGTTACAGATAACGAGAAGGTAAAAGTGGTTATTGAAGAAGTGGAAAAAGAAATGAACGGTAATGGCCGAGTACTTGTACGCCCTTCAGGAACAGAGCCGTTAGTACGTGTTATGGTTGAAGCACAAACACAAGAAGAATGTGAAGCTTATGTAACGCGTATCGTAGAAGTAGTAAAAGAAGAAATGGGCTTAGAGTAATTCATTAATTATATGCATAAGCGGTGACGTTTCAAGCTGCTTATGCATATTTTTATATTGTTGAGAAAAATTCTTGGAAATTATCTGATGCTAAAGGCTGTTTTTACAGATAGTAAAGAAGATAATTGACGTTTTCTCACTTCTTATTGTAATATTAAATCTGTTCGTCTCTTAATTTATGTAAAGGAGTGAACAATCTATTTTAAAAGTGAATACAAAGCGCCTGAACTAAGTAAAGGGACGGAAACGACTTAGTTGACGAGGAGGAGGTTTATCGAAGTATCGGCGGATGCCTCCCGGTTGTTGATTATCACGGCCGAAAACTTGATGTGAAAAACAATGAGGTGACTTATTGGACAAAAGCATTGAGATGATAATCATTGATGATGAAAAGAGACTCTCTTTTCATACATGAAGGAGGATTTTATCTATGTGCGGAATTGTAGGATATATTGGAACAGAAGATTCGAAAGAAATTTTATTACGTGGTCTTGAAAAGTTAGAATATCGTGGCTATGACTCAGCAGGTATTGCAGTTGTTAACAATGAAGGCGTACACGTATTCAAAGAAAAAGGCCGTATTGCAGAATTGCGTCAGGCAGTAGATAACAGTGTTGTAGCACCAGCAGGTATTGGTCATACGCGTTGGGCAACTCATGGTGTACCAAGCCAAGAAAATGCTCACCCGCATCAAAGTACATCTGGACGCTTCACGCTTGTGCATAATGGTGTAATTGAAAACTACGCTATTTTAAAACGTGAATATTTACAAGATGTAACGTTCAAAAGCGAAACGGATACAGAAGTAATCGTTCAGTTAATTGAAAAAATCGCAGCAGAAGGCTTAGATGTAGAAGAAGCGTTCCGCAAGACAGTAAGCTTGCTTCACGGTTCTTATGCACTAGCTCTTGTTGATAACGAAGATAAAAATACAATCTACGTAGCTAAAAACAAAAGTCCGCTTCTTGTAGGTGTTGGCGAAGGATTTAACGTTGTAGCAAGCGATGCTATGGCAATGCTTCAAGTAACAGATCAGTACGTAGAATTAATGGATAAAGAAACAGTAATTGTTACAAAAGAAGGCGTAACAATTAAAACGCTTGATGGTGAAGTGGTAGAAAGAGCACCTTACACAGCAGAGCTTGATGCAAGTGATATTGAAAAAGGTACGTACCCTCACTATATGTTAAAAGAAATTGATGAGCAGCCTTTAGTTGTTCGTAAAATCATTCAAGAGTATCAAAATGAAAACAATGAACTGCACATTGATGCAGACATTTTAGGAGCAATGGATGAAGCAGACCGCATCTATATCGTAGCATGTGGAACAAGCTATCATGCAGGCCTAGTAGGTAAACAATTCATTGAAACGTGGGCGAAGGTTCCGGTAGAAGTGCACGTAGCGAGTGAATTCTCTTACAACATGCCGCTTTTATCTGAAAAGCCACTGTTTATCTTTATTTCTCAAAGTGGAGAAACAGCTGACAGCCGTGCAGTATTAGTTCAAATTAAAGAACTAGGTTACAAAGCGTTAACAATCACAAACGTTCCGGGATCAACATTATCTCGTGAATCTGATTATACGTTATTACTTCATGCAGGTCCGGAAATTGCTGTAGCATCAACAAAGGCTTATACAGCTCAATTAGCAGTCCTATCAATTCTAGCGGCTGTAACAGCAAAAACACGCGGCATTGAATTAGAATTTGATTTAGTTCAAGAGTTAGCAATCGTAGCAAACACAATGGAAGTACTTTGCGACGACAAAGAAGAAATGGAAAGCATTGCTCTTCAATTCTTAGCAACAACTCGCAACGCATTCTTTATTGGACGTTCTGTTGATTATTATGTAGGTTTAGAAGGCGCGTTAAAACTAAAAGAAATCTCTTACATTCAAGCAGAAGGATTTGCTGGAGGAGAGCTTAAGCACGGAACAATCGCTTTAATTGAAAACAATACGCCAATTATTGCATTAGCAACACAAGAACATGTAAACTTAAGCATCCGTGGTAACGTAAAAGAAGTAGTAGCACGTGGAGCTAATCCTTGTATCATTTCAATGAAAGGATTAGAAACAGAAGAAGATCGCTACGTGATTCCGAAAGTTCACGAAACACTTTCACCACTAGCAGCGGTTATTCCTTTACAATTAATCTCTTACTACGCTGCATTGCACCGCGATTGCGATGTAGATAAACCACGTAACTTAGCAAAATCAGTTACTGTAGAATAATAAGGTTCTAGACACCCTTCTATTATAGAAGGGTGTTTTTGTATATAATTCTCATTGAGCTAAAAAATATATTTGCTTGCTTCATTTATTTTATATAATAGAGTAGGTAAATGAATGAAATTCATTTATAAAAAAGGAAGTGAAAAGTATTAGTGGAGTAGCTCAAAGTATAAAGTACGTGTTGCGAGGCATCTTTTTTGTCTTGTATTTTCCCTTTTATTTTGTATTTCAAATTTTGTGTAAGATATGGATATATTTTATCGCTAAGCCCCTCATATGGATAGGAACAAGAATTATTCAACCTGTCATTGATTTCATTTGGAGATACATTATACGTTTTTTATTCGTTTATCCTATTTCTTGGCTATGGAGTGTCCTCATCTATCCTTTTATTCTCTTCGTTTGGAAACGATGTTTTTTGCCTATAACTAGATTTATATGGAAGTATGTTTTATACCCTGTTTTATACATGGTTTGTTACCCTTGTTATCTTCTATGGAAATATGTTGTGCTGCCATTTTACAATGAAATTGTTATTCCCGTGGTTTCATTTTGTCAGCGTATATTCTTCTGTTTTTGGAAAGGAGTTAAGTGGATCATAATTCATATGATCTACTATCCCCTACGGTGGATTTGGGTGAGATGTATATACAAACCGCTGAAAAAAGTATATACAAAAATCATTCAGCCTGTTATCAAATGGTTTTCTCATTTATTTAGTTAACGAAATATACCAAAAGATTGCTTGTCTTTTTTAGGTATTAAACTCGAAAGATAAGAGGGAATTGATGTATAATAAAAACGGATATATCATTGCCTATTTATTTTATTAGATTCAATTTTGAAAGAGAGTGAAACAATATGGGCCGTAAGTGGAACAATATTAAAGAAAAGAAAGCGTCAAAAGATGCTAATACAAGTCGTATATATGCCAAGTTTGGCCGTGAGATTTATGTGGCTGCAAAACAAGGTGAGCCAGATCCAGAATCAAACCAAGCGTTAAAAGTTGTATTAGAACGCGCGAAAACATACAATGTGCCAAAAGCAATTATTGACCGTGCCATTGAAAAAGCAAAGGGCGGTTCAGAAGAAAATTACGATAATCTTCGTTACGAAGGTTTTGGACCAAATGGCTCAATGGTTATCGTAGATGCTCTTACGAATAACGTAAACAGAACAGCTTCAGACGTGCGTGCTGCCTTTGGTAAAAATGGCGGTAATATGGGAGTAAGCGGATCAGTAGCGTATATGTTTGATCCAACAGCTGTTATTGGTGTAGAAGGTAAAGATGAAGAAGAGACGCTAGAACTGTTAATGGAAGCAGATGTAGACGTGCGTGACATTTTAGAAGAAGAAGATTCTGTAATTGTTTATGCTGATCCGGATCAATTCCATGCGGTACAAAAAGCGTTCAACGATGCTGGTATTACGGAATTTACAGTAGCTGAGCAAACGATGCTTGCTCAAAATGATGTAACTCTTCCTGAAGATGCACAAGCTCAGTTTGAAAAAATGATTGATGCATTAGAGGACTTA
The DNA here is from genome assembly GCF_045369295.1 of Priestia sp. 179-F W1.4 NHS. Lineage (NCBI taxonomy): Bacteria > Bacillati > Bacillota > Bacilli > Caryophanales > Bacillaceae > Priestia > Priestia sp. 179-F W1.4 NHS. The sequence goes on along the minus strand of NZ_JBIQFF010000010.1, from coordinate 39,380 downwards.
GAAGATGTGCAGCAAGTATATCACAACGTTGATTTAGGATAATAGTGAAAGAGGCAGACCTATCAAAGAGGTCTGTCTTTTTTTATAGGCCGTGTGAAAAGCATCTATTGACCCTTTCCCTTCGTTTGGAATATGGTAAGATAATGAATTAAGAATAGAAAATAGTAGAATTTTATAAGGAATAAATGGAGGGAAAGCAGTTGAAAAAATTAATGGTGGGGATGGCGTTAACAGCTACGCTTGCAACGGCTGTAACGCCTGGCTTTGGCTCAATTGGGGGAAATCAAGAAAAGGCATATGCAGCAACAGTTACATATAAAGTAACGGCAAGCAAGCTAAATGTGAGAAGCGGAGCGGGAACGAATTACGGGATTATCGGCAGCGTAGTAAAAGATCAAACACTATCTGTGGTGAGCAAAAGCGGAAGCTGGTACAAAATTAACTATAACGGCCGCACAGGCTATGTAAGCAGCGATTATGTACAGTCATCAGGAACAACAGCGCCACCAGCAGAAAGCACAACGTATACAGTAACGGCAAGCACGCTGAATGTAAGAAGCGGAGCGGGCACCAATTATGCATCCATAGGAAGTGTGACAAAAGGCCAGAAGCTGTCTGTGATGAGCAAAAGCGGAAGCTGGTACAAAATTAACTACAACGGCCGCACGGGCTACGTAAGCAGCGATTATGTACAAGCATCGGGAACAACAACGGCCCCAACAACGCCACCAGCAGAAAGCACAACGTACACAGTAACGGCGAGCACGCTGAACGTAAGAAGCGGAGCAGGCACCAACTATGCATCTATAGGAAGTGTGACAAAAGGCCAGAAGCTGTCTGTGGTGAGCAAAAGCGGAAGCTGGTACAAAATTAACTATAACGGCCGCACAGGCTATGTAAGCAGTGACTATGTACAGGCTTCAGCTACAGCGTCTCCAAAGCTCGTAGTCGATTCTTTTAAAACGTTAGACAACGCTCAGCAAGTCATCTTGGTTACAGCAGATAACTACGATACGAAGTCTGCTAAAATTCAAACATTTGAAAAAGTTGATGGGAAATGGAAGCAAGTTTTAACTGCGAACGGTGTACTTGGACAAAAAGGATTCGCTTTAGCGAAAAAAGAAGGAGATATGGAGTCTCCGACAGGGAAATATACAATTGGCACAGCATTCGGACGCTATGCAAATCCTGGAACTAAGCTTCCATATCGAAAGATTACATCAAATGATGTGTGGGTAGACGATTCAAAAAGCTCTCTGTATAATACGTGGCAGCAAAAGCCAGCGAATGGCCGCTGGACGAGCGCTGAGAACATGGATATCCCGGCTTATGATTATGGGTTTGTCATTAATTATAATGAATCTAGAACCCCAGGAAAGGGAAGTGCAATCTTCTTTCATGTAGGAACAAATTATACAGCAGGATGTACGGCCACTTCTAAAGAACAAGTTGTCTCTATTTTAAAATGGTTAAATCCAGAGAAAAATCCAGTTATTATTCAATCTCCTGTAAGTGAATTAGATAAATATTAAGTTAGAAAGCAGCTGAATTCGTGTAATTCAGCTGCTTTTTTATGTAATTAAAAGCTTTGTCCGTCTGTGGTACGACAAAGTTAGTTTTCCTATTCATTGAATGAAAGCGTTTAATCTCTTACGATTAAAGTATCATCACGTAGAGAAAGGAAGAGAGCAAATGGCTCAATCTAATATAAAAGTAGCTGTACAAAAATTTGGGAACTTTCTAAGTTCAATGGTTATGCCAAATATCGGAGCATTTATTGCATGGGGACTTATTACTGCTTTATTTATTCCAACAGGCTTTTTTCCAAATGAAAGCCTTACCAAACTAGTGGATCCAATGGTCAAGTATTTGCTTCCGCTGCTAATCGGCTACACAGGAGGAAAGCTTGTACACGATCAGCGCGGAGGCGTTGTAGGTGCTATCGCGACCATGGGCGTCATTGTTGGATCTGATATTCCGATGTTTCTAGGCGCTATGATTATGGGGCCGCTGGGCGGTTATATCATCAAGAAGTTTGACCAGTTTATTGAAGGTAAAGTCAAAACAGGATTTGAGATGTTAATTAATAATTTCTCAGCAGGTATTCTTGGAGGAATTCTAGCGATTCTAGCCTTTTTAGGAGTTAGCCCAGCTGTGGACGGATTTACAGGCGCACTTGTAGTGGGTGTAGATTGGATGGTTGCACATGGCCTTCTTCCTCTTACAAGTATTTTAATTGAACCAGCTAAAATTTTATTCTTAAACAATGCCATTAATCACGGCATTTTATCTCCGATTGGAGCAGAACAAATTCGAACAAACGGACAGTCCATTCTATTGTTATTAGAAACAAATCCTGGTCCGGGATTAGGAATTCTGTTAGCGTATTGCTTCTTTGGAAAAGGAACAGCAAAACAGTCAGCACCGGGAGCGGCCATCATTCATTTTATTGGCGGAATTCACGAAATTTACTTCCCTTACGTTTTAATGCGTCCTCTTCTAATCATTGCGGCTATTTTAGGAGGAATGAGCGGAGTATTTACATTTGTTCTTTTAGGAGGAGGCTTACAAGCCGTTGCTTCACCAGGAAGTATTTTGGCTATTTTAGCTGCTACACCAGGTAATGCAGGCAGCTATGTTGCAAATATCTCAGGTGTTCTTGTTGCAGCCGTCGTATCGTTTATTGTAGGTTCGTTAATTTTAAAAACGGGCAAGCAAACAGAAGATTTGGACGAAGCAGCTCGCAAAATGCAAGAGATGAAGGGCAAGAAGAGCTCTGTAGCAGGAAGCTTTACAAAACAGCAAGGCGACGTACCAGCAAGCGTTCAAAAAATTGTTTTTGCCTGTGACGCAGGTATGGGATCGAGTGCAATGGGCGCCTCTCTTCTTCGCAAGAAAGTTAAACAAGCAGATTTAAATATTTCGGTAACAAATACAGCTATCAGTAATATTCCAAGTGACGCTCAAATCGTTATTACACAGGAAGAGCTAACGCCAAGAGCTCAAAACAAAGTTCCAGATGCGTATCATATCTCGGTGGATAACTTTCTATCTAGCCCTGAATATGACAAACTAATTGATCAACTAAAAAATGATCATACTACTTCTAAGGCGGAAGAAGAAAAGAACGTATCTGCAGAAAATAATACAGATAGTAATGACGGTTTATTAAAAGAAGAAAACGTTTTCTTGAATCAGCACTTTTCTTCTAAGGAAGAAGCAATTCGATTTGCAGGAAGTGTGTTAGTAAAAGGCGGATATGTAGAAGAAAACTATGTTGAAGCGATGATTGAGCGAGACAATATGACTTCTACTTATATGGGAAATGACGTAGCGATTCCGCACGGTACGGAAGAAGCGAAAAAGAACGTTTTAAGATCAGGTTTTACAGTGATTCAAGTTCCAGAAGGCGTTGATTTTGATGGTGAGAAAGTTCGTTTGATTTTCGGAATTGCCGGAAAAGACGGCACCCATTTAGAAATTTTATCTGGTATCGCGATTACATGTTCTGATATGGACAATATTGAAAAGATGGTTCATGCCAAATCAGCTAAAGAATTAATGGCTATTATTCAAAGTAACTAACGGGATAGAAAGGCATGAAGATGCCTTTTTATCCTTTGTTTATAAATAAGAAAAGAGTTGATGTTCTTGTTTATTACTTCAAGAGAAAAATCAATCATTGAGTTAATTATTAAAACGGCAGGAAAGCATACAGCACTTACACTTGCTACTTTTTTGAATGTAAGTGTAAGAACCGTTCACCGAGATTTGAAGGCAATTGAATCAATACTTGAAAAATTTGATTTAAAGCTGATTCGTACACAAGATGAAGGACTAATGATTGAAGGTAAAAATGAACAAATTTTTCGTCTTATCCAAGAGCTGATGAAGATTAAAACGACGGATCAGTCTCCACAGGAAAGAAAATTAATTCTTTTAATTCTTCTTCTAGAAGAAGGGGATTCATTTAAATTACAAACGCTGGCTAAAGACTTAGAAGTAAGTATTACTACACTAACTGCTTATCTAGATGAATTAACAGAGTGGTTAACCACATTTGACGTTTTCCTTCATCGAAAGAGAGGGGTCGGAGTAGAGGTTCAAGCTACTGAAGCCAATAAACGGAACGCATTAGCCAATTATTTTCTTGTCCACTTTAATGAAGAGTTAATTGAATGTTTGTTTCTAGTAGAAAATCACCAGCATACGGATGAAACGATTTTGCATTATTTTTATCCGAATGATTTAGCAGAAGTAGACCGAATTGTACATCAAGCGATTAATCAGCATCATTCTAAGCTGGCTGACAGCGATTATATAGGGCTCATTGTTCATATTTGCATTATGATACAGCGAACGAAAAAGCAAATGTATCTAGAAGACGACGGCGGCCAAACGGAAGAGCTGGCGAGTGAACTGTTCTTAATGAAGGATATTTGCCGCGAAATTGAACGGGTATTTTCTCTTTCTTTCACGGAAAAAGATATTCATTTCTTAGCAGTACGGCTGCGTGCAGCTAAGTTCCAAACTACTAGAGACGTATATTACGACAGCGTAGTGGTTGGGCAGATTATTAAGAATATGATTTCTCATGTTTCTGTTCAGCTTAACACCGACTTGACCGGTGATTTTTCCCTTTACCAAGGGCTGCTTGCTCATATGGAACCGGCAATTTTTCGCCTTAAGCAAAAAATGGAGCTTTTTAATCCATTAACGGAAGAGATTAAGAAAAAGTACCCTGTTTTATTTATGGCTGTGAGAAACAGTATCGATCAAGAGCTGCCGGATTTAGTTTTTCCAGATGATGAAGTGGCATATCTTGTTTTGCATTTCGGTTCAACGCTAGTGCTAAAAGAAGAAGTCATGGAAATTCAGGCACTGATTGTCTGTCCAACTGGAATCGGCACTTCGAAAAAGTTAGCTAGCCGTATTCGTAAAGAGATTCCGGAGGTTAATTCAGTTGTCATTAAGTCGGTAAAAGAAATCAAAGAAGCGGCGCTTGAAGGGTATGACGTAGTGATTTCAACAGTAAGACTTCCTTTTTTAAATGTCGATTACATTTTAGTCAATCCACTCTTAACCGAAGAGGATATTCAGTCCGTTCAGAATTTTTTACAGAAAAACATTCAAAAGTTAACCAAAGATAAGGGCTATCGTTCGTTCCAATATAAAAATAAGACCGTCTCTACACAAAAACCGTCTTTTGAGGAAACGATGAAGCAAATTAAAGATGTGCATGGAAGTATCGAATCAATTCTTCAAAACCTTAGAATGTATCGATTTTCGGATGCAGTGAGTCATGATCAAGTGATTTCGCACGTAGTAAAAGCAGCTGAAAAAGAACGTTTAATAACCAATGCCAGCTGCGTTATTGATCAGCTTAAGGAACGAGAAAACAAAGGCGGTTTAGGTATTCCGCAAACGAGTATGGCACTGTTCCATTGCCGTGAACACCACGTGAAAGAGCTGATTTTTCAAGTTTCACATTTAGAGCAGCCTTGCACAGTTAAAGGTATGGACGGAACAAACATGCAGGCGCGTAACCTTCTATTAATGCTAGCACCTGAGGAGTTAAGTGAAGTACAGCAAGAAATCTTAAGTTTAATTAGTACAAGTTTAATTGAAGATCATGAAGCAATGATGGTTTTTTCGTCTTCGAACGAAGAGATAATTCGCAAAAGGCTAGAGGATACGTTTCATGAGTACCTTCGAAATAATTTGATAAAGGAATGATTTTTGTGAAACAAGCAGTTCATTTTGGAGCAGGTAATATTGGGCGAGGATTTATTGGGGCATTATTTTCTCAAAGCAACTATCACGTTACATTCGTAGATATTGCTGAAAAGATTATTAATCAGTTAAACACAGATGAAGGGTATAACGTAATAACAGCCGCAGAGCACCCAGAGACATTAGCTGTTCAAAACGTATCTGGTTTAAATAATCTGACGCAAGAACAAGCAGTCATTAAAGCGATTAAAGAAGCAACGTACATTACGACAGCCATTGGACCGAACGTTCTGCCTCGCATTGCTCCTTTAATTGCTAAAGGTTTGGCTGAGCGTGTGAAAACAAGCGACGAAAAGGTATATATTATTGCATGTGAAAATCAAATCTCTGCGACAGATTTATTAAAAGGCTATATTTTTGATGCGCTGGATGAAGAGACAAAAGCTCATATGGTAAATAAGGTCTTTTTCTTCAATTCAGCTGTAGATCGTATCGTACCTCTTCAACACAACCAAGGTTCGCTTGATGTTTTAGTAGAATCCTATTATGAATGGGTAGTAGAGGCACCTGAAAATATTCCTTTTGTAGAAGGAATGACGATTGTGCCTGACCTTGCTCCTTTTATTGAAAGAAAGCTATTTACAGTAAATACAGGACATGCGGTGATTGCATATTTTGGTTATTTAAAAGGAAAAGAAACGATTGATCAAACGTTAAGAGATTCAGATATTTACCAACAAGTACAGCAAACGCTACGAGAAACAGGAGACTATCTAATTAAAAGATATGACTTAGATAGAGAGGAACACGAAGCCTACATCGTAAAAATTATTGAGCGCTTTAAGAATCCTCATTTAAATGATTCAGTTAAACGGGTAGGAAGAGCGCCAATTCGCAAGCTTGGACCTCAGGATCGTTTGATTCGTCCAGCGCTAGAAGCAAAAAAAGCGGGCCTTTCTTATACCCACTTAGCGAAGGCCATCGCTGCTGCGCTTCTATTTGACCCGCAAGAAGATAAAGAGGCTATGAAGCTTCAAGCGAATATTCATGAGTATGGTATTGAGTATGTGTTAAAAGAGGTCAGTGGGTTAGAGGCAAGTAATAATTTAACAAAAGAAATCATTGCTCAATATAATGCTTTAAAATCGTAAATGACTCTAATACGTGTAAACGGTCCATTTTAAATGGGCTGTTTTTCTTTTTGTAGAAAGGGAATGTTTGTGTATAGGAGGATGATAAAATGGTAGCTATTACTCACGTTGGATTAGCTGTACCTGATGTAGAAGAAGCCGTCCAGTGGTATAGGAAGGTTTTAGGTTTTAAGCTGATTGCCGGTCCTTATACGTTTAATGCGGAGGAAGAAAAAGCTGAAGATATGACTCAAGATTTACTAGGGTCTCATATTAAAAAAATGAAAAATGCTCACATGACAGCTGATAACCAGGTAGGCATTGAACTGTTTGAATTTAATAAGCCGCAAATGCCTCTCGTATTAAAAGACAGCGATGAGCAGTATCAAAGTTATTTTCACATGTGTTTAATAGCCGATGACGTGGAAAAATTAGCGGATAAAATCGAACAATCAGGCGGTAAAAAGCGTAGCCAAGTATGGAATACAAGACCTGGAAAACCTTATTACTTAATTTATTGCGAAGATCCGTTTGGGAATATTATTGAGCTATATTCACATAGTACGGAGCTCATGTATGGGAATAAAGAAGAATAAAAGCTTATCCACATTTTTTGGATAAGCTTTTATTTTTCACAGCTGTCCGTAGCCATATACCTTTGCCAGCTCTTCGAAGGTTTTTGATGAATACGTAATAGTTACAGATGTTCCTACTGCTACTTTATCGAATAGTTCTTCCACATCCGCATTGTGCATCCGTACGCAGCCGTGGCTTACATATTTGCCAATGCTAGCTTCTGAGTTATTCCCATGAATACCGTATTTGTCGCCGGTTGTTCCGTTTGCATTAAGCCCTAGCCAGCGAGAGCCAAGAGGATTATTAGGAGCGCCTCCTGCAATGTGCCCTGTATAGTAAGGGCGATTTTTAATTTTGTTAACAATCTTGAAAAAGCCTACCGGCGTATCGCTCCTTGTTTTTCCCGTAGCTACTGAATACGTCTTTTCTAACTTTCCGTTATGAAAATAAGCAAGCTGATTTGTTTTTTTATTAATAATAATTAAATCTTCACTTGCTGTGTTTTTACTTGCGTCCGCCGTGCTTGCTGTATAAGAAATACTGATAATAGCTGCGAGACACAAAGCCGCTGCTCGCAGTAGAATTTTTCTCACGTTCTAGCCATCTCCTCTATTGTTCGATTACATATTTGATGAATTACATGCTATTAGTGTATAAAAGAAAAATGGACTGAACATGAACCTTACCTGAATGAAAACTGAAAGTGCGTTTTTACATGCGAATATAAAGTGAAAATCTGGGCAGAAATACAACTAAAGGTCTGGTACATATCTCATGAAAAAGAGAAAAATGAAAATGCACCTTGTCTGTTTAATTTAGGATGTATTATCATGAAAGTTTGAAATGAAGGGCAGGAGGTGGAATAAACAGATGCTTAAAGAATTTAAAGAGTTTGCTTTGCGAGGAAATGTATTAGATTTAGCTGTCGGTGTTATTATTGGAGCTGCATTTGGAAAAATTGTCACGTCCCTTGTAAATGATATTATTATGCCGCTGATTGGTTTGTTGTTAGCAGGGATAGACTTTAAAGATTTATCCTTTACGGTTGGAGATGCTACGGTATTATATGGATCTTTTATTCAAACAATTGTTGATTTCTTAATTGTTGCATTCTCGATTTTCTTATTTATTCGTTTCTTTAATCGTTTTAAGAGAAAAGAAGAAGAGAAAGTAGAGGAAGAAGTGGCTGTTCTGTCAAAAGAAGAAGAGATCTTAACAGAAATTCGTGATCTGCTAAAAGCAGAAGCAGTGAAAGAGCGTTCATAACAGCAATTTTTACATATGTATAAAACGGCTAAGAGGCCCGTCTTTTCATCAGAAAAGCGGGCTTTTTTTGTGTGAAATTTCTCGGGAAATGTTAGTGGTATGATCATGGGAAAATTAGGCGTGAAGGCGAGAGAGATAGGAATGTTAAAATCATATTAAAAGTGTTAAGATATTGTAAATAGGAGGCTTAAGGTTATGTTTAAACATTTGTATCGTTCTTTGCCAATGCTGGTGGCGTATGGGCTGCTTAGCGTTTTTTTATACAGTGTTGTTATGCTTAATATATCAAATGACACAAAGATATTGTTTGACTGGGCCCAAATCCATACAGCTGGGTTCGTCGTATTAATAGGGGGATGCTCACTTGTTTTATGGGCGCTCACTTTCTATTTGCTGCTTCGATTTAATCAGATAGAGAGAATACAAGGTTCGCAGTGGTACGCCATTTTTACGGCAATTGTGTTTTCAATTGCGGTAGCAGCCGTTTCTGCTATGGTTTTTGTTATCTATCATATTGATATACATAATCCAGGCAAAACAATAGAGTGGGTGCAAGCATACCCTGAACGCTATCTTTTTACGGTCTTTTTACTTTCGCTGTTAACACTAGCGATCATTATGCTAGTAGGGGAAGCTTATTTAGGGGCTGGAATTACCTTTGTTCTGTATTTTATTTTAGCTCTTGTAAACTATTATAAAAAAATCTTTCGAAATGAACCATTGTTCCCGAACGATTTTATTCAGGCAAGTCAGTTAAAAGAAGTTATTCCGATGATTAAAGATTCGATTTCAATTCCTATTGTCATAGGAGTTATTGGATCTATTGTCGTACTGATCGCTCTTTGGTTTTTCTTGCCGAAAATTAAAATTCGATGGTTTCTTCGAATTATTATGATTCTGCCGCTTATCTTTTTAATGAAATCATTTTTATTCTTTGAACACTCGTTTGCTCAAAAATATTATGATCAATATGCTGCGCTGATGCCTTGGAATCAGCAAAATAATTATTACTATAATGGACCTGTTATTGGCATGATTTCAAATGTTAAAACAGATGTGCTGCAAGAGCCGGATGACTACTCACAGGAAGTAATGGCCAAAGTGGCAAAACGCATTCAGTCAAAGGAAGAGAAAACACAAGAAAGCAGGACTGAAGTCAAGCCAAACGTTGTGTTTGTAATGAATGAAACGTTTTGGGACCCAACAAAGCTTAACGTGACGTTCTCTGAAGATCCAATGAAAAATACAAGGGAACTTCAAAAGAAATATCCTTCTGGGTGGTCTTTAAGTCCTTCATTTGGCGGGGAGACAGCTAATGTAGAGTTTGAAGCATTGACGAGCTACTCTTTGTCTTTCTTTAACCCTGGAGGTCTTCCTTATCAGCATGTATTGAGTAAAAAAGAATATCCGTCTTTTGTTTCTTATTTAGAAAAACAAGGCTATGCTACAACAGCTATGCATCCAAACAGCGGCATGCTTTATATGAGACAAAATGTGTATCCAAATTTGGGATTTGATCAAGTGAAGTTTATTGATCAAATGAAGCATACGCAAAAAGATAACAAAGAATTTGTTTCTGATGAAGCTGTAGTTGATGAAGTACTCGATACGCTTCGTCAGTCGAAAAAGCCTGCATTTGTGCATGCTGTAACGATTGCAAATCATCTTCCTTATTCTGCGGATAAGTATAATGGTCAGGAAACAATTAAAGTAACCGGTAAAGGGTTATCACCAGAAATGCAAAAGGAAATTGAAATTTATGCTGAAGGAATCAAACGTTCAGATGCTGCTTTAAAACGATTGAACGATGAAATTCAAAAGTTGGATGAGCCGACCATTGTAGTATTTTGGGGAGATCATTTGCCAGCACTTGGACAAAACCTTCAAGCTTACAAAGAAACGGGTTTTGGAAACGAGAAAACGCAGCAAACATCTCAAAAATTTTATGAGACGCCGCTCTTATTTTTATCTAATTATGATACAAAAATAGATAAAAATCTTGGTACGATGAGTCCTATTTATATTGCTCCGACACTTGTTCAATCTCTTGGTTACAAAAGTAATCTGTTCTACGATCAGCTGAATCAAATGAAAACAGAAGTGCCGGCTTTTCGTTCAAATATGTATATAAACTCAAAAGGAAAGCTAGTGGATGAGCCGGCAGCGCTCTCTAATAAAGCTGCAAAAGACCTTCAAGATTACCATGAAGTTGAGTTTGATACATTATCGGGGAAACAGTACGAAACGCATAAGTTGTATAAATAAAAATAAAAACTCCTTTTAAATAAAAGGAGTTTTTATTTTTTAAGTGTTTAAGGTTGTACTAAAAAATAATTCATGTATAATATTTTAAGGTTAAAAGTAAACTTTAAGTTAAGTAAAACAAAACTTGAGTTTGGAACAGCATGAACAATTATTCATGCTGTTTGCTAATTTTAAATACAGTTGAGGATCGAGAGTATGGAAATAGGAAAGAAAATTAAGAATTTACGATTAAAAAAAGGCTTAACACAAGAAGAGCTAGGAGAACGTACTGATTTAAGCAAAGGCTATATTTCGCAGCTAGAGCGCGATTTAAGTTCGCCGTCTTTAGAAACATTTTTTAGTATTTTGGAAGTGCTGGGGTGCGAACCGAAAGAATTCTTCGAAATTGATACGCATGTTCAAAAGGTTGTATATAAAGAGGAAGACTACACGAGTTATTGCGAAGATGAAAAAGGTTACCATATTCAGTGGCTTGTACATGAATCAAATGAAAAAGAAATGGAGCCAATTCGTCTTATTCTTCATGAAAAAGGTGCATTTAAGAGATTTGAACCTTCTCTTTCAGAAACGTTTGGCTACATTTTGCGCGGGTGTGTGAAGGTGAAGCTTGGAGGCAGAATATATGAGGCTAAACAAGGGGAAACCATCTATTTTCAAGCTTCTGAAGAACATCAGATTTTAAATGCTCATGACGGAATAACAGAGTTAATTATCGTGGCGACAGAGTCTTATTTATAGAACAAAAGAGGTGAAGTGAAATGACATCTACGAATACAATTATTCAATTTGAAAATGTGACCAAGCAATATGATAATGATTCAGTTGTATTGGATCATGTAAGCTTTGAAATTGAAAAAGGGAAGTTTTATACCCTTTTAGGTCCATCGGGATGTGGAAAGACAACGATTTTACGATTAATTGCAGGCTTTACGGAGGCCTCGAGCGGAACGATTTATTTTAATGGAAAAAGAATTAATGATGTCCCGGCTAACAAACGTCAGGTTAATACGGTTTTTCAAGACTACGCGCTTTTCCCGCATTTGAATGTATTTGAAAATGTAGCATTTGGTCTTCGAATCAAGAAGATGAAAAATGCTGATATTGGGATAAAAGTTAAAGAAGCCCTTCGCTTTGTTAACCTAGAAGGATATGAAAAGAGAGAAATAAAGGAAATGTCGGGCGGTCAAAGACAGCGCGTAGCCATTGCACGAGCAATTGTAAATCAGCCCGAAGTCATTCTGCTGGACGAGCCGCTTTCAGCTCTTGATCTAAAATTGCGTACGGAAATGCAATACGAGTTAAGAGAATTACAGCGCCGTCTAGGTATTACGTTCATTTTTGTTACGCACGATCAAGAAGAAGCGCTTGCGATGTCCGATGAAATCTTTGTTTTGAATAAAGGAAGAATTCAGCAGAGCGGGGAACCTACAGATATTTATGATGAGCCAATTAATCGTTTTGTTGCCGATTTTATTGGTGAATCAAATATTGTACCAGGTAAAATGATTGCTGACTTTTTAGTGGAGTTTGGCGGCCAGCAATTTGAATGTGTCGATCAAGGGTTAAACCGAAATGAGCAGGTTGAAATTGTGATTCGCCCTGAAGATTTAGCCATTACAAGCTCCGATCAAGGAAAGCTGCAGGTTCGTGTAGATTCACAGCTGTTTAGAGGAGTCCATTATGAAATTTTAGGCTATGACCATGCAGGGAATGAGTGGCTCGTCCACTCTACAAAAAAGGCAACGGTTGGCGAAGAAATTGGTTTATATTTTGAACCTGAAGCTATTCACGTTATGCGATTTAATGAAACGGAAGAAGAATTCGATAAGCGACTCGAAGGTTATGAAGAGGATTACCATGCAAACTAAATCAAGAAATATTTATTTAGTCCCGTATGTGTTATGGATTTTGCTTTTTGTAGTTGCTCCCATTGTATTAGTTGTCTATTATTCTTTTTTCAGCATTGATAATGAGCTGACGCTTGAAAACTATAAGAAATTTTTTACCCCTGTTTATTTACAGATGACGCTGAGCTCATTTTGGTATGCCTTTTTAATTACGTTATTTTCCTTGGTTTTTTCTTATCCAACAGCTTATTTACTAACGAAGCTTAAGCATAAGCAGCTTTGGCTTCTACTGATTATTTTACCGACGTGGATTAACCTATTATTAAAAGCGTATGCTTTTTTAGGCATATTCGGCACGTACGGTACGGTTAATAAATTTACTGAATTTCTGGGATTTGGTACTCATCAAATTTTATTTACTGACTTTAGTTTTGTATTTGTATCAGTGTATATTTTTATCCCCTTTATGATTTTGCCGATCTTTAACTCTTTAGAAGAACTTAATCCCTCGCTTATCTACGCTTCGCGAGACTTGGGGGCATCTTCATGGGTGACATTTAAGCGCGTGGTATTTCCGCTAACGCTAGAAGGGGTTAAATCAGGTTGTCAGGCTGTTTTTATTCCAGCACTGTCACTCTTTATGATTACGCGTTTAATTGCTGGAAACCGCGTCATTACACTGGGAACGGCGATTGAACAACATTTTTTAGTGACGCAGGATTGGGGCATGGGAGCCACAATTGCTGTCTTTTTAATTATTGCGATGGCCGTTATGATGCTCATAACAGGCACTGGAAAGAGAGGTGTGTAAAATGAAGAGAAAGTGGAAGTTCAGCCACCTTTATTTATTTTTTGTCTTTTTCATTTTATACGCGCCCATTTTTTATTTAATGTATTACTCTTTTAACAGCGGAGGAAACATGCGAGAGTTTGAAGGGTTTACGTTAGATTGGTACAAAGAAGTGTTTCAAGACACACGTTTGCTCATTATTGTCTTGAATACCTTAATTATTGCTCTATTGTCTTCGGTTATTTCAACGATTATTGGCGTGATAGGAGCACTTGCTATCGTATACGTGAAGCGCAGACGTGTTCAAAATACACTGTTAACATTTAATAATGTGTTAATTGTGAGTCCAGATGTTATTATTGGCGCATCTTTTTTAATTCTATTTACCATTATCGGTGTAAAGCTCGGGTTTATATCGGTATTATTAGCGCATATTGCATTCAGTGTACCGATTGTGGTCATCATGGTTCTGCCTAAGCTGCAGGAAATGAGTCCGACACTGCTCGATGCAGCCCGTGATTTGGGAGCAAGTCGCTTTGAAGTACTTTCGAAAGTGGTATTGCCATTTATTCGTCCGGGTATCTTTGCAGGCTTTTTTATGGCTTTAACTTACTCTTTGGATGACTTTGCGGTTACGTTCTTTGTGACCGGGAATGGTTTTTCCACGCTTTCAGTAGAAATTTACTCGTTAGCAAGAAGAGGGGTCTCGCTGAAAATCAATGCTCTTTCTACTCTTATTTTCATGTTTACCGTGCTGATTGTAATTGGTTATTACTTTATCAGTCAGCGATATAGCAATAAAGCGAAAGGGGTGGCGACTGGAAAATGAAGCAATTAGCAAAGCCGTTTATCTTCATCGTCATCCTTTCTTTCGTTCTTATGTATGTGGTTCATCATTTGAACAATGCCGAAGGATACTCTGGAGGAGATACGCTGACCGTCTATAATTGGGGAGATTATATTGATCCTGATTTAGTGAATCAGTTTGAAAAAGAAACCGGAATTAAAGTCATTTATCAGACCTTTGATTCGAATGAAGCAATGATGACAAAAATTGAACAAGGCGGTACGACATTTGATATTGCTGTTCCTTCTGAATACGCGATTAGCAAGATGCGTGAAGAAAATTTACTATTGCCAATTGATCATTCGAAGCTGCCTAATTTAAAATACATTAATCCGCGTTTTTTAGACCTATCTTTTGATCCTGGCAATAAGTACTCTATTCCTTATTTTTGGGGAACTGTGGGTATTGTTTATAACTCTGATATGATTCATGGTAAGAAGATAAAGAGTTGGAATGATTTATGGGATCCTAAGCTAAAAAATCAAATTTTACTTGCAGATGGCGCTAGAGAAGTGATGGGAATGGGGCTAAACAGCTTAAATTATTCATTAAATGATACGAATAAAGCTCATCTTCAAGAAGCAAAAAGAAAGCTTGATACATTAACACCAAACGTAAAAGCCATTGTAGGAGACGAGATTAAGATGCTCCTAGCAAATGAAGAAGCGGCAGTTGGCGTTGTTTGGTCAGGTGATGCTTCTGAAATTATGAGTGAAAACGATAAGCTGAATTACGTTGTTCCAGAAGAAGGTTCGAATTTATGGTTCGATAACATGGTTATTCCAAAAACGGCTAAAAACGTAGAAGGTGCACATAAATTCATGAATTTTATGCTAGATCCTAAACACGCTGCTCAAAATGCAGAATATGTAGGGTATTCTACGCCTAATAAAAAAGCGTTAGATTATTTGCCGAAAGAAGTAGCGAAAGATGAACGTTTTTATCCGGATGAAGAACTAACCAATAAGCTTGAAGTATATAATAACTTAGGCAAACGAATGCTTGCTTATTACAATGAATTATTTTTAGAATTCAAAATGCACCGTAAATAAAAGGTACTTAGTTAGGCCTTTATACTCAAGTTCTTTATTGTTTTTGTAAATTCAGTTGCGTGATAGCAAGAGGAAAGATAAAATACAAACGAGTAAAGCTAATAACATTTATTTTATGTTATTAGCTTTTTTATTTGTAAAACGGGAAAGATAAGAAAAAATTGAATGTTCTATTATTCATCTAGAATGTATATTTCACATTATATAGGAGAGAAAAAGTGAAGCAAAAACAAAAGCAGCATATTCAATCCATTTATTTTTTACGATTATTCGCTATGATGATGGTTGTGCTCGTACATGTAACAGCAGCGTATGCAACGGTACTGCCATTTGCAAGTGAAGCTTATCAGAAATATCATTTCCTTAACCGAATTGTTCGAATTGAAGCAGGGATCTTCATTGTGATCACAGGTTTAGTTTTCTTTTACAGTTACATTAACAAGCCGTTAACAAAGACTTTATGGAAAACGTATTATGCTCGAAGAGTGACATATATTTTAGTTCCCTATGTTATTTGGGCACTTATTTATGAATTTTATTCGTACTATGTAGGAGCAACAGAATTAAATGCAGCTAATATTGTGAAACGTATTTTACGCGGAGAGTCCTACTATCAGCTTCATTTTATCTTTTTAATTGTACAAGTGTATCTCGTGCTGCCGGTTTTTGTATGGCTAGCACAAAAAGTAACCATTTTTAAAAAATACATGTGGCTGTTTGGTATTATCATTCAGCTTGGTTATTTAATGCTTAACAATACGTATCATATCACTTCATTTAATTTATTTTTAAATACAATGGCTACGTTTTTACTCGGCGGTTGGATTGGTATTTATTATCGCGAACAAGTGGATAAAAAGTACAGTCGTTCAAATATTGTATTATTTCTGGTGACGCTCGGATCGGGAATAGCTATTTCACTGTTAAATTATCACTTATACACAATGAAGACAATTCACATTTCAGGCTTTACGTATGAGGCTGTTAATACGCTTTATTTGGTCGTGGGAAGTTATTTCTTCTTCCGAATTGCAGAGATATTAGCTGAAAAGCTTTCTGTGAAGTCCGTGACGGTCGTTAAAAATATTGCCATGTACTCGTTTGGATTTTACTTGATTCATCCAATGGTTTTAAACTTTGTGGCAAAAGCAGTACCAATACAAGGCAACTATATGTTTCACGTAGAAATCTTGGCACGTTATATTTTGACATTAGCGGGCTGTTACCTCATTATTTGGGGATGTCATCGTCTTTTACCGTTTGCTAGCTTTTTGTTTGGTAAACTGCCAAAAGAAGCGGTGTTCATTTACCGACGTCCTGATCATAAATAGCGTTTAGTTAAAAGTTATGCCTGCTTGCAGGCATAACTTTTTTTATAAAGTATAAGAGATGATAACGCGCTAGTTTTAAAATATTTTTAAAAGTGACATGCTAAGATAATGATTATTTAGGTAATCACAAAAGGGGGAATTTGATATGCGTGTACTTGTGGTAGAAGATGATGCTTCATTATTACACGGTATCGTAGAAGGCTTAAAAGAAGAAGGATATGAAGTTGATTGTGCGTCTGATGGAGATGAAGGTTTGTTTTTAGCAGAGCAGAATATTTATGATGCCTTAATTTTAGATATTATGCTGCCGGGTATGACAGGGCTTGACATACTAAAAAAACTAAGAAAACAAAAGGTGTTGACCAAAGTTATTTTTCTTACTGCAAAAGATAGTGTAGAAGATCGAGTGAAAGGACTCGACTATGGAGCCGATGATTATTTGGTTAAGCCTTTTGCCATGGCTGAACTTTTTGCGAGGTTAAGGGTAATGCTTAGGGACTTGCAGGCAGAAGAAGGTATGATTTCATATGGTCCCATTTCTATACGAGAAGCCAATCATGAAGTAGTGATTAATGGAAGTGTCCTCACGTTAACGATTAAAGAATTTCAGCTTTTGGAATATTTTATTCGAAATAAAGAACAAATCCTTATTCGAGATCAAATTTTTAATCGGGTATGGGGTTTTACATCCGATGTAGGAGTGGGCGTAGTTGATGTTTATGTTCACCATTTAAGAAAGAAGCTTCAGCCTTTTAATTGTGACAATTATGTACGTACAGTCAGAGGCGTAGGCTTTATGTTAAAAGGGGAAGAGCATGTTTAAAAAGACGAGAATCAGGCTTGTGTTATTTAACACAATGGTGCTGATGGTTATCTTGAGCATTTTTAGTGTGGTTTTATATTTTTACATGCAGCATCTTATTTTTTTAAACCCGGACAATCGGCTAAGTGAGATGAGCGAGCAGGTTAAAAAAAGAAATTTACATGAAATTCAGGAAAACAATGAGAGAGAAACAGAACGTCGCGTTGCGTTTTTACTTTGGAGCAGTGATAAAAAATTAATCAAAATTACACCTAAAAAAGGGTTATATACAAACGATATTGACGACTTTAAGCCTGCGCTCTCAGAAGGGAAAATCAAAACGTCGCAAGAGGTAAACGGTCATGCTTATCGAGTGATGAATGTGAAAAATGAAGGATATATAAAAGATCAAGACGTTTCAACAATTCAACTTGTCTTAAACGTAGATCCAGAAACTCAAACCTTAGAGCACCTTGCTTTTCTTCTTGTCATTTCAGCTTTTATTGGACTGCTTCTTTCCCTTGTAGCTGGCTTGTTTTTAGCCAATCGAGCGCTTGTACCTATTCAAAAATCTTGGAACAAACAAGTCGAATTTATTGCAGATGCTTCCCATGAGTTAAGGACGCCTCTTTCCGTGATGCAAACGCATCTCGAGCTATTGTTTAGACGACCAAATCATACGATTGAGCAAGAAAGCGAAAACATTTATCAAAGCTTAAACGAAGTAAAGCGGATGACGAAGCTGGTGGGCAACTTACTAACACTCGCTAGATCTGATTCAAGTGCACAGCTGCTAAACAAAACGGTCTTTAATATGGGTGAGCTAGTTGATAAAGTAGCTAATCAGTTTGAGCCTATATTTGAACTAAAGGAGCTGCATTTCACAAGGGAAATTGAATCGTTAATGTTCGGAGGAGATCAAGAACGACTTCATCAGCTATGTATGATTTTGTTAGACAACGCTTTTAAGTACACCCCACCTGGAGAAAGCATTCATATTAGTCTAAAGAAACATCATCACTCTATGACGCTAATTGTCAAAGACACAGGCATTGGAATTGAAGCGAAAGATCTTCCGTATGTGTTTGATCGCTTTTATCGAAGTGATAAGAGTCGGGCGCGTGCCGAAGGAGGATCAGGTTTAGGGCTCGCGATTGCCAAATGGATTGTACAAGCTCATGACGGAGAAATTAAGGTTTTTAGTCAAAAAAACGTGGGTACGGAATTTTATGTGAAAATTCCGCTATGAAAAAAGCTGCCTGTCATTAGGCAGCTTTTTTTGTCACTTTTTTGTTTGCAGTCTTCCATGCTTTCCATGCATTAGCAAGTAACAGGCCGATTAATAAATAGGCAAGGCCGCCAAAAACTAAGTAATCTACGGCGCTAATCGCCCCTGCAAGCATCCCAAATTTTATTTGGTCTTTATACTTCGCAGGAGAAGTTGGCGGATCCGTCACCATAAAGAAGGCTAAAAATAAAGCGGAATTAACAAAAGGAGCTCGTAAAGCATCCGCTACATCACCTACTCCTATTAATGACATAATCGTAAAAATAGCAAAATACACGCCTAAAAACGCAAATACTTGAGGGAATTTATTTACTTTGCTCGTCACAAGGTACCCTGTCACAAACACGAATACAATGAGCCAGACGGGTAGTAAAGATAAGCTTCCCCACCAGCTTTGGCCGCTTGAAAAGACAATAAGTGAAAAGAGAAGACCAAAAGCGGCAGGGTTAAAAATAGGCTTCTTTTTTACTTTTACTAAGTGCTTCGATAAAATAGCAACAGCTACAGTGCAAAATGTGACCCAAGCAGGTGTAGAGGTGCTGAGCACTAAGGCAATAATTAATCCAGTAATAATTCCGCCGTCAGGAAGCTGAATTTTCTTTTTATAAGCAAAAGAAAATCCTAAATCTAAGGCGGCCGCCGAGCATACGGCGAGTAGTAGGTGTCCTAATTCTTGAAAGGCAGAAGAGTTGAATTCACCTAATAAGGTTAAAAGCAGCAGCATAGCCATCACGTATCTTTTAGGTGTTTTAACTAGCTGCCCCCACCGACTTATTTCTTTTGGTTTGTTTTCATCTACAATAATATAACCTTGTGGTGTACTAATATATTTAACACCGCTTCTTCGTTCAGAACGTGTGGTCATCATTCATTAATTCCTCCATATCTGATGTGAAAAAAGGAGTGAAACTAGAATCGAAGAGTACGCCGCGTACGTCGGCATCATTCAATAAATTTACTCCTTTTTCCGCTCCTAAAATAAAAGCTGATGTAGATAATGCATCGGCCAGCATGGCAGAAGGAGCAATAGCTGTACAACTCATTAGACTGCTTCTAGTAGATGGAGATAAGGGATTAACCAAATGATGCATGAATGGTTGCGTCTTATTTTTTCTAGCATAATTTCCTGATGTGCAGACAGCCCTATCTGTTACACGCAAGGTCAGTAATGACTGCGTTTGAATCTGAGGGTGCTGAATCCCGACTTTCCACAAATCTCCGTGTTGATTGAGTCCTTTAACTAGGATGTCTCCTCCGGCATTAATCATAAAATGCTGATAAGGAAGGGAGCGGGCAGCCAAATCAATAGCTAATCCTTTGGCGACCGCTCCAAGATCTATAATCATCGGTTTTTGTAAGAGAACCGTTTTTTTATGTGTATTCAATACGATGTCTTTATAACTTCCAGAATCGACTGCTTCGTTCACTTGTACGGGCTTTCCATCTAAATAATGTTCGTTAAAACCACGTTTTTCTAATTGTTTTCCTACCGTTGGGTCAAAGATTCCATGCGTTTCATCTGCTACTAAGATAGCGAAATGAAGGGCTTCAAATAATAGGGGGCTAACAGCAACCGGTTCTTTGATATGTCTAATTAGCTTCATAACTTCGCTTTTGGCATCAAATCGACTGCATGTCGTTTCGACGGTCTTAAAAATAGTAAATGCCTTTGAGATATGGTGAAGGACATTTGCTTCCTCCGATTGGGGAGCAATTACTTGAATGGACACGGTTGTTCCCATACATAAGACAGAGCGGCTATACGTTTTTATGGACATCATTCGTTTCTCCTTTATGCATTCATTGCTTGCTGAAGGGCGTCATCCACGGCATTTTGAAAATCTTCTGTGCTAAGCGTTGCTCCGCTCACGACGTCGACATCTGAGTTTTGTCTTTGTACGACTTGAGACGGAAGATCCTCAATGTAACTCTCAGAATAGTGAGTATCCGCTTCTGTAATTTCAACTGTATCAATTCGGTCGTTTTTAATGGTCACAGATACGTAAACAGTTCCGATACGGTTGCTTCCTTGACCAGAATACGTTCCATCTTTGTATTTTGTTTTAGGAGCAGAACTTTCGGTACTCGCTGATGAAGGGTGCTTATTAGAAGAAGCGATATCTTCTCCCCAGTTATCATTAACAATCGTTTGATTGTCTGTCTGATCTCTCGTTTTTTTCTGATGATGAGCCGGTGTGACTTGAACAGCTTGCGCGTCAGATAGAGTGTTTATATAACCAGTTGCATAAATACTTCCAATGGCTACGCTGCATGCAGCAATCATCGTTTTTCCCATTTTACTCATATTTGTTGAACCTCCTGATTTATACCAGAACTATAGTTTCGATTATTGATGATGATCTTTAGCATAAATAAACTTTATAAATAAACTTTTAAAAAAGATTTAAAATCAAAAAAGTTTTTTCAAAAATAAATGATTCAAGTGAAAAGGTCATTTTAAATAATGAAAGGAGAAGCTGGAATTTCTTTCACAAGCCTAGCTATTTTGACATACGTAATAATAGTTAATATTTCTGTTTACTATCTAAACGTGCATGATAAAATAGAAAAGATGAATATGTGTTAGGAGGAACATCAGTGAAAATTAAGCTTGGCCTTTTATACGGAGGAAAATCCGCTGAACATAAAGTATCTTTACAAACAGCTCTAGCAGTTTCAAAAGCAATTAATCACGATAAATATGAAGTGCATCCAATTTACATTACAGAAACAGGAAAATGGATTCGCGGCACACAGCTGACTGGTCCGCTTGAAACAGTTGCTCAATTAGAAATTCAAGATAACGGAACAGCTATTTCACCAGTTTCATTGAATACAGAAATGTTTGCATTAACAGATTCAAAAACAGATGATCAACTAGATGTTATTTTCCCACTTCTTCATGGTCCAAATGGAGAAGATGGTACGGTACAAGGATTATTAGAATTATTGAATATTCCTTATGTTGGAAACGGCGTATTAGCTTCAGCAGCTGGTATGGATAAAGTTGTAATGAAGCAGCTGTTTGCACAGGCAGGTCTGCCTCAAGTGGAGTACGTATCATTTATCCGCCGCGAGTGGGAAGCAGATCGAACGGCTGCTTATGAAAAAGTAGAAACACTTGGATACCCTTGCTTTGTTAAACCAGCAAACTTAGGTTCAAGTGTTGGGATCAGCAAATGTGATAACCGCGAAGAGTTAGAAGCGGCATTTGTTGAAGCCTTCTTATTTGATCGAAAAATCATTGTAGAAGCAGCAGCAGTTGGTCGTGAAGTTGAAATTGGTGTGTTAGGGAATGATGAAGCAGCTTGTTCAGTAGTTGGAGAAATCTTACCTAAAAAAGCGTTTTACGATTACAAAGCAAAATATGAAGACGGCGATACAGGTCTTATTATTCCAGCTGAAATTACAGAAGAACAGCATCAAGAAATGTCAGCACTAGCAATCAAAGCATTTAAAGCAATTGATGGATCTGGTCTTGTACGTGCAGATTTCTTCTTAACATCAGAAGGTAAATTCATTATTAATGAAGTGAATACGATGCCTGGTTTTACACCTTTCAGTATGTTCCCGTTATTGTGGAAACACGCAGGTGTTGAATATCCAGATTTAATTGAAAAACTTGTATCACTAGCAATTGAACGTCATACCGAAAAGCAGCAAATTAAACACACAATGTAACTCACACAACACTATTCATCATGAATAGTGTTTCTGTGTTTAGTTTCAATTAAATAGTATCCATAGTTTACTTTATATCGAGAGGAGCAAACCAACAATGATTAAACGTACGCTTAAACAGCTAGCTGCAATGATTCCAGGAAGTGTATTTCATAGCGGGAACGAAGCAACTGTAATTGAGGGAGTCTCAATTGATACGAGAACTATTCAGCAAGGCAATTTATATATCCCAATTAAAGGGGAACGTTTTAACGGGCATGTATTTGTCGATAAAGCAATTGAAAACGGAGCGGTCGCTACTCTGTGGAACAAAGATGAAGAAAACCCACCGACAGACATTAGCGTTATTTTAGTCGATGATACGCTAGAAGCTCTTCAGCAATTAGCGAAATCCTATCGTCACGAGTTAGATATTAAAGTAGTGGGCATTACAGGAAGTAACGGAAAAACAACGGCAAAAGACATGGTGAAAGCTGTGCTTGATACAACTTACCGTGTTCTGAAAACAGATGGAAACTTTAATAATCATATTGGCATGCCGCTTACTATTTTGCGTTTAGATGAAACTCATGATATTGCCGTTTTAGAAATGGGCATGAGCAGCCGAGGAGAGATTGAGTTTCTTTCTAATTTAGCGGAGCCTGATGTGGCCATTATTACAAATATCGGAGAATCGCACCTTCAAGACTTAGGAAGTCGTGATGGAATTGCGGAGGCAAAATTAGAAATTACAAGCGGCTTAGCACCAACAGGCCAGCTTGTCTATAATGGTGATGAGCCACTTTTAACGTCGCGCGTAGTTAATCCAGCATTTGAAACGGTGACATTTGGCAGCTCAGAACAAAACGATTTGTATCCAAGTGCTATTTCAGCCGAAGAGTTAGGAACAACATTCACTGTTTCACGTGAAACAACATATTCATTCTTTATCCCGGTATTAGGTAAACATAATGTTCACAATGCGCTTTCTGCTATTGCGGTAGGTCATTATTTTGGACTAGACAACGAAACAATCGCTAAGGGATTAAAAGAATTAAAGCTAACAAATATGCGTATGGAGCTTGTAAAACGAACAGATGGCCTGACCTTCATTAACGACGCATATAACGCAAGTCCAACGTCCGTTAAAGCTGCTATCACGTTGATGCATGATTTAGAAGGCTATAAGCAAAAAATTCTTGTTCTTGGGGATATGCTTGAATTAGGCGATCAGGAAAAAGAGTTCCACAAAGAAGTGGGAGAGTTTATTCAAGCAGAAAAAATTGATTATGTTCTAACATACGGTCCTTTATCTGTTGAAATTGAGCAAGGAGCAAAAAATAATTTTGCAGAAGATAAGGTAATACACTTTGAGGAGAAAGATGAGCTTGTTGAAAAATTAACAGCGATTACAACAAGAGAAGATGTGGTTTTAGTGAAAGCATCTCGAGGGATGAAGCTTGAGGAAGTTATCTCAAAAATGATGCATAAATTACCGTGATATTAAAAAGAGTATAAGTAAGCTCTATTGCAAACGGAAAGCCATAGTGTTATGATGTAGTCTGAGTGTCTTGAGGCGCTTATACTCTAAACGTTGAATTTATTGAAGTAGTCGTTTAGAGCATTTTCCGTTTCCTCGGAGAATGCTTTTTTTTGTAAAATATAGATAGTCTAAATATAAAAGGAGTTTGAAAAACTTGGCATTATTTCAAGATTTAGGATTAAGTCAACAGCTTAACAAAGCTGTGAGTAAAATGGGTTTTGAAGAAGCAACACCAATTCAATCAGAAACTATCCCATTAGCACTAGAAGGTCACGATTTGATCGGACAAGCACAAACAGGAACAGGGAAAACAGCGGCATTTGGTATTCCTCTTATTGAAAAAGTTGATGTAAACGTAGATGCAATTCAAGGGTTAATTATTGCTCCTACTCGTGAACTTGCTGTACAGGTATCTGAAGAACTTTACAAAATTGGTCAAACAAAGCGCGTACGCGTGCTATCAATTTATGGTGGTCAAGATATCAGTCGTCAAATTCGTGCATTGAAAAAGCACCCTCATATCATCGTAGGGACACCAGGACGTATGCTAGATCATATTAATCGTCGTACACTTCGTCTACAAGACGTTCATACAGTTATTTTAGATGAAGCAGATGAAATGTTAAACATGGGATTCATCGAAGACATTGAAAAAATCTTATCAAACGTACCTGAGAACCACCAAACACTTTTATTCTCAGCAACAATGCCTACTCCAATCCGTCGCATTGCTGAAAAATTCATGAACGAACCAAAAGTGGTAAAAGTAAAAGCAAAAGAAGTAACGATGCCAAACATTACGCAGTATTATTTAGAAGTACAAGAAAAGCGTAAATTTGATATCCTTACTCGTCTTTTAGATATGCAATCACCTGAATTAGCTATCATCTTTGGTCGTACAAAGCGCCGTGTTGATGAGTTATCAGAAGCATTAAATATGCGTGGTTATTCTGCACAAGGTATCCATGGTGACTTGACACAATCGAAACGTCTATCTGTACTACGTCAATTTAAAGAAGGTTCTATTGATGTATTAGTTGCGACAGACGTAGCTGCACGCGGACTTGATATTTCTGGTGTTACTCATGTATACAACTTTGATATCCCTCAAGATCCGGAGAGCTATGTACACCGTATCGGACGTACAGGCCGTGCTGGTAAAATGGGTGCTGCTATGACATTTGTAACGCCAAGAGAAACTGGACAGTTACACAATATTGAGCGTACAACAAAACGTAAAATGGAGCGTATGACTGCTCCAACGCTTGATGAAGCAATGGAAGGTCAACAGCGTATTGCAGCTGACAAATTAACGGAATCTGTGACACAAGGCAACTTATCTTACTACAAACAGTTGGCAGAAGAGTTACTTGAAGAGCACGATTCAGTTTCATTAGTGGCAGCGGCAATCAAATTATTTACAAAAGAACCAAATGAATCACCAATTCAATTAACTGCTGAACCACCGGTAATTGCAAAAGGTGATAAAAACAAACGTGGAAATGGCGGAGGTCGTTCACGTTCTAACTCTAAAAACTACTCACAGCAAAATCGTCGTGGAAACTCAAAGCGTTTTGGTGACAAGCGTCGCGGTGGAAGCAACGGCAGTGATAATAGAAATCGCAATAGCAGCAGTAATCGTAAAGATTCTCGCAGCAAAGCGTAAAATAAAAACGAGCCTTAACAGGCTCGTTTTTTTATGTGTTAATTGCTATTTTATTGGTGCACACTATGAGTAAAATAAAATGGGGTGTTCACTAATGTCGACCATTGTTCGGTTAGGTTATGTGGCGATGAGCGTTCATTTGGAAAATAGTTCTCCTTCTCAAACAATGACTTTTGCACAATTTCAGCGTGTGAAAGACCATGAAGCGGCCATTCGCAAGCTCGAACGTATTGCAATATCCAACTTAGAAAACTGCTTACGGTTATTAAAACATAATGCGTGGAGTGAAATTGAGTTTTTTCGATTCAGTTCTAAGTTAATTCCATTAGCTAACCATGAGGCACTAAAAGAGTGGAATTACATAGCTCCTTTAAAAGATGCTCTTCAGCGTATTTCTGTATTTTTGAAGGAACATCCAATGCGAGTAGATTTTCACCCGGATCATTTTGTTGTTTTAAACTCAACGGATAAAGAGGTTTTTAAGCATTCTATCCAAACTCTTCGCATGCATCAAAAGTTGCTGAAAGGAATGGATATTCCGCTTCAAAATCGCTGTGTTTTACATGTTGGAGGAGCTTATAATGATAAAGAAAAAGCACTGGAGCAGTTTATTCATAATTGGGGGCTTGTACCTCAATCCCTTCAGCAAATGATTATGTTGGAAAACGACGATACAACCTTTCATATAAAAGACGTCTTGTATTTATGTGAAAAACTAAATGTCCCAATCATTTTTGATCTTCATCATCATCAGGCGAACAATGATGAAACTTCATGGCAAGAGCATTGGGACCGTATCATTAGAACATGGGAACATGAAACACTCCCTCTAAAAATGCATATATCTAGTCCTAAAAGTGATAAAGAATTTAGAGCCCATGCAGATTATATCGATGTTAATGGGTTTTACAGCTTTTTAAAAGAAGTAAATGGAACGATACCGCAAATTGATTGCATGATTGAAGCTAAGAAAAAAGATGAAGCGCTCTTTCAGTTAGTAAGAGATTTAAAAACTTATGAAGATGTGGAATTTATTAACTCATCCACTTTTTATATTAAATCCTAAAGCAGGCCTCATATCTGTGGCTTGTTTTTCGGTTTGAACGTAAGAAAAGCGAGAAGAAATCCAGCAATACCTCCAGCGAAATGAGCTGTATTGTTGGTTCCTGGCGTTAGCAGACCTGAAAGTAATCCAATAATTAAAAAGACGACAATGATTTGCTGGTTGCTTTTAGAAAGCATATGCTTTTGTTTTATGACAAGATAGAGGTAATATCCGAGCAGTCCGAAAATGGCACCGGATGCACCCACATGGCTGTAAAAAGAAGATTGGATTAGAAATGTAACGATATTTCCAAGCAATCCACACGTAAGGTAGAATAGAAGAAACTTATAAGAAGAAAGAATACGCTCAGCGCCTGGTCCTAACAAGAACAATGAAAATGAGTTAAAAAGAAGATGTGAAAAGCTTAGATGTAAAAAGATAGGTGTGAAAAGCCGCCAGTAGTCTCCTTGGGAAATTAAACTATTCACACCAATAAGCTGATGTATAAAAGATTCTGCAAGGTGTGAGGGAAGAGCGGCAAGTAACCATAGCGCAATGTGGATGCAGATAAGCGTGAAGGTAACAGGATAAAAACGTTTAAATTCAGCTGCATTTTCTGTGCGTACGAACATATTTGTCACTCCTTTTTATAAAGGCATTTTTATATACTATTCTGTAAGAGAGGATTAAATGAAAATGATTATAGGAACTGGAATTGATATTACAGAGTTAGAGCGGATTGAAAAAATGGTGCAGCGTCAAAGCGCTTTTATTACTCGGATTTTAACAAAAAATGAAAGAGAACGCTATGAAAAGCTATCAAGCCGACGTAAGGTCGAATTTTTAGCAGGAAGATTTGCTGTGAAGGAAGCATATTCGAAAGCTCTTGGAACAGGAATAGGGAAAGATTTCAGCTTCCAAGATATCGAAATCGTGAATGATGAAAGAGGGAAACCCCACATTGTTACAAAACAACCACTGGAAGCGTCTGTACACGTATCTATTTCCCACAGTGCGCACTATGCGATTGCTCAAGTAATTATTGAACGCTTGTCAAGCTAGTCTGCATATTCACTATTTCTTGTTCATATATTCATAGTGTGGATAGGGGAGACAAGATATGTTCTTGCTTCTCCGTTTAGCTGTGAATATACGAAACAAAGGAGTTGGGGAAATGCATAAAAAATGGGTTGGCTTATTTGTTTGCGCCTTTTTTCTCTTAGCCTTATCAGCATGCGGTGAAAAAAGTCAGCAGGATGTAACAGATGCATTGGATGCCAAGGTACAAGAAATGGCGGGGTATAAATCAGATGCTAAGATGACATTGAATACAGGGAAAGATGCTCAAGTATACGATGTAGAGATTTGGCATAGTAAGCCTATGTACTATCGAGTGAATTTGAAAAATACAAAGAAAGATCAAAGCCAAATGATTTTGCGTAATGATGAAGGGGTTTTTGTTTTAACGCCTGCCTTAAATAAAAGCTTTCGTTTTCAAAGTGACTGGCCGCAAAATAGCAGTCAAGCTTATTTGTATGAATCCCTTGTCCAAGATATTGTGAAGGATGAAAAGGCAAGTTTTAAATCAACGGATAAACATTATATTTTTGAAACAAAAACGAACTATCAAAATAGCACAATGCTTCCTAAACAAGAAATTACGCTGAACAAAAGTGACTTAGCGCCTGTGTCGGTTAAAATTATGGATACGGATAATAAAGTGTTAATAAAAGTTGATTTCTCTAAGGTGAAATTCGATTCTAAGTTTGATAAAGGGGCTTTTGATACAAAAAGAAACATGACAAGTGCAAAGATTGACATTCCGACATTAGCTCAGCACAAATCATTTAGCGTTCTTTATCCTAAGGACGTTCCAAAAGGTACAAAGCTGTCCAAGGAAAAGAAAATCGAGACGGAAAATGGTGAGAGAGTCGTTTTAATGTACAAAGGAGAAAAGCCGTTTACGCTTGTACAAGAAAAAGCGCAAGTAGCTAAAACAGCAACATCTACAGTTACTGCCGGAGAGCCATTTGATTTAGGTTTTACTGTGGGAGCTTTAACGGATAAAAGTCTATCTTGGACATATAATGGAGTAGACTTTATGCTGGCTTCTGATCAGCTGACACCAGATGAATTGAGTACAGTTGCTAGATCTGTGCAAAGTCAGATGGGAAAATAAGAGAAGCTTACAAGCCTGCATATATGTAGGCTTGTTCTTGCTTAATTTGAATAAAGATCGAGATGAAGTTTGGCTATAGATGTATTATACTAACAGAGGAAAGTACGTTTAGAATGGTTCTGAAAAAAGGAAGTGTCGTAGTAATGGATGCATTTTATAGAGAAACATGGGCAGAAATTGATGTAGAAGCCATTTTTCAAAATGTGAATCATGTAAGAGAACTTATACCGGGGCATAAAACGTTAATGGCCGTAGTAAAAGCGAATGCGTACGGGCATGGAGATAAAGAAGTAGCAGAGATTGCGCTTCAAGCTGGCGCTGATATGCTAGCTGTAGCTTTTTTGGATGAAGCTATTGCTCTTCGAAAAAAAGGAATAAAGGAATCCATTTTAGTATTAGGAGCCGTGCCTCCCTTACACATTCAAACTGCATTGAAGTGGGATGTAACGGTCACTGCTTATAGCAAAGCTTGGATTGAAGAAGCGGCGTCCATTCTAGGTGCAAACAGTCAGTTGCATATGCATTTAAAAATAGATACAGGCATGGGTCGCTTAGGAATTAGAACAAAAGAAGAATTACACGAAACGATGAATATCATCACTTCTCATTCAGGGTTCGCGCTGGATGGAGTGTTTACGCACTTTGCAACAGCAGACGAGCTAAATTCGTCTTATTTTGAAGAACAATACACATTCTTTGAAGAAATGGTTCGAATTGTGAAAGAACATAATTTTACACCTCCGATGATTCACTGTGCAAATAGCGCAGCTTTGCTTCGTCGTCCGAGCGATATCTTTAATGGCGTACGCTTAGGTATCTCTATGTATGGCTTGAGTCCTTCAGAGGAATTAAAAGAAGTCTTGCCAATTCCGTTAAAACAAGCTTTTTCGCTGCACAGCCGTATTGTGCATGTTAAAAAAGTCAAAAAAGGGAGTCATATCAGTTACGGAGCTACTTATGAAGCTAAAGAAGATGAATGGATTGCTACTATTCCAGTAGGATACGCAGACGGCTGGATTCGTAAATTAAGTAATTTTGAAGTGTTAGTAGATGGAGTTAAAGTGCCAATTATTGGTAGGATATGCATGGATCAATTGATGATTAAATTGCCTAAAATGTATAAAACGGGTACAAAAGTAACATTTATTGGAAAACAACAAGGTGCTGAAATTACAATTGATGAAGTAGCAAAGCATCTTGAAACAATTAATTATGAAATCCCTTGCATGATTGCAGCAAGGGTTCCGAGGGTTTATACAAGAGATTCTCAGCACATTCATGTTAATAATTATATCTTGCGCTGAATATACATCTTCCTGAGTCAACATAAAAAGCCTGCGAACAAAAGACAATAAAATAATAACTTCCATGCATAAAAGAGGGTATCAATTGACGATAATAGTGTAGAAATTGACAGAATTAACTTTCCATTAAAGCTAATCAATGTTATGATAAGGAAAGATGAGACTATTGGTGTGTGTATTGATGTTGGAGGTGTATGTTTGTGTCTGAAGCGAGCGCAACTACAGAAATCCTAGTAAGATTACCGAAAAATTTAGTATCGGAGCTCGATCTTATGGTTAAACAAGAAAATGGCAACCGAAGTGATTTTATTCACCAAGCAACAAAATTGTACCTTCGTGAGCGAAAAAAACGCCATATTCGCGAATCAATGAGACGTGGATATATGGAGATGGCAAAGATAAACTTAAATATTGCTTCCGAGGCTTTTCTAGCAGAGTATGAAGCTGATCATACTGTGGATCGTTTAGTAAGCGGGGGGTAATGACTTGGTAGTCAAACGTGGCGACGTTTATTTTGCTGACCTATCTCCTGTTGTTGGCTCAGAACAAGGAGGCGTTCGCCCTGTACTTGTCATTCAAAATGATATAGGCAATCGTTTTAGCCCAACTGTTATTGTAGCTGCGATCACTGCTCAAATTCAAAAGGCAAAGTTACCTACGCATGTTGAAATTGATGCAAAGCGCTATGGATTTGAGCGAGATTCAGTTATTTTACTAGAACAAATTCGTACTATTGATAAACAGAGGCTAACAGACAAGATTACCCATTTAGATGATGAAATGATGGACAGAGTGGATGAAGCCTTGCAAATCAGTGTAGGACTTATCGACTTTTAGAATTATACTTCCATTTATGCTAAGTTGCTCCTTTATGAGCAACTTTTTTAATTTGACTAGGAATAATCAGTAAACGTATATTGTAATAAGAAACGTTTTAAAAATGATAATATATATAGATATAAATGAGTGTATTGACTCACAAGGAGGACCTCATGAATCAAGATTTATTCAATTATATACAAAATCATAAATCAGAAATTTTTGATCGATGGCTAGTGTTAATGAATGATGTGGAAACAGAGCGGATTAAAAACATTGTATCCGAGCAAGTGTACGTAAATGTAAGCTCTGATTTTGTAAATTTACTTTTGGCAAAAGCATTCCGTGATCAGGAAAATTTTGCAGAGGAACTAGAGGAAGTAGTAGGACGAGTTGTGAGTTTAGGATGGCCTCTTGCTTATTTGACACAGGGTGTACGTAACTTGGGTCATGTAGTGGTTGAAGGGTATGTAAACAGTGAACATGTAAAGGCTGATCAAACTCATTCTGAATTATTCTATCGGTTTGACAAGTGGTTAAGCCCTATTTATAACAAAATAGTAGAACAATACTCCAACTCGTGGGAAAATACAGTTATGTTGCAAAAAGTTGCACTTCAAGAATTGTCTGCTCCATTAATACCGGTATTTGATAAAATTACGGTAATGCCGCTTGTGGGAACAATTGACACTGATCGCGCGAAGAAAATTATGGAAAACTTACTGCAAGGTGTCGTAAAGCACCGATCAGAGGTCGTATTAATAGATATTACCGGAGTACCAGTAGTGGATACGATGGTTGCCCATCATATCATTCAAGCTGCTGAAGCCGTACGTTTGGTTGGAGCCAAGTGTTTGTTAGTAGGAATTCGTCCGGAAATTGCTCAGACTATTGTGAACTTAGGTATTAACTTAAATGAAATTATTACGAAAAACTCATTAAAAAAAGGTGTAGAGTTTGCGTTAGAAATGACTGAGCGGAAAATAGTTGATATAGAATCGGAGGAATAAACGTGAGAATACCCATTTTGAAATTGTACGACTACTTATTGGTATCCATTCAATGGGAGCTGGATGATCAAACGGCTATTCAATTCCAAGAAGATTTGCTAAGTAAAATTCATCAAACTGGAGCAAAAGGAGTGGTAATCGATTTAACTTCAATTGATATGATCGATTCATTCATCGCAAAAGTGTTAGGTGACGTGGTTAGCATGTCTAATTTGATGGGGGCCAGAGTAGTATTAACAGGTATCCAGCCTGCAGTAGCTATTACACTTGTTGAGTTAGGGATTGGCCTAAACGATGTTCTTACTGCACTCGATTTAGAAAAAGGTCTTGAGAAACTCCAATCGGAATTGGGGGATTAGTATATGGAATTCCAATCCAGCGTAAAAATCGTAACAGAATGGGACATCGTAGCGGCACGCCAATTAGGTAGAAATGTGTCGAAAGAGCTAGGGTTTGGAACAGTTGACCAAGCTCGTATTACAACCGCCATTTCTGAATTAGCTCGTAATATTTACCTATATGCGGGTAAGGGTCAAATCTATATTGAGAAATTAAATCGTGGAGGAAAAAACGGTCTTCTTGTCGTAGCAACAGATGAAGGGCCAGGTATCCCCGACGTTCGCAAAGTAATGGAAGATGGATACTCAACATCGGGTGGACTAGGAGCTGGGCTTCCTGGGGTAAAACGATTGATGGATGAGTTTGACATCGAAACAAATGTCGGAGAAGGTACTGAGATTAAAGCAGTTAAGTGGCTCCGGTAGGAGGAAATAGATAATGTCTTTTGATAAAGAGATGAGAGATTTATACAAAGATATTTTGGGGAACTATATCCAAACACAAAATGAACAAATTTTGTATCAAGGACAAAAACTAAGTAGAAAATCTTTAGAGAATGAAATATCGCCAGAAGATATTGTGAGCATTCATAAAGAAGTGATTGAAGAAATTTATTCTGATATTCCAGAAAAAGTGCTGCATTCTCTAGACTTTTTACTTGAGGTAATGATTAGCTACGGCCTTGCTCTTCGTGAGCATCAAACATTAAAAAATAAGCAGCGGGAACTTCGTTCTGAAATCGAAGTTGCCGCTAACGTCCAGCAGACGCTGTTAGGGACAAAGGTTCCGGCTAGTTCAACTTTAGAAATTGGCGCGATTAGCGTACCTGCTAAACAGATGAACGGAGATTATTTTCACTTTGTAGAAGAAGAGCACGGTGGGTTAAGTATTGCCATTGCCGATGTGATCGGAAAAGGAATTCCAGCTGCAATGTGTATGTCTATGATCAAGTATGCAATGGACAGCTTACCGGACTCAAGAAAAAATCCAAGTTACGTATTGGAGAACTTGAATAATATTGTAGAGAGAAACGTAGATCCAAGTATGTTTATTACGATGTTCTACGGAAGTTATAATCCCGAGACAAACTTATTTGATTATGCATCTGCAGGGCATGAGCCAGGCTTTTATTATGATGCCAAAGCTGATTCATTTGAAGATTTGGAAGCAAAAGGACTCGTGCTAGGAGTCGATCGCCATGTGAAATATCTTCAGTACGAGCAGCAGCTTTCAAAAGGCGATATGATTGTTCTGTTAACAGATGGTGTAACAGAATGCAGAACTGAAGAAGGATTTATCGAAAGATTGGACATCATAAAATTAATTCGAAAATACATGCATTTGTCTCCTCAAGAAATTGTAGAATCTGTATATAAAGAGCTGGAAAAATTACAGCATTTTCAATTGAGAGATGATTTTACATTAATTATTTTGAAGAGTTTAGTTTAAGTATTCTAAATAAGGGTACAGAAAAGATAGCACAAAATTAGAGGGGGTCTACTAATACGATGAATTTAAAAATAGATATACAAAAGGACGGTCAAGCATATCGTATTAAGCTGGCTGGAGAGATTGACGCATATACAGCACCTAAGCTAAAAGAAAAGTTCATGGAAATTACTGAACATACTGAACCGGAAATTATAGTCGATTTAACCGATGTATCATACATGGATAGTACAGGACTAGGTGTATTTATTGCATTGTTAAAAGCCAATAAGAAAAATAACGGCTCTTTGAAATTTGTTGGTGTATCAGAGCGCATCAAGCGCTTATTTGATATTACGGGCCTCACAGACATTTTAAACGTGAATTCACAAGTAGAAGGTGGCGTAAAATGAAACAGCCTTATGACTTTGTTGAGATGAAGATTCCTGCTAAGCCAGACTATGTAGCGATTATTCGACTGACGCTGTCTGGTGTAGCGAACCGGATGGGTTTTTCTTATGATGAAATTGAAGATATGAAAATTGCTGTGAGTGAGGCATGTACAAATGCCGTACAGCATGCTTACAAGAGTGAAGAAAATGGTGAAGTGAGAGTAGGTTTTGGTTTATTTGATGACCGTTTAGAAATCATGGTGGTCGATAAAGGCGAAAGCTTTAATTTTGAAGAGCTTAAGGAACATATAGGACCTTATGAAACATCAAAAGAAGTTGAATTTCTTCCTGAAGGTGGACTTGGTTTATATTTAATTGAAACACTAATGGACGAAGTGAAAATGGTCAATTCAAAAGGTGTAACGCTAATGATGACTAAGTATGTGCAAAGAGAGCAGGTGGAGAGTGATGAAAACACAGTCTCAACCTATGAAATTAACTAAAGAACAGGTTCAGGAACGAATTGAGCGCTTTCAAAAAACGCAGGATGAAGAAGCACAAAGTGATCTAGTAGTACATTACAAGAACCTTGTTGAATCTATTGCACGTCGTTATTCAAAAGGCAGAAGCTTACATGAAGATATTGTGCAGGTAGGGATGCTAGGACTGTTAGGAGCTATTAGAAGGTATGATGCTTCATTTGGAAGAAGTTTTGAATCGTTTGCTGTTCCTACAATCATTGGAGAGATTAAGCGATTTTTACGCGATAAAACGTGGAGTGTTCACGTACCGCGCCGCATCAAAGAATTAGGTCCTAAAATTAAAGCAGCTGTCGAAGAGCTAACAACCCGTTTACAGCGATCTCCTCAAGTAAAAGAAATTGCTGATCATATCGGAGTGACAGAGGAAGAAATTTTAGAAACGATGGAGATGGGGCAAAGTTATCAAGCGTTGTCTGTTGATCATTCTATTGAAGCAGACTCTGATGGAAGTACTGTTACAATCCTTGATTTAGTAGGTGAACAAGAGTCGGGTTATGAGAAAACTGATCAGCGCTTAGTGTTAGAAAAGATTCTTCATGTATTAAGCGATAGAGAAAAAGAAGTAATTCGCTATACATTTATTGAAAATCTGAGTCAAAAAGATGCCGGTGAGAAATTAGGGATTTCTCAAATGCATGTATCTCGACTGCAAAGAAGAGCTCTTGATAAGCTAAGGACTGCAGCTCGCTCAGATTCTAACGATTCGGAGTATATGTCGTGATGACAGTAGACCCGAATACAAAGTCGATTCAAACTCATATATATCAAGAGCCAAAGCAAGGGAACGTGTGTTGTGGAGATAGTTACTATGTCAAAGAAACGGATGATTATTTTCTATGTGCAGTGGCAGATGGATTAGGAAGCGGTGAACAAGCCAGAGCCGCTTCTGTAGCTGTTACGGATGTAGCGAAAGCTCATCATCATCTAGATGTAGATGAGATCATTTCTAAGTGCAACAAGGCTACTCGACATACAAGAGGCGCAGCAGTAGCTATTTTGAAAATTGATAAAAAACATAACGAATTTCATTACACAAATGTAGGTAATATCCGCTTTTATCTGTATTCTCCGGAGGGGAAATTAACGTACCCTCTGCCAATTCAAGGTTTTTTATCAGGGAAAATTCAAAAGTTCCGCACACAAACCTTCCCATATGACTCCGGTTCTAAATTTTTGATTCATACAGATGGCTTAGAATTAAAAGAGATTAAATCTGTTTTTGCTAACTCGATGAATGTCGATCAATTGTCGACACGCCTACAGGCAGCAATTCGATCTCATAATGACGATATTACGTATATCGCTGGTCATCTTCCAACTGCATAGCCTTTCTTTTTAGCTCACATGTGTTATTGCATGTGAGTTTTGTTACAATAGAGACAAAGTTTCATTTAGGTAGGAGGATAAGCTGTGTCTGTTGCAACGAAATTAGATAATCAAATTGTTCAACGTGTAAGTAAAGAGGTAGAGATTTCACACAAGCAAGTACAAAACGTAATTGCTTTAGTAGAAGATGGTAATACAGTTCCCTTTATTGCTCGATATAGAAAAGAACAAACTGGTGCTTTGGATGAAGTCCAAATCCGGAATATTTTAGATTCCTGGAACTACTTAATGAATTTAGAGGAGCGTAAAGAGGAAGTTCACCGATTAATTGAAGAGCAAGGGAAATTAACTGAGGAACTGGCTGCTCAAATTCATCAAGCGAAGAAATTGCAGCAAGTAGAAGATTTATACCGCCCTTTTAAGCAAAAACGACGTACAAAAGCAACTGTAGCAAAAGAAAAAGGTCTTGAACCATTAGCACAGTGGCTACTAAGTTTCCCGAATTCTGACGTAAACATTGAAGCGCAAACATACATAAATGAAGAAGCAGGAGTTCAATCTTCTGACGAAGCTATTCAGGGAGCCCTAGACATTGTAGCGGAACAAATTTCTGACGAAGCATCTTACCGTCAATGGATTCGTACGACCACTGTAAAAGATGGCATAATTGTTACTTCAGTCAAAGATCCGGAAAAAGATGAAAAAAATATCTATGAAATGTACTATGAATATACAGAAGCGGTAAAGCGAATCGTTCCTCATCGTATTTTAGCTATGAATAGAGGAGAAAAAGACGGTATTTTAAAAGTGAGTATTGATGCGCCTACAGATCGTATTCTTTCATATTTACATAAAGAAGTAATCAAGAAAAGGGATTCTTCAGTTGAAGGTTATATCATCTCAGCTATAGAAGATGCTTATAAACGCTTAATAGAACCATCTATTGAACGCGAAATTCGTAAAGACCTATCAGAAAAAGCGGAAGAAAGAGCCATTCACATCTTTTCTGAAAACTTACGAAAACTTCTTCTCCAACCTCCATTGAAAGGGAAAGTGGTATTAGGAGTAGATCCAGCTTTTCGAACAGGCTGCAAATTAGCTGTAGTAGATGAAACAGGCAAGGTATTAAAAATTGATGTTATTTATCCACATCCTCCTGTGAGAAAAGCAGCTGAAGCACAAAATAAATTAAAGAAAATGTTCGCTGAATACCCTATTGAAGTAGTGGCAATTGGAAATGGAACGGCATCTCGCGAAACGGAGCAATTTGTAGCGGATGTTCTTAAAGAAATTGAAAACCCAGTTTATTATTTGATTGTGAATGAAGCGGGAGCAAGCGTATATTCGGCTTCTGATGTTGCTAGAGAAGAATTCCCTGATTTTCAAGTAGAAGAGCGAAGCGCTGTATCGATTGCCAGAAGGCTGCAAGATCCGCTGGCTGAGCTTGTGAAAATCGATCCTAAGTCGGTAGGAGTAGGGCAATATCAGCATGATGTGTCTCAAAAGCAATTAAATGATTCACTGACTTTTATTGTAGAGACAGTAGTAAACCAAGTAGGAGTGAATGCAAACACGGCTTCTGCTTCGCTTCTACAATACGTTGCTGGTCTAAATAAGACAGTTGCTCAAAACATTGTAAAATATCGGGATGAAAACGGAAAATTCTCTAACCGAAAACAGTTGAAGAAAATTCCGCGTCTAGGGGCTAAAACATATGAGCAGTGTATTGGGTTTTTACGTATTATAGAAGGTGAAGAACCTTTAGACAGAACGGGTATCCATCCTGAAACATATGGAGACGTTAAAAAGCTTTTAAAGAAAGCGGAAGTGAAAGAGACTGAACTTGGAACGGAGAAAGTAAAAGAAGCATTAAAACATATTTCTTTATCCGAAATATCAGAAGAACTAAGTATAGGGGAGCTTACTTTAAAAGACATTATAGAAGCGCTCGTAAGACCGGAAAGAGATCCTCGTGATGAACTGCCAAAACCTTTGCTCCGTCAGGATATTTTGAAGCTAGAGGATCTAGCAAAAGGTATTCAGCTTGAAGGAACGGTGCGAAACGTCGTAGACTTCGGAGCGTTCATCGATATAGGAGTTAAGCAAGACGGTCTAGTCCATATTTCTAAATTAACGAATCGGTACGTTAAGCATCCCCTCGATGTCGTTTCAGTAGGAGATTTGGTGAATGTGTGGGTAGAAGACGTAGATATGAAAAAAGGAAGAGTTGCACTGACGATGATTCCACCCCATCAATAATAAAATTGCCTTTTCAGATTTTCTGAAAAGGCAATTTTATTTGTAAAAAGAAGTGATTTAAGAAGCGGAATTATTTTTTTGATAAAAAAACCAACATTGGTTGAGCAATTTTATTTGTGCACGGTCTTTTTCAGAATAAGCGCGCCTCATTTGTTTTTGTAGCCACATTGGCATAAGGACAATCACTCCTTTTCATTTATGATAAGGTGAATAGTGAGTATGTAATGAAGTGTATGCTCAAAGAGCTAGTCAGGTGATTTCATACAGTAGAGGAGTATATAAGATGAATGATAAGGATTTACAAATACTTGTAGAAGAAATTTCATTGAAGCTGTTTCACAAACCATTTCGTCATGAAGCCACTTTTAATTCTCGGTTACGTACGACAGGCGGAAGGTATTTGTTACGTACATCTAATATAGAAGTAAACTACAAATACTTTGAACAATATGGCACACAAGAAATAGTAGAAATTATTAAACATGAGCTCTGTCACTATCATTTGCATATTGAGGGGAAAGGGTATAAGCATGGAGATCAAGACTTTAAAAGGTTAATGAAAGAAGTAGATGCACCTCGATTTTGTCAGGCATTGAAAAAAGAAAGTGATGGAAAGAAAAAAGAGCACATATATGTATGTATGCAGTGTGATCAAAAATATGTTCGAAAAAGAAAAGTGAACACAGTTAAATATGTTTGTGGGAAGTGTAAAGGTAAATTAAAAAAAATGTAGAAGATGCTTGACTAAAATAGATTCATTATGGTAAATTAATAAAGCCGTCTCAAATAAACGGCAAAGAAATTACAAAAACTTATTGACATTACATATAATGTCGATTACAATGTAAGAAGTCTGATAAATATTATTCCACAGTAGCTCAGTGGTAGAGCTATCGGCTGTTAACCGATCGGTCGTAGGTTCGAGTCCTACCTGTGGAGCC